>CAWGVI010000024.1:0-68079 GCA_963826015.1 uncultured Actinomycetota bacterium | reverse complement strand
GTCTTCGTCGCGCTCGGATCGTTGTCCGGTGCGCTCGGCGCCTGGCTGATCACCTGGCAGCGGCAGATCACCGTCGCCCTCGGGGTGCTCACCATCGTGCTCGGCCTGGCCTTCGCGGGACTGGTCCCGTGGTTGCAGCGCGACTGGCGGATCCATCGGGTGCCTGCGGTGGGGCTGGCCGCCGCGCCCCTGCTCGGCGTCCTGTTCGGCCTCGGCTGGACCCCCTGCATCGGCCCCACCCTGGGCGTCATCACCACCCTCTCGATCAACGAGGCGACCGCCGCCCGCGGCGCCCTCCTCTCCGGTGTGTACGCCGTCGGCCTCGGCCTGCCGTTCATCGCGGCCGCGCTCGCCTACCGCCGGGTGCTCGGCGCCTTCGGCTGGATCCGCCGTCACCAGCAGTGGGTCACCCGGGTCGGCGGGCTGATGATGGTCCTGGTCGGGGTGCTGCTCGTGACCGGACTGTGGGACGAGCTCGTCACCTGGCTGCAGGTCCGGCTCGTGTCCGGCTACGAGACGAGCATCTGATGGCCCGCGACCCCCTGACCGGCGGCTCGGTCGAGCACCCACCGGAGCGCCGCTCGGGTGAGCTGACCGCGCGCGAGATGCTGCGCTGGACCTGGCGGCAGCTGACCTCGATGCGCACCGCCCTCGTGCTGCTGCTCCTCCTGGCGATGGCCGCGATCCCCGGCTCGGTGATCCCGCAGGAGAGCGTCGACTCCCTCAAGACCAGCCAGTGGCAGTCCGACCACCCGACGCTGACGCCCTTCTACGAGAGGCTGGGGCTCTTCCACGTCTACGGGTCACCCTGGTTCGCCGCGATCTACCTGTTGCTGCTGGTCTCGCTGGTCGGCTGCTTCGTGCCGCGGATCGGCGTCTACGTGCGGGCGCTGCGGTCCCAGCCCCCGGCGACGCCGGCCCGGCTCGACCGGCTGCCCGACCACGCGTCGTACCGCACGGACCTGCCGGCCGCCGAGGTGCTCGACCGTGCCCGCACCGCCCTGCGTCGCTACCGGGTCCGGGTGGACGAGGAGGGCGCCGACTCCGTCGCCGCCGAACGCGGGCGTCTCCGCGAGGCGGGCAACCTGCTGTTCCACGTCTCCGTGCTGGTCGTGCTGGTCGGCTTCGCGATCGGCAGCATGTTCGGCTACCGCGCCGGCTCCATCGTCATCGTCGGCAACGGCATGGCCAACACGCTCACCCAGTACGACGAGTTCGACCCCGGCACCCTCTTCTCGCCCGACCAGCTCGACGACTTCTTCCTCGACATCGACGGGTTCGACGTCCGCTGGATCACCGACGGCCCGGCCCAGGGCCAGGGCCGCGGCTTCGTCTCCCACGTCGAGTACGCCGAGGGCGACGACGAGCCGCAGGAGTACGACCTCAAGGTCAACCACCCGCTGACCATCGGCGACACCTCGCTGTTCCTCATCGGCCACGGCTACGCACCGGTGATCACCGTCCGCGACGGCAACGGCGACATCGCCTGGAGCGGTCCGACGATCTTCCTGCCCGAGGACCAGACCTTCCAGTCGATCGGCGTGGTGAAGGCCAGCGGCGCGCGGCCCACCCAGATCGGGCTCGAGGGCTGGTTCTACCCGACGTACGCCTTCACCGACGAGACCGGACCCTTCTCCGTCTTCGGCGACCTGAAGAACCCCGCGATCTCGATGCAGGTCTACGCCGGTGACCTCGGGCTCGGGAGCGGGGGCTCGCAGTCGGTCTACGCGCTCGACAAGAGCAACGCCGAGCTGGTCACGAAGGAGGACGGCTCCATGTTCCGGGTGGACCTCAGCCCCGGCCAGCGCGTCAAGCTCCCCGACGGGCTCGGATCCGTGAGCTTCGACCGGGTCGAGCGCTGGAACAAGATCGAGATCAGCCAGTCGCCGGGCAAGCTGATCGCGCTGTCCGGCGTCATCCTGGCGCTGCTCGGGCTGCTGGGTTCGCTGTTCATCCGGCCCCGGCGGGCCTGGGTGCGGGCGCGCGAGGACGAGGAGGGCACACTGGTCGAGGTGGCCGTGCTCGACCGCGCCGGCGGCGACGACGTCCGGGCCGTGCTCGAGGAGCTGGTGGCCACCCTGCAGGGCCGAGAGCGTGAGGAGACGACGTGACCGACTTCCTGAGCGATGCCGCCTGGGAGGCGCTGAGCAACCAGGCCGTGGCCGCGGCCGGGGTCGTGTACTTCCTCGCCTTCATCGCCCACCTGGTCCAGGTCTCCGCGGCCCGCCGGGTCGACGCCCCGCAGGTGGCTGTCGCGCAGGCCGAGGGTTCGGTCGCCGTCGCCACCGGCGACGAGGGTCGCGGCGACGCGGTCCGTCGCGAGGAGATGTTCGGTCGGCTCGGTGTGCTGCTGACGGTGATCGCGGTCGCCGTCCACCTGCTCGCGCTGGTGTCCCGCGGCCTCGCCGCGGATCCCAACCGCGTGCCGTGGGGCAACATGTACGAGTTCACGCTCTCCGGCACCTTCGTGGTCGGCGCCCTCTACCTCGTGCTGCTGCGCCGCTACCGGCTCGCCTGGATGGCGCCGATCGTGGTCGGCTTCGTGCTGACCCTGCTGATGGTCGCGGTGATCTGGCTCT
This sequence comes from uncultured Actinomycetota bacterium, assembly GCA_963826015.1. Taxonomy (GTDB): domain Bacteria; phylum Actinomycetota; class Actinomycetes; order Propionibacteriales; family Nocardioidaceae; genus Nocardioides. The sequence goes on along the minus strand of CAWGVI010000024.1, from coordinate 65,500 downwards.
ACGCCCCGATCTCGCCCCTGACCGAGGCGCTCTACTCGCCGTGGCTGGTCATCCACGTGGTGTCCGCGATCATCGCGACCGGGGCGTTCAGCCTCGGCGGCATCACCTCGCTGCTGTTCCTGGTGAAGTCCCGCGAGGGTGCCTCGCAGACCGGCTACCTGGCCCGGGTGCCGGCGCCGGTCGACCTCGACCGGCTCGCCTACAAGCTGCACGCCTTCGGCTTCCCGGTGTGGACCTTCGCGGTCCTCATCACCGGTCCGATCTGGGCCCACCAGGCCTGGAGCAGCTACTGGAGCTGGGACCCCAAGGAGGTCTGGGCCTTCATCACCTGGGTCGTGTACGCCGCCTACCTGCACGCCCGGGCCACCGCCGGCTGGCGGGGTCGCAACGCGGCGTACCTCGCCCTGCTCGGCATCGCCACCCTGTGGTTCAACTTCATCGGCATCAACTTCTTCAGCTCGACCAGCCAGCACTCGTACGCCGACCCCAACGCGGCCGGCTCGTCCGTGGTCGAGGTCGTCCGCCGCTAGCGCCTGACCAGCGGCAGGTCCCGCGAGCGAGGGCCGTGGTGGGACAACCATCGGCGGGGGCCGGGCGTCCCAGAGGCATGAGACCCCTCCCCGTCCTGACCCTCGCGGGCGCCGTCCTGCTGGCCTCGTGCGGAGCGGGCGCCGACCCGGGGCCGAGCAGCACCCCGACCGGGTCGGTCTGGAGTGCCCGCCTCCCACCAGCGGGACGACGCTCCAGACCTCGAAGCCGAAGCGCCCGTGGGACCTGGTGCTCCAGGAGGTGCGAGTGGGTGAGCACCCGGGCAGCGACCGGGTCGTGCTGCAGCTCCAGGGGAGCGGGACGCCCGGCTGGGCGGTGCGGTACGTCGAGCGGGCGGTGCTCGACGGCAGCGGCAGGGTCGTCCGGCTCGACGGCGACACGATCCTGCGGCTCGACGTCCAGGGCACGCCCACCACGGCGGAGAGCTCCGGTGGTGTCCGGACGAGGCTCGGAGGCGACGTCGTCGACCTGCGCGTCGTCGGGGCCTTCGAGGGGGTCACCCAGGTGTTCGTCGGCCTCGAGGGCGAACGGACGCCGTTCCGCGTGGTCCTGCTGTCCGACCCGACGCGGCTGGTGGTCGACGTCGACCGGTGAGCGGCCGGGTCAGCCGTCGTCGAGGTCGTGGCGGCGCTTGCGGCGTCGCTCGAGGTCGCGCAGGAAGTCGGGGTCGTCGTCGGGCCCGGTGACGCGTGGCTCGGAGGTCCCGCCGTCGGGTCGGCGCGGCATGATCCCGCGGCGCTCGACCACCCGGATGAGCAGGTAGATCAGCACCCCGACGAGCGCGACGACGAGCAGGACCTTCACACCCACAGGATAGGTCGCGGGCGGTGACGCCTACGCTGGCCGGGTGAAGGAGTTCTGGATCTACACCGCCCTGCGCGGCGCCGTCTTCGTGGCCAGCCTCGGCGTCGTCGCCGGCGTCTGGATGCTGGCCTCCGACGAGGTGCCCCTGCTGTGGGTGGTCGTCATCGCGTTCGGGGTCTCCGGCATCGCGTCGTACTTCCTGCTCGACCGGCAGCGGCAGGCCTTTGCCCGGCGGGTCGAGGCGCGGGCCGCGCGCGCGTCGGCGGCCTTCGAGGCCTCGCGCTCGAAGGAAGACGCGGACTAGCGCTTGCGGCGCGTGATCTGCCGCTGCACCCGGGTCTTGTCCTGACCGAGGACGCGAGCGAGCAGCGCGTCCCGGTTCTTCCACGCGAGGAAGCCACCGACGACGAGCACGATGAGGATCAACCAACCCATGGCTCGATCCTACGCCGCGGGTCGCAACCGGATCAGAAGCCGATGACGTTGAACGGCTGGTCGGGCAGGTCCACCATCGCCGCCAGCCGGCGGACGGCGTCGCCGTCCCCCGCGATCCGACCGGCCCGGTGCAGGGTCGTCACCTCGACCGGCCCGAGGTAGAGGGTCCCGAGGGTCTCCGCGTCGAGCCGGACGTCGGCCTCGCGCTCGGTCGCCTCGACCGACGGCCACGCCGCCGGAGGTGCGCACCAGCCAGCGCCCGGACGCGTGTCCCTGGGGGTCGTCGACCTCGAGCACCACCTCGCCGTCGGCGGCCCAGGGACGGGCGGCCAGGGACCGCGGGACGTCGAGGACGCGCACCCAGAGGAACTCGGTGTCGGACTCGACCTTGAGCGCGTTGATGTCGACCAGCGCCCACTCCAGCGGGTCCTCCGGCGCCAGGCAGTGGTGGTGCAGCGACCGCACCAGGTCGATGCCGGCGAGGAACTGCCACAGCGCGAGGTGCGCCTCCGCGGACTCACCGAGCAGCGTCAGCACCCTGATCTTGCGCCAGTTCTGCTCGTCGCGTCCGTCGACCCGGTAGAGGGCGAGGCCGTCGACCTGCTGGTCGCTGGTCAGGTGGACGGCGGCGCGCAGCTGCTTGTCCTCGCCCTTCTCGTTGAAGTTGTAGCGGCCGGTGAGGAACGACTCGTAGAACCAGGGGAGCGCGACGGCGCCGCGGGTGCGCGCCTGGAGCTTGTCCAGCTGGTCCTTCACCAGGTCCCAGGCGCCCCGCGGGTCGACGAGCTCGACCCGACCGGGGTCGGAGAAGTCGCGCAGCGCGAACCGGTCGGTCGTGTCGACCACGACCGAGCGTGCGAACGTGGCCGCGCCGAAGCCCCAGCGTCCGTAGATGGTGGCCTCGGAGACGGTGAGCGCCGCCAGTGGTACGTCGGCGTCGACCGCGTCCTGGAGGCAGTCCTCCATCAGCCGGCGGACCAGCCCGCGGCGCCGGTGGGCCGGGCTCGTGGTGACGTCGGTGATCATCCGCAGCGGCAGCGATGCGCGCCCGCAGTTGAGGTCCTTGTCGAACCAGGAGGTCGTGGCGACCGGGATCGGGGACGCGCCGTAGGCGCTCTCCGGCAGCCACGCGCCCACGCACACGACGTCGTCGGCGTCGACGTGCTCGTGCCACGTCTTCTCGAACTCCTCGTCGATCAGGCCCTGGTGGAATCCGTGCTGCACGGACTGCAGCCAGCCGGTGCGGAGGGCCCGTCCGGCGTCGGAGGCGTCGGCGTGGTCGAGGCGGGCGAACTGGTAGTCGAGAGGCATCACCGGGTCACGCTAGCCCGACAGCCACCCCCAGTGCCCACACCATTTCCGCGACCCCGGTCTGCTGGAGCACCGGCACGAGGGCCGGACCGGTCGCCCCGCCGAGCACGGTCCGCAGCGCCGGTACGAGGGGCGCGAGGAACGCCAGGCCCAGCAGGGCGAGCCAGGTCGTGCTCACCGCGACCGCCACCACGGCGGCGGCGGCGGCCACGACGAGCAGGGCGTAGAGCCCGCGGGTGCGCTCCTCGCCGAGGCGTACGGCGAGCGTGCGCTTCCCGGCCACGGTGTCGGTCGGGATGTCGCGCAGGTTGTTGACGACGAGGATCGCGCAGGCGAGCGCGCCGATCCCGACCGCGGCGTACAGCGCGGGGATCTCGAAGGTCTCGGTCTGCACGTAGGTCGTGCCGAGCACGGCCACGAGACCGAAGAACACGAACACCATGACCTCGCCGAGGCCGAGGTAGCCGTAGGGCCGGTCGCCGCCGGTGTAGAACCACGCGGCGACGATGCTGACCAGGCCGACCGCGACCAGCCACCAGGCCGTCGTGGCCGCCAGCACCAGCCCGGCGACGGCCGCGACCCCGACGGCGAGGAACGCTGCCCGCTTGACCGCACCCGGGGTCGCCCGACCGCTGCCGACCAGCCGCATCGGGCCGACCCGGTCGTCGTCGGTGCCCCGGATGCCGTCGGAGTAGTCGTTGGCGTAGTTGACCGCGACCTGCAGCGCCACGCTGACGACGAGGGCGAGGGCGGCCTTCCACCACACGGCGCCGTCGACGTGGAGGGCCACGCCGGTGCCGGCGAGGACCGGCGCGAGCGCGGCCGGGAGGGTGCGGGGCCGGGCGCCGGCGATCCAGTCACTCGCGGTGGGCATGACCGGATTCAAGCAGGTGGCCGAGCATGCCTCAGCGCCAGCGTGGCACCCGGCCGGCCGAGAGCACGAGCAGGCCGACGTACGAGGGGGTTGCGGGGGCGGGCGAAGGGGCCGCGGTCGATCACGGTCGTGTCTCCCCGCCGGGCAGCAGCGCGGTCCGGTGCCGGGCCATCGGCGCCAGCGCCCACCCGTTCCACAGCGCGAACGCGGCGACGAGGACCCAGCCCAGCGCCGTGGTCAGTGCCGAGGCGTCCAGGGGGTCGCCGGCCCGGCTCGAGACGACGAGCCCAGCCGCGAGCGGCACTCCCACGGACACCGGCGGCCACAACCGGAAAGCCGGGCCGCTGTCGGAGGCCACGTCACAGGAGTGTCCACGGTGTGGCTACCCTCGCCGGGTGATCGAGCCCTCGGACGCCGACCCGGACCAGCCGCGTCCCGCACGCACGCACCGGCCGTGGTGGCAGGAGACCGTGCTGCTGCTCGGATTCGCCCTCGTCCTGGCGGTGCTGATCAAGGCCGTGCTCGTGCAGGCGTTCTACATCCCGTCGGGGTCGATGGAGCCGGGGCTGGTGCTGGACGACCGGATCCTGGTGCAGAAGGTGTCCTACGCCTTCGGGGGCGAGCCGCAGCGCGGCGACGTCGTCGTCTTCGAGGACCCGGGTGACTGGCTCCCCGACTCGGAGAAGGTGGGTCCGACCAACCCGGTGACGACGGCGCTGGCCACCGTCGGGCTCTACCCCCAGGGCGGCCACCTGGTGAAGCGGGTGATCGGGGTCGAGGGCGACATCATCACCTGCTGCGACGAGCAGGGCCGGATCTCGGTCAACGGGGTCGCGCTCGACGAGGACGGCTTCATCCGGTCCGAGGGTGAGCCCTGCGACGGGCCGATGGTGAGCTGCGACTGGGAGGCCGGCCCGGTGCCGGAGGACCACGTCTTCGTGATGGGCGACAACCGGGGCAACTCCTCCGACTCCACCGTGCACATGTGCCGGGACCGCGCGACCGACTGCGTGCCGGGGGACGAGTTCGTGTCCGAGGACCTCGTCGTCGGCCGGGTCCTGGCCCTCGTGTGGCCGGCCGGCCGCTTCGACCTGCTCCAGCGTCCCCAGGCCTTCGACGACGTGACCGACGCCCCCTGACGCCCCCTGACCCGCGTCGCCCCAGATGGTCGCTCGCTGGCGCTCGCTGCTCGACCACCTGGCCGTGGTGGAGTAGGTGGTCGAGCCGCCCGAGCCCCTGGGCGAGGGCGAGTGTCGAGACCTCCGGTCCCGTGGGTCGGAGGTCTCGACGGTCGCTCGCTGGCGCTCGCTGCTCGACCACCTGGGTGGGGGTCGGTCGGGTGTGGTGGAGGTAGGTGGTCGAGCCGCCCGAGCCCCTGGGCGAGGGCGAGTGTCGAGACCTCCGGTCCCTTGTGTCGGTCGGAGGTCTCGACGGTCGCTCGCTGGCGCTCGCTGCTCGACCACCTGGGGTGTCGGTCGGTCGGGTGTGGTGGAGGTGGGTGGTCGAGCCGCCCGAGCCCCTGGGCGAGGGCGAGTGTCGAGACCTCCGGTCCCTTGTGTCGGTCGGAGGTCTCGACGGCGCTCGCTGGCGCTCGCTGCTCGACCACCTGGCGTGGACCGGCCGCCCGCGGCTGGACCACCTCGTGGGGAGGGGCGGGAGCGCCGGGCGCTAGCGTTCGGCGGGTGCAGCCGATCGCGGTGAGCGGGGAGCCGGCGGAGGTCGTGGCGACCGTCCGCGGCTGGCTCGACGCTGCCGATCCGCCACCACTCGTGGTGGAGACGTCCGGCTCGACCGGTCGGCCCAAGCGGGTGCTGCTGCCCCGGGCGGCGGTGCTGGCGAGCGTGGCGGCGACCTCCCGGCGGCTGGGTGGGTCCGGGCGCTGGTCGTTGCGGCTGCCGGCGTCCTACGTCGCGGGGCTGCAGGTGATCACCCGGTCGCTGGTGGCCGGTCACGGCCCCGTCCTCGACGGCTGGGGCGACGCGACGTACACCTCGCTGGTGCCGACCCAGCTGCACCGGATGCTCGACGACCCCGAGGACACCGAGCGGCTGGTCGCGATGGAGGCCGTGCTGCTCGGCGGCGGGCCGATCGACCGAGGCCTGCGCGAGCGAGCGGAGACGGCCGGAGTCCGCATGGTCGCGACGTACGGCATGGCGGAGACGTGCGGCGGCTGCGTGTACGACGGCTACGCGCTGGACGGCGTGGCCGTGGCACTCGGGGGCGACGGCCGGATCCGGCTCGGCGGCCCGGTCCTCTTCCGCGGGTACGACGGCGACCCGACCGCGACCGCGGAGGTGCTCCGCGACGGCTGGTTCCTCACCTCCGACGCGGGTCGCCTCGACGAGGACGGTCGCCTCCAGGTGCTCGGCCGGCTCGACGACGTGGTCGTGACCGGCGGCGTCAACGTGCCGACCCCCGCGGTCGCCGCCCGGCTCCGCGAGCACCCGGACGTCGCGGACGCGGCCGTGGTCGGCGTCCCGGACGAGGAGTGGGGCACCCGGGTGGTGGCGTTCGTGGTCGGTGAGCTCGACCTTGACGACGCCCGGGAGTGGGTCGCCGAGCGCCACCCGCGCTCGTGGGCTCCCCGCGAGCTGCTCGTGGTCGACGACCTCCCGCTGCTCGCCAACGGCAAGCTCGACCGGCTGGCGCTGCAGGAGCGGGCGCGATGAGGGTGTGGTCGGTCCCGATGCGGACCCGCTTCCGCGGCATCACCGTGCGGGAGGGCGCGTTCGTCGAGGGGGCCGCGGGGTGGGGGGAGTGGAGCCCGTTCCTGGACTACCCGACCGACGTCGCCGAGCCGTGGCTCCGGGCCGCCGAGGAGGCCGCCGCCGGTGACTGGCCGGCGCCGCTGCGCGACTCGGTGCCCGTCAACGTCACGGTGCCGGCGGTCGGGCCCGAGGACGCCCACCGGATCACGCTCGCCGGGGGCTGCCGCACCGCCAAGGTGAAGGTCGCCGAGCCGGGCCAGACCCTCGCCGACGACGAGGCCCGGCTGGAGGCGGTGCGCGACGCGCTCGGCCCCGGCGGCACGGTGCGGGTCGACGCCAACGGGCTCTGGGACGTCGAGACCGCGGTCGCCGCGATCGTCCGGCTCGACCGCGCCGCCGGGGGGCTGGAGTACGTCGAGCAGCCGGTGATGAGCGTCGAGGACCTCGCGGTCGTACGACGCCGGGTCGACGTGCCGATCGCGGCCGACGAGTCGATCCGGCGGGCCGCGGACCCCTACCGGGTGCGCGACCTGGAGGCCGCCGACATCGCGGTGCTGAAGGTGCAGCCGCTCGGCGGCGTGCGCGCCTGCCTGCGGATCGCCGAGGACATCGGGCTGCCGGTGGTCGTGTCCTCCGCGCTGGAGAGCAGCCTCGGGATCGCGGCCGGGGTGGCCCTCGCCGCCGCGCTGCCGGACCTGCCGCACGCCTGCGGGCTGGCCACGGTCCAGCTCCTCACCGACGACCTGGTGGTCGAGCCGCTGCTGCCGGTCGACGGCGCACTCCCGGTCACCCGGCCGGTGGTCGACCCGGCCGCCCTCGACCGGCTCGCGGCCACGCCCGAGCGGATCGCCCACTGGGAGGCGCGGCTGCGCGACGTCCGCGCCGTACGGCAGGATCGCGAGGCGTGAGCACCTCCACCGACGTCGCCCGCGCGGTCGTCACGCGCCTGCTCGAGGCCGGCGTCCGCGAGGTGGTGCTCGCGCCCGGCTCCCGCAATGCTCCGCTCGCCTTCGCCGCCCACGACGCGGCCGGGGCCGGCCTCCTCCGGCTCCACACCCGGATCGACGAGCGCTCGGCGGCGTTCGTCGCCCTCGGTCTCGCCCGCAACTCCGGCCCGGCCGCCGTCGTCTGCACGTCGGGCACCGCCGTCGCCAACCTCCACCCGGCGGTGATCGAGGCGGCCCACGCGGGCGTCCCGCTGGTGGCCGTCACCGCCGACCGCCCGGCCCGGCTGCGCGGGACCGGCGCCAACCAGACCACCGACCAGGTGGGGATCTTCGGGCCGCTGGTCCGCGCCCTGGACGTCGCCGACGACCCGGGAAGCCTCCTGCTCGACCTGGCGCCGCTCCACCTCAACGTGCAGCTGGACCAGCCCCTCGTCCCGGCCGACCGCTGGGTCCCCGACGTCACGCCGGGGGAGCGACCGCGGCCGGTCCGGCCCGCGGTGTTCGAGACTGTCGAGCTCGGGCCGCGCACGGTCGTCGTGGCCGGGGACGACGCGGGTCCACCCGCGCGGATGCTGGCCGAGCAGGCCGGCTGGCCGCTGCTCGCCGAGCCCACGAGCGGCTCGCGCACCGGCACCCATCCGATCCGCGGCTACCGGCTGCTGCTCGACGGCGACCTCGGCGAGCGCGTCGAACGGGTGGTGGTCTTCGGTCACCCCACGCTGAGCCGACCCGTGTCCCGGTTGCTCGGCCGCGACGACGTGGTCGTCCTGGACGCCGGCACGCCCGGCGCCTGGTCCGACCGTCCGTTCCGCGTCGCGGGGCGGTTCTCCTCCGGGCGCCCGACGGTCGAGCAGCCCGACGACCCCGCCTGGCTCGAGGAGTGGCGCGTGGCCGACCGGTCGGTCTGCCGCCGGCTCGACCGGTTGCTCGCCGCCGAGCCCGAGCTCACGCCGTACGAGGTCGCGGGCGCCGTCAGCCGCGCCCTCCCGCCCGAGGGACTGCTCGTGGTCGGCGCCTCCAGCCCGATCCGCGACCTGGACCTCATGGTGGCGCCGTACGCCGTGGGCGACCGTCGCAAGGTGGTGGCCAACCGCGGCCTGTCCGGGATCGACGGCACCGTGTCCACCGCCATCGGCGCCACGCTCGGTCGACCCTCGACCAGCCGCGCGTTCGCCCTGATGGGCGACGTGACGTTCCTGCACGACGCCAACGGCCTGGTGCTCGGGCCGCGCGAGGCCCGTCCCGACCTCACCATCGTGGTCGTCAACGACGACGGCGGCTCCATCTTCTCGATGCTCGAGCAGGGCGCCGAGGAGTACGCCGACCGGTTCGACACCCTCTTCGGCACGCCCCACGGGGTCGACGTCGCCGCGTTGTGCGCGGCCACCCGCACCCCGCACTGGCGTGTCGACTCCCTGCCCGAGCTCGAGCAGGCCCTGGCCTCGCCCAACGGCGGGATCGAGGTCGTCGAGGCCCGGGTCCGCCGCGACAACCGCCGTGACCTCGACCGACGGATCAGGAGCCTCGTCCCGAGCGCGCCCCCCACGGCGCAACCGTGATCAAGCGGGTGGTCGGCCGGGCGGTCAGGCTCGTCCCGTGAGCACCGCCACCGACACCTTCGCCGACTTCGTCGACCACCTGGCCGACGCGCTCGACGACCCCGACGTCGCCGGCGCCTCCGGCGACGAGCTCGCCGGCCGGTTCCACTTCTCGCGGTTCCACTTCGACCGGATGATCAGCTCGGTCGCGGGGGAGCCGCCACAGGCGTTCCGGCGCCGGATCCTGCTCGAGCGCGCGGCCTACCGCATGGTCACCACCAGCGCCCCGCTCATCGACGTCGCGGTCGAGGCAGGCTACGGCTCGCACGAGGCGTTCACCCGCGCCTTCACCCGTGCGTACGGCGCCACGCCGGCGGCCTGGCGACGCAAGCCGGGCCACCTGCAGATCGAGGCGCCCAGCGGCGTCCACTTCCACCCACCCGGCGGCCTGCGGCTGCCCGCACGAGACGAGGTCACGAGCATGGAACTGATGACGAGGATGGTGGAGCACCACGTGTGGCTCACCGGTGAGATGGTCCGGGTCGCCGAGCGGCTGACCGACGAGCAGCTGGACAGCCCGATCGGGCTCGACGTCGACGAGGACCGGCAGACGATCCGGTCGCTGCTGTCCCGGCTGGTCGGCCAGATGGGGATGTGGAACGCCGCGATGGCGACCCGCGACTACGACTGGTCGGTCGAGGAGCACGAGTCGCTGGCCTCGATGCGCGAGCGGCTCGCCGTCGAGGGCAGGACCTACCTCGGCCACGTCCACGAGGTCGTCGCCCAGCACCGGCTCGACGACACCTTCGTCGACGCGCTCTGCGAGCCCGCGGAGGTCTTCACCTACGGCGGCATGATCGCCCACGTGCTGACCTTTGCCGCGCACCGCCGCACGCTGGTCGCGCTGGCCCTCGGCACGCACGGGGTCGAGGAGCTCGGCTGGGGCGACCCGATGCTGTGGGTGGCCCAGCCGGCCTAGTCGAACGCGACGACGAACCGCCGGCGGTGGACTCGGCATGGCCGTCACTCCGGGACCGGCAGAATGAGCCCGTGGAGATCGCGTTCTTCGTCGTGGGACTGGTCGTCGTCGTGCTCACGGGCACGGCCGTCGCCGACCGGGTGCGGCCTGCCACCCCCACTGCTGCTGGTCGTGATCGGCGTCGTGGGCTCCTACCTGCCCGGCATGCCGGAGATCCACCTCGAGTCCGAGGTCGTGCTGCTCGGCCTGCTACCGCCGCTGCTCTACGCCGCCGCGGTGCAGACCTCGCTGGTCGACTTCAACGCCAACCGTCGGCCGATCCTGCTGCTGTCCGTCGGTCTGGTCGCCTTCACCACGGTCGGCGTCGGAGCCGTCGCCCACACGCTGCTGCCCGACCTGGGCTGGCCGCTCGCCCTGGCGATCGGCGCCGTCGTGGCACCGCCGGACGCGGTCGCCGCCACCGCGATCGGCCGCCGGATCGGGCTGCCCCGCCGGATCGTGACGATCCTCGAGGGCGAGTCCCTGCTCAACGACGCGACCGCGCTGGTCGCGCTCCGCACCGCCATCGCCGCGGCCGGCCTGGCCGGCTCCCACGGGGTCGGTGAGGTCTCCATGGCCTACGTCGCGGGCGACTTCCTCCGGGCGGCGGTCGGCGGCGTGGTGGCCGGCTTCCTCGTCTTCCTGGTCGTGGCGAAGCTCCGCCGGAAGGTGCAGGACCCGCTGCTCGACACCGGCATCTCGTTCGTGGTGCCGTTCGTGGCGTTCCTGCTGGCCGAGGTGGTGCACGCCTCCGGCGTCGTGGCCGTCGTGATCGCGGGGCTGCTGCTGGGACACAAGGCGCCGGTCATCCAGACCGCGCGGTCGCGGGTCGCCGAGCGGATGAACTGGCGCACCATCGCCTACATCCTCGAGAACGCGGTGTTCCTCCTGATCGGTCTCCAGGCCCGCTGGATCATCAGCGACGTCGGCGACAGCGACGTCCACCCCGGCCGGATCGCGGCCTTCTGCGGCGCGATCCTGCTCGCGGTCGTGGTGCTCAGACTGCTGTGGGTCTTCCCGGCCCGCTACCTGCTGGTCCGGCCCGGCGCCGACCCGGCGACCGGCCGCAAGCCGCCGGCGTCGTACACGTTCGTGCTGGGGTGGGCCGGCATGCGGGGCGTGGTCACGCTCGCGGCGGCCTTCGTCATCCCCGACGAGGCTCCGCACAAGGAGATCCTGCTGCTCGCGGCCTTCACGGTCGTGGCTGGGACCCTGTTCCTGCAGGGACTCTCCCTGCCGTGGATCGCTCGCCGGCTCAAGGTGCCGGCCCCCGACCCCGCCGCCGACGCGCTCGCCCGCGCGACCCTGCTCCAGCAGGCCTCCAAGGCCGGGTTCCACCGACTCGAGGAGATGGAGCACGACGACCCGCACGGCGTGAACGACCTGATCAGGCAGCGGATCGACCAGCGCAACTTCGCCGCCTGGGAGCGGCTCGGGACGGTGGCCGACGAGGACACTCCCAGTGAGCTCTACGCGCGGGTGCGGATCGCCATGATCGGGGCCGAGCGCGAGCGCGTGCTGGAGATCCGCAGCGAGGGTCGGGTCCCCAGCGACGTGGTCGCCGAGGTGCTGGCGATGCTGGACGTCGAGGAATCGATGCTCGACGTCGCCACGCAGTCGCGCGAGGAGCTGAGGACCGCGGTCAGCGAGTACCACCAGCGCGGCGAGGAGTGCGCCGACCTCGCGCAGTTCCCGGCCGTGGAGACCGCGGGCCAGCCCGTCTGCCGGCGCTGCCTGGAGGACGGCATGCGCTGGGTGGCGATGCGGCAGTGCCTGGTGTGCGGGAACGTCGCGTGCTGCGACTCCTCACCCGGCCAGCACGCGACGGCGCACTTCCACGACTCCGGTCACCCGGTCATGGAGTCCGCCGAGCCGGGCGAGACCTGGCGGTGGTGCTTCGTGCACCACACCACCGCCTGAGGTCACAGACCTTCGGGGCCGAGGAACGGCGAGTCGGTGGCCGGCGCCCCGCCCGGGGTTCCCGGGGCGGACTCGGTGAGGGTCGCCTCGACGGCGTGGATGTCGAGGCTCCCGTCCGCGATCTGCTCGGCCCAGTGGCAGGCGACCCGGTGGCCGGGCGTGACCCCGTCGACCTCGACGAACCGCAGCTCGGGCCGGTCGGTGTCGCACTTCGTGGGCTGCTTCCACGGACAGCGCGTGTGGAAGCGGCAGCCGGTCGGCGGGTTCGAGGGCGAGGGAAGGTCACCCGGGAGGAGGATCTGCTCGCGCTGGTCCTCGATCACCGGGTCGGGCACCGGGACCGCGGACATCAGCGCGCGCGTGTAGGGGTGCAGCGGCGTCGCGTAGAGCTCGCCGGCCTCCGACTCCTCGACCAACCCACCGAGGTACATCACCCCGATCCGGTCGCTGATGTGGCGGACCACCGCGAGGTCGTGCGCGACCACGAGGTAGGTCAGCCCGAACTCGTCCTGGAGATCACCGAGCAGGTTCAGCACCTGCGCCTGCACCGAGACGTCCAGTGCGGAGACCGGCTCGTCGGCCACGATCAGCTTCGGGTTGACCGACAGCGCCCGGGCGATGCCGATCCGCTGCCGCTGCCCGCCGGAGAACTCGTGGGGGTACTTCAACAACGCCACCGGCGGCAGGCCGACCGCGGCCAGCAGCTCACGGAGCCGCGTGCGCGTCTTCTCCTTGTCGTCGGCCAGGCCGTGCGCCTTCATGCCCTCGACCAGCAGCGACTCCACCGACTGGCGGGGGTCCAGGCTCGACATCGGGTCCTGGAAGACCATCTGGAGGTCCTGCCGCTTGCGACGCAGCTCCTCGCCCTTGAGCGTGGCGATGTCGACGCCGTCGAAGACGACCGAACCCTCCGTCGGCCTCTCCAGGTTCAGGATCGCCTTGCCCAGCGTCGACTTGCCGCAACCGGACTCACCGACCAGGCCGTAGGTCTCGCCCCGCCTGATCTGCATGTCGACACCGTCGACGGCCATGACGTGGCCGATGGTGCGGTCGAAGACCACGCCACGCTTGATCGGGAAGTGGACCTTGACACCCTTGATGTCCACGAGGACATCGGACTCGGTCTCAGCCACGTGCTCAGACATGGCTCACCTCCGCCGGGTTGAAGCAGCGCAACCCGGTGGCCGGGTGCTCCTCCCACACGGGCGTCTCCTCGCGACACCGGTCCAGCACCCGCGAGCAGCGCGGGGCGAACGCGCACGACGACGTCCACGGCAGGTTGTCGGCCACCGAGCCCGGGATCGCGTGCAGCTTCTCGCCACGCGGGGCGTCGAGCCGGGGGATGGAGCCCAGCAGGCCGTTGGTGTACGGGTGGCCGGCGTGGGCGAAGAGCCGGTGCCGGTCACCGCGTTCGACGATCCGGCCGCCGTAGAGCACGTTGACCTCGTCGCAGAGCCCGGCGACCACGCCCAGGTCGTGGGTGATCAGGATCAGCGCCGTGCCGGTGTCCTCGACGAGGTCCTTGAGCAGCGCCAGGATCTGCGCCTGGATCGTCACGTCGAGCGCAGTGGTCGGCTCGTCGGCGATCAGCAGCCGCGGGGAGCAGGCGAGCGCCATCGCGATCAGCGCCCGCTGCCGCATGCCGCCACTGAGCTGGTGGGGGTAGTTCTTCAGCCGCGCCTCGGGGTCGGGGATGCCGACCCGCTCCAGCAGCTCGCGGGCGTGGGGCGTGGCCTCCTTGCGCGACATGTCGCGGTGGCGCTCCATCACCTCGGTGACCTGGAGCCCGATCGGGACGACCGGGTTCAGCGAGGACAACGGGTCCTGGAAGATCATCGCGATGTCACGGCCACGACGGTCGCGCAGCTCGGAGTCGCTCAGCGCCAGCAGGTCGACCCCGTCGTACGTCGCGCTGCCCTCGACCTTGTTGCCCCGCTTGGGCAGCAGACCCATGATCGCCAGCGACGTGACCGACTTGCCACAGCCGGACTCGCCGACCAGCCCGAGGGTCTGGCCTGCATGGACGTCGAAGGAGACGCCGTCCACGGCGTGGAAGGCCTCCTCGCCGTGGCGCTGGAAGGTGACCCGGAGGTCCTTGACCGACAGCAGCGGTTCCTGGGCGTGGGTCATGTCAGCGCCTCGCCTTCGGGTCGAGTGCCTCGCGCAACGACTCGCCCATCAGCGTGAACCCGAGGGCCACGACGATGATGCAGAGCGCGGGATAGATCGCGAGGTGCGGGAAGTCGTTGAAGTACGCCGTGGCGCTCCCCAGCATCTGGCCCCACTCCGGCCGCCGGTCGTCCGGGTTGCCGAGGCCGAGGAACGAGAGGGCAGCGGCGTCGATGATCGCGCTGGCCAGCACCAGGGTGGACTGCACGATCACCGGCCCCAGCGCGTTGGGCAGCATGTGCCGGAAGACGATCGCACCGGGCTTGACGCCCAGTGATCGCGCGGCCAGCACGTGGTCGCTGTAGCGCTGGGCGAGCATCGAGCCTCGGAGCAGCCGCGCGAAGATCGGCACCTGGACGACGGCGATCGCGATGATCACCGTCCACTGGCTCGGCTTCTGGGCCAGGGCGGCGATCGAGAACGCCAGCAGCAGTGAGGGGATCGACAGCATCACGTCGACGATCCGCATCACCAAGGAGTCGACCCAGCCGCCGAACGCGCCGGCGAGCGTGCCCAGGGTCAGGCCGCCCGCCAGCCCGAACAGAGTGGCGAAGACACCGACGAAGAGCGTTTGCTGGCTCCCGACGAGCAGCCGGGACAGGAGGTCGCGGCCCTTGAAGTCGGCGCCCAACGGGAACCCGGGCTCGGGACCGGGGATCGGGTTGGTCTGTCTGCGGACCTGGTCGAGGAGCAACCGCGCGTCGGGGTCGTGCGGCGCTATCCACGGGGAGATCAGCGCCAGCACCACGAAGATCGCCGTGATCCCGAGACCGAGCAGGAAGACCGGGTTGCGACGCAACCGGCGCCAGGCACTGACGATCAGCGACACGCCTGGCGCCTCGTCCACGGAACCGCCCTCGACCAGCGTCGTCCCAGCCAGGTCGTCGATCTTGTTGCGACGCTTCTTTCCGTACCTCTTCAACGGGCCGGTCATCGGGTCCTCACCCTCGGGTCGATGATCGCGTACGAGATGTCGACCAGCAGGTTGACGAGCACGTAGATGGCCGCCGCCGCCATGACCAGCACTTGCAAGACGGCGTAGTCCTTCTCCCTGAAGGAGATCGCCAGTGCGTCACCGACGCCCTGGAACGAGAACACGGTCTCCGTCAGCACCGCACCGGCCAGCAACCCGCCGACCTGGAGTCCGATGGTGGTGACGACCGGCAGCATCGCGTTGCGCAGCACGTGGCGTCCCCGGATCGTGCGAGTGGTGAGGCCCTTGGCCTCGGCGGTCCGCACGTAGTCCTCGTCGAGGACGTCGAGCACGGCGGCCCGGGTGATCCGGAAGATCACCGCGAACGGGATGGTGGACAGGGCCACGGCCGGCAGGATCAGGTGCAGGAAGGCGTCCCACGCCGCGTCGTACTCGCGCGTGAGCAAGCCGTCGAGGACGAAGAAGTTGGTGATCCGGGTCGCGTCGACAGCGGGGTCCTGCCGCCCGGACACGGGGAGCAGGTGCCACTGGACGGCAAAGAAGTACTTGAGCATGAAGGCCAGGAAGAACACCGGCACCGCGACGCCGACGAGCGAGAAGATCACCGACCCGTTGTCGAGGGCGGAGCCGCGACGCCGTGCGGCGACATAGCCCAACGGGATCCCGAGCGACACCGCGATCAGGATCGCGAACACCGACAGCTCGATGGTCGCGGGCAGCCGGGTCAGGAAGACGTCGAAGGCGTCGGTGCCCGGGAGGACCTTGGTCGAGGCGCCGAAGTTGCCGTGGACCGCGCGCTCGAGGAACTTGAGGTACTGCACGTAGATCGGCTGGTCGAGACCGAGCGCCGCCTCCAGGGCCGCCCGGCGCTCAGGGGTCTGCCGCTCGCCGAGGATTGCGGAGACGGTGCCGCCGGGCAGCGAGCGCAGCCAGACGAACAGCAGCAGCGACAGGACCACCAGCACGCCGGACATCTGGATCAGCCGGCGGACGATGAACCGGATCATGGAGCCTCCTTCGCCACGCGTTGCCGTGGGCAGCGCTCGAACAGTAACGAGGGGGGTCACCCGGTGGGTGGCCCCCCTCGACTTCTACTGCGGCGTCACTGACCGCCGACCGAGACGGTGTCGAACTCCTCCGCCGTCAGCGGGCTCGGGATCAGCCCGTCGACGTCACCGCCGACCACCAGTGCTGGCGGCGAGTGGCTGATCGGCAGGCCCGGGAGGTACTCCTCCATGATCTGCTGGTTGATCGTCTCGAACGCCGTGGCGCGCTCCTGGTCGTCGACGATCGCGTCGGCGTCCCGCATGTCCTGGGCGAGCTGCTCACCCCAGGGCATGGCCTCGGTACCGAACCCGTTGTTCTTGACGGTTCCGAAGAAGCTGCCGATGAAGTTGTACGCCGAGTCGTAGTCACCGGTCCAGCCGAGCAGGTACGCGTCGTACTTCTTCTCGGCCGTCACGTTGTCCAGGTAGCCACCGTTCCACGACGCCGTCTCGACATTGACGTTGACACCGACGTCCTCGAGGTTCGTGCGCATGGCGTCGTAGAGCGCCTCCGGGTTCGGCATGTAGGGCCGGCTCACCTCGGTCGGGTAGGCGAACGTCAAGGAGAGGTCCTCCTGACCGGCCTCGGCCAGCAGCTGCTTGGCCTTCTCCGGGTCGTACTCGTAGGCCTCCAGCGAGGAGTTGTAGCCGCTCACGGTGTCCGGCATGAACTGCGTGGCCACGGCGGCGCCCTCAGGCAGCTGGCTCTGCACGAGCTGCTCGCGGTCGAGGGCGTAGTAGAGCGCCTGACGCACCTTGAGGTCCTTCAACGCCGGGTTTGCCTCGGGGTTGAGGCCGACGTAGAAGATGTTGAACGCGGGGCGCACCGCGACCTGGTTGCCGTCGTCCTCGAGTCCGGCCCAGTCGGCCGGGTTCGGGAGGTCGTAGCCGTTGATGCTGCCGGCCTCCAGCTCCTGACGACGGGTTGCCTCATCGGGGATGACCCGGAAGACCAGCTCGCTGGACGCCGGCGCCTCGCCGTAGTAGTCGCCGTAGGCCTCGAGCGTGATCGTGCCGTTGGCCTCGTCGTACTCACCGAACTGGAACGGTCCGGTGCCGACGGGGGCGTCGGCGTAGGCCGGGAAGGAGAAGCCCTCGCCCTCGGTGGCGATGCCGTTGGCGTCGCCCTCCTCCATGGCGGTCGGTGACTGCATCGCGAGCGATGACAGCGACATCATGGTCGGGAAGCCGGACGTGGCGTGGTCGATGGTGACCGTCGCCTCGTAGTCGCCGGTCGCCTCGCAGCCCTGGTAGAGCGAGGTGTCCGGGGCGCTGGAGAAGCCGCCCATGACGTAGCCCCAGTACTCGGCCGCGACCTCGCCGGTCTCGTTCTGGCCGTACATCCGCTCGAAGTTGTCGCAGACCGCCTGGCCGTTGAACTCGGTTCCGTCGTGGAAGGTCACGTCGTCGCGCAGGGTGAACGTCCACTCGGTGCCCTCCTCGTTGGCGGACCACTCGGTGGCCAGCTCGGGGACGACCTCGGCGGTGCCCGGCTTCATACCGACCAGGCCCTCGAACATCTGGCGGGTGACGCGGAAGGTCTCGCCGTCCGTGGCGTAGAGGGGGTCGAACATCTCCGGGGCGCCGGCGGCGCCGAAGGTGAACGTGCCGCCGCTGTCGCCGTCGCCGCCCGTGCCGCCCTCGCGATCGGAATCGGCGCAGGACGAGACGCCCAGCGCGAGCACCGCGGCCAGTGCGACCGGGGCTGCCTTTCGGATGGATCTCATCAGTTGCAACCTCACATGTGGTCGTGCGGCCCGCCCTGTCGACGGACCTCCATACCCTCGTGACGTGGACCACGTCCCGGCGGCGTTCCGCGCACAGTAGTCCCAAGCCGTGTCCTGGCAACAGGACGTGCGCGGTCGGTCACCGGACCTGTTATCAGGCCGTGATCTGCGCCTACGGTGGAGAGATGCGGATCATCAAGCACGGTCACGCCTGCGTCCGGATCGAGCACGACGGCGCGACGCTGGTCCTGGACCCCGGCGGGTGGACCGACGCGGCCGCCGTCAGCGGGGCCGACGCGGTGCTGATCACGCACGAGCACCCCGACCACCTCCACCCCGACCACCTGCGGTCCGCAGGCGTCCCCGTCTTCACGATCGGTGCCGTCGCCGAGGCGATCTCCGACCAGGCCCCCGACCTGGTCGACCTGGTGACGGTGGTGGCGCCCGGCGCCGCCTTCGAGGCGGCCGGGCTGCGCGTGCAGGCCGTCGGTGAGCTCCACGCGGTCATCCACCCCGACCTGCCGCGCTTCGACAACTCCGGCTACCTCGTCGAGGGCGGCGGGACCACGCTCTTCCACCCCGGCGACGCCCTCACCGGCCCCGGCCGCCCGGTGGACGTGCTGTGCGCCCCGGTCTGCGCGCCGTGGCTCAAGGTCTCCGAGGCGATCGAGTTCGCCCGCTCGGTGGGGGCTCCCCGGACGCTCGCCATCCACGACCGGATCTGCTCCGACGCGGGGCTGGGGATCGTCGACACCCACTTCGGCCGGCTGGTCGGCGAGGGGCACGCCTACGTGCGCCTGGCGGACGGTGCCGACCTCTGACCCCAGTCCGTCCGGTGCCGGGGGTTTCGAGGCTCAGGCCGCGGGCGGCCTTCGCACCTCAACCACCGGAGGTCGACGAAGGCGACGGCGGTCGACGGGCCGGCGTTCGCGGCCGACCCACCGGGGCGGGTCAGTCGGCGACGAGGGCGTCGCGGACCGGCACGAACTTCGCCTGTGACTCGGCCAGCTCGGCCTCGGGGTCGGAGTCGGCGACGATGCCGCAGCCGGCGAAGAGCCGGACCGTGGTGCCGGAGATCTCGGCGGAGCGCAGGGCGATGCCCCACTCGCCGTCGCCGGTGGCGTCCATCCAGCCGACGGGGCCGGCGTACCGACCTCGGTCCATGCCCTCGATCTCGGCGATCAGCGACGTGGCCGAGGGGGTCGGGGTGCCGCCGACGGCTGCGGAGGGGTGCAGCGCTTCGGCGAGCTGGAGCGAGGAGACGGTGGCCGCATCGTGCACGACGCCCGCGACGTCGGTCGCGAGGTGCATGACGTTGGGGAGGTGGAGCACGAACGGCGCCTCGGGGACGTTCATCGACGAGCAGTGCGGGTCGAGGGCGTCGGCGACCGAGCGCACGGCGTACTCGTGCTCCTCGAGGTCCTTCGACGAGCGGGCGAGGGTGGCGGCCAGGGTGAGGTCGCGGCCGTCGTCGCCGGTCCGGCGGATGGTGCCGGCCAGCACCCGTGAGGTGACCAGGCCGCGCTCGCGCCGCACGAGCATCTCCGGGGTCGCGCCGAACAGGCGGTCGACGTGGAAGGTCCAGCACATCGGGTAGCCGTCCGTCAGCCGCCGTAGCGGCCAGCGCACGTCGATCGGCTCCTCGCCGGTCGCGATCAGGTCGCGCGCGAGCACGACCTTCTCGAGCTCGCCGGCGCTGATCCGGGAGACCGCGTCGGCGACGACGCCCATCCACCGCTCGCCATCCAGGGCGCCGTCGGTGAAGCTGATGCCGATCGGGGCGCGGGGTGGTGCGGCGAGCGAGACCGTGGCGGGCTGCTCGAGGCTGCCGCGGCTCACGGTGGTCAGCCAGGTGCGGTCGCCGCGCCGGCCGATGACGACCTGCGGCACGGTCAGCAGCGAGGAGCCGGGCTCGTCGGCGAAGGCGAAGGAGCCGAAGCAGACCAGGCCGGTGCCGGGCTCGTCGACCTCGTCGCGGACGACCGCGCGGGCGGTGGTCTCGGCCCACCACTTCCCGGCGTCGGAGAAGCGGGTCGTGCCGGTGGTGCGGAGCTCGGCGGCGACGCCCCAGCCCACCAGGCCCTCGCCCCGGCGCAGCCACGTGACGGGTGCGTCGGTGGGCAGCAGGTCGAGCAGGGGAGTGCCGGGATCGAGGTCGAGAGCGACGGTGCGTACGACGAGAGGGCCGGCCTGCCCGTCGGGGATCGCGCTGGACGTCACGAGGGCAGAGCCTACGCCGGGCCCCCGAGGGACCCGGCGTGAGGTGACGAACCCCTCAGCTCCAGTAGACGACGACCTTGTCGCCCTCGCGCACCTGGCCGTAGAGCCAGGCCAGCCCGTCGTAGTCGCGGATGTTCACGCACCCGTGGGAGGCACCGGCGTACCCGACCGCGGCGAAGTCGGAGGAGTAGTGCACGGCCTGGCCGCCGTCGAAGAACATGGAGTAGGGCATCGCCGAGCCGAACTCGTTCGACACGTGGTCGGCGTCCTTCCAGTAGACGTGGAAGAGGCCCTCGCGGGTGGGGGTGTTGTTGAGCGTGGAGCCGAACCGGGCATCCATGGTCTGCAGCACCTTGCCGTCGACGACCCAGCGCAGGGTGCTGGTCGTCTTGTCCACGCAGATCGCGCGACCGGTCGTGCAGCGCGGGTCGAGGGCGCCGGGCTCGGGCTGCACGTTGTGCAGCTCCTCGTACGTCGGCTGCCGGGTCATGTCGACCAACCGGCCCATCGTGCGCTCGTCGACCTCGCCGGTCACGGGGATCTCGCGCTTCTCCTGGAAGCCGCGCACCGCCTCCACGGTGTCCGCGTCGTAGCGGGCGGTCACGTCACCGAACAGCCAGGCGATCTGCTTCAGCCGGGCCTGGAGGTCGCGGACCTCGGGGCCGGAGGCCCCGGACGCGAGCAGGGCCGGGCCGGCCCGCAGCACGTTGTGGAGCTGGTCGGCGGTCGGCTGGTCGGTCATCGCGAGCAGCCGCTCCCAGGTGCGGGCGTCGACCCTGCCGGTGGCCTTGAGGCCGCGCTTCTCCTGGAAGCCGCGGACCGCGCCCTCGGTGTCGTCGTCGAAGACGCCGGTGGTCAGCTCGGGGAACCAGTCCAGCTGGAACAGCCGGTACTGCAGCTCCCGCACCTGCTCGCCACGGTCGCCGGACACGAGCACGGGGCCCTCGTCCACGTGGACGGCGGGCACCGTCGGCTGGGTCGGTGCCGGGTCGGCGGTGGCGTCATGGTGCGGTGCCACGGCGGGGTCGGTGGCGGCCGCGCTGGGCTCGCCACGCACGATCCGTCCCACGCCGTACGCCGCGGTGGCGGCGAGGGTCAGGGCGATCAGGGTGACGAGCAGAGCCCGCATGAGCTTCATCGGAGTCCTCCGGGAGGAATGTGGTGCGTTGTCATGGTCGGCGTCGTGGGCCGTTGTCATGGTGAGGACGCGCCGACCGACGGTTTGGTTGCGATCACGTCCCCGTACCCTTCAGCCGTGGCCCGTGCGCACCTCGACAAGCAGCCCTCCGACGTCCAGCAGATGTTCGACGCGGTGGCCCGGCGCTACGACGTCACCAACGACGTGCTGTCGATGGGGCAGGACCGGCGGTGGCGTCGTCAGGTCATCGAGGCCGTCGACGCAGGCCCGGGCGACCTGGTCCTCGATCTGGCGGCCGGCACCGGGACGTCGAGCCAGCCGTTCGCCGACCGCGGCGCCACCGTGGTCCCCTGCGACTTCTCCCTCGGCATGCTCACCGTCGGCAAGCAGGCCCGGCCGCACCTGCCCTTCACCGCCGGCGACGGCACCCGGCTGCCGTTCGGCGACGACCGCTTCGACGCGGTCACGATCTCCTTCGGCCTGCGCAACATCGTCGACCCGCTGGCGGGGCTGCGGGAGATGCTGCGGGTGACCCGGCCGGGCGGCCGGATCGTGGTCTGCGAGTTCAGCCACCCGACGAACCCGGCGTTCCGCACCGTCTACCTGGAGTACCTGATGAAGGCGCTGCCGGCGATCTCGCGGACGGTGTCGTCGAGCCCGGACGCCTACGTCTACCTCGCGGAGTCGATCCGGGCCTGGCCAGACCAGCCGGGACTGGCCGCGCAGCTGGCCGAGGCGGGCTGGCAGGACGTCGAGTGGCGCAACCTGTCCGGCGGCGTGGTGGCACTGCACCGGGGCACCAAGCCCGGGATTTAGGCAACGTCACCATGCGTTAAATGCGCTGGTCAGCGACCGTTTCAGGGCGGTCCACCCCGGGTCGCGTCCCGGGTCCTGCCGTCCTAGACTGTGCGACGCGCCACGTATTGTGAAGCCTTTCACAAGGTCACAAACAGCCTCACGGCCGCGGTGAGTCGACGAGGGAAGGAACTGCAGGGATGGAGCTCTACACGCCGGTCCTGGCGTTGGCCCTCCTCGCGGCGGGGTTCGCGGTCTTCTCCGTGATCATGAGCGCCGCCACAGGACCCAAGCGCTACAACCGGGCCAAGCTCGACTCCTACGAGTGCGGCATCGAGCCGACGCCGCACGCGATCGGCGGCGGCCGGTTCCCGGTGAAGTACTACATCACCGCGATGATGTTCATCGTCTTCGACATCGAGATCATCTTCCTCTACCCGTGGGCCGTGCACTTCGACGCGATGAAGGTGTTCGGCCTCGTCGAGATGGTCCTCTTCATCGCCACCGTGTTCGTCGCCTACGCCTACGTCTGGCGCCGCGGCGGCCTGGAATGGGACTGAGGCCCGCGATGCAGCGTCCGCAGCGTCCGCAGCGACCCTCACTCGAAGGAGCCTGAGATGGGTATCGAAGAGAAGCTCCCGAGCGGCGTCCTCCTCACCACGGTCGAGGGGGTGGCCGGCTACTTCCGCAAGGCGAGCTTCTGGCCCGCCACGTTCGGGCTGGCCTGCTGCGCCATCGAGATGATGACCTCGGGCGGCCCGAAGTACGACCTGGCCCGCTTCGGCATGGAGGTCTTCCGGGCCAGTCCGCGCCAGGCGGACCTGATGATCGTGGCCGGCCGCGTGAGCCAGAAGATGGCCCCGGTGCTGCGCCAGATCTACGACCAGATGGCCGAGCCCAAGTGGGTCCTCGCGATGGGCGTGTGCGCCAGCTCCGGCGGCATGTTCAACAACTACGCGATCGTCCAGGGCGTCGACCACGTCGTCCCCGTCGACATGTACCTCCCCGGCTGTCCGCCCCGTCCGGAGATGCTGATCGACGCCATCCTCAAGCTCCACGACCAGGTGCAGGCCGGCAAGCTCGGGGCCAACCGCCTCGCCCAGATCGAGGAGCGCGAGAACGCCGCCCTGACGGCTCTCCCCACCTCCGACATGAAGGGCCTCCTTCGATGACCGAGGAGCAGAACCAGCCGGGCAACCTCCCGGCCCAGGAGGGCGAGGTCCAGGCCGTCGGCGAGCGCCGCGGCATGTTCGGCGCCGCGGGCAGCGGTGACACCAGCGGCTACGGCGGGCTGGTGCAGCCGATCCTCTACCCCGGCGCCACCCAGCGCCCCTACGGCGGCTGGTTCGACGACCTCGCCGACGTCCTCGAGCAGCGGCTCGACGCCGACGGTCTCGCGACCTCGGTCGAGCAGGTCGTGGTCCACCGCGGCGAGATCACCTTCCACGTCCGGCGCGACGACCTCCTCGCCGTGGCCCGGCACCTGCGCGACGACGAGCGGCTCCGGTTCGAGTTCTGCTCGGGCGTCAGCGGCGTCCACTACCCCGACGACACCGGGCGCGAGATGCACGCCGTCTACCACCTGCTCTCGATGACCCACAACCGCCGGATCCGGCTCGAGGTCGCCGCCCCCGACGCCGACCCGCACGTGCCGAGCCTGGTCGCGGTCTACCCGACCATCGACTGGCACGAGCGCGAGACCTACGACATGTTCGGGATCGTCTTCGACGGTCACCCCGCACTCACACGCATCCTCATGCCGGACGACTGGCCCGGTCACCCCCAGCGCAAGGACTACCCCCTGGGCGGCATCCCCGTGGAGTACAAGGGCGGAAGCATCCCGCCGCCGGACGAGCGACGGAGCTACAACTGATGTCACCCCACGACGTTCTTCTCCTCCCCCGCTGCGCTCCGCCGTCGAACAACGCCGCGGGGACCCCGACGCTTCGGAGTGATGTGTCATGACGACTGAGCAGGACTTCTACGCCGACTCCAACGAGACCAGCCAGGGCCGCGTGTTCACGGTCAGCGGCCAGGACTGGGACTCCATCACCGAGGGCCTCGGGGAGGGTGTCGCCGACGAGCGCGTCGTCGTCAACATGGGCCCGCAGCACCCCTCGACCCACGGCGTGCTCCGGCTGATCCTCGAGATCGAGGGCGAGACGGTGACCGAGGCCCGGTGCGGCATCGGCTACCTCCACACCGGTATCGAGAAGAACATGGAGTACCGCTCCTGGGTGCAGGGCACGACCTTCTGCACCCGGATGGACTACCTCTCCCCGTTCTACAACGAGGCGACCTACGTCCTGGGCGTGGAGCGGCTGCTCGACGTCGAGGACGCGATCCCGGAGAAGGCGCAGGTCATGCGCGTCCTCCTCATGGAGCTCAACCGGATCTCCTCCCACCTGGTCTGCATCGCGACCGGCGGGATGGAGATCGGTGCGCTGACGGTGATGACGATCGGCTTCCGCGAGCGGGAGCTGGTGCTCGACCTGTTCGAGCTGATCACGGGGCTGCGCATGAACCACGCGTTCATCCGCCCCGGCGGCGTCGCCCAGGACCTGCCGTCCGGTGCGCTCGACGAGATCCGCGACTTCATCGCGCTGATGCGCAAGCGCCTCCCCGAGTACGCCGCGCTCTGCAACGCCAACCCGATCTTCAAGGCCCGGCTCGACGGCGTGGGCCACCTCGACCTCGCCGGCTGCCTGGCGCTGGGGCTCTCCGGCCCGCCGCTGCGCGCCACCGGCTACGCCTGGGACCTGCGCAAGACCCAGCCGTACTCCGGCTACGAGGACTACGACTTCGAGGTCCAGACCTGGGACACCGCCGATGCCTACGGCCGGTTCCGGGTGCGGCTCAACGAGATGTGGGAGTCCCTCAAGATCGTCGAGCAGTGCGCCGACCGGCTGGCCGGGCTCGAGGGAGCGCCGACGATGATCGCCGACAAGAAGATCGGCTGGCCCAGCCAGCTGGCCATCGGCAGCGACGGCATGGGCAACAGCCTCGACCACATCCGCCACATCATGGGCGAGTCGATGGAGGCGCTGATCCACCACTTCAAGCTGGTGACCGAGGGTTTCCGGGTCCCGGCCGGCCAGGCGTACGTGCCGGTGGAGTCGCCGCGCGGCGAGCTCGGCGCCCACGTGGTCTCCGACGGCGGCACCCGACCGTTCCGGGCGCACTTCCGCGACCCGTCGTTCACGAACCTTCAGGCGACCAGCGTGATGAGCGAGGGCGGCCAGGTGGCCGACGTCATCGTCGCGATCGCCTCCATCGACCCCGTGATGGGAGGCGTCGACAGGTGACCACCCTGATCGACGAGAACACCTGGCGCGAGCTCGAGGAGATCGCTGCCCGCTACCCGCAGAAGCGCTCCGGGCTGCTGCCGATGCTGCACCTCGTGCAGTCGGTCGAGGGTCGGGTCACGCCCGAGGGCATCGAGGCGTGCGCCGACATCCTCGGCATCTCCGCCGCCGAGGTCAGCGGGGTGGCGACCTTCTACACGATGTACAAGCGCAAGCCGGTCGGCGACTACCACGTCGGCGTCTGCACCAACACGCTGTGCGCGGTGATGGGGGGCGACCTCATCTTCGAGCGGCTCAAGGAGCACCTCGACGTCGGCAACGACGAGACCACCGACGACGGGTCGATCACCCTCGAGCACGTCGAGTGCAACGCGGCCTGCGACTACGCCCCGGTGATGATGGTCAACTGGGAGTTCATGGACAACATGACCCCCGACTCCGCCGTCCGGCTGGTCGACGACCTGCGCGCCGGCACCGAGGTCCACTCCACCCGCGGCCCGAAGCTGTGCACGTGGCGCGAGGCCGAGCGGGTGCTCGCCGGCTTCGACGACGGCCTGGCCGACGAGGGGCCGGCCGCCGGCCCGGCCAGCCTGGTCGGACTCAAGATCGCGCGGGAGCGGGGCTGGTCCGCGCCGTCCGGCAAGGCGAGCGGGCCCACCGGCTCCACCGCGGACACCAAGGAGGGCGCGGCCGAGCAGGCCGACACCTCCCGTGCCGAGTCCGAGACCAAGCAGGAGGAGTCCGGGACATGACCGACACCTTGACGCCCGTCCTCACCGACAACTGGGGCGACGAGCGCAGCTGGACCCTGAAGGCCTACGAGGGCCGGGGCGGGTACGGCGCGCTGAAGACGTCGCTCTCCATGGCGCCCGACGACGTCATCGCGGCGGTCAAGGACTCCGGCCTGCGCGGTCGCGGCGGCGCCGGCTTCCCGACCGGCATGAAGTGGGGCTTCATCCCGCAGGACAACCCGAACCCGAAGTACCTCGTCGTCAACGCCGACGAGTCGGAGCCGGGCACCTGCAAGGACATCCCGCTGATGATGGCCAACCCCCACGTGCTCGTGGAGGGGGTCGCGATCTCCTCGTACGCGATCCGGGCGAACATCGCCTTCATCTACATCCGCGGCGAGGTGCTCCACGTGATCCGTCGCGTGCAGCGCGCGGTCAAGGAGGCCTACCTCGCCGGCCACCTGGGCACGAACATCCACGGCTCGGGCTACGACCTCGACGTCGTCGTCCACGCCGGCGCCGGCGCCTACATCTGCGGCGAGGAGACGGCGCTGCTCGAGGGACTCGAGGGCCGCCGCGGCCAACCCCGCCTGCGCCCGCCGTTCCCGGCGGTGGCCGGCCTGTACGCCAGCCCGACGGTCATCAACAACGTCGAGTCGATCGCCTCGGTCCCGGCGATCATCGAGCACGGTGCCGACTGGTTCGCCTCGATGGGCACCGAGAAGTCCCAGGGCCACGGCATCTTCTCCCTCTCCGGCCACGTGACGAACCCCGGCCAGTTCGAGGCGCCGCTCGGCATCACGCTGCGCGAGCTGATCGACCTGGCCGGCGGCATGCGCGAGGGCCACCAGCTGAAGTTCTGGACCCCCGGCGGCTCCAGCACCCCGCTGCTGACCGAGGAGCACCTCGACGTCCCGCTCGACTTCGAGGGCGTCGCCGGTGTCGGCTCGATGCTCGGCACCCGCGCGCTCCAGCTCTTCGACGAGACCACGTGCGTGGTCCGGGCGGTGCTGCGCTGGACCGAGTTCTACAAGCACGAGTCCTGCGGCAAGTGCACGCCGTGCCGCGAGGGCACGTGGTGGCTGGTGCAGACCCTGGCCCGGCTGGAGCAGGGACAGGGCAGCGAGGCGGACCTCGACCTGCTGCTCGACCAGTGCGACAACATCCTGGGGCGCTCGTTCTGCGCGCTCGGGGACGGTGCCACCTCGCCGATCTCCAGCTCGATCGAGTACTTCCGCGAGGAGTACCTCGCCCACCTGTCCCACGGCGGCTGCCCGTTCGACCCGGCAGCCTCCACCGCCTTCTCTGATCGACAGAGCGCGTCCGAGGGAGCGCTGACCTGATGACCACCACTCCGGAGAAGACCGACCTGGTCACCGTCACCATCGACGGGGTCCAGGTCAGTGTCCCGAAGGACACCCTGGTGATCCGGGCCGCCGAGCAGGTCGGCGTCCAGATCCCGAGGTTCTGCGACCACCCGCTGCTCGCCCCGGTCGGTGCCTGCCGCCAGTGCCTGGTCGACGTCCCGGACGCCGGCAACGGGCGCGGCTTCCCGAAGCCGCAGGCGTCCTGCACGCTGCCGGTCGCCGAGGGCATGGTCGTGAGCACCCAGGCCACCAGCGAGGTCGCCGACAAGGCGCAGCAGGGGATCATGGAGTTCCTCCTGATCAACCACCCGCTGGACTGCCCGGTCTGCGACAAGGGTGGCGAGTGCCCCCTGCAGAACCAGGCGATGAGCAACGGCCGCGGCGAGAGCCGCTTCGAGGGCGTCAAGCGCACCTTCCCGAAGCCGATCAACATCTCCGCCCAGGTGCTGCTCGACCGCGAGCGCTGCGTGCTCTGCGCGCGGTGCACCCGCTTCTCCGAGCAGATCGCCGGCGACCCCTTCATCGCCCTCGTCGAGCGGGGTGCGCTCCAGCAGGTCGGCATCTACGAGAAGGAGCCCTTCGAGTCCTACTTCTCGGGCAACACGATCCAGATCTGCCCGGTCGGTGCGCTCACCTCCGCCGAGTACCGCTTCCGCTCCCGCCCCTTCGACCTGGTCTCGAGCCCGGCGGTCGCCGAGCACGACGCGTGCGGCTCCGCGATCCGGGTCGACCACCGTCGCGGCAAGGTCATGCGCCGTCTCTCCGGCAACGACCCGGAGGTCAACGAGGAGTGGATCACCGACAAGGACCGCTTCGGCTTCCGCTACACCCAGGCCGGTGACCGGCTGACCCACCCGCTGGTGCGCGAGGACGGCGAGCTGCGGCCGGCCTCCTGGACCGAGGCCTTCGCGGTCGCGGCCCGTGGGCTCCGGGCCGCGGGTGCGACCGGCGTCCTGGCCGGTGGTCGGGTGACCGCCGAGGACGCCTACGCCTACGGCAAGTTCGCCCGGGTCTCGCTCGGCACCAACGACGTCGACTTCCGCTCCCGGCCGCTCTCGGCCGAGGAGGCCGACTTCCTCGCCGCCGAGGTCGTGCTCCGCACGCCCGTGTCGTACGCCGACCTCGAGCAGGCCGCCACGGTCGTGCTCGCCGGGCTCGAGCCCGAGGACGAGGCGGGCGCGATCTTCCTGCGGCTGCGCAAGGCCTCGCGCAGCGCCCGGCGTACCCGCGTCGTCTCGATCGCCCCGTTCGCCTCGCGCGGTCTGCAGAAGATGGCCGGCCAGCTGGTGCAGACGGCGCCCGGCGACGAGCCGGCCGCGCTGGCCTCGCTGGTCGAGCACGCCGACTACGGCATCGACACCGGCGCCGTGATCCTGGTCGGCGAGCGGCTCGCCACCGTCCCGGGCGCGTACGCCGCCGCGGCCGACCTCGCCCGTCGTACCGGCGCCCGCCTGGCGTGGGTCCCGCGCCGGGCCGGCGACCGCGGTGCCGTCGAGACCGGCTGCCTGCCCAACCTGCTGCCCGGCGGCCGCCCGGTCGCCGACCCGGCCGCCCGGGTCGACGCCGCCACCACCTGGGGCGTCGGTTCGCTGCCCGAGCAGGTCGGCCGTGACGCCGACCAGATCGTCGCCGCGCTGGTCGCCGGCGACCTCGGCGGGCTGGTCGTCGGCGGCGTCGACCCCGACGACACCGCCGATCCCGCCGCCACCCGCGCCGCGCTCGAGGCCGCGTCCTTCGTGGTCGCGCTCGACCTGCGCGAGTCCGAGGTGACCCGGGCCGCCGACGTCGTGCTCCCGGTCGCTCCGGTGACCGACAAGGCCGGCACGTTCGTCACGTGGGAGGGCCGCCCGCGGCCGTTCGACGCGGTGCTCACGAACCCCGCCTCCCTGCCCGACCTGCGCGTCCTCGCCGGCATCGCCGAGGAGCTCGCGGCGCTCGGTCAGGGTGCTCCGCTCGGCTTCCGCACGGTCGCCGAGGCGCGGGCCGAGATGGAGGAGATGGGTCCGTGGGACGGCGACCGGGCGACGCTCGTCGCGCCGTCGACGACCGAGCGGCCCGACGGCCTCCGGCTCGCGAGCTGGAAGCAGCTGCTCGACAACGGGCGGCTCCAGGACGGCGACCCCGCGATGCGGGCGACGTCGCGGACGCCGGTGGCCCGGATCTCCGCCGCCGCCGCCGAGCAGGTCGGCCACACCGTGACGATCACCGGTGACCGCGGGTCGGTCTCGCTGCCGGTGGAGGTCGCCGACATCGCCGAGGACACCGTGTGGGTCCCGGCCAACTCCTTCGGCCGCGGTGTGCTCGCCGACCTCGCGTCGCCGGGAAGCCCGGTCACGATCTCCGGGTCCGTGTCGGGAGGCGCCCAGTGAACACCCTGCTCACCGTGATGGCGGCCGACGACCTGTCGGCCTTCGGCCACGACCCCGTGTGGCTGGTGATCCTCAAGGCCGTCCTGATCTTCGTGGTCCTGGTGCTGCTCACGCTGTTCAACATCTGGTGGGAGCGCCGGGTCGTGGCCCGGATGCAGCACCGGATCGGCCCCAACGTGCACGGACCCTTCGGCCTGCTGCAGTCGCTGGCCGACGGCGTGAAGCTGGCGCTGAAGGAGGACATCATCCCCAAGGCCGCCGACAAGGTGGTCTACCTGCTGGCGCCCGTGATCATCGTGATCCCGGCGTTCGTGACGTTCTCGGTGATCCCGTTCGGCCCCGTCGTCGACGTGCCCTTCAGCGACCTGCGTACTCCGCTCCAGCTCACCGACATGCCGGTCGCGGTGCTGTTCGTGCTGGCGATCGCCTCGATCGGCATCTACGGCATCGTCCTCGGCGGCTGGTCCAGCGGCTCGACGTACTCCCTGCTCGGCGGCCTGCGCTCCAGCGCCCAGATGATCTCCTACGAGGTCGCGATGGGCCTCTCGCTCGTCGCGGTGTTCCTCTACGCCGGCTCGATGTCGACGTCGGAGATCGTCGCCTCCCAGGAGAACCTCTGGTACGGCCTGATCCTGATCCCGTCGTTCGTGATCTTCGTGATCTCGATGATCGGTGAGACCAACCGCGCCCCCTTCGACCTCCCCGAGGCCGAGGGCGAGCTGGTCGGCGGCTTCCACACCGAGTACTCCAGCCTCAAGTTCGCGCTGTTCTTCCTCGCCGAGTACGTCAGCATGGCCACCGTCTCGGCGATGGCGACCACGCTGTTCCTCGGCGGCTGGCGGGCACCGTGGCCGCTCTCCGCCATCGACCTCGGCGGCCTGCACGTGGACGGGCTCTGGGCCGGCGCCAACGAGGGCTACTGGCCGGTCCTGTGGTTCTTCGGCAAGGTCCTCTGCTTCATCTTCCTGTTCATCTGGCTGCGCGGGTCGCTGCCCCGGCTGCGCTACGACCAGTTCATGGCGTTCGGCTGGAAGCGGCTGATCCCGATCTCCCTGCTGTGGATCGTCGCGGTCGCGACCGTCCGCGCGATCTCGCAGGACGGCGGCATCGACCGGCAGTACCTCCTCATCGGCGTCGGCGTGATCGCCGGGCTCTTCCTCGTCCTCTTCTTCGTGGGCGAGGGCGACCAGGAGGAGGCCGTGGACACCGGGGCGGGCGCCGACGCGTTCGCCGGCGGGTTCCCGGTCCCGCCGATGCCGGTCGGCGGAGCGGTCCGGGGTGCTGCGGCGCCGCTGACCTTCCACACCGACACGGTCCGGAACGACGACGAAAGGGACAGCGATGGCTGAGTCTCGCTCGCTCAAGGAGCAGTTCTGGGACCCCGTCGCGGGTTTCGGCGTCACCTTCCGCACCATGTTCAGGAAGGTGGTGACCGAGCAGTACCCCTTCGAGAAGATGCCGACCGCACCGCGCTTCCACGGACGTCACCAGCTCAACCGGTGGCCCGACGGCCTCGAGAAGTGCATCGGCTGCGAGCTGTGCGCGTGGGCCTGCCCGGCGGACGCGATCTACGTCGAGGGCGCCTCCAACACCGAGGACGAGCGGTTCAGCCCCGGTGAGCGCTACGGCCGCGTCTACCAGATCAACTACCTGCGCTGCATCCTGTGCGGGCTGTGCATCGAGGCCTGCCCGACCCGGGCCCTGACGATGACCAACGAGTACGAGCTGGCCGACGACAACCGGGCCGACCTGATCTACGAGAAGTCCGACCTGCTCGCGCCGCTGCTGCCCGGCATGGAGCAGCCGCCGCACGAGATGCGGCTCGGCTCCGACGAGGGCGACTACTACCGCGGCACCTTCAAGGCCGCCGCGGCGGCCGCGCCCGAGCCGGGGGAGGGGGAGCAGTGAGCTTCTGGATCCTGGCCCCCGTGATGGTGCTCGCCGCCCTCGGCATCCTGTTCGTCCGCAAGGCCGTGCACGCCGCGCTGCTGCTGGCGGTCGTGATGATCTCGCTGGCCGTGCAGTACGCCGTGCTGGAGGCGCCGTTCCTCTTCGCGGTGCAGATCATCGTCTACACCGGCGCCATCTTGATGCTGTTCCTGTTCGTGCTGATGCTGGTCGGCGTCGACGCCTCCGACTCGGTGGTCGAGACGATCCGGGGCCAGCGCGTCCTCGCCGCCGTCTTCGGCCTGGCGCTCGGCACCATCCTCGTGGTCGCGCTCGCGCAGACCTCGCTCAGCACCGCCGTCGGCCTCGAGGACGCCAACGCCGAGGGCAACATCCAGGGCCTCGCGAACATCCTGTTCTCGAAGTGGGTGCTCGCCTTCGAGGTCACCAGCGCGCTGCTCATCACCGCCGCGCTCGGCGCGATGGTGCTGGCGCACCGTGAGCGGCTCACCCCGAAGGAGAGCCAGGCCGACCTGGCCGCCCAGCGACTGCGCGACTACGCCGAGAAGGGCGCCCACCTCGGTCCGCTCCCGGCCCCCGGTGTGTTCGCGCGCAGCAACGCCGTCGACAACGCGGCGCTGCTGCCCGACGGCACGGCCGCGGAGTCCTCGATCTCGCGGGTGCTCGCCGCCCGCGGCACCGTCCGGACCGCCCCGGCCGACGACGTCACCACGATCGAGCGCCAGATCGGCGGCGCCAGCCACCGACCGGAGGGTGCGGGCAAGGCCGGCGCCACCGGCTCCACGACCGAGGACCTCGGGACGGACGCCGAGACCCGCCAGGAGGAGGGCCGATGACCCAGTACATCGTCCTCTCGGCGATCCTCTTCACGATCGGCTGCGTCGGCGTCCTCGTACGCCGCAACGCGATCGTGGTGTTCATGTGCGTGGAGCTGATGCTCAACGCCTGCAACCTGGCGCTGGTGACCTTCGCCAAGCAGCACGGCAACCTCGACGGCCAGATCGCCGCCTTCTTCGTGATGGTGGTGGCGGCAGCCGAGGTCGTGGTCGGGCTGGCCATCATCATGACCATCTTCCGCACGCGGCGCTCGGCCTCGGTCGACGACGCCAGCCTGCTGAAGTACTGAGGGGCGAACGGTGACGAACATCTTCCTGGAAGGCGGGGACCACGCGGTGACGCACATCCCCGTCGTCGATCCCGGCGCTGCCGACGGCGTCTTCGGGCTGCTGTGGCTGGTGGTGGCGCTGCCGCTGCTCGGCGCGCTCGTGCTGCTGGTCGGAGGCCCGCTCACCAAGGGTGCGCTCGACAAGCGCGGGCACCTGCTCGGCGCCGCGCTGCCGATCGGCTCCTTCGTGATCAGCCTGGTCATGTTCGTCTCGCTGCTCGGGCGGGAGGAGTCCGAGCGCCAGGTCGGCCAGCACCTGTTCACCTGGTTCGAGGCCGGCGACTTCACCGTGGGCATGGACCTGCTCTACGACCCGCTGGCGGCGCTGTTCCTGCTGCTGATCACCGGTGTCGGATCGCTGATCCACATCTACTCCATCGGCTACATGGAGCACGACGAGCGACGTCGACGGTTCTTCGGCTACCTCAACCTGTTCGTCGCCGCGATGCTGATGCTGATCCTCTCGGCCAACTACCTCGGGCTGTTCCTCGGCTGGGAGGGCGTCGGCCTCGCGTCGTACCTCCTCATCGGCTTCTGGCAGCACAAGCCCTCCGCGGCCGCGGCCGCCAAGAAGGCCTTCGTCCTCAACCGCGTCGGCGACGTCGGCCTCTCGCTCGCGATCGCGCTGATGTTCGTCACCTTCGGCACCACCGACTTCGCCGCCATCAGCGCGGTGACCGGTGAGGTCGGCGAGGGCACCCTGACCGCGCTCGGGCTCCTGCTCCTGCTCGGTGCCTGCGGCAAGTCCGCGCAGGTCCCGCTCCAGGCGTGGCTGCTCGACGCCATGGAGGGCCCGACCCCGGTCTCGGCCCTGATCCACGCGGCCACCATGGTGACGGCCGGCGTCTACCTCGTGGTCCGCTCGAACTTCGTCTTCGAGCTCGCGCCGGTCGCCCAGACCGTCGTGGTCATCGTCGCCACGGTCACGCTGCTGTGGGGCGCGATCCTGGGCTGCGCCAAGGACGACATCAAGAAGGCGCTGGCCGGCTCGACCATGAGCCAGATCGGCTACATGATGCTGGGCGCCGGCCTGGGCGTCGCCGGCTACGCGTTCGCGATCTTCCACCTGCTGACCCACGGCTTCTTCAAGGCCAACATGTTCCTCGGCGC
The DNA here is from genome assembly GCA_963826015.1 of uncultured Actinomycetota bacterium. Classification (GTDB taxonomy): domain Bacteria; phylum Actinomycetota; class Actinomycetes; order Propionibacteriales; family Nocardioidaceae; genus Nocardioides. The sequence continues at coordinate 31,412 of CAWGVI010000024.1, read as the reverse complement.
CGGATCGGTCATGCACGGCATGGACGACGACGTGAACATGCGCCACTACGGCGCCCTGACCAAGGCCATGCCGGTCACGTTCCTGACCTTCGCGATGGGCTACCTCGCGATCATCGGCTTCCCCGGCTTCTCGGGCTTCTGGTCCAAGGACAAGATCATCGAGACCGCGCTGGCCGAGAACTGGGTCGTCGGTGTGCTCGCCATGCTCGGCGCCGGCATCACCGGCTTCTACATGACCCGGCTGATGCTGATGACGTTCCTGGGCCGCAGCCGCTGGGAGAAGGACGTGCACCCGCACGAGTCGCCCCGCGTGATGACCGTGCCGCTGATCGTGCTCGCCGCGCTGTCGGTCCTCGGCGGCGTGATGCTCGCCGGTGACTGGATCGTGGAGTTCCTCGCGCCGGTCGTCGGCACCGCCGAGCACCACGAGCCCCCGCTGCCCGCGCTGGTGATCACGCTGATGGTCGTCGCGACCGTCGCCGTCGGTGTCGCCGCCGCCTGGTTCCTCGTCGGCAAGCAGGAGATCCCGCGCGAGGCCCCGCAGGACGTCTCGTTCGCCACCCGCGCCGCGCGCGCCGACCTGTACGGCGACGCGATCAACGAGGGCCTCGTGGTCACCCCCGGCCGCCACACCGTGGCCGGCCTGACGACCATGGACCGTCGCGGCGTCGACGGTGCCGTCGAGGGCGGCTCGGCCGCGGTCGGTGGTCTCGCCCAGGCCCTGCGGACCATCCAGAACGGCTTCGTCCGCTCCTACGCCCTCTCGCTCCTGGCCGGCGTGCTGCTGGTCCTGCTGACCCTGATGGTGGTGAACTTCGCATGAGCGAATTCCCGTGGCTCACCACGCTGATCGTGCTGCCGCTCGTCGGCGCCGTGGTGACCGGCTACCTGCCCAGCCGTGGCGTGATCGCCCGGCAGGTCGGGCTCGGCTTCGCCCTCGTCACCCTGGTCGTGGCCGTCGTGATGACGACGCAGTACGACACCGGTGGTGGCTTCCAGTTCTCCGAGCAGCACGACTGGATCGAGGTCTTCGGCGCCCACTACGCCCTCGGCGTCGACGGGCTCGGGCTGCTGATGGTGCTGCTGACCGTGGCGCTGGTGCCGATCGTGATGATCGCGTCCTGGCACGAGACCGACCCCAAGGCGGACGTGTTCTTCGCCTGGACGCTGGTGCTGGAGGCCTTCTCGGTCGCGGTGTTCGCCGCCACCGACGTGTTCCTCTTCTACATCGTCTTCGAGGCCACGCTGATCCCCGCCTACTTCCTCATCGGCGGCTTCGGCCGCGCGGGCCGGGGCCGGGCCGCGGTGAAGTTCCTGATCTACCAGCTCGCCGGTGGCCTGGTGATGCTCGGTTCGGTGATCGGCCTCTACGTCGTCTCGGCGCAGGCCGGCACCCCGTCGTACCTCCTGACCGACCTGTCGGCCCTCACCATCGACCCCACCGCGGAGAAGTGGATCTTCGCCGGCTTCTTCATCGCCTTCGCGATCAAGGCGCCGATGTTCCCGGTCCACACCTGGCTGGCCGACACGACCGAGAAGGCGACCACCGGCACCTCCGTGCTGCTGGTCTGCATCCTCGACAAGATCGGCACGTTCGGCATGCTCCGGTTCTGCCTCGGGATGCTGCCCGGGGCCTCGGAGTGGGCGACGCCCGTCGTGATCGTGCTGGCGCTGATCTCGATCGTGTACGGCGCGCTCGTGGCCATCGGCCAGGACGACATGCTGCGGCTGATCGGTCTGACCTCGCTGAGCCACTTCGGCCTGATCGTGCTGGGCATCTTCGCGTTCACCAGCCAGGGCGGCGCCGGCGCGATCCTCTACATGGTCAACCACGGCATCGCGACCGCCGCCCTGTTCCTGATCGCGGGCTTCATCGTCCGGCGTCGGGGCTCGGCCCTGATCAGCGACCTCGGCGGCGTGGAGAAGGTCGCCCCGGTCCTGGCCGGGACGTTCCTGGTCGCCGGGCTCGCAGCCTGCGGCCTGCCCGGGCTGTCGCCGTTCGTCTCGGAGATGCTGGTCATCATCGCGGCCTTCGACTACGCCTGGTGGGCCGGAGCGGTGGCGGTCACCGCCATCGTCCTCGCGGCGATCTACATCCTCTGGATGTACCAGCGCACCATGACCGGCCCGACCCGCCCGGAGGTCGCGGAGTTCCGCGACCTCGACCGGCGTGAGGTCGGCGTCGTCGCGCCGCTGCTCGTCGCCCTGCTCGTGTTCGGCTTCTACCCGATGCCGCTGCTCGACGTGATCAACCCGAGTGTCGACTCCACGCTCTCGCAGCTGGACGTCGTACCGGAGCAACCCGTCGTCCCGGCGACCGAGGGGGAGGGTCACTGATGGAGTTCGTGAAGCCCACCGTCGAGTACGGCCAGCTCTGGCCGCTCTTCGTCGTCTTCGGTGCCGCCTGCCTCGGCGTGCTCGCCGAGGCCTTCCTGCCCCGCTCGCTGCGCTACGTCGTGCAGACCCTGCTGGCCGGTCTCGCCCTGGTCATCGCGCTCGTCGGGCACCTGCCTGGTCGCGGCCGATCTCGGCGAGCTCGGCGACGGGGTCGCCCGCGGCAACCTCGCCATGGAGGGCACGCTCGCCCTCGACGGACCGACCGTCTTCCTGTGGGGCGTCCTGCTGATCTTCGGGATCGGCGGCGTGCTGCTGTTCGCGGAGCGTCACCTCGAGGGCGGCGTCTCGGCGTTCGCCGGCCAGGCGGCCGCGCTGCCGGGCACCGAGGCCGAGCGCCGGGCGTCGACGTCCGGCCTCGACCACACCGAGGTCTACCCGCTGATGCTCTTCGCCGTCGGCGGCATGATGATGTTCCCCGCCGCCAACGACCTGCTCACCATGTTCGTGGCGCTCGAGGTCCTCTCGCTCCCGCTCTACCTGCTGTGCGGCCTGGCCCGGCGCCGGCGGCTGCTGAGCCAGGAGGCCGCGCTCAAGTACTTCCTGCTCGGGGCGTTCTCCTCCGGCTTCTTCCTGTACGGCGTCGCGATGATCTACGGCTACGCCGGCTCGATGCAGCTCGGCGCGATCAACGAGGCGGTCCGCAACGACCTCGGCAACCGCACCCTGCTGCTGATCGGCATGGGCATGCTCGCGGTCGGCCTGTTCTTCAAGATCGGTGCCGCGCCGTTCCAGGCCTGGACGCCGGACGTCTACCAGGGCGCCCCGACCGCGGTCACCGCGTTCATGGCCGCCGCGACCAAGGTCGCCGCCTTCGGCGCCGTGCTGCGGCTCTTCTACGTCGGCTTCGGTGCCGACCGCTGGACGTGGCAGCCGATGATGTGGGTCATCGCGATCCTCACGATGGTCGTCGGCTCGGTCCTGGCGATCGCGCAGACCGACGTGAAGCGGATGCTCGCCTACTCCTCGGTCGCCCACACGGGCTTCCTGCTCACCGGTGTGCTCGGGGTGCAGAGCTCCACCGACCTCGCGCTCGGCCAGCTGACCTCGCTGCAGGCCGTGCTGTTCTACCTCGTCTCCTACGGCTTCACGACGATGGGCGCCTTCGCCGTGGTCACGCTGGTGCGTGACTCCGGCGGCGAGCAGTCCCATCTCTCGCGGTGGGCCGGGCTCGGCAAGGAGTCGCCGCTGGTCGCGGGCGTCTTCGCCTTCTTCCTGCTGGCCATGGCCGGCATCCCGCTGACCTCGGGCTTCATCGGGAAGTGGGCGGTGTTCGCCTCCGCGCTGTCGGCGGGCGCCTATCCCGTGGTCGCGGTGGCGATCCTGAGCAGCGTGGTCGCGGCGTTCTTCTACGTGCGGGTCATCCGGCTCATGTACTTCACCGAGCCCGCGGGTGACGCCCCGAGCGTCACGCAGCCCTCGGTGCTCACCGCCGCCGTCATCGCGATCGGCGCCGCCGTCACCCTGGTGCTCGGCGTCGTCCCCGGCCCGGTCCTCGACCTCGCCGGTCGTGCAGGAGAATTCATCCGGTGACCTCCACTCCGGCCCCGGTCGGGCTGGCGCTGCCCGTGACCGACGCAGCGCTGGCCGACCGGTTGCAGCGCCGGATGCAGGTCGTCGAGGACGCGCTCCTCGGCCACGTCCGGAGCCGGACCCCCTACGTCACCGAGGCCGCCTCCCACCTGCTGGCCGCCGGTGGGAAGCGGTTCCGACCGCTGCTCGTGCTGCTCGCCGCGGAGGTGGGTGACCACCCCGAGTCCGACGACGTCGTGGCCGCCGCGTGCGTCGTCGAGCTCACCCACGTCGGCTCGCTCTACCACGACGACGTGATGGACGAGGCTGCGATGCGTCGCGGCGCCGACTCCGCCAACGCGCGCTGGGACAACCACGTCGCGATCCTCACCGGCGACTTCCTGTTCGCGAAGTCCTCCGAGCTCACCGCCGGCCTCGGACCGGACGCGGTGAAGATCCAGGCCGAGACGTTCTCCCGGCTGGTCGAGGGACAGATCCTCGAGACCGTGCCGCCCGCCGAGGGCGAGGACCCCCTCGCGCACTACCTCGACGTGCTCGCCGGCAAGACCGGCTCGCTGATCGCCACCTCCGCCCGCTACGGCGCCCGCTTCGGCGGCGCCAGCCGTGAGGTCGAGGAGGCGTTGACGGCGTACGGCGAGATCGTCGGCTCCGCCTTCCAGCTGGCCGACGACATCCTCGACATCGCCTCCGAGACCGACGAGTCCGGCAAGACCCCCGGCACCGACCTCCGCGAGGGGGTCCCCACGCTGCCGGTGCTGATGGCCCGCGCCTCGACGGACCCGGCCGACGCCCGCCTGCTCGAGCTGCTCGACTCCGACCTCACCGACGACGCCACCCACGCCGAGGCGCTCACCCTCCTGCGCGCCCACCCCGCCATGGACGAGGCGCGCGCCTACGTCATCGCCCGCGCCCGCGAGGCCAAGGCGCTGCTCTCCGTCGTCCCCGAGGGCGCCGTCCGCGAGGCCCTCGAGGACTTCGCCGACATCGTCGCCACCCGCACTGCCTGAGTTGAAGTCGCGCCTCGGATTCGCGTTGAGTCGAGGCACCATCAGGATGAGCGGATCGGGTCTCGACACGCCAGTCGGCACGCAGGTCGTCGAGCACGAGCGCCAGTGGCGATCTCGAGACCTCCGGCAGCTCAGAGGGCGGAGGCCTCGGCGGCGAGGCGGAGCTGGCGGCGGCGGTGGGTGGCGGCCTCGTAGGTGAAGACCACGAGCGCGATCCAGACCAGGACGAAGCCGATCCAGCGTGAGGCGGGCATCGGCTCGTCGAACCAGAAGACGCCGAGCCCGAACTGGAGGATCGGCGCGATGTACTGGAGCAGGCCGATGGTGACCATGCTGACCCGGATCGCGGCGGCACCGAAGCACAGCAGCGGGATGACGGTCACGATCCCGGTCGTGGCGAACAGGGCCATGTGGCCGGTGCCGTGGCCGACGAAGTCCGCACCGCCCTGCAGCCCGAGCCACACGACGTACGCCGCGGCGACGGGCGCGATGTAGATCGTCTCGACCGAGAGGCTCTCCACGGCGTCGACGTTGGCCTTCTTCTTCGCCAGCCCGTACGTCGCGAAGGAGAAGCGCGAGCAGCAGCGCGATCCAGGGCGGGCGACCGTAGTCCACGGTCAGCACCAGCACCGCGACCGCCGCGAGCCCGACGGCGCACCACTGGAGCCGGCGCAGCCGCTCACCGAGCAGCGCCACCCCCATCAGGACGGTGACCAGGGGGTTGATGAAGTAGCCCAGCGAGGTCTCCACCACGCGGTCGTTGTTGACGCCCCAGATGTAGCCGCCCCAGTTGACGCTGATGACCACGGCCGCGCCCAGCAGCAGCAGCCGCTTGCGGCGGTCGGCCAGCACCGCCCTGACCGCCGGACCACGGCGCAGCACCAGCATCACCAGGATCACCGCGAGCAGCGACCACAGCACCCGGTGGGCGAGGATCTCCAGGGCGCCCGCGGGCTGGAGCAGCGGCCAGTACAGGGGGAAGATCCCCCACATCGCGTACGCCGCGACGCCGTACCCGAACCCCCGGGACGAGTCCGTCCCGGACTCGCCGCTCAGGCGATCGTCCAGGTGTCGCCGCCGTGGATGAGGGCGTCGAGCCGGGACGACGCGTCGCCCTCGACGCCACCGCGCGCGGTGGTGATCTGGCCGCGGGCCTGGTCGTCGTACGTCGACCGCTCGACCTGGCGGAAGATCCCGATCGGTGCCTGGTGGAGGTAGCCCGCGTCGGTGAGCCGCGAGATCGCGAAGGCCGTGGTCGGGTCGGAGGCGTGCGCGTCGTGGACCAGCAGCGCGCCCTCGCCGACGTCGGCCACCTCGACGACCTTCACGCCGCCGGTGACGGAGTCGCGGATCAGGCCCTTGGTGCTGCCGACGCCGAACCTGATCGGCTCGCCGTGCACCAGCGGGATGATCGCGTCCTCCTTGGTGTCGCGGTCCTTGATCGCGTCGAACGCGCCGTCGTTGAAGATCGGGCAGTTCTGGTAGATCTCGACCAGCGAGGTGCCGCGGTGGGCGGCGGCCGCGGAGAGCACCGCGGTGAGGTGCTTGCGGTCGGAGTCGATGGTGCGCGCGACGAACGACGCCTCGGCGCCCAGCGCGAGCGACACCGGGTTGAACGGGTGGTCGACCGAGCCCATCGGGGTCGACTTGGTGACCTTGCCCGGCTCGGACGTGGGGGAGTACTGCCCCTTGGTGAGGCCGTAGATCCGGTTGTTGAAGAGCAGGATCGTCATGTTCACGTTGCGGCGCAGCGCGTGGATCAGGTGGTTGCCGCCGATGGACAGCGCGTCACCGTCGCCGGTCACGACCCACACCGAGAGGTCCTCGCGCGCGGTGGCGATGCCGGTCGCGATCGAGGGCGCCCGGCCGTGGATCGAGTGCATGCCGTAGGTGTCGAGGTAGTACGGGAACCGGCTCGAGCAGCCGATGCCGGAGACGAAGACGATGTTCTCGCGACGCAGGCCGAGGTCGGGCAGGAAGCCCTGCACGGCCTTGAGCACGGCGTAGTCGCCGCACCCGGGGCACCACCGGACCTCCTGGTCGCTGGTGAAGTCCTTGCCGGTCTGCGGCTGGTCGGTGGTCGGGACGCCCTCGACCCCGCTGCGCAGGCCGGGCAGCCCCAGGTCGGCAGCTCATCGCGTGGCCTCCTCGGAGGTGGTCGACAGGTCGACCTCGATGCCCTCGGCCGTGGCGACGAGCTCGCCGATGACCTGGGCGAGCTCGGCGGCCTTGAGCGGCAGTCCGCGCACCTGGTTGTAGCCGACCGCGTCGACGAGGTACCGCGCGCGGATCAGCATCGAGAGCTGGCCGAGGTTCATCTCGGGGATGAGGACCTTGTCGTAGCGCGCCAGGATCTCGCCGAGGTCGTTCGGGAACGGGTTGAGGTGGCGCAGGTGCACCTGGGCCACCTGGTAGCCGGCCTTGCGGACGCGTCGTACGCCGGCGCCGATCGGGCCGTACGTCGAGCCCCAGCCCAGCACCAGCACCTTGGCGTGCGCACCGTCCGGGCCGTCGGGGTCGTCGACCACGAGCGGAGGCAGCGACTCGGCGATCCGGTCGACCTTGGCCTGCCGGGTCCGGACCATGAAGTCGTGGTTGGCCGGGTCGTAGGAGATGTTGCCGTGCCCGTCGCCCTTCTCGAGGCCGCCGATGCGGTGCTCGAGGCCGGCGGTGCCGGGGACGGCCCAGGGCCGCGCCAGGGTCGCCTCGTCGCGCACGTAGGGCCAGAACTCCGCGTCGTCGCCCTCGCCCTGGTTGCGGTGGGTCGCGAAGGCGGGGTCGATCGTGGGGAGCTCGCTGATCTCGGGGACCCGCCACGGCTCGGAGCCGTTGGCGAGCATGCCGTCGGAGAGCAGCATCACCGGGGTGCGGTAGGTGATCGCGATCCGGGCCGCCTCGATCGCGGCGTCGAAGCAGTCGCCGGGTGACTGGGGCGCCACGATCGGTACCGGCGACTCGCCGTTGCGGCCGAACATCGCCTGGAGCAGGTCGGCCTGCTCGGTCTTGGTGGGCAGGCCGGTCGAGGGACCGCCGCGCTGCACGTCGATGACGAGCAGCGGCAGCTCGGTCATGACGGCGAGGCCGATCGCCTCGGACTTCAGCGCGATGCCGGGCCCCGACGTCGTGGTGACCCCGAGGCTCCCGGCGAACGAGGCGCCGATCGCGGCGCCGACGCCGGCGATCTCGTCCTCGGCCTGGAACGTCGTGACGCCGAAGGCCTTGTGCTTGCTCAGCTCGTGGAGGATGTCGGAGGCCGGGGTGATCGGGTAGGACCCGAGGAAGAGCGGCAGCCCCGACTGCACGCCCGCGGCGATCAGGCCGTAGGACAGTGCGAGGTTGCCGGTGATGTTGCGGTAGGTGCCGACCGACATCGGCGCCGGCTTGACCTCGTAGGTGACCGCGAAGGTCTCGGTGGTCTCGCCGAAGTTCCAGCCGGACCTGAAGGCCGTGACGTTCGCGTCGCGGATGTCGGGCACCTTGGCGAAGCGCTTCTCGAGGAAGTCGACCGTCGACTCGGTGGGCCGGCCGTACAGCCAGGACAGCAGCCCGAGGGCGAACATGTTCTTCGCACGCGAGGCGTCCTTGCGGGACAGCCCGAACTCCTTCACGGCCTCGACCGTCATCCCCGTCAGGTCGACCGGGTGCAGGGCGTACTCCTCGAGGGAGCCGTCGTCGAGCGGGTTCGCGGCGTATCCGGCCTTGGTGAGGTTGCGGGTCGTGAAGTCGGCGGAGTCGACGATGACCGTCGCACCCTTGGGCAGGTCGCCGAGGTTGGCGCGGAGCGCCGCAGGGTTCATCGCGACGAGGACGTCGGGGGCGTCGCCGGGCGTCAGGATGTCGTGGTCCGCGAAGTGGACCTGGAACGACGAGACCCCCGGGAGCGTGCCCTGGGGGGCGCGGATCTCGGCGGGGAAGTTGGGCAGCGTCGACAGGTCGTTGCCGAAGGCTGCGGACTCCTGCGTGAAGCGGTCGCCGGTGAGCTGCATGCCGTCGCCGGAGTCCCCGGCGAACCTGATGATGACGCGGTCGAGCTGCTTGACCTGCTTGGTCACCTCAGTCCTCTCCTGGGTCGGGTCCTGGGTCGGGGGCGTGCTGCCTGCGCACGGACCCTCCACGATAGCCCGGCCCCGCGAGGCGCCGTACCGATCTTCCGGTACGGACGGGTGATGGTCGACAGCGCGCCGACGGGTGAGCCGACGCTCAGCGGTAGTTGGTGAACTGCACCGCGAAGTCGTAGTCCTGCTGCTTGACCAGGGCGATGATCGTCTGGAGGTCGTCGCGCTTCTTGCTGGAGACCCGGAGCTCGTCGCCCTGGATCTGCGCCTTGACGCCCTTGGGCCCCTCGTCGCGGATCAGCTTGCTGATCTTCTTCGCGTCCTCGGAGGAGATGCCCTCCTTGAGCGCGATCCCGATCTTCGACTCCTGGCCGGACTGGCGCGGCTCGGAGGCGTCGAGGACCTTCAGCGACACGTCGCGCTTGATCAGCTTCTGCTTGAAGACGTCGAGGACGGCGGTCGCGCGGTCGTCGGCGGAGGCCGAGATCTCGATCGCCTCGTCGCCCTTCCACTCGATCGTGGCGCCGGTCCCCTTGAAGTCGAACCTGGTCGCGATCTCCCGGGCGGTCTGTCCGAGGGCGTTGTCGACCTCCTGCCGGTCGATCTTGCTGACGATGTCGAACGAGGAGTCGGCCATGGGTGCCTCCGGTTTCGGATCTGCGACGTACCTTCGCTATTCTTGCGTCTCGTCGCGCACCGGTCACGTCCGGGGGCGCTGACATGGCAGGTTGCCCGAGCGGCCAATGGGAACGGACTGTAAATCCGTCGGTTTATACCTTCGAAGGTTCGAATCCTTCACCTGCCACCAGAACCCCCACCTCGTGTGGGGGTTCTTTGCGTTTCCGGGTCCTCGATAACCGGTGGCGCCCACGCCCGTCGTACGGCGAGGGTGGCGAGATGGTGAGCAGCGATCTCTGGAGCGCCGAGTCGGCGCAGCGGTACGACGCGTCGTCGGCGGACATGTTCGCGCCCGAGGTGCTCGGGCCGACGGTGGACTTCCTGGCCGACCTCGCGCGAGGCGGCCGGGTGCTGGAGCTCGCGGTCGGGACCGGGCGGGTGGCGATCCCGATGGCCGAGCGCGGGCTCGACGTGAGCGGCATCGAGCTCTCCGAGCCGATGGTCGACCAGCTCCGTGCCAAGCGGTCGGACCTGCCGGTCGTGGTGGGCGACATGGCGACGACCGTCGTCCCGGGGGAGTTCTCGCTCGTCTACCTCGTCTACAACACGATCAGCAACCTCCGCACCCAGGCCGAGCAGGTCGCCTGCTTCCGCAACGCGGCCCGGCACCTCGCACCGGGCGGCCGGTTCGTCATCGAGCTGTGGGTGCCGACGATCCGCCGGTTCCCGCCCGGGCAGACGGCCGTCCCCTTCGACATCACCGACCGCCACCTCGGGTTCGACACCCTCGACCTGGCCACGCAGCAGGGCACGTCCCACCACTACTCGCGCAACCCCGACGGCTCGTTCCGCTACGGCGCGAGCAACTTCCGCTACCTCTGGGCGGCGGAGTGCGACCTGATGGCGCAGCTGGCCGGGATGGACCTCGAGGCGCGGTACGCCGACTGGGACCGCAGCCCGTTCACCGGCGACAGCGAGAGCCACGTGTCGGTGTGGCGCAAGCCCGCCTGACCCTCAGCCGACGTCGGCCTCCATGGCGGCGACGAAGTCGCGCTTGACGGTGCGCCAGGCCTCGTCGGTCATGGTGCGGCGCCAGTACGGCGAGCAGGACATGTCGGCGCGGGTGAAGCCGCCGGCGGTGAGCAGGTGGGTGCGGATGGCGCGGATCTCGTCGGCCTCGCCGTGGACGAAGGCGTGGCCGCGACCGGAGGGGATCGTCAGCGCCGTCACGGCGTCGGGGAGCGACGCGGGTCGGTGCAGCCACCGGAGGTCGAGACCGCTGGGGCGGGGCAGGTCGATCTCGTGCCCGGGGCCGTCGCACAGCAGTCGGACGACCACGGGCCTGTCGTCGGGGACCGCCTCCAGCGAGGCGGCGATGGCGGGCAGCGCGGACTCGTCGCCGACGAGCAGGTGCCAGTCGGCGGTGGGGTCGGGGCGGTAGCCGCCGGACGGGCCGTCGAACTCGAGCGGGTCGCCTGTCCTGGCGTGCGCGGCCCACGGCCCGCCATGGCCGGCGTCGCCGTGCACCACGACGTCGACGACCAGGCGGCGGGCCTCGGCGTCCCACGACCTCACCGTGTAGCGGCGGCGGGCGCCCGTCGGCGGCAGCGCGACGTTGAGGTAGGTGTCGGTGGCGTCGGGCATCTCGAAGCCGGTCAGGCCCTCACCGCCCAGGACCACCCGGACCAGCAGCGGCGTCAGCCACTCGGTGCTCTCGACCTCGGCGTGCCACGTGGCCACGAGGGCCTCCCTCTGCAGATGATGACGAACGGAGTAAGGCTACCCTTACCGGCCGACGGCGTAGCCCTGCATCCCCCGGGCGTTCGCTCCGGCCCGCAGCGTCCCGTCCCGGTCCCGGCGTACGGCGCTGACCCGGCCCAGGCTCCAGGGGCCCTGCACGCTCACGTCGTGCCCGCGCCGCGACAGCTCCGCGACGGAAGTCCTCGCCGACGCGCGACTCGACGTAGAGGCGGCCGGGCTCGGCCTCGCGCGGCCAGAACGAGCTGGGGCCGTGGGTGGTGTGGAAGGTCGGGGCGTCGATCGCGGCCTGGAGGTCGAGGCCGTGGTGGAGGTGGCGGAGCAGGAAGAGCAGCGACCACTGGTCCTGCATGTCGCCGCCCGGGGTGCCGAACGCGAGCCAGCCCTCCCCGTCGCGCAGCGCGAGCGAGGGGGAGAGGGTCGTGCGCGGACGCTTGCCCGGCGCGAGCGAGTTGGGCAGGCCCGGCTCCAGCCAGAACATCTGCGCGCGCGTCGAGAGCGGGAACCCCAGCCCAGGCACGACCGGCGAGCTCTGGAGCCAGCCACCGCTGGGGGTGGCGGAGACCAGGTTGCCCCAGCGGTCGGCGACGTCGAGGTGGCAGGTGTCGCCGCGGGTCTCGCCCGCCGTGGACACCGTCGGCTCCCCGGCGCCCGCCGCCGACGCGGGGGTGGGCCCGGTCCCGGTGTGGCGGGGGAGCTGCGGCGGACGACCGCCGGGCGAGCCGGGGTGGAGTCCCTCGGTCACGGCCCGGTCGCCGATCAGCGCCCGGCGCTCCGCGGCGTACGCCGGGGACAGCAGGTCGTCGAGCGGGACCTCGACGTGGTCGGGGTCGCCGTACCAGGCCTCGCGGTCGGCGAACGCGAGCTTGGCGCCCTCGGTGAGCAGGTGGACGAAGTCGGGGCCGGTGGTGTCGAGCGCGGCGAGGTCGGTGCCGTCGAGCAGGCCCAGCTGCTGGAGGAACACCGGCCCCTGCCCCCACGGCCCGGTCTTGAGCACCCGCACCGTGCCGTCGGAGGTGGCGTGGTCGAGGCCGACCGGCTCCTCGGTCGTCGCCCGCCAGCCGGCCAGGTCCTCGCCGGTGAGGAAGCCGCGGTGGGGGCTGCCGGTGACGTCCATGACCTCGGTCGCGTAGAACGCGTCGACGGCCTCGGCCACGAAGCCGTCGTAGAAGCAGCGTCGGGCCGCCTCGATCTGGCCGTCCCGGTACGGCGACGCCGCCTCGGCCTCGTCGAGGATCCGCTCCAGGGTGGCGGCGAGGTCGGGATTGGTCAGCCGGGAGCCGACCTCGGGCACCCGCCCGCCGGGCAGCCAGGTGTCGCGGCTGGTCGGCCAGTGATCGGTGAGCAGCTGCTCGACCCGGCCGATGGTGCCGGCGATGGTCGGGAGCACGGGGAACCCGTGGCGGGCGTAGCCGACGGCGTACTGCAGCACCTCGCGCAGCCGCATCGTGCCGTGGTGGCGCAGCATCAGCAACCAGGCGCCGAACGAGCCGGGGACGCAGGCCGGCAGGAAGCCGGTGCCGGGGACCAGGTCGAGCCCGAGGTCGTCGAAGCCGGCGAGCGACGCGGCGGCCGGGGCGGTGCCCTGACCGCAGAACGCGATCGCCCGGCCCTCGCGTGCGCTCCACGCGAGCGCCGGCAGGTCCCCGCCGGGCCCGTTGAGGTGCGGCTCGACGACGTGGAGCACGAAGCCGGCGGCGACCGCGGCGTCGAAGGCGTTGCCCCCGGCCTCCAGGACGGCCATCCCGCTCTGCGAGGCGAGCCAGTGGGTGGAGGCGACCATGCCGTGGTCGCCGGAGAGCTCGGGCCGGGTGGTGAAGGAGGTCATCCCTGGTTACAGCGTCCCAATGTTGAACTCCGAGTCCTTGCGGCTGATGATCTCGCGCCGGTCCTCGTGGCTCAGCGCCTCGAGCTGGGCGACCACGTCGAGCGGGTAGCCGCTGGCCTCGGGCGCCTCCGGGATCGGGACGACGGTGTGCACGACCCGGTCGTCGTAGAGGTGCAGCATGGTCAGCGCCTGGTGGCCGTCGACCCCCGAGATCAACCGGTCGAGCGGCGCCGGGTCGGCGGTGTAGCAGCTGGCCGAGGCGACCGAGACCGGGATGCCGGCGAAGGTCGACCACGACGTGTAGTGGAAGTGGCCGCCCAGGATCGCGCGCACGTCGCTGCCCGCGAGGACCTCCGCGAGCCGGTGCTGGTCGAGGAGCTCGATGATCTCGGCGGCCCGCAGCATCGGCACCGGGATCGGCGGGTGGTGCAGCGCCAGGATCGTCCCGTGCTCGGCGGGGGTCGCGAGGTGGTCGGCCAGCCAGCCGAGCTGGTCGTCGGTGAGGTCGCCGTGGTGGTAGCCCGGGACGCTCGTGTCCATCGCCAGCACCCGCAGTCCGCCGACGTCGTAGGCCCGGTCCTGGGGTGCGTCCGGGTCGTCGCCGTCGCCGTCGAACATGCCCGCGGCGTACGGCGCCCGCTCGTCGTGGTTGCCCATCGTCCAGACGACCTGCGCGCCGAGGTCGGCGGCGACCGGCTCGACCAGCTCGCGCAGCCGGGCGTACGCCGCGGGCTCGGCCTTGTCGGCGAGATCACCGGTGAACGCGATCACGTCCGGTGCCGGGTCGAGCCGGCGCAGCCGCTGGAGCGCGAGCCGGAGCCCGGCCTCGGGGTCGATCACGTCGTACTGCTTGGCGCCACCCGCCAGCAGGTGGGGGTCGCTGAGGTGGGCGACCGTGTGTCGGGGCGGTGGGTACTGACCGAACTGGACCACGCCCCGACCGTAGCCGGTCAGCCCGGCAGATCAGCCCAGCACGTCGGGCCGCTGCGTGCTCCACCAGCGGGAGAGGGCTCGGTACTTCTCCGCGTCGTACCGGAGGGCTCTGTAGTACCTGCCGACGACCGTCATCGACTGCAGCCCGGTGCTGAGGTAGCCGGGCGGTCTGCTGACGTAGGTGCCCGTGAACGCGTAGCCCTCGCCCGGCGACACGAGGAGGGTCACGCCCCGGGCGACCTCCTCGCGCTCCTCGTAGAACTCCGCGACCGAGGCCAGTGACTGCTGCGCCTTGCGGGCGCTGGGGAGCGGCGACCCGCCCAGGTCGAGGGCGAGGCCCTTCGAGGTGGCGTAGGTGCAGCGCAGGTCGTCCTCGAGCGCGGACCCGGTCGCGGTGGCGACCTTGCCGAGCAACGCGGTGATCGCCTTCGTGGTGGGCTTCGGGCACCCCGGCGGCAGGTCGACCGGGAAGTCGAACATCTCCGGTGACGCCTGCTCGAGCATGGTGGTGAGCAGTCCCTCGACGGCCTTCGGCTTCGGCTTGCTCCAGGTCTGGACCATCACCGTGGTCGGGCCCTCGCTCGCCCACGCGTGCCAGATCCGGTCGCCGTACGCCGCATAGAGCGTCAGCCGGGCGTCGTCGCCGGCCGACAGCCTCACCGGCTTCTCGGTGCCGACCTGCTCGACGGCGTCGGCGACCTTCACCCCGGGCCTGGTGGAGTAGCCGTAGTAGATGGCCCAGCCCTTCTTCGGGTCCGGGACCTGGCACACCGTGCTGTACGGGTCGGGGGCGAAGCCGCGGGTCGACCGCTCGGTCTCGCCCCGGATGCCCGCGGCCGCCAGGTCGTCAGCGGTCAGCAGCGAGCAGGGGTCGACCGGCTCCGGCTCGGGCGGCTCGCTGGAGGTCGGCGTACTGCTGGACGACGGGCCGGACGACGCGGGGTCGTCCGGTCCCGCTTCCGGTTCGGCGTCGGCGGAGCACCCGCTCGCCACGAGCACCGTCACCAGCACGAGTCCCACGAGTCGTCCCATGACGCGAGTCGTTCCCGCTGGGGTTCCGCGGCAAACCCGCTGCGATGATCGAGGGGTGACTCGGCAGATCCACGACATCGGCAAGCGTCGGGCGTGGGTCATCTGGCTGGTGAGCCTGGCGGTCTACCTGCTCGCGATCTTCCACCGCAGCTCGCTCGGGGTCGCCGGGCTGCTGGCGGCGGAGCGGTTCCACATCGACGCGACCAGCCTCGCGCTGTTCACGGTCCTCCAGCTGCTCGTGTACGCCGGGATGCAGGTGCCGGTCGGGGTCCTGCTCGACCGCTTCGGCTCGCGAGCGCTGCTGCTCTGCGGTCTGGTGCTGATGACCGGCGCCCAGCTCGCCTTCGCGTTCGCCGAGTCGTTCCCGGCCGCCGTCGTGGCGCGGGCGGTCCTGGGGGCCGGCGACGCGATGGTGTTCGTCAGCGTGATCCGCCTGGTGTCGTCGTGGTTCCTCGTGCGGCAGGCACCGCTGGTGACCCAGCTGACCGGGCAGGTCGGCCAGCTCGGCGCGATCGTCGCCGCGGCGCCGCTCTCCTGGGCGCTGCTCGAGCTCGGCTGGACCCGGGCCTTCGCGTTCGCCTCGACCCTCGGCGTCGTGCTGATGGTGGCGGTGGCGCTGGTCGTCAAGGACTCGCCGTACGCCTCGAGCGGGCCGCCGCGGGTGAAGCTGCGCGCGCTCGCCCGCTCCGTGCAGACCGTGTGGGGCAACCCCGGCACCCGGCTCGGGATGTGGTCGCACTTCACGCCGCAGTTCTCCTCGACCGTGTTCGCGATGTTGTGGGGCTTCCCGTTCCTGGTGCGGGGGCAGGGCCTGTCGACGACCACGGCCAGCACGCTGCTGATGCTGATGACGGCGTGGGTGGTGGTGGTCGGGCTGCTGCTGAGCTGGCTGGTGACCCGCTTCCCCCTGTACCGCTCCTGGATCGTGATCACGATCGTGCTGGTGATGATGGTGGCGTGGACCGCGGTGCTGCTGCGCACGACGCCGGCCCCGATGTGGCTGCTGGTCGTCCTGGTCCTCGCCACCGCCACCGGCGGCCCGGCCAGCATGGTCGGCTTCGACCTCGCCCGCTCGTTCACGCCGATCGAGTCGATGGGTCGGGCCAACGGACTGGTCAACATCGGCGGCTTCTCGGCCGCGCTGATGACGATGGCGCTGGTCGGGATCGTGCTCGACCTCCGCCAGCCCGGAGGCATGGACGCCTACGGGCTGGACGACTTCCGGGTCGCGATGTCGGTGCAGTACGTCTTCTGGGTGATCGGGATCGTGCAGATCCTGCGCTACCGCGCCCGCGGCCTGGCCCACCTCCATCGCGTCCACCCCGGCGCCGTCGAGTCCATGCGCCGCGGCGAACCCTTCGTCCACCCCGGCTTCAGCGACCGCGAGGGCGTCTGAGGAGTCCGTCCAATCCGGCGCGGCGGGGGTGACGAAGCACACACAGGCGGCCGGTCGTCGGCGGCCCTGACGAGGGGACCCTCATGAAGCTTCGCTTCCACAAGCCCACTCCCGCCCTGGCCGTGTCGGTCATGGCGCTGGTCGTCGCGCTGGGCGGTACGTCGTACGCCGCCGGCCTGATCGGCTCGGCCGACATCAAGGACGACTCGGTGCGCAGCGTCGACATCCGCGACAACACGCTCATGAAGCGGGACTTCAAGTTCGCCCCGGAGGGACCGCGGGGGCCGAGGGCCCGCAGGGTCCCGAGGGTCCGGCCGGCACCAGCCGCTGGCTCCTGGTCAACGCGGCCGGCGAGATCGAGGCGCAGTCGGGTGGCTTCACCGTCACCGCGGCGTACGCGACCCTCCCCGACACCGCGCCCACCGGCGCCGACAACAGCCTGCGCGCCAACGGCAACGTCTACATCAACGCCGGGGACGACCTCACCGACAACGGCATCGTCGCCACCGTCGCGCTGCAGAACACCGTGGACGCAGAACGACGACACGATCGTCAACGGCCGCGCCGCCGGCCCGGACAGTCAACCCGGAGTTCTCCGGCGAGATCGCGGTCAGCCTCTGTGGCCTGGCCGGGACGGCGTGCGCGCCCCTGGACACCGGCAACACGAACGACCTTCGTGGTCAGCCCGCGGCTCAGCGACGGCAGCGTCACCACCGACGGGAACCGCAAGCGGTTCTACGTGATCATCTCCGGCGACTAGGAGCGAGCCGGGTGGATCGTGCCGGTGACCTCACCGAGCGCGATCCGCCCACCGGCGGTGCCGGGGGCGGTGTAGCGCAGGGTGACGGTGTCGCCGTCCTCGAGGAACGTGCGGCCGTCGCCCCACGGCTCCTTCCCGCCCCACGACAGCTCGAGGAACGACCCTCGCTGCTCGCGCTCGGGACCGGAGACGGTGCCCGAGCCGTACAGGTCGCCGGTGCGCAGCGAGGCGCCGTTGACGGTCATGTGGGCGAGCATCTGGGCGGGTGACCAGTACATCGAGGAGTACGGCGGCCGGCTGACGACCTCGCCGCCGAGCTCGATCTCGATCGCGATGTCGAGCCCGCGGGGGGAGCCCTCGGTCAGGTAGGGGAGCGGCGTCGGATCCTGGCCGGGCAGGTCGCACCACGCAGCGTCGAGTGCCTCCAGCGGCGTCACCCAGTGCGAGATCGAGGTCGCGAACGACTTGCCGAGGAACGGCCCGAGCGGCACGTACTCCCATGCCTGGATGTCACGGGCGCTCCAGTCGTTGAGCCCGACGACCCCGAACACGTGGTCGGCGAAGTCCGAGATCGGCACCGCCGAGCCGAGCGTCGACGGCGAGCCGACCACGAAGCCGAGCTCGGCCTCGATGTCGAGCCGCTGCGAGGGTCCGTACGACGGGGAGTCCTCCGTCGGCGCCTTCCGCTGGCCCGAGGGCCGGATGACCGGGGTACCGCTGGCGACGACCGTGCCGGCGCGGCCGTGGTAGCCGACCGGCAGGTGGCGCCAGTTGGGGAGCAGCGCCTCGGCGTCGGGGCGGAAGATCCGGCCGACGTTCGACGCGTGGTCGAGGGAGGCGTAGAAGTCGACGTAGTCGGCCACCTCCATCGGGAGGTGCAGCTCGACCTCGGCCAGCGGCACCAGGTGCGGCTCGACCAGGTCGCGCTCGGTGCCGTCGGTGAGCAGCCCGGTGAGCCACGTGCGCAGCGAGCGGCGGACCTGGGGGCCCTCGGCCATCAGCGCGTTCAGCGACGACTCCTGGAACACGTGGTGGGCGTCGAGCATCTCGGCCGCCGCGACCGGCGCGACGTCGAGCACGAGGTCACCGATCCGGACGCCGACGCGCGGCTCCTCCGAGCCGTGGGAGAACACGCCCCACGGCAGGTTGTCGACGTCGAAGAGGGAGCCGGCGGCGCCCTCGACCCAGGTGGTGGCGGTCATGGGGTCTCCAGGAGTCCGAGGGTGGTCAGGTCGTCGAGCGGCTCGCGCACCGAGCACGATCCGAAGGAGGTGAACCAGCGGCGACCCCGGCGCAGGTCGCCGTCCTCGGTCGCGGCGAGCAGGGCAGCGCCGTCGCGCTCGTCGAGCAGCGCGACCACCTCGTCGGTCGCGGCGCCGTCGAAGGCCCGGACCGTCGCGACGAGGACGTTGAGGAAGCCGTGGTGGGTGAAGCCGTCGGCGTTGTCGTGGCGGACGGCGTTGTGCAGGCCGGCCGTGCACTTGAACGGCGTCTCCCGGTCGAGCGCGGCGTCGATCCAGCCCGGCGAGGGTGGCGCTGGCGGGGAACAGGTGCTCCTCGAGCCCGCCGGTGCGGAACTTCAGGCGCATCCCGGACTCGGCGACGGTGTCGGCCGCGCGCAGCCAGCTGCCGGTGTCCGGGCTCGGCGGAAGCTCCACGAAGACCTGCTCGGGCTCGATCCCGGCTGCGTCCGCGGCGGCGCCGACCCGGCGGGCGTTGCCGGGGAGGTCGTCGAGGTCGCGCAGCGCCACCTCGACGCCGGCGACCTCGTGGCCGCCCCGGGCCGCGAGCCGGAGGGCCGGCTCGACGCCGCCGGCACCGCCGGTCACGACGACCGAGAGGCGCAGCGGCGCGTCGATCTCCGGCACCTTGGTGTCGGTGACGACGAACGAGGCGACCAGGTCGGCGTACCACTCCTCGCGACGCGCGACGTGGTCGCGCACGGCGTCGGGGAGCGGCTGGTCGCCGGGCGGGAAGATCGCGGCGTCGTCGACGAGGCCGCTCCAGGTGGGGTCCAGCGAGGTCACCCGCGCCACTCTAGGGGGCCGCCGGAGACCCGCCCGTCCGACCACCGCTCGACCACCGGGCCGTCCGCCAGCGTGAGCCCGTCGGGCCCCTCGACCAGCGGTTCGTCGAGGGCGCGAGGGCGTCGAGCAGGTGCGGGTGCGGGGAGAGCCACAGCCGGTCCTCGCGCAGCTCGACCAGGTGGGGGACGCTCAGGCAGGACTGCCAGCCCTCGTCGTGGTCGCCGACGTCGCGGATCCAGAACATCAGGCTCGGGCGACCGGCGAGGTCGGTGAAGTAGGACGGCGCGTAGTAGGTCCCCGAGCTGAGCTGCCCCCAGCGCTCGACCGAGAAGCGCCCCTGCTCCAGCGTCCCGAGCGCGTACGCCGCGTGGTGGAGGTTGCCCGGAGCGGACCAGACCGAGCCGATCATCGCCCACGCGTCGCCGACCTGGAAGAACTGCGGGCACTCCCACATCTCGCCCGTCCACGGGTCCTGCTCCGCGCCCGACCGCGCGAGCGCCACCCCGTCGTACCCCCACGACCGGAGGTCGTCGCTGACCCACGTCGGGACGACGGCCCGGCCACCGCGCTCGGCGCCGGCGACGAACATCCGCCAGCCGCTGCCCTCGCGGATCACGAACGGGTCGCGGAACTCGACCAGGTCGAGCTGCTCGGGCGCGTGGACCACGACCTCGCCCTTCTCCCAGGTGTCCCACGCGGGGTCGACGGGGCGGGCGACCCGGACCCGGCCCACGCCGGGGTCCGGCAGGTCGACGGCGGTGTAGAAGATCGTCGCGTCGTCGCCCTGGGTGACCAGCGAGCCGGTCCACACGCCGTCCTCGTCGGCGTCCGGCGCGAGCGCCGTCGGCCGGTGCTCCCAGTGCACGAGGTCGGGGCTGGTCGCGTGGCCCCACGAGCAGGTGGTCCGGTGGGTGAGGCTGTCGGGCACTGCCTGGTGGAACAGGTGGTAGCCCCCGTCCCGCGCCGTGATGCCGTGCGGGTCGTTGAGCCAGCCGCGGTCGGGCGTGAGGTGGAGACGGGGGCGCACCGGCCCATTCGGACCAGTCAGTCTGCCGCTCTCCACGCCTGCTTGAGGGTGACCCGGCCCTGCGTCTGGAGCAGCGCCCGGCGATAGATCCGCTCGGCGAACACGACCGTCGCCCCCATCGCGCCGAGCAGGATGACGAGCGCCACGACCGGCTCCCACACCGCCGCATCACCCGCGAGGACCCGCATCGGCATCAGCACGCAGGAGAACGGTGGGACGTACGACGCCACGGTGAGCGCCGTTCCCTCGAACAGGAACGACCCGAAGAACACCGCCATCATCAGGAACGACAGGGGTGTCGCCGTGGTCTGCAGGTCCTCGGCCCGGCTCGCGAGCGACCCCGCGACCGCCCACCAGCAGGCGATGAAGCAGAAGCCGACGACGAAGAACGCGGCGAACCAGCCGACGCCGGCGGTGAGGGCGGGCAGGTACGAGGAGTACTCGGTGAACGAGATCCCGATCAGTCCGATCGCCACGATCAGCGCCGTCTGCGCGATCGCGAGCAGCGAGTTGCCGGCGATCTTGCCGATGAGCAGCTGCCGGACCGGGATCTTGGTGGTGATGATCTCGACGATGCGGTTGGCCTTCTCCTCCACGATGCTGCCGCTCAGCGTGTAGCCGAAGCCGAGCGCGGCGAAGTAGAAGAGGAAGCTCAGGGCCAGGCCCATCCCCTTCGCGAAGCCCTGCCGCTCGGCGTCCCCCTCGAGCAGCTCGGTCGAGAGGGTGCTGCCGACCTGGAGCTCCTCGAGCGTGGTGTCGGCGCGGGCGGCGTTGAAGCCGAGCGCGACGTCGCGCACGACGTCCCGGGTGACGGCGGCGAGGTCGTCAGGCACCTCCTCCTTGGTCACCAGGGTCCAGCCGTCGTCGGCGCGGACGAGGAGGGCGTCGACGTCGTCGGCCTCGACGGCCGCGCGTCCGGCCTCCTCGGAGGACACGACGTCGAGCTCGACCTCGACCCCGTCGTCGATGCCCGGCGCCTCCGCGGCGATGACCTCGACCATGGCGCTGCCGTCGGACGTGGCGGCGACGCGGTAGGTGTCGGTGCGGTCCTCGGACCAGATCTGGAAGCCGAGGAAACCGATGATGAGCAGCAGCGTGATGCTGGTGCCGACCAGGAAGGACTTGTCGGTCAGCTTGGTGAGGACCTCGCGGCGGGCGACCAGCAGCCAGGGGCGTGCGACCCGGGTGGGGGTGCTCATGCGGTGACCTCCCGGTAGATCTCGGACAGGGGGGTGCGGACCTCGGCGAGCTCGCGGACCTCGCCGCGCTCGAGGCCGGTGGCGAGCAGCTCGCGACGTACGGCGACGCCGTCGGCGGCGGTGACCTCGAGCAGCGCGACCGGGCCGTCGACGTCGACGACGTGCAGGCCGCGGATGTCGCGGACCCACCCGGCGTCGCGGTCGGTGACCAGCCGCAGCCGCTCCGGACCACGGGAGCGCAGCTCCTCGACGGTGCCGGCGGCCACGACCTTGCCGGCGCGGAGCACGACCAGCCGGTCGCAGAGCCGCTCGACGAGGTCGAGCTGGTGGCTGGAGAAGAGGACGGGGACGCCGCGGCCGGTCTCCTCGCGGAGCAGGTCGACCATCGAGTCGACCGCGGTCGGGTCCAGGCCGGAGAACGGCTCGTCGAGGATCAGCGCCTGCGGGGCGTTGAGCAGGGCCGCGATGATCTGCACCCGCTGCTGGTTGCCGAGGCTGAGCTTCTCGACCCGGTCGCCGGCCCGCTCGGCCAGCCCGAACCGGTCGAGCGCCGCGCTCGCCGTACGCCGGGCCTCGCCGGCCGGCAGGCCCGAGAGCTCGCCGAGGTAGACGAGCTGGTCGAGGATCTTCTGCTTGGGGTAGAGCCCGCGCTCCTCCGGCATGTAGCCGAAGCGGCGGCGGTCGGCGGCGGTGATCGGGCGCTCGTGCCACAGCACCTCACCCCCGTGGAGCCCGAGCAGCCCCATCACCATCCGCATCGTGGTGGTCTTGCCGGCGCCGTTGCCGCCGACGAAGCCCGTCAGCTCACCGGGCGTGACGTCGAACGAGACGTCGTCCACCACCGTGCTCTCGCCGAAGCGACGTGTCAGTCCCCGTACCTGGATCATGCGCCCCACGCTAGGCGCCCCCGCCCCCACTCGGCTCCACGGGGACACGCCCTCGGTGGTTGAGGTGTGAAGGCGCCCCGGCGCCTGAGCCTCGAAACCCCCGAGGACTTCCGTATGCCGGGGGTTTCGAGGCTCGCTCCGCTCGCACCTCAACCACCGGCACGAGGACTTCCGCATGCCGGGGTTTCGAGGCTCGCTCCGCTCGCACCTCAACCACCGGCACGAGGACTTCCGTACGCCGGGGGTTTCGAGGCTCGCTCCGCTCGCACCTCAACCACCGGCACGAGGACTTCCGTAGGCCGAGGGTTTCGAGGCTCGCTCCGCGTCGCACCTCAACCACCGGTCTCGCTGGGCCCGGTCGGGTCAGCTCCCGCCGGCGGGCAGGGCCTCGAGCATGATCTCGGGGTTGTCCCGCGCGGTGACCATGGCGCGCCACTGGTCGACGAAGAGGGCCAGGCGGGTGCCGTCGCTGCGGGCGAGGACCTCGACGCCGCGCATCCCCGCCAGCGCCGAGGCGCCGGCGGCGTCGGTGACCCGGGCGACCTGGTAGTCGAGCCGGGACATCCGGATGGGGGAGTTGAACTCGTTGACCATCCGGTCCTCGACCACCTCGAACTGCATGGGGCCGACGGCCGCGAGGACCGGGTTCTGGTCGCCGCGCAGGTCGGAGCGCAGCACCTGGACCACGCCCTCCTGGTCGAGCTGCTCGATGCCGCGCCGGAACTGCTTGTAGCGGCTGATGTCGCCGGCGCTGGCGGTGACGAAGTGCTCGGGCGCGAAGGTCGGCACGGGCGGGAAGGCGATCGCGTCACCGACGTACACGGTGTCCCCGACCCGGAGGGCCTGGGCGTTGACGAAGCCGATGATGTCGCCGGGCTCCGCGCTCTCGACGGCCTTGGTGTCGCGGCCGAAGACCGCCTGGGCGAACTTGGTGGCGAAGGGGCGGCCGGTGGCGGCGTGGGTGACGACCATGCCGCGCTCGAAGGTGCCGGAGACGACGCGGGCGTAGGCGAGCCGGTCGCGGTGGGCGTTGTTCATCCCGGACTGCACCTTGAAGACGAACGCGCTGAAGTCGTCGGCGACCTGGCGGACCGAGCCGTCGACGCCCGGCGTCGCGCTCGGGTCGGGGGCCAGGTCGAGCAGCAGGTCGAGGAGCTGCGCGACGCCGAAGTTCTGGAGCGCCGAGGCGAACATGACCGGCGTCGTCTCCCCGGCCAGGAAGCGCTCCTGGTCGTGGTCGGCCTCGTCGAGGGTGAGCAGCTCGTGCTCCTCGACCGCGGCCGTCCAGAGGTGGGCGTCGTCCTCGGCCACCTGTTCGGAGGTCAGCCGCTGCTCGGGGGCGCGGGTGGCGCCGCCCGCGGTGCGCGTGTACTTCACGAAGTCGCCCGTGCGCCGGTCCAGGACGCCGCGGAAGTCGCCCGCCTCGCCGACCGGCCAGGTGAGCGGGGTGGGGCGGAGCTTGATCTTCTGCTGGATGAGGTCCATCAGCTCCAGGGCCGACAACCCGGGCCGGTCCCACTTGTTGATGACCGTGATGACCGGGATGCCGCGCAGCGCGCAGACCTGGAACAGCTTGAGGGTCTGCGGCTCGAGCCCCTTGCCGGCGTCCACGAGCATGACCGCGGAGTCGACGGCCGACAGCACGCGGTAGGTGTCCTCGGAGAAGTCGCTGTGGCCGGGGGTGTCGACGAGGTTGATCACGTGGTCGCGGTAGACGAACTGCAGCGCGGCCGAGGTGATCGAGATGCCGCGAGCCTTCTCCATCGCCATCCAGTCCGACACGGTGGCGCGGCGGTCGCCCTTGCCGTGGACCGCCCCGGCCTCGGTGATCACCCGTGCGTGCAGGGCGAGCGCCTCGGTGAGGGTCGACTTGCCGGCGTCGGGGTGGCTGATGACGGCGAAGGTACGGCGCGGGCGGGTGTCGGGCACCGAGCGAATCTAACGGCTCAGGTGACGATGTCCTGCGTCGTCGCGCCGTCGGACCGGGCCGCGGTGCGCTCCCGCCCCTCCGCGCGGCGCTCCACGAAGCGGGTGGCCTGGGTGTCCAGGCCGCCGAGGAAGGTCGCCAGCTCCTCGCGTGCCTTCTCGCCGACCTCGCCGAGACCCGTGCGGTTGAAGACGTCCCAGTGCCTCAGGATCGGCATGATCACGTCGTCGTGGTGGAGGCGCAGGTCGTAGATGCCGGCCTTGGCGATGATCATCGAGCTGCGCCGGAAGCCGGCCATCGTGGCGCCGGGCATCTCGAAGCCGATCACTTCGTCGGCGATCGCGCGCATGGTCTCGTCCGGGGCGAGCTCCAGCGCCGCCGCGACGATGTTGCGGTAGAAGACCATGTGCAGGTTCTCGTCCTTGGAGATCCGGGCGAGCATCTTGTCGGCGACCGGGTCGTGGGTGACCTTGCCGGTGTTGCGGTGGGACACCCGGGTCGCGAGCTCCTGGAACGACACGTAGGCCACCGTCTCGAGCGGCGTCTTGTCGCCGGAGTCGTAGCCGGACGTCATGTAGTCCACCCGGGCCCGCTCGAGCTCGACCGGGTCGACGCCGCGGGTGACGACGAGGTAGTCCCGCATCGCGATGCCGTGCCGGTTCTCCTCGGCCGTCCAGCGCCCGACCCACGTGCCCCAGGCGCCGTCGCGGCCGAAGCGCGTCGCGATCTCCCGGTGGTACGACGGCAGGTTGTCCTCGGTGAGCAGGTTGGTGATCATCGCCGCCTTGGCGGTCTCGGACAGCCGCGACTGCTCGGGCGCCCAGTCCTCGCCGCCGAGGAAGGCGAAGTCGCGACCCTCGCTCCACGGGACGTAGTCGTGCGGGTGCCACTCCTGCGCGAGTCCGAGGTGGCGGTCGAGATTCTCCGCGACGACGGGCTCGAGCGCCTCGAGCAGGTGGTTCGTGGTGCTCACGGGGACTCCCTCGGTCGGCTGTTCCTCGAGAGTACGCCGACCGCGCCTCCGCGTGGCCGTGGCAGTCTGGGCGGATGGCCGACACCACCACCGACGTACCCGCCACCACCCGGCAGCTCCGCAGCCTCGTCGAGGAGGGTGGATCGGTGCGGATGTCGATCGAGACGATCGAGACTCCTGCTCCCCGCTCGCACCAGGTCCTGGTCCGCGTGGAGGCGGCCCCGCTGAACCCCTCCGACCTGGGCCTGCTGCTGGCGATGGCCGACCTCGCCGGCGCGAGCGCCTCCGGGTCCGGCGACGAGCCGGTGGTCACCGCGCCGATCTCCGACAGGGTGATGCCGAGCCTCCGGGCCCGCGTCGGCCTCTCCCTGCCGGTCGGCAACGAGGGAGCCGGCACGGTCGTGGCGGCCGGCGACTCCCCGGAGGCGCAGGCGCTGCTGGGTCGACGGGTCGCCTTCCTCGGCGAGGGCGCGTACGGGGAGCACGCCCTGACCGCCGCGCAGACGTGCCTGCCGCTGCCCGAGGGCGCCTCTGCCGCGGAGGGTGCGTCGTCCTTCGTCAACCCCCTCACCGCGCTGGGCATGGTCGAGACCATGCGGAGGGAGGGCCACACCGCGCTCGTCCACACCGCCGCCGCGTCCAACCTCGGCCAGATGCTGAACCGGATCTGCCTCGCCGACGGCGTGCCCCTGGTCAACGTCGTCCGCCGTCCCGAGCAGGCCGACCTGCTGCGCGAGCAGGGCGCGGCCCACGTCTGCGACTCCAGCTCCGACACGTTCTTCGCCGACCTGGTCGCGGCCCTGGAGGCGACCGGCGCGACGATCGCGTTCGACGCTGTCGGCGGCGGTGACCTGGCGAGCCAGATCCTCAACGCCATGGAGGCCGCGGCGACCGAGCCGGAGGCGCCGTACAGCCGCTACGGCACCACCGTGTGGAAGCAGGTCTACGTCTACGGCGCGCTCGACCGACGTCCGATCGAGCTGCGCCGCGGCTTCGGCTTCGCCTGGGGCGTCGGCGGCTGGCTGCTCATGCCCTTCCTCGGCACGCTCGCCCCCGCGGACCTGGCACGGCTCCAGGGTCGGGTCGCCGGGGAGCTGACCACGACCTTCGCCAGCCGCTACACCGACGAGATCTCGCTGGCGCAGGCGCTCGACCTCGACACCATGCACCGCTACGCCCGCCAGGCCACGGGCGAGAAGTTCCTGCTCACCCCCCAGGTCTGACGACCGACGAAGGAGACCGTGCGATGAAGACCATGACCTGCCAGCAGCTGGGTGGCCCGTGCGACCTCGCCCACCACGGCGAGAGCGCCGACGACGTGATCAACGCCCAGGACCAGCACCTCAAGGACGCGGTCAAGGCCGGCGACGCCTCCCACCAGCCGGCCCGCGACGACATGTTGGGCCGCTGGCGCCACCCCAAGAAGTCGATGGGCTGGTACCGCGACGTGAAGACGACGTTCGCGGAGCTCCCCGAGGACTGACGCGTCGGTCGGGTCAGCCGGCGTCGCGCTCGCGCCACCAGTGGATGCCGGCGGGGATGACGGTGAGCAGGAGCAGGCCGAGGACCAGGTAGTCGACGTGCGAGGCCAGCCACGGGAACGAGTCGCCGAGGAAGTAGCCGGCCAGGGTGATCGACAGCACCCAGAGCAGCGCCCCCAGCAGGCTCCACATGAAGAAGCGGGTGCGGTCGAGCTTCGACGCACCGGCCACGACGGTGACGTAGGTGCGCACCACCGGGACGAACCGGCCGATCACCAGCGCCGAGCGGCCGTGCTTGTCGAAGAAGCGTTCGCTCCGCTCGAAGTAGTCGCGCTTGAGCACCTTCCCGTCGTGCTCGTAGATCACCGGCCCGAGCTTGCGGCCGATCTCGTAGCCCAGCACGTTGCCCAGGAGCGCCGCGCCCACCAGCACGAGGCAGCACAGGGCGAGGTCGAGGAGGACCGGGCCGGGGAAGACGGTCAGCTGGTCACCGGCGAGGAACAGCCCCACCGCCACCAGCAGGGTGTCGCCGGGGAGGAACGGGAAGAACAGCCCGCACTCGACC
Organism: uncultured Actinomycetota bacterium; assembly: GCA_963826015.1. Taxonomy (GTDB): domain Bacteria; phylum Actinomycetota; class Actinomycetes; order Propionibacteriales; family Nocardioidaceae; genus Nocardioides. Next base: position 4,012 of record CAWGVI010000024.1, on the reverse strand, counting down.
ACGATGATCAGCAGGCTGACCCAGAAGAAGCTCGCGCCCAGCTGGTCGAGCAGCCACTCGGGATCGAGCCAGGTGATGCCGAGGAGCAGGGGGGCGAGCAGGGTGGACATGGCGCCAGTGTGGCCGAGCCGGGCCCCCGGCGTACGACGACGCGCGAACTCACCCCTTCGGGTCAGGTGCACGCTGGAGGCATGACCACCGTGAGCAGGACCTTCACCGTCACCCCGCCTCCGTCCGTCGTCGTGGACTACCTCAAGGACTTCTCGCACGCGGAGGAGTGGGACCCGGGGACCGAGAGGTGCGAGCGGCTCGACAGCGGGCCGGTGCGGGTCGGCAGCCGGTGGCACAACGAGTCGAAGATCGCCGGGGTGTCGACCGAGCTGACCTACGAGCTGACCGAGCTGACGGCCGAACGGATCGTGCTCGTGGGGAAGAACGAGACCGCCACGTCGACCGACACCATCACCGTCGTGCCGGACGGGAGCGGCAGCCAGGTCACCTACGAGGCGGTCATCGAGATGAGCGGCGCGGCCAGGCTCGCCGAGCCGGTCGTGAAGCTCGTCTTCGAGAAGGTCGGCAACGACACCGAGGACGACATGACCGCGGTCCTCAACCGACTTTGACTTCGAGTACCTGAAGTTCCTACCGGGGGGGGGGGGGGGGGAGGGGGGGGGGGGGCGGGCGCGCGGGCGGGGGGGGGGCGGGGGGGGGGGGTCGGCGGCCGCGGGCTTGCGCCCGCCCAGGAGCGGACGGTTCTCCTGCTGAGCGTCTCGCTCGTTCGCCGGCTCCATGATCGGCGGCATCGCCCTCACCCAGGAGATGCTGGACTTCTGCGCCGAGCACCACATCGGTGCCGAGGTCGAGGTCATCGCCGCCGACCAGGTCAACGAGGCGTACGAGCGCGTGCTCGCCTCCGACGTGCGCTACCGCTTCGTCATCGACACCAGCACGCTGTGAGGAGTGGGGGTGCGGCCCCGGTAGGGTCACGCCCCGTGACCGCACCCCACCCCACGTACGACCAGCTCGCCGCGCTCCCGGCGTACGCCGAGCAGCCGGTGCCGATGGCGTTCGAGGACGCCAACGGCCACCTCAACGTCCGCCACTACACCGGCATCGCGAGCGAGGGGCTGGACGAGTCGCTGGTCCCGCAGGGCATCCTGCAGAACTGGCCGGCCCTGGGCCACGCCTGCTTCTCCGCCGAGCACCACCTCACCTACCTCGCCGAGATGCGCACCGGCGACCGGATGTCGGTCCGGGTCCGGCTCCTCGGCCGCTCCGAGCGCGCCGCCCACGCCCTCGTCTACATGCTCGACGACACCCACGAGCGGCTCAGCTTCGTGATGGAGGAGGTCTTCCTCCACATCGACATGACCACCCGCAAGACCTCCCCCTGGCCCGACGACGTCGCCGCCGCCCTCGACGCCCGCATCACCGACGACTCCGCCCTCCCCTGGGAGCCGGACGTGTCCGGGTCGATCGCGCTGCGGTAGCTGCCGGGCACCGCGGCACGTCACCCCTGGCGTGCTGACGGTCCTGCAGGTGGGTCATACTCGACAGGTGCCGGGCTCGACAGAGGCCGGCGTCGCGGACGTGGTGTAGTGGCAGCACGCTTCCCTTCCAGGGAAGGAGTCGAGGTTCAAATCCTCGCGTCCGCTCCAGTGGCCGAAGCCGCGGAGCACCTACTCCGTGGCGGAGGTCGGGTTCCGCTCGAAGGACGCCTTCAGCGCGTCGATGGTGGTCGTGCGCTCCTTCAGGGCGAGGCGACGCAGGACCGGTGAGGCCAGGCCCCACACGCCGTACGCCGCGAGCCTGGCGCGGTGGCGGACCAGCGTCTCGCCCTCGCCGACCGGCTCGAGGTGGTAGCTCGGCCAACCCTCGAACTTGAGCCTGCCCGCCGTCGACTTCTCCCACCAGTGGAAGACGATCGTGTGCGGCGCCGCCAGCTCGGTGATCTCACCGGGCATGGCGCCCCGGCTGGTCTCGTCGACGTACGTCGTCCCGACGGCGGGCTCTCCCGGGGAGGTGAGCCGGGTGCGCTTGAGCATGGTGCCGGTCTCGGACATCCACTCGTTGTGCCCCTCGATGTCGAGGAGCCGCGCGTAGACCTGCTCGATGGGCGCCCGGATCGTGCGCTCGAGCTCGAACTCGATGGGCTTCATCCGACCAGCATCCTCGCCCGGGGTCGGCTCGTCCATGCCCTGCGCACACGTCCGGCAGTACTGTCCGGGGATGGTCCGGTGGATCGCCCTGGTGCTGGTTGCGGTGGTGCTCGGCGTGCCCGGGCGGGCGGACGCAGACCGGGTCAGCGACGCTCGTCGGGTCGACGTAGGACGCCTGGCATTGCGGCCGTGCGACGTGATGCCGGGGGCGCTGTGTGGGGCGATCCGGAGGGAGTGGGAGCCGGGGCGACCCGACGAGGGGACGGTCCGGGTCGGGTTCGTGTTCGTCCCGGCCCGCGACGCGAGCCGCCCGTCGCTCGGCACGCTCGTGCCGCACGAGGGCGGGCCGGGGTACAGCACCACCGGCTCGGTCTCGTACTACCGGCAGCTCTACTGGCCGATGCTGGACCGGCGCGACCTGCTGCTCGTCGACCAGCGTGGAACGGGGAGATCGGATCCGATCGACTGTCCCGCCCTCCAGAACCTCACGATCGCCTACTCCGTCGCCGCCGGCCGGTGCGGGCGGAGACTCGGGCGACCGTGCCGACGACTACACGACGGCCCTGTCCGCCGACGACCTGGCGGCGGTGGTCGACGCGCTCGAGCTCGGCCCGCTCGACCTGTACGGCGACTCCTACGGCACGTTCTTCCAGCAGGTCTTCGCCGGCCGCCACCCCGACCTCGTGCGCAGCATCGTCCTCGACGCCGCCTACCCGGCGTACGGCGAGACCGGGTGGTACCCGACCCAGGCGCCCGCGATGCGGCACGCCTTCAGCGTCGTCTGCGAGCGGTCGCGGGAGTGCCGCGAGGGCGGCGCGACGTGGCGGCGCGGCGATGCGAGCGGGTGCTCGACCGCGTGCGCGAGCGCCCCTGGCGCGGCACGTCGTACGACGCCGACGGCCGTCGGATGCGGGTCGCGGTGACCGGCGGGACCCTGGCGGCGCTGGCGTTCGGGGCGACGTACGGCCCGGCGTTCTACCGCGAGATGACCGCCGCCCTGCGCTCCGGCGCTGCGCGGCGACCGGGCGCCGCTGCTGCGGCTGGTCGCGGAGGCGACCGGCGGCGGCACCAACGCGGGGAACCCGCGCGACTACAGCGAGGGGCTCGACGCCGCGGTCGCCTGCCACGACTACCCGCAGCTCTACGACATGACGGCAACACCCGCCGTCCGGCTCCGCCAGTACGACGCCGCCCTGACCCGGCGCACCCGGCAGCGGCCGCAGACCTACGCACCGTTCACCGTGCGCGAGTACGCCGATTCCGACTGGCAGGCGCTCGACTGGTGCACGCGCTGGCCGACCGCTCCCGCGGACAACCCGGCGGGTCCGCCCCGACCGCCGGGCGGTGACTACCCCGACGTCCCGGTGCTGGTGCTCAGCGGCGAGCTCGACTCGATCACCACCCCGGCCGAGGGCGGCGATCATCGTCGAGCAGTTCCCGCAGGCGACCCAGGTGGTCGTCCCGAACAGCTTCCACGTCACCGCCCTGGCCGACACCGACGGGTGCGCCAGCGCGATCGTGCGCGCGTTCACCCGCCACCCCGACCGCGCGCCGGGCACGTGCGAGGGCCGCACCGCGACGGTCGACGCCATGGGCGTGTTCCCACGCACGGTCGCCGACCTCGGCCGGCGGGGCACCATCGAGGCCACGGTCAAGGACGTCGTGGACCGCTGGTGGAACAACTACTCAGGTCACGGCGTCGGCCTGCGCGGCGGCACCTGGCGCTACCGGGGCGGCCGGGTCGTGCACTTCCGGCTCGACGGCGTACGGCTGGTCGACGACCTCGCCGTCAGCGGGCGCGTCGTCTGGGACCGCTACGCCGAGAAGCTGACCTGGGACGTCGAGGCCGACTA
>CAWGVI010000023.1:0-99750 GCA_963826015.1 uncultured Actinomycetota bacterium | reverse complement strand
AGCTACGCCTCCTTCGGCGTCACCCAGACCGCCCACCCCGACTGGCCGACGCTGCGCCGGCACCGGATCGCGATCGGCCTCTACGACCGGCAGCCCGACGGCGCCCTGGTCCGCCGCGAGCGGGTCGAGGTCGACGTCCGCGACCAGCTCACCGAGATCCCCGAGCTCGTGGGCCAGCGCCAGCCCGACCTCCTGCTGCTCAACGACGACGACCTCACCTACGCCAAGATCCGGCTCGACGAGCGCTCGCTCGCGACCGCGATGTCCTCCCTCGGCCGGCTCGACGACTCCCTGGCCCGAGCCCTGTGCTGGGGCGCGGCGTGGGACATGACCCGCGACGCCGAGCTGCGCGCCACCGACTTCGTCCGGCTCGTGCTGGCCAACATCGGCAGCGAGACCGACCCGTGGGGCCTCTCCGCCCTCCCCCGCTTCGCCTCACTCGCCGCCCACGCCTACTCCGCGCCCGAGCACCGTGCCGCGTTGCTCGTCGAGTGGGAGCAGGGCCTGCGTCGACTCGCGCGCGACGCCGAGGCCGGCAGCGACCACCAGCTCACCTTCGTCCGCCAGCTCGCGGCCGCCGCGACCAGCGACGACGTCCTCGACCAGCTCGAGGCGCTGCTGGGCGGCTCCGAGGTTCCCGACGGCCTGGCCGTCGACCAGGACCTGCGCTGGGTGCTCGTCAGCGGTCTGGCGCGCGCCGGGCGGTTCGGCGAGGAGCAGATCGCCGCCGAGCTCGAGCGGGACGCCACCATCGCCGGCCAGGAGAAGGCCGCCGCCGCCCGGACCGCGCAGCCTCTCGCCGAGGCGAAGGAGACCGCCTGGGCCGCCGTCCTCTCGCCCGACACCCCCAACGAGACCTCACGCTCGATCGTGCTCTCCTTCATGCGCCCCGACCAGGCCCACCTGCTGGAGCCGTACGTCGAGCGCTACCTCGCCGCCGCGGAGACGCTGCACGATGAGATCGGCACCCACAAGGCAGCGGTCGCGCTCGAGTACCTCTTCCCCAAGCCACTCGGCTCCCCCGCGCTCCTGGCGCGCGTCGACGAGTGGCTCGCCAGCACCACGGCCCACCCGGGCGCCCGGCGCTACGTCGTCGAGGGCCGGGCCGACGTCGCCCGTGCGCTCGCCGCGCAGGCCTTCGACGCCCAGGGCTGAACCACCAGCCGCGGGACGACCTGGGGTTCGGCGCGTGCGCATCGTGCTGCTCGGCGACAGCCACCTCGCCCGGGTCCGACGCGACCTGCCGCTCCTCGGCGAGGACGTCGTGGACGCCGCGCGAGGTGGAGCGACGGTCCTCGATCTCGAGGACCAGGCACGTTCCCAGCGGGGACGTGGGCGGTCGTGGCGCCCCCGGGTGCGGGCCCCGTCGTGGCCGAGTAGGCGGCCGCGGCGTCCTCGGTCGCCGAGGAGCACTCGGCGCTCCTCAGTGGCGCCGGCTACGGGCTGCTCCTGCCCGCCCTGGGCCCGGGTGCGCTGAGCGGGCCGGTCAGCTGCGCTGGATTTCGAGACGCGTCGCTCCTCAATCCCCTCGCCCTCTGACCCCTCGCAGGCTCGGAGTCAGGCTCGGGCGTGCTCGGCGAGCTGGGCGACGCCGCGGGTGAGTCCACCCACGAGGTCACCCTCGGCGAAGGCGGAGCGCATCTGGAGCAGGGCGAGATCGACCTCGCCGTCGGTGAGGGTGCGGCGCACCACGTCACCGGTGACGACCTCGACCACCCGGTCCTGCGGGTCGACCATGACCAGCACCGAGCGGGAGGGCGCCACGGAGGCGCCGTGCAACCGGAGCGCGAAGTCGCGCGGAGTGCCCTGGACGCTCCCGACGAAGACCGAGAACTCGAAGCGGCAGGACTGCTCGGCCGCCCGGATCGCCCGGTCGACCTGGTGCCGGTCGGTGTGGGTCAGCTCACCAGCTGGCACTGCCGCCACCGCTCTGTCCGGCCTCGCGGGACTCGAGCTCGGCCGCGCCCTGGCGCGGGCCACCGAACCACTCGTCCTGCGCCTGCGCGGTCGGTGAGACCCGCTCGCCGCGGGCCAGTGCCGGCAGGTAGACGGCCAGTCCGATCAGGATCGCGATACCCAGTGGGATCGCGCCGATGTACAGCAGGACGTGGAGGAACCCGACGTCCTCGGTGTTCGGGCTCCAGCCCTCCGGGATCTCCGCGCCGGCCGGGCTCGCGGCCAGCAGCGGCAATGAGGTGGCGACGAGCACGAGGGCGGTTCGACGGATCAGGGTCGGGGTCACGGACCAAGGTTATCGAAGGTCGTCGCGGGCCCCTAGGCCCCGTCCCGGGGCGGCTTGCCCGACCGACATACTGGGGGCCATGTTCGACTACGCCGATCCCTGCACCTCCGAGGACTCGGTCTGCAACTGGGTCCTGGACAAGACCGGGAGCGACGGCGCAGCGTGGTTCGCCGACTGGCTGATCGGGAAGCCGCTGGCGCTCCTCGGGCTGGTCCTGCTGGCCCTGGTGGCCAGGTGGATCCTGCACCGCCTCGTCGACCGCCTCGTGAAGCGCGCCGAGGGAGGGATGCTCCCCGCGCGCGTCCACCGGCTCTCCCTGGGTTCGCTCGGCCCGGCACGCACCCGGACGCCGCAGGACCTCGCGGCCGCCTCGCGCCGCGTCCAGCGCGCCAAGACCATGGGCGGCCTGCTCAAGAGCATCATCACCGGCATCGTCGTGGCCGTCGTCGGGACCATGATGCTGAGCGAGGTGGGGGTCGACGTCGGCCCGATCATCGCCAGCGCCGGCATCATCGGCATCGCGCTCGGCTTCGGCGCCCAGAGCCTGGTCAGCGACTTCCTGTCCGGCGTGTTCATGATCGTCGAGGACCAGTACGGCGTCGGTGACGAGGTCGACCTCGGGGAGGCCTCCGGCACCGTCGAGGCGGTCAGCCTGCGGGTCACCCGGCTGCGCGACGTCAACGGTACGGTCTGGTACGTCCGCAACGGCGAGATCATCCGGGTCGGGAACATGAGCCAGAACTGGGCCCGCACGGTGCTCGATGTGTCGGTGGCCTACCACGAGGACCTCGTCAAGGTCCGCCGCGTGCTCGAGGACATCGCGCACGACCTGTGGGAGGACGAGGACTTCAAGGGCGTCATCATCGAGGAGCCCTCGGTCTGGGGCGTCCAGGAGCTCGGCATCGACGGCGTCCTGGTCCGGGTCGCGCTGAAGACCGCGCCGCTGGAGCAGTGGGCGGTGGCGCGCGAGATGCGGGCGCGGATCAAGGCCCGCTTCGACCACGAAGGCATCGAGATCCCCTACCCCCAGCGGATGGTGTGGCACCGCGACGCCCCCGCCAACGCCACGTCGACCGACGCGGTCCCGCACGAGCAGGCGACCGAGTGACCACCGCCAGCTTCTACGACGAGGTCGGCGGCTTCGAGACGTTCCACACGATCGTCCACCGCTTCTACGAAGGAGTGGCGACCGACGAGGTCCTGCGGCCGCTCTACCCCGAGGAGGACCTCGGGCCGGCCGAGGAGCGGTTCCTGCTGTTCCTCGTGCAGTACTGGGGCGGTCCCACGACCTACTCCGACACCCGCGGTCATCCGCGGCTACGGATGCGGCACGCGCCGTTCGCGGTCACCCCGGAGGCCAAGGACCGCTGGCTGGTCCACTTCCGGGAAGGGCTGGACGCCGCCGGGCTCACGCCCGAGCAGGACGCGCGGTTCTGGGAGTACGTCACCCACGCCGCGCAGTTCATGGTCAACTCGTTCGAGTCGCCCGCTCCGCCGCCTCGCTGAGCCGCTCGGCGTACGCCGGCGGTGGGGCCGCGGGCCGACCGGTCGCCTGGTCGAGGAACACGACCACGACGCGCGCCCGGGACAGCACCGTGTCGCCGTCGCAGATCTCGCCCTCGATGGTGATCGAGGTGGTGCCGACGTGGGAGATCCACGACCACGCGTCGTACGCCTCGGCCCGGAAGAGGATCGGGACGGCGTAGTCGACGTCGGTCTGCGCCACCACGACCGGGGGCCGCCCCGCGGCCGACCCGAGGTCGCCCCAGAGCGCGTCGAAGAGCCGGATCCGGGCCTCCTGGAAGTACTCGAAGTACTTCACGTTGTTCGTGTGGCCGTACACGTCGACGTCGGAGAACCGGACCTGCACCGGGTAGTGGCCCCGCTCGTCACGGACCCCGGACTGGCGGCGCACCCGCACCGGCTCGCCGGGCTCCAGGTACGGCATCAGCGCCTCGCGCTCCTCGGGAGTCAGCCGGCGCGGTCGCTCGGTCGCGAAGACGTACGGCGTGAGCAGGGTGCTCGCCCGGGCGTAGACGCGGCGCCCCTGGGGGCCCTCGTGGAAGATCTCGTAGGCCATCGTGAACGAGGCCGCCCGGATCTCGGTGACCCACACCTCGATCGACACCGTCTCCTGCTCCAGCACCAGCGGGGTGACGTACCCGACCTCGTGCCGGACCACGACCACGCCCTCGACCAGTCCGCCCTCGACCAGTCCGTCCTCGTTCGTGGGCCGGGGGCCGTGATGACGCAGCAGGTCGACCCGGGCCTCCTGGAGGTAGTCGACGTAGGTGACGTTGTTGACGTGTCCGAGCAGGTCGAGGTCCGCCCACCGCATCGGGCACTCGTAGACGTGGCGCACGACGCCGACTCTGCCAGACCGGGCCGCCCGGGCCCGGTGGGGCCCCGGGGCCGGAGCTAGGGTGATCGGGCACTCACCACTCCCCAGATCGGAGCCGTCATGCCCGAAGCCGTCATCGTGTCCGCCGCCCGCTCCCCCATCGGCCGGGCGAACAAGGGCTCGCTGAAGGACCTGCGGCCCGACGACCTCGCCGCGAGCATCGTGGCGACCGCCCTGGACCAGGTGCCGGCGCTCGACCGGGCCGACGTCGACGACCTCTACCTCGGGTGCGGCCTGCCCGGTGGCGAGCAGGGCTTCAACATGGGGCGGGTCGTCAACGTCCTCAACGGCATGGACACCGTCCCCGGTGCGACCATCACCCGCTACTGCGCGTCGTCAGTGCAGACCACCCGGATGGCCTTCCACGCGATCAAGGCCGGCGAGGGCGACGTCTTCGTCAGTGCCGGCGTCGAGATGGTGTCGCGCTTCGTGAAGGGGACCTCCGACCACTGGCCCGACACCCAGAACCCCCGCTTCGCCGACGCCGTCGCGCGGACCGAGGCGACGGCGCAGGGCGGGCAGGACTGGCACGACCCGCGCGCGGACGACACCGTCCCCGACGTCTACATCGCGATGGGCCAGACGGCGGAGAACGTCGCCCGGCTGCGCGGCCTGTCCCGGCAGGAGCTCGACGAGTTCGGGGTCCGCTCCCAGAACCTCGCGGAGAAGGCGATCGCCGACGGCTTCTGGGCACGCGAGATCACCCCCGTCACCACGCCGGACGGCACGGTCGTCTCCACCGACGACGGGCCCAGGGCCGGCGTCACCATCGAGGCCGCCTCGGAGCTGAAGCCGGTCTTCCGACCCGACGGCGTGGTCACCGCGGGCAACTGCTGCCCGCTCAATGACGGGGCGGCCGCGGTCGTCGTCATGTCCGACACCAAGGCCGCCGAGCTCGGGCTCACGCCCCTGGCGCGGATCGTCGCCACGGGCGTCAGCGGGCTGTCCCCCGAGATCATGGGGCTGGGCCCGGTGGAGGCGACCCAGCGGGCGCTCGCGCACGCCGGCATGAGCATCGGCGACATCGACCTGGTCGAGATCAACGAGGCGTTCGCGGCCCAGGTCGTGCCGTCGTACCACGACCTCGGCATCGACCTCGACCGGCTCAACGTCAACGGCGGCGGGATCGCCGTCGGCCACCCGTTCGGCATGACCGGGGCGCGGCTGCAGAACACGATGCTGAACAGCCTGGACTGGCACGACAAGTCCACCGGCCTGATCACCATGTGCGTCGGCGGCGGCCAGGGCATGGCGCTCATCCTCGAGCGCGTCTGACCCGTCCACCCCGCCCTGACAGCGCTAGGGTCGGCGCCATGGACGACGCCGCGGTGCCCTGGCTCGACCCGTCCCAGCAACGGGACTGGCGAGCCCTGGTGATGGGGACGACCCTGCTCTTCGACCGGCTGGACGACGACCTCAGCCGCGAGCACGGCATCTCGCTGACCGAGTACGAGATCCTGGTCCGGCTCTCCGAGCGTGAGGGCCGCCGGATGCGGATGGCACAGCTCGCCGACTCGCTGGCCCACAGCCGCAGCCGGGTCACCCACACCGTCGGCCGGCTGGAGAAGTCCGCACTCGTCGAGCGGATCAAGTCTCCCGAGGACGGCCGCGGCGTCGTGTGCGCGATGACCGACCGCGGCTGGCTGCTGCTCCAGAACGTCGCGCCGACCCACGTCCGCGGGGTGCGCGCCAACCTCGTCGACCTGATCGACGCCGACGATCTCCTCGCCCTGGGCCGGGTCATGGACGCCGTGGCCGACAACCTGATCGCCGCCCATCCCGAGATGGAGATGCGGGTCTCGCCGGAGGACGCCTGATGGTCACCGTTCCGTAAGGGCCTGCGGCGCAGGATCGCCCTAGCCTCGGAACGAGGAGGCGAGAGCCATGATGGACATGTTGATGGGCACCGCGGCGCTGATGCTGCTGCTGTTCCTGATCCTGCTGCTGACCGGTGTCGTGATCGCGGTGCGCGTGATCGGCGCACGCGCCACCGAGGGTGACCACCCGGGCGAGAAGGGCTACGACCCGGACCCGACGAGCGTGTCGAGACCGGGTGAGTGATCCGGGGGCGGTGATCCGCCGGCTCACCTGGTCGACGCTCCCCCGCCGGGTCAGTCCCGCGTCAGGCGGCGGTGGGTGACCCGGTGCGGCCTGGCCGCCTCGAGGCCGAGGCGCTCGATCTTGTTCTCCTCGTACGACGCGAAGTTGCCCTCGAACCAGAACCACTGGGCATCGTCCTCGTCGTCGCCCTCCCACGCCAGGATGTGCGTCGCCACGCGGTCGAGGAACCACCGGTCGTGCGAGGTGACCACGGCGCAGCCGGGGAAGTCGAGGATCGCGTCCTCGAGCGAGGACAGGGTCTCGACGTCGAGGTCGTTGGTGGGCTCGTCGAGCAGCAGCAGGTTGCCGCCCATCTTCAGGGTCAGCGCCAGGTTGAGCCGGTTGCGCTCACCGCCGGAGAGGACGCCGGCCTTCTTCTGCTGGTCGGGACCCTTGAAGCCGAACGACGCGACGTAGGCGCGTGAGTTCATCTCGAAGTTCGCGACCTTGATGAAGTCGAGCCCGTCGGAGACGACCTCCCACACGTTCTTGTTCGGGTCGATCCCGCCGCGGCTCTGGTCGACGTAGGAGAGCTTGACCGTCTGGCCGACGTTGAGCTCGCCACCGTCGGGCTCCTCGCTACCGGTGATCATCCGGAACAGCGTGGTCTTGCCGACGCCGTTGGGGCCGATCACGCCGACGATGCCCGCACGCGGCAGGCTGAAGGACAGGTCGTGCATCAGGACGCGGTCCTCGAAGCCCTTGGTGAGCTTCTTCGCCTCGAGGACGACGTCACCGAGCCGGGGACCCGCCGGGATGTTGATCTCGGAGGTGTCGATCTTGCGCATCCGGTCGGCCTCGGCCGCCATCTCCTCGTAGCGCGCGAGGCGCGAGCGGCTCTTGGTCTGCCGGGCCTTGGCGTTGGAGCGGACCCACTCCAGCTCCTTCTCCAGCATCCGGGCGCGTTTGACGTCCTTCTGGCCCTCGATCTTGAGGCGGTCCTTCTTGGTCTCCAGGTAGGTGGAGTAGTTGCCTTCGTAGGGGTGGGTCGCGCCCCGGTCGAGCTCGAGGATCCACTCGGCGACGTTGTCGAGGAAGTACCGGTCGTGGGTGATCGCCAGGACGGCACCGGGGTAGGCCTTGAGGTGGCCCTCCAGCCACTGGACCGACTCGGCGTCGAGGTGGTTGGTGGGCTCGTCGAGCAGCAACAGGTCGGGCTGCTGGAGCAGGAGCTTGCACAGCGCGACCCGGCGGCGCTCGCCACCGGAGAGGTTGTCGACGATCGTGTCCGGCGGCGGGCAGCGCAGCGCGTCCATGGCCTGGTCGAGGCGGCTGTCGAGGTCCCACACGTTGGCGGCGTCGAGCTCGCTCTGGAGGTCGCCCGCCTCGGTCGCCACCTTGTCCTGGTCGGCGTCGGGGTCACCCATCAGCATGTACAGCTCGTCGAGCCGGGCCATCTTGCCCTTGATCTCGCTGACGGCCTCCTCCACGTTCTCCTGGACCGTCCGGCCCTCCGTCAGCGGCGGCTCCTGCTGGAGCATGCCGACCGTCGCGCCGGGGTCGAGGATCGCGTCGCCGTTGTTGGCGTGGTCGAGCCCCGCCATGATCTTCAGCAGCGAGGACTTGCCGGTGCCGTTGGGGCCGACGACGCCGATCTTGGCGCCGTGGAGGAACGAGAGGGTGACGTTGTCGAGGACGACCTTGTCACCGTGGGCCTTGCGCACATTGCGCAGGGTGAAGACATATTCAGCCATGATCCGTGAGCCTACCGGCGGCGGTGCCGGCCACCCGAACCGGCGACCGCCCCCGCGGTCAGGCGGCCGGGTCCTGGAGCACGCCGAGCAGGTTGCCGTCGGCGTCGGTGACGGTGGCGGTCAGCCGGCCGCCGCCGACGCCGCGGACCTCCTGGGCCGGGGTGGCGCCGGCGTCGACCAGCGCCGCGAGCGCGACGTTGATGTCGGCGACGTGCACGAAGCAGGTCGGACCGGGGCCCGTCCCACCGGGCGCGAGCCCGACGTGGAGGTCGCCGAGCTCGTAGCCGACGTAGTAGTCGGAGTCGTGGGCCGGCTCCGTGCCGAGGGCCGCGGTGTAGACGGGCTTGGCCGCGAGGAGGTCGGAGACGGGATAGATGATGGTGCGGATGGACATGGGTGCTCCTGTCATGAGGTGTCACGACCGCGGGCTGCGGTGCGTCATCACCCATGACGGACCGAGCGACGGAGATGTGACATGACCCAGCAGCCCACCCTGGCGGAGCGCTTCGAGGGCGCCCGACCCCGCCTGACCGGCATCGCGCACCGGATGCTCGGCAGTCGGACCGACGCCGAGGACGCCGTGCAGGAGGCGTGGTTGCGCCTCACCCGCTCCGACGCCGACGACATCGACAACCTCGACGGCTGGCTCACCACCGTCGTCAGCCGGGTCTGCCTGGACCAGCTCCGTCGGCGGACCACCCGGTCCGAGCAGCCGCTGGGTGACTCCCCCGCCCCCACCCCCCGCCTCCTCCCTCCCCCTCCCGACCCGCACGAGCAGGTCGTGCTCGCCGACAGCGTCGGCGCGGCCCTGCTGGTCGTGCTGGAGACGCTCGGACCGGCCGAGCGGCTCGCGTTCGTGCTGCACGACACCTTCGGCGTGCCCTTCGCCGACATCGGCGAGGCGCTCGGGGTGACTCCCGAGGCCGCCCGTCAGCACGCCAGCCGCGCGCGCCGCAAGGTGCGCGGACTCGACCCGGACGCCGTCCCCGACGACGGCGACACCACCCGTCGTCGTGCCGTCGTCGCGGCCTTCCTGGCTGCGTCGCGGTCCGGCGACTTCGAGGCGCTGCTCGACCTGCTCGCCCCCGACGCCGTCGTGCGCGCCGACGCGGTGAGCGTGTCGATGGGGTCGCCGGCGGAGGTCCGGGGCGCCCAGGGCGTCGCCGGGATGTTCAACGGCCGCGCGGTCGCCGCCCGCCCCGCCCTCTCGACGGGGAACCCGGCGCCGGGTGGATGGCCGCCGGCAGGCTCGGGGGACTGTTCCGGTTCACCGTCGAGGACGACCTGGTCGTGGCCATCGACCTGGTCTGCGACCCCGAGAGGATCGCCGGGCTCGACGTGCAGTTCCTCCGGCAGTCAGGCGGCTGAGGACGCGTCGACGGCGGCCACCACCGGCTCCACAGCGACCTCCGCCGCCGTCTCCGGGGACCCCCGACGCCCGGCCCGGGTGAACCGGCTGGTGCCGCGGGCGAGGTCGTGCCCCACGAAGCTGGCGTCGACCTCGAGCGAGGTGCACTCGACACCCTCGCCGTTGACCCACGTCGACTGCGTGAGCCGCCCGTGGACCACGACCGGGTCGGCCCGGCGCAGCGACTCCGCGCAGTGCTCGGCCAGCACCCGCCACGCCGTGACCGTGAACCACTGGGTGGGGCCGTCGGACCACTCGCCGCTGGACCGGTTGAGCCGGCGAGGGGTGCTGGCGACACGGAAGGACGCCACCGGCACGCCACCGGCGGTGCGCAGTCGTACGTCGGCGCCGAGCCAGCCCTGGAAGGTGACCATGGACTCGTTCATCTGTTGCCTCCTGGATCGTGCGCGACCGGGTGGTCGCGCACGTCCCAGAGTCCGGAGGGGTGCTGACAGGTCGGGCCGTCGCCGGCGAGGGCTGGGGAGGAGCGTCCGGGTGCGCCGGCTGTGGAGGGACGGTGGCCCGTGAGATCAGCGCAAGGCGCGGTCGAGGCCGTCGCGGACCGTCTGGTGGGCGGCGAGCTCCGCGGCGACCGGTGCGATGACCAGCTCCTCGCAGACCTCCCGGATGGCCGACCTGAGCCGGTCGTCGGCCCGTCGGGCCCGGGACCGGGCGGTGATCCCGACCAGCAGCCGGCAGCACAGGGCGAGGACCACCCCGAGGCCGACGCCTCCGAGCAGCATCACCGTCGGGACCGGGATCCCCTGCACGCTGGGGATCTCGGGGGAGGGCACCTGGAGGTAGGCCATCACGGCGAGCGTGGCCAGCCAGCCCGCACCGCCGAGGGCGGTGAGGATGAGCAGCCACTGGAGCACCCGCACCAGCCCGGCCCAGATCGGGATCCGGGCCACGCCGAGGTCGGTGCCGCCCAGCGCCCGGTCGAGGCCGTCGTGGAGGTCGTCGAGGCGCGAGGTCGAGGCCCGGCGTACGGCGCCGGCCCAGGGTCGGCCGAGGCCGTCGGAGACCTCGTCGGCGAGGGCACGCACCTCGGTGTCGACCCGCGCCCGCTGCACCTGGGTCGGCTCGGGCACCGACGTCCGGGACGCACGCGTCAACCGTCGTCCCTCGGAGCCGAGGTCGAGGTGGAGCCGCTTGAGCGGGTCCGGCTTGAGGCGTGAGACCCAGGCGGTCACCGGCCAGCCGGTCGCGCGGCGGGCGCGCAGGCGGGTCGACTCCTCGACGGCGGCGATCACGGTCGGCACTCCCGCGGCGTCGGCGACGGCGTCCTCGAGCGCGGCCACGCGCTTGCGCGGCAGACCGTGACCGGTGCTGCGCCCGGTCGCCTCGTCCAGCCGTTCCGCAGCCACCCGCAGGTCGGCCGTCATCCGGTCACGGGTGGCCTTCTTGGCCTGCACCCGACTCGCGATCTCGGTCCGGAGGTCGGCGATCCCGATCTGCTGGCGGGCGCTCACGCCGTAGACCGGGACGTCCGGCAGCCCGTCGGCGTCGAGCAGCCGACGGACGTCGGCCAGCATCGCGTCGCGCCCCGCCTCCGGGATGGTGTCGAGGTGGTTGAGCACGACGACCATCACTCCCTGGTGCGTGGCCAGGGGGGCGAGGTAGCGCTCGTGGATCGCCGCGTCGGCGTACTTCTGCGGGTCGAGGACCCACACCAGGAGGTCGGCGAGGCGCACCAGCCGGTCGACCTCGAGGTGGTGGGAAACCTCGGTGGAGTCGTGGTCGGGGAGGTCGAGCAGGACGACGCCGTCGAGCTGTTCGTCCTGGAGCCCGCCGGAGTCGAGCATCGAGTCGCGGACGGTGCGGTGCCGCTCGGGGATGCCGAGCCACTCGAGCAGCTCGTCGGCGCCGTCGACGCCCCAGACGCAGGCGGTCGCCCACGAGGTGGTCGGGCGACGGACGCCGGTGGCGGCGAGGTCGAGCCCGATCAGCGCGTTGAACGTGGAGGACTTGCCGGAGCCGGTCGCGCCCGCGAGCGCGACCACGGTGTGGTCGGCGGAGAGCTTGAGCCGCCCGGCCGCCCGGTCGACGACCGCGGCCGTCTCGTCCACGAGGGAGTCGTCCAGCCGGCCGCGCGCGGCGGTCACGGCTGCCTCGAGCCCCTGGAGCCGCCCACCGATGTCGGGGCTCCGGGTCACCAGCCGCCTGGCTCCCTCCAGCAAGGACGTCATCTCTCCCTCGGGCGCTGCGGTCGGTTCAGGACCCGTCCAGCCTAGGGGGGAGGTGGTCCGGACGCCTGATCGGCAGCCGCCTGGTCGGCCGCGAAGCGCAGGTCGTCGACGCGGCGGGCGGCCTTGCGCAGCCGGTCCGCGGCGGTGGCGTCGATCCCGAGGGAGTCGAGCAGGTCGGTGTAGCGGCGTCGCTCGACCGCGAACAGCTCCTCGGTACGACGCTGCAGGTCGCCGCGGGCGCGCTGCGCGAGCGTGCGCACGGCCTGGTCGCCGAAGACCGCCTCGAGCAGCTTCTGGCCCAGGACGGCGGTGCCACCGGCCACGCCGGCCTCCGCGCCGACCAGCACCCCACCGGTGTGGGCGAACACCACGATCATCAGGGCCACGCCGAGGCCGTTGACGCCGTAGGCGAGGAAGCGGGCGGTGCCGCGCTTGGACGCACCCTCGGTGCGCACCATCTCCAGCACGTCCTGCTGCCAGTCGCGCACGGCACGCTCGGCCCGGCGTCGGAAGTCGCGGGACGCGCGACCGAGGTCCTCGCCGGCGTCGGCGAGCAGCTCCTGGCCCGGGGCCAGGGTGCGCCACGACGCCTCGGCCCGCTCGGCGGCGGCCTCCGCGTGCTCGAGCAGCAGCGTCTCCAGGCCCGACTCGACGGCGACCGTCACCCGCTCGGCCTGCTGCGGCTTGCCCTTGATCGCGTTGACGACCCGGTCGCGCAGCCAGCCGACCCGGTTCTCCAGGGAGCGCAGCAGCTCGCCGGTCCCGACGTACTCCTGCCAGCGCGCGAGCACCTCGCCGCGCAGCAGGGTGCCGTCGGCGCTCGCCTCGGCGACCTTCGCCACCGCGTCGTCGTAGGCCGAGACGGCGTCCTCGCGCAGCCGGGTGGCGGCGGCGATCTGCTCGGCGGCGGCGTCCGCCACCCCGTGCGTACGCCGGGCCAGGGTGCGGACCGCTCCCTCCAGCGTCTGTTGCACCACCATGCCGCGGGCGTCGGAGTCGGCGGCCAGCGCGTCGAGCCAGCCCCGGATCTCGGCGACGTGCCCGGCGGGCAGCAGCCCGTCGTCACTGACCGGGCCCTCGGTGACGGTGAAGAGCGGTGAGTCCTTGAGCCCGCGGCTGGCCAGCATCCGGCCCAGGTGGGCGGCCACCGTCTCGACGGCGTCGTCGGGGGTCCGGTCGAGCACGATCGCGACGGCGGCGGACCGCTCGGCGGCCCGGCGCAGGAAGTCCCACGGCACCTGGTCGGCGTAGCGCGCCGCGCTGGTCACGAACAGCCAGAGGTCGGCGGCCGCGAGCAGCTGGGCGGCAAGGGTGCGGTTCTGCTCCTCGACCGAGTCGATGTCGGGGGCGTCGAGGATCGCGAGCCCCGCCGGCACGAGCTCGGTGGAGACCAGCTGGAGGGCGCCGGGGTCGGTGGTGGCACGGTCGACCCGCTCCAGCTCGGGGAGCAGCTCGAGGCGGCGGAACCACTCGGTGTCGTCGGGGTGGTGCACCAGCACCGGCGAGCGGGTGGTCGGCCGCAGCACGCCGGGCTCGGTGACGCGGGTGCCGACGAGGGAGTTGACCAGGGTCGACTTCCCGGCGCCGGTCGAGCCGCCGACCACCGCGAGCAGCGGGGCGTCGGTGGTGAGCACGCGCGGGATGACGTAGTCCTCCAGCTGGTCGACCATCTCCGTGCGGGCCGCGCGCTGCACGTCCGCACCCGGCAGCGCCAGGGGCAGCCGCAGGGCGACGAGGGTGTCGTGGAGCTGGGCGAGCGCGGTGGCCATCTGGCCCTGGTCGCTCATCTGAGGGGCACCACCTGTCCGGGGAAGGAGACGAAGGGTCGGGCAGCAGCGATCCGGGCGACGTAGACCTGCCCGCGGGCGCTGAAGTCGGGGGGCGGCGTACCGCGCAGGAAGCGGTGGTGCAGGAAGCCCAGCTCGATCGCCGCCTGCTGGTAGTCGCGCATCGCCTGCTCGGCGGCGTCGCCGCCGTACTGCTGCGCGTGGCGTCGGCTCGTCCGTCGCGCCCGCAGGTCGACCAGCCAGCCGATGTCGGTCTCGGGGACCAGCCCGCGGCGGGCGGCGTCGGTGAGCGCAGCCGTCAGCATCCGCCGCTCCGAGGTGCGCGCCCACACCGCGAGCGCGACCAGGCCGAGGAAGGCCGGCGCCATCACGGCGAGGTAGACGCCGGCGAAGCCGGAGATGCCGTAGAGCGTCGAGCCGTTCCAGAGGCCGTGGGCGACGACCGCCAGGACGTAGCCGGCGAGCGGGGCGAGCCACCGGGTGGAGCGGCGGCGCGCGTTCACCGCGATGCCGACGCCGAGGCCGATGAAGGTGGTGAAGAGCGGGTGGGCGAACGGGCTGATCAGGCAGCGGAGCACGAACACGCCGGTCAGCTCGGTGGTGCCGCCGGGGCCCGTGCCGCTCGTGCCGTTGTAGGCGGCACCGAGGTAGAGGATGTTCTCGACGAACGCGAACCCGATGCCGACCATGCCGGCGTAGACGATCCCGTCGAGGACACCGTCGAGCTCGTGCCGACGCCACCACAGGAGCAGCACCAGGAACAGGCCCTTGGCGAGCTCCTCGGTCACCGGCGCGACGACGGCCAGGGACTCGCGGTCGCTGAAACCGACCACGAGACCGCCGATGCCCTGCACGAGCAACGCGGCCGCGGTGGCGACGAACCCGCCCCAGAGCAGGCCGGACGCGAGCAGCCGCTTCGGCTCGGGCTCGTAGCGGTCCAGCCACAGGTAGCAGGCGACCAGCGGCACCACGGGGACCGCCGCGAGAACGGTGGCCAGCAGCATCGACGAGGGGGCCCCGGAGAAGGCGATCAGGAGCAGGATCGGGAGCGCTCCGACGCCCACCAGCACCGTCACGAGGACGGTGAAGGCGACGTTCTCACGCAGGGCTCCGGGCACGGCCGCAGCCTACTTGTCCTCCGCGTCAGACCCGCCTCCGCGCGGCGTACAGTGGCGCGCGTGAGTGAGACCCAGAGCGAGCCGAACACCGAGTCCCACGACCCCAAGGTGCCCGCCGCCTGGGCCGAGTTCATGCGGAAGGGCTGGGGCGAGCGCGAGCTCGACCTGCCGGCCCACCCGGTCTCCGACCACGCGGCGCGCCGTCGGCAGGCGCTGGCCGAGGCGTTCCCGGGCGAGCGCCTGGTGCTGCCCGCCGGCACCTTCAAGGTCCGGTCGAACGACACCGACTACCGCTTCCGCCCCGACACCGCCCACACCTACTTCTCGGGCAACCAGACCAGCGACGCCGTCCTGGTCATCGACGACGACCAGCACACGCTCTACGCCCGGCCGCGCTCCGACCGCGACAGCGACGAGTTCTTCCGCGACCGGCAGTACGGCGAGCTGTGGGCCGGCCGTCGTCCGTCGCTGAAGGAGATGTCGGACTCGCTGGGCCTCGAGGTCAAGCACATCGACGACCTCCCCTCCTTCGACGACGCCCGCAAGACCCGCGACGTCACCACCGACGACGACCTCGGCCGGGTCGCCTCGGAGATGCGGCTGATCAAGGACGAGTGGGAGGTCGAGCAGCTCCAGGAGGCCTGTGACATCACCGCTCTCGGCTTCACCGACTCCGTCGAGGACTGGGACCGCGTCCTCGAGCACGGCGAGCGCTGGATCGAGGGCACCTTCTTCCGCCGTGCCCGCGCGATGGGCAACGACATCGGCTACGACTCGATCGTCGGCGGCGGCAGCCACGCGACCACGCTGCACTGGATCGACAACACCGGCCCGATCGAGCCCGGCACCCTCGTCCTGCTCGACATGGGCGTCGAGGGCCGCAACCTCTACACCGCCGACGTCACCCGGACGCTCCCGGTCGACGGCACCTTCACCGATCTCCAGCGCGACCTCTACGACCTCGTCCACGCCGCCCAGGAGGCCGGGATCCAGGCCGTCCGACCGGGGGTCGCGTTCCTCGCCGCCCATGACGCCGCGATGACCGTGCTCGCCCACGGCCTCGGCGACCTCGGCCTGCTGCCGGTCCCCGTCGAGGAGGCGCTCGACCCCGACTCCAAGGTCTACGCGCGGTGGACGCTGCACGGCACCAGCCACATGCTCGGCCTCGACGTCCACGACTGCGGCAAGGCCGCCGACTCCTCCTACCGCGACGGCACGCTCGCCGAGGGCATGGTGCTCACGGTCGAGCCGGGGCTGTACTTCCAGGAGGACGACCTGCTGGTCCCCGAGGAGCTGCGCGGCATCGGGATCCGGATCGAGGACGACATCCTGGTCACCGCCGACGGCTTCCGGAACCTCTCCGCCTCGCTCCCCCGCACCTCCTCCGACGTCGAGCAGTGGATGGCCTCCCACCGCCGCTGACGCCGGACACCGACGGACCGGGCAGGTGTCGGGTCATCGTGGTCTCCCGGTCGCGGCGAAGTGCTGGTAGTCCGGGGTCGCCCAGGTGCCGCCCCATTCCCACCCGATCCCGGCGAACGCGCGGACGACGAGGTCGTCGGCGCGGATCGTCCCGGCCGGCACGTCGGCGCCGGGCGACCGGTCGATCGCGGCGTACCGGCGACCCGCGCGCGGGCTCACGCCGGCGGCCGTGAGGTAGGGGTTCCGGACCGGGTTGAGGTCGATGGCGGTGCCGTACGCGTGCGCCGACCAGGCGTCGCTGTCCTGCACCCGCCGACAGTTGTAGCCCGAGGAGTTGTCGGCCGCCATCGAGCGGGCGTCGCTGCCGTCGTAGGCGTCGACCGTCCGCATCCGCCGGATCGGCCAGCGGGCGTCGTAGAGCGTCTCGAGGACGCCCAGCACCGGTCGGGCGTACGACGCGGCCACGACCAGCCGACCGACGTGGTCACGTCCGTCGAAGCCGACGTGGGTCACCCGCAGCAGTCGCAGGTCGCGCCAGGCGACCGGGCACCGCGGGCCGGCGGTGGACCGCATCTGCGTCCGGAGCGCCGGGCCGATCCGCTGCACGGAGCTCTCGACGCCGACGGGTCCACCGTCCGGGTCCGCCGCGAGGTCCGTGCAGCCGCGCAGCTCACGCCAGTCCGCGACTGCCCGGTCGCGCGCCGAGCCGAGGACCGGCATCGGGCGGCCCCAGAGCTGGATCTCGGCCGGGACCCAGGCGTCGTCCACGACCTGGCCGTCCACGATCCGGAGGCGCAGTACCCCGGTGTCGGGCTCGCCGTTGTGGTACCAGAGGAAGTTGCCGAGGCCGTAGTCCACGTAGGTGTCGTCCAGCCAGCCGGAGCCGAGCAGGACGTGGGCGTGGCTGCCGACGATCACGTCGGCCCCGGCGGCGGACAGGGCCTGCGCCGTCGTCCGCTGCAGGGCGGTGGGGCAGGCGCGACCCTCCTCGCCCCAGTGCAGGTAGACCACGACGACGTCGACCGCCCGATCGGCCTCCCGCACCGCCGCCAGCAAGGCACGCGGCCGGGCGTCGTGGGCGGCGGCCAGCCCCGGCGTACGACGTCCGGCACTCCAGACGCCGCTCGTGCTCTCGAGGGGCGAGGCGTCGGCGGCCAGGAAGGCGAGCTCGGTCCCGTGGACGGTCACCCGGTGACCGGCGAAGGCGTGCTCACGGTCGGCTCCCACCCCGATCACGGCGACCGGCGAGTCGTGGGCCGCGCGCACGGTGTCCCGCAGGCCCTCGGGGCCGTAGTCGGCGCCGTGGTTGTTGGCGACCGTCACCACGTCGACCCCGGCGTCGGCCAGGAAGCGGAGCGCCGTCGCGGGTGCGCGGTACCAGTAGCGGTCACCGGGGGTCTCGAGGTCCTTGGGGTCCAGCGTCCCGCGCTCGGTGACCGCGCTCTCCAGGTTGACCATCGCCACGTCAGCGCTCGCCAGCGCCGCCCGCACCGGCCCCAGGCCGCGAGGGTCGTCGAGCAGGGCCGCCAGGTGGAGCTGGAAGTGCATGTCGCCCGCAAACGCCAGGGTCACCACCCGGGGTGGAGGCGGCGGCGTCTCCACGGACGCGCGCGTCGTGGCCGCGGGTGCGGCGACCCGGGCACTGTCGACCGGGCCGCTGCAGGCCGCCAGCGAGGTAGCGGCCACGAGCGCCACCGCCGTGATGCGCAGCGCGCCGCGCATCATTCCGACCAGACGTCGGGAACCACGATCGAGGCGGGTCCGGTCACGGCGACCTCGCAGGTTCCCGTCGGGACGGGACACACCAGCAGGCGGTTCTGGCCGCCTCGTGGGTCGAGGAGCACCACGCTGTCGTCGTCGAGCCACTGGGTGAGCCAGACCGGGTTGGTGTCCGGGTAGCCGTCGGGAGCCTCCAGGGCGAGCTCCTCGCCGGTGGCCGCGTCCCGGACCTCGAGCGGCTGCATCCCCATCGGCCGCAGCCGCCCACGGTCGATGTCGAACTGGTGCCCGGGCCCCTCGACGATCTCGTAGAGCTTGAATCCTCGCTCGGCGTGGCTGATCTGGAGCGAACGCGCCGGATGGCTGCCGACGTCGGCGAGGTAGTCCTCGGGCGAGATGACGGCCTGGTCGCCGGTGGTCAGGTCGAGGCGCACCTGCGGCACCTCGTCGTCGGCGAACGGATCGGGGTCGTAGAAGAGGTAGCCCGCGTCGTCGGTCACCGAGTGCGGCCCGGCCCAGCTGCCCGGCGGGATGTCGACCGTGGAGCGCAGGAGCACCTCTCGGGTGCCGGTGTCGTAGACGACCGCCTCGGGCCGGACGGCTCCGAAGTCGAACCACATCAGGCGCGACCCGGCGTTCCCGGAGACGAGCCAGCCGGTCGAGGTGTCTCCGACGAAGCGTTGCCCCAGGACCACCCACTGATCCAGGTCCTTGCCGGGCTCGACCACGTCGCCCAGCGCGCCGATCTCGTCGATGGACGTACCGTCGGTGAACCAGATCCGGCCGTCCTCGGTGCGGAAGCCGACACCGTCGTCGGTGACGTCGAGCTCGACGACGGGGCCCTCGGCCACGACCGTCTCGGCGCCGTAGTGGATCGTGCTGCCGTCGGCGTAGGTGAGGGGCCGGGCGGGGGTCCCGTCGACCTGGACCGGTCCGCTCGGGCGCTGCTCGGCGGGGTCGTCCGGGCCCAGCACCACGCTGGTCGCCGTCACGGCGACGACGGCGGCAGACGCCACGACCGCGGAGGCGATCCGTGCTCGACGATCGCGGCGCCGACCCGTCTCGCGGAGGTCGTCCAGGGAGGGCGGCACGAGCTGGTCTCCCAGGCTTCGCAGCAGGTCCAGGTCAGACATGGCGGAGCTCCTGTTCTTCGTCGTCGAGCAGGTGGGCGAGCCTGGCCCGGGCGCGGGACAGCCGGGACTTCACCGTGCCCTCGGGGATGCCGAGCTCGGCGGCGATGTCGGCGACTCCGAGGTCGGCGAGGTAGTGGAGGACGACGACCTGCCGCTGCTCGGCATCGACCTCGCGCAGCGCGGTCACGATCGCCACGTGCTCCGGACCGACGTCCACCGCACCCTGCGGACCGGGGACCCGGCCCTGGTAGCGGCGGACGACCGCCGCATGGCGCCATCCCCCGCGCAGCCGGTTCACGGCCACCGTGCGCAGCCAGGCCTCGGGATTCCTCACGCGGGTCAGGTCACTGCGCTTGCGCAGGGCCGTCACGAACGCCTCCTGCACCGCGTCCTCGGCGTCGGCCAGGTCCCCGCAGATCGCGAAGACCTGGACGACGAGCCGACGGTACGAAGCGTCGTACAGCTCATCCAGGTCCGGCGTGCCAGACATGCGTCCTCCCTCGGCCAGTGTCCGCCTTCACCGGTACGAGACGCGAGGGGTCGATCCGGTTCCCCGATCCGTGGTCAGGGACTGGAGCTCAGGCCGGGCGGCGCCCCGCCGCCACGGCGGCGCCACCGAGGACCGCCACGGCCACCAGCACGGCGTACGCCGTCCACGGCACGGACCTGCCCAGCGCCAGGCCGAGCGCGAGGTACGCCGCCATCACCACCAGGTAGCCGACCAGGGCCCGACCGAACCACGACACCGTCGCCCCGGCCGCGATCACGAGCGCGAGGCCGGCGAGCCCCAGCACCAGCGTGGCCGACCCGGCCAGCGGCTCCTCGGCCACGACGTCCGTGGTCAGCACCAGCGCACCCGACGGCACCACCACCCGCCACAGCACGAGCACCCCCACCGCCACGGACAGCACCCGCGAGGTCGTCGTCATGGCGCCATCGTGGCAGGCCCGGACCCGACTTCCGCGGTGCTGGTGCGACACAATGTCTCCCGCCAGCCCCCGTAGCTCAGCTGGACAGAGCAGCGGCCTTCTAATCCGCCGGTCGCAGGTTCGAATCCTGCCGG
Organism: uncultured Actinomycetota bacterium; assembly: GCA_963826015.1. Taxonomy (GTDB): domain Bacteria; phylum Actinomycetota; class Actinomycetes; order Propionibacteriales; family Nocardioidaceae; genus Nocardioides. The sequence goes on along the minus strand of CAWGVI010000023.1, from coordinate 79,474 downwards.
GGGCACCGTGTGATGTCTCAAGACATCTGCAAGTCCCGGACCTACGGAAGTGGGTCCGGGTCTTGTGCATTTTGGGGTTGGTAGTCCTTGGCGGTGTCGATGGTGAGCTCGCGTAGGAGCTCGCCGGTGATGGCGTTGATGACGCGGACTGTGAGGTCTTGGACGAGCAGGATGACGTGGGTTCGGGCGTGGGTTCGTCCGACGCCGATGTGTCGTAGGTGGCCGTGGATGCGCAGGGTGACGGTGCCCGTGGCGCCGATGACGTCGTGGCGGACCCGGTCGTGGGTCTCGGTGTCGCGGCTGGGGCTGGGTAGGGCCTTGGGCAGGGTGTCGTAGCGCGCTGCGGGGGTGGCTCGGTGTGGCAGGGACCGGTGGGGTCGGGTGGTGTTGTACTCGTGGCGGAACTGGTCGAGCAGGGTCTGCAAGTCGGTGAGGGTCGCGGGCTGGGCGGGTTGGGCGCGTAGCCACTTCTTCATCGTCTGTTGGAATCTCTCGACCTTCCCGCAGGTGGTGGGGTGGTTGGGTCGAGAGTTCTTCTGCACGACGTGCCAGTCGCGGAGCTGCTGCTCGAATCCGTTGCGGCCTCCGCGGTGGCCGATGCTGGCGAGCCGGACGGTGTAGACCATCCCGTTGTCGGTGAGCGTGGATGCGGGAATGCCGTGGTGGCCTGCGGTTTCACGGAATGTGCGGAGCACGATCGGGGTGGTGATCGCTCGATGGGCCGACACGTGCAGGGCGTAGCGGGTGCAGTCGTCGAGCCAGGTGATGATCTCGATGCCCTTGGGGAAGGCGTGGGTGTCGGTGAGGGGGTAGTGGGTGAAGTCGGACTGCCAGCACTCGTTGGGCATCTGGGCTTCGAACCGGATGTAGGACGACTTCGGCTTCTTCTTCGGCTCCGGGACCACGGCGCCGTGGCGGTTCAGGATTCGGTGGATCGTGGCCCGCGACAGCTGCACGTCGTGGTGCTGGGCGAGGTGCCAGCCGAGGGTCTCGGCGCCGGCATCGTGCCCTGCTTCGAGGAGCTCTCTACGCAGCCGCAGCACCAGGTCGACGGTTGCGGGCGGCGTCGCTCGCGGGGAGGTCCTCGGGGCTCGGGAACGAGGTTCGAACGCAGCCTCGCCCTCGATGCGGTACCGCGCCATCAGCCTGCTGACGGTGGCCTCGGACACACCGTAGGTCCGTGACGCCTGGGCCTGGGTGAGTCCCTGCTTGGTGATGGCTGTGATGACCAGCCTCGCTCTCGACACGCACGAGCATCACGGACTCCGGCCTTGCAGATGTCGTGAGACATCCCTTGCAGATGTCCTGAACCAGCACACTGCCGGGGGCACCGCGTCCGGGAGAGGCGCGTTCAGCGTCGGCCAGCCCAGCCTCACCCAGGTCTTCCACGATCCGCAGCGCCATGCCGGCGGAGGTCAGGGACGGCTCGGCGGGTGTCAGCGCAGCACGAGTGCCGGGTCGGTGGCCAGGCCGGCCCGCAGACCCCAGCTGACCGCCTGGGCGCGGCGGGTGACGCCGATCTTGCGGTAGGCGGTGCGGACGTAGGTCTTCACCGAGTTGATGGAGAGGTACGCCGCGTCGGCGATCTCCTGGTTGGTGTGGCCCTGCGTGATGAGGATCAGCACCTCGAGCTCGCGCGGGGTGAGGCCGACGGTGCGGAGAGCGGGGTGGCACTCGCCGTCGTGGGGCAGGGCGCGGGGCCGGCCCCGGTGCTCGCGCAGGATCTGCTCGAGCCCGTCGACGAGGGCCTCGCCGCCCAGGGTCTTGGAGAGGTGACCGTGGGCACCGCACGCCAGGGCCCACGCGACCTGCGGGCTGTCGGGTCCCCAGCCGAGCACGATCACGGTCGCGGCGGACGAGCGGAGCAGGGCGTGCAGCGCCTCGTCGTGCCCGGGCTGGAGCTCGCGGGCGCCGTAGAGCAGCACCTCGACGTCGGGGGTCTCGGCGGACACCAGCCGGATCCGCTCGCGATGGCGGTGGAGCACGGCCGAGACTCCCGCGACCTCGATCTCGTGGTGGTCGACCACCGCAGTCCGCACAGGTTGCACGGCGAGAATGTAGGGCAACACCCCATCACCCCTGGGGGTGTATCCGGCGGTGATCGTTCAGGCGTGCGTGACGAACCGGCCGCGGTCCGGCTCGAACCCGTGCTGCATCCCCCAGCTGACCGCCTGCGAGCGGCGGGTGACGCCGATCTTGCGGTAGGCGGTGCGGACGTAGGTCTTCACCGAGTTGATGGAGATGTAGGCCTGGTCGGCGATCTCCTGGTTGGTGTAGCCCTGGGTGATGAGGGCCAGCACCTCCGACTCCCGCTGGGTCAGGCCGACGCCGCGGCCCGGCCAGGTGCCGTCGCGGCCCACCGCGCTGTCCTCGCCCAGGGGCACGGGCAGGGTGATGACCTCGCCACCGGCGATCATCTCGATCGCCTTGGCGATCTCCTCGCCGGTGAGCCCCTTGGAGAGGTAGCCCCACGCCCCGCGCGCCAGGGCGCGGTCGATCAGGTCGGGCTGGAGGTTCCAGGTGAACACCGCGACCTTGGCGCCCGACCCGTGCACGAGCCGGGCCAGGTCGATGCCGTCGCCCTGCGGCTGGCCGTAGGTGTCGTAGAGGACCACGTCGACCTCGCTGACGACGCCGGCGTTCGCCGACAGCTCGACCACACGGATCCGGTCCTCGTAGGGGGCCAGCAGGCCGGCGACACCGGCGACGACGATCTCGTAGTCGTTCACGACTGCGACTCGGACGGGGGACATATCGGCAAAGTACGCCACTCCGGGCCCGAATGCCCGACACACCCTCAAATGTCCCCGGTGTGGACATCGCCGCGGGTGAGGATGGGCGTGGCCCCGCGCAGTGTGAGTGCGCGGGGCCTTTGCCGTCCCAGGCGGGTCAGCCCGCGGCGTACCGGTCGATCTCGGTGGTGAGATCCAGCTTCAGCTGGTCGGGCGCGTACGACGCCGCGACGGCGCTCTTGGCCAGCCGGGCCAGGCCGTCCCCGTCGAGCTCGAGCAGCTCGGCCGCCACGGCGTACTCCTCGTTGAGGGTGGTGCCGAACATCGGCGGGTCGTCGGAGTTGATCGTCACGGGCACCCCGGCCTCGACGAAGGTCCGCAGCGGGTGCACGTCGAGCGCGTCCACGGCACGGGTCGCGATGTTGGAGGTCGGGCAGACCTCCAGGGTGATCCCGCGACGGGACAGGTGGGCCAGGAGCTCGGGGTCCTCGGCGGCGCTCGTGCCGTGGCCGATCCGCTCGGCGCCCAGCAGCCGGACGGCGTCCCAGACGGTCTGCGGCCCGGTGGTCTCGCCGGCGTGCGGGACGCTGTGCAGCCCGGCGGCGCGGGCGGCATCGAAGTGCGGCCGGAACTGCGGCCGGGGCACGCCGATCTCGGGGCCGCCGAGGCCGAAGCCGACCAGCGCCTCCGGGGCGTGGTGCAGGGCGTAGTCCAGCGTGGCGTCCGCCGCGGGGAGGCCGGACTCCCCCGGGATGTCGTAGATCCAGCGCAGCACCAGCCCGAAGTCCCGCTCCGCCGCGACGCGGGCGTCCTCGATCGCCTCCGTGTAGGCCTCGATCGGGATGCCGCGGATCACGGAGGTGTACGGCGTACAGGTCAGCTCGGCGTAGCGGAGCGACTGCTCGGTCATGTCGCGGGCGACCTCGTAGGTCAACATCCGCACGTCCTCGGGCGTGCGCACCAGGTCGACCACCGCGAGGTAGACCTCGACGAAGTGCGCGAAGTCCCGGAACTCGAAGAACCTGCGCAGCTCGTCGGGGTCCTGCGGTACCACGCCGGGGTGGCGCTCGGAGAGCTCGGCCAGGATCCGGGGCGACACGGAACCGACGTGGTGGACGTGGAGCTCGGCCTTCGGCAGGCCCGCGATGAAGTCGGTGAGGCTCATCCGCGTGAGTCTGTCAGCGGCCGTCGCGGATCACCCAACCCGGGACGCCCCGATCCCCGCACGCGTCGACCTGGCGCAGGGTGCGCCGCAACCCGACCCCACCCGCCCCACGAGATGCCGCAGGGTGCGACACCTCCCCCCGCACCGCACCCTCAGACCCGGCGCAGGGTGCGCCGCAACCCGACCCCACCCGCCCCACGAGATGCCGCAGGGTGCGACACCACCCCCCACACCGCACCCCAGACCCGCGACCACAGGCCGCACGAGCCTCTAGGAGATCGCGTCCTGCACGGCCGCCACGGCATCCGCGGGGCTCCCCTCGACGAGCTGGCCGTCGACGAGCACGGTGGGCGTGCCGTTCACGCCGTTCTTGGACATCTGGTCGGTGGCGTTGACGACGAACTGGTCGTACTCGCCGTTCTCGATGGCGGCGCGGGCGTCGGACTCCGGTGCCCCGGCCTCGACGGCCCAGGCGACGAGCTGGGCGTCGGAGGGTCCGGCGGTCCCCTCGTCGGGCTGGTTCTCGTACAGCAGGTCGTGGAGCGCGACGAACGCGTCCGGGCCGGCCTCGGCCTGCACGACCATCAGGGCGTTGGCCGCGCGCGAGGACCACTGGTTGGTCGAGGCGTCGTCGAGGAACGACACGACGCGGTACTCGACCCTGACCTTCCCGTCCTCGACGGCCTGCGCCACGTCGTCTCCCACCTGCGCCTCGAAGTCCCGGCAGATCGGGCACTGCGGGTCCTCGTAGAAGGTCAGCGTGGTCGGGGCGGTGTCGTCGCCGACGGTGACGGCGTACCCGTCGGCCAGGCCGGGCGGCGTCGCGGCCGAGGCACCCGAGGTGTCGCGGGTGGTCATCGCGAGGTAGCCCACGCCCAGCAGTACGACGAGCACGGCGACGACCCCGGCGATCATCGAGTTCCGACGTCGCTGCTCCTGACGCTGCTGGTCGGCGATCAGTGCGGCAGCCCGCTCGGTGCGGTGCTGGTCGGCGGCCTTCTTCCCCATCGGGGTCTCCTTCAGGTACGGGCGGACGTGCGGTCGAGCGAGAAGCGGGTGGACGGGCGGATGACGAGCCACAGCGAGGCCGCCAGCAGGACGAGGTCGCGGGCGATCTCCCACGGGTAGCGGTCGCGGGCGTCGGCGTCGAAGCCGCCGCCGCCGAAGCAGCCGCAGTCGATGCTCATCCCGCGTGCCCACGCCGAGGCGATGCCGACCACGAACGCCACGAAGAGCAGCGACGAGACGACCGCGACCGGGCGGGTCAGCAGCCCTGCCACGAGCAGGACGCCGACCAGCACCTCGACCACCGGCAGCAGGTGGCCGACGGTCGGGACGACCGCCTCGGGCAGCAGGTCGTAGGCCCGGACGGCGCGGACGCTGGCCGCGGGGTCGGGCAGCTTCAGCACACCCGCCACGATCCAGACCCCGCCGGTCGCCAGTCGGGCGAGGAGACCGACCACGTCGGCGACACCAGCCTTCACGCCGGAGAACGTAGGTGCCCAGCCTGAGTGGTTGCTGACCTCCCTGAGGGCACGCTGAGCGGCACGTCGTACCGCGTAGGGTTCCCCTCGTGAACGAACGACTGGTGTGGATCGACTGTGAGATGACCGGTCTCGACCTCGGCGCGGACGCGCTGATCGAGGTCGCCGCCCTGGTCACCGACTTCGACCTGAACGTGCTCGGCGAGGGGGTGGACCTCATCGTCAAGCCGCCGCGGGAGGCGCTGGAGCAGATGGGCGACTTCGTGCGCACGATGCACGAGAAGTCCGGCCTGCTCGAGGAGCTCGCCGGCGGCATCACCCTGGCCGAGGCGGAGCAGCAGGTGCTCGCCTACATCAAGGAGCACTGCGATCCGAACGCGCGCCCGCCACTGGCCGGCAACACCGTCGCGACGGACCGGTCGTTCCTCAGCCGCGACATGCCCGAGCTCGAGGCGTTCCTGCACTACCGGATCGTCGACGTCTCCTCGATCAAGGAGCTGTCACGGCGCTGGTTCCCGCGGGCCTACTTCCAGTCGCCGCCCAAGCGGGGCAACCACCGTGCGCTCGCCGACATCCAGGAGAGCATCGAGGAGCTGCGGTACTACCGCGAGGCGGTCTTCGTGCCCTCGCCCGGCCCGGACTCCGACGCCGCGCGGGCCATCGCCACGCGCCACGGTGGGTCGCTGACCGGCCTGGTCGGGGAGTCCTGACCACGCAGTAGGTTTGGCCGGTGATCGCCCCTGCTCCGGCCCAGCTCCCCGAGCGCGCCCGCGTCGTCATCGTCGGCGGCGGTGTCATCGGCTGCTCGGTCGCCTACCACCTCGCGCACGCGGGCTGGACCGACGTCGTGCTGCTCGAGCGCGACCGCCTCACCTCCGGCACCACGTGGCACGCCGCCGGGCTGATGACGTGCTTCGGGTCGACGTCGGAGACCTCGACCGCGATCCGGCTCTACTCCCGCGAGCTCTACGCCCGCCTCGAGGAGGAGACCGGTCAGGCGACCGGCTTCAAGCCGGTCGGGCTGATCGAGGCGGCCGCTGACCGCGACCGGCTCGAGGAGTACCGACGCGTCGCGGCCTTCCAGCGCACCCAGGGTCTCGAGATCGAGGAGATCTCCCCCCGCGAGATGTCCGAGCTGTTCCCGTGGGCCGAGACCGACGACCTGCTCGCGGGCTTCCACGTCCCCGGCGACGGCCGGGTCAACCCGGTCGACCTCACGACGGCGCTGGCCAAGGGGGCGCGGCGGCTCGGCGTCCGGGTCCTCGAGGGCGTCTCGGTCGAGGACGTCCTCACCGACCGGGGTGCGGTCACCGGGGTCCGGACCTCGACCGGCGAGACGATCGAGGCCGAGTACGTCGTCAACTGCGCGGGCATGTGGGCGCGCGAGCTCGGGGCGCGGAACGGGCTGGTGATCCCCAACCAGGCTGCCGAGCACTACTACCTGATCACCGACACCATCGACGGGATCGACCCCGACGGCCCGGTGTTCGAGGACCCGGCGTCGTACGGCTACTACCGGGAGGAGGGCGGCGGCATGATGGTCGGCCTCTTCGAGCCGAAGGCGGCCCCCTGGCACGTCGACGGCATCCCGCGCGACTTCTCCTTCGGCACCATCCCGCCCGACTGGGACCGGATGGCGCCGTTCCTCGAGAAGGCGATGGCCCGGGTCCCGATCACGATGGAGGTCGGCGTCCGCACGTTCTTCTGCGGCCCCGAGTCCTTCACCCCCGACCTCGCTCCGGCCGTCGGTGAGGCGCCCGGGATCCGCAACTACTTCGTGGCCGCGGGCATGAACTCGGTCGGCATCCTCTCCGCCGGCGGCCTGGGCCGGGTGCTGGCGCACTGGATCACCACCGGTCGGCCCGATGTCGACGTCACCGGCTTCAACGTCGACCGGTTCCGGCCCTGGCAGGCCGACGACGCCTACCGGGCCGCGCGCACCACCGAGATCCTCGGCACGGTGTACGCCGCGCACACGCCCGGCAAGCAGCTGCGCACCGCTCGCGAGACCCTGCTCTCCCCCGTCCACGAGCGCCTCGTCGAGCAGGGCGGGTACCTGCGAGAGGTGTCGGGCTGGGAAGGCGCCGACTGGTTCGCCGGTCCCGGGGTGACCCCGGAGGCCGAGCCGACCTGGGGCCGGGCGCCGTGGTTCGAGCAGTGGGAGGCCGAGCACCGCGCCGTGCGCGAGGGCGTCGGCCTGATGGACATGAGCTTCATGGCCAAGCTCCGGGTGCGCGGCGCCGACGCCGGCGTCCTGCTCGACCGGGTCTCGGCCGGCGCCGTCACCGATCAGGACGGGATGATCACCTACACCCAGTGGCTCGACGAGGACGGTCGGATCGAGGGCGACCTCACGGTCACCCGGCTGGCCGACGACGACTTCTTCGTGGTCGCCTCCGACACCGCCCACGGCCACACGCTGGCCTGGCTCGCCCGCCACGCGGGTGAGGCCGACCTCACCGTCACCGACGTCACGACCGACTACGGCCAGCTCAACGTGCAGGGGCCGCGCTCCCGCGAGGTGCTCGCCGCGCTCACCGACGCCGACCTCTCCACGGAGTCGTTCGGCTTCCGCGCGGCGCGGTGGATCGAGGTCGCCGGCGCGGAGGTGCTCTGCGTCCGGATCACCTACCTCGGCGAGCTGGGCTACGAGCTCTACGTCCCCGCGGCCGACACGCTCCAGGTGTACGACGCGCTGCTGGCCGGCGGGGCGCCGTACGGCATCCGGCCGGTGGGTCTCAAGGCGCTGGCGTCGCTGCGGATGGAGAAGGGCTACCGCGACTTCGGCCACGACATCGACAACACCGACTGCCCGCTGGAGGTGGGCCTGGGCTTCGCGCTCGCGCTGGACAAGCCGGGCGGCTTCCTCGGTCGGGAAGCGGTGCTGGCACGCAGGGCCGCGAACGCCGAGGCCGGCGGGATGTCGCAGCGGCTGGTGCAGGTGCGGGTGCTCGACCCCGAGCCGCTGCTGTTCCATGCCGAGGTGCTGCACCGCGACGGGGTGCCGGTCGGCTACCTGCGCGCCGCGTCGTACGGCTGGACGCTGGGCGGCTCCGTCGGCCTGGCGATGGTCTCCGGCGACGGCTCCCCGGTCACCCCGACCTGGCTCGATGCCGGATCGTGGGAGGTCGACATCGCCGGCACCCGGCACCCGGTCGAGGTCTCGCTGCGACCGATGTACGACCCCACCTCCGCCCGGATCAAGGTGTAGCCAGGGCCTCCGTCCCGATGTGGGTCCCGGCCCCGCCTGCGGCTACACTCTCTCCCGGTCCTCGGCTCCGCCGGGCGACTCCCTGGTGGGTATAGCTCAGCTGGTAGAGCGCCGCCTTGTGGTGGCGGATGTCGCGGGTTCAAGTCCCGTTACTCACCCCAGACCGTGCGAAGGGCCCCGGCAACGCCGGGGCCCTTCGTCGTCCTCCTGGGTGCGTCAGGGAACCAGGGTCAGGGAGCCAACGTCAGCAGGCTCATCGACGGCATCGGCATCGTGGTCGTCACCTGCACGACACCGGCGTCGTCCGCGGTCACGGTCGAGGTCGGCTCCAGCTGCTCGAGCCGGTCGGCGGCACGGAGGGTCTCCCACTGCTCGTCGGTCGGCCAGGCCTGGCCGTCCTCCCTCAGCTCGCCCCAGACGCGGGCGATGTTGGAGTGCTGCTCGTCGACCCGCTCGTGCGTGAGGGAGTACGACGTCCCGGGCTCCAGGCCGGTCAGCTCGACGGTCACCTCGCGGTCGAGGGCGGCGTCGCCGGTCGCCTTCGACTGGTCGAGGGTGAGGTTCCACAGCGCGACCGTGCGGGTGTCGCCCTCGGTGGCGGCGACCGCCTCCACGAGCGACCCGGCACCGTCGCCGTCGTAGCCGACCGGCAGCCGACGGGTGCCGAGACGCTCCAGCATCGCCAGCGCCCACCACCGCGGCTTGCGCAGCTCGCCGACGGTGCGCAGCCCGAAGCCGCCGTGCAGCAGCTCCGGCGGCCGGCCGAGCTCCTCGAAGTGGTCGGAGACGACCCAGTAGGACAGGGCCTCGATCCGGCCCATCGACGAGAGCATGCCCCGGGCGAGGAACATCCCGGAGAAGACCGCGTCGCTGACCTCGTTGAAGTGGGTCGGGGTGACGCCCCACTCGGTCCACCAGATCGGGGTGCCGGCGCGGTCGTACCGCTCCAGCATCGGGCGGAAGTCCAGCGGCGGGGCGCCGTAGGTGTGGGTGGTGAGGAAGTCGACCGGGGAGCCGGAGCGCTCGGCGTGCGCCAGGAGCTCCTCGCACCAGCCGGCGGCGGCCGAGGACGGGCCCCCGACCAGCAGCCGGTCGTCGACCTCGCGGACGGCGGCGGCGGTGAGGTCGTAGAGCTGCAGGTAGTCGGCCGGCGAGCCGGACCAGAACACCTCGAGGTTGGCCTCGTTCCACACCTCGAAGGACCAGTGCTCGACGACCTCGTCGCCGTAGCGCTCGACCAGGTGCGCCGTGAGGTCGCGGATGAGGGCGTACCAGCGGTCCCAGTCCTTGGGCGGCGACACGATCGCGCCGTAGTCGAAGACCGTCACCGACGGGTCGCTGGCCAGGTCGTGGGGCATGAACGAGAGCTCCACGACGGGGTAGAGCCCGAGCGAGCGCAGGTGGTCGTAGACCCGGTCCACCCCCGAGAAGTCGTGGACCGGGTCGCCGTCCACCTCCGTGTAGACCCCGAGGTCGTCGCAGAGGATGCCGTGGGCCCGGACGTGGCTGACGCCGAGCTCGTCGCGCGCGGCCACCAGGGCGGAGGTCAGCTCCTCGCCGACGACGCGGCCGCCGGTGAGGTCGGTGGAGAGCGCGTGGGACAGGTGCTCGCTGCCGATCATCGGCCGCCACGGCCGCGGGAGCTCGCCGAGGTCGGTGGCCGCGTCGACCGACACGGTCACCGGACCGGCCGCACCCGTCGAGGGGGTCGCCGCGACCGGCTCGGACATCGGGCCCTCGACGTGGACGTCGGAGAGGGCGCTGACGGCGTACCAGCGCTCGGTGCCCGGGGTCCCCGTGGTGTCGACGTACGGCGGGTGCGGGACGGAGGTCACGTCACGGCCGTGGTGGTCCAGCGGCGCGAAGATGCCGTCGGCGGACCCGCAGACGTGGAGCTGGTAGCCGATCGCGCCCGGCACCGCGTCCCAGGTGAGCGTCACCTGCGCGGCACCCGCGGCGGCGGCGAGGCCGCTCGGCGGATCGAGCTCGGGCGCGGACCCGCTGAAGTCTCCCTCCCAGGCTCCGCTGCGGAGCCCGATCCGGTTCTCCCAGTCGGTACGTGCGTCGATGCTCACGGTTCTCCTTCTCGTGGGGGGGTGGAGGTGCTCGATCAGGGGCGAGCGGCGCTGGAGAAGACCTCCTGCGCCATCAGCGGACGGACCTTCTCCGCGAGCCCGCCGGGGGTGACGTAGCGACGCATGTCGTCACCGGCCAGGGCGTTGCCGAGCGCGGCCATGACCATGCCCTGGTCCAGCGACAGGTAGCGCTTGCTGACCTGGCCGCTCCCGACCGCGACGGCGTCGTAGAAGCCGCCGGGGCCGTAGGCGCCGAAGTCGTCGCGGATGTTGGCGAGGTTCTGCAGCGCCTCCCGGGGGGCGTACCGCAGGGCGAGGAACGAGGCGTGCGGGGTCACGACGCCGTCACCGTAGTCCTCGGCGGTCGGGGCCTGCTCACCCGCGCGGCCGCACTCCTCCCACGGCTGGTCCCAGTCGGTGCGCTCCTGGTCGGAGGTGTAGCCGGCCCCGTCGAGCCCGAGCGCGTCCACGCCGTACTCGCGGTAGCCGCCGGCGGGGTTGTTGGAGGGCGAGAAGCCCCAGTAGCCGTAGTCGGTCTCCTGGAGGCCGTGCTCGATCTGCCCCTGCACGTAGAGCGGGTGGTTGACGCCCCACGAGCGCGGGCCCCACTGCTCCTCGGGGACGAACAGCGGCACCATCAGCGCCTCGAACATCGAGCCGCCCCAGGTCGGGACGACCTTGGTCCCGCGGTAGTCCAGCGCGCCCTCGTAGACGTCGACGCCCTCGTAGGTCTTCCACTCACCGGTCGGCCGGGACTCGGTCCACGACCAGTCGCAGGTGTCGCCGGGGAAGGTGCGGAAGGTGCCGAAGTAGTGCTTCTGCGGGATCTGGCCCGAGGCGATGCCGAGGTACGACGCCATCCGGGGCTCGGTGTTGAAGGCGCCGTAGTGGTGGCCCGTGTACCAGACGTCCTGGCCCATGCCGCAGTAGTCGCCCTTGACCCGGACCGGGTCGCCGAAGTCCTCGTCCCAGAAGCCGCCACGGATCTGGCCGCCCTGGCCCTCCGCCTCGTCGTAGTAGCAGCCGAAGTCCATGTCCTCCCGGATCGCGTTCGCCTGCGCGGCGAGACGGGGCTCGGCACGCGCGGCGAGGAGCAGCCCGGTCGCGAGCCAGCCGTTGTCGACGCTGGAGAGGAAGGGCTGCACCTCGTTGCCGTTCTCCGGCCAGATCCGCAGCTTCTCCAAGGTCTTCGGGTCGTACCAGTTGTAGAACTGTCCGCTCGGCTCGTGGCGCTCGAGCCGGGCGAGGCTGTCCAGCGTCGTCGACATCCGGCCGCGCGCCTCGTTGGCCTCGATCAGGCCGATGTCACGCGCGGCGACCGTGCTCCACAGGTAGGCGCCGATGTTGGTCGGCGACGTGAAGGTGCTGCGGGTGTTCGCCTTGAGGCTGCCGCCGATGTTGTCCGAGGGGAGGCCGGTGCGCTCGTTGGTCATCGCCTTGAACGAGCGCCACGTGTCGGCGGCGTACCGGTTCAGGAGCTGGTCGGTGTCCGCGGTGGACGCGGCCACCGGGGCGCTCGTGCGGGCCGGGTCGCCGGTCGCGGGGGCGGTGGCGAGCCCGGCGAGGGCGACGGCACCGGCCGCGGTGGCGGCCAGCAGGGTGCGACGGAGCTTCATGGGAGGACCTTTCCGAGTGTCCGGGGGTGGGATGTCACTTGATGCCGGTCATCGCGATGCCCTGCATGATCCGGCGCTGGAGCACCAGGAACACGAGGAGCACCGGCAGCACGACCACGACCGAGCCCGCGAGGAGCAGGCCGTACCTCGTGGCGTTCTGGCCGACGCTGTAGAGCGCCAGCGCCACGGGCAGCGTGTACTTGTCCTCCGACGTGGCGATGACCAGCGGCCAGAGGAAGTTGTTCCAGGAGGAGAGGAACGAGAGGACGCCGAGGGTGGCGACCGCCGGGCCGCACAGCGGCAGCACGACGGAGAAGAAGATGCGCAGCTCGCCGGCGCCGTCCACCCGCGCGGCCTGGATCAGCTCGTCGGGGATGGTGAGGATGTACTGCCGCAGCAGGAACACCCCGAACGGGCCCGCCAGGAACGGCAGGATCATGCCGGGCAGCGTGTTGGCCAGCCCGAGGTTCGTCGACAGCACGAACAGCGGGATGAACGTGACCACGCCGGGCACCATGAGCGTGCCGAGCACCAGCGCGAAGACGATCCTCTTGCCGGGGAAGGCCAGCTTCGCCAGGGCGTAGCCGAGCATCGAGCAGAACACCATGTTCCCGGCGGCCACGGCGATCGCGACGACCGCGGAGTTGAGGAAGAACGTCGGGAAGTCCAGCTGGGTGAACAGCTGGCTGTAGTTCTCGGTCGTCAGCGTCTCCGGCCACCACGTCGGCGGGATGGCACGGACCTCGGCCTCGGGCTTGAACGACGAGACCACCATCCACACGAACGGGATCACGACGAGCACGAGGCCGGCCGTCATCACGCCGTACAGCCAGCGCGGGGTGCGCAGGTTGCCGTCACGCGACTTCGGGGGCTTGACCCGGGCCGGGGCGTCGTCGACGCGCGGGGTCGCGGGGGCAGGGGGATCCAGGGTCTGGCTCATGTCAGTCCTTCTCCCGCAGCAGCCGGAACTGCAGCGCGGTGAGCAGCATGATCGCGACGAACAGGAGGTACGCCGCGGCGCTGGCGTAGCCGTAGTTGCCGTAGCCCCACTGGTCGAAGGTGAAGAACGTGATCGAGCGGGTGGAGTCGAGCGGTCCGCCCTTGGTCATCACGTAGGCCTCCTCGAAGAACTGGAGGTAGCCGATGCTGGTGATGACCGCGCCGAACAGCATCGTCGGCCGGAGCAGGGGCAGCGTGATCAGCCGGAATCGCGACCACCCGGAGGCGCCGTCGGTCTCGGCCGCCTCGAGCAGCTCGCGCGGCACCGTCTGCAGCGCCGCCAGGAAGATCACCATCAGCGTGCCGAAGTTGCGCCACACGGCCATCACGACCAGCGTCGGCAGCGCCAGCGTGGTGCTGTCCAGCCAGGCCGGGCCGTCGATGCCGACGAAGCCGAGGACCGTGTTGACCGCTCCACCCTGCTCGCGGAGCAGGAACTTCCACACGACCGAGACCGCGACGATGCTGGTCACGACCGGCAGGTAGAAGGCGACCCGGAAGAAGCCCTTGAGCCGGTTGATCCGGTTGAGGCCGACCGCGACCGCGAGCGCCACCGCCATGGTGAGCGGCACGCCGAGCACCAGGTAGAGCGTGGTGTTCAGCGTGACCTTGCGGAACAGGGGGTCGCCGATCAGGTCGGCGTAGTGCTGGATCCCGACGAACTCCACCCCGAGCGGGGTGCGGATGTCGGTGCTGCGGAGGTCGGTGAAGCTCATCCCCAGGCTCGCGAGCACCGGCCCGGCGGTGAACACCAGGAACAGGGCCATGAACGGCAGGGCGAGGACCCACGCGGCGACAGCCTGCTGCCGCCGCGTGGGGTCCACGTGCCTCGAAGGCGTGCCCGGCTGCTGCCCGGGCGTGGTGGTGGTGGCCACGGTCAGAGTCCGGTGCCGATCGACGATGCCTTGCTCTGCATCTCGGCCACGGCCTCGTCCGAGGGCATGCCACCCTTCGACGCCTGCTCGACGAGCCCGTCGATGGCGCCCGCGACCTGCTCCCAGGTGGGAACGGCCGGCGGGGACACGGCTTCTTCCAGCTGCTGACCGAAGACCTGGAGCTGCGGGTCGTCGGCGAGCTCACCGGTCTCCCAGGCGGCCGGGACGGCCGGCAGGTCGCCGACCTCCTCGTAGAACCCCTGCTGGGTCTCGGGCTCGCTCAGCCACTGGACGAACTTCCACGCGGAGTCCGCGTTGTCGGAGTCGTTGAAGACGGCGAGGTCACCGCCGCCGATGAACGACGAGCCGGGGGCGCCCTCGGGGCCGGGGAGCGGCGCGACGGCGTACTGGTCCTGGGTGACGCCGGCGTCCTCGACCAGCCCGGTGTGCCACGGGCCGGAGATGAAGGAGCCGTAGGTCCCGTCGGCGAAGCCGCCCTCGAGCTCGCCCGGGTCGAGGAGCCGGGTCTCGCTGAGGCCCTCCTCGAAGTAGGACGCGTAGTAGTCGAGCGCCTCGGCCATCTCGGGGCTGTCGATCGTGTACTCGGTGCCCTCCTCGTTGGTGAGCGAGGCACCGTTGGACCAGGCGAAGGGCAGCATCGTCTGCCACGAGCCGGTCTGGCCGGGCTGGAGGTTGAGGCCGAACTCCGCCCCACCCTTCTCCTCCATGTCCTGGGCGAAGGTCTTCAGGTCGTCCCAGGTCTCGGGGGCCTCGGTCCAGCCCGCCTTCTCGGCCAGGTCCTTGCGGTAGTAGAGGACGCGGGTCTCGACGTACCAGGGAACGCCGTACGACGTGCCGCCGACCTCGGTGGACGCCCAGGCGCCGGGGTAGAAGTCGGCCTCGTCGACCAGGTTCTCCGGCGTCGGCATCAGGCCGCCGGCCTCGGCGAACTCACCCATCCACGTGGTGCCGATCAGGCTCACGTCGGGGGTGTTGCCCGAGGCGATCGCGCCGGCGAGCTTGTCGTGCGCGGACTCCCACGGGACCGCGGTGACCTCGACCGTCGCGTCCGGGTTGGCCTCCTCGAAGTCGGCCGCGAAGTCCTGCAGCACCTCCCCCTCGGTGCCCATCGCCCAGACCTCGATGGTGCCGGTCGCCTCGCCGGAGGTGACCTCCTTGCTCTGCTCCTCGCCACCGGCGGTGTCCTCGGAGCGGCCGCACGCGGTCAGGACGAGGCTGGTCACGGCCAGCGTCGCCACGGTCGCACTCGCGCGGCGCCGGTGGGGGTGGGTGCTGCTCAACATGGTCGAACCTTTCATGGGGGTGGGGGTCGATCAGGGGGGTCAGGTGGTGGTGCGGGTGCTGGCCCGGACCACGAGCTCGGTGGGGAGCAGCTCGTGCCGGGGAGTCGTGCGGTCGCCGACGATGAGCTCGTCGAGGACGAGGGCGGCGGTCGCGCCCAGCTCGCGCATCGGCTGCCGGACGGTGGTCAGGCCGGCGTAGCGGGCGGCCATCACGTCGTCCCATCCGGCGACCTGCACGCGGCCGGGCACGTCGACGCCGGACTCACGCAGCCGGGCCATCAGCCCGAGCGCGAGCTCGTCGTTGGCGCAGGCGATCGCGTCGGGGAGGTCGCCGGCGAGCAGGGAGTCGGCCACCGTGGCACCGTCGCGCTCGCCGTAGCCCCGGCTGGGGACCAGCCGGACCTCGGCGGCGCCGGCCTCGGCCGTGGTGCGGACGGCGTCCCAGCGCTCGGCGACGTCCGGGGCCAGGTCGGGCTCGCCGACGAAGGCCAGGTTGCGGGCGCCGCCCTCGAGCAGGTGCGTGGCGAGGGCAGTCGGCGCTCCGCGGGTTCTCGGCGTTGACCGAGTCGATGTCGCCGACCCGGGGGCGCGCCACCAGCACGATGCGGGTGCCGCGGGCCGCGAGCTGTTCGACGACCTCGTCGCTCACGGTGCGGCCGAGCAGGACCAGGCCGTCGCACCGGCCGGCCATGTCGCGGACGGCGGCGTCGGCGTCGGGCCGGCCGTGGGTGGACAGGATCAGGACCGAGCGGCGCAGCTCGCTGGCGACGTTCTCGTAGCCCAGCACCACCTCGGCGTAGTAGGGGCCGGACAGGTCGGGGAAGACGATGCCGTTGGCGGCGTAGCGCCGCTCGGCGAGCTGGCGGCCGAGCTGGCTGGGGGTGTACTGGAGGTCGGCCACCGCGGCGATCACCCGGTCCCGGGTGTCGGGGCGGACCGACTGGGAGTCGCGCATGACCCGCGAGACGGTCGCGATCGAGACGCCCGCCCGGCGGGCGACGTCGCGGATCGTGCTCGGGGACATCGGGGGCTCCTGTCTCGTGTAACCGGTTTCAGTAACCGGTTACACCGTGACGGCGGTCACCCCTCCGTGTCAACCCCCGTCAGGTGTCGCAAACGTTTACCGACCGAGGCCCGGGTGCCTTACCGTGGGGATGCGGCCGGGGCCCGGCCTCCTCACCGACCCCCGGTGACGGCCCGCCCGCAGATCCCGAGGTGCCATGGCCATCGCCGACCACGCCGCGCCCCCGCCGGTGCCCCTGTCCGGCGCCCTCGTCGGTGGCGGGTTCTTCACCGTCGCGGCGGTGCTGGGCCGGATGACCGTGCTCGACGGCCAGTCCCTGTCACTGGTGTGGCCGGCGGCCGGGGTGCTGCTGGTGTGGTTCCTGCTGCGGGACGCCCGCGCGCTGAGCATCGACACCGCTGTCCTGGTCGTGGCCGCGATGCTGGCCAACCTCGCCACGGGCGCGACGGTGGGACTGGCGATCGTGCTGACCGTCGTCAACGTGGCCCAGGTGCTGCTGCACGTCGGACTGCTGCGCCGCTTCTCCCCCGCACTCGGCAGCACCCGCCCCCACCTGTCCGGGCTCGGCGACCTCGGGACGCTGGTGTGGACCGGCACGGTCGCGGCCACCGTCGCCGTCGCCCTCGGTGGCCTCGGGCTCGCGGCGGTGACCGACGTTCCACCGACGACGACCGAGCTCGCCGTGTGGTGGGGTCGGCTGCTCGGCGGAGCCCTGGTCGTGGGATCGGTCGGCATCCTCTCCTCCTACCGCTGGCTCACCGGACTGGCCAGCCCGCTGGCGGGGCTGGCCCACCGCCGGCTCGAGGCCCTGGCACTGGCCGTGATGACGGCGGTCGGTCTGGCCGCCGTCTTCACCACCGAGCTGCCCCTCGCCTTCACCCTGCTGGCGCTGTCGGTGTGGACCGCGAAGCGCTTCAGCACGCTGGTCTCGGCGTGGCACTCGTTGATCTGCGCCACCGTCGCCGTGCTCTTCACCCTCGCCGAGGACGGCCCCTTCTCCCTGATCGTCGACGACCGGCTCGCGGCCCTGACCGTGCAGGGCTACGTCACGATGCTCAGCCTGCTCGGGCTCTTCGTCGCGGTCAGCCGCGACGAGCGTGAGCACCTCATCACCAGCCTGGCGGACGCGCATGAGGACAGCCGGCTCCAGGCCCAGCTGCTCTCGACGATCGTGGACTCGATGGAGGAGGGCGTGACCGCGGTGGACGCCGAGGGGGGCGTCCTGATCCAGAACCCCGCGGCGCAGCGGATGCTGGAGATCGACGGCCTCCGGAACACCGACCAGCTGGCGCCCCGGGCGCTCGGCAAGGACGGTCTGCCGGTCCCGGAGGAGCAACGACCCTCCGTCCGGGCACTGAAGGGTGAGCTGGTCCAGGAGGACCTCCTGTTCCGCCGGCTCGACGGCTCGGTGCGCCACATCGCGGTCTCGGCCATGCCGCTGTCGACCTCGCGCCCCGACGTCCCCGGCGCCGTCATGGTCTGGCGCGACGTCACCTCCGAGGTCGAGCAGCAGGCCGACCTCAAGGCCTTCGCCGGAACCGTCGCCCACGACATCCACAACCCCCTCGCGGCCATCGTCGGCTGGAACCAGATCATGCTCAGCCAGCTCGAGTCCGGCGAGTGGGACGAGCAGGAGCTGCACGGCCTCGGCGTCCGGCTCGGCCGCTCGGCCGACCGGCTCCACGAGCTGGTCCAGGGCCTCCTCGAGCACGCCTCCAGCAAGGACCGCCAGCTCGACCTCACCCGCGTCGACCTCGGCGTCCTGCTGGGCCGGATCACCGAGAGCCGCGGCGTCGAGGGCCAGGTCCGCTGGGACGTCCTGCCCTCGGTCCGCGCCGACCACCTGCTCGCCGGTCAGCTCCTCGACAACCTGGTCGGCAACGCGCTCAAGTACGTCGCCCCGGGCGTGACCCCGGACGTCGTGGTGACCGCGACCACCGAGCGCCCCGACTGGGTGACGGTGCGGATCGCCGACAACGGCATCGGCATCCCCGACGGCGAGTACGACGCGGTGTTCGACGAGTTCCGCCGGGTGCACCCGGGCTACCAGGGGACCGGGCTCGGCCTCTCCATCGTCAAGCGGATCGTGACCCGCCACGACGGCACCATCGCCGCCATGCCCAACCCCAGCGGCAGCGGCACGGTCTTCGAGTTCACGCTCCCGGCCGGCTGACCAGGCCCCGACGCAGCCCGATCGACAGCGCCTCCAGCTTGGAGTGGGCGCCGAGCTTGCGCGACAGCGAGGCCACGTGGTTGCGGACCGTGTGGTGGGACAGCGTCAGCTGCTCGGCGATGGCGACGTTGGTCAGCCCCTGCGCCACGAGCCCGAGCACCTCGAGCTCGCGCTCGCTCAGCTCCGGCCCGGCCGCCGCGCCCTCCCCCCGCATGAGGGGCAGCAGCCGGCCGAGCACCTCCGGGGAGAGCACCACCTCGTCGGCGGCGGCGCTGCGGACGGCGGCGACCACGTGCCGCACTCCCCCGGCCTTGGACAGGAAGCCGGCCGCACCGGCACGCACTGCTGCGAGCAGCACGTCGTCGGTCGGCGACCCGGTCAGGACGACGACCCGGGCGCCGGGATGCAGCGCCAGCAGCCCCGGCAGCTCGACGATGCCGTCGCCGTCGGGCAGGGCGACGTCGAGCAGGACGACGTCCGGCCGCTGCTCGGCCATCAGGGTGCGCGCCTGGGCCAGCGTGGCCGCGCACCCGACGACCTGCAGGTCGGCCTGGGCACCCAGGACCATCGTGAGGCTCTCCGCCAGCACGTCGTGGTCGTCGATGATCGCGACAGAAGTGACGGCCGGCTCGCTCACGAGGGCCAAGGTACCGCCCCGGAGGCGGTCAGCCGGGGATGTGACCGAAGCTCCCCTTCTGGAAGTCTTCGTAGGCCTGGAGCACCTCGGACTTGGTGTTCATCACGAACGGTCCGGCCCACGCGAGCGGCTCGCGGATCGGGCGGCCCCCGAGGACGATCACGTCCATCCGCGGCGACCGGCTCTCCTGGCGGGACGCGGCCGCGAGCGTGACGTAGTCGCCGGTCCCGAGGACGGCGGCCTGCCCGGAGCGGATCGGCCGGGCATCGGTGCCGACCGTGCCCTCGCCGTTCAGCACGTAGACCAGCGCGTTGTGGTCGAGGTTCCACGGGAGGTCGAGCCGGGCGCCGGGCTCCACCGTGGCGTGGAGGAGCGTCATGTCGGTGAACGTCGAGCCCGGTCCGGCGTACCCGGCGACGGACCCGGCGATCACGCGCACCAGCGCGCCGGCGTCGGCCGAGGCCAGCAGCCGCACCTCGCGGGAGCCGATGTCCTGGTACTTCGGCGCGTTCATCTTCGCGTCACGGGGCAGGTTGACCCAGAGCTGGATGCCGTGGAAGAGGCCGCCCTGCTGGACCAGCCACTCCGGCGGCGCCTCGATGTGGAGCAGGCCGGAGCCGGCGGTCATCCACTGGGTGTCGCCGTTGGTGATGGTGCCGCCACCGCCGTGGCTGTCCTGGTGGTCGAAGACGCCGTCGATGATGTAGGTGACGGTCTCGAAGCCGCGGTGCGGGTGCCACGGCGTGCCCTTGGGCTCGCCCGGCGCGTAGTCCACCTCGCCCATCTGGTCCATCATGATGAACGGGTCGAGCTGGGCGAGGTCGATGCCGGCGAACGCGCGGTGCACCGGGAACCCCTCCCCCTCGAAGCCGGTGGGCGCGGTCGAGACCTGCCACACGGGTCGCGGCTGGTCACCCAGTCCCGGAGCCGGCAGGCGGTCCAGCACGGTCAGGTCGTCCACGGTCACAGCGGGCATGGGCACCTCCTCAGGCGTCACCTGCTCCAACGGTAGTTGAAGTCTTGACATTCCCGCTAGTGATCAGCGGGAAGAGCACCCGGAACGCGGTGCCGACGCCGGGGGTGCTCTCCACCTCCATCCGACCGCCGTGCTCCTCCACGACCGCGTGCGCGATCGAGAGTCCGAGGCCGCTCCCCTGGATCGCGTGGTGCTGGGCCAGGCTGGAGCGGAAGAACCGGGTGAAGAGGTGTTGCTGCTCCTCCTGCGGGATGCCGATGCCGGTGTCGCTCACGGTCAGCAGCGCCTCGTCCCGCTCGAGGCTCAGCCCCAGCGCGACCTCCCCGCCGTCCGGGGTGAACTTCACGGCGTTCCCGAGCAGGTTGACCAGCACCCGCTCGAGCAGCTCACGGTTGCCCTCGACCGGGACTCGCTCGTCGGGGAGGTCGATCGCCGCCCGGAGGTCGGACTGGGTCCACGACGGAGCCACCACGTCGTACGCCGTCCGGGCGACGTCGCGCAGGTCGAGCTCCTCGGTCGCACCCACCTGCTGCTCGCGCACCTGCGAGAGCGTGAGCAGCTCGTCGATGAGGGACAGCAGCCGCTTGCTGTTGGCGTCGACCCGCTCGACGGCGGTGGTCTGGTGCCGGTCGAGCTCGCCGAACTCGCCCTCCAGCAGCATCTCGAGGTAGCCGACGATGCTGGTGATGGGGGTCCGCAGCTCGTGGCTCACGGAGGACACGAAGGTGTCCTTGACCCGGTCGACCTCCTGGAGCCGCTCGACGGCGCGACGCTCGGTGTCGAGGGCGTCGAGCAGGGCCTGCCGGGCGGCCACCTCCTCGGCGACGTCGGCGGAGGTGCAGACGTACCCGGTGACCCGGCCCCGCGAGTCGTGCACCGGGCTGAGCGTCATGGCGTGGGTCCGCTCGGTCCCGTCCTTGCGGAGGAACCGCATGTGGGAGCCCGCGTGACCGGGCTCGGCCAGGGTCAGGGCCACGTGTCGGAAGTCGTCGGGCACCCCGAGCTCGAGCGCCTTCTCGGTGATCGCGCGGGCCGAGTGCAGCGTGTACGTCGGCCGCCCCTCGATCTCCTCCAGGGTGTAGCCCAGGATCCGCTCGGCTCCCGGGTTGAACAGGTTGATCCGACCCTGCGCGTCCGCGCCGATGATCGCGACGTGGGCGCTGTCGATGATCCGGCGCAGGACGTCGCTCTCGTGCTCGGCGCGGTCGACGGCCTTGAGCTGCTGCCCGACCGTGAGCGCGAGCGGGATCGCGACCAGCGCGCAGGCCATGAGGAAGGTCTGGAGGACGATCCCGAAGACCAGCTGCGGCAGGGCGTAGCTGCCGGCGATCTCGGCCAGCGGCCCGAACCCGAAGCTGGTCATGAGGGTGGCCACCGTGGCCACCGCGAGGAGCTGGAGCTGGGTCTCACGCAGGGAGGCGCGGAGGGCGGTCCACGCGAGGATCGGCATCGTCAGGAAGACCAGGCTGGGGAAGTCGTGGGGGCTGAACACGATCACGGTGGTCGCCACCCGGAACGCCCACTGCACCCCGCGCTCGGCCAGGGTGGCGGAGGGCGGGTAGTCGTCGGTGCGGATCAGCAGCGGCAGCAGGATCAGGGCGTATGACATGTGGCCGGCCGCGGTGCCCAGCGCGGTGAGCAGGGGCCGGCTGTCGGTGAAGAGCCAGGTCACGACGGCTCCGCCGATGCGCACCGGCCACGAGCGCCGCCGATGGTCACGGAGACCAGCGCCCAGCACGCCGCGCGTCAGGCGACGGCGCCCCGACGAAGCACCCGCAGGACGAGAAGCCAGACCAGCCACCGCGACGGCGACGCGCGCAGGGCGTCAGGCCGACCGCCACACCCGCCGTGCGCCCGCGGGACGGCTGATCACCGCCGCCACCCACGCGAAGGCCGCGAGGAGCAGATGCCACGCGGGCATGGCGCGAGTAGCTCTGAGCAGACGCGTATGACGACCGTGGTCGGGAGGTGGGCACAACGGACTTGTTGCTGCCACCTATCTGGCCCGGGCCGGGCTCTCCGTCCTCGTCCTCGAGCGGCTGGCCCAGGTCGGCGGGGCGGCGGTCTCGGCCGCGGCCTTTCCCGGCCACGCCGCGCGGCTGTCGCGCTACTCCTACCTCGTCTCGCTGATGCCCGAGCGGCTCGTGTCCGACCTCGGGCTCGACCTCGGTCTCGTGTCACGGTCGACCGCGTCGTACACCCCGACGCTGCGCGACGGTGCCGCCTCCGGGCTGCTCGTCGAGCGCCCCGAGGGCGAGGCGACCGCCACGTCCTTCCGTGCCCTCACCGGCGGCGACGACGAGTACGACGCCTGGCGGGCGTTCTACGCCGAGATCGGCGAGGTCGCGGGCGTGGTGGCGCCGACCATGCTCGAGCCGCTGCCGACCGAGCGGACGATCCGCGAGGCCGTCGACCCCCGGGTGTGGGAGGACCTCGTCACGCGACCGATCGGCGAGGCGATCGAGCGTCGCTTCCGCGACGACACCGTCCGCGGGGTCATCGCGACCGACGCGCTGATCGGCAGCTTCGCCTCCGTCCACGACCCGTCGCTGGTCCAGAACCGCTGCTTCCTCTACCACCTCATCGGCAACGGCACCGGCGAGCGGCGGGTGCCCGTCGGTGGCATGGGTGCCGTCACCGGCGCCCTGGAGCGTGCCGCGATCGAGGCCGGCGCCGAGATCCTCACCTCTGCGGGAGTCTCCGCGATCCGCGCGGACGACGACGGCGCCGAGGTGACCTGGCACGACGGCCACGGCGACCACACGGTCACCGCGCGCCACGTCCTCGCCAACGTCGCGCCCTGGGTGCTCCGGATCCTGCTCGGCGAGGGCGAGGACACCGAGGCCAAGCCGCAGGGTGCCCAGCTCAACCTCAACCTGCTGCTGGACCGGCTTCCCCGGCTGAAGTCCGGCGTCGACCCGGCGGTCGCGTTCGCCGGCACGATGCACGTCGCGCAGGACTACACCCAGCTCGAGCGGGCGTACGCCGAGGCGGCCGACGGCCGGATCCCGTCGGTGCTGCCGGGCGAGATCCACTGCCACTCCCTCACCGACCCCTCGATCCTCGGCGACGCGCCCGCGGGCACGCACACGTTCACCTACGTCGGCATCCACACCCCCGCGTCGCTGTTCGACCACGACCGCGAGGCCCGCCGCACCGAGGCGGTCACCAGCGCCCTGGCCGCCCTCGACGAACACCTCGTCGACCCGATCGCCTCCTGCCTGGCGACCGGTGCCGACGGCCAGCCGTGCCTCGAGGCCAAGGTGCCCCAGGACATCGAGGACGACCTCGCCATGCCGGGCGGCCACATCTACCACGGCGACCTGGAGTGGCCGTGGGCCAGCAACCGGGCCCGGATGGAGACCCCCGCCCAGCGCTGGGGAGTGCAGACCGACGTCCCCTCCGTCCTGGTCTGCGGGGCCGGCGCGCGCCGCGGCGGCGGCGTCTCCGGCGTGGGCGGCCACAACGCCGCCCGGGCCGTGCTCGAGTCCCGCTGAGGCCCGCCCCGTGGCCGCCGCCCCCGATTTCTCGCTCGTGTGGCCCGGATGTAAAGTTGCGGTCGCTTCACCGCGCGCCATTAGCTCAATTGGTAGAGCAGCTGACTCTTAATCAGCGGGTTGGGGGTTCAAGTCCCTCATGGCGTACCACTCGACGAAGGCCCCGCACCGGTCACCCGGAGCGGGGCCTTCGCTGTGGTCCCCCGTGGTCCAGGACGAGGATCCCCCCGGCTCGCCCTGGACGACGAGGCCCCCGCCTCACTCGCGCACGTCGCCCTCGCGGGTGCGCCGAGTGGTGTCCTGAGGATCGACGGAACCGGGACGGACACGGGCTCCGTGCTGCACTGCGTCCACCGGCCTCTCGACGATCGAGGCGTCGGGGTCCGGGACGCTGCTCGGGACTATAGACCCCCCGGGAGCCGAGGGACAGGGACCCCGCGGCCGCACGACGAGTAGGCTGACCACACCAGCCCATCGCTTCGTGTCGGGTCCATCCCCTCGGTCCTGAGTGACGACGTTCCGAGGAGGAGCCGTGCCGAGCCGAGTCCACGCCCACGGCCGCCGAGCAGGCGCGGCTGCTGACCGGGCTGGTGGACTCTGCGAACGGTCACCCGGACCAGGCGAGCCTCCTGGACAAGGTGTGCCGGGCGGCCGCCCTCGAGCTCACCGATGCTCGGCTGCGCCGTCCACCTCGTCGCCGCGCGACGGCGCCTCCGGGCTCGCGGCCGTCTCGGGGCCGGACGCCGCCGCGGTAGCCGACCTGGCGTTCGCGGTCGGTGAGGGTCCCACCCTCGACGCGTTCGCCCTGCGTCGCCCCGTGCTGGTGCCGGACCTTCCTTCGCCTCGGCGCCGGTGGCCCGGCTACGTGGAGGCCACGACCGCTGCCGGGGTCGCGGCGGTCTTCTGCTTCCCGCTCCGGGTGGGCGGGGTCACGCTCGGCGTCTTCGACCTGTACGACGGGCAGGACCGGCCGCTCGTCGCCCGTCGCGCCGACCTCGCCCTCGCCTTCACCGATCTCGCCACCGAGATCGTGCTGGACGGACGACCCGTCGACGTCCACGGTCGGTGGGAAGCGGTCATGGACCATCGTGCCGAGATCCACCAGGCCCAGGGCATGGTCATGGTCGACCTCGGCGTGGACCTCGCCGAGGCCCTGGCGCGGATGCGGGCACACGCCTTCAGCGAGGGCCTGCCCCTGATCGAGCTCGCCGCGGACATCATCGGCGGGCTCAGCCTTCCCCCCACGACAGGTGCGGAACCATGAGCGACAAGCGATCTCAGCCCCAGGGACGTAGTGTGGACACACCGGACAGTGGGAAAGGAGTTCTGTCGATGCCCATCCAGATCGAGCAGCTCGCCGATGTCTTCGTCGATGTGGCCGACACCCTGGTGGCCGACTTCGACCTCGTCGAGTTCCTCAACTCGGTGGCCGACCACGCGACCGCGCCTCAGCCGGGGTGCCGCTGCCGGGGTGATGATCGTCGGGCGCGACGAGACCCTCCACCACATCGGCGCGTCCAGCGAGAACGCCCGGCTGCTCGAGCTCTTCCAGGTCCAGCACTCCGAGGGCCCGTGCTTCGAGGCCTTCCGCACCGGCGAGCCCGTGATGGCGACCGACGTGGCGGCCACGACCGAGCGCTGGCCGGTCTTCGCCGAGCGAGCGCTCGGGCTGGGCATGGCCTCGGTCTACGCGTTCCCGATGCGCCTGCGTGACCGGGTCGTCGGTGCGCTCAACGTCTTCCACACCACCGGCGAGGAGTTCGTCGAGGCGGAGCTCAAGATCCTCCAGGCGCTCGCCGACATGGCGACGATCGCGCTGATCCAGGAGCAGGCGATCTCGCGGGCCGAGGTGCTCACCGAGCAGCTCCAGGCCGCGCTCAACAGCCGGATCACGATCGAGCAGGCGAAGGGCGCCATCGCGCGCGTGTCCGGCGTGAGCGTCGACGAGGCGTTCGAGCTGCTTCGCGCGTACGCGCGCACCTCGCGCCGCCGCCTCACCGACGTGGCCCACGAGGTCGTCACCTCACCCGACGGACCGCGCCTGCTCCAGCGCTGACCCGCAGCGAGCTTTTGCACGCGGGGGTGCCTCACGGGGAGCCTGAGGTCATGGCCTCCCCCGTCACCGTCTCCATCACCCGCCACCTCGATCCCGACAAGTCGGCCGAGATGGTCGCGTGGGTGCGCGCTGGCGCCACCCTGGCCGGGGAGTTCGACGGCTTCCTCGGCGCAGGTTGGGTGCAGTCGGGGGCCGCGTCCCGGGAGTGGCACATGCTCTACCGCTTCGCCGACCCCGACGCGCTCGCCGCGTGGGAGTCCTCCTCGCAGCGGCGGTGGTGGCTCGGCGCCGCCCAGGACCTCGGAGTGGTCGAGCAGCGCACGGAGCGGCGGACCGGGATCGAGGGGTGGTTCGACGAGCCGACCGCGACCTCCGTCGAGGAGGTGGGGACGACGCGTCCGGCGCCGCCGCGCTGGAAGCAGGCGATCGTGATCTGGCTGGCCTTCTTCCCGCTCAGCCTGCTCACCACCCTGGTGCTCGGAGCCCTGGTCCCCGACCTCCACGTAGCGCTGCGGGTCCTGCTCAGCACCGTGGTGATGACGCCGGTGATGACCTACCTCGCCCTGCCCTTCATGACCGCGCGACTCGCGTGGTGGCTCCACCGCTGAGCAGATCCACCGCTGGCGCACGCAGCTGCCGGGTCAGACGAGCCGCAGGAACGCCAGGTGCTGCTCGTACTGGTCGAGGCAGTCGTGGATGACCTGGGTGCCGGAGAAGCCCATCACGTCGTAGTCCTGGCCGCCGCCGTCGAGGTGGACCTCGAGGCGCGCGTAGCGGGCACGGTCACCGACCATGCGGCCGCCGTAGGCCGGGACGGGCAGCTCGGCGAGCTCGACCCGGTAGACGAACCGGTGCTCACCGCCCTCGGTGTGGAGCTCGGCGAAGCCGCTGCCGGTGTCCGTGGTCGCGGCGACGCCCCGCTCGGTGAGCTCGGTGGCCACCTCGAGCAGGGCCGGGGACACGACGTCGGTGAGGTGTCGGCGGGCGTGGTCGGCGTCGACGAAGTTGACCGCCCGGGCGAGCCGGTCGCGCCAGGCCTCGCGGCCCTCGCGGGCCGACCGCGCGGACAGCATCGTGGGCAGGTGGTGCTCGCCGGAGTCGACCCGGCGACCCTCGACCCGCAGCGCCTTCATCAGCCCCCACATCACCAGCACGAGCACGAGGGCGAACGGGACCGCGAACACGATCGTCGCGTACTGGAGCGCGAGGATGCCGCCGACCAAGAGCATCGCGATCGTCAGCAGGCCGGTCACGGCCGCCCAGACGATCCGCATCCACGGGGCCGCGTCGTCCTGGACCGAGCGCAGCTGGGAGCACAGGTTGCCCATCACCAGGGCGCCGGAGTCGGCGGAGGTGACGTAGAAGAGCAGGCCGACGAAGAAGGCGACGCCCATCACGAACCCGGCCAGCGGGTAGTCCTGGAGCAGCTCGAAGAAGCCGGCACCGTCGAACTGCTGGGCCACGTCCGCGAAGGCCGCGTCGCCGCTGCGGACCCGGTCGATCGCGGCGTTGCCGAAGATCGAGATCCACATCACGATGTAGCTGAACGGGATGATCATCGTGCCGGCGACGAACTGGCGGATCGTGCGCCCGCGCGAGATCCGGGCCAGGAACATGCCGACGAAGGACGCCCACGCGATCCACCACGCCCAGAAGAACAGCGTCCACAGCGACATCCACGCCTCGTTGTCGACGAAGGCGAAGGTCTCCATCGTCTTGCCGGGGAAGGTCCGCGCGAAGTCGCCGACGTTGAGGACGACGGCGTTGAGGATGAAGGTGGTCTTGCCGGTGACCAGCACCCACGCCGCGAGGGCCAGCGCGAGGATCACGTTGAGCTGCGAGAGGATCCGGATGCCCTTGTCCACGCCGGTCGTGGCGGAGACCGCCGCCATCGCCACTGCGAGCGCGGCGAGCGCGATCTGGGCACCGGTGCCGACGCCGACCCCGAAGAGCACGTTGAGGCCGATGTTGAGGAAGACCACGCCGATCCCCAGGCTGGTCGCGACGCCGAAGACGGTCCCGAGGACGGCGGCGGTGTCCACCGCGTGGCCGATCGGGCCGTCGATCCGGTTGCCCAGGATCGGGTGCAGCGCCGAGCGGACGGCGAGGGGCAGGCCCTGCCGGTAGGCGAAGTAGGCCAGCGCCAACCCCATCAGGGCGTACATCGACCACCCGGTGACGCCGTAGTGGAAGAGCGTCCAGACCGTCGCGTCGCGGGCTGCGGCCACTGTCTCGGGCTCGCCGACCGGCGGCGCGACGTACTGCGTCACCGGCTCGACGACGGAGAAGAACATGACGTCGGTGCCGATGCCGGCCGCGAACAGCAT
Source organism: uncultured Actinomycetota bacterium (assembly GCA_963826015.1). Classification (GTDB taxonomy): domain Bacteria; phylum Actinomycetota; class Actinomycetes; order Propionibacteriales; family Nocardioidaceae; genus Nocardioides. The sequence continues at coordinate 51,323 of CAWGVI010000023.1, read as the reverse complement.
GGAGGCCCAGGCGAAGGTGGAGAACTCCGGTCGCGAGTGGTCGGGACCCAGCCGGACACTGCCGTAGCGCGAGACGCCCAGGAACAGGACGAAGAGCAGGATCACGGTCGCGAGCAGCACGTAGAACCAGCCGAAGCCGGTCGTCACCTGCTCCACCGCCGAGGCGAGGGTCTTCTCCGCGGACGTCGGCGCCGCGATCGCCCAGACGGCGACCCCGAGGATGCCGACCACCGACGGGAGGAACACCGGCCATCGGGCGGCGGGACCACCCCAGAGGCCGTCCCCGTGGGGTTCGGGGGCACCGCCGGTGGCGGTGTCGGTCGTGGTGGTGTCGACGCTCATGCGGGTCTCCTGCTCGGCCGGCGGCCCCTGCACCGTAGCGAGGCGGCACCCGCCACGGGAAGCACCAGTCCCGCCACCCACGGCGGTCGACGCGCCGGAGACGGAATGTCCGCGGACGCCGACCGGTTGGGACCACGACCCCCCCACCCCTGAGGAGTGCCCGTCACCGTGCCGTCCGTCGACCGTCGCCAGCAGCAGATCACCTTCGCCGTGCTCACCGTCGCGGTCGGGGCCTTCGCGCTCCTGCAGTCGCTGATCGTGCCCGTGCTCGCGGAGATCCAGCGCGAGTACGACACGACGCAGTCGACGGTGACCTGGGTGCTGACGGCGTACCTGCTCTCCGCCTCGATCGCGACCCCGCTCCTGGGCCGGATCGGCGACGTGGTCGGGAAGAAGCGGATCCTGGTGCTCGCCCTGGGGGCACTCTCGGTCGGCTCGCTCGCCGCCGCGCTCGCGCCGAGCATCGGCTGGCTGATCGCGGCCCGCGTCGTGCAGGGCCTCGGCGGCGGCGTGATGCCGCTGGCCTTCGGGATCATCCGTGACAACTTCACCGCGAAGATGACCAGCGCCCTGTCCGTGCTGGCGTCGCTCACCGCGGTGGGCTTCGGCTTCGGCATCGTCGTCGCCGGCCCGATCGTCGACGTGCTCGGCTACCACTGGCTGTTCTGGCTGCCGATGATCGTGACCGCCGCGGCCGCCGCGGCGGCGCTCGTGTTCATCCCGGAGTCACCGCGCAGCGCCGGGGACCGGCTGCCGGTCCTCCCCGCAGTCCTGCTGGCCGGCTGGCTGGTGGCGCTGCTGCTCCCCGTGAGCCAGGGCAACCTCTGGGGCTGGACCTCCCCCCGGGTGCTGGGACTGCTGTCGCTCGCGGCGGGGCTCCTGGTGGCGTGGGCGTGGCTGGAGACGCGGGTCCGGGTCCCCCTGATCGACATGCAGATGATGCGCACCCGCGGCGTGTGGACGACCAACCTGGTCACCCTGTTCGTCGGCGTCGGCCTCTTCTCCTCCTTCGGCTTCCTGCCGCAGCTGCTGCAGACCCCGGTGGAGTCGGGCTACGGCTTCGGCGCCACGATCAGCGAGTCGGGCCGGCTGCTGCTGCCCTCGGCGGTCGCCAGCTTCCTGGTCGGCCTCACCACCGCCCGGCTGATGAGCCGCTTCGGCGCACGCGCGGTGATCCTCACCGGCACGCTGATCTCCGCCGCGTCGTACGTCGCGATCGCGCTCTTCCACGACACGACCACCCACGTGCTGGTCGGCATCACCGCCCAGGGGCTGGGCACCGGGCTGGTGATCTCCACCAGCGCGTCGGTCGTGATCGCGTCGGTGCCGGCCGGCCAGACGGGCGTCGCCAGCGGCATGAACGCCAACATCCGCACCATCGGCGGCTCGATCGGGTCGGCCGTGATGGCCGGCATCGTGACCGCCCAGACCGGTCCCGGCGGACTGCCGCTCGAGCGCGGCTACACCATCGGGTTCCTCGTGCTCGGTGGCTGCCTGCTGCTGGCGGTGGTCGCAGGGCTCGGTGTGCCCGACGTGCACCGCACCCAGCGGCGGGGCGCGGTCAGCCGCCCCGGACGACGTATCGCCGCAGCAGCGCGGACCTGACCCGCGCGTCGGTCATCGCGGCAGGGGCCGCGGGACCGGGCCGGGCGGGGACCGGTCACCGGTCCCCGCATTGCCTAGGGTGGCGGCGTGGGCACGTTCCGGCGCTTCTGGTGGGGTGAGGCGGTCTCCGGCATCGGGACGGCGATCACGACCCTCGCCCTGCAGACCATCGTGCTGGTCACCCTCGACGGCGGCGCCACCGAGGTGGGCTGGCTCAGCTCGGCCCGGTGGCTGCCCTACCTGGTGCTCGGCCTGGTCGTCGGCGCCCTCGTCGACCGGGTCCGGCGCCGTCCGGTCATGGTCGTCACCGACCTCGCCCGGGCCGGCCTGCTGGCCGCGGTCCCGCTCGCGTGGGCCCTCGACGTGCTCAGCCTCCCGCTGCTGCTGGTGGTCGTGGTGCTGTTCGGGACCGCCTCGCTCGTCAACGACGCGGCCTCGCTGTCCTTCGTCCCGCGACTGGTGCCGCGCGAGGGCCTCCAGCGGGCGCACGCGCGCCTCGACGGGGCGGAGGCCGTCGCCCAGACGGCCGGACCGGCGCTGGCGGGCGGGCTGATCCGGGTGCTCGGCGCACCGCTGGCCGTGCTCGTGGATGCCGCCAGCTACCTGTTCTCGGCCGTCATGGTGGCGTCGTTGCGGGTGTCCGAGCCGGTCCCCGCCCCCACCGCCCGACGGCACCTCGGGCGCGAGGTGTGGGAGGGCGCGCGGTGGGCGTACGGCGGCTCGGGGCTGCGCCGGCTGGCGCTCGCCACCCACGTCTGGTTCGCCGGCCAGGCCGTGCTGGCCGTCCTGGTCGTCCCGTACGGGTACTTCCGGCTCGACCTCACCGCTCTCCAGGTCGGCCTGGCATTCGCCGTCGGCGGCGTGGGCGCCCTCGTCGGTGCGACGTCGAGCACCGCAGTCGGTCGCCGGTTCGGCACCGGCGGGGCGGTCATCTGCTCCTACGCCGTCAGCGCCGTCGGGGTGGTGGTCATGCTGACAGCGGCCTCGGTGCCGGCCGGCTGGACGGCGATGACGGTGCTCGCCGTCGGACAGCTGGCCCACGGCTGGGCGATGGGCGTCAGCAACTCCCACGAGATGAGCTTTCGTCAGTCGCGCACTCCCGACGAGCTCCAGGCCCGTACCAACACCACGCTGCGCTCGCTCAACCGGGCCGTGATCGTGGTGGTCTCACCGGCTGTCGGGCTGCTCGCCGACCGGGTCGGCACCCGTCCGGTGCTGGCCTCGGCCGCCGTCGTGTTCGCGGTCGCGGCCCTGATGCTGACGCTCTCGCCGTTGCGGCGTGCGCGGGTGTACGACGACCGCGAGGACGTTCAGAGGTAGAGGCCGGTGGCCTCGTCGCCGAGCCGGTCGGCGGCCACGGCGTGGACGTCGCGCTCGCGCATCACGACGTACAGCTCGCCCTGGACCTCGACCTCGGCCTTGTCCTCGGCGTCGAAGAGCACCCGGTCGCCCTTCTCGACGGCCCGGGCGTGCGGGCCGACCGCGATCACGCGCGACCAGGTGAGCCGGCGGGCGCCCATCGCGGCGGTGGCGGGGATGACGATGCCGCCGGTGGAACGGCGCTCACCGGACTCCCGGTCGACCTCGACCAGGATCCGGTCGTGGAGCATCTTGATCGGGGAGGTCAGCGGGTGACCTTCCGGATCGCGACGAAGAGCGCCACGGCGCCGACGACGCCGCCGGCGACCTTGAGGATGTTGTCGGTGCGCGGAGTCCCGGTCTGGGGATCGACGAAGAACTGCTTGATGCTCGTGACCTCGCGGGACACGATCGTCTTCGGGTGTGCCCGGTGCAGCAGCTCGTCGATGGTGTGGGCCAACCGCTCCCGGGTCTCTTCGATCTCGCGTTCGAGGGACGACTGCTCGTTGCTCACGCGGGAAGGTTATCAATCGTCGTCGGGTCGAAACCGAAGGGCAGCTCGAGCCGGTTCTCCTTCATCAGCACGTCGTCGGTGAGGACGTCGTAGGTCCGGCCGTCGGCGACCACGACCCCGTCGGCCAGCACCACCGCGCGGGGGCACAGCTCCAGCGCGTACGGCAGGTCGTGGGTCACCATCAGCACCGTCACGTCGAGCGAGCGCAGGATGTCGGCGAGCTCGCGGCGCGAGGCCGGATCGAGGTTGGACGACGGCTCGTCGAGGACGAGGATCTCCGGCTCCATGGCGAGCACCGTGGCGACGGCGACCCGACGGCGCTGGCCGAAGGAGAGGTGGTGCGGCGGCCGGTCGGCGAAGTCGGCCATCCCGACCCGGTCGAGCGCGTCCATGACCCGACGCTGGAGGGGCTCGCCCCGCAGCCCGAGGTTGGCCGGGCCGAACGCGACGTCCTGGCGGACGGTGCCGAGGAAGAGCTGGTCGTCGGGGTCCTGGAAGACGATCCCGACCCGTCGGCGTACCTCCTGGAGGTTGTCCTTGACCACCGGCAGCCCGCTGACGGCGACCGAGCCGGCCCCCGCGGTGAGGATGCCGTTGAGGTGCAGCACCAGCGTCGTCTTGCCGGCGCCGTTCGGGCCGAGCAGGGCGACCCGCTCGCCCTCGTGGACGTGCAGGTCGACGCCGTGCAGCGCCTGGTGGCCGTCGGGGTAGGCGTAGGCGAGGCCGCGGACGTCGAGGGTGGGCACGCTCATGACGGCAGTCTTCCCGTGTAGCCGCGCGACAGCATCGCGAGGTGGACCCGCTCGCCGCGCTCGTAGGACCGGATGAACAGGGCGCCGAGCGCCCGACCGAGCGCGGGCCAGTGCTTCGGGTGGCGTGGGTCGCAGCCGCGCGAGCGCATCGCCGTGAGCATCCGCCCGAGCTCGCCCGCCACCACGTCGAGGTAGCGGACCATGAAGCCCATGATCTGCACGACCAGCTCGGGCATCCGGAGGCGTTCGAGACCGCGGAGCACGTCGGCGGGCTCCGTCGTGGCGGCCAGGGTCAGCGAGGCGAGCACGCCGAGCGTGCCCTTCACCAGCAACCCCCAGGCCGCGAGCAGTCCCGGCTCGCTCACCGTGATCCCGAGCACCTCCACCTGGGGTCCGTGGGAGATGAACGGGATCAGCACCGCGAACACCACGAACGGCACCTCGACCACGAGCCGCTTCAGCACGTAGCCGAACGGCACCCGCGACACCGCGATCACGGTGAGGATCACGGCGAGGTAGCCGGCGTACACCGGGAACCACTCGCGCGGCGTCGCCACCACGACCAGCACGAAGCCGACCAGCGCGACGATCTTCAGGTGGGCCGGCGCCCGGTGGATGCGGGAGTGGCCGTGGAAGTGCAGCCGGTGGCCGTGACCGGCGCCCATCAGGAGTCGCTGGTGGACTCGTGCGGCGTACGCCGGCGCACGGCGTACGCGATCCCGCCGGCGAGGAGCAGCGTCACGCCGATCCCGATGACGCCGGCCAGGCCGCCGGACAGCCGGTCGTCCTCGACGCCCTTCACGGCGTAGTCGGCCATCGGCCCGTCGTCCGCGGCGTGGTCACCGGCGGAGTCGAGGAAGCCGGTCCTGCCCGCGACGTACTCGAGGCCGTCGGGGTGGCTGGAGGCGTAGAAGCTCACGACGCCGCCGAGGAGCAGCGCGACGAGCAGGCCGGCGAGGAAGAAGGTGCGGGTCCTCACGGCGTGGCCCCCGTCGCCGGGGTGCGGATCTCCAGCGTGCGCTGGGACAGCAGGTGCCGAGCACCGTGGACGAGGTCGGGACGGGCGGCCACGACGCTGCTGACCACCAGGCCGGTGATGAAGGCCTCGCCGATCCCGATCAGCACGTGCCAGCCGACCATGGCCGTGAGCACGGCGTCGAGTGAGACCGGGGCCTGGCCACCGATCGCGAACAGCCCGACGAAGACCGCGGCCGTGGCGGGGACGGACACGAGCGCCGCTCCGCTGGCGGCGACCGGGACCATCGAGAGTCGCCTCGGGAGCAGCAGCTGGAGGCCGCGGAACGTCAGCCAGCCGAGCCCGACCGCGACGATCGAGAAGAGCGTGATGTTGGTACCGAGGGCGGTGATGCCACCGTCGGCGAAGAGCAGCCCCTGCACCAGCAGCACCACGGCCAGGCACAGGGCGGCGGTCCACGGGCCCACGAGCACCGCGGCCAGCGCACCGCCGAGCAGGTGCCCGCTCGTGCCCGCACCGACGGGGAAGTTGAGCATCTGGGCGGCGAAGACGAAGGCGGCGACGAGGCCCGCCATGGGCGCGGTACGGTCGTCCAGTTCGCGGCGGGCGCCCCTCAGGGCGACCGCGATCCCCACCGCCGCGACCACGCCGGTGGTGACCGAGGTGGGGGCATCGAGGAATCCGTCGGGGACGTGCATGTTGCACACTCTACGTTGTTGCATGTCGTTTGCAAGAAGAAAATTGGATCGGACAGGAGACACCCATCCCATGAGCCAGCGCCTCGCGCCCGGCGACCCCGCACCGGACTTCACCCTCGAGAGCGACACCGGCGACTCGGTCACCCTCTCCGACCTGCGCGGGCGCACGGTGATCGTGTACTTCTACCCCGCGGCGATGACGCCGGGCTGCACCAAGCAGGCCTGCGACTTCACCGACTCCCTCGACTCGCTGCGCGGCGCCGGCTACGAGGTGCTCGGCGTCTCCAAGGACGCCCCCGCGAAGCTGGCGAAGTTTCGCGAGCGCGACTCCCTCACCCTCACCCTGCTCTCCGACACCGACCTCGCCGTCCACCGCGCGTACGCGGCGTACGGGGAGAAGACGCTGTACGGCAAGGTCGTCGAGGGCGTCCTCCGCTCGACCTTCGTGATCGACGAGGACGGCGCTCGTCGAGCTGGCCCAGTACAACGTCAAGGCCACCGGCCATGTCGCCAAGCTCCGCCGCGACCTCGGACTCGACTGACTGACGCCCTCCGTGTCGCGGCGTGTGCCTGAGAGTGCGCCATGGCGCACTCTCAGGCACACGCCGCGGGACAATGAGGACCGAGCGCCCGTAGCCCAATCGGCAGAGGCACCAGGTTTAGGTCCTGGCCAGTGCGAGTTCGACTCTCGCCGGGCGCACCGATGGAGACCGCGAGGCGTCACCCATGCCAGTCAGAAGGGTGCCGAGAGGGCACAGAGGCAGGTCGGCAGCCTGCATCAGTGACGGCTCGACCCCTTTCTGACATGCATGGGTGACGGCTCACGCCGTGGACAGTGCCGCCGCGACGAGGGGGGCGAGCTGGCGGAGCGCGCGGCCGCGGTGGGAGATCGCGTCCTTGTCGGCCGGGGTCAGCTCGGCGGTGGTGACGTCGGGGTGCTCCACGGCGGCGAACAGCACGTCGTAGCCGAAGCCGCCGGTCCCCCGCACCTCACGCAGCACCCGGCCGTCCATCCGGCCCTCGACGACCAGCTCGGTCCCGTCGGGGTGGCAGAAGGCGACCGCGCAGGCGAAGTGGGCGGCACGCCGCTCGTCCGGTACGTCGGCGAGCTGGTCGAGCAGCAGCCGGTTGTTCCGCGCGTCGTCCTTGGGCGGGCCCGACCAGCGGGCCGAGAGCACGCCCGGCATGCCGTTGAGCGCGTCGACGCACAGCCCGCTGTCGTCGGCCAGGGTCGGCAGCCCGGTCGCGGCGAGCCCGGCCCGCGCCTTGAGCAGCGCGTTGCCCTCGAAGGTGGGCTCGTCCTCGACCGGCTCGTCGTACGTCGCGACGTCGTCGAGGCCGAGCACCCGGACGCCGGTGACCAGCGGCGCGAGGATCCGGTCCATCTCGGCCAGCTTCTTGGCGTTGCGCGACGCCAGGAAGACCTCACTCACCGCGCAGGGCCTCCTGCTGCATCCGGGTGAGGTCGGCGCAGCCCTTCTCGGCGAGCCCGAGGAGCGCGTCGAGCTCGGCCCGGTCGAAGGGCGCACCCTCGGCGGTGCCCTGCACCTCGACGAAGGAGCCGTCGCCGGTCATCACGACGTTCATGTCGGTCTCGGCACGGACGTCCTCCTCGTAGGGGAGGTCGAGCCGCGGCACCCCGTCGATGATGCCGACGCTGACGGCGGCGATCGAGCCGGTGAGCGGCTCGCCGTGCAGCGCGCCGGTCGAGCGGAGGTGGGAGACCGCGTCGGCGAGCGCGACGTACGCCCCCGTGATCGCGGCGGTGCGGGTGCCGCCGTCGGCCTGGAGGACGTCGCAGTCGAGGACGATCGTGTTCTCGCCCAGTGCCTTGTAGTCGATGACGGCGCGCAGGGAGCGCCCGATCAGGCGCGAGATCTCGTGGGTGCGGCCGCCGATCCTGCCGCGCACCGACTCACGGTCGGAGCGGGTGTTGGTGGAGGCGGGGAGCATCGCGTACTCCGCCGTGACCCAGCCGAGGCCGGAGCCCTTGCGCCACCGCGGCACGCCCTCGGACGCCGAGGCGGCGCACAGGACGCGGGTACGGCCGAACTCGACGAGCACCGACCCCGCCGCGTGGTCGAGCCAGTGGCGGGTGATCGTGATCGGTCGGAGGTGGTCGTCGGCGCGGCCGTCTTCGCGGGGCGTGGGGCTCGGTGCGGTCATGTCCCGACCCTAGTGACCGACCCGGGCAGGACGACGGGCCGGGCCCACCCCCGTGGGAACCCGGCCCGTCAGCTCTGGGCGGCGTCTCGCCGCTACTTGAACTCCACCCGCAGCAGCCGCAGGACGCCCAGCACGAGCGGGAGGACCAGCCAGATCGTTCCGGCCACCGCGAGCTGCGCCCACTCCTGCCCGGTCGGGGTGAAGTCCCCGGTGAACAGCGGGGTCTGTGCAGTGTTGAACTCGATCCACGGGGCGACGTCGGCGAAGCCCGAGCTCAGGGAGGCCAGGATGCTCACCGCGATCGGGAGGATCAGGCTGTAGACGAAGTACCCGACGATGGCGGCCGGGGTGTTCATCAGCAGGGTCGCGATCGCGAAGCCGATCAGGACGCCGATCGCGTTGGCGAGCACGAAGCCGTTGAACAGCAGGTTGCCGTCGACCGACCAGTCGGACTCGGCACCCAGGCCGATCGCGAGGAACGTGCCCAGCACCGCGATCAGCGAGGCCAGCACCATGACGGCGGCTGCGAGCGAGAAGCCCGCGATGAACTTGGCGACGACGACCCGGGACCGCCGCGGCTCCAGGGTGAAGGTGACCAGGCCGGTGCGCTGGCTGACCTCGCTGGTCACCAGCATGATGATCAGGATCGGCAGGAAGTAGCCGAGGACCGCGCCGGAGATGCCGAGGAAGTCGCCGTAGCCCTTGGCGTCGTCGGGTGCGGCGAAGGCGTAGATGACCTGGACGACCAGCACCAGGCCGAGGATCGAGCAGGCGAACCAGCGACCCGCGCGGGTGTCGAGCGCCTTGCGGACCTCGACCCGGGCGAGCCGCGACATCGGCACCTGGTCCGTGCTCGAGAGGTCGAGGGTCTGGAGGGCCGTGGTGGTCATGCGGGGGCTCCTTCGGAGACGTCGTCGCGCTGGGTCTCGGCGGTGAGCTGGAGGAACAGGTCCTCCAGGCCGGCACCGCCGCCGCGCAGGTCGGTGAGCACGACGCGCGCGTCGAGCGCCGCCTGCCCGATCTCCTCGGTCGTGCAGCTGGCGCGCAGCCCGTCGCCCTCGGGGACGACGGTGAACCCGCGCTCCCGCAGGACGGCGCCGAGCGCCTCGTCGTCGCGCGAGCTGACCAGGGAGCTGACGTCGGTGTCCATCGCGAGCAGCGACTTCTTGTCGCCCTGGGCGACGATCTTGCCGTGCCCGATCACGATCATCTCGTCGGCGATCAGCTCGACCTCGTTGAGGAGGTGGCTGCTGAGCAGGACGGTGCCGCCGCGGTCGGCGTACCCCTTGAGGAGGTCGCGCATCCAGCGGATGCCGGCCGGGTCGAGGCCGTTGGCCGGCTCGTCGAGGATGAGCACCGACGGGTCGCCGAGCAGGGCGTGGGCGATGCCGAGCCGCTGCCGCATGCCGAGGGAGTAGTTGCGCAGCCGGCGACGGCTCTCGGCGTCGGTCAGCGAGACCAGCGCGAGCATCTCCTCGACCCGGCTCTCGGGCAGCCCCATGGTGCGGGCGCCGATCGACAGCACCTCGCGGCCGGTGCGGCCGGCGTGCTGCGCGGACGCGTCGAGCAGGACGCCGACGTGCCGGCCGGGGTTGGGGATGTCGCGGTAGTGGTGCCCGCCGATCGTCGCGGCGCCGTGCGTCGCGGGCGTCAGGCCCACCATCACCCGCATGGTCGTCGTCTTGCCGGCGCCGTTGGGGCCGAGGAAGCCGGTCACCCGGCCGGGCTGGCAGTGGAACGACACGTCGTCGACGGCACGGAAGCCGCCGTAGGTCTTGGTCAGGCCGGACACCTCGATCATGACCACCATCGAACCCGACCGCGGCCGGCCCCGGAACGGCCGGTGGGATGCTCCGGGCAGACCAAAGTAGGGGTCGGCAGGGTCCCGCGCAGGCTGCGACCACCGTCCTCCGGGACCTACGCTGACGCCGTGGAGCGACCCGACCCCGAGGAGTACCAGCCGCGGCTGACGCGGTGGGGACACACGTGGCGCTACCTCCTCTGCGCGGCGCTGTCGGCCCTGGTGTGGAGCGCGACGTTCCTCGGCCAGTGGCACACGAACCGGTTGCTCTGGTGGCTGGACCTGACGATCGGGCTGGCGGCGTACGGCGTCGTGCACGTCCGGCGACGCTGGCCGCTCACGGTCGCGGTCCTGACGGCGGTGATGACCGTGCTCTCCGGGGTGGCCGCCGGGCCGAGCACGCTCGCTGCCGTGTCGCTGGCGACACGGCAGCGGCTCGGGCCGATCGCGATCGCGGCACTGGTGTCGCTGGTGGCCTACCAGGGCTACGTCGACACCCAGCCGATCGAGGACCAGGGCCCGTTCTGGGTGGGCTTCGCGTTCAACGTCGCGATCACGATCGGCATCTTCGGCTGGGGCCTCTACATCGGATCGCGGCGGGTCCTGCTGTGGTCGCTGCGGCAGCGGGCGGTCCGCGCCGAGGCCGAGCAGGAGATGCGCGTCGCGCAGGCGCGCGGCAACGAGCGGTCGCGGATCGCGCGCGAGATGCACGACGTGCTCGCGCACCGGATCTCGCAGATCTCGATGCACGCGGGAGCGATGACCTTCCGCGACGACCTCGACGCCGACGCGCTCCGCGACAGCGCCCGGGTGGTGCGCGAGCAGGCCCACGACGCGCTGGCCGAGCTCCGCGACGTCCTCGGCGTGCTCCGCGACCCCGACACCGGGGAGCTCGCCGACCGGCCGCAGCCGACGTACGCCGATCTCGACGCGCTCGTCGAGGACGCGCGGGCCGGTGGGCTCTCGCTCACCTACCGCGACCGGGTCGTGGACGGCGAGCCGGTGCCGGAGGTGGTCGGACGGACGGTCTACCGGATCGTCCAGGAGGGGATCACCAACGTGCGCAAGCACGCCCCGGGCGCCGTGCTCAGCGTGGAGGTCAGCGGCGATCCCGACCGCGGCATCGACGTGAGGCTGCGCAACCCGATCGGCTTCGGTCCGTCCGCGACCCCGGGCAGTGGACTCGGCCTGGTCGGGCTCTCCGAGCGAGCCGAGCTGCGGGGCGGCCGGCTGGAGCACCGTCGCGACGGCCACGACTTCGAGCTGCACGGCTGGATACCGTGGCGGGCATGACCCGGGTGCTGATCGTCGACGACGACCCGCTGGTCCGCTCGGCCCTGACCCTCATGCTCGGCGGCCAGCCCGACCTCGAGGTCGTGGGCGAGGCGCCGGACGGCCGCGCCGGCCTGGCCGCCTGCGCACAGCTGCGCCCCGACGTCGTGCTGATGGACATCCGGATGCCGGTGCTCGGCGGGCTGGAGGCGACCGAGCAGCTGCACCGGCAGCCGCAGCCGCCCCGGGTCATCGTGCTGACGACCTTCGACGCCGACGAGCACGTCGTCGGCGCGCTCGCGGCCGGCGCCGACGGGTTCCTGCTCAAGGACACCCCGCCGGCGCAGATCGTGGACGCGATCCGCACCGTCGCGGTGGGCGACCCCATGCTGTCGCCCGCCGCGACCCGCACGCTCATCGCGCGGCTGCGCCGGGAGGCCGGCGACGGCCGCGCCGCCTCGGCCCGCGCGTCGCTCGACCAGCTCACCGAGCGTGAGCGCGACGTCGCCCGCGAGGTCGGCCGCGGTCACTCCAACGCAGAGATCGGCGTCCGCCTCCACCTCTCCGTCCCGACCGTGAAGGCCCACGTCTCCCGGGTCTTCGACAAGCTCCAGGTCACCAACCGGGTCCAGATCGCCATCGTCGTCCACGACGCCGGTCAGGAGTGAGCGCGACCGCGCGAGCGGAGCGCGCGCGTCGGTGGTCGAGCAGCGACCGGGGCCGAGGAACGAGGCCGCGACGGAGCGTGTCGAGACCCGGTGACCGACTGTGCGGGTCTTGGCATACTCGATCCATGGCGTACGACGAGGTCCTGGCCGAGCGGCTCCGCTTCGTCCTCGAGGGCGAGCCGGGGCTGTCGGAGAAGAAGATGTTCGGCGGCCTCGCGTTCCTCGTCGACGGGCACATGGCCGTCGCGGCCGGGAGCCAGGGTGCGATGATGCTGCGCGCCGACCCGGAGGCGAGCGCCGACCTGCTTGCCGTCGACGGCATCGCACCGATGGAGATGCGGGGTCGTGCGATGACCGGGTGGCTGCTCGTCGACAACTCGGTCGTGGCCGACGACGCCGACCTGGCGCGCTACGCCGCGCGCGGCGTCGCCCAGGCCCGCACCCTCCCCCCGAAGGACCCTGGCCGCTGACAGAGGCACGACCGGCATGGCGCGTGTGCCTGACCACGACCTGTGCGGCGTCCTGAGGCACACGAGCGCGGCAACCTGGCGGCCGCAGCATGGGTGGTCATCGCCGCCGACGAGGGACGACCGGGGCTGCACCGTCCCGGCCGCCGTGTGGTTGTACGGTGCCGGCGCCGGGGAGCCTGGTCGTTCGCCCTGCTGGTGCCCTCGACCGGGGTGGAGTCAGACCTCGTGGACGTCGCCGGCACGGGCGAGGTCCACCGGACCGTCGTACGCCGCGCGGGCCTCGGCGAGCGCCTGCTCGCGGTCGTGCCACGGGGGCACGTGGGTGAGGAGCAGGCGTCGGGTGCCCGACCGGGCGGCGGTGTCGCCGCAGTCGGCGCCGGTGAGGTGGATGCCCGGTGGGTTCTCGGCCTCCGTGTGGAACGAGGCCTCGGCCAGCAGCAGGTCGACGTCGCGGGCGACCGTGTCGAGGCCGGCGCAGGGTGCGGTGTCGCCGGAGTAGCCGAGGGTCCTGCCGTCGGCGGTGACGCGCAGCCCGAAGGCGGACACCGGGTGCGCGACCGCCACCGGCTCCACCCGGAACGGGCCGACGTCGACGACGCCGTCGTAGGTGCGGAAGTCGAACTCCTCGTGCATGCCCGGGTCGAGCGGCAGGTCGTAGGCGCGGGCCATCCGGTCGGCCGTGCCGGCCGGTCCCCACACCGGCACCCGCGGCTGGTGGCCGTCGGGGTGGTAGCGCAGCAGCACGTGGTAGCCGCACAGGTCGAGGCAGTGGTCGGCGTGCAGGTGGCTGAGGAACACGGCGTCGATCGCGAGCGGATCGGCGTAGCGGTGCAGCGGCCCGAGCGCTCCTGAGCCGAGGTCGAGCAGCACCCGCCAGGTGCGGCCGTCGAGGTCGGCCTCCAGCAGGTAGCAGCTGGCCGGGGAGTCCGGGCCGGGGTAGGAGCCGGAGCAGCCGACGACCGTGAGCCTCATCGGAGGCCACCGGCGAACTGGGTGGCCGCCGCCAGCTCGTGACCGAGGAACCGGCGTCCGACGGAGGCGAAGTCGTCGGGGACCCCCGTCGTCAGGAAGTCGTACGACGGCTCGCCGCCCGTGCGCATCAGTCCGGTGTCGAGCAGCATCCGGTAGACGTCCTTGGCGCACTCCTCCGCGCTGGAGACGAGGGTGACGCCGTCGCCCATCACCACGGAGATCGCGCCGGTGAGCAGCGGATAGTGGGTGCAGCCGAGGACGAGCGTGTCGACGCCGGCCTCGGTCAGCGGCGCGAGGTAGTCGCGGGCGACCGCGAGCAGCTCGTCACCACCGGTCACCCCGGCCTCGACGAAGTCGACGAAGCGGGGGCAGGCGCGGACGAGCAGGTCGACCTGCGGGGCGGCGGCGAAGGCGTCCTGGTAGGCCTGCGACTCGGCGGTCGCGCGCGTGCAGATCACGCCGATCCGACCGGTGTGCGTCGCGGCGACCGCGCGCCGGGTCGCCGGCAGGATCACCTCGACGACGGGCACGTCGTAGCGCTCGCGCGCGTCGCGCAGCACCGCGGCGGAGGCGGAGTTGCAGGCGATCACGAGGGCCTTCACACCACGGTCGACGAGGTGGTCGAGGCACTCCAGCGCGTACTCGCGGACCTCGGCGATCCGCTTCTGCCCGTAGGGCTGGCGCGCGGTGTCGCCGAGGTAGACGACCGACTCGTGCGGCAGCTGGTCGATCACCGATCGGGCGACCGTGAGGCCCCCGAACCCGGAGTCGAAGATGCCGACCGGTGCCTCCCGGTCGAGGGTCGCTGCTGGCACAGCCCGAAGGCTACGGCTCCACGGGCCCCGTGGCACGCAGACGCGACCGAACTCACCCCGGGCCGGACCGCCCGTCGGTCACCGGAACCAGCGTTCGGACGCGAGCGGCCACGGGTTGTGGCGGCAGCCGTCCAGGCCCTTGGACTGCTGCTGCATCACCGGAGCGAGGTCGCCGTCGCCGGTGCAGCCGCGGTGGCCGTGGCCGAGCCAGTGCCCGGTCTCGTGGTTGACGACCATGTGGCGGTAGCCCCGCAACGTCTGGCCGGCGGCGTTCCACGAGGGGGACGCGTGCTTCCAGCGCAGCTGGTTGATGATCACGTAGCGGCCGACCCGACAGCTCCACTCAGCGCTGCAGACCGACGAGAAGTCGGGGACCGTGCTGGCCTCGGCGAGCACCACGGAGAAGTCGCCGCCGCTGCTCACCCGACGGAACGCGACGCCGGCCGAGCGCCACCCGCGCGGGTCCGCAAAGGTCTGGGCCACCTGCTGCTTGAACACCGCCATGCTGGCGGTGATCGTCCCGCGGGTCTCGATGCGGTACGTCGCGGTGCGCAACACCCTGACCAGGTGGCCGATCGCGGGTCCGCGGCGCGAGGTGGCCCGTGCGTCGACGTACCCCTCCTTGCGGGCGGTCACCCGGACCTGCACCCGATGGCCGACGTCGAGGTGGGTCAACCGGTAGCGGCGGTGGCGGGCGCCCGGGATCGGGTCGCCGTCGCGCAGCCAGCGGAAGGTGACGTCGACGCGCGGCTGCTTCCAGTCGCCGCGGTCGGCGGTGAGTCGGTGGGTGAAGCGGCGGGTGCCCGACACCGCGGGCCGCTGGCGCAGCACGAGGTCGGCCTTGCGGACGCGCGTGGTCGGCTCGCTGGTGGCGACCCCGCTCACGCCCAGGCCGTCGGTCGCGGTGACCTCGACGCTCAGCCGCTCGCGCAGGTCGTCGAGCCGCGGCCGGTAGCGGACGCCGGTCGCCCCGTCGATCTCCTGGCCCGCGCGCAGCCACTGGTAGGTGAACGTCAGGCCGTCGGCGGGCTGCCAGCTGCCGGGCTCCGCGACCAGGCGGTCGCGGTAGACGGGCTCGCCGACGATCGTCGGCGGTGACGTCGACACCGGCGCCGGGTTCCCGGCGGAGGCGGCCCCGACGGGCACGAGCGTGACGACCAGCGCGATCACGGCGGCCGCCACGGTGTGCCTCATGCCCAGAGCTGCCCTTCCAACCGGTCCTCGGCCTCGTCGACGGTGCCCTCGTAGGCACCCGTCGAGAGGTACTTCCAGCCACCGTCGCACACGACGAACGCGATGTCAGCGCGTTCGCCGGCCTTGACCGCCTTCGCGGCCTGGCCGAGCGCGGCGTGCAGGATCGCGCCGGTCGAGATGCCGGCGAAGATCCCCTCGGACTCCAGCAGCTCGCGCACCCGGCGGACGGCGTCGCGCGGGCCGACCGAGAACCGGGAGTCGATCAGCGACGCGTCGTACAGCTCGGGGACGAAGCCCTCGTCGAGGTTGCGCAGGCCGTAGACAACCTCGCCGTACCGTGGCTCGGCGGCGACGATCCGGACGTCGGGCTTCTCGCGCCGGAAGAACCGGGAGACGCCCATCAGGGTGCCGGTGGTGCCGAGGCCGGCGACGAAGTGGGTGATCTCGGGGAGGTCGGCGAGCAGCTCGGGACCGGTGCCCTCCTCGTGCGCGAGGGCGTTCGCGTCGTTGCCGTACTGGTACATCATCACCCAGTCGGGGTGGTCGGCCGCGATCTCCTTGGCCACCCGGACCGCCTCGTTGGACCCACCGGCGGCCGGGCTCGAGACGATCTCGGCCCCCCACATCCGCAGCAGCTGTCGCCGCTCCTCGGAGGTGTTCTCGGGCATCACGCAGACGATCCGGTAGCCCTTGAGCTTGGCCGCCATCGCCAGCGAGATGCCGGTGTTGCCGCTGGTGGGCTCGAGCAGGGTGCACCCGGGACGCAGCCGCCCGTCCTTCTCGGCCATCTCGATCATCTTCAGCGCCGGGCGGTCCTTGATGGACCCGGTCGGGTTGCGGTCCTCGAGCTTGGCCCACAGCCGGACGTCGGGGCTCGGGGAGAGGGCCGGCAGGCCCACGAGGGGCGTGTTGCCGACCGAGGAGACGTGGTCGTCGTACCGGGTCATCCGCCGGCGACGGCCGGGAGCACGACGACCTGGTCGCCGTCGCTCAGCTCGGCCTCGAGGCCGCCGAGGAACCGGACGTCCTCGTCGTTGACGTAGACGTTGACGAAGCGGCGCAGGTCGTGGTTGCCGTCCTTGTCCTCGAGCAGGCGCTCGCGGATGCCGGGGTGGTTCGCCTCCAGGTCCGCGATGAGCTCGCCCAGGCTCGCGCCGGTGCCCGTCACGGCCTTCTCACCGCCGGTGTAGGTGCGCAGGATGGTCGGGATCCGGACCTCGATGGCCATGCGGGATGCTCCTTGTTCCTCAGGGTGCGGGGGTGGGGACGTCGGTGATGGTGACCTCTTCCTCGGTCACCACGCCGTCGACGATCCTGTAGGACCTGAACTCCACGGGGCCGTCGTTATTCCCGTGCACCCGTGTGCTGACCAGCACGTAGTGCGCGTCCGGCTCCATCGCCAGCCCGATGTCGGTGCGGCTCGGGTAGGCCTCGGTGGCGGTGTGGGAGTGGTAGATCACGACCGGTTCCTCGTCGCGGTCGTCCATCTCCTTGTACAGCGCGAGCAGGTCGGTCGAGTCGAACTCGTAGAACGTCGGGCTGCCGGCCGCGTTCACCATCTCGACCAGCCGCACGGCCGCGTCGCTGCCCGCGGGTCCGGCCACGACGCCGCACGCCTCGTCCGGGTGGTCCCGGCGGGCATGGGCGACGATGCCGTCGTACGTCGCGCGGTCGAGGGTCAGCACCTCTCAAGGGTAGGGAGCGGCCCTGGGCGACCCCACCACGCCCACCATGTGGGCCGGACGGGTCAGCCCATCCGGAGGAACGTGGCGTCCAGCCGCCCGCGGAACTGCTCGACGCGTACCGACCCGATCTTCTTGGCCCCGATCCGGACCGCGGAGGCGTTGGACACCTTGCCGGTGGCGCCGTTCGTGGAGGCCACGACCGTGCCGTCGACCCGCAAGGTGACACCGTCGGACGTGCGCCGGCAGGCCAGGCTGTGCCAGTGCCCGTCGGCGATGGACCGGCCCGAGCGCGTGAGCACCCGGCCCTCGCTGCCGTTCACCACGCAGCTGGGCCGCCCCCGGTCCACCTGGAGCTTCCACTGCCCGCCGGGCTGGTGGTAGTAGCCCTTCTGCATGACGTTGGAGTGCTGGGTGACCTGCGCGTCGGCCATCTTGACCTTGGTGCCGTAGGTGAAGGCGCGGCGCCGCGGGTCCCACGCGACCCGGTCCGCCGCCTCGATCAGGCCGTTCCCGCTGCGCGGGAACTTCATGGCCTTCCCGGGCCGGCCCTTCACCCGCTTCATGCGGGCGCCGTCCGCCAGATGCACCACGCCGCGGCCCTTCCCGGCCAGGTTCTTGACGACCGTCCCCTCGTGGACACGCGCACCCCCGCCGTACCCGAAGCGGAGCACGACTCCGCTCCGCGCCTGCGCCTTCTGCGTGGTCGGGGCCGCGCTCGCCCCGCCCGCGGCGAGGAGCCCCGCGGTCGCGACGGCCAGGGCGAGGGTCGCGGACAGGAGGCGCGCGCGGTGGAACCTCCGGGGTGCGTGGGTGTGGCTCGATCGCGTCACGATGTCTCCTCCGAGTCCGGCGGGGCCGGTGAGGGTACCGGCACGGGGGTCGCCTGGGCCGACAATGCTCTCCTGACAGCAGGGTGGCACGGCGATCCGGAGGTCTTACCCAATTTGGGTCAGTCACGCCACCTGGTTCGGCCCCTGGAGGGCGTCGACGAGGGTCTCCTGGAGCAGTCCGACCCAGTAGTAGATGTCGTAGGCCCGGGCCCGCGGGTCCTCCTCGTCGAGGGAGTCCCAGACCGCCTCGTCGTCGTCCTCGATGCCCAGCCGGGTGGCGAGCGCGAGCCGGAGGTCGGTGAACGAGCGGAGCCACGCCTCGGCGACCTGCTCCTCCATCTCGACGTCGATCGTGAGGCCGTCCTCGGTGAGCTCGGGGGGCAGACCGGCGTCCTCGAGGGTGTCGATGATCGTGCCGGCGCCGGCGGCCTTGCCGTCGCGGAGGGCCGGCTCGGTGAACCGCCGGAACTCCGAGGCCGCCTCCTCGTCGTGCTCGTAGGCGTTGGGGAACAGCCGGGCCAGGACGGGGTCGTCCGGCTCGGAGGTCGGGCCGCTGAAGTCGAGCATCGCCTCGAAGTCGTCCTCGGTGACGCGCGGCACGGCGGCCTCGTTGCGCAGCAGCTCGACGAGCTGCGAGGCGAGCGAGCGCAGCAGGTCGGCCTCGAAGCCGCTGAACGTCGCGATGATGTGGCCGCTGCGGAGGTGGCGGGCGAATCCGCTCACTGCTTCTCCATGGTGGCCCAGAGGCCGTACTCGTGCATCGCCTGCACGTCGCGCTCCATCTCCTCGCGGCTGCCGGTGCTGACCGCGGACTTGCCGTCCTCGTGGACCTCCATCATCAAGGTCTCGGCCTTCTGCTCGTCGTAGCCGAAGTGCTTCTGGAAGACGTAGGTCACGTAGGACATCAGGTTGACCGGGTCGTTCCACACGATGGTCACCCAGGGCTTCGCGACCAGGGTGATCTCGTCAGGAGCCTGGGTCGGCTCGACCTCGACCGGGCTGGCTGCGGACACCCGTCCATGGTGGCACAGTGACCGTCGTGCACCCGTCCTCGGCTCTCCTGACCGACCACTACGAGCTGACCATGCTGCAGGCCGCGCTGGCCGCGGGCACGGCCCACCGCCGGGCGGTCTTCGAGCTCTTCCCGCGACGGCTCCCCGAGGGCCGCCGGTACGGCGTGGTGGCCGGCGTCGGGCGGGCGCTGGACGCGATCGAGCGACTTCCGCTTCGACGACGCCGCGCTGGAGACCCTGCGCGTCGGCGACGTCGTCGACGAGCCGACGCTGGCCTGGCTGGCCGACTACCGCTTCGCCGGCGACGTCTGGGGCTACGCCGAGGGCGAGGTCTACCTCCCCTACTCCCCGCTGGTCGTCGTCGAGTCCACCTTCGCCGACGCCGTGCTGCTCGAGACGGTGCTCCTCTCGATCTACAACCACGACTCCGCGATCGCCTCCGCCGCCTCCCGGATGACCCTGGTCGCCGGCGACCGGCCGTGCATCGAGATGGGCTCGCGGCGTACCCACGAGGAGGCGGCGGTCGCCTCCGCCCGGGCGGCGTACGTCGCGGGCTTCGCGTCGTCGTCCAACCTCGCGGCCCGTCAGCGCTACGGCGTGCCGACCGCCGGCACCTCGGCCCACTCGTTCACCCTGCTCCACGACACCGAGGCCGACGCGTTCCGTGCGCAGGTCGACTCGTTGGGGCACGGGACCACGCTGCTCGTCGACACCTACGACATCGCCGAGGCGGTCCGGCTCGGTGTCGAGGTCGCAGGTCGCGAGCTCGGAGCCGTGCGGATCGACAGCGGTGACCTGGGGGTGCTGGCGCGGCAGGTCCGCGAGCAGCTCGACGGGTTGGGGGCGACGTCCACCCGGATCGTGGTCACCAGCGACCTGGACGAGTTCGCGATCGCGTCCCTGGCCTCGGCGCCGGTCGACGCGTACGGCGTCGGCACGCAGCTGGTCACCGGCAGCGGTCACCCCACCTGCGGCTTCGTCTACAAGCTGGTCGCGCGCGAGGGCGACGGCGGCGAGCTGGTCTCGGTCGCGAAGAAGAGCAAGGACAAGGGATCGGTGGGCGGGCGCAAGTACGCGCTGCGCCGCCGCAGCGCGGAGGGGGTCGCGCAGGCCGAGCTGGTCGGGATCGGCGAGGCACCGCAGGACGACGGCGACGACCGGCCGCTGATGGTGCCCCTGGTCCGGAGCGGCGAGGTGGTCGGCCGCGAGTCGCTGGAGGCCGCTCGCGAGCGGCACCTCGCCGCCCGCGCGGAGCTGCCGATGTCGGCCCAGCAGATGAGCCGGGGCGAGCCCGTCATCGAGACCGTCCACCTCGGGGGTTGAGGTGGCACTCCTGGACGTCGACCTCTTCTCCGAGTCGCTCGAGATGGGGACCTCGCTCACCGTCGTCCTCCCCCAGTCCGCCCGCGGGCAGGTCGGCGTCGAGCCCGTGGAGGTGCCGGAGCACGGCTGGCCGGTCCTGCACCTGCTGCACGGGTTGTCCGACGACCACAGCGCCTGGCTGCGTCACACGGCGATCGAGCGCCACGCGCGCGCCACCGGCGTGGCGGTGGTCATGCCCGCCGCGGGCCGCAGCTTCTACGCCGACGAGGTGCACGGGCACGCCTACTGGACGTGGGTCTCCGAGGAGCTGCCGTTGCGGGTGGCTGAGATGTTCAGGCTGTCCACGCGCCCCGAGGACACCTACGTCGCCGGCCTCTCGATGGGAGGCTACGGCGCCCTCAAGCTCGCACTCACCCATCCCCGGCGGTACGCCGGGGTGGCGAGCCTCTCGGGTGCGGTGGACGTCCGGGTCCTCCAGCAGCCCGAGCGGGCCGAGCTGCTGCACCGGATCTTCGACGGCCGGGTCCCACCCGGCGCCGACCTCGACCACCTCCTCGACGAGGCTGACCCCGCGTCACTGCCGCCGGTCTGGCTCGGCTGCGGCACCGAGGACGTGCTCCACGACGCCAACGTCCGCCTGGCCGAGCGGTTGCGGTCCGGCGGCGTCGACCTCACCACCGACTTTCGCCCCGGCGATCACGAGTGGGGGCTCTGGGACCGCGCCATCGCCGACGTGATCGCCTGGTTGCCAGGGTTGTGACTCGATAGTCCGTGACGGAAATGCTGTTCGCCGGTCGAGATCACGACATTTCCGTCACGGACTATCGAGTCACCCCCGCCGACTAGGGTCGAGGACATGAAGCGCGCGCTGATCGTCGTGGACGTGCAGAACGACTTCTGCGAGGGCGGGTCGCTGCCGGTGAGCGGCGGGGCGAGGGTGGCCAGCGAGATCGGCGACCTGCTGCACCACTGGAGCCGGAAGGACGACCAGGCCCCCGACTACGCGCACGTCGTCGCGACCAAGGACCACCACGTCGACCCGGGCGACCACTGGTCCGCCGACCCCGACTTCCGTGACAGCTGGCCGGTCCACTGCAGGGTCGGGACCGATGGCGAGGCGCTCCACCCCAACCTCGACCCCCAGCCGTTCGACGCGATCTTCCTCAAGGGCGCGCACCAGGCCGCCTACTCCGGCTTCGAGGGCCACGAGGTGGGCGGGACCGGGCTGGCCGACTGGTTGCGGCAGCACGAGGTGACCGAGGTGGACGTCTGCGGGATCGCGACCGACTACTGCGTGCGGGCCACGGCGCTGGATGCCGTGCGCGAGGGCTTCGCGACCCGGCTCCTCACCGGGCTCTGCGCCGGCGTCGCGGACGAGACCTCGTCGACCGCGGTCGCCGAGATGCACGGAGCAGGCGTCATCGTTGGCTGAGCTCGAGACCCGGCTCGAGGACGGCGCCCTCTGGCTGGTCCTCAACCGGCCCGAGGTCTACAACGCCCTCTCCGACACCCTGGCCGACGCGCTCGCGGACGCGATCGAGCAGGCGGGGGCGGACGACGCGGTCCGGGTGGTGGTGCTGACCGGCACCGGCGAGGCGTTCAGCGCGGGCGCCGACATCTCCGGTGCGGACGCCCACGAGAACTTCGACGCCTCCGCGCTCGATCGCGCCGCCCGGATCGTGCGCGCGATCACCACCCTCGACAAGCCCGTCCTCGCCGCCGTCAACGGAGTCGCCGCCGGCGTCGGCTGCTCGGCCGCCCTCGCCGCCGACCTGGTGGTCGCGACCGAGTCGGCGTCCTTCCTGCTGGCGTTCGCGCGGATCGGGCTGATGCCGGACGGCGGCTCGACCGCCACCGTCGCCGCCGCGATCGGCCGGGCCCGCGCCATGCGGATGGCCCTGCTCGCCGAGCCGCTCACCGCCACGGAGGCCCATCTGGCCGGGCTGATCGCCGAGGTGGTGCCGGACGCGGAGTTCGAGGCCGAGGTCGCCCGCGTCGTACGACGCCTGGCCAGCGGGCCGCCGCTGGCGTTCGCCGCCACCAAGAAGGCCGTCAACGCCGCGACCCTGGCCGGCCTCGAGCCGGCCCTGCTGCGAGAGCGCACCGGCCAGACCGTGCTGCTCCGCACCGCCGACGCCGCCGAGGGCATGCGCGCCTTCACCGAGCGGCGGCGACCGGACTTCCGCGGCGAGTGACCCACCCTCCAAGAACCGTTTGACAGTCGTCCCCGCACGCGGCCATACTCCCCAATGACCATTGGAGGGTTGCATGACCGACGACGCCACCCAGGCCCTGCGGGCGATCGCCCACCCGGTGCGGCTGCAGATCCTCTCGCTCCTGACCGGTGCCGAGATGAGCGCGGCCGAGGTCGCCCGCGAGCTCGACCTCACCCACGCCAATGCGTCGTACCACCTGCGGCAGCTGCTGGACGTCGGCCAGCTGGTCGTCGCCTCCGAGGAGCGGATCCGGGGCGGCGTCGCCAAGCGCTACCGCCACCCCTGGCGTGACCACGTCACGCGGGGGGCGAGCACGCCGACGGGTCGCGCCGCCTACGCGCACGCCATGGCGGCCGAGCTGGTCCGGCGGGTCGAGCAGTGGGAGGGGCGACCCGGCAGCTTCACCGACGCCGAGCTGTGGGTCAGCGAGGAGGACTTCCTGGCGGTGCGCGCCTCCATGCGAGAGGCGTCGGAGCGACTGCACGACGCGGCGCAGCCGCCGCGCACCGAGGGCACGATCAAGGTCGCGATGAGCGCCGCCCTGTTCCAGATGCGTGCCGAGGATCCGACATGACGTGGCGTGACTCGGTCGCCCCGCTCTCCGACCGGCGCTTCCGGTTCTTCTTCGCCTCGCGCGCGGTCAACATCTGGGGCACCACCATGGCGCCCGTCGCGCTGGCCTTCGCGGTGCTCGCGATCGAGGACAGCGCCGCTGCCCTCGGTCAGGTGCTGGCCGCCCGCAGCATCCCGATGGTGCTGTTCCTGCTGCTCGGCGGGGTGATCGCCGACCGGTTCGGCCGGCGGCTGGTGATCCAGGTGTCCAACGCCGTGGCAGTGCTCTCGCAGGCCACGGCGGCGACCTTGGTGATCTCCGGTCACGCGGAGCTCTGGCAGCTGATCGTGATCGAGGCCGTCAACGGCACCGCCGCGGCGAGCTCGTTCCCGGCAATGCAGGGGATGGTCCCCCAGCTGGTGCCGCGGGCCCAGCTGCAACAGGCGAACGCGCTGCTCTCGATGGTGCGTGGCGCCCTGTTCGCGCTGGGCCCGACGACTGCCGCCGTACTGGTGGTCACGGTCGGCCCGGGCTGGGCGCTCGCTGCCGACGCCGCCACCTGGCTGGTCGCGCTGGCGCTGTTGCTGCCGGTCAAGGTGCCGCACCGCGCGCCGGACGCCGGCGGGGGCGTGGTGCAGGACCTACGGGAGGGTTGGGTGTTCTTCCGGTCCACGACCTGGCTGTGGGTCGTGGTCCTGGCCTTCGGCGCCCTCAACGCGATCGGCTCCGGCGCCCTGCACACCCTCGGGCCGGGTCTGGCCCGCGACACCATCGGCATCACCGGGTGGGGATACGTGCTCTCCGCACAGGCGATCGGCCTGGTCGTCACCGGACTCGTGCTGCTGCGGGTCTCGATCCGCTACCCGTTGCGGGCCGGCATGCTCGGCTGCCTGTTCCTCGCCGTGCCGCTGTTGATGTTGGGCCTCGGCCCCCAGCTGGTCCCCCTGGTCGTCGGCATGTTCGTCGCCGGCGCCGGCCTCGAGGTCTTCGGGCTGGGCTGGAGTCTGGCCATGCAGGAGCACGTCCCGCTGGAGATGCTCTCGCGCGCATCCTCCTACGACGCGCTCGGCTCGATGGTCGCGGTCCCGATCGGTCAGCTGACGTTCGGCCCGCTGGGCGAATGGTTCGGCACACGGCCCGTGCTGGTCGCGAGCGGGATCGCGTACGGCGCGATCTGCCTGCTGACGTTGACCTCCCGCTCCGTGCGCAACCTGGAGCGTGCGGTGGCGGAGCCGGTCATGAGCACCACTTCCCCACCAGCGCCCGGATGACGGTGACGTTGCGGTTGGTGGCCACACCCAGCGCCTTCTCGACCTGGGCATTGGTCAGCGAGGCCGAGTGGTAGTCGCCGTCGATGAGCAGGTGGACGGCACGGCCCCGCACGACGGCCCGCTCCCCGTCACCTCCGGCAGCCTCGATGAGCTTCGTCGCGGCCGCGGTGGGCTTGTCCTTCAGCAGGGACACGTAGTGCCGGCCACCGGCCGCGAGCTCGTCGGCGTCCGCGGCGATCTGACGGAGCTCGGCCGGGGTGAAGACGATGGTCGGGACGGCGAACCCGCGGTCGGCCTCGTACGCCTTCTCCAGGGCTGCCTCGACCTTGGCCCGCGAGCGCAACGAGGTGCGGAGCAGCACGTTGCCGGTGTTGATGTGGGTGGCCACGTCGGAGCCCCCGGCCGCCTCGGTGGCCGCGGCGATGTCGGCCGTCGGGAACTTCCGGGTCGCGCCCAGGTTGATCGCACGCAGGAACGCGACGTAGGTCGGCATGGCGCCATCCTGCCCGACCCCGCCCGGCGTACCGTGCGGCCCATGCCGTGCGACTACTGCGGGAAAGAGTTCGATCCCATCTCCACCCGGTGGCTCTGCCCGCACTGCCACATGAAGGCCAACTGCTGCGACGGCGCCCCGCTGGGCGTGTGACCGACCCGTGAGCGACGTCCCTCCCGGGTGGTACCCGGACCCCGAGTCCCGGCCTGCCTCCCCCACCGTCCGGTGGTGGGACGGGCACCGGTGGACCGAGCACGTGCAGCGCGACGTCCACGCGCACGGCGCCGGCCCGGTCACGCCGGAGGGCCAGCCGCTGGCCGGCTGGTGGTGGCGGGTGCTGGGGTTGCTGCTCGACGGGCTGCTGCTGCTGATCGTGACGTTGCCCCTGACGTGGATGGCGCAGCGTGACCTCCAACGCGACATGGCGCGCAACCAGGACGAGCTCGAGCGGCAGGTCGAGGCCGGCGAACCGGTCGACGTCTCGGCGTTCCTCGACGTCGTTCGGGACGGCTACGTCGACCACTGGCTGACGCTGCTCGTCCTTCCGACGCTGCTCGCCCTCGCCTACCACGTCGGGTTCCTGCGGTGGCGTGGCGCGACCCCCGGCAAGGCCGCCCTGCAGATGAGGGTCCGCCCGCGCGATGCCGACGGCCGGCTCTCGTGGGGTGCCGCGACGACCCGCTTCGGCGTCCAGTACCTGCTCACGCAGGTGCTGTCGTTGACCGGCTTCGTGCTCGGCTCCCCGGTCCTGCTCGCCCTGCTCGTGCTGGTGCTGGTGGTCTTCGCCTTCGCCGACCCGTTGTGGGCGCTCGGTGACCGCCGTCAGACCCTCCACGACCGGGCTGCCCGGACCGTGGTCGTCCGGACCCGCTGACCTGTCAGAGGTTGCCGCGCAGGTCCTGCTCCCGCTCGATGGCCTCGAAGAGGGCCTTGAAGTTGCCCTTGCCGAAGCCGAGCGAGCCGTGCCGCTCGATGAATTCGTAGAAGACCGTGGGCCGGTCGCCCATGGGCTTGGTGAAGATCTGGAGGAGGTAGCCGTCCTCGTCGCGGTCGACCAGGATCTTGCGCTTCTTCAGCTCCTCGATCGGCACCCGCACCTCGCCGATCCGGGCGCGGAGCTCGGGGTCGTCGTAGTAGGAGTCGGGCGTCTCGAGGAACTCGATGCCGTTCTCGCGCAGGATGTCGACCGAGCGCAGGATGTCGTTGGTCGCGAGCGCGATGTGCTGGCAGCCGGCGCCGTCGTAGAACTCGAGGTACTCGTCGATCTGCGACTTCTTCTTCGCGATCGCCGGCTCGTTGAGGGGGAACTTCACGCGGTGGTTGCCGCTCGCGACGACCTTGGACATCAGCGCGGAGTAGTCGGTCGCGATGTCGTCGCCGATGAACTCGGCCATGTTCGTGAAGCCGAGGACCTTGTTGTAGAACGTCACCCACTCATCCATCCGGCCGAGCTCGACGTTGCCGACGCAGTGGTCGACGGCCTGGAAGAGGCGCTTGGGGTGGCCCTCGCGGCGGGTGACCTTGGTGGTGGCCGCGGTGTAGCCGGGCAGGTAGGGGCCGTCGTAGCCGGAACGGTCGAGGAGGGTGTGGCGGGTCTCGCCGTACGTCGCGATCGCGGCGAGCCGGACGGTGCCGTGCTCGTCGGACTCGTCGTGGGGCTCGACCAGGATGGTGGCGCCCTGGGCGCGCGCGTGCTCGATGCAGCGGTCGACGTCGGCGACCTCGATCGCGAGGTCGACGACGCCGTCACCGTGCTTGCGGTGGTGGTCGAGGACCGGGCTGTCCGGGGTCACGGCACCGGTGAAGACGAAGCGCGCCGAGCCGGAGCGCAGCACGTAGGTCTTGGCGTCGCGATGGCCGGTCTCCGGGCCGCGGTACGCCTCGAGCTCCATGCCGAAGGCGAGCTGGTAGAAGGTCGCGGTCTGGGTGGCGTTGCCGACCACGAAGCAGACGGCGTCCTGGGCGACGACCGGGAACGGGTCGTTGCTGGCGTCGTACTCCACCAGGCCGACCAGCTGCTTGAGCTGGTCGAGGGTGAGGCCGGCCTGCTCCTCTTCGTGGGTGAGGACGGTGAGCGTCGAGTCGGTCATGGGGTGAAGCCTGCCGAACGGAGTCAATCTGTGCAACAGTACGCCGAAAGACTGTACAGGTTGATCAACTCTGGAGGAGACCGTGGACGAGCTCGACGGCAGGTTGCTCGACCTCTTCTCGCACGAGCCGAGGATCGGCGTGCTCGAGGCGTCGCGCCGGCTCGGCGTCGCCCGCGGCACGGTCCAGGCCCGGCTCGACAAGCTGGCCTCCACCGGTGTGGTCACCGGCTGGGGACCCGACCTCTCCGCGGAGGCGCTGGGCTATCCCGTGACCGCGTTCCTCACCCTCGAGATCCGGCAGGGCGCCGGCCACGACACCGTGGCCGGCCACCTCGCCGCCATCCCCGAGGTGCTCGAGGCGTTCACCATCACCGGCGCCGGCGACATGTGGGCCCGGGTGGTCGCCCGATCGAACGCCGACCTCCAGCGGGTCATCGACCGGGTGCTCCACGACCCCGCGATCGTCCGCTCCTCCACCGTCATCGCCCTCGCGACCCAGATCCCCTATCGCGTCCTCCCTCTCGCCCTCGGTGGATAGTCGAGTTGCCACTCCGCCGTGTCGAGTTGCCACTCCGGCCGTCCTCACTGGCGACTCGACCGGCGCAACTGGCAACTCAACGGGCCCGACTGGCAACTCAACCGGTCGGGGGGAAGACCAGGCAGGAGGAGGTGGCGTGGGCGACGAGCCTGCCGCGCTCGTCGGTGAGCTGCGCCTGGGCGAGCGCCGTACGACGCCCGCGCTGGAGCACGGTGCCCTCGCAGGTGAGGAGGCCGGAGTCGACGGTCACGGCCCGGAGGAACTTCACGGTGAGGTCGAGGGAGGTGTAGCCCTCCCCCACGGCCAGCGTGGTGTGCACGGCGCACGCCGCGGCGGTGTCGAGCAGGGTGGCGATCACGCCACCGTGCACACCGCCGAGCGGGTTGTAGTGGAACTCCGCGGCCGGCATCTCGACCACCACCCGGCCGGGCTCGGGACGCAGGTCGGTGAAGCCCAGGGTCGCCATGATCGGCGGCGGCGGGAGCCGCCCGTCCGCCATCGCCCGGAGCTGGCCGAGGCCGTCGAGGTCGGCGAGGTCGGCGAGGTCCACCTGGCCGGGGGTCGCCCAGCTGAAGGTGCGGGACTCGGTCCGGAACTGCTGGGTCTGCGACATGGACCGAGCCTGACCCATCCTTGCTGAGTCTGTCAACAAGACCTAGCATGGGGCATGGCCACACCGCCCGCGCTCGCGTTCTCGACCGACAACTGCACGATCGGGCGCGCCATGGAGATCCTCGGCGAGCGCTGGACGTTCGTGGTGATCCGCGAGGTCTTCAACGGCATCCGCCGCTTCGACGACATGCGCCGCCACACCGGGATCCCCCGCCAGGTCCTGACCAACCGGCTCGCGCTGCTGGTCGACCAGGAGGTGCTCCGCCGCGAGCCCTACCGGGTCGAGGGCCAGCGGGAGCGCCAGGAGTACCGCCTGACCGAGAAGGGCTTCGCGCTCTTCCCGGTGATGGTCGCCGTGGCCGGGTGGGGCGACCGCTACTACGCCGACGCCGCCGGCCCGCCGATCGAGTTCGTCCACCGCGACTGCGGCTCCCCCGTCACCACCCACCTGCGCTGCACCGACGGCCACGCGGTCGACGAACCTCGCGAGATCCTGGGCCGTCCCGGCCCCGGCATCCGTCCCTCAGCGCAGGAGTGACGCCAGCCGGTCGGCCGCCTCGGACACCAGCGCGCCGACCTTGGCGACGTCGAGGTCGACGAGCGTCACCACACCCACGCTGGCCTCGAGCCCACTGACGCCGCGCACCGGCGCGGCCAGGCCGCGTGCCCCCGGCTCGAGCTCCCCCGAGGTCGAGACGTACGGCGGGCCGCCGGGCTCCCGCAGCGCGAGGATCGCCTTGCCCGCGGCACCACGGGTGAGGGGATGGCGCGAGCCGACGCGGTAGCTGACGTGGAAGTCGGTCCACGACGGCTCGATCACCGCGAGCGCCAGCGCCTCGTCGCCCTCGGCGACCGTGAGGTGCGCGGTGCAGCCGACCCGCTCGGCGAGCTGGCGGAGCACCGGGATCGCGACGTCGCGCAGCACCGGCTGGACCGCGGTCGCGAGGTGCAGCACCCCGAGGCCGACGTGGAGCCGGCCCTGCCCGTCGCGGCGCACCAGGGCGTGCTGCTCGAGGGTGCTGACCAGCCGGTAGACGACCGTGCGGTTGATGCCGAGCGCCTCGGCCAGGGCGGTCACCGAGAGGCCCTGTGGCGCGGCGGCCAGCGTCATCAGCACCCGGATCCCTCGATCCAGCGTCTGGCTCGTCTCAGCCGCCATGACCGGACTCTAGCGAGGTCGGGGGGTACGGCGCGCTGCCGCGTCTCAGGAGGTACGTCGGGTGGCCCACTCGCGGAGCCGGTCGATCCGGGCCCGGAGCTGGTCGGCGTTG
Source organism: uncultured Actinomycetota bacterium (assembly GCA_963826015.1). GTDB lineage: Bacteria > Actinomycetota > Actinomycetes > Propionibacteriales > Nocardioidaceae > Nocardioides. The sequence goes on along the minus strand of CAWGVI010000023.1, from coordinate 21,824 downwards.
GCGATCGCCGCCGCCGGGCCACCGCAGTCCTTGCGGAGCGTGGCGTGCGTGGTCCCGTGGGGCTGGCCGGTGCGGTGGTTCCACGCGGCGACCAGGCCGTTGAGCTCGCGACGCAGCACGGCCAGCTGCTCGTGCGTGGTGACCTCCTCGGTCACCGGGTCGGCGTCGGCCGGTCGGCTGTCGCGGCGCGACTGCTGCCGGTGGTGGAGCAGGGTGCGCATCTGGTCGGGCTCGAGCAGGCCGGGGATGCCGAGGAAGTCCATCTCCTCCTCCGACCCGACGTGCACCTCGCCGGCGTGGCCGAACTGCGATCCGTCGTAGAGCACGTGGTCGAAGCGGGCCTCGGAGCCGAGCGCCTGGTAGCCGGGCAGGGCCAGCTCCTCGGACGCGGCCCCGTCGGCGTCGGCGGCCGCGAGCAGGTCGCGCTCGGCCGCGAAGATGTCGTCCTCGTCGGTGATCCGGCGGCCGAGCACGTGGTCGCGCTGGGCCTCCAGCTCGGTGGCGTAGCCCAGCAGCGTCGGCACCGAGGGTAGGAACACCGAGGCGGTCTCACCGCGCGCGCGGGCCCGGACGAAGCGTCCGACCGCTTGGGCGAAGAAGAGTGGGGTGGCCGTCGTGGTCGCCCAGACGCCCACGGCCAGCCGCGGCACGTCGACGCCCTCGGACACCATCCGGACCGCGACCATCCAGCGCTGCTCGTTGCCGCTGAACGCCGAGATCCGCTTCGACGCGGCCTTCTCGTCCGAGAGCACGATCGCGGGCTTCTCCCCCGAGATCCTGGTCAGCAGGGCGGCGTACGCGCGAGCCGCGTCCTGGTCCGAGGCGATCACCAGCCCGCCGGCGTCGGGCACGTGCCGGCGTACCTCGGAGAGCCGCTTGTCGGCCGCGGCGAGGACCGACGGCATCCACGAGCCCTCCGGGTCGAGCGCGGTGCGCAGCGCCTGCGCGGTCAGGTCCTTGGTGAGCGGCTCGCCCAGCCGGGCGGCGACCTCGTCGCCGGCGCGGGTGCGCCACTGCATGTCGCCGGAGTAGGCGAGGAAGAGCACCGGTCGGACGACGTGGTCGGACAGCGCATGGGCGTAGCCGTAGCTGAAGTCGGCGACCGAGCGCGGAATGCCGTCATCGCCGGGTGCGTAGCTGACGAAGGGGATCGGGTTCACGTCGGAGCGGAACGGGGTGCCGGTCAGGGCGAGCCGCCGGGTCGCCGGGTCGAACGCCTCGCGGACGCCCTCGCCCCACGTCATCGCGTCGCCGGCGTGGTGGATCTCGTCGAGGATCACCAGCGTCTTGAAGCGCTCGGTGCGGATCCGCATCGCGAGCGGGTTGACCGCCACCCCGGCGTAGGTCACGGCGACGCCGACGAAGTCGGTCGAGGTCCTGCCCTTGCCGGCGGAGTACGTCGGGTCGATCGGGATGCCGGCCCGCGCCGCAGCCTCGGCCCACTGGCTCTTGAGGTGCTCGGTCGGCGCCACCACGATGATCCGGTCCACGATCCGGCGGCCGAGCAGCTCGCTGGCGACCGAGAGCGCGAACGTCGTCTTGCCCGCACCCGGGGTCGCGACGGTCAGGAAGTCACGCGGCTGGCGGTCGAAGTAGTCGTGCATCGCCGCGGTCTGCCAGGCGCGCAGGGACGTGGCCGTCCCCCAGGCCGCGCGGTCGGGCCACGCGGGCGAGAGGGGGACCGGCTCGAGCCGGTCACTCACTCGTCGGAGTCCCCGTCGCCACCGGGCTTCATCTCGTTCCAGATCTCCTGACAGGTGGGGCAGACCGGGAACTTCTCCGGGGCCCGACTGGGCACCCAGACCTTGCCGCAGAGCGCGACCACCGGCGTCCCCATCACCATCGCCTCGGTGAGCTTGTCCTTCTCGACGAAGTGGGAGAACTTCTCGTGGTCGCCCTCGTCGGTCGGGACCGTACGACGGTCCTCGATCGTGTCCGTCTCAGTGCCGAATCCGAGGGAAGTCATGGTGCGACCAGCCTACGTCACCCGGGCCTGCGCGCTGGCACCGTCGGGGGTGCCGCGGCGTCCGGATCCGGATCAGTTCAGGTCCGGGTCGGCGGGCCGGGTCGAGAGCCAGGCGAGCTGGCCGGGCTGGCGGCGCAGCACCTCGCGCCACAGGTCGGTGGCGTCCTCGCGGAACACGTCGGGCGGGTCGGCCGGCACGACGTACCAGCTGCCCTCGTCGATCTCGCCGTCGAGCTGCTCGGCACCCCAGCCGGCGTACCCGGCGAAGATCCGCATGCCCGAGAGCGATCCGTCGACGAGCTCCACGGGCGTGTCGAGGTCGACGACCCCGAGTACGCCGTCCACCTCACGGAAGCCGACGGGCGCGTCGCTCGCGTCGCGCAGCCAGCCGACGGCCAGCGCGCCCTCGGTCGAGACCGGGCCGCCCTGGAAGAGCACCTCCGGCTCGGCCACGACGCCGTCCCAGCCGGCGAGCACCTCGCGCACCGCGACCGGGGTCGGCCGGTTGAGCACCACCCCGAGCGCCCCGTTGTCGTCGACGTCGAGGAGCAGCACCACGGTGCGGGCGAAGTTCGGGTCGAGCAGCTGGGGCGTGGCGATGAGCAGCATCCCTGCGCGGGGTCGCTGCACGGTCGCCATGCGTCCATTCTGACGCAGTGTCCTGACCGAGGCAGGATCAGGCCGCGAGTGCCGACCAGATCCTGTCGAGCAGGCCGCGGTCGTGGTCGGCCCGGTGGGACGTCGGCGGCGGTCGGTGGCCGGTGCGTGCCCGCTCCTCGATCGCGGCACCCACCCGGGCCGCGGCAGGGTCGCCGAGGCAGGCCCGGCCGGCCATCACGGCCAGCCACTCCCGTTCCTTGCGGGTGGCGGTCGCCAGCGCCGCGGCCATGGCGTCGTCGAGGGGGTGGTCGCGGTGGCGGTCGACGATGGCACGGATGCCCGGGAGCTCGTCGGCGGTGGCCCGCCACGCGGCGACGACGGCCTGCTCGAGGTCGAGCGGCTGGCCGGTCAGCTCCCGCTCGATCCGGCCGGCGAGGCGGGTGTGCCAGCGCAGCTGGAGGGCGCCGACCAGGTCGAGGTCGTCGCTGAACACCGTCGCGGCGCCGTCGACGTCGAGGGGAAGCACGCCGTCGCGGCGGGCGTCGGCGACGTCGGACACCCGGCGGAGGATCTCCCCGCGGGACGGGGAGGCGGTCCAGGTCATGGTCTGCTCCTTCGTGGTCCTGACGGTGGCATACCGTCGGTACGTACTCACGGTACGTAGTCATACCGACGGTACGCAAAGCCGGACCGGGTGACCTCGCTCACGGATCTCCTACACTCGGCCGAATGAGCAAGGCCACGGTCTCCAAGCTGGTCCCCCGGGTCCCCACCCGCCGCCAGCAGTACTCCGCGGCGACCCGTCGCGCCCTCATCGACCTCGGCGAGCAGCTCTTCACCGAGCACGGCTACTCCGCGGCGTCGCTGGACCAGATCGTGGCCGGCGCCGAGGTCACCAAGGGCGCGCTCTACCACCACTTCAGCGGCAAGCAGGCGTTGTTCGAGGCGGTCTTCGAGCGGGTCGAGGACGAGGCCTCGCGCTCGATCCAGGCCGCCCTCCAGGGCCACACCGACCCGTGGGACAAGGCGCTGGCCGGCCTGCGCGCCTTCCTCGACGTCGTGCAGCAGCCGGGCTACCGCCGGATCGTGATCCTCGAGGGACCCGCGGTGCTGGGCTACGCCCGGTTCCGCGAGCAGGCCGAGCGCTCGACCTTCGCGAACGTCCACGACATCGTCGGCTCGGTGCTCGAGGCCGGGGCGTGGGACCTCGACGAGGACATGGCCGAGACCTTCAGCCGGATCTTCTTCGGCGCGATGTCCTCGGCCGGGGAAGCCGTCTCCACCAGCGACGACCCGCTGGCGGCCGCGCACCGCGTGGAGACCGCGATCTCCTTCATCCTCGCCGGCTTCCAGGCGCTCGCCGCCACCGGCGGCGAGCTGCCCGGCGTCGAGACCGAGTGACCCCTCCCGACGTGGCGAGCCAGGTCAGCTGAAGCCGACCTGGCCCCCGGTCTGCGGCACCAGCTCGATCCAGGTGTGGCCGGCGGGCACCGTCAGCTCGCCCTTCTTGGTCGTGAGGGTGATGGAGTCCTCGAGGCCCTTCTTCTCCCAGGTCCCGGTGACGACCTCGCCGCCGTGGAAGAGCATCGCGGTGCCCCGGCCCTCGAGCTTGGTCTCGGGCACCGGGTTGCCGGCGGGGTCCCGGTAGCCGGCGTCGCCGACCTGCACCCGCAGCACCAGCACGTTGTCGGCTAGGAACTGGTCGCCGGCCTCGGCGAAGGTGTCCACGTTGGTGTAGGAGCCGCCCTCGTACTTCCAGGTCGTCGAGTGGCTGCCGAAGTCGGCGGTCAGGTCGGTCGCCTTCTTGCCCTTCGGGAAGTCCGACTCCTCGCCCCACGGCAGGTAGTCGTCGGGACGGGCCTCCTCAGCAGGCTTCTGGGCGTCGAGCAGCGTGGAGAGGTTGGCCATCAGGTTGTACGGCGAGACGCGGTCGGCCGCGCGGGAGAACCCGGCGGCGCCCTCCCCGAAGAACTTGATGCCGGCGTCGCTGATCCGGTTGATCGTGACCGGGGCGGCGCCGCTGGTCACGACCTGCGCCGCGACCGGCGAGACGATGCCGATGTCGCTGGCCCGCATCGAGCGGACGGGGCCGACGGTCCCGGGGATCTGGGAGTAGAAGAAGACCGCGAGCCGGGTCATCCCGCCCTCGACGAGCTCCTCGACCACCATGTCGGCCGAGCCGAGGCCCTGCTGGGGCGAGCTGGAGGAGGTGTTGTCGATCTTGGTGACCATCACCGGGTGGGTCTGGGCGGAGGTCTCGTCACCCTCGACGTCCAGGCCGGTCAGGGGCCAGGTCTGGAGGAACTCCGAGCCGGAGGCGATCTCCTGGCCCGCGGGGCCGGCCTCCTCCTCGGGCGTCTCCTCGTCGCCGCCGCAGGCGGCCAGCACCAGGCTGGCGGCGATCACCGTGGCGGCGAGACGGGTCGTGGTGTTCGGGCGCAGTCGAGGCACGCGAGGGTGCTCCGTTCGTTCGGGGGTGGTGCGGTCCCAGTGTGCGGGCTTCGGCCGACCTGCCGGAGCAGGCGCGCCCGGTCGCGAACCGCGTTTCCATAGTAGGTCAGTCGACAATGGCCGACCGGACCGTGGTCAGTCCAGCGTGGCCCCGCCGTCGACGTACAGCGTCTGTCCCGTGATGTAGGACGCCTCGTCGCTGCACAGGAATGCCGCCGCCGCCGCGATGTCCTCGGGGAAGCCGACCCGGCGCACCGGGTTGGACTCGCCGCTGAGCTTGCGGAACTCCTCGACCGGGATCCCCAGCCGGGCCGCGGTCGCATCGGTCATGTCGGTGGCGATGAAGCCCGGCGCGATCGCGTTGGCGTTGATGCCGAACGGGCCGAGCTCGATGCCCAGGGTGCGGGTGAATCCCTGGATCCCCATCTTGGCGGCCGAGTAGTTGGCCTGGCCGCGGTTGCCCAGCGCCGAGACGCTGGAGAGGTTGAGGATCTTGCCGTACTTCTGGGCCACGAGGTGCTTCTGCGCGGCCTTGGTCATGAGGAACGCGCCCTTGAGGTGGACGCCCATGACCAGGTCCCAGTCGTCCTCGGTCATCTTGAAGAGCAGGTTGTCGCGGGTGATGCCGGCGTTGTTGACCAGCACGTGGATCCCGCCGAGCTCCGCGACGACCTTCTCGATCGCCGCGTCGACGCTGGCGCCGTCGGTGACGTCGCAGCCGATGCCGAGGTGGCTGGTCCGCGGGTGGTCCGCGCCGGGCAGCGCCGCGGCCGCCTTCTTCGCCGACTCCGCGTCGAGGTCGATGACAGCGACCCGCGCACCTTCGTGGGCGAACCGCTGTGCGGTGCCGTACCCGATGCCGCGGGCGGCGCCGGTGATGACGACCACCCGTCCGTCGTATCGGCCCATGGTGATGACTCCTGTGTCTGATCGGTGTCGAGGTACCGATCGGCCACTCTAGAACCCCCGGGCCCCGACGGCACGTCGGGGTGGACGCGTCAGGAGGCGTCGGCGAGGCTCGCCAGGATCGCGTCGCCGATCTCCGTGCTGTCCGCACGGTCCGGTGTGCTGACCGTGATGGTCACGACGTCGTCGCCCTGCGAGAAGAGGTAGGAGACACCTTCGACGGTGTTCTCCTGCACGGGCAGGGAGTACTGCACGGCGACCACGTCGCCGACCTCGGCGTCCTCGTGGGTGACGTCGACGACCTCGGCGCCGATTGCCTGGAACTGCTGCTCGAGCGCGTCGTCGGGAGGCATCGAGCCGGTCTGGCCGAGCACGTTGATGTTGGAGAGGAAGCCGTCCTGCGGGCCGTCGCCGTCGACCACGAAGAGGTCGACGCCCTTGACCGTCTGGTCGAACTGCTCGGGGGTGAGGCCCAGGCCCTCGGCGAGCTCGGCCGCCTCGTCCTCGGGGATGTTGGCGTCCTCGGGGTCGAGGTCCTCCCAGCCGTCGGGGACGTCGAAGGAGACGCCGAGCGCGGAGACCTCGTTGCTGCCGCCCTCCTCACCGCCAGCCGCCACCGGAGTCGCCGGGGTCGTCGGAGGAGCAGCCGGCGAGTGCCAGCACGGCGGCGAGCAGGAGCGGGGCGCCGAGACGGCGACCGAGGGTCCGAGTCATGCGGACACCGTAGGCGAGAACCTCAGCCCGCGCCGAGGGACGCCCGGATCCGGGCTGCGAAATCTGCGGAGTCGGCCGCGTCGGCGTACGTCGTGCGCGGCCAGAAGAAGCCGCGCAGCCCGTCCCCCTTCGTGCGCGGTACGACGTGGAGGTGCAGGTGCGGCACCGACTGGCTGACGGTGTTGTTGATGGCGACGAAGCTGCCCTGGGCGCCGAGTCCCGCTGTCATGGCGTCCGCGAGCCGCTGGGCGTGCGCGAGGAACGGGTCGCGCAGCGGCGCGGGCAGGTCGGGCAGGGTCTCGACGTGCTCGCGCGGGACCAGCAGGGTGTGGCCCTTGAAGACCGGCCGGGTGTCGAGGAAGGCCACGAAGTCCTCGTCCTCGAGCACCCGGTCGGCCGGGGTCTCCCCCGCGACGATCGCGCAGAACACGCAGCCGTCCACTAGTGGCAGACCTCGTCGGAGCAGGCGCGCGGAGCGATGACCCGGCCCGAGCCCGCCGGCACGTCGAAGTGCTGGGAGTCCTCGGTGCCGTAGGTCCACCGGAAGCCGTGGCTCAGCAGCACCCGGACCACGGCGTGCTGCCGCGAACGCCAGGCGACGCGGGCGTGCGAGCGGCTGGCCCACCACACGTCCGGGACCCAGCCCGCCGAGGAGTGGTACGGGTTCTCCCAGGTGTTCAGGTCGAGCGCGCGCCCGTAGGCGTGGGGCGAGCGGACCCCGGGCCGGCCGACCACGTCGCGGCAGTTGAACGCCGAGGAGTTCCCCGCCGACATCGAGCGATGGTCGTCGGCGCCGTGGAGCCGGTCGGACCAGCCGAACCGGTCGACCCGGTAGAGCGACCGGAGCGGCAGCTCGCGACGGTAGAGCTCGGCCAGCGCGTCGCGCATGTTGTCGACGGCGTCGACGTGGGCGACCAGCTCGCCGCGGTGGCGGTAGCCGTCGTAGGCCCAGTAGTTGATCCGCAGCACCCGCAGGTGGCCCCGACCCACGGGGCACCCGCTGTGCCAGCTCCGCCCGGTCATCTGGTTCCAGACGGCGTTCGGGATCCGGGTCGTCCGCGGGTTGGCGCCCTCGCCGACCGCGTGCGGCTGGTCCGGCAGGTTCACCCGCGGGCGCGGCGCCGCCCGCGGCAGGCGGACCGGGGTCCCCGGAGGCACGTTGTCGACGCGGTGGACCGCACTGCGGTCACCGGTCACCCAGTCCCGTCTCGGGGCGAGGGCGCGCCATCGGGTGTCGACGCGGGGCGTCACCTCGATCTCGGCCAGGCCGTCGGCGTCGGTGCGCGGGCGCCGGTACTTCTTCCACGCCTCCCCCGGCAGCCGGCGCTGGAGCTCGACGCGTCCGGACACGGGAACGCCGCTCACGGTGGACCAGCGCACCCGGACGGCGACCGACTCCTCGTCGACGACCTTCTCCGGACCGCCCACGACCACCCGGCCGGTCCGGCGCTCCAGCGGCGCCTGGTAGCGGCCGCTCGACGCGGCGGCGTACGCCGGGTCGCCGTCGTACGACGCCCGGAACGCGTTGTCGCCCGCGTCGCGGGCCAGCGTCTGGGCGGCCTCGGCCCGGCCCTCCTCGTCGGTGACGAGCAGTGCCACCTCGGACCAGGTGCCGTCGACGCGACGCTCCAGCCGGACCGCGGCCCCCGGGACCGGCGTGGCCGGGTCACCGTCGGCCGTCAGCACGACGGCCACCGCCGTGTCGGCGTCCGCCCGTGCCGGGTCGCTGAGGATCATCAGCGTCGTCGGCAGGGGGTCGGACGCCTGCGCCGACGGGCCGGCTGCGACGAGCGCGAGGGTGAGCACAGGGATGAGCAGAGGGGTGAGCAGTCTCCCGAGAACCATGGAGATGATTGTGCATCGACCCGGTGTTGCCGGGGTACGGCACCCGCCCACGACGAGAGGACCCGATGACGTCCGACCTGGTGTTCCTCGTCGCCGGAGGGACCCTCCTGCTCGCGGTCGTGCTCCCGGACCTGCTCCACCGGTGGGCAATCTCGGCGCCGCTCGTCCTGGTGGCGGTCGGGATGCTGATCGGGCTGACCCCGCTCCCGGACGGCCTGCCCGTGGACCCGGTCGCCAACCGGGCCACGATCGAGCACGTCAGCGAGGTGGTGGTGCTGGTCGCCCTCATGGGCGTCGGCCTCGCGCTCGACCGGCCGATCCGACCGTTCGTGCCCGCGAGCTGGCGGAGCTGGGGCCCGACGTGGCGGCTGCTCGGTGTCGGCATGCCGTTGACGATCGCCGCGGTGGCGGGGGTGGCCTGGCTGCTGGGCGTGCCCCCGGCCGCGGCCCTGCTGCTCGGCGCGGTGCTCGCGCCGACGGACCCGGTGCTGGCCTCCGACGTCCAGGTCGCCGGCCCCCAGACCGGTGATCACGAGGTCGACGAGACCGACGAGGTCCGGTTCACCCTCACCTCCGAGGCGGGGTTGAACGACGGCCTCGCGTTCCCCTTCGTCACCGCGGCGGTGCTGCTCGCGACCGAGGGCGGTGTGGGTTCCTGGCTCGTGGAGTGGGTCGCCGTGGACCTCGTCGCGAAGGTGGTCGTCGGGGTCCTCGCCGGGATCGCCGTCGGCCGCGGACTCGCGGGCCTGGCCTTCCGTTCGCGGGCCGACTCGCTGCGCGTGGCCGACCGTGGCGACTCGTTGCTGGTCCTGGCGGCCGTCGCGGCGTCGTACGGCGTCGGCGAGGTGCTGGGCGGCTACGGCTTCCTCTCGGTCTTCTGCTGCGGCCTGACGATCCGCGCCGCGGAACGGGGCCACGAGTACCACGCCGCCATGCACGAGGTCACCGAGCGGCTGGAGCGCCTGCTGACCCTCTTCGTCCTGCTGGTGCTGGGGATCGCGCTCACCCGTGGCCTGCTGGACTCCCTGGACTGGCGAGGAGTGCTGGTGGCCGCGGTGCTGCTGCTGGGGATCCGGCCGTTGGCCGGGCTGGTCGCACTCCGCCCGGCTTCGTCGCGGCGGGCGCTGACCCGACCGCAGCAGCTCGCCACAGCCTTCTTCGGGGTCCGCGGCGTGGGCTCGCTGTTCTATCTCGCCCATGCCACCGGTGAGACCGACGCCCTGCCGGAGGCCTGGCTGTGGTCGACCGTGGCGTTCACGGTCGTCGCCTCCGTGGTCGTGCACGGCGTGCTGGCCACCCCGGTCATGCGCCGGCTCGACCCCGACCGTGGTCGGGGCTGAGCGGCCTCAGCGGCCTCAGCGGCCTCAGCGGCCTCAGCGGGCTCAGCGGAGGGTCGTGTCGTGGTCCCGGACACGGCTGACGGCGAGCGCCAGCGAGAAGATCAGCGCGACCACGACCAGCCCGATCACCCACGAGGGCACGCCGGCCACCAGTCCTCCCTGCGCCGTCGCCCAGAGCCAGAACGCGCCGACGGCCAGTGCTGCGACAGCAAGCAGGCCGACGACGACACGGTCAGCCAAGGTCGGTGGCGATCCCCCCGGATTCGTCATGGTCACAGCGTGGTGCCCGGGCGTCGACAGACACCGCTTTATGGACGAGAACTTGCTCAACCGTTGCGATCCCGACCAGACCACCGGCCCGTCCGGGTGGTGTCGGCATGGCCCGACAGGACCAGGGGACTCAGGGCCAGAGCGAGTGGTAGGCGTTGATCGCCTGCTGCCCGCCGAGGTGCGCATAGAGCACGGTCGAGTCGCGCGGGATCTCCCCGGAGCCGACCAGGTCGATCAGCCCCGCGAGCGACTTCCCCTCGTAGACCGGGTCGGTGATCATCGCCTCGAGCCCGGCACCCAGGCGGATCGCCTCCATGGTCGAGTCGACCGGGATGCCGTACAGGGTGCCGGCCCAGCCCTCCAGCACGGTGATCTCGTCGTCGCGCAGATCGCGGCCGAGCTCGATCAGCTCGGCGGTGTGCCGGGCGATCCGGGCGACCTGGTCGGTCGTCCTCGCGAGCGTCGCCGAGGCGTCGATGCCGAGCACGCGGCGGCGTACGCCGGTGAGTTCCTCGAGCGCGGCGAAGCCGGCGATCATCCCGGCGTGCGTGGAGCCGGTGACGGTGCAGACCACGATCGTGTCGAAGTGGACGCCGAGCTGGCGCTCCTGCTCGGCGACCTCGAAGGCCCACTGGGCGAAACCGAGGCCTCCGAGCGGGTGCTCGCTCGCGCCGGCCGGGATGGCGTACGGCCTGCCGCCGGCCTCCTCGACCTCACGGATCGCGTCCTCCCACGAGGGTCGGATCGCGATGTCGAAGCCGGCCGGGTCGAGCCGGACGTCGGCGCCCATCATCCGGCTGAGCAGGATGTTGCCGACCCTGTCGTTGACCGGGTCCTCCCACGGCACCCACGTCTCCTGCACCAGGCGGGCCTTCAGCCCGAGGTGCGCGGCCACCGCGGCGACCTGGCGCGTGTGGTTGGACTGCACCCCGCCGATCGAGACCAGCGTGTCGGCGCCGGAGGCGAGCACGTCGGGGACGATGTACTCGAGCTTGCGGATCTTGTTGCCGCCGTACGCGAGGCCGCTGCTGACGTCCTCGCGCTTGGCCCAGACCTCGGCCCCGCCGAGGTGCGCGGTCAGGCGGGCGAGCCGGTGCACCGGACTGGGGCCGAAGGTGAGCGGGTGGCGCGGGAACTCGTGCAGCTTCACGGTGTCTCTTCCGGGTCGAGGGTCTTCCAGATCTCGTCGGTCAGCGTGGCGGCGCCGGCGACGTCGCCGGCCTCGCACAGGTCGACGAGCAACGTGTGCCGTGCGACCGAGCGGGTCGCCTCGGCCGAGGAGAAGCGGAGCCGCTCGGCCCGGCGCAGCACCGGGCCGTACTGCTCCAGCACCGTCGCGACCGCGTCGTTGCCGGCCACCACGACCGGCACGGCGTGCAGGTCGTCGTCGGCCGCGAGCGCGGCGTCGGCGTCGCCGGCCGCGACCGCGGCGGCGAAGCGCTCGTTGGCAGCGCGCATCGCGGCCAGGTCGTCGGCCGTGAGTCGACCGACGGCGGCCGAGACCGCCAGCCGGTGCATGGCCGCGACCACGGCCCCGGCGTCGTGGACGGTGGCCGGGTCGAGCGGTGCCACCGAGGTCGAGCGGCCTGGCCGGGTCTGCACCAGGCCGACCTGACCGAGCCTCAACAGGGCCTCGCGCACCGGCGTCCGGCTCACCCCCAGCCAGGCGGCCAGGTCGGCGTCGCGCAGCTGCTCCCCCGGCTCCAGCGTCCCGTCGACGATCGCGTCCCGCAGCCTCAGGTAGACGCCGTCGCGCAGCAGGCTGCGCGGGATCCGGAGGTCGGTGTCGAGGGGGACGGGCACGGCGATATATTACACATCACCGCACCCGTCCCACCGGGGGAGAGACGACCTACTCGGCCAGGCCCCACTCGTCGAGGTTCCAGAAGGGACCCTCCGAGGGGTTGATGCTGATCGGTCCACCGAGCTTCTCGCTCCACAGCAGCACGTTCGGCACCGCGACGATCGGGATGGCCGGGACCGCCTCCCCGATCAGCTGGTCGGCCTCACGGGAGGCCTCGACCCGCGCGGTCTCATCGGTCTCGGAGTCGATCCGGTCGAGCACCTCGTCGAGGCCGTCGATCGAGACCCGGCCGAAGTTAATGCCGGAGAAGCCGTTGGCCTCCGAGGGGGCGTTGGTCGACTTGAGCGTGGCGGAGAGGTTGAGCGGCTCCGGGAAGGTGTCGATGAGGGTGTAGAGCGCGGCCTGGAAGTCGCCGTTGGGGAGCGACTTCACGAACAGCTCGGCCGGGGTCGTGGTGTGGATCGCCATCTCGAAGCCGGCGTCGGCGAACTGGGTCTGCAGGATCTGCAGCATCAGGTCGCGGCGCTTGTTGCCGGCCAACGTCTCGACGGTGAAGGCCGCGCGCTGGCCACCCTTCTCCCAGAACCCGTCCGGGTCCTCGGTCCAGCCGTCGCCCGTCATCAGGGTCTCCACCTGGTCGAGGTCGAGGGTGTAGCCGTCGAAGGCCGCCTCGCCGAAGCCACCGAGGATCGGGGTGAAGAAGGACTGCGCGGGCTCGTCGATGTCGATCGCGCCGAAGAGCCGGGTGACGATCGCGTCCCGGTCGATGGCGTACGTCGCCGCCTGCCGGACCGCCTGGGAGTCGAACGGGAAGGCCGTGTTGTTGAGCCAGATCGCCTCGAGGTTGCCGGTCTGCGCGTCCACCTGCGACCGGGTGCCGGGGATGCCGGCCTCGATCTGGCTGAGCGCGTCGAGCTGGGGGCTGGGGTACAGCGCGTCCACCTGGCCGCTCTTGAGCGCCTGGAAGGCCGCGGCCGTGTCGGTCAGGAACTGGAAGGTCACCTTGTCGAGGTGGGGCGGCTCGCCCCAGTAGTTCTCGTTCGGCACCAGCGTCACCGAGGTGCCGCGGTCCCAGCTCTCGATGATCCAGGGGCCGCCACTCCAGTCGTAGCCGTCCTTCATCAGGGCGGCCCGGTCCTGGCCCTCCAGGATGTGGGAGGGCAGCACGCCGTACCCGTTGCTGAAGAGGGCACGCCACGCGGCGTAGGGCTGGCTGAGCGTGAGGACGACGGTCTGGTCGTCGGGCGTCTCGATCGACTCGATCTTGTCGTAGCCGGACTTGTCGAGGATGTCCTTGCCGTCGCGGACCTCGAGGGCGGTGTACTCGAAGTCGGCCGAGGTGATCGGCTCACCGTCCGACCACACCGCGTCGGGGTTGATCGAGTAGGTGATGGTCTGCGCGCCGTCGACCTCCTCGCTCAACGGCTCCTCGGCGAGCAGGTCGGAGGCCTGCGGGACCCAGTCGTCGCCGTCCTGGCGCGCGTCGAACGCGACCGGGATGGTGGTGGTCCACATCGTGTAGTTGCCCCAGATCGAGCCGGAGCAGGTGCCGAGCCAGTCGGCACAGTCGGGCTCCTGCTCGGCCCCGATCACGATCTCGCCGCCGTCGCGCACCGCGACCTGGTCGCCGCTGCCCTCCGGCTCCTGTGGTGGGCCGCCGCCGCACGCGGTGACCAGGAACAGCGTCGCCGCTGCCAGGGCCGTGATGACCGAGATCCGTGGACTGCGCGTCATGGGATGACTCCTCGTGAACCGGCGGCGACTGGGCTGGAAAGTGTGGTCGCCGCGCCGACATCTCGAAGGCTAGGGCCGTTCCCACCTCATAGCAATACCTATCGACAGGTTAATAGTCATTGGCGTTGACTATTTCTCGTGGAGCGGTGGGAGCGCGTCCCACCGACCGCCCGCGAGCGTCGTCTCGACCAGCTGGAGGCTTCGTCGGAACTCCTGCTCGAGGCCCTCGATGCCCGTCGGCTCGTGGCCCGCGTCGAACCAGTCGGCGAGCACGTCACCGCCGGCCGTCCGGAGGCGGTCGACGTACCCCTGTGCCTGCGCGGGCGGGGTACGGGTGTCCCGGCGACCCTGGTGGAGCCAGACCGAGGCCCGGACGTCGTCGACGTAGTTGACCGCCGAGAAGCGGGTGAGCACGTCCTCGATCCGGGAGGGGTCGAAGGTGCCGTCGGTGCTCATGGACAGGAAGCTGGTCCACGACGTGCGGATCGCGGGGTTCATCTCGGCCCACGCCGCCTGCCAGTCTGCCATCGCCACGACCGCCAGCGCGCCGGCGAACCGGTCGGGGAGCCGGCCGGCGGACAGCAGGCTGAGGTGGCCGCCGAAGGACGGCCCGGTGATGAACGTCGTGGCCGGGTCGGCGAGGCCGTGCTCCCGCAGCCACCCGACCGCGGCGTCGATGTCGGCGATCTCGCCGTCGCTGGCGCCGCCCCAGAAGCCCTCGCGGTAGGCCCGGCCGAACGTGACCGAGCCGCGATAGTTGAGCGCCGCGACCGCGAAGCCCTCGTCGAGCCAGGCCTGGAGCTCGGGCCGGTAGGTGTCGACCGTGACCAGGTTGGGGCCGCCGTGGACCTCCACGATCGTGCCCCGTGCCTCGCCCTCGGGCACCGCCCACCAGAACTGGACCGGGGTGCCATCGGCACTCGGGGTGACCACGGACTCCAAGCGCCGGCCCGGAGGGACCGCGGCGGGCGCGACGACGGTCGCGACCTGCCCGTCCACCCCGACCCGCAAGGCGTGGAGCGGGGTCGTGGAGCTGGAGGTGACGACGACGGCATCGCCGTCGGCGCCCAGGAAGGACTTCCAGTAGTACGGCCAGACGGAGGCGACGTCGGGGTCGGCGAAGCTGCCGCTCCGGTCGAGCACGACGCTGGCCTCGCCGGTCTCCTCGTCGATGCTCAGCAGGCGCTGGACCCCGGCCTCGGCCTGCGCGACCAGGATCGCGCCGCGCTCGGCCGACCAGTCGAGGACGAGGGTCTCCCCCACCAGGTCCGGGAGGTCGTGGTCGCGGCGCTCACCGGTGAGCGGGTTCCAGACGGCCGGGCGCGAGAACCCGGACCGCTCGGTCCACAGCAGGATCCGCGGGTCGCCGGGCACGGGTGAGAAGCGCACCGCGCGCACGGGTCCGTCCGGCAGGTCGTTCGCCGTCGCGACCACGTCGCCGGTCGCGCAGTCGACGACCGTCACCGCCGCGCGCCGTACGCCGGGGTTGTGCCCGACCGTGTCGACGCACGCGTAGGCGCCGTCGGCCGACAGGTGACCCCACCAGGCCTCCTCCACCGAGCTGAACAGGACCCGCGCCTGCGCGGGGTCGTCGAAGGGGATGAGCACCAGGTGGTGCCCGTCCTCGTCGACGAGGGTCGCCAGGATGAGGTCTCCGGCGGCACTGGTCTCGACGCCGCGCAGCACGGAGGCGCCGCGAGCGGGCGTCAGCGACCGCGTCTCGCTGCCGTCGATCCGTCGCGCGACGAGGCTGCCGATCTCGGAGCCACCATCGTCGTCGAGATCGATCAGCCAGGCGCCGTCGGGGCTGAGAACGGTGTCGCCGGTGACCGGCACGGGGACGTCGTCGCCGTGCTCGCCGGTCAGTGAGGACCACAGGCTGGCGCGGGCGCCGTCGGCCTCCTCGAACACCAGCAGGCACAGCCCGTGCGAGCCTGCTGCGGGACGGACGGTGTGCAGCCGCCCGTCGGGGAATCGGTCGGCCATCAGGCTGCTCCTCGTACGTGGTCGGCGATCGCGGCCCCGAGCTCGACGGTGGTGCCGGTCCCCCCGAGGTCGGGGGTCAGCGGGGCGGAGTCGGGGCCCTCCGCGAGGACGGCCTCGATCGCTGCGAGCACGGCGGCCGCCGCCTCGGGGTGACCGAGGTGCTCGAGCATCATCGAGCCGCACCAGATCTGGCCCACCGGGTTGGCGATCCCCTTCCCGGCGATGTCGGGCGCGGAGCCGTGGACCGGCTCGAACAGGCTCGGCAGCTCGCGGGTCGGGTTGATGTTGGCGCTCGGGGCGATGCCGATCGTGCCCGTGCAGGCCGGGCCGAGGTCGCTGAGGATGTCGCCGAACAGGTTGCTGGCGACCACCACGTCGAAGGTGTCGGGCTTGAGCACGAAGTTGGCGGTGAGGATGTCGATGTGCGACTGGTCGACGCGGACGTCGGGGAAGCCCGCCGCCATCGCCGCCACCCGCTCGTCCCAGTAGGGCATGGAGATCGAGATCCCGTTGCTCTTCGTGGCGGAGGTGAGGTGGCGCTCCGGCCGGGTCCTGGCGAGCTCGAAGGCGTAGCGCAGCACCCGGTCGACCCCGACCCGCGTCATCACCGTCTCCTGGAGCACGGTCTCGCGCTCGGTCCCCTCGAAGATCCGGCCACCGATGCTGGAGTACTCCCCCTCGGTGTTCTCCCGGACGACCACGAAGTCGACGTCGCCGGCCTCGCGGCCGGCCAGCGGGCTGCGTACGCCCGGCATCAGCCGGCAGGGACGGAGGTTGACGTACTGGTCGAAGCGCCGCCGGAACAGGAGCAGGCTCCCCCACAGCGACACGTGGTCGGGGACGACGTCGGGCCAGCCCACGGCACCGAAGAAGAGCGCGTCGAACCCGCGCAGGATCTCGAACCAGTCGTCGGGGAGCATCGCGCCGGTGCGCTGGTAGAAGCCGGCGCTGGCGAAGTCGAAGTGCTCCAGGTCGAGGCCGAGGCCGAAGCGGTCGGCCGCGGCCTCGAGCACGCGCAGGCCCTCGGGGACGACCTCGGTGCCGATGCCGTCGCCGGGGATCACCGCGATCCGGTGGGTGGTCATGGGGTGCCGCTCCTGGGGGTCGGGGTCAGATGACGGGGCGCTGCTCGGGGAAGTGGCAGGCCACGAGGTGGTCGTCGACGAGCCGGAGCTCCGGGCTCTCCTGGGCGCACAGGTCGGTCGCCTTCCAGCAGCGGGTGCGGAACCGGCAGCCCGACGGAGGGTCCGCGGGGCTGGGGACGTCGCCGGTGAGCACGATCCGCTCGCGGGTCCGCTCGATCCGCGGGTCGGGCACCGGCACCGCCGAGAGCAGCGCCTGCGTGTACGGGTGCTGCGGGTTGTCGTAGAGCGCGTCGACCGGCCCCTCCTCCACGATCCGGCCGAGGTACATGACCCCGACCCGGTCGCTGAGGTGCCGCACGACCGAGAGGTCGTGGGCGATGAAGAGGTAGGTGAGGCCGTGCTCGTCCTGGAGGTCCTCCAGCAGGTTGAGGACCCCCGCCTGGACGCTGACATCGAGCGCGCTGACCGGCTCGTCGAGCACGACGACCTCCGGCTCCGCGGCGAGCGCGCGAGCGATGCCGATCCGCTGCCGCTGCCCGCCGGAGAACTCGTGCGGGAAGCGCTCGGCGTGCCGCGGGTCGAGCCCGACCTGCTCGAGGAGCTCGCGGACCCGCGTGGGTCGGCGGCCCCGGTGGAGGCCGTGGATGACGAGTGGCTCGGTGAGCATCGTCTCCACGCTGAGCCGGGGGTTGAGCGAGGCGTAGGGGTCCTGGAACACCAGCTGGATGCGACGTCGAACGGCGCGCAGCTCGCGGCCCCGCACCCGCGAGATGTCCTGGTCGCCGAGTCGCACCGCGCCGGCGTCGGGGTCGTGCAGCCGCACGACCGTGCGCCCGAGGGTGCTCTTGCCGCAGCCGGTCTCGCCGACCAGCCCGAACGTCCCGCCGGCGGGGACGTGGAGGCTGACGCCCGACACCGCCTGCACCGCGCCGACCTTGCGGTTGAGCACGCCCGCGCGCAGCGGGTACTCCTTCACCAGTCCCTCGATCTCGAGTGCTGAGGTCATCGCTCCTCCTGCAGCTCGTCGAGGCGGTGGCAGGCCGCGAGGTGCCCGGGAGCGACGACGGTGGCGGCCGGGACCGAGCCCGCACACGGGTCCTCGAGGACGTGGGAGCACCGCGGGGCGAACCGGCAGCCCGGCGGCAGCGCGGTCGCGGCCGGCGGCTGGCCGGGGATCTGGCGCAGCCGCGACCGGTCCGAGCGCCGGTCGAGGCGAGGGAGGGACTCCAGCAGGCCGAGCGTGTAGGGGTGCGAGGTGGCGTGGAAGATGTCGTCGACCGGGGCCTCCTCGACCTTGCCGCCGGCGTACATCACCAGCACCCGGTCGGCGGTCCCGGCGACGACGCCGAGGTCGTGGGTGATCAGGATGACCGTGGTCCCGGTGCGCTCCTGGATGGTGCGCAGCACCTCGAGGACCTGGGCCTGGACCGTCACGTCGAGGGCCGTGGTGGGCTCATCGGCGATGAGCACGGCCGGCTCGTTGGCGATGCTCATCGCGATCATCACTCGCTGGCGCATTCCGCCGGAGAACTCGTGGGGGTACTGGTCGACGCGGCTCCGTGCCGACGGGATGCCGACCAGCTCGAGCAGCTCGACGGCGCGGGCACGCCACGCCGACTTCCCGTGCGGCCGGTCCGGTGGGCCCGCGGAGGCGTGCACGGCCATCGCCTCGACCAGCTGGTCGCCGACGGTCATCACGGGGTTGAGCGCCGCGAGGGCGTCCTGGAAGACCATGGCAACCTCGTTGCCGCGGACCGCGCGCATCTCGCGGTCCGAGAGCCCGACCAGCTCGCGCCCGCGCAGCCTGATCGAGCCGGTCACCTTCGCGCTCGGCGGCAGCAGGCCGAGGATGGCGAGCGCGGTCATGCTCTTGCCTGATCCCGACTCCCCCACGATGCCGAGCGTCTCGCCCGCGCGGACGTCGAAGGAGAGGCCGTCGACGGTGACCGCCGGTCCCTCCGGGGTGTCGAAGGCGACGCGCAGGTCGCGGACCGCGATCAGCGGCTGGGGCTGGGGCGTGCTCTGGTCGGTCACACTGCTTCGCCTGGGGGTCGAGGGCGTCGCGGAGTCCGTCGCCGATGAAGTTGATGCTCAGCACGGTGAGCAGGATGAAGAGGCCCGGGAAGTACAGGAGGTAGACCTGGTCGGTCCCGACGAGTCCGGCGGCCTGACTGAGCATGTTGCCCCAGCTCGTCCGCGGCGGCTGGACGCCGAAGCCGAGGAAGCTGAGCGTGGACTCGACGATGATCGCCGCGGCGGTGGCCAGCGAGATGTTCACGGCGATGACCCCGGCCAGGTTGGGGAGCAGGTGCCGCAGCAGGATCCGCGCGGTCGAGGCGCCGATCACCCGGGCGGCGTCCACGAACTCCTTCTCGCGCAGGGACAGCACCTGGGCCCGCACCACTCGGGCGATGTAGGTCCACCCGAGGGCGGCCAGGACCAGCACGATCGTGGTCGGGGACGACCCGAGCCCCCGCAGCGCCAACGCCAGGACGGCGATGCCGGGCACGATCAGGAACAGATCGGTGATCCGCATGATCACCTCGTCGACCCAACCCCCGACGAAGCCCGCCACGGCACCGAGGACGGTGCCCACGGTGGTCGCGATCAGGGCCACGACGAGGCCGATGGTCAGGGAGATCCGGCCGGCGAAGAGCAGCTCGCTCAGGAAGTCGCGGCCGAGGTCGTCGGTGCCGAGCAGATGGGCGCCGGAGGGTGGGGTCGGCCCCAGCACGAGGTCCTGCGCACCCTGGGGGGAGGGGGCGACCCCACTGGCGCCGAAGCATGCGACGAGGAGGGCGAGCAGGAGGACGCTGCCGAGCAGGGCGAGCCGGTGCCGGGCGAAGCGCCGCAGGATCGACCGGGCACCACCGGTGGCGACCGCCGGGGTCGGCTGCTGGGCGGCGTCGACGAGGACGCCGGTGCTGGTGCTCACGAAAGCCTCACTCGGGGGTCCAGGACCGCGTAGGAGATGTCCGCGACCAGGTTGCACACGACGACGGCGACCGCGACGACCAGCATCCACGGCAGCAGCACGAAGACGTCGCCCGCGAGCAGCGAGTCGAGGAAGAGGCGCCCCATGCCCGGGATGGAGTAGATCTGCTCGGTCACGACCAGCCCGCCGAACAGCAGGGCTGCGTCGAGCGCGACCACGGTGACGAAGGGGGCGAGGGAGTTGCGCAGCGCGTGCCGGATGACGATCGTGCGGCGCGGCACGCCCTTGGCCCGCGCGGTCCGGACGTAGTCGCTGGACAGCGCGTCGAGCATCGCGGCCCGGCCGAAGCGGCTCCAGCTCGCCACCAGGGTGATGGTCAGGGTGAGCACCGGGAGCACCAGGTGGCGCACGTAGTCGAGGTTGAGGCCGGTCCACCCCGGCGAGTGCAGCCCGATGAAGTACAGGGGTGGGTCCTCCAGCCCGAGGCTCTGCCGCGGGCCGACCGCGAGCACCTGGATCAGGATCAGCCCGACCCAGAAGGCGGGGAGGGCGATACCGAGGTAGGAGAGCCCGGTGAGGACGTGGTCGCCGGCGGTGTAGCGGCGTACGGCGGAGAAGACGCTGACCGCCAGTGCGATGATCACCGCGAACAGCAGGCCCCAGAAGATCAGCTGGAGGGTGGGCCAGAGCGCCTCGCCGATCATCGAGCGGACCGGCTGGCCGGTGCGGGAGCTGGTCCCCCACTCCCCCTGGACGATGCCCTTGGCCCAGAGCACGAACTGCTCGGGCACCGAGCGGTCCAGCCCGAGCCGCTCGCTCTCGCGGGCGATGACCTCGGGGTCGCGGCTCTGGCGGAGCTTGGCCAGCGGGTCGAAGGCCGCGCGCACCGCGACGAACAGCACGAACGACGCGATCAGGACGATCGGGACCGAGTAGAGCAGTCGCCGCAGGACGTAGCTGACCATGTCACCTCCAGATTGCGTTCGATGCTAGGGGCGAGCAACGCCGATAGTCAACGGCATTGACTTGATTCGTCGGCTGGTGGTCCATCATCGCCCCGGACGTGGCAAGATCGCCGCCATGAGTTCCCCCAAGGCCCGGTCGGCGGCGACCGCGGGCAAGACGCGCCGGCCGCGCGACAGCCTCAGCCGCGAGGTGATCCTGGAGGCCGCCGAGGCGATCGCCGTACGTGAGGGCATCGACGGGCTGACCTTCGCGGCCCTGGGCCAGGAGCTCAACGCGCACGCCACGTCGATCTACCGCCACTTCCGCGACAAGGACGAGCTGGTCCTCGAGCTGATCGACGTGCTCCGGGCGAAGTCCTACGACAAGGAGCTCACCTCCACCGGCGACTGGCGCGAGGACCTGCGCTTCACCGCGAAGGCGATCCACGCCAACTACCAGCGCTACCCCTCCCTCGCCCAGCAGATGGCGGTGCGGACCACGCGGCGCCCCACCGATTCCGCAACGTCGAGTTCGCGCTCGACGCGCTCCACCGGGCCGGCCTGGACGGCGCGGCAGCGGCGACCACGCTCCGGGTCTTCGGCAACTTCGTCCGGTCGGCCTCCGCGCTCGAGGCCGCCGTTCGCGCGCTGCCCGACAGCCAGCGGACCACCGACGAGCTGGCCTGGGCGATCGAGTACCGGCAGCTGCCGGCGAGGAGTGCCCCAACATCAGCCGGATCGCCGACGACCTGATGACGGTCGGCGACCCGCAGATCTTCGACGAGGCGCTCGAGATGATGCTCGACGCCATCCAGCTGCGGGTGGAGCGGCAGCAGGGAACGGACTAGGAGTCCGCGAGGACTCGCTCCACGAGCCCGGCCAACAGCCGGGCGCGGAGCTCGAGATCGGCGAGGTCGGCCCACTCGTGCTCGGCGTGGGCGCCGTCGCCGCCGGGGCCCAGCCCGTCGAGGGTCGGGATGCCGAGGGCCGCGGTGAAGTTGGCGTCGGAGGCGCCACCGACGGCGGCCGTGCGCGGCTCGGGAAGGCCGAGGTCGCGCGCCACCTGTCGGCACAGCTCGACCAGGCGACCGGAGGAGTCGACCTCCAGCGGCGGCCGGTTGATGCCGCCGTGCACCTCGACGGCGACGCCGTCGGTCGGCACCCGGGAGAGCACCGCGTCGTGGACGCGCTCGAGCTCGGCCAGCGACCGGGAGCGGACGTCGACCGTCAGCACCGCCCGGTCG
>CAWGVI010000022.1:0-26353 GCA_963826015.1 uncultured Actinomycetota bacterium | reverse complement strand
CGCGGTAAGGTCAGGCTGTCCTAAGCAGCGTTCGGAAGGACCCCCCGTGAAGAAGCGCGCCCTGCTCGTCGCCGTCGTCGTGTCGGCCCTCACCCCGCTGGTCAGCTCATGCAGCATCCTCAACCCGCCGGACCTGGTGATCTACAACGCCCAGCACGAGGAGCTGATGGTCGAGATCGTGCCGATCTTCGAGGAGGAGACCGGGCTCGACGTCGAGCTGCGCAACGGCAAGGACCTCGAGCTCGCCAACCAGCTCGTCGCCGAGGGCGGCGACTCGCCCGGCCGACGTGTTCCTGACCGAGAACTCCCCGGCGATGAGCATCGTCGACAACGCCGGCCTCTTCGCGCCGGTCTCGGACGCGGCGCTGGCGACGATCCCCGAGGAGTACGCGCCGAGCTCGGGCACTGGACGGGGATCCTGGCCCGCTCCACCGTCGCGATGTACAACACCTCGGCTGTCTCGGACTCCGACCTGCCCGGCCGCATCCTCGACCTCGCCGAGCCCGAGTGGGCCGGCCGGGTCGGCTTCTCGCCGACCGGCGCCGACTTCCAGGCGATCGTCAGCGCGGTGCTGGAGACCGAGGGCGAGGACGCGACCCGGGAGTGGCTCGCGGCCCTGGCCGAGAACGGCGTCGTCCTCGACAACAACCTGGTCGTGATGCAGGCCGTCAACGACGGCGAGGTCGACGCCGGCATCGCCTACCACTACTACTGGTACCGCGACCAGGCCGAGTCGGGCGAGAACAGCGACAACGTCGCGCTGCACTTCTTCGGCGACCAGGACCCGGGCGCGTTCGTGAGCATCTCCGGCGCCGGTGTCCTGGCCAGCAGCGAGCACGCCGACGACGCCCAGAAGTTCGTCGAGTTCCTCACCAGCACCGAGGGCCAGCAGGCGATGGCCGACTCCTACGCGCTGGAGTACCCGCTCAACCCCGACGCCAGCCTCGATCCCGAGGTGAAGCCCTTCGACTCCCTCGAACCGCCGGACGTCGACCCGGCCACGCTCAACGGCCCGAAGGTGATCGAGCTGATGACCGAGGCGGACCTGCTCTGACGCTCCTGACCGCGCCCCCTCGCGAGGCACGCCGGACAGCACCCTGGGGGTTGCTCGTCGCCGGTGGGGCGGTCGCGCTCCTCGCGCTGGTGCCGCTGGGGTTCGTCGCGGCGTACGCCGTGGCCATCGGGCCGGCCGAGGCCTGGGACCTGATCGTGCGGCCCCGGGTCGGGTCGCTGCTGTGGAACACGGTGCGGCTCGCGGTCGGCTGCATGGTGCTGTGTGCCGCGCTCGGCGTCGGCCTCGCGTTCCTCGTCGAGCGGACCGACGTGCCGGCGAAGGGGCTGTGGCACGGCCTGCTGGTCGCTCCGCTGGCCGTGCCGGCCTTCGTCAACAGCTATGCGTGGGTCTCGCTCGACCGCTCCGTGTCGGGGTACGGCGGCGCGCTCCTGGTCATCACGCTCTCGTACTACCCGCTGGTCTACCTGCCGGTCGTCGCCGCGCTGCGCGGCCTGGACCCCGCGCTGGAGGAGTCGGCCTGGTCGCTGGGCCACTCGCGGTGGCGCTCGTTCCGCACGGTGCTGCTGCCACAGCTGCGCCCGGCCCTGCTCGGCGGCGTGCTGCTGGTGGGGCTGCACCTGCTGGCGGAGTTCGGCGCGCTCCAGCTGCTGCGCTTCCCGACGTTCACCACCGCGATCTACGACCTCTACGGCTCCACCTTCAACGGCGCCGCCGCCAACATGATCGCCGGCGTGCTGGTGCTGCTGTGCCTGGTGCTGCTGGTCGGCGAGCTCCGGCTGCGCGGCCGGCGCCGGCTCTCCCGGCTCGGCCAGGGGGCGGCCCGGACGGCGGTCCCGGTCGCCCTCGGCCGCTCCCGCGTGCCGCTCACGCTCTCCCTCGTCGCGCTGGCGACGCTGTCGATCGGCGTCCCGACGTACGCCCTGCTCCACTGGCTGCGGGTCGGCTCGTCCACGGAGTTCCCGGTCGGCGAGCTGCTCGCCGCGGCCGCCAGCACGGTCGGGCTCGCGGCCACCGGCGCCCTGGTGACGACGCTGTGTGCGCTCCCGGTCGCCTGGCTGGCGATCCGTCACCGGGGGGCGGTGTCGACGCTCGTCGAGCGCAGCACCTACGTCGCCAACGCGCTGCCCGGGATCGTGGTCGCGCTGGCCTTCGTGACCGTCAGCCTCAAGGTCCTGCCGGGGATCTACCAGACCGCCGTGCTGCTGGTCGCGGCGTACGCGGTGCTGTTCCTGCCGCGTGCGGTGGTCTCGGTCCGCTCCGGGCTGGAGCAGGCGCCGCTGGTCCTCGACGACGTCGCGCGCAGCCTGGGCAGCGGTCCGCTGGAGACGGCACGGCGGGTGACGCTGCCGGTCATCGCGCCGAGCATCGGCGCCGGGGCGGCCTTGGTGTTCCTCGCGATCTCGACCGAGCTGACGGCCACCCTCATGCTCTCGCCGATCGGCACCGACACCCTCGCGACCAGCTTCTGGTCGGCCTCCACCGACCTGCGCTACGGCGCCGCCGCCCCGTACGCGCTGCTGCTGGTGCTGATCTCGGTCCCCGCCACGGTGCTGCTGATGCGCCAGGAGAGACTGGACTAGTGGACACCACCGAAGGTGCACCGGGCGTCCCGCACCCCGCGCACGCACATCGCGGCGCCGCCGTCGCTCGCTGGACGAGCCGGTACGGCGTCGCTCCGGCGCCTGGCGCTGCACGCACGCGGAGCACGGCCCGCCTCCGGCGGACCTCCGGCGGTGTCCACTCGTGAGCAGGGTCGAGCTGGCGGGCGTCACGTTCGCGTTCGGCGACCTCCGCGCCGTCGACGGCGTCGACCTGGTCGTCCCGGAGGGCTCCTTCACCGCGGTGCTCGGCCCGTCGGGTTGCGGCAAGACCACCCTGCTCCGCCTGCTCGCGGGCTTCCTCTCCCCGCATGCCGGCACCATCTCCTTCGACGACCGCGTGGTCGCGGGGCCGGGCACCTCGGTGCCCCCGCAGCACCGCCGCGTCGGCTACGTGCCGCAGGAAGGCGCGCTCTTCCCGCACCTCGACGTCGCGGCCAACATCGGCTTCGGGCTGCCCCGGGCCGAGCGACGGTCGACCCGGGTCGAGGAGATGCTCGACCTCGTCGAGCTCCCCCGGAAGTACGCCGAGCGGGCGCCCCACGAGCTCAGCGGCGGTCAGCAGCAGCGGGTCGCGCTGGCCCGGGCGCTGGCGCCGGGACCGTCGGTGGTGCTGCTCGACGAGCCCTTCTCCTCCCTCGACGCCTCGCTGCGCACGAGCACCGGCCGGGCGGTCGCCCACGCGCTGGCCGCGACCGGCACCACCGCGGTGCTGGTGACCCACGACCAGGACGAGGCGCTGTCGCTGGCCGACCAGGTCGCGGTGATGCGCCACGGCCACGTCATCCAGACCGATGCGCCCCGCGACCTCTACCGCGCGCCGGTCGACCCCGAGGTCGGCGCGTTCGTCGGCGGTGCCACCGTCGTCGAGGCGCAGGTCGCCGAGGGCCGCGCCACCTTCTCCTTCGGCTCCGCACCGCTGGCCGCTCCCGCCGCGGACGGGGTCGCGCGGGTGCTGCTGCGGCCCGAGCAGGTGGTCCTCCACCGCGGTGACACCGGTGCCCGGGTCGAGCAGGTCCACTTCTACGGCCACGACGCCTCGGTCCGGGTGACGGTGCTCCCCTCCGGCCCGGCGCTGATCGCGCGGGTGTCCGGCCTCGACGCCCCCGACCCCGGGACCGAGGTGGGGATCGAGGTCGTCGGCCCGGTCGTGGCGTATCCCACGCACGAGACGACTGGACCAAGGTAAGCCTTACCTCATAGTCTGACCCGGGTGACGACCGTCCTGGCCCCCGCCGAGGTGCGCGCGCCCCGCGTGCTCGACCTCGCCTCCTTCGGGGACCGGGTGGCCCTGTGGACCGGGGAGGGGACGCTCACCTACGCCGACCTCGCCGGCCGGGTCGACGAGGTCGGGCGCCGGTTGGGCGACACCCGGCGACTGGTCCTGATCGAGGGCGCGAACACGGTCGCCTCGCTCACGGCGTACCTCGGCGCGCTCACCCACGGCCACGTGGTGCTGCTCGCGCCACCGGGCCGTCCCGCCCGGCAGCTCGCCGAGGCGTGGGACCCCGACGTGGTCGCGACCGGCGACCGGCTCCGCGAGCGCCGGCCGGGCTCGCGCCACGACCTCCACCCGGACCTCGCCCTGCTGCTCAGCACGTCCGGCTCGACCGGCTCCCCGAAGCTGGTGCGCCTCTCCCACGACAACCTGCGGGCGAACGCGGGCAGCATCGCCGACTACCTCGGGCTCACCCCGGACGACCGCGCGATCACCTCCCTGCCGCTCCACTACTGCTACGGCCTGTCCGTGGTGCACAGCCACCTGCTCATCGGCGCCGGCGTCGTGCTGACCGACCTGTCGGTCGTCGACGAGTGCTTCTGGCGGCTCGCGGAGGAGGCGGGCGCGACGTCGTTCGCCGGGGTGCCCTACACCTTCGACCTGCTGGAGCGATCCGGCTTCGCCGAGCGGCGGCTGCCGCGGCTGCGCTACGTCACCCAGGCCGGCGGCCGGCTCGGCGCCGACCGGGTCCGGGAGTGGCACTCGCGCGGTCTCGCGGCGGGCTGGGACCTGGTCGTCATGTACGGCCAGACCGAGGCCACCGCCCGGATGGCGTGGCTCCCGCCCGGGCTCGCCGCGTCCCGGCCGGACGCCGTGGGCGTACCGGTGCCGGGTGGGCAGTTCCGGCTCGAGCCGGTCACCGGCTGTGAGGACCCCACCGTGGGCGAGCTCGTCTACTCCGGACCCAACGTGATGCTCGGGTACGCCGAGCGGCCGGCTGACCTCGCCCTCGGCGCCACCCTCGGCGAGCTCCGCACCGGCGACCTGGCCCGCGAGCGTGACGGGGTGTGGGAGGTCGTCGGCCGCCTCGGCCGCCAGGTCAAGCTCTACGGCCTGCGGCTCGACCTCGACCACCTCGAGCGGCGGGTGGCGGCGACGGCCGAGGTCCGCTGCGTGGTCGCCGACGACGTGCTGCACGCCTTCACCACCCGGCCCCGCGTCGCCGACCGGCTGCGGGATGACCTCGCCCGCGCGGTCGGCGTCCCGGCGACCGCCGTCCGGGTCACCGTGCTGGCCGAGCTGCCGCTGACGGAGTCCGGCAAGCACGACCTCGCCGCGCTGCGCGAGCATGCGTCGCTGCTCGTCGACCAGTCGTCGGGCGGGGCGTCGGGGGCGTCGGTGCTCGGCGACTATGCCGTCGTGCTCGGGCGGCCCGACGCGACCCTCGACGACACCTTCGTGGGCCTCGGCGGCGACTCCCTGTCCTACGTCGAGCTCGCGACCAGGCTGACCGACCGGCTCGGCGAGCTCCCGACCGACTGGCACACCCGCGCGATCGGGAGCCTCGCGGCGCCGGCCACCACCCGCCCCGGCACCCGGCTCGACACGAGCGTGCTCCTGCGGGCGGCCGCGATCCTCGCGATCGTCGGGACGCACGCGAACGTGTGGACGGTCGTCGGTGGTGCCCACCTGCTGCTGGCCGTCGCGGGGTGGAACTTCGCGCGGTTCCAGCTCGCGGCCGCGACCCGCACCGGCCGGCTCCGCCACGGCCTCACCTCGCTGGCCCAGGTCGTGCTCCCGGCGTCGCTGTGGGTCGGTGGGGTCGCGCTCGCCACCGGCTACTACTCGGGCCTGCCCGTGGCCTACCTCAACGGTTTCCTGGGCCCGCAGGAGTGGAACCCCGACTGGCAGTTCTGGTTCCTCGAGGCGCTGGTGTGGTTCACCGTCGCCGTGCTCGCGTTGCTCGCCCTTCCGGCGGTCGACCGGCTGGAGCGCCGCGCGCCGTACCGGTTCGCGCTGGGCGTGCTGCTGGTCGCGCTCGCCTTCCGCTTCTGGTGGGTGGGGATCGAGGCCGGACCGACCAACCGCTACACGATCGGGCTCGCCGCCGGGTTCCTCGCGCTGGGCTGGCTCGGGAGCCGCGCGGACACTGCGTTCCGGCGCTGGAGCGTGGTCGGGCTCGCCGCGGTCGCGACGTACGGCTTCTTCGGCGACCTCTCCCGGGAGGCGTTGGTGGTCGCCGGGATCGCGCTGCTGGTGCTCGTGCCGACGATGCGGGTGCCGCGGCGGCTGGTCGCCACGACCTCGGTGCTGGCGTCGTCGTCGCTGTTCGTCTACGTGACGCACTGGCAGGTCTACCCGCACCTCGAGGACTCCTTCCCGCTGCTCGCCACCGCGCTCTCGTTCGCGGTCGGGATCGGCTACTGGTGGGTGTCGCGCCCGGTGCTGCGGGCCCTGGGTCACCGGCTCCTGGGCTGATCCCGGCGGGACTCACCCCCGCACCCTCACGGCTTCGGCAGGGACCGCCAACTACCGTGACGCCTGTGACTGATGGGAACGACGGAGCCGAGGGCACCGCGCGTCGGCCGCTGCTGAAGCTGGCGGCCGGGGGCGCGGCGCTGGCGTCCGTCGGCGTCGCCGTGCGGCTGACGCTGCACTCCGACGGTGACCGACCGGGGGACCAGGAGGGGGCGCTGGTCCTCTCGACGCAGCCGGGCAGCGACGTGTCCACCCTCCAGGTCGCGCTCGGCGACGACCTGCTGCCGCAGCAAGGACGTCGGCGCTGGGAGTCGCGCCGGCTGCCGACGTCGGTCCACTCGATGGTGGCCTTCACGTGGGGCGTGGACGAGGAGGCGCCCGTCGTACGGATCCGCTCGCGGACCGGGTCCGGCTGGGGTTCCTGGCAGCTCGTGCCGCACCTCCACGACCTCCCCGACGAGCTCGATGCCGACAGCGACGCGAGGATCGCCGGCACCGACCTGGTCTGGATCGGCCGGGCCGACGGCGTCCAGGTCCGGGTCGACGGCGACCGACCCTCCGACCTCACCCTGGTCCTCCTGCACCCCGCGCGGCGGGCCACCGACCCGTTGGTCAGCGCCTTCACCTCGGCCCGGGCCGCGGCCCAGGAGGAGACGCAGCGGGTCCCGGAGCCGAAGCTGGTGACCCGCGGGGACTGGGGCGCCAACGAGAACCTGCGCGACGGCCGGCCGTCGTTCAACGACACGCTCCGGCAGGTGCACATCCACCACACGGTGAACTCCAACGACTACGCCCGCGACGACGTCCCGGCCCTGATCCGCGGCATGTACGCCTATCACACGCAGAGCCTGGGCTGGTCCGACATCGGCTACAACTTCCTGGTCGACCGCTTCGGTCGCGCCTTCGTCGGCCGCTTCGGCGGGCCCGCGCGCTTGGTCCGCGGCGCCCACACGCTCGGCTTCAACGCGACGTCCACGGGCATCTCGGTGATCGGCAACTACGAGACGGCCCGGCCCACCAAGGCGGCGCTGGACATGATCGCCCAGGTCGCGGCCTGGAAGCTCGCACCCTTCGACCGCAACCCGCGCGGCAAGCTGAAGGTGACCTCCGAGGGCAGCGACCGGTTCGGTGCGGGGCGGGTCGTGGAGCTCCCCGTCATCGACGGTCACCGTGACACCAACGACACCGCCTGTCCGGGCCAGCACCTCTACGACGCCCTGCCCTCGATCCGGAAGCGGACCGCGCGCAAGATCCGGGCGGCCCGGCAGACCTCGATCGTCGTGGAGCGCCCGGCTCGCGTGGTCGGCACCCCTCGGCTCGGGGCCACGCTGCGGGCCGAGCCCGGCCGGTTCACGCCCGAGGGCGCGACCGTCGCCTACCGCTGGCTGCGCGGCGAGCGGGAGATCCGCGGCGCCCGCGAGCAGGCCTACGTCGTGCGGCCCTGGGACGTCGGCAAGGCGCTGACCTGCCGGGTCGTGCTGCGCGCGACCGGCTTCGACCCGGTCACCCAGACGCCCGACCCGCTGCCGCCCGCCACCGCCGACCCGGCCCTGACGCTCGCGGCCGGCGAGCGCAAGCGGGTCGTCACGGTGCAGGTCGCGGTGACCGCGCCCGAGGCCGTGCGGCAGACGCCGACCGGCCGGGTCACCGTCTGGGTCGGCGAGCGGAGCCGGAGCGTGCGGCTCACCGACGGTAGGGCGGTCGTCCGCTTCGGTCGGCACCGCAAGCTCCCCGTGGGCCGCTACGCCGTGCGCGCGTCGTACGACGGGGTCGAGCCGTTCACCTCCACCGAGGCGACCGGCGGGACGGTCCGCGTCGGCTGAGGCTCAGCCCCGGGCAGCGCAGGCGACGTCGAGTGCGTCGGTCGCGGCGTTCATCGCGGCCAGGGGCACCTCGACCTGGTAGGCGATGTGCCGCTGCGTCCCGATGCCGAGGTGCATCAGGAAGTCGAAGGGCGCGGTGGCCTGGCCCCGGGCGTGCTCGTCGCAGCGGTTGCCGGGCGTGATCTCGAGCGGGATCCGGGCGGTGTCCGTGCCGGGCGGGAGGGCGGTGGGGCCGGGCAGCCGCAGCCCGTGCAGCACGCTGCCGTCGACGTCCTCGACCTCGACCGGGTCGTCACCGTCGCGGCGTCGGAGCACGATCGCGCCCAGCGCCCGGACGTCCACGCCCGCGCCGACGACCCGCCAGCCCGCGGAGTAGGAGACGTCGACCGCTCCGTCGACGAACGCCACGTCGCA
The DNA here is from genome assembly GCA_963826015.1 of uncultured Actinomycetota bacterium. Lineage (GTDB taxonomy): Bacteria > Actinomycetota > Actinomycetes > Propionibacteriales > Nocardioidaceae > Nocardioides. The sequence continues at coordinate 17,806 of CAWGVI010000022.1, read as the reverse complement.
CTGGGTCCGCCAGAGCCGGCGGAGGTACGTCGCGCCCGTCGCCTCGAGCTCGTGGCGGACCGTGCCCGACGACGTCCCGACGACGCCGACGACCGGTTCGTCGGGGGTCGGCTCGCACGCGGGCCGCGGCAGCTCGAGCTGGATGTCCAGGGTGCGCCCGGCCGGGATGGTGGGGTCCGCGGGGGAGGGCGTGCCGTCGGGGTAGCCCGGCCACTCGATGGCCACCGACTCCACGACCAGGTCGGTGTCGCCGGTGTTGGTCACGCGCAGCAGCGCGTGCCGGGTGCCCTCGCGGGGGATCAGCTGGGTGAAGCCCAACGTGGCTGCCGGCGTGGCGCCGGGTGCCGGTCCCTCGTCGGCCGGCTCCTCGGCCGTGCTGGTGCACCCGACGAGCAGCAGGGCGACGACGGTCAGTGCCGCCGCCCGCCGCTTCGTCATGCCCCCAGTCTCCTGCCTCAGTCCACCACCCGCACGGTCCGGCGGACGCCGCGACGTCCCTCCAGCATGAACGTCACCGCCTCGACGCCCTCGTCGACGCCGTCGCTGCGGGTCGGCATGGACAAGGTGACCGACCCGCCGCCGGGCCGGACCCGGTCGTAGACGAACACTCCCGACCGGTCCAGCGGCAGCCGCGCCCGCTGGGTGGAGGCCCCGCGCTCCTCGAGCCAGGCCTTCGGCACGTCGGCGACGCGCAGCGGCTCCAGCCCGTGCCGGGTCGGGACCACCGAGAGGCCGACGTACATCGGGTACGACGCGCCTCCCTCGACGTCGACGCGCACCGTGATCCGGTCACCCTCGTCGACCCTCTTCGGCGTCCGCACGGTCACCCTCGGCGCCGGGTCGTCGTCGACCAGACGCAGCGACCCGTCGTACACGTCGGTCATCACGCCGCGCACCGGGTGGGCCTGGAGGCTGGTGTAGCGCACCTTGTAGTCGTCGAGCGTGTTCGGCTGGTAGGTGAACGGGATCGTGCCCGAGGTCTGGCCGGGAGCCAGGTCGAGCCGGATCTCCGAGCGACCGCCGCGGCGGCGGGTGCTGTCGACCACGCCGACGAGGACCTGGGCCGGCGAGGTCAGGTCGCCGGTGACCGTGAAGGGCACCCCGACCGTGGCCGGTTGGTTCCCGTCACCCTCGAGGACCCGCAGCGAGCCGATGCTGACCGTCGCGACCCGCTCGTCGGGGACCGGGGCCAGCGTGTCGGGGGCGGCGGACAGGTCGAGGACCCAGATCCGGCCGTCCTCGCTGTCGCCGATCACGTCGACCCGGGTGACCCGGGTGAGGTCGATGCCCGTGGCGTCCGCCGGATCTGCGATGACCGTCTGCGCCCAGCGCTTGGCGACGAAGCGGTCCCCCCGCAGCGCACGGACCAGGCCGTCGTCGGCCGGCGTGACGACGGCCGAGGCGCCGTCGGCGTCGGTCAGCCGCAGCCGCAGCCGGACGTCGCCCAGCGTCGGGTCGACGATGGTCCGCAGCTCGAGTCGACCCGCGGAGAGGTCGAGCGGGTCCTCGAGCACCAGGCCGCCGGACTGTCCGACGTCGGACCAGCTCATCTGGAGCTCGCGCCGGGCGGGTGCGAACTCGCCCGCGTCGTACCAGTGCGGGACCTGGCCGTAGAGGCGGTTGCCCCGGCCACAGGCGTCGGCCGAGTCGGGGTCGTAGACGCCCTGGCAGAACGACGTCGTGGCGCCGTCGGTCAGGGACAGCCCGGTGTCGATCGCCGGGCGCCGTACCTCGCGGCCGCCGCCGAGGGCGTGCGAGCGGACGTCGGCGGTGCCGATCGAGGGCGGCCGCACGACCGAGCCGTCGAAGAGGGGCAGCGCCGACTGGTCGTCGCGCGTGAACAGCTGGACCGCCCCGGCGACGTACGCGACGCCGACCCGGCGCTGCTCGCTGTCGGTGAGGCGGGTCGGCGAGCCGGTGCCGCAGAGGGTGTTGGCGCTGCCGTACCAGTCGTCCCAGGCCGGTGCCTGCGCGATCCCCGGCGTCCACTCGGTGTTGAAGAAGTTGTGGTTGGCGCCGAGCACCATCACCGAGCTCTTCAGCGAGGTGTCGTCGGGCAGCAGGTCGCGGCCGCTGTCGGTGAAGCGCTGGCCCTGGAGGTCGAAGACGTCGCCGTCGCAGTAGGGCAGCACGGTCACCGTCGGGACGTACGGCGCGGTCTGGGTGCCGAAGTTCGTCGGGGCGAGCAGCACCTGGCCGACGATCGTGTACGGCGCGCTGAGCGGGATCTGGATGGAGGCCCGGTCGACGCCCTCACCGCCGCGGGAGTGGCCCACGAGCACGACCTGCGAGAGGTCGACCTGGTGGTCGCCGGCGAGGTCGACCCAGTGGTCGAGGTGCTCCTGCACGATCTGGGCCCGGGCGTCGGCACCGCCGTCGCTGAGGCGGTAGTCCTGGGCGTTGATGCCGTTGACGCGCACCGACACGGTCGCGAAGCCCTGCGAGGCCAGCACCTGCTGGATGTAGTCGTAGCCGAGGTGGCTGGGGATCTCCAGCGCCGGCGCCTGGCAGGGCCAGCTCCACTCGTCGGCACCCGAGCCGGTCGGGTCGTAGCAGTAGGAGTGCCGGCCGTGGAGGAACAGCACGAGCGGGCGCGGGCCGGTGTCGGCGTCGGCCGCGGGCTCCACCACGTGGCCGACCATCTCGATCGGCTCCTTCATCCGCGGCAGCTGCACCGGGTCGAGCTCGTAGTCGCTGGTGACCACGTCGTACGTCCCGGGCTCGGCGGGGTCCGCGTCCAGCTGCGGCGCGAGCCGACGGGGACTGGCCGGGGCGGCCTGCGTGTCGGTGCCATCGGTCCCGGGCACGTCGAGCCGGTCACCGGAGAGGACGACGTCCAGGGCCGCGGGCGTCGGCCGGGTCCGCGAGGTCACGGTGGTCACCACGGTGCGTCCGTCGTCGCGCACGGTGGGGACGCCGATCGGCGCACCGTCCATCACGATCGTCGGCCGGTCGCTGGTCACCGGCAGCCGCGACGGCGACCGCCAGGTCACCGCCCACGTGTCGGCCCCCGCTGCCCGCACCTTCCACCGGCCCAGCGTGCGGCTGGTGTCGGCCGTGGCGGCCCCGCTCGTGCGGTCCGAGCGCACGGTCCGGGAGCCGCACGGCCGGGGACCGCGGCCGGGGCCGGGCTGCTGGTGAGCGCGATGGCTCCGGTGAGGACGGCGGCCAGCGCGGCGTGGGCTGCGCGGCGGGTACGTACGGACATGACGGCTCCCTCGAGTGTCGACTCATGGATAGTGACGTGCTTCACGCCCATTTGGTTGCCGCCGGGTGGGGGTGAGGGGGGTATTTCTCGATAGTCCGTGACGGAAATGTCGTCGAGAGGCCGTTCTGACGACATTTCCGTCACGGACTATCCCTCCCACCTTGCTCGCCATACGGTAGGGGGGTATGGTGTCGAGCATGACGGAGACCGCCACGCACCAGCACGGCTACCTCGCGCACGACGACAAGGACAAGGTCCTCAAGCGGCTGCGTCGGATCGAGGGGCAGGTGCGGGGGCTCCAGCGGATGGTCGAGGAGGAGAAGTACTGCATCGACGTCCTCACGCAGGTCTCCGCGGCCACCAAGGCGCTGGAGTCGGTGGCCCTGACGCTGCTGCACGACCACCTCACCCACTGCGTGGTCGACGCCGCGCGCGAGGGCGGGCCCGAGGCCGACCGCAAGGTGCGCGAGGCGTCCGACGCCATCGCCCGGCTCGTCCGCTCCTGACCACCAACCCCGAACGGAGACACCCATGTCCGAGATCCAGAGCTTCACCGTCACCGGCATGACCTGCGGCCACTGCGTCGCCTCGGTCACCGAGGAGGTCACCGAGGTGGCAGGCGTCGACCGGGTCGACGTCGTCCTCGAGACCGGGGCCCTGACCGTGCACAGCGACCAGCCGGTCGACGCCGCCGCAGTCCGGGCGGCCGTCGAGGAGGCCGGCTACCAGCTGGCATGAGCACCCCCGTCCGGCTCGCCGGCTTCCTCCTCGGCCTGGTCGCCGTCTTCCTCGCCGCCCGCGGCGTCGGGGCGGTCGCGAGCCCGCTCGCGCAGGAGCCGCCCGCCTCCCACGAGATGGGGTCGACCCACGACGAGGGTGGGCACGAGACCGGGCACGAGACCGGGTCCGCGTCCCTCGAGCCCGGCGGGCTGGCGTCCTCCGACCAGGGCTACACGCTCCGCGTGCTCGGCACCCGACCGCTGCGCTTCGTGGTCGACGACCCCGACGGCCACGTCGTGCAGGTCTACGACCTCGTCCACGAGCGTCAGCTCCACCTGGTGGCGATCAACCGTGACGGCTCGGGCTACCAGCACCTCCACCCCGAGCTGTCCGACGACGGGGTCTGGAGCGTCGAGGCCGACCTGGCCCCCGGGACCACCCGCCTGGTCGCCGACTTCACGCCCCGCGAGGGCCCGGCGCTGATCCTGGGCACCGACGTCCAGCGTGCCGGCGACTTCCGGCCGGCGACCCCGCCGCCGCTGTCCCGCACCGCCACCGTCGGTGACTACGAGGTCACCCTCGACGGCGACCTGGTGCCCGGCGAGTCCTCACCCGTCACCGCGACGATCACCCTCGACGGCGAGCCGGTGACCGACCTGTCGCCGTACCTCGGCGCCTACGGCCACCTGGTCGCACTCCGCGAGGGCGACCTCGGCTACCTCCACGTGCACCCCGAGGAGTCCGGGCCCGGCCCCGACGTCCCGTTCCTGGCCGAGGTCCCGAGCGCCGGTCGCTACCGGCTGTTCCTCGACTTCGAGCACGAGGGCGTCGTCCGGACGGCGGCCTTCGTCCTGGAGGCGGACTCCCATGACCACTGACGCGGACCTGCGGGGCGTGGAGCTCCAGATCACGGGCATGACCTGCGCCTCGTGCGCGAACCGGATCGAGCGCAAGCTCAACAAGCTCGAGGGCGTGGTCGCGACCGTCAACTACGCGACCGAGAAGGCCAGGGTCAGCTACCCGGCGACCGTCACGCCCGAGGCCCTGGTCGAGACCGTCGAGCAGGCCGGGTACGGCGCCGCGCTCCCCGCCGCCGTCGTCGAGGCCGAGGGCGAGGGCCCGACGCACGACCCGCTGCGCCAGCGGCTGCTCGGCTCGCTCGCGCTGAGCATCCCGGTGGTCGCGCTCGCGATGGTCCCGGCCTGGCAGTTCGACTACTGGCAGTGGCTCTCGCTGGTGCTGGCGGCGCCGGTCGTGGTCTGGGGCGCGTGGCCCTTCCACCGCGCCGCCTGGGTCAACCTGCGCCACGGTGCCGCCACCATGGACACCCTCGTCTCGCTCGGCACCCTGGCCGCGCTGGGCTGGTCGGTCTACGCCCTCTTCCTCGGCACCGCCGGGACGCCCGGCATGACCCACCCGTTCGAGCTCACCGTCGAGCGCAGCGACGGCGCCGGCAACATCTACCTCGAGGCCGCGGCGGGCGTGACCACCTTCATCCTCGCCGGCCGGTGGTTCGAGGCGCGGTCCAAGCGCCGGGCCGGGGCCGCCCTGCGGGCGCTGCTCGAGCTCGGCGCCAAGGACGTCGTCGTGCTGCGCGACGGACACGAGGTGCGGATCCCCACCGCCGAGCTGGTCGTCGGCGACGAGTTCGTCGTCCGCCCCGGCGAGAAGGTCGCCACGGACGGCGAGGTCACCGACGGCAGCTCGGCCGTGGACCAGGCACTGCTCACCGGCGAGTCCGTCCCGGTCGAGGTCGGCCCCGGCGACGCCGTGGTCGGCGCGACCGTCAACGCCGGCGGCCGGTTGGTCGTGCGCGCGACCCGGGTCGGCAGCGACACCCAGCTCGCGCAGATGGCCCGGCTGGTCGAGGACGCCCAGAACGGCAAGGCGGAGGTGCAGCGCCTCGCCGACCGGATCTCCGGGGTGTTCGTCCCGGTCGTCATCGCGCTGGCCGTGGCCACGCTGGGCTTCTGGCTCGGCAACGGCGCCGGTACGGCGGCCGCGTTCACCGCCGCCGTCGCGGTGCTGATCGTCGCCTGCCCGTGCGCGCTCGGGCTGGCCACGCCGACCGCCCTCATGGTCGGCACCGGCCGGGGAGCCCAGGCCGGCATCCTGATCAAGGGTCCCGAGGTGCTCGAGCAGACCCGCCGGGTCGACACGATCGTGCTCGACAAGACCGGCACCGTGACCACCGGCGTGATGACGATGGTCGGCGGCGTCTCCGCGAAGGGTGAGGACGCGGGCGAGGTGCTGCGGCTCGCCGGCGCGGTCGAGGCGGCCTCCGAGCACCCGATCGGGCGCGCCGTCGCGGACGGCGCCCGGGCGGAGCACCCGGACCTGCCGCCGGTGACCGGCTTCCGCGCCACCGCCGGGCACGGTGTGACCGGCACGGTCCAGGGCCACGACGGTGACGGTCGGCCGACCGACGTCCGACGTCGACGCCGGGCGCCGACGAGCCCGGCGAGACCGTGGTGGAGGTCGCCTGGGACGGGGAGGTCCGCGGCTGGCTGTTCGTCGCCGACGAGGTGAAGCCGACCTCCGCCGAGGCCGTACGCCGGTTCCGCGACCTCGGGCTGCGGCCGGTGCTGCTGACCGGCGACCACGCGGTCGTCGCCCACCACGTCGCCGCCCAGGTCGGGATCGACCCGGCCGACGTCATCGCGGAGGTGCTGCCTTCCGACAAGGTCGACGTGGTGGAGCGGCTGCAGGCCGAGGGCCGCGTCGTCGCGATGGTCGGCGACGGCGTCAACGACGCCGCGGCGCTCGCCCGGGCCGATCTCGGGCTCGCGATGGGCACCGGCTCCGACGTGGCGATCGAGGCCAGCGACCTCACCCTGGTGCGCGGCGACCTGACCGTCGCGGCCGACGCCATCCGGCTCTCGCGGGCCACGCTGCGCACCATCAAGGGCAACCTGTTCTGGGCGTTCGCCTACAACGTCGCCGCGATCCCGCTGGCCGCCGCGGGGCTGCTCAACCCGATGATCGCCGGCGGCGCGATGGCCTTCAGCTCGGTCTTCGTCGTCTCGAACAGCCTGCGGCTGCGTCGCTGGCGCTGACCGGGCACTAGGGTCCGGAGGCATGACGCCCGACCACGTCGCGCCCGGCGACGACGCCGCGGTCGCGGCCTCGCTCGTGGCCCGGCTGGCCGACCCGGTCGGGGTGTTCGCGGCGCCGGGGCGGGTCAACCTGATCGGCGAGCACACCGACTACAACGGCGGCCTGGTGCTGCCGATCGCGCTTCCGCACGCGACGTACGCCGCGGTGGCGCTGCGCGACGACGACCTGCTCACGGTCGCCAGCGTCCAGCGCGACGACCCCTTCGAGGCGCGGATCCCGGACCTCGCCCCCGGCTCGATCAGCGGGTGGGCCAGCTACGTCGCGGGCGTGGTGTGGGCGCTGCGGGAGGACGGCCACGACCTGCCCGGGCTCGACCTGGTCGTCGACGGACGGGTGCCCCTCGGCTCCGGGCTCTCGAGCTCGGCGGCGTTGGTCTGCTCGACCGGGCTGGCCGTGAGCGAGGCGGCCGGCCTCGGGCTGGCCGCCCGCGAGCTGGTCGCGCCGACGATGCGCGCGGAGTCGGAGGTGGCGGGGGCTCCCACCGGCGGCATGGACCAGACGGTCGCGATGCTGGGCGAGCCCGGCCACGCCCTGCTGATCGACTTCACCTCCCACGACACCGACCAGGTCCGCCTGGGACCCGGAGTCGGCCGGGCTGACCCTGCTCGTCGTCGACACCCGGGCCGAGCACGCACTGGTCGACGGCGGCTACGCCTCCCGTCGCGCCGATTGCGAGGCGGCCGCGGATCAGCTGGGCGTCACGACCCTGCGCGAGGCGACCCCGGCCGACCTCGACCGGCTCACCGGCCCCGACACCGAGCGGTTGCGGCGTCGTACCCGACACATCGTCACCGAGGTCGACCGCGTCGGGCAGGTCGTCGACGCCCTCGCCGGCGGCGACTGGGAGCGGGTCGGCGCGCTGTTCACGGAGTCGCACGCCTCGATGCGCGACGACTTCGAGATCTCCTGCGAGGAGCTCGACGTGGTCGTCGACACCGCGCTCGCCGCGGGTGCGCTCGGCGCCCGGATGACCGGCGGCGGCTTCGGCGGCTCGGCGATCGCCCTGGTCCGCAGGGAGGACGCCGAGCGGGTCGCCGACCGCGTCGCGCGGGCGTTCGCCGACCGCGGCTGGCCCGCGCCCGGCGTGCTCCCGGCCCCGGCCAGCGCCGGCGCCCGGCGCGTCAGCTGACGCCGCGCCGGATCGGTGGTCGCTCAGCCTCTCCCTGGGAGATCGGGGTCCATGACCTCCCTGGGTGACTTCAGCGCGCGCGCCATCGACGGCTCCGACACCGACCTCTCGCAGTACCAGGGCCAGGTCGTCCTGGTCGTGAACACCGCCTCCCAGTGCGGCTTCACGGGACAGTACGCCGGCCTGCAGGAGCTCCACGACACCTACGCCGACCGCGGCTTCACGGTGCTGGGCTTCCCCTGCAACCAGTTCGGCGACCAGGAGCCCGGCGACGACGCGGAGATCGCGTCGTTCTGCGACCGCACGTTCGGCGTGAGCTTCCCGATGTTCGCGAAGGTCGACGTCAACGGCGACGAGGCCCACCCGCTCTACGAGTGGCTGCGCAACGAGAAGTCCGGCCTGCTGCCCGGCGACGGCATCAAGTGGAACTTCACCAAGTTCCTCATCGGCAAGGACGGGCAGGTCCTCAAGCGCTTCAGCCCGACCACCGAGCCGGCCAAGCTCTCCGACAAGATCGAGAGCGCGCTCGCCGCCTGAGGCCGGCCGTGCCTCTCCTCCCGTGCTCGCGCCGGCCCTCGCCCTTCGAGGGGTACGTCGAGCCCGCGCTGCCCGCCGACCTGCCTCCGACGGAGGCGAAGCGGACCGAGGTGATGGTGCTCGGGGGCACCCCGTCCCCGCACCCGCCGCAGTCGGCGCCGGGCTTCACCCGCGCGTGGGAGCTGGGGCTGCTGCCCGCGCCCGCTCCAGCCGATCCGCCCGCCCCGGTGCCGGGGGTCCGCGCCCAGGTGCTGATGTGGTCGGGCATCGCGCTGCCGTTCGGCTCGTTGCTGGCGATGGCCGGACCCCTGCCGGACTCGGCGTCGTCGTGGCTGGTGGTCTGTGCCTGCTGGGTGGCCGGGTTCTGGCTCCTCGGCCCGGCGACCACGCGCCGCGAGGAGACGGAGTTCGCCGCCGGCTACACCACCCGTGACAACTACACCGGCCTGTGGCGCCTGGACCGGCACGGCCGCGTGCTGCGCGCGCCGGCCCCCGGGGTACCGCCGCCGGGGTTCTATCCCTCGCCCTACACCCCGGGGCTGCTCCAGCGGTGGGAGGGACCCGGCTGGGCGCTGCTGCCGCAGCACTGGCGGCGCCACGCGCACCGCTACTTCGCGCGGCCCGACGTGCCCTTCCTGTGACCGGGCGTCTCCCTCACACGCCGTACTTCGACCTCAGGTGCTCCGGGACCAGGTCGAGGTACTGCTTGGGGTGCCGCTTGATGTAGCGGGCGACGAACGGGCAGGCGGGGTAGACCGCCAGCCCGGCCGCGCGGGCACCGTCGAGGACGCCGCGGACGAGCGTGGAGCCGAGGCCGTCACCCTCGTGACCGTCGTCGATCTCGGTGTGGGTGGAGGTGAGGTGGTCGCCGTGCACGACGTACTCGGAGAAGCCGGCCAGCGCCCCGTCGACGTGGATCTCGTAGCGGGACTCGGCGGCGTTGTCGGTGACGGTCACGGGCATGCGGTCAACGTAGCGACTTGCCGGTAACCGCGGGGACGGGGAAGGGTGGGCGTCATGGCCGCCACGCCCTCGTCCTACTCGATCACGATGCGGCTCCACACCGCGCCCGACCACGGGGTGGTCGGGCAGGTCGCCACGGCGATCTCCCAGCAGGGCGGGATCGTCACGGCCATCGACGTCGCGGAGTCCAGCCACGACCGGCTGGTCGTCGACGTCACCGCCTCCGCGGCCGACTCCGACCACGCCAGCAGCGTCGTCGACGCGGTCGACCAGGTCGCCGGCGTCACCGTCCACAAGGTCAGCGACCGCACCTTCCTGCTCCACATCGGCGGCAAGATCGAGGTCACCTCCAAGGTGCCGCTGCGCACCCGTGACGACCTCTCGATGGCCTACACGCCCGGGGTCGGTCGGGTCAGCGCGGCGCTCGCCAAGAACCCCGACGACGTACGCCGCCTCACCATCAAGGGCAACAGCGTGGCCGTGGTGACCGACGGCTCCGCGGTGCTCGGCCTCGGCAACATCGGCCCCGGTGCCGCGCTGCCCGTGATGGAGGGCAAGGCCGCGCTGTTCAAGCGTTTCGCCGACATCGACGCGTGGCCGATCTGCCTGGCCAGCCAGGACACCGACGAGATCGTCAAGGCGGTCGAGATGATCGCGCCGGGCTTCGGCGGCATCAACCTCGAGGACATCGCCGCGCCCCGCTGCTTCGAGATCGAGGCCCGGCTGCGCGAGAGCCTCGACATCCCCGTCTTCCACGACGACCAGCACGGCACCGCGATCGTCGTGCTCGCGGCGCTCACGAACGCGCTGCGCGTGGTGAAGAAGGACCTGACCAAGGTCCGGGTCATCGTCTCCGGCGGCGGCGCGGCCGGCACCGCCATCGTCACCCTGCTGCTCGCGGCCGGTGTGACCGATGTGGTGGTGGTCGACCGTGAGGGTGCGATCTGCGCGGGCGACGACGCGCTCTCCGAGGCCCACCGCCAGCTCGCCGAGGCGACCAACCCGCGACGCGTGAGCGGGGACCTCCAGACCGTGCTCGTCGACGCCGACGTGTTCATCGGCGTCAGCGCCCCCGGGATCCTGCGGCCCGAGTGGATCGGCGCCATGGCCGCCCAGCCGGTCGTCTTCGCGCTCGCCAACCCCGACCCGGAGGTCGACCCCGCCGAGGCGGAGAAGTACGCCGCGGTGGTGGCCAGCGGCCGCAGCGACTACCCCAACCAGATCAACAACGTGCTTGCGTTCCCCGGCGTCTTCCGCGGCCTGCTCGACGCCCGCGCCTCCGAGGTCACCATCGACATGCTGCTGCGTGCGGCGGAGGCGATCGCCCAGTGGTGAAGGACGAGGAGCTCAACCCGAACTTCATCATCCCCACCGTCTTCCACCCCGACGTCCCGAAGCGGGTCGCGGCGGCGATCGCCGGCACCGACGTGAAGGCCCCGACGAGCTAGGCGACCAGCTGCTCGCTCACCAGTGGGTGAGCACGGCCAGCGCAGGGGCCGAGGCGAGGACGGCGAGGCGAGGTCCGCGCGCACCCTCCGGCCCGACGGCGTACGACGCGGCCAGGGCGGTGAGCGCCCCGACGGCCAGGGCGACCGGCAGCGGCAGCGGGGTGTCGTCGAGCGGTCGGGTGCCGCCGACCGTGGTGACCACCACGCCGGCGGCGAACCAGAGCGAGCCGCCGACGACAGCAGGCCGAGGGCGTGTGCGCCCACGCGGGGGAGCCGACACGCCCAGAGCAGCCCGGGCACGAGCAGCAGGGCGAGGCCGAGCACGATCATGTCGTCGAACGCGGTGCCGAGGCACTCCCCGACCGTGCCGCAGTAGTCGTCGTTGTTCCGCGAGACCGCCCAGAGCGCCACGCAGGCGACGAGGGTCACCGGGACGACGCGGAGCAGCCGCTGGCCCAGGCTCATGCGCGGGTGGCGTGCGTCGCGTGCACCGCCGCGCCCACGACGCCGGCCCGGTTGAGCAGGGTGGCGGTGACGATCGGGGTCTCGATGTCGATCAGCGGGAGGAACTCCTCGGCGTCCTTGGAGACCCCGCCGCCGACGACGAAGAGCTCGGGGGAGAGCAGCGCCTCGACGACGCGGTAGTAGCGGGTGAGCCGCTCGGCCCACGCCGCCCACGAGAGCTCCTCGGTCTTGCGCGCACTGTTGGCCGCCCGGCTCTCGGCGTCGTACCCGTCGATCTCGAGGTGGCCCAGCTCGGAGTTGGGGACCAGCACGCCGTCGTGGATGAGCGCCGAGCCGATGCCGGTGCCGAGCGTCGTCACGATGACCAGACCGCGCTGCCCCTTGGCCACGCCGTACGTCACCTCGGCCAGGCCGGCGGCGTCGGCGTCGTTGACGACGTGCACGTCCCGGCCGGTCCGCTCGCTGAGCAGGGCGTCCGCGTCCGTACCGATCCAGGCGGGATCGATGTTCGCGGCCGAGCGCACCACGCCGTGCCGGACGACGCCGGGCACCGTCACGCCGACCGGGCCGGTGGAGCCGGGGAACTGGGTGAGCAGCTCGGCGAAGACGTCGGCGATCGCGTCGGGGGTCGCCGGCTGCGGCGTGGTGATCCGCACCCGCTCCTCCGCGAAGTCACCCGCGCCGAGGTCGACCGGGGCCCCCTTGATGCCGGTGCCGCCGAAGTCGATGCCGAATGCCTGGGAGCTCACCCGGCCATCCTGCCCCGAGACGCACGCCGCGGCTCGCCCACACCCCCGACTTCCGCGGGGTTGGTGCTGCTTGCCGCGGGTGCTGACACCCGCGGGAGTGGCAGTACCACCGCGGAAGTCGGGGTGACCCTTGCGGACCGCACTTTACAAATGGCATGGTGTTGTAAAGCGCGGCCCGAGGAGGAGCCATGAGCCAGATCGCGAACAGCACCGTCCCGGAGAGCTCGACGGAGCACTGGCGTGACCGCAAGCGCCGGCTCTGGCTGATCGGGCTGGTGGTGCCGAGCCTGGCGTTCCTCGGGTACGGCGGGTGGCTGCTCACCGGGCTGGGCGCGTGGTTCTGGATCGGGCCGGTCGTGATCCTGGTGATCGTCCCGACCATCGACCTGGTGGCCGGCCTCGACCGCTCCAACCCGCCCGACGACGTGATCGAGGCGCTGGAGAACGACCGGTACTACCGGTGGATCACCTACCTCTTCCTCCCCATCCAGTACGCCGGCTTCGTGGGCGCCTGCTACCTGCTGATGCGCGGTGACCCGGTGACCGGGGTCGACCTGGCGACGTGGGAGAAGCTCGGCCTCGCGATCTCCATCGGCAGCATCGGCGGGATCGGCATCAACACCGCGCACGAGCTCGGCCACAAGAAGGAGGCCAACGAGCGCTGGCTCTCCAAGATCGCGCTCGCGCCGGTCTTCTACGGCCACTTCTACATCGAGCACAACCGCGGCCACCACGTCCGCGTCGCCACCCCCGAGGACCCCGCGAGCTCGCGGCTGGGCGAGAACTTCTACCAGTTCTGGCCGCGCACCGTCGTGCGGCTCGTTGAGGAGCGCCTGGCGGATCGAGAAGCGTCGCTACGCCCGCAAGAAGCAGCACCCGTTCCGGATCGGCAACGACGTCCTCAACGCCTGGCTGATGACGCTGGCCCTCTGGGGTGGGCTGGTCGCCTGGCTCGGCGTCGGGCTGCTGCCGTACCTCGTGGTGCAGGCCGTCGTCGGCTTCTCGCTGCTCGAGGTCGTCAACTACATGGAGCACTACGGGATGCTGCGGCAGAAGGTCGGCGTCGGGGAGCGCCAGCGCTACGAGCGCGTCGACCCGAGCCACAGCTGGAACTCCAACAACATCGCGACCAACGTGCTGCTCTACCACCTGCAGCGTCACAGCGACCACCACGCCAACCCCACCCGCCGCTACCAGGCGCTGCGCGACTTCGAGGAGAGCCCGGTCCTGCCGACGGGGTACGCCGGGATGATCGTGCTCGCCCTGGTCCCGCCGGTCTGGCGGCGGGTGATGGACCCGCGGGTGCTCGCGCACTTCGGCGGCGACGTCACCCTCGCCAACGTCAGTCCGCGCAAGCGGAACAGGATCCTCGCGACGTACGGCGCGACCGCCGCACGAGACCGCGGTCCGCGAGGAGGCCGCACCTGACCGCGGCGGCGGCCGAGGTGCTGGCCGCGCGGTGCCCGGGCTGCTCCTACGTCTACGAGGTGGAGGCCGGAGACGAGCACGAGGGCTTCGCGGCCGGTACGGCCTGGGCCGAGATCCCCGACGACTGGTGCTGCCCCGACTGCGGAGTGCGCGAGAAGGTCGACTTCGTCCCGCTCGACCCGTCGGCACGGGTGCAGGCGCTCACCCTCCTCGACTGAGGCCGGACCGTAGGCTGGGCGGGTGCCCTCCCTCCGCGAACGCCTGGTCTCCGCTGCCGTGGAGATGACGCTCGCGCACGGGTGGGCGCAGGTCACCATGGCCCGGCTCGCCGCCGAGGTCGGGGTGAGCCGGCAGACCGTCTACAACGAGATCGGCACCAAGCCGGCCCTCGCCGAGGCGATGATCCTGGCCGAGCTGGACCGCTTCCTCGGCGTCGTCAGCGACGCCTTCGACGACCACCCCGAGGACCTGGTCGGGGCGATCGAGGCCGCCGCGCGGTGCGTGCTCGAGCTCGCCCAGGGCAACGACCTGCTCAAGGCGGTCGTCAGTGCGACCCACGGTGCCGACACCGAGCTGCTGCCGCTGCTCACGACCCACGCCGAGTCGCTGCTCGCGGCGGCCAAGCTGGTCGTCGCCGAGCGGGTGGCGCCGTACGACGTCCCACTCGACACCGACTCGCCTCGACGCCGCGATCGACATGGTCGTCCGGGTCGTCCTCAGCCACGTGATGCAGCCCTCGGACACCCCCGCGACCACCGCGGCCGACCTGTCGTGGATCGCCGCACGCGTGCTGCTCCCGCACGACTGAGGCAGGAGCCTCAGGAGTAGCGGTGGCTCTTGGCCGCGTGGCCCTGCTCGCGGGTGCAGGTGCGGCCGCTCATGTTGCGGTGGCCGCAGAGGGCCTCCGTGGCGGCGACCTCGACCGCGCCCTCGGCGGCCGGCTCGGCGGCCGGCTGCGTCGCCGGCTTCGCGAGCGGGGACGGCCTCGCGGCTCGGGACTGGGGAGCGGGCGCAGAGGTCCGCTGCTCGAACTTGGCCTCGCGCATGGCGCGCAGCGCATCCATCTTGCTCATCGTGACTTCACACTCCGCAGGGTAGGCGGAGGGTGTGTCAGGGGCGCGGCAGGCGCGGCCGGAGTGCGTCGTACTGGTCGACGAGGAAGCGGCTGAGCGCGACACGTTCGTCGAACGTGTGGTGGTGCTCGTCGGCCTCGCTGCCGATCAGGTCGAACAGGAAGCCGTCGAAGCCGCTGCGCAGCATCACGCTCGTGGCGAAGCCGTCGCGGACGTCGTGGTCGAGCCCGGTCACCCCCTCGGCGGCCAGCCCGTCGAGGTAGGCCGGCACGATCGCCGCGGCGATCTCCGGCAGCCGCGCGGCCGGCACCTCCCCGGCGTGGACGAGGCCGACGAGCAGCTGGCCGAGGTCGAAGCCGAGGCAGTGAGGGGTGCGGAACGAGGGGTCGATCACCACGAAGGTGTCGGGCGCATCGACCGGGACCAGCAGGTTCTGCGGGCTGGCGTCACCGTGCGGGACCGACTGGACGAAGGTGTCGAGGCGGTCGAGCATCTCCGGGATCTGGTCCCCCAGCCGGCGCAGGTCGGCCCGGAGGGCTGCGTGCCCCGCCAGCCACGGGTGTGACCACAGCGCGTCGTCGGCGAGCGGCATCAGCCCGCGGAACGCGACCGCGCGCTCGGCGTACATCCGGAGGCCGAAGCCCGGCCCCCACTCCGAGGCCGCCAGCGCCTCGGGCTCGGCGCAGCGTGCGTTCCACCGGCCGAGCAGGTGGGCGGAGCGGACGTACCGGTCGAGGTCGTACGACGGCGGCGCCTGCTGCACGTCCTCGGTCCAGACCGCCAGCCGGTCGTCGCCGAGGTCGACGATCCCGTGCAGCACCGGGGCGCGGAAACCGGCGGGCATCCGGCTCTCGTAGACCGCGTCCCAGAGCTCGAGCTCCGAGCGCCACGGGAAGGCCGCGGCGAAGTCCTCCGCCACCGGCGGCGGCAGCTCGGCCAGACCCGGCCAGTGACGCACGTGGTGGAGCACCTTGCCGAACCACGACCACCCGTCACCCTGCAACCGGAACAGGCCACCGGTCGCGGGCGAGCCGTAGGCGTAGGGGTGGGTCTCCAGCGTCGCCGGCCCCGGCGGGACCAGGTCGCCGAGCAGCTGCTCGGCGGTGAAGGTCGGCATCGTCCCTCCCGTGGTCAGGTCACCTTCCTGGTCGCCAAGATAGTAAGGTTTCCTTACGACCGAGGTCAAGGGAGATCACGCCCATCACTCCATGGCGCACGTGGGACCAGCTGCGGACGCTGCTCCGGCGAGGCGGCGGCGCTCAGTCCGTGACGTCGACCGAGAACGTGTCGGTGCCGCTGGCGACCCCGCCGTCCTCGGTGACCGTGACCGTCACCGTGTAGACCTCGAGCGGCTCGCCGGTGCCGGCCCAGGTGTGCTGGAGGTCCGCGAAGTCACCCGGCCAGGCGACCTGGAAGGTGTCGTCGGTCGTGCCGTCCCCCCAGTCGACCGAGACGGTCCAGGGACCGTCGGTGCCGGGTCCGTGAACCGGTCGAGGTCCAGGGTCTGGGGGACGTCGGCGACGGCGTCCTGGTCACCGCCGGCGAGGACCAGCGGGGCGACGTTGCGGACCACGATGCCGAGCGAGAGCGTCGATCGCGCGCCCTGGTCGTCGACCACGCGCCCGGACACCGTCAGCGAGCGGTCGTCGGGGTAGAGGCAGTCGTAGGAGGAGGCGGGGACCGGCCCGATCTCGAAGCGACCGTCGCCGACCCCGACGTCGTCGCAGTCGTAGAAGTACGTCAGCGGACCCTTCTCCGGGTCGTGGGCGGTCAGCGTGATCGTGCCGGTGCCACCCTCGAGGATCTCCGTCGCCGAGGTCATCCCCAGGCGTGCGGCGTCGTTGACGGGATAGACGGTGAGCCTGACCTTGGCCCGGTCGGTGTTGCCGGCGGGATCCGTGGCGACGTAGACCAACGAGTCGGTGCCCGACCAGTTGCGGTCCGGCTTGTAGCGCAGGGCGCCGCGGGCGTTGATGCTGGCCGTGCCGTGCTTCGGCGGGCGCACCATCCGGGTCCGGAGCTTGCGGCCCTCGGGGTCCTTGTCGTTCGAGAGCACGCCGGGTGCGGTGTAGGTGAAGCGGGCGTCCTCGGGGATCGTCATCCGGTCCGCGCGCGCGACCGGGCTCTTGTCGGCGCGCAGCGCGGCGCCGGCGGGCGCGACGCCGACCGCGCTCACGAGCAGCCCGAGGGCCAGCAGGGCGGCGACACGTCTCATGCGCACGAGCGTAGGGCCCCCGGCGTGACCGCGTGACCGTTAGGCGGACCCCGGACGCCGTGCGTGCGCGAGCTCCACGGCCTGGCGGAACGCGTTCAGCACGTACGGCGGCACCCGCATCCCCTGCGCGTGGTTCCACAGCAGCTCCCGCTCCACCCGGCTGGCCTGCTCGGCGAAGTCGTCGGCCCGCTCGGTGATCCGCAGCGCGTCCATGACGTCCCCGAAGTCGGCGTGCTGCTCGGGGTTGTTGACCCCCACCGGCCCGAAGGAGATCGACCGCAGGCGGCGTACCAACCAGGTCTGCCAGGGCCGCAGCTGCTCGGCCAGGCCGCGGGCCGACATCGCGTAGAACGCGTGGTGGCCGGGCTCCTGCCGCTTGATCTGGCCGACCACCGTCTCGGCGACCGCGTCCTCGCCGATCTCGGTCAACCCCTCGTGGAGGAGGTTGTAGGCGAGCACGGCGGAGCGCTCGGTGGACTGACCGGTGAGGTAGTAGATCATCCGCACCACGTCCTGGATCGGCGCGAGGTGCGAGAGCGTCCCGAGCACGTGGATCTTCAAGGACACGGTGTCGAGGTCGGTCGTGGCCGCGGCCCGGCCGAGCCGCATCTGGAGCTCGTCGAGGATCTCGCCGTGCCGGATCTCCTGCGGGTGCCACACGTCGGCGTAGAACTGGCGGTCGACGTCCGGTGGGTCGGGCAGCATCGTGGTCAGCTCCAGGACGTTGCGGTCCACCTCGAGCTCCACGCGGGCC
>CAWGVI010000021.1:0-36013 GCA_963826015.1 uncultured Actinomycetota bacterium | reverse complement strand
GGCCCGCGGCTGGTGAGCGACTCTCCACAGGGTCGACCGAGATCTGGGGAGACGTGGGTCCGGTTGGGGACAACCGGGGCTGTTCCTGTTGAGGACACGCCGGAACTCGAAGTATGTGAAGAAAGTTGGCCGGAACCCCTTGTGGGGCACCCCGCCGGCGGCATAGAACTCTCTCACGGCCTCCCGCAAGGGGGGTCGGGATGACTCGGAGACGAGGGTCCATCCGGCCGGAACTGGTTCGCCCAGGGAAGGCCGCCAACGCCGGGTGATGAGGCGGTGGGGACCGGAGGCGACGGGGCATCGATCGGGAGCATCACCAGTACCGATCACCGGTGGGACCGAAGGCCTTGGCTGGAGGAACCACCCGAAGGACCCTTGTGGCTCATACCTACGAGGGTCCTTCACCTATTTCCGAGCCCCCTCCCCGAGCTTGCGAGGGCAGGGAGGGCGAGGAGGTTGAGGAGCGCTCGACTCGGACCCGAGCGCAGCGAGGGGACGAGTGACGCCTCTCGAAACCACCCGATCCAGGTCCCCTCGGCATTTCCACAAGCCACGTCGAACTCTGTGGAGAAATGACTCGCACGTGGGGACGAACGGGGCAGCGCTGTGCACAACACGCCGGAACTCGGGGTATGTGAAGAAAGATCGCCGAGAACCCTTGCGGGGCCGGGGTTCCGGCACGTAGAACTCTCCTCACGACCTCCTGCAAAGGGGGTCGGGATGACTCGGAGACGAGGGTCCATCCGGCCGGAACTGGTTCGCCCAGGGAAGGCCGCAGCCGCCCGGTGACGGGGAGGGCTGGGACCGGAGACGAGGGGTTGTCGGCCGGGACGTCACCAGTTCGGTCGCCCGGTGGGAAGCGTCGGCCTGTGCCACGCGATCCACCAGGTGGAGGGTCCTTGTAGCTCATACCTATGAGGGCCCTTCACGCATTTCCGGACGTGCCGGCTGAGACGGCCTGACCCCGTCGACCGCCGGGCGCGGCATGATGGGTCGCATGCTCTACGAGGTCGTGCACACGGTGTTGCCTCCGGTGACCCGGGTGATGTGGCGCCCCCGGGTGACCGGCGTGGAGCACCTGCCGGCCACCGGGCCGGTGATCATCGCCAGCAACCACCTCAGCTTCGTCGACAGCGTCGTGATCCCCTGCGTGGTCTCGCGCAAGGTCGTCTTCCTGGCGAAGTCCGACTACTTCAACGGCACCGGCGTGAAGGGCACGTTGATCAAGGGGTGGTTCAAGGGGATCGGCATGCTGCCGGTCGACCGCGACGACACCAAGGCCGCGATGGCCAGCCTCGACACCGCCCTGGAGGTGCTGGGGCGCGGCGAGGCGTTCGGGATCTATCCCGAGGGCACCCGCTCGCGCGACGGCCGGATCTACCGCGGCCGCACCGGTGTCGGTCACCTCGCGCTCACCGCCGGCTGCCCCGTCGTACCGGTCGGGCTGACCGGCACCCAGGACATCCAGCCGGTGGGGTCGACGCTGCCGCGCCTGGCGAAGGTCTCGGTCACCTTCGGCGAGCCCCTGTCGTTCGCCGGACGGTACGACGGCGTCCCGCTCGGCCGTGCCCGGCGCGAGGTCACCGACGAGATCATGGCGGCGATCGGGGCGCTCAGCGGCCAGGAGCCGGCCGGGGTCTACAACGAGCGTCCGGCGGACGTCTGAGCGGCGCGAGCGTCGTGCGGCACATCCTGACAAGGGGGCACCGTCCGGTCGGCAGGATGTGCCGTGGCCGGGGTGGCCGGGCCCCGCTTGACTGGTCGCCATGAGCCAGCGGATCCGGATCGGCATCGACACCGGCGGCACGTTCACCGACGTCGTCGCGGTCGACGAGGAGACCGGCCGGATCGTGACCACCAAGACGCCCTCGACGCCGGCGAACCCGGCCGACGGTTTTCTCGCCGGCATCGAGAAGGTGCTGGGCCTGATGGGGGCCGGCGGTGACGCCATCGGCGCGGTCAGCCACGGCACGACGGTGGCCACCAACCAGCTGCTCGAGGGCAAGGTCGACCGGCTCGGCTACATCACCACCACCGGCTACGAGGCGATGCTCGAGATCGCGCGTCAGTCGGTCCCCGACGGCTACGGCAACAGCTACTTCTGGGTGAAGCCGGACCGGATCGTCCCGCGCGACCTCGTCCGCGGCGTCGGGGGCCGGTGCGACCACACCGGTGCGGAGGTCCGGCCCTTCGACGAGGAGGGTGCCCGCTCCACCGCCCGCTGGTTCCGCGACCGCGGCGTCACCACGCTCGGCGTCTGCTTCCTGCACGCCTACACCAATCCCGACCACGAGGAGCGGATGCGGGAGGTGCTGCGCGAGGAGCACCCCGACGCCGTCGTGTCGATCAGCAGCGAGGTGCTGCGCGAGTACCGCGAGTACGAGCGCGCGATGACGACCCTGGTCGACGCGGCGGTCAAGCCGCGGCTCTCGGCGTACGTCTCCAACATCACGAGCCGGCTGGCGGCGTACGACGACCGGGAGATCCCGTTCTACGTGATGAAGTCCAACGGCGGCGTCCTCAGCGCCGTCGAGGTCGTGCACCAGCCGATCACCACGGTGCTCAGCGGACCGGCGGCCGGTGCGCTCGGCGCCGCGCTCATCGCCAAGGTCGCCGGCTTCGACCGGGTGCTCACCAGCGACGGCGGCGGGACCTCGACCGACGTCAGTGTCGTGATCGGCGGCGAGCCGACCCTGACCACGGAGGGGAGCGTCGGGGCGTTCCCCTCGAAGATCCCGATGATCGACGTCGTGACCGTCGGCGCGGGCGGCGGCTCGATCGCCCACGTCTCGCCCGAGGGCACGCTCAAGGTCGGTCCCCAGTCGGCCGGAGCCGACCCCGGTCCGCTCTGCTACGGCAGGGGCGGCGACGGGGGAGCGGTCACGATCACCGACGCGCACCTCGTGCTCGGCCGGATCCCGCCCCACCTGCTGGGCGGCGAGATCCCGCTGGACGTCGACGCGGCGAGGGCCGGCGTCGAGGCGCTGGCCGAGCGGCTCGGGCTCACCCCGGAGGCCGCGGCCGTCGGCGTCCTCGAGATCTCGGCCTGGAACCAGGCCAACGCGCTGCGCCAGGTCACGGTCAAGCGAGGGCTCGACGTGCGCGACTTCGCGCTCACCACCTTCGGCGGCTCGGGCTCGTTGCTGCTGTGCCGGCTGATGGACGTGCTCGGCATCCCGACCGTGCTCGTGCCGCCGGACCCCGGCAACGTCTCGGCGTTCGGGCTGCTGACCGTGGACGTCAAGAACGACTACGTGCAGACCCACGTCGCGCTCGCGGACGCGCTCGATCCCGGCGACGTCGCCGGCGTGTACGACGCCCTGGAGACGCGGGCCGCCGAGGCGCTCCTGGTCGAGGGCTTCCCCGAGGAGCAGCACTCCTTCATCCGGACCGCCGACCTGCGCTACTTCGGTCAGGCCTTCGAGGTCCGGGTCGGCGTGCCCGAGGGCGACTTCGACGCCGACGCGGCGGATGCGGTGGCCCGGCGGTTCCACGCCGAGCACCGGGCGCTCTACGGGTACGACTTCGCCGCGGACGGCTCCCAGCAGGTCGAGTGGGTCAACCTCCGGGTCTCGGGCATCGGGCCGATCCAGCGGCCGGAGATCCGCCGGCACGACCACCCCGGTGGCCGCACCGAGTGGCCGGACCCGACGCCGACCCGTCCGGTCTGCTTCGACGCCGCCGACGGCTACGTCGAGACCCGGGTGCTCGCTCGTGCCGACCTGCGCCCCGGCCACGTCGTGACCGGGCCCGCGATCATCGAGGAGTTCGGCTCGACGGTGCCGCTGCACCCCGGGTTCGAGGCCGAGGTGGACGCCTACCTCAACCTGATCGTCACCAGGAGCGAGTCGTGAGTCGCCGCGTCCCGACCGACTTCCCGTTCGGTCCGCTCACCGAGGACGCCGGCGCGAGCGCCGACCCGGTGCTGACCGAGATCGTGCAGGGGTTCCTCGCCAGCGTCGAGATGGAGGTCGAGACCGCGATCGCGCGCACCAGCCGGAGCCCGATGATCCGCGACGCGCACGACTTCCGGGCCGGCATCCACGACCGCCGCCTGCGCAAGCTGACCGGGCGCTCGTACTCCGCCCTCGTGCACCCCGTCGCCCGCGACTTCCCGATCGAGGAGATGCGCGAGGGGGACGTCTTCTTCCACAACGACGTCTACCGCTCCGAGGGCGGCATCGGGCACCTGCCGGACCTCTGCGTGACGGTGCCGGTGTTCGCCGAGGGTCGGGTCGTGGCCTTCGTCCAGGCGTTCGGCCACCACGACGACATCGGCGGGGCGGTGCCCGGCTCGATGCCGAGCCAGGCGACCAGCGTCTTCGAGGAGGGGCTGATGGTGCCCCCGATCAAGCTGTGGGACGCCGGCGTCCCCAACCGGGCAGCGCTCGCGATCATGACCCGGAACTCCCGGATGCCGGAGTCCCTGGCCGCCGACCTCGACGCCGAGTGCTCGGCCTGCCTGATGGGCGCGCGCCGGCTCGGCGAGATGGTCGACCGGTACGGCGTCGCCGCGGTCGAGTCCTGCTTCGACGCGATCATCGACCGCACCACCGAGACCTACCGCCGCGAGATCCTGTCCAAGATCCCGGTCGGCACCTGGACGTGGGAGGACTACGCCGAGCACGACGGCGTCGACGAGCCGCGCCTGCACACGCAGCGGATCACCCTCACCCGGACCCCGGCCGACGACCCCGGCGGCGAGCGGCTGGTGCTCGACTTCGACGGGACCGGTCCGCAGGCGAAGGGACCGATCAACCACTGCGGTGACTACGCCGACGGCGTCTTCCTCAAGAAGTGGCTGGCGCCGATCCTGCGCAACCTCGCCGACACTCCCGAGCGGATGGCCGAGCTCGACGTCAACGAGGGGATCGTGCCGCTGATCGAGATGCGCTTCCCCGAGCCGGGCACCCTGCTCACCCCGGTCTTCCCGGCGCCCACCAATGCCCGCACGTTCGTGATCCTGCGGCTGCTCGGCGTCCTGGCCGGCGTCGTCGCCAAGGCCGTCGACGGCCGGATGCCGGCCGACCAGGAGACGATCCGCTACACCGGCGTGTACGGCGAGGACCGCGAGGGCCGCCCCTACCTCATGCGCGAGGTGCTCGGCGGCGGCTCCGGCGGTCGCTACTACGCCGACGGCGAGGACACCATCCACGTCGTCCCGGACTCGCGGAACCTGCCCAGCGAATTCACCGAGTCGCGCTTCCCGTTCCTCGTCGAGTCGCTGTCGCTGGCCGTCGACTCCGGCGGTGCGGGGGAGTTCCGCGGCGGCCTGGGCTACGAGAAGCAGATCCGGATGCTCAAGGACGCCCACTTCATGTCCATCGCCGACCGCTCGATCCTGGCCTGCTGGGGGGTGCGCGGCGGGTTGGCCGGCCGACCGTTCCAGGTGACCATCGACCCCGGCGGCCCGGCCGAGCGCGAGGTGGACGCGCTCGCCGACGCCGAGCCGGTCACGGCGGGCGAGGTGATCCGGATCCGGACCACCGGCGGCGGTGGCTGGGGCGACCCGCTGCGCCGCGATCCTGCGCTGGTGGTGCGCGACGTGGTGTGGCACAAGGTGTCCCGCGAGGCGGCCCTGGCGGACTACGGCGTCGTGCTGACCGGCGCGGTCGACACCGACGACCTGGCCCACGACGCCGAGGCGACCGCGGCCGAGCGCGCCTCCCGGCCGGCACCGTCCGAGGCGTTCTTCGACCGCGGCCCCGGCTACGCCCGGCTCGCCGGCGGGGCGACGTACGCCGAGGTCGACCTGCTCTGAGAGCCGACACTCGCGCGGCGTGTGCCTGAGAGTGCGCCATCGCGCACTCTCAGGCACACGCCGCGATGGAAGGGGCTGGCAAGGGTTGCCAGCCCCCGGAGGTGTGGTTGGTCGACACTGACGGTGCCCTGCACCCGGCCGTCGCCTAGGTTCGGCACATGAGGGTCCTGCTCGCGCTCGGTGGCAACGCCATGACGAACGCGGACGGTCGCGCCCGGGTCGAGGACCAGCAGGCCGCCGCCGTGATCGCGATGCGGGCGGTCGCCGAGCTGATCGAGTCGGGCGCCGACGTGGTCGTGACCCACGGCAACGGACCGCAGGTCGGCAACCTGCTGGTGAAGAACGAGATCGCCGCGGCCGTCGTACCGCCCGTCCCGCTGGACTGGTGCGGCGCACAGACCCAGGCCACCCTCGGCTTCACGCTGATGAACGCCCTCGACAACGAGCTGGCCGCACGCGGCGTCGACCGGGCCAGCGCCACGGTCGTCACCCGGACACTCGTGGCCACCGACGACCCCGGGTTGTCGCGACCGAGCAAGCCGATCGGGCGCTTCCTGCCCGAGGCCGAGGCGCGCCGGCTCGTGGAGCACGGCGAGACCTGGGAGGACCGTGGCGAGAAGGGGTGGCGCCGCGTCGTCGCCTCGCCCGAGCCGCTGGAGGTGCTCGACGGCCGCGCCGTCCGGACGCTCGTCGACGCCGGCCACGTCGTCGTCGCCAACGGTGGCGGCGGCATCCCCACGGTCCGCGAGGACGGCGTGCTGCGCGGCGTCGAAGCCGTGATCGACAAGGATCTCGGAGCCGCCCTGCTCGCCCGCACCGTCGCCGCCGACGTCCTCGTCATCGCCACCGACGTGCCCCACGCCGTGCTCCGGTTCGGTACGCCGGAGGCCGAGCCGCTCGGGCGGGTGACCGTGGCCGAGCTGCGCGGCCACCTCGCCGACGGTCAGTTCGCGAGCGGTTCGATGGGCCCCAAGGTCGAGGCGGCCTGCCGCTTCGTCGAGCACGGGGGACAGCACGCCGTGATCACCGAGCTCGACCAGATCCTCGAGGCCGTGGCCGGACGTGCCGGCACCCTCGTCGTCCCCGACCCCCCGTCCTGAAGCCCTCCCGAAAGGAACGCCCATGCCCAGCGCCATCGAAGTCCGCAAGGTCCCGATCCACTCCGTCGCCGACGCCAGCGAGCTGACCAGGCTGCTCGAGGAGGGCGTGATGGAGGCCGGTCGGGTGATCGCGATCATCGGCAAGACCGAGGGCAACGGTGGGGTCAACGACTACACCCGGATCATCGCCGACCGCGCGTTCCGCGAGGCGCTCGTCGCCGGCGGCGCGGACGCGGAGGCGGTGCGGCAGGTGCCGATCGTGTGGTCCGGCGGTACGGACGGCGTGATCAGCCCGCACGCGACGATCTTCGCGACCACGGACGCCGAGCCGGTCGAGGACCTGCGGCTGACGGTCGGCTTCGCCATGAGCGAGCAGCTGCTCCCCGAGGAGATCGGCCGCACCACGATGGTCTCCAAGGTCGCCGAGGCCGTGAAGGTCGCGATGGAGAGGGCCGGCATCACCGACCCCGCCGACGTCCACTACGTCCAGACCAAGACCCCGCTGCTGACCATCCACACGATCCGCGACGCCAAGTCACGCGGGAAGACCGTGTGGACCGAGCACACCCACGAGTCGATGGACCTGTCCAACGGTTGCACCGCCCTCGGCATCGCGGTCGCCCTCGGCGAGATCGACATGCCGTCGGACGAGGACGTCATGCACGACCGCTCGCTCTACTCCTCGGTCGCCTCGTGCTCCTCGGGAGTCGAGCTGGACCAGGCCCAGGTCGTCGTGGTCGGCAACGCCCCCGGCGTCGGCGGCCGCTACCGGATCGGCCACTCGGTCATGCAGGACGCGCTGGACCAGGACGGCATCTGGGAGGCGATCCGCTCCGCCGGTCTCGACCTGCCCGACCGCCCGCGCACCAGCGACCTCGACGGCAAGCTCGTCAATGTCTTCCTCAAGTGCGAGGTGTCGCAGGACGGCGAGGTGCGTGGTCGTCGCAACGCGATGCTCGACGACTCCGACGTCCACTGGCACCGCCAGATCAAGGCATGCGTCGGTGGCGTCACCGCCGCGGTCACCGGCGACCCCGCGGTCTTCGTCTCGGTCTCCGCGGCCCACCAGGGTCCGGACGGTGGCGGTCCGGTCGCCGCGATCGTCGACCTGGGCTGAGGGCTCAGGTCACCTCGCGTCCGGCGAACGCCGCGAGCCGGTCGTAGGCTCCGGCGTCGTCGGGCGCGGCCTGCTCGGGACCGAAGACGCCCTCGCGCATCTCGGGCTTCAGCACCTGGGACATGAACGCGTGACCGCGCTCGGCCGGCGTGCTGTCGAGGTCGGGCGTCTGCCCGGTGGCGGTGAGCAGGTCCCAGGTGTGGACCGAGAGCTCGGCGAGCTGCCAGTCGGCGTTCGCATCGGTGTCACGCACGTGCGCGAGCAGCGCCGCGCCGGAGGTGCGGAACGTCGCGGCGGCGTCGTCGACCCGGCTCGGAGTGGCCGACCAGTCGGGCTGTCCGCCCTGCGCCTGCTCGAGCAGCAGGCCGGCGCCGACGGCCAGGTGCGCGACCAGCTGACCGACGTCCCACTCCGAGCACGGCGTCGGATCGTCGAGCTGGTCGTCGCGGACGGCGGCGATCGCCTGCGCGGCCTGGTCGATCGCGGTGGACAGGGCGGCTGCTGACTCCTGGTTCTCTGCCATGTCGATCACCTTGCCACCGGCCTCCGACAGGCGCCATGGCCAGCGCCCTGTCGGTCCCGCATGATGAGGTGTCCCCATGACGACGTATCGGCTCGTGCGCGAGCAGCGCGCGGTGGTCGAGCGCCCGGTGCTCGACGTCGACCAGCAGGCCGTCGTCGACCACGCCGCCGGGCCGCTGCTGGTGCTCGCCGGCCCCGGCACCGGCAAGACGACCACGCTGGTCGAGGCGATCGTCCGCCGGATCGAGGAGGGCGCCGACCCGTCGTCCGTGCTCGCCCTCACCTTCTCCCGCAAGGCCGCCGAGCAGCTCCGAGACCGGGTCACCGCGCGCCTGGGCCGCACCACCGGCGCCGCTCTCTGCCAGACCTTCCACTCCTTCGCCTACGGGCTGATCCGGGCCTTCAGCCCGACCGGCCTCTACGACGCGCCGCTGCGCCTGCTGTCGGCCCCCGAGGCCGACGTGGTGCTGCGTGAGCTGCTCACCGACGCGCCCGAGTCGGTGCGCTGGCCCGAGTCGCTGCACCGTGCGCTCGGCACCCACGGGTTCGTCCGCGAGGTGCAGGCGGTGCTGAGCCGCGCCCGCGAGAAGCAGCTCGACGGCCACCAGCTCCGCGCGCTCGGCGAGGAGCACGACCTCCCGGAGTTCGTCGCTGCCGGTGCGTTCCTCGACCAGTACCTCACGGTGCTCGACAACCTCGGCGCCACCGACTACGCCGACCTGATCCGTCGCGCCGTGATCGAGGCGCGCGCCCACCAGGAGGAGCTGCGCCGCCGCTACCGCCACGTCTACGTCGACGAGTACCAGGACACCGACCCCGGTCAGGTGGCGCTGCTGCGCGCCCTGGCCGGCGACGGCGGCGACCTGGTCGTCGTGGGCGACCCCCACCAGTCGATCTACGGCTTCCGCGGCGCCGAGGTACGCGGCATCCAGGACTTCCCCGACGCGTTCCCGACCACGACGGGGGAGCGCGCCCCGGTCGTCGTGCTGCGCCACACCCGCAGGTTCGGGCCGCGGCTGGCCCTCGCGACGGCGCGGGTGTCGGCCCGGATCGGCCACGTCGGCTACGACGCCGCGACGGCGGCCGCGTTCGCCCACCCGGTCGCCGAGGAGGGCGCCCACGGGGCCGGTCTGGTCGAGGTGCGCACGTTCGACACCGACCGCGCCGAGGCCGAGCACCTCGCCGACCTGCTGCGCCGCGCCCACCTCGAGGACGGGGTCGCGTGGTCCAGGATGGCCGTGCTGGTGCGCTCGGGTCAGACCCACATCCCGCCGTTGCGGCGGGCCCTCGCCGCCGCGGGGGTCCCCGTCGAGGTCGCGAGCGACGACCTCCCGCTGACCCGCGACCCTGCGGTCCGGCCGCTGCTCGACGCGCTGCGGTCCGTCGTCCACCTCGACGACGCCGACCTGTCCTCGGTCGACGCCATCGATGCCGGCCGGGCCGAGGCGATGCTGCTCTCGCCCCTCGGTGGTCTCGACGCCGGCGACGTCCGGGTGCTGCTGCGCCTGCTCCGCCAGCGCGACAAGGAGCGGGCGGCCACCGAGCAACGCCCGCCCGAGCCCTCGCGCGAGCTGCTGCGCCGGGCCGTCGTCGAGGCCGGGTTCCTCGACGGGGTCGACGGCCCGGAGGCCACGGCGGCCCGTGCCCTGGCGACCCTGCTGCAGACCGCCGCCGCCCGCGTCTCCGGCGGTGCCCCGGCCGAGGAGGTGCTGTGGGACCTCTGGGCCGGCACCTCCTGGCCGCAGCGGCTGCGTCGGTCCGTCGACCTCGGGGGTGCCGCCGCCCGCCGGGCCCACCGCGACCTCGACTCCCTGTGCGCCCTCTTCGAGACGGCCGCGCGCGCCGAGGAGCGCACCGACCACCTCGGCGTCCGCGAGTTCCTCGACAGCCTGCTGGCCCAGCAGATCCCGGCCGACACGCTCGCCGAGCAGGGGGTGCGCGGCGCCGCCGTCCGACTGCTGACCGCCCACCGCGCCAAGGGGCTCGAGTGGGACCTGGTCGTGGTGGCCCACGTCCAGCAGGAGAGCTGGCCCGACCTCCGCCGTCGCTCGACGCTGCTGCGGTCCGACCGGATCGACAGCCACCAGGGTCACGCGGAGCTGGTCGAGCCGGTCACCCCGCGTGAGCTGCTCAAGGAGGAGCGCCGTCTCTTCTACGTCGCGTGCACGCGCGCCCGTCGGCGGCTGGTGGTCACGGCGGTCGCCTCCGCCGACGACGAGGGCGAGCAGCCCTCACGCTTCCTCGACGAGCTCGAGGTCGACGCGGTCCACGTCGACGGTCGGCCGCCGCGACCGCTGTCGCTGCCGGGCCTGGTCGCGGACCTGCGGCGCACCGTCACCGATCCGGCCTCGCCCGAGCCGCTGCGGGCAGCGGCGGCGCTCCGGCTCGCACGACTGGCGGGGGAGCGTGTGGGCGAACGCATCCTGGTGCCGCAGGCCGATCCCGCCTCCTGGTGGGGCACCCGTGCCGCGACCCGCTCCGAGCGGCCGGTGCGTGACCCCGAGCGGCCGGTGCCGGTCTCGGCGAGCCTGCTCGACGCCGTCGCCACCTGCCCGACCCACTGGTTCCTGCGGGCCGAGGCGGGCGGCGTCGCCGTGGCCCACCAGTCGGCCAACCTCGGGCAGATCGTGCACGCGCTCGCCGAGCGGGTCGCCTCGGGCGACCTGCCGCCCGACCTCGAGGCACTCATGGTCGAGGTCGACGCCGTCTGGGAGCGGCTCGCGTTCCGCACGCCGTGGTCGAAGGCCCGCGAGCACGACCGGCTCCAGGACGCCCTCGCCCGGTTCCTCGCCTGGCACGCCACCAACCCGCGTGAGGTCGTCGCGCTCGAGGCCGGCTTCAGCGCCGAGGTCGTGCTGGACTCGGGGGAGCGGGTCCGGCTCGACGGCTACGCCGACCGGCTCGAGATCGACACCGACGGCGACGTCGTGGTGGTCGACCTCAAGACCAGCCGCAACGCACCCAGCGGGCCGGCCGTGGCCGGCGACCGGCAGCTCGGGCTCTACCAGTACGCCGTGGAGCAGGGAGCCTTCGAGGCCGACACCCCGGTCCGGGCCGCCGGCGGTGCCGAGCTGGTGCAGCTCGGGCTGACCGACGGTGGTGACACCGCCAAGGTCCAGGCCCAGGCGGCCCAGCACGACGGCGACCCACGGCGCGAGGCGCTGCGGCTGGAGATGGAGCGCGCCGCGTCGTACCTGCGCGAGGAGAGCTTCCCGGCCGTCGCCGGTCAACACTGCCGCGAGTGCGCGTTCGTGTCGCTGTGCCCGGTCAAGGGTGCGGGGTCGGTGACCGTCCAGTGACGACCTCGACCCTCCACACCCTCGACTCGCCCGCCCAGCTCGCGGCCCTGATGGGGCTGGACTTCGAGCACAGCCCCCAGCAGTGGGCCGCGATCACCGCCCCGCTCGAGCCCGCGGTCGTGATCGCGGGCGCCGGGTCCGGCAAGACCGCGCTGATGGCGGCCCGCGTGGTCTACCTCGTCGCCACCGGTCGGGTGCGCCCCGAGCAGGTGCTCGGCCTGACGTTCACCACGAAGGCGGCCGCCGAGCTCCGCCAGCGCGTCCACGGCGCGCTGGCCCACGCCGGTCTGCTCGACTCCTCCGCCGACGAGGACGACCCCGACGGCATCGACGAGGTGCTCGAGCCCACGGTCGCGACCTACCACGCCTACGCCGCCTCGCTGCTCACCGACCACGGCCTCCGGATCGGCCACGAGCCCGAGACCCGCGTGGTCTCCGACGCCTCCCGCTACCAGCTCGGCGCCCGCGTGGTCGAGCGCTTCACCGGCGACGTCCTCCACCTCACCGACCACCCGCCGACCGCCATCCAGAACCTCCTCGCGCTCGACTCCGCGATGAGCGAGCACCTCGTCGGGCCCGACGACGTCCGCCGGGTCGACGACGAGGCACGCGTCGGGTTCCGGCTCGCCCGCGACGCCGAGCTGGCCGGCAAGGCCCGCAAGGGGCACCGCGAGGCCTGCGAGAAGGCGATCAACGCCCTCGACCGGCGGGCCGAGCTGCTGGGGCTGGTCGAGGGCTACCGACGGCTCAAGGCCGATCTCGGGCTGATGGACTTCTCCGACCAGATCGAGCTGGCGGCCCGGCTCGCCCGCGAGCAGCCCGAGGTGGGCGTGGCCGAGCGCGACCGGTTCCGGGTCGTCCTGCTCGACGAGTACCAGGACACCTCGGTGGCCCAGGCCGTGATGCTGGAGCGGCTCTTCTCGGGCCCCGACGTCGCGAGCGGCCTCGGTCACCCGGTGACCGCCGTGGGCGACCCCAACCAGGCGATCTACGGCTGGCGGGGGGCCTCGGTCTCCAACATCCTCGGGTTCGGCGACACCTTCCCGGCGGCCGGCGGCGCGCCGCCGATCCTCCCGCTCACCGTCAACCGCCGCTCCGACCGCCGGATCCTCGAGGTCGCGAACTCGCTCGCCGCCCCGCTGCTGGAGAAGTACGCCGACCAGGTGGCCGGCCTCGAGCCGAAGCCGGGCGCCGCCGAGGGCCGCGTCGAGACCAGCGTGTTCGAGCGCCACCTCGACGAGCTCGCCTGGCTGGTCGACGCCGTCCGCGCGGCCCACGACGGTCCCGGCTGCGACCTGTGGTCCGACATCGGGGTCCTGGCCCGCGACAACGCCCATGCCGAGGAGGTCTTCGACGCCCTCACCGGCTCCGGCATCCCGGTCGAGATCGTCGGCCTGTCCGGTCTGGTGCGGCTGCCCGAGGTGGCCGAGGTCGTCGCCGTCCTGACGCTGATGCACGACGTCACCGACAACGCCGCGCTGCTGACCCTGCTCACCGGTCCCCGGTGGGCGATCGGCCCGCGCGACCTGAGGCTGCTCGGCGAGCGGGCCGGCCGGCTCGCGGGCCGCAGCGGCCGGGTCGAGCACGCCGACGTGGGCGCGGAGCTGCTCCACATCGCCGACGGCATCGACCCCGCCGAGATCCCGACCCTCAGCGACGCCCTGGCCGCACCGGGCGAGGGCGACTACTCCCCGGAGGCCCGCGAGCGCTTCTCCCTGCTGGCGGGGGAGCTGCGCCAGCTGCGGGCCGCGGTCGGCGAGCCGCTGCTCGACGTCGTCCGCCGGATCATCGACACCACCGGCGTCGACATCGAGCTCGCCTCGGCCGTCAGCCCGGCGGCCGCGGCCCGGCGCGACAACCTCGACCTGTTCGTGAAGGCGGTGGCGGAGTTCCGCTCGGTCGACGGCGACGTGACGCTGCCGGCGCTGCTGGCCTACCTCACCGCCGAGGACGACCAGGGCAACGGCCTGGACCTCGCGACCCCCACCGCGGCCGACTCGGTCAAGCTGCTGACGGTCCACCGCGCCAAGGGCCTGGAGTGGTCCTCGGTGTTCCTCGTGGGCGTCTGCGAGACCCGCTTCCCGAGCAACCGCTCACGCACCCTCTGGACCTCCTCGCCCGCGATCCTCCCGGCCCCGCTGCGTGGTGACGCCGCCGACCTGCCCCAGCTCGACGGCTGGGACAAGGAGGCGCTCGAGGCCTATCGGGTGGCCACCCGCGCCCACGACGCCGAGGAGGAGCTGCGGCTCGGCTACGTCGCGTTCACCCGTGCCGCCCACCACCTCAGCGTCACGTCCTACCTGTGGAGCCCGCGGGCCACGCCGTTCGGGCCGTCGGACTACCAGGTGACGCTGCGCGACCAGCTGACCGAGTGGGGTGAGCCCCCGACCCAGTGGCTCGACAAGCCCGCCAAGGGCTCGCCCCACCCCTACGACGACCTCGACCCGTCCCGCCCGTGGCCGGTCCCCGGTCCCGGGCGCGAGCAGCAGCTCCGCCTGGCGGCCGCCGACGTCGTGCGGTCCGCCGATCCCTCCGGGCCCGATCCCGAGCTCGACCTGGTCGCCCAGTCGACGGTGGCCGAGTGGGACGCCGAGATCGAGCGGCTGCTCGCCGAGGCGCGGGCGGCCCGCTCCGACGTGATCTCCGTGCCGCTGCCGTCGAGCCTGTCCGCGACCGCGGTCGCCCGGCTGCGCGACGAGGCCGACGCGTTCGCCGCCGAGCTGGCCCGTCCGATGCCGCGGCCCCCGTCGCCGACCGCACGCTTCGGCACCCGCTTCCACGCCTGGGTGGAGTCGCGGTTCGGCCAGCAGGACCTCTTCGACCCCGACGAGCTGCCGGGCCGCGCCGACGTCGGCATCGACAGTGACGACGACCTGCGAGAGCTGGTCGCGGCCTTCGAGCAGGGCGCGTTCGCCGACCGGGCGCCGCACGCGGTGGAGGCGCCGTTCGCCCTCGTGCTCGACGGGCAGGTGGTGCGCGGCCGGATCGACGCGATCTACGCCGAGGAGGTCGACGGTGAGCCGGGGTTCCTGGTCGTCGACTGGAAGACCGGCCGTCGCGAGGACTCCGACCCGCTCCAGCTCGCCCTCTACCGCCTCGCCTGGGCCGACCTCGCCGGCGTACCGGTGGAGCGGGTGCGGGCGGGGTTCTACTACGTCCGGTCAGACCGGCTCGTGGTGCACGACGACCTGCCCGGACGGGCGGGGCTCGAGCAGCAGGTGGCCCTCGGGGAGTGAGCCCCTCTCGCGGGGGTCACAGCGCGGCGGTGAGCGCGACCTCGATCATCCGACCGAAGGTCTGCTCCCGCTCCTGCGAGGTCGTCTCCTCACCGGTGACGATGTGGTCGGACACCGTGCAGATCGCGAGTGCGCGGGCGCCGAACTTCGCGGCCAGCGTGTAGAGCGCGGCCGCCTCCATCTCCACGGCCACCACGCCGTAGTCGACCATCCGGGCCACCAGCTCGGGGCGGGCGGAGTAGAAGGAGTCGCTGGAGAAGATCAGCCCGACGTGGGCCTCGGGCGCGGCCGCGGCAGCGTCTCGCAGCAGGCCGAAGTCGGCGACCGGGGCGTAGTGCAGGCCCTCGAACGCGATCGCGTTCATCGAGGAGTCGGTGCAGGCACCGGAGGCGATGACGAGGTCGCGCACCGCGAGCTTCTCGGTCAGGGCGCCGCACGAGCCGACCCGCACGACCGTGGTCACGTCGTAGTCGCGGAAGAGCTCGTTGGCGTAGATCGCCAGCGAGGGCTGACCCATGCCGGAACCCTGCACGGACACGCGGTGACCGTGCCACGTGCCGGTGAAGCCGAGCATCCCGCGGACCTCGGTGTAGCACTCCGCGTCCTCGAGGAACGTCTCCGCGATCCACTTCGCCCGGAGCGGGTCGCCGGGCATGAGGACGACGGGGGCGATCTGGCCGGGTCGGGCGCCGATGTGGGTGCTCACGCGGGGGAACCTACCCAAGAACCGGATGGGTAATGTCATCGACGTGACCGATGTCGAGCGCCCGCTGCCGCACGTCGCGCTCTCCCGCCACGCCCACGACCGGCTCGGGATCCGCCGCACCGACGACGCGTGGCTGGCCGAGCGCTGGGCCGAGCCCGGCACGCGCGTGCTGGTCGTCTCGGGCAACCGGCTCCGGCTGGTCGACGGGGGCGTCGACTGGCGTCCGCCGAGCGAGGTCCCGGACGGCACGCGCGTGCTGCTGGGTGAGGAGCACGGCACGACGTACGCCGCGTGCCTGGTCGACCCGGCGGCGGCGCCGGGCGACCGGGAGGAGTGGGTGCCGCTACGGGGCCTGCTGCCCGCGCTGGCCGAGCGCCCCGACGACGCGCCCCTGCTCTTCCACGCCATCGGCCTCGCCGAGTGGCACTTCGCGACCCGCTTCTGCCCCCGCTGCGGCGGCGACCTCGTGTCGCACGCCGCGGGCCACGAGCTGCGGTGCTCCGCCTGCGGTCGCGCCCAGTTCCCCCGCACGGACCCGGCCGTGATCATGGCCGTGGTCCACGACGACGGATCGATCCTGCTCGGCCGACAGCCTGCCTGGCCCGCCGGTCGCTGGTCGACGCTCGCCGGCTTCTGCGAGCCCGGCGAGACGCTCGAGGACGCCGTCCGCCGCGAGGTCGACGAGGAGGTCGGCGTCCCGGTCGGTGAGGTGACCTACTTCGGCAACCAGCCGTGGCCGCTGCCCGCCAGCCTGATGCTCGGCTTCGTGGCGCGCGCGGAGTCCAAGGAGATCGAGGTCGACGGCGACGAGATCGAGGACGCCCGCTGGTTCACCCGCGAGGAGCTCCGCGACGCCGTCGACCGGGGTGACGTGGTGATCCCGCGCAGCGTCTCGATCTCGTCCTCCCTGCTCGCGCACTGGTACGGCGGGGCGCTGCCGGGCACGTGGTGAGCCGTGCTGAGGTGAGCCGAGTGAAGCGGCTGCGTGAGTGGGGCCCGACCCGGTTCTTCTCGGCGCTCTGGCGCGCCGACCGGCAGCTGGCCGCCCTGTGGTGGGCGGTGCTCGTCGTGCGTGGCGTGCTGCCGGCCCTGCTCGCAGTCGCCACCGGCCTTCTCGTCGCCGCCGTGGAGGTCGACGGCTCCCTGGTCGCTCCCTTGGTCGTGGTCTCGCTCGTCTTCGTGCTGCTCCAGGTGCTCCCGCAGTGGCACAGCGCGATCTCGATGAACGCCGGCTCCCGGCTCGCGGCCCTACTCAACGACGACCTCGCCGCCGCGTGCGTTGCCCCGGCCGGCATCGGCCACCTCGAGGATCCCGACCTCACCAGCGACCTCACCACCGCCCGCGACTTCGACCGCGGCATCTCGGGTCCACCGATGTACCTCAACGTCGACTTCATCGCCGGCAGCCTCACGCTGCTGGCGGCCGGGGTCGTCGCGGTCGTGGTGATGCTGGGCTACTCGTGGTGGGCGCCGATCGTGCTGGCCGCCGCCTGGGCCAGCACCCACTGGCTGCTCCGTGAGAGCGGGGTCTGGAAGGACCGCAACACCGAAGCCGTCAACCAGGCCCGCCGCTCCGCGAGCTACACCTACGACCTCGCGGTCGAGCCGGCCGCTGCCAAGGAGGTGCGCCTTTTCGGCCTCGCCGACTGGACCGTCGAGCGCTTCGCCGAGCGTCGGCGCCACCTCTTCGACCTCCAGTACGCCGCCACCCGGCTGCGCGAGCGCAGCGTGGTCGGAGCGCTGGTGATCGTGCTCGGCGCGAACGGCGCCGTCTTCTGGTGGCTGGCCGGGCAGGCGTCCTCGGGTGAGCGGTCCCTCGGCAGCGTGGTCACCCTCGCCTCGCTGGCCCTGGCCGCCCAGTCGATCGCGTTCGGTGGACTCAACTGGGCCATGGACGATGCCGCCTCGACCGTGTCGGCGGTGCACCGGCTGCTGCCGCGGGTCGGGCCGGCCGGCGCCGTACGGCCCGGGTCCGCCGCGCGGGAGCCGACCGGGCAGGGCATCGGGCTGGTGATCCGCGACCTCCACTTCGCCTACCCGCGCAGCGACCGGGAGATCTACTCCGGGCTCGACCTGGAGATCCGGCCCGGTGAGTCGCTCGCGGTCGTGGGTGCCAACGGGGCCGGCAAGACCACGCTCGCCAAGCTCCTGTGCCGCTTCTACGACCCGACCTCTGGCTTGATCACCGCTGACGGCATCGACCTCACCGACCTGGACCCCGAGGCCTGGCGGCGGCAGGTCACCGCGGTCTTCCAGGACGTGATGCGGCTCGAGCGCTCGCTGCGCGACAACGTCGACCCGGGCGGCCACGCCACCGAAGCGGAGGTCGTCTCCGCGCTGCACGACGCCGGCGCGGCCGGGCTGGCCGAGCTCGACCAACCGCTGGCCAAGGGCTACCCGCGCGGCACCGACCTCTCGGGTGGCCAGTGGCAGCGCGTGGCGCTGGCGCGCGCCCTGTGCGCCGTACGACGCAGCGAGGCCGCGGCCGGTCTGGTGCTCCTCGACGAGCCGACCGCCAACCTCGACGTCCGCGGCGAGGCCGTGATCTTCCAGCGGCTGCTGGAGGCGACCCGCGGCGCGACCCGGGTCCTGATCAGCCACCGCTTCTCCACGGTGCGGATGGCCGACCGGGTCGCGGTGCTCGACGACGGCAAGGTCATCGAGCTCGGCACCCACGAGGAGCTGATGGCCCTCGACGGCCGCTACGCCCGGCTGTTCACGCTCCAGGCCAGCCGGTTCGACGAGCCGGTCGACGAGGAGGGGGTGACCTATGAGCGCCTTTGACGGCGGCACCGCCGGGGACGAACGTGCCCTGGCGGAGCCGGTCCCTCAGCCGCCCGCCCTGCGCTCGATGTGGCGCCTGATTCGGCTCGGCTGGACGCACGAGCCGTGGCTGCTCGGTTACGCCGTGGTGGTCACGGTCCTCAACGCCGTCCCGGACGCGCTGCTCGCACTCTGGCTGATGCTCCTGGCCGACGGGATCGCCGACGGTGACGACACCCAGGTGCTGCTGAGCGCGCTCGGCATCGCCGGCTCGGTCACCTGGACCTGGGTGTTCAACGTGGTGTCCCAACGCGTCCAGCGGCAGTTCCGCGACAAGGTGACGATCGCGCTGGAGACCCACGTCGCGCGGCTCCAGGCGAGCATCGGCACGGTCGCCCACCAGGAGCGGCCGGAGTACCTCGACCGGCTCGCTGTGCTCCGGCAGCAGGTGTTCGTGCTCGACCACATGTACCTCTCGGTGCTCAACACCCTGGCCTGGCTGGTCCGGCTGGCGATCACGCTCGCGCTGCTGGGCTCTGTCCACCCCGCCCTCCTGCTGCTCGCGCTGTTCGCGGTGCCGACGGTGGTCACCGCCTCGACCCGGCCGGCCGCGGAGCGGCAGGTCGAGGAGTCGGTCGCCGTGCACCAGCGGCTCGCCGGCCACCTCTTCACCACCGCCACCACCGCCGCCCCCGGCAAGGAGGTGCGGGTCACCGGCATCGGCCCCGCGCTGGTCTCGGATCGCCGACGCGAGTGGGAGGAGTGGTACCTGCCGATGTCCCGCGCCCGCTGGCGGACCGCGGCGTGGAACGCGCTCTCGTGGGCGGTGTTCGGGCTCGGCTTCGCCCTCGCCCTCTGGTTCGTCGCGGTCCGTCTCGACGAGTCCGCGGGCGTGGTTCTCCTGCTGCTGACCGCCGGTGCCCGGCTGAGCCAGTACGTCGCGATGACGGTCAGCGAGATCGGCTTCCTGCGGGGCGTGTGGCTCGACGGCGCCGTGCGGCTCGCCTGGCTGGAGGACTACGCCGAGGCCACCGCCGAGCCGGGTCGCCGGGCCGCACCCGAGCGTCTCGAGGACGGGATCGTCCTGGAGGACGTGACCTTCACCTACCCCGGTGCCGCGTCGCCGTCGCTGGTCGACGTCTCGCTCCGGCTGCCGGCCGGCACGGTGGTCGCCCTCGTCGGCGAGAACGGTGCGGGCAAGACGACGCTGGTGAAGCTGCTCGCCAAGATGTACGAGCCCGACCGCGGGACGATCTCGCTCGACGGGCTGTCGCTCGCGGAGGTCGAGACGTCCGCGTGGCGTGACCGGCTCGCGGGTGCCTTCCAGGACTTCCACCGCTTCGAGTTCGCGGCGCTGACCACGGTCGGGATCGGCGACCTGCCGCGGGTCGAGGACCGGGTGGCGGTCGGGACGGCGGTCGACCGTGCCGGTGCCGACGCCGACGTCGGCCGGCTCCCGTCCGGCCTGGACACCCAGCTCGGGCCGACCTGGCCCGACGGCGCCGAAGTCAGCTTCGGCCAGTGGCAGAAGCTGGCGCTGGCCCGGGGCTTCATGCGCGAGGAGCCGCTGCTGCTCGTGCTGGACGAGCCGACCTCCGCGCTCGACGCGGAGACCGAGCACGCCCTCTTCGAGCGGTACGCCGACCGGCCGCCGGCCGGGAACGGCGGGATCACGCTGCTGGTGAGCCACCGCTTCTCGACGGTGCGGATGGCCGACCTGATCGTCGTGCTCGACGGGGCGTCGGTGGTCGAGGTTGGGAGCCACGAGGAGCTGGTCGCGGCCGGCGGCAGCTACGCGGAGCTCTACGCCATCCAGCAGCGCGGCTACCGCGCCTAGGGACCCAGCAGCGCCAGCAGGTCGAGGTCGAGCCAGACCGTCAGCACCGCCGTCGCGGCCAGCGAGGCGATCCCGGCCGCCACCAGCCCGACCAGGCGCGGGTGGTGGAGCGCCGGTGCGGACCCGTCGCCGCGGCTCGCGCCCCACATGGTCAGCGACGTCACGCCCGTGCAGAGCAGCAGCGCGACGAGGGCGGAGACGCAGAACGCCGCCACGTGCTCGGCGAGGGACGGCGCTGCGACCGGGTCACCGCCCAGGGCGGGGGAGAAGAAGACCGACGCGCCGTACCCCACCGAGGACAGGACCAGCGCGACCGCGTCGAGGGCCGCCAGCAGGAACAGCACGACCACGGTGGGCACCAGGGCCCACGGGAGGGCCGAGCGGAACGGCGTCATGGCGACATCGTCGCCCGCCGGTGCCGTCCGCGGCAGCCGTTCGACTACTCAGGCGGAGATGCTGGCGAGCCGGGCCTTGACCTGGGCGACGGAGGGGTTGGTCAACGTGGAGTCGTCGGCGAAGACCAGCGTGGGGACGGTCTGGTTGCCGTTGTTGGCGCGCTCGACGGTCGCCACGTGCTCGGGGTGCCGCTCGATGTCGACGACCTCGAACGCGATGCCCTCACGGTCCAGCTGGCTCTTCAGCCGGTGGCAGTAGCCGCACCAGGGGGTGCTGAACATCGTGAACGTCATGGTGGGGGTGTCCTCGGTCGCGTCTAGGGTTTGGGGGTCCACGAGAGTAACCGCGACCCGACCGGAGATGTTCCCCCGATGCCACCCCCGCCGCAGCCCGACGAGCTGCTCGCCGCGCTCGACCCCGAGCAGCGCGAGGTCGCCGAGGCGCTGCGCGGACCGGTGCGGGTGCTGGCCGGTGCCGGCACGGGCAAGACCCGCGCGATCACCCACCGGATCGCGTTCGGTGTCGCCACCGGGGTCTACCAGCCCTCGGAGGTGCTGGCGGTCACCTTCACGACCCGGGCGGCGGGTGAGATGCGGTCACGGCTGCGCCAGCTCGGCGCGTCCGGGGTCCAGGCCCGCACGTTCCACTCGGCGGCGCTGCGCCAGCTCCGGTTCTTCTGGCCCCACGTGCACGGCACCGAGCTGCCGACCCTGACCGAGTCCAAGCTGGCGTTGCTGGCCGGTGCCGCGCGGCGGTGCCGGGTCGCCGCCGACCAGGCACTGCTGCGCGACCTCGCCTCCGAGGTCGAGTGGGCCAAGGTCAGCAACGTCCACCCCGACGACTACGCCCGCGTCGCGCCCGGTCGCGGCCGCGCGGTGTCGGGCCAGGAGCCCGAGACGGTGGGGCGGGTGTTCTCGGCGTACGAGGACGGCAAGCGCAGCCAGGGCCGGATGGACATGGAGGACGTCCTGCTCTTCACCGCCGGGCTGCTCGCCGACGACGAGCGGGTGGCGGCCCAGGTCCGCTCCCAGTACAAGCGGTTCGTCGTCGACGAGTTCCAGGACGTCTCCCCGCTCCAGTCGGCGCTGCTCGACCTCTGGCTCGGCGGCCGCGACGAGATCTGCGTGGTCGGCGACCCCGCCCAGACGATCTACTCCTTCGCCGGCGCTCGCGCCGACCACCTGCTCGGCTTCCCGGCGAAGTTCCCCGGCACCACCTCCATCGAGCTGGTCCGCAACTACCGCTCCACCCCGCAGGTCGTCACGGCCGCCAACCAGCTGCTGGTCGGGTCGACCAGCCAGGGCGTCGAGCTGCGTGCGCAGCGACCCGCCGGGCCGGAGGTCACCTTCCGCGGCCATCCCGACGAGGTCGCCGAGGCGGCCGCGGCGGCGACCCGCGTCCAGCAGCTGGCCGCCGAGGGCGTCGCGTGGGGCGAGATGGCGGTCCTGTTCCGGATCAACGCCCAGTCCGAGGCCCACGAGGAGGCGCTGAGCGAGCGCGGCATCCCCTACGTCGTGCGCGGCGCGGCCCGCTTCTTCGACCGCGCCGAGGTGCGGCAGGCGGTGACGCTGCTGCGCGGAACCGCCCGCTCCGGACAGGGGGGCTCCGACCTGGTCGAGACCGTGCGCGCCACGCTCTCCACGCTGGGCTGGACGCCCGAGGCGCCGCCGGCCCGCGGCCAGGTCCGTGACCGCTGGGAGTCGTGGCGGGCGCTGGTCGACCAGGCCGTGGAGTTCGCGGCCGCCGACGGGGCCACGCTCGACGGCTTCGTCGACGACCTCGACCGACGGGCCAACGAGCAGCACGCCCCGGTCGCCGACGGCGTCACGCTGACGACGCTCCACGCCGCCAAGGGGCTGGAGTGGGACGCCGTCCTGCTCACCGGTCTCCAGGACGGCACGCTCCCCATCAGCTTCGCCGACACCCCGGTCGAGATCGAGGAGGAGCGTCGGCTCCTCTACGTCGGCATGACCCGCGCCCGCTCGGTGCTCTCGCTGTCCTGGTCGCTGGCCCGCAACCCTGGCGGCCGGCAGAGCCGGGAGCCCTCCCGGTTCCTCGCGGCCCTCCTGCCGGCGAGCGAGCGGCCCCAGCCGAAGACGGCCGGCCGCCGACGGGCGGTCCACTGCCGCGAGTGCGGCAAGCCGCTCTCGACGCCCGCACAGAAGAAGGTCGGCCGGTGCGCCGACTGCCCCGCGTCGTACGACGAGGCGTTGTTCGAGCGGCTGCGCGAGTGGCGCAAGGGCCGGGCGGGGGAGGACGGCGTCCCGGCGTACGTCGTGTTCACCGACGCCACGCTGCAGCTGATCGCCGAGCACAAGCCCAGCGACGAGCAGGCGCTGCTGAAGATCAGCGGGGTCGGGCAGTCCAAGCTCGACCGCTACGGCGAGGACCTGCTCGCCCTGATCTGGCCTTCACCAGAAATGTCGGGAAATGCCCATTAAATGGTTTGCCTCTTACCGAGCGGAGCGGATACCTTTCTGGAGCACACGCAGACCACAACGCGCATGCGGTCTTGGCACGACCGGCGCCCGATAGTTCCGAAGGAGGTGGCACGAATGATCAGCAACAAGCTCTGGATGACGGCTCAGGCCCCGTCCGACTTCGTCATGCCCGTTTCCGGCGCCACCACTGGCATCTCTGCCTTCGGCACCGGTCTCGGCATGGCCGAGGCTGCGGCGGTCTGCTCTGCCCCCACCTCTGTCGTGCGCGATCGGCACGTGGCCGGCATTGCCCTCGCCCAGGCCTTCCGCCCGGGTTCCACCGCCTGGAGTCCACCGACCTGTTGACCTGTCAACAGCATCGGCTACCTCCAGGCCGCGGACCCGAAACCCGGGATCCGCGGCCTTTCTGTTTCCCCAGCAACACCCAGCGATCAGGTCCAGTAGGAGGTGACCACATGACCATCAGCGTTCTCGACCGCACTGATGGCGCCACGCTCGGCAATCTGCACGACGCAGCGGGCGTGGTCGACGAGGAGCAACTGCCGTGCCGGGTGAACAACCCGGAGCTGTGGTTCGCCGAGTCTCCCAGCGACGTGGAGTTCGCCAAGACCCTGTGCACGGACTGTCCCGTGCGCGACCTCTGTCTCATCGGCGCCAAGGAGCGCCGGGAGCCGTGGGGGGTCTGGGGCGGTGAGCTCTTCTTGCAGGGCACCGTGATCCCGCGCAAGCGGCCTCGCGGCCGGCCCCGCAAGGACGCCGCCTGAACACCCACGCAGCACTCACGTCAGCACGACACACTCACGAACACACTCACGAACACGGAGCAATGACATGGAACTCATGCACGAAGAGCTCGCACGGGCGCAGATGTCCGTGCGCCTGGGAGAGGCGCAGCAGTCGCGTCGGGCGGCCCACGTGGCCCACGCCCGTCGCGTGAGCCGCAAGGCCGAGAAGGCCGCGCGGCAGGCACGCCTCGCTCTCGCTCGCGCGATCTGAGGGAGCCGGCGGCCAGCCCCCACTCGGGGGCCCGGGCCACCTCCACCCTGATCGCTGGGTGAGAACAACCAGGAAGCACCAGGAAGTACCAGGAAACAGTGCAGGAGCCGGGTCGGACGCCAGCAGGCGTCGGGCCCGGCTCCTGCCGTGTCCGGACATGTCCGGCCGTTCCGAGCGGGGCGTAGGGTCATCGCCATGACCACCTGCGACTTCTGTGGGCGCCAGGAGCCGGACGAGACGAGCACCCTGACCTGGACCACGTCGGTCGAGAACGGTCGGAAGCGGGTCTACTGCGACACCTGCTCGCGCACCCACCTGCGGGCGATGGAGGGGAAGCTCGACCACGAGTTCTGGTGAGCCGGGCCGGCTCAGGCCGACTCGACCGCAGCGCCGGCCCAGGCGCAGCCGCACCGGGGATGGCGTGACCACGCGTGATGGACCGGGCCGGCCTCGCCCACGTCGATGGTGGCCGACCAGGTGACCGGTCGACGTCCCTCGACCAGGGCGACCAGGTCCCGGGCGGCCAGGGACAGGGCGAGCTGCAGGTCGGCCGGGTCGGGCACGTCGAGCGGATCGCGGTCGAGGTGCTGCTCGACGACGAGCGGGTGCCGCGGGTCCCGGTCGGTGCGGTGGGCGTCGAGGCACCGCAGGCACGAGGACTCGCCCGGCACCACCGTCGGGCCGACCCGGACGGCCCCGGCCACCGCCGTCACGAGCAGGTGCGGTCGGTCGGCCTGCACGAGCACGTCGACGCTGTCGCGCCGCGGCTCCGCCCCGATCGTGAGGACCAGCGTGGCGCGGCCGGGGTCGCCGACGGTCAGCCCGGCCTCCGCCAGCAGTCGTGCGGCGACCGCGCGCTCGGGGGCCGGTGCCTCCAGCGACACCACCGCGGCAGCCCGGATGCGGTCGCGAACCAGCCGTTCGTCGGCCGCGACCAGCAACCCGGCGTCCGCGACCTGCGCCACGAGGTCGCGGTGCGCGGCGTCCAGGCGTCCGACGTCGACGCCATGGCGCAGCCGCTCGAGCAGGGCGCGGACGTCGAGGTCGTCGGGCAGCACCGCTGTCCGGCCCGCGTGCAGCCCGACCTGGAGGGTGCCCGGGCCGCGTCGGCTCACTCGCAGACCGGTCCCGAGCCGGACCCTGGTGGCACCCATGCGGCGAGCCTGCCACGGCTCACGGGCGCGAGCCGCCGCTCCTCCACAGGGCCGCGACGGTGGCGGACGACAGCGGCGGCACCCGCCCGGAGTCCGGGAGGATGCCGCCGCAACGTGGTGGGGTGGTGGTCAGGCCTTGCCGAGGATGCGGTTGAGGTTCGTGCCGCAGACGGGGCACACGGCCTTCGCCATACGCGTCCCCTTGTCGTTGACCCTGACCTCGCCCTCCGCCTCGCGCTTCTCCTTGCACTTGACGCAGTAGAACTCGCCGCTCCAGGTCTCCGCCATGACGGCCTCCTTGCTCGTTCGGTGTTCGGTCGTCGCGACGGGGGTGGTGAGGAAGCCCGCCGGAGGTCCGGGGTTGAGGCCCTGGTCCGCTCACGACCCTACGGCAGAGCTGCCGCAGGGCGCACGAGCCACGCCCTGCGCGTGACGAGCGTGTGAATTCGTGATTCCGGGGCGTGAACGGGGTCACGGCGCCCTTCGGGCCGCCGCCTCACTACTCCGCCTCACTACCCTGCCTCCATGCCCGACTCCCTGCCTGCCCACGAGCACCTGCGCCGCACCACCCCCGCCGAGGGGGTCGCCCTGCTGACCCTGGACAACCCCGACCAGCGCAACGCGATGTCGGACCGGATGACCGAGTCGTGGGTCGCGGCCATCGAGGAGCTGGCCGCCGACCGCACGGTCCGCGCCGTCGTGGTGACCGGCGCCGGCTCGGCGTTCTGCTCGGGCGGCAACACCTCCTGGATCGCCAGCGAACCCGACGCCACGGTCGACCAGCTCCGCACCCGGATGCTGCCGTTCTACCGGGCGTGGCTCTCGATCCGCCGGCTCGAGGTCCCCACCATCGCGGCGGTCAACGGCCACGCGATCGGTGCGGGCCTGTGCCTGGCCCTGGCCTGCGACCTGCGGTACGCCGCGCGCGGTGCCCGGATGGGGGTGCCGTTCGTGCGGCTCGGCATGCACGCGGGGATGGCCGGAAGCTACCTGCTCCCCGACGTGGTGGGGCGTGCGCACGCCCGGGACCTGCTGCTGACCGGTCGCCTGGTCGACGCCGACGAGGCGCTCCGGATCGGGATGGTGTCGCAGGTCCACGAGCCCGCGACGTTCCTCGACGAGGTGCTCGCCACGGCCGCCGAGATCGCCGCGACGGCGCCGATCGCCAGCCGGCTGACC
Organism: uncultured Actinomycetota bacterium; assembly: GCA_963826015.1. Taxonomy (GTDB): domain Bacteria; phylum Actinomycetota; class Actinomycetes; order Propionibacteriales; family Nocardioidaceae; genus Nocardioides. Next base: position 9,506 of record CAWGVI010000021.1, on the reverse strand, counting down.
ACGCTCGCGCTCCGGGGTGAGGGGCACCGGGACCTCGAGGCGGCGCTCCAGTGGGAGGCGATGGCCCAGCCGGTGACGCTGGCGACCGCGGACCTGCAGGAGGGCATCGCCGCCGCGCGGGAGAAGCGCGAGCCGCGGTTCGCCGGCCACTGACCAGGACCCGGTCCGATGCCGTGGTCCGGGCAGGAGAAGAGGCCCCTGGCCCGCTCACGACATCTGCCTTCCCCTTGCCGAGGTCGCTCGACGGGCCCGGGGCCTCATCGGGCACCACGCTAGGAGGCCCTGCGGGAGCGGTCAACGGTTCGGGGGAGAACCGTCGTCCTGCCTGTGGACAACGCTGTGGAAAAGCCTGTGAAGAACCCCGGATCCCCGTGGACCAGCGGGGGAGGAGCCTGTGGAAGCGGCTGACCCGGCCTCGCCCCCGTGCCCGCTGACCAGCCAGAATGGCGTGGACGGGGTGTGGAGGAAAGAAATCCGGACCGAGGAGGACCGTGAGCCAGAGCTACGACGCGGGGCCGGTGGCAGCGCTCCGGAGGATTGCGTTCCTCATGGAGCGCGGCCGCGAGGAGTCGCGCCGGATCGAGGCCTTCCGCTCGGCGGCGGCCACGATCCTCCCGCTGCCGACCGACGAGGTGGCCTCCCGGGTCGAGGCCGGGACGCTCACCGACCTGCCCGGGATCGGTCCCAGCACGGGCGGCGTGATCGCCGACGCCGTCCGCGGGGTGGTGCCCGAGCGGCTGGCCAAGCTGGAGCGGGAGCACTCCGGACCGTTGGCGGCCGGCGGGCGCGAGCTCCGCGCGCAGCTGCGCGGCGACCTCCACTCGCACTCCAACTGGTCCGACGGCGGCTCGCCGATCGAGGAGATGGCCTTCACCGCGATCGAGCTCGGCCACGACTACCTCGTCCTCACCGACCACTCGCCGCGGCTGCGGGTGGCCAACGGGCTGAGCGCCGAGCGGCTCACGCGGCAGCTCGGCGTGATCGATGCCGTCAACGCCCACCTCGACGGGAGCTTCACCCTGCTCAAGGGGATCGAGGTCGACATCCTCGACGACGGCTCTCTCGACCAGACCGAGGAGATGCTCGGCCAGCTCCAGGTGCGGGTCGCCAGCGTCCACTCGAAGCTGCGGATGGACAAGGACCCGATGACCCGGCGGATGCTGGGTGCCATCGCCAACCCCTTCACCAACGTGCTCGGCCACTGCACCGGCCGGCTCGTGACCGGGAACCGCGGCACCCGCCCGAGCAGCGAGTTCGACGCGAAGGCGGTGTTCGAGGCGTGCGTCGAGCACGACGTCGCCGTGGAGATCAACTCGCGACCGGAGCGACGCGATCCGCCGACCCGCCTGCTCGAGCTCGCCCGCGACACCGGCTGCCTGTTCTCCATCGACTCCGACTCCCATGCGCCGGGGCAGCTCGACATGCTCGACTACGGCTGCGAGCGCGCCCAGGAGGCCGGCATCGAGGCCGACCGGATCGTCAACACCTGGCCCCGGGACCGTCTCCTGGCCTGGGCGAACCGCTAAATTGCGAGACATGGCCGAGTCCGCGAGCACCACTCCCGAGGTGGAGGTACGCCGCTCGCGTCGACGGCGTCGTACGGTCTCGGCCTACCGCGAGGGCGATCGGATCGTGGTGATGATCCCGGCGACGATGACCCGCGCCCAGGAGGCGGAGTGGGTCGAGACGATGATCGCCCGGCTCGAGAAGTCCGAGCGGCGCAAGCGGCTCAGCGACGACGACCTGATGAAGCGCGCCCGCCGGCTCAGCGACCGCCATCTCGGCGGGATGGCGGTGCCGGAGTCGGTGCGCTGGGTCGACAACCAGGTCGCGCGCTGGGGTTCGTGCACGCCGAGCGACCGCACCATCCGGATGTCCGCCCGGCTCCAGGGCATGCCGACGTGGGTCGTCGACTACGTGCTCGTCCACGAGCTCGCGCACCTGCTCGAGGCGGGTCATGACAAGAAGTTCTGGGCGTGGGTCGACCGCTACCCCGAGGCCGAGAAGGCCAAGGGCTACCTGCTCGGCTGGTCGGCCGCGGCCCGGCTCGAGCCGCCGCCGGACGACGAGTGGGACGACGAGCCGGGCGACGAGATCGACTGACGCTCCCGGGCGAGGGCGACCAGGTCCGCCAGGTCGTCGTCGGGGAGGGCGTCGACCGGCCACCAGCGCACGTCGAGCGACTCCTCGCTCACGGCGTGCTCGTCGCCGTCGTCGGCGACCGCGAGGAAACGGACGTCGAGGTGGTGCACGCCGCCGCGCGGGTCGCAGAACGGCACCGCGTGCTCGCTGAGCTGGACCGGTGTGGACCCGACCCGGAGCCCGGCGATCCCGGACTCCTCGACGGCCTCGCGCTCGGCAGCGCCGGCCAGGGTGTGGTCACCGGGCTCGCAGTGGCCGCCGAACTGGAACCAGCGCTGCGCCTTGGCATGCAGCGTCAGCAGCACCCGGGTGCCGTCGGCCGACAGCACCACGGTGCTGGCCGTCAGGTGGTCGGGGTAGCAGCCACGCGCCAGCCCGTCGGGGTGGTCGGCCAGGTGCGCGACGTAGCGGTCGCGCAGGGCGGTCTGCCCGGGGTCGGGCGGGTCCCACGCCCGCAGGACCGCGAGCGCGTCGGCGTGGAGCGTCACTCGGAGGGGCGGTCGGGGCGGTCCGGGCCGTCGAGCAGGTCGCGCAGCCCGGCGTCGAAGTCCTCGTCGCTGAGGTCCTCGGGGGTGCTCGCACCCTCTCGGAACCCCAGCGGGTCATCGAGGTCGGCGGCCGTCGGCAGCAGGTGCGGGCTCATCCAGACGCCGTCGCGGGCCTCGGCGCCCTGGCGCTGGCGCAGCGCGCCCCAGAGCGTGGAGGCGTCGCGCAGCCGGCGCGGCCGCAGCTCGAGCCCGACCAGCGACGCGAAGGTCTGCTCGGCGGGACCGCCCGAGGCGCGGCGGCGGCGTACGGCCTCCTGGAGCCTGGTGGCGGCGGGCATCCGCTCGGCGGTGGCCTGGCCGACGACCTCGTCGACCCAGCCCTCGACGAGGGCGAGGGTGACCTCGAGCCGCTGAAGCGCCTCGGCCTGCTCGGGGCTCTGGGCGAGGTCGAACATGCCGCCCTCGGTGAGCTGCTGGAGCGACTCGGGGTTGGTCAGGTCGAGGCCGCGGAGCTGCTCCTCGATGGAGGACTGCAGGTTGGCGGTGTTGACCTCGAGGCCACGGGCGTAGTCGGTGACGGCGCCGATCAGGTGGTCGCGCAGCCACGGCACGTGGGCGAACAGCCGCTGGTGGGCCGCTTCGCGCAGCGCGAGGTAGAGCAGGACGTCGTCCTCGGAGACGTCGAGGCCCTCTGCGAAGCCGACGACGTTCGCGGGGACCAGGGCGGCCCTGCCGGGCGCGCCCAGGGGCAGCCCGATGTCTGACGCCGTCAGCACCTCGCCGGCCAGCGCGCCGAGGCCGGAGCCGATCTGCTGCGCCATCATCGCGCCGATCGCGCGCTGGAGCATCCCGAGGATCGGGCCGCTCATCTCGCGGGCCTGCTCGGGCATCGCCTGGGAGAGGGAGTTGACCGACGACGCGGCGATCGGCTCCACGAGGCCCTTCCAGACGTCGGTGGTGCCGACGATCCACTCCGCGCGACTCCACGCCGCGGTCGAGGTGACGCCGGAGGGGAAGTCGGTGGCCTCGTCGAGCCAGTGGTCGGCGAGCCGGACGGCGTCGGCGACCTGGTCCTGCTGGTGCTGGGTGGGGGAGGGGTCGACCGTGGCCGCCGCCTGCTTGCGGGCGAGGTCGAGCGCGAGGTCCCAGTTGAGGGGGCCGTCGTGCGGCTGCATCATCGCCTGGAGCTGGCTGAAGAGCGCGCCGAGGTCAGGGACCCCGCCCTGGCCGCCGACACCGGGGATGGAGTTGAAGCCGATGCCGCCCGTGCCTCCGGCGCCACCTGCTCCGCCGCCGAGCGCGTTGAAGAACTGTTCGAACGGGGTGCCCTTGAACGGGTTCTGGCCGTCGTCGGGATCGTTGGTCATGTCTGCCACGGTACGCGGCCGGTGGGAAGCCCGCCTGGGGCTAGTCTCGGCCCCGTGACCGGTTCCCAGCCCCCCGCCGTGCGGCTCGTCGCCCTCCGCGAGACGCCTCTCGACGTGGCCGAGGTCGTCGAGTCGCTCGACGACGAGGCCTCCGGCGGGCTCACCCTCTTCGTGGGCCGGGTCCGCGACCACGACGGGGGCAAGTCGGTGGACGGCCTCGACTACTCCGCCCACCCCACCGCGCTCGCGAAGCTGCAGGAGGTGTGCGACCGGGTCGCCGCCGAGTACGACGTGCACGGGGTCTCCGCCGTCCACCGCGTCGGGACCCTCGCCATCGGCGACGTCGCCGTCGTCGTGGCCACCACCTCCTCCCACCGCGGCGAGGCGTTCACGGCATCCAAGGCACTCATCGACACCCTCAAGTCCGAGGTGCCGATCTGGAAGCACCAGCGCTTCGGCGACGGCACCGAGGAGTGGGTCGGCGCGCCCTGACCGGCATCGCCCGCACCGCGACCTACCCTCGTCCCGTGGAGATCCTGCTCTGGCTGGTGCCGACCGGCATCGTGACCCTGGTCGCGATGCTGTGGGTCGTCTGGCTGGGGCGCGAGGGCCGCGGCGAGGTCGACCGCGACGTGGCCGTCGAGCGGCTGGCCGCCGCCATGCAGCGCGAGCACTCGGCCTCGCGCCGGGCACGCCCGGTCGCCCCGCCCGACCGCAGCACCGGCATCGCCGTACGTCCGTCGCGAACCCGCCGCGCCTCCTGATTTCTCGCAGGTGAGAGGCTTGGCGCCATGACGCAGCGCACCCTCGCCGGCCTGCTGGCCGTGCCGTTGCTGGTCGCGCTGTGGTGGCAGGTGCTCCGGGAGCCCCTCCCGTACGTCGTCTACTCGCCCGGCCTCACCGTCAACGTCCTCGGCACGGGCGCCGAGGCGGGCGGTGGCGACGAGGAGATCGTCCAGGTCGCCGGCCACAAGGCCTACCGCGACACCGGCGAGCTGCGGATGACGACCGTGCTGGTGAGCCAGCCGCAGACCGAGGTCGGGCTGTTCCAGCTGATGGGGGCGTGGATCGACCCCGACGACGCGATCTACCCCTACGACGCGGTGTACGGGCCGGAGGACACCGACGAGTCCCAGGACGAGCTCGGCGCCTTCCAGATGGCGTCCTCGCAGGACGCCGCCGTCGCGGTCGCGCTGACCGAGCTCGGCTACGACGTCAACCCGACGCCGATCATCAGCACCGTGACCGAGGGCGCCCCGGCCGAGGGCCGGCTCGAGGCGGGCGACCACCTGCTCACGATCAACGGGCGCACCATCGAGACCATCGAGCAGGCCGGCCGGGCGGTCGACGCCACGCCCGACGGCGAGCCCACCGAGGTGACGGTGCAGCGCAAGAAGAAGGAGCTCACCTTCGAGATCACCCGGGAGCTGATCGACGACCACCTGCGGCTCGGGTTCGAGATGCGCGACTCCTTCCAGTTCCCCTTCGACGTGTCGGTCGGCATCGACCCGAACATCGGCGGGCCCAGCGCGGGCCTGATGTTCTCCCTCGCCATCTACGACACCCTGACCCGGGGCTCGATGACCGACGGCCGCTCGGTGGCCGGCACCGGCACCATCACCTCCGACGGCACGGTGGGCCCGATCGGCGGTATCGACCAGAAGATCGCCGGTGCGCGGGACGACGGCGCCGAGCTGTTCCTGGTCCCCGCCGACAACTGCGACGACGCCTACGACTCCCCGGCCGGCGACGACATGCGGCTGACCCGGGTCGCCACCATGAGCGAGGCGGTCGACGCCATCGACGCGTGGACCGCCGACCCCGACGCCGACCTGCCGCAGTGCGCCGCCCCGGGCGAGGAGAAGACCGGAGATGCCCGTGAGTGACCCGCTGGCCAGCCTCGACACCGACCCCGCCCTCGCGGCGGCCGTCCACGAGATCGAGACCCACGTGGCCGAGGGAGGCTGGGACCAGCCGGCCCGGCTCTACGCCCTGGTCGACACCGCGAGGCTGGTCGAGAGCGAGCCGCTGCTCGCGGCTTCGATGGGCCTGACCGAGCCGTCGGCCCGCGGCTCGATGACGCCGGTGGAGCAGGACGAGCTCGCGCCCGACCAACCGCTCGAGGGCGTGCTCGAGCAGATCAGCTGGCCCGACGGCGTGAGTGGGTGCGCGGCCGTCGTCGAGCGGCTCGTGCTCCCGCCGGGTGCCGACGCCGAGCTGCCCGTGGACCCGACCGCCGCCGAGGAGTTCGCCCGCGAGCACCCGGCCCGCCAGGAGGTCCGGATCGTCGCCGGCGCCACCCGCGGCGGCTCGACGTACTGTGCCCTCCGCCTGCGCGAGCACGACGACCAGCAGTCCGTGGTGGCCGGGATCGACCTGGTCCCCGCCCTGCTCCAGCTGCTGCTGGCCACCCTGGACCTGTCCGACGACCCCGATGACCAGCCTGACGACCAGCCCGATGACCAGCCCGAGACCGACCACGAGGAGAACCCGTGAGCGACCTGTTCGACGAGGGCGAGGAGCAGCGCCGTACGGCGCCCGAGCCCCGCCGGTCCCGCGCGCTGATCATCACCGCCGTGATCCTGGTGGTGGGCTTCTTCGCCCTCACCACCTTCGCGGCGTTCTGGACCGACCGCGCATGGTTCGTCAACATCGGCTTCTCCGGGGTGTTCACGACGCTGATCTGGACCCGGATCGGCCTGTTCGCCGCCTTCGGCGGGCTGATGGGGCTCTTCGTGGGCCTCAACATGTACCTCGCCTACCGGTTCCGCCCGCTCTACCGACCGCCGTCGCCCGAGCAGGGCAGCCTGGACCGCTACCGCGAGGTCGTCACCCCGATCCGGCTGTGGCTGACGATCGGGGTCTCCGTGCTGCTCGGCCTGTTCGCCGGCACCTCCGCGTCCGGCCAGTGGCGCCAGTACCTCCTGTGGTCCAACGGCGTCCCGTTCGGCACCCAGGACGTCTACTTCGAGCGCGACCTCGGCTTCTACGTCTTCGACCTGCCGTGGCTCCACTACGTCGTCGACTCGGCGATGGCCTTCGCCGTGGTGGCGCTGATGGTGGCCGCGCTCGTGCACTACCTCTACGGCGGCATCCAGCTGCAGGCACGCCACGACCGGCTGTCCGGGGCCGCCCAGGCGCACGTCTCGGTGCTGCTCGGCGTCTTCGTGCTCGCCAAGGCCGTCGACTACTGGCTCGACCGGTTCGACCTGGTCAACGACCAGAACTCGCTGATCACCGGCATGACCTACACCGGCGAGAACGCCGTGCTGCCGGCCAAGAACATCCTGCTCGGCATCAGCGTCATCTGCGCCGTGCTGTTCTTCCTCAACGTCTGGCGGCGCACGTGGATGCTGCCGTCGATGGGCCTGGCGCTGCTGGTCCTCAGCTCGATCCTGCTCGGCATGATCTGGCCGGCGATCATCCAGCAGTTCAGCGTCAACCCGAGCGAGGCGGACAAGGAGGCGCCCTACATCGAGGCGAACATCGACGCCACGCGCGCGGCGTACCTCCTCGAGGACATCGCGGTCGAGCCGTTCACGAGCGAGAGCAGTGCTGCCCTGAGCAGCCTCTCCCAGCTCACCGGCAAGACCTCGTCGGTGCCGCTGATCGACCCCCAGATCGTCAATCGCACGTTCGAGCAGGTCCAGCAGGTCCGCGCCTACTACTCCGTCGCGGACGTGCTCGACGTCGACCGCTACGACATCGACGGCACCGAACGGGCGCTCGTGCTGGGCGTCCGCGAGCTGGACCAGGACGGCATCAACGAGGGCGACCAGAACTGGACCAACCTCCACACCGTCTACACCCACGGCAACGGCGTGATCGCGGCCTATGCCAACCAGCGCGGCGAGGACGACACGAACGAGAGCAACGAGCTCCAGTGGGCACAGGGCCAGCAGCCGGGTCAGGACGCCCTGGCCAACCTCTTCCCCGACGGGTACGAGGACCGGGTCTACTTCGGCGAGCAGAGCCCTGACTACTCCGTGGTCGGCAAGTCCTCCGAGGACGCCTCGGGCGTCGAGCTCGACCTCGGCCAGACCGAGACGGCCGACGAGGGCACCACGACGACCTACGACGGCGCCGGTGGTGTCGGCGTCGGGAACCTCGCGTCGCAGCTGATGTTCGCGCTGCGCTTCGGTGAGCCGAACTTCCTGCTCTCCGGCCGCGTGCACGAGAACTCCGAGGTTCTCTACCACCGCACCCCGCGCGAGCGGGTCGAGCGGGTCGCGCCCTGGCTGACCGTGGACGCCGACCCGTACCCCGCCGTGATCGACGGCCGGATCGTGTGGATCATGGACGGCTACACCACCACCGACCGCTACCCGCTCTCGCAGCGGGAGTCGTTCGAGACCATGATCGACGACTCCCTGCAGAGCGACACCCAGTTCGGGACCCTGCCGACCGACGAGATCAACTACATGCGCAACGCGGTCAAGGCGACCGTCGACGCCTACGACGGCACCGTCAACCTCTATGCCTGGGACGAGTCCGACCCGATGCTGGAGGCGTGGCGCAACGCCTTCCCGGGGACGGTCCAGGACAAGGCGGACATCCCGGACGAGGTGATGGAGCACCTTCGCTACCCCGAGGACCTCTTCAAGACCCAGCGCTACCAGTTCGCCCGCTACCACGTCACCGACGCCGGTGACTTCTACCGCGGCAGCGACCGCTGGGAGGTCCCGGAGGACCCCTACGTCAAGGGCAGCTACCAGCCGCCGTACCGGCTGTTCGTCGACGACCCGACGGTCGCCGGCGACGAGGCCTGGTCGATGACCTCGGTGTACACGCCGTTCGACAAGGACAACCTCGCCTCGTTCGTCTCGGTGAACTCCGACGCGACCAGCGACGACTACGGCGCGATCCGCGCCCTCCAGCTGCCCAACGAGCAGGTGGACGGCCCCGGGCTGGTCGCCAACGAGATGGCCAACAGCGACAACGTCCGCCGCGAGCTGCAGGCGTTCAACCTCGGTGAGACCAAACCGACCTTCGGCAACCTGCTGACGCTGCCGGTCGGCGAGGGCCTGATGTACGTGCAACCCGTGTACGCCGTGCGCCAGCTCTCCGACTCCAGCTACCCGATCCTGCAGTTCGTGATCGTCTCGTACGGCGACGAGGTCGGCATCGGGAACTCGCTCTTCGAGGCGCTCGCGGACGTCCTCAACGTCGACCCGACCATCGACACCCCACCCGACGGCAACGGCGGCACCAACGGGCCCGGCGGCAACACCGGCACGGTCGAGGAGCAGATCGCCGACCTGCTCCAGCAGGCGCAGGACGCCTTCGACGCAGCGGACGCGGCGTACCGCGAGGGCGACCCCGTCACCGCCGCGGAGCAGACCGAGAAGGCCCGTGGCTTCATCGAGGAGGCCTTCGCCCTCTCCCAGTCCGGCAACCCCGCCCCCGAGGAGGAGTCCTCCCAGCAGTAGGGGTGTTCGCCGGGTCCGGGGGTTTCGAGGGCCCCTTGGCCCGTCCGGTGGTTGAGGTACGAGGGCCCCTCGGGCCCGAG
>CAWGVI010000020.1:0-50754 GCA_963826015.1 uncultured Actinomycetota bacterium | reverse complement strand
CCCTGACCGCTGCCCACGTGCCAGCCTGCGGCCCGTGGATCTGCTGGATACTCCTGTGCATGGAGATGTCCATCGGTCCTGTTACCGAGCGTGAGTGGCCGGCTGCGCGTGGGTTGCTCCATCGTGCGTTCGTCAACGAACCCTTCACCGTGGAGATGTACGGTCCAGCGATCCTGGATCGCTGGGGTGGGTCGTGGAGTCTGTACTCCTCGTTGCGGAGTGACGACGCGAGTGTCGTTCTGGGCGCTCATGTGAGTGACGTACTGGTCGGCGTCGTCATGGGAAGCAGGCCCGGGCGATGCAGGCTCTGTCAGGTGCTGGCGCGCGAGCCTCGACCCGACGACCACCTCCTCGCCATCGACTGGCAGTTCCACCAGAACGTCGCTCGAGTCCATGGACAGCTCGACGAGCATGCCTGGATCGAGAAGGCGGCCGTCGAACCTGCGCTTCACGGTGTGGGCATCGGGCGTCGGCTGCTCGAGGCCGTGGCAACCGCGCTCGAGATCGAGCAACCAGCGGAACTGGTTCTCGAGTGCGCCCCCGATCGAGTCGACTTCTATGCAGGCTTGGGGTACGAGGTGCTCAGTACCTTCGCTGATCCCGCGGGACCTGATGCCTACTCGATGCGACGCAGGATCCCTTGACACATCTGCTCACTCGGCGGGACCGCCTGTAGTCCGTCCCGCACCACGATCTGTCCGGCTGTCGGCGGACATGGCGCCCATCCGCCGCCCGAGCGACCCCGCGTGGGCGATCTCCCCTCGGGTCGACTCACCGACGTAGCCACCCGGATCCACGATGTACACCTCGTCGGCCATGCGAATCTTCTGCAGGCTCGCCCCTAGGCTCCGACCCATGACGGAGTACCAGGTGACGCGGTGGCGTGAGATTCCCTCGATGGTCGCGGCGCGGGAGGGCGAGGAGACCGTGAAGGCGGTGCTCGCACCGCGCTTCCAGGAGGCGATCGACGAGGCCGCGATGCGGCTGGGCGACACCGGGTCCGACGACTACCTCGCCGGCTGGGACCGGTCGCCGTGGACGGAGGCCGAGGGTACGCCGGCGGAGGTGCTCGACCGGGTCACCGCCGAGCTGGACGCCGCGTGGCCGGCCGAGGCGATCGCGAGCTACCTGGACGACCTCGGCGGCTGACCGCCGCCTGCCGCTCCCTCCCGGACGACCGTGCCGCGGGCGCGCGTTGAAGCGCGCCCATGTGCGGACTACCGTGACCGACATCACGACAGGGGCGGACATGGGATCGGACGATCTCCAGTCGCGGCGGCTCGAAGCCGTCCGCGCCTGGACCAGCTTCATCGAGCACGCCGACGAGAGCACGGCCGTGCGCCCGGAGATCCTGCGCAGCTGGGAGCTGTCGGAGGCCGTCGTGACGCCCGACCTCCGCGAGGCGCCGCTGGCCGACGAGGACGAGACGGCCGCCTACTTCCAGGGCTCGCCCCTCCAGGTGGCGGTCGAGCGGGTCGAGGCCGACCTCCGGCGTACCGCCGAGGACGGCGACCTGGTGCTCGCCGTGACCGACGCCGAGACCAAGATCCTGTGGACCTACGGCGGCCGGGTCATGCGCCGCAAGGCCGAGACGGTCAACTTCGTGCCCTCCGGCCGCTGGGACGAGGCCAGCGTCGGCACCAACGCCCTGGCGATCGCCGCCCGCACCGGCGAGCCGTCGATGGTCTTCAGTGCCGAGCACTACGCCCCGATCGTCCACAACTGGGTCTGCTGGGCCGCACCGCTGCACGACCCGGTGTCCGGCGAGCGGATCGGCGTCATCGACCTCTCGACCACCTGGGACCGCACCCACCCGATCGGGCTCGCGACCGCCCGCGTGCTGGCCCGGTTGATCGAGGGCGCGATGCCGCGCTCGCAGCAGTGGGGCGGCAGCGGGGTCACCGTGCCCGCGGATCCCGGCCTCTCCCTGTCGCTGCTCGGCACCGCCGAGGCCTGGCTGGACGGCCAGCGGCTGCTGCTCAACCGTCGACAGACCGAGATCCTCGCGCTGCTCGGCCTCCACCCCGAGGGGTTGTCGCTGGAGCGGCTGCACTCGATGGTCTACGGCGACCAGGCGGTCACGCTCTCCACGCTCAAGGCCGAGGTGTCGCACCTCCGCTCCGCCCTCGGCGGCCAGCTCGCCTCCCGCCCCTACCGGCTGATGATGCCGGTCCGCACCGACGTCGAGGACGTGCTCTCGCTCCTGGGCTCCGGTGACGTGAAGGCCGCCGTCGCGGCGTACGGCGGCGACCTGCTGCCGGGCACCAACGCCCCGGCCCTCGCCGAGCTCGCCGACTACCTCGCCGTCGGGATGCGGGAGGCCCTGCTCGCCGATCCCGACCCGGGCGCCGTGCTCCGCTACGGCGAGCTGGCGCCCTACGACACCGAGGTCGTCGAGCGGTGCCTGGCCGCCCTCGGCGACCGTGAGCACCCCGCCAAGGCGTTGCTCAAGGGCCGGCTCGCGGCCGCAGGCCGCTAGACCAGCGCCGAGCCCAGCGCCGAGCCCAGCGCCCACCCCAGCGCGAAGCCCGCGATCCCGAGCGCCAGCGTCGCGACGACGTTGAGGACCGCGGTCCTCCGGGGGAGGCGGACGGTCTCCAGCGCGAGGGTGGAGTACGTCGTGAGCGAGCCGGCCAGGCCCGAGCCGAGGAGCGTGAGCGCCCACGCCGGGCCGTCCTGCGCGACGGCGCCGAGCAGGACGCTGCCGGCGACGTTCACCAGCAGCGTCGGCCACGGGAACGGGCCGCGGCCGAGCAGTCCCACGCCCCAGCGCAGCAACCCCCCGACGGCACCACCGAGCGCGACCAGCAGCACGTCCGTCACGAGAGCACCCGTCCCAGCCGCAGTCCCGCGGCCGCCAGCGCCACGCAGCCGACCAGCGTCCCGCCGACGTACGCCGCCGCGAGCAGCGGGTCGGGCAGCAGGTCGTGGGCGTCCAGCAGGTGCCCCGAGAAGGTGGTCCAGCCGCCCAGGAAGCCGACCCCGAGCAACAGGCGCAGCCGCGGCCGGGTGTCGAACGCCCAGCCGGCCAGTACCCCGATGACCAGGCAGCCGCTCAGGTTCACGGCGAGCGTGGCGGTCGTGCCGGACGACTCCCCGAGACCCCACCGGCCCAGGCTCCCGAGCGCCCCACCGACGGCGACGAGAAGGGCGTCGGGAAGGCGGGAGGGCACACGCGCAGGCTAGCCAACCGTTCGCCAACCCTCTGCTTCCTACCGTGACCCCAGTCACACGCATGTCCACACCTGCAGGAGGAGCCTCCATGGCCCGGATCAGCCTCACCGTCGATGGAGCGAACGTCTCCGACGACGTCGAACCCCGCATGCTGCTCGTGCAGTACCTGCGCGAGAAGCTCGGCAAGACCGGCACCGTCGTCGGCTGCGACACCAGCAACTGCGGTGCCTGCACGGTCCACCTCGACGGTCGCAGCGTGAAGTCGTGCAACGTGCTGGCCGTCCAGGCCGACGGACACGAGGTCACCACGATCGAGGGCGTCGCCGACGGGGACCAGCTCCACCCCGTGCAGGAGGCGTTCCGGGAGTGCCACGGCCTCCAGTGCGGCTTCTGCACCCCGGGCATGATCATGCAGTCGATCGACCTCCTCAACGACAACCCGGACCCGACCGAGGAGGAGGTGCGGCTCGGCCTCGAGGGCAACCTGTGCCGCTGCACCGGCTACCACAACATCGTCAAGAGCGTCCTCCACGCCGCGAAGAGCGGCTCGAGCGAGGGGGCGTCCGCATGACCGCCGTCCAGGACAGCCCCACCCAGCAGCTCGAGATCGGCCGCGACCGCCGCCGCAAGGAGGACCAGCGGCTGATCACCGGTCGCACGCGCTGGACCGACAACATCACGCTGCCCGGGATGCTGCACCTCGCGATGGTGCGCAGCCCCTTCGCCCACGCCACCATCGTCTCGATCGAGACCGAGGCCGCGAAGGCGTCGACCAACGTGGTCACCGTCCTCACCGGCAAGGACTTCGGTGACGAGCTGGGTGTGTGCATCAACGCCTGGCCGATCACCCCGGACCAGAAGACCCCGGGGCACTCGCCGATGCCGGCCGACCGGGTCGCGTTCGCCGGCGAGATCGTCGCCGTCGTGGTCGCGCGCACCGCGGCCGAGGCCCGTGACGCGGCCGAGCTCGTCGACGTGGAGTACGACGAGCAGCCGGCCGTGATCGGCATCAAGAAGGCCCTCGAGGACTCCGTGCTCGCGCACCCTGACCTCGGCACCAACAAGTCCGCGCTCTGGGTCTTCGACTCCGGCGAGGCCGGCACCGGCAGCGACGTCGAGGAGGCCATCGCCACGGCCCGCACCGACGGCATCGTCCTCGAGCGGGAGTTCCGCCAGCAGCGCCTGATCCCGGCCTTCATGGAGCCCCGCTCGGTCGTGGTGGACCCGACCGGCGAGCAGATCACGATGTGGTCGGCGACCCAGATCCCCCACATCCTGCGCTTCGCGCTCGCCGCGACGACGGGGGTCTCGGAGTCGAAGATCCGGGTCATCGCCCCCGACGTGGGCGGCGGCTTCGGCGGCAAGCTCCAGACGACCCCGGAGGAGTGGATCGCCTGGGCCGTGGGACGCCGGCTCGGCAAGCCGGTCAAGTACACCGAGACCCGCAGCGAGTCCCTGGTCTCGGCCCACCACGGCCGCGACCAGGTGCAGACGCTGACCCTGGCCGCGGACAAGGAGGGCCGGGTCACCGGTCTCAAGGTGCACCTCGACGCCGACCTCGGCGCCTACGTCGCCATCGTCGGCGGGGGAGTGCCGGTGCTGGGGGCCTTCATGTTCAACGCGATCTACAAGTTCCCGGCCTACCGGTTCGAGTGCCAGACGGTGCTCACGAACACCACGTTCACCGATGCCTACCGCGGCGCCGGGCGACCGGAGGCGACGTACGCCATCGAGCGGCTGATGGACGACCTGGCCGCCGAGCTCGGCGTCGACCCGTTGGAGGTCCGCGAGAAGAACTGGATCACGCACGAGGAGTTCCCGTTCACCACCGTGGCGGGCCTCGAGTACGACTCCGGCAACTACGAGGCCGCCACGGCGCAGGCCAGGAAGGCCTTCGGCTACGACGAGCTCCGGGCAGAGCAGCAGCGGCGCCGCGACGCCGGCGACCGGGTGCAGCTCGGTATCGGAGTCTCGACCTTCACCGAGATGTGCGGTCTCGCACCCTCCCGGGTGCTGGGCAGCCTCGACTACGGCGCCGGCGGTTGGGAGTACGCCTCCGTGCGGATGCTCGCCACCGGCAAGGTCGAGGTGACCACGGGTGCCAGCGCCCACGGCCAGGGCCACGAGACGGCGTTCAGCCAGATCGTCGCCGACCGGCTCGGCGTGGCCTTCGAGGACGTCGAGATCCTGCACGGCGACACCCAGGTCTCCCACAAGGGCCTGGACACCTACGGCTCACGTTCGCTCGTGGTCGGTGGCGAGGCGCTGGTGCGGGCGGCCGACAAGGTGATCGAGAAGGCGAAGCCGTTCGCGGCCCACCTGCTCGAGGCCTCGGTCGGGCTCGCCCCTAGGCTCCGACCCATGACGGAGTACCAGGTGACGCGGTGGCGTGAGATTCCCTCGATGGTCGCGGCGCGGGAGGGCGAGGACACCGTGAAGGCGGTGCTCGCCCCGCGCTTCCAGGAGGCGATCGACGAGGCTGCGATGCGGCTGGGAGACACCGGGTCCGACGACTACCTCGCCGGCTGGGACCGGTCGCCGTGGACCGAGGCCGACGGTACGCCGGCGGAGGTGCTCGACCGGGTCACCGCCGAGCTGGACGCCGCGTGGCCGGCCGACGCGATCGCGAGCTATCTGGACGACCTCGGCGGCTGACCGTCGCCTGCCGCACGACCGTGCCGCGGGCGCGCGTTGAAGCGCGCCCCGGCGCGGACTACCGTGACCGACATCACGACAGGGGCGGACATGGGATCGGACGATCTCCAGTCGCGGCGGCTCGAAGCCGTTCGCGCCTGGACCAGCTTCATCGAGCACGCCGACGAGAGCACGGCCGTGCGCCCGGAGATCCTGCGCAGCTGGGAGCTGTCGGAGGCCGTCGTGACGCCCGACCTGCGCGAGGCGCCGCTGGCCGACGAGGACGAGACGGCCGCCTACTTCCAGGGCTCGCCCCTGCAGGTCGCGGTCGAGCGGGTCGAGGCCGACCTCCGGCGTACCGCCGAGGACGGCGACCTCGTGCTCGCGGTGACCGACGCCGAGACCAAGATCCTGTGGACCTACGGCGGCCGGGTCATGCGCCGCAAGGCCGAGACGGTCAACTTCGTGCCCTCCGGCCGCTGGGACGAGGCCAGCGTCGGCACCAACGCGCTGGCGATCGCCGCCCGCACCGGCGAACCGTCGATGGTCTTCAGCGCCGAGCACTACGCCCCGATCGTCCACAACTGGGTCTGCTGGGCGGCACCGCTGCACGACCCGGTGTCCGGCGAGCGGATCGGCGTCATCGACCTCTCGACCACGTGGGACCGCACCCACCCGATCGGGCTCGCGACCGCGCGCGTGCTGGCCCGGCTGATCGAGGGCGCGATGCCGCGCTCGCAGCAGTGGGGTGGCAGCGGGGTCACCGTGCCCGCGGACCCCGGCCTCTCCCTGTCGCTGCTCGGCACCGCCGAGGTCTGGCTCGACGGCCAGCGGCTGCTGCTCAACCGCCGGCAGACCGAGATCCTCGCGCTGCTCGGCCTCCACCCCGAGGGGTTGTCGCTGGAGCGGCTGCACTCGATGGTCTACGGCGAGCAGGCGGTCACCCTCTCCACGCTCAAGGCCGAGGTCTCGCACCTCCGCTCGGCCCTCGGCGGCCAGCTCGCGTCCCGCCCCTACCGGCTGATGATGCCGGTCCGCACCGACGTCGAGGACGTGCTGTCGCTGCTGGGCTCCGGTGACGTGAAGGCCGCCGTCGCGGCGTACGGCGGCGACCTGCTGCCGGGCACCAACGCCCCGGCCCTCGCCGAGCTCGCCGACTACCTCGCCGTCGGCATGCGGGAGGCCCTGCTCGCCGATCCCGACCCCGGCGCCGTGCTCCGCTACGGCGAGCTGGCGCCCTACGACACCGAGGTCGTCGAGCGGTGCCTGGCCGCCCTCGGCGACCGCGAGCACCCCGCCAAGGCGCTGCTCAAGGGCCGGCTCGCGGCGTCAGGGCGCTAGGCGAGCGCCGAGCCCCAGGCCAGGGAGCCCAGGGACCAGCCCACGGCGAAGCCCGCGAGCCCGAGCACCAGCGTCGCCACGACGTACGCCGCCGCGGTCCGGCGGGGGAGGCGGACGGTGTCCAGCGCGAACGCCGAGTACGTCGTCAGCGCGCCGGCGACGCCCGAGCCGAGCAGCGTGAGCGCCCACGCCGGGCCGTCGTGGGCGACGGCGCCGAGCAGCACGCTGCCGGCGACGTTCACCACCAGCGTCGGCCACGGGAGCCCGCCCGGCCCAGCAGTCCCGACGCCCCAGCGCAGCAGCGCGCCGAGCGCGCCGCCGAGGGCGACCAGCAGCACGTCGGTCACCAGCAGCCCCGGTCCCAGCCGCAGTCCCGCGGCCGCCAGCGCCACGCAGCCGACCAGCGTCCCGCCGACGTACGCCGCCGCGAGCAGCAGGTCGGGCAGCAGGTCGTGCGCGTCGAGCAGGTGGGTCGAGAAGGTCGTCCAGCCGCCCAGGAAGCCGACCCCCAGCAGCAGACGCAGCCGCGGCCGGTCGTCGAAGACCCAGCCGGCCAGCAGCCCGATCAGGAGGCAGCCGCTCAGGTTGACCGCCAGGGTGGCCGCAGGGCCGGGCACCGCCTCCGCGAGACCCCACCGGCCCAGGCTCCCGAGCGCCCCACCGACGGCGACGAGGAGGGCGTCGGGGAGGCGGGAGGGCACACGCGCAGGCTAGCCAACCGTTCGCCAACCCTCCGCTTCCTACCGTGACCCCAGTCACACGCATGTCCACACCTGCAAGAGGAGCCGTCCATGGCCCGGATCAGCCTCACCGTCGATGGAGCGAACGTCTCCGACGACGTCGAACCCCGCATGCTGCTCGTGCAGTACCTGCGCGAGAAGCTCGGCAAGACCGGCACCGTCGTCGGCTGCGACACCAGCAACTGCGGTGCCTGCACGGTCCACCTCGACGGACGCAGCGTGAAGTCGTGCAACGTGCTGGCCGTGCAGGCCGACGGACACGAGGTCACCACGATCGAGGGCGTCGCCGACGGCGACCAGCTCCACCCCGTGCAGGAGGCGTTCCGGGAGTGCCACGGCCTCCAGTGCGGCTTCTGCACCCCGGGCATGATCATGCAGTCGATCGACCTCCTCAACGACAACCCGGACCCGACCGAGGAGGAGGTGCGGCTCGGCCTCGAGGGCAACCTCTGCCGCTGCACCGGCTACCACAACATCGTCAAGAGCGTCCTCCACGCCGCGAAGAGCGGCTCGAGCGAGGGGGCGAGCGCATGACCGCCACCCAGGAGCAGCCCCACCCAGCGCCGAGATCGGCCGCGACCGCCGCCGCAAGGAGGACCAGCGGCTGATCACCGGTCGCACGCGCTGGACCGACAACATCACGCTGCCCGGCATGCTGCACCTCGCGATGGTGCGCAGCCCGTTCGCCCACGCCACCATCGTCTCGATCGAGACCGAGGCCGCCAAGGCGTCGACCAACGTGGTCACCGTCCTCACCGGCAAGGACTTCGGTGACGAGCTGGGCGTGTGCATCAACGCCTGGCCGATCACCCCCGACCAGAAGACCCCGGGCCACTCGCCGATGCCGGCCGACCGGGTCGCGTTCGCCGGCGAGATCGTCGCCGTCGTGGTCGCGCGCACCGCGGCCGAGGCCCGCGACGCCGCCGAGCTCGTCGACGTGGAGTACGACGAGCAGCCGGCCGTGATCGGCATCAAGAAGGCCCTCGAGGACACCGTCCTGGCCCACCCCGACCTCGGCACGAACAAGTCGGCGCTGTGGGTCTTCGACTCCGGCGAGGCCGGCACCGGCACCGACGCCGAGGAGGCCATCGCCAAGGCCCGCACCGACGGCATCGTCCTCGAGCGGGAGTTCCGCCAGCAGCGGCTGATCCCGGCCTTCATGGAGCCCCGCTCGGTGGTGGTCGACCCGACCGGCGAGCAGATCACGATGTGGTCGGCCACCCAGATCCCCCACATCCTGCGCTTCGCGCTCGCCGCGACGACCGGGGTCTCGGAGTCGAAGATCCGCGTCATCGCCCCCGACGTGGGCGGCGGCTTCGGCGGCAAGCTCCAGACGACCCCGGAGGAGTGGATCGCCTGGGCGGTGGGGCGCCGGCTCGGCAAGCCGGTGAAGTACACCGAGACCCGCAGCGAGTCGCTGGTCTCGGCCCACCACGGCCGCGACCAGGTGCAGACGCTGACCCTGGCCGCGGACAAGGAGGGCCGGGTCACCGGCCTCAAGGTCCACCTCGACGCCGACCTCGGCGCCTACGTCGCCATCGTCGGCGGGGGAGTGCCGGTGCTGGGGGCCTTCATGTTCAACGCGATCTACAAGTTCCCGGCCTACCGGTTCGAGTGCCAGACGGTGCTCACGAACACCACGTTCACCGATGCCTACCGCGGCGCCGGGCGACCGGAGGCGACGTACGCCATCGAGCGGCTGATGGACGACCTGGCCGCCGAGCTCGGCGTCGACCCGTTGGAGGTCCGCGAGAAGAACTGGATCACGCACGAGGAGTTCCCGTTCACCACGGTGGCGGGCCTGGAGTACGACTCCGGCAACTACGAGGCCGCCACCGCGCAGGCCAAGGAGGCCTTCGGCTACGACGAGCTCCGGGCCGAGCAGCAGCGGCGCCGCGACGCCGGCGACCGGGTGCAGCTCGGTATCGGCGTCTCGACCTTCACCGAGATGTGCGGCCTCGCGCCCTCCCGGGTGCTGGGCAGCCTCGACTACGGCGCCGGCGGCTGGGAGTACGCCTCGGTGCGGATGCTCGCCACCGGCAAGGTCGAGGTGACCACGGGTGCCAGCGCCCACGGCCAGGGCCACGAGACGGCGTTCAGCCAGATCGTCGCCGACCGGCTCGGCGTCGCCTTCGAGGACGTCGAGATCCTGCACGGCGACACCCAGGTCTCCCACAAGGGCCTGGACACCTACGGCTCACGCTCGCTCGTGGTCGGTGGCGAGGCGCTGGTGCGGGCGGCCGACAAGGTGATCGAGAAGGCGAAGCCGTTCGCGGCCCACCTGCTCGAGGCCTCGGTCGACGACCTCGAGTTCGACGGCGGCAGGTTCTCCGTCAAGGGCACCGACCAGGGCATCGCCCTCGGCGAGGTGTCCACGGCGGTCTTCACGGCGCACAACTACCCCGAGGGGCTCGAGCCGCAGCTCGACGCGGATGCGACGTTCGACCCGGTCAACTTCAACTACCCCCACGGCACGCACCTGTGCGCGATGGAGGTGGACACCGAGACCGGCGAGGTGACGATGCGCAAGTACACCTGCTGCGACGACATCGGCAACATCATCAACCCGCTGATCGTCTCGGGCCAGGTGCACGGCGGCCTCGTGCAGGGCATCGCGCAGGCGCTCTGGGAGGAGGCGGTGTACGACGAGCAGGGCACGCTGGTGTCCGGCTCGTTCGTGGACTACCTGCTGCCCACCGCGGCCGACACGATCTCCTTCGACGTCCTCCACGCCGACGAGCCCAGCGTCTGCACCACCAACACGCTCGGCACCAAGGGCGTGGGTGAGGCCGGCACCATCGCCTCCACCCCGGCGGTGGTCAACGCGGTGGTCGACGCGGTCCGTCACCTCGGCGTCGCCGACATCCAGATGCCCTGCACCCCCGAGCGGGTGTGGCGCGCCCTCAACGAGGGCAGCAAGGGCGGGTCCACCGAGGGCGCCGCGATGCCGCACTTCGGCGACGACGTCGCCGGCGGCGGCAACCAGGAGAATCCCGGGGTCTCGACAAGCTCGACCACCAACAGCGCGACGGATGGAGCAGGCTCATGATTCCCGCACAGTTCGACTACCTCGCGCCCACCTCGGTCGAGGACGCGCTCGCGGCCCTCGCCGAGCACGGGGACGACGCGAAGATCATCGCCGGCGGGCAGAGCCTGCTGCCGGTGCTCCGGATGCGCCTCAACGCCCCGGAGACCGTGATCGACCTCGGCAAGATCGAGTCGCTGCGCGGCATCCGCGACGACGGCGACGCGATCGTGATCGGCGCGATGACGACCCACCACGACGTGCGCGTCAGCGACCTGGTGAAGGAGCACGCCCTGCTGGTGCACCTCGCCGTGTCCGAGGTGGCCGACGAGCAGATCCGCCACCGCGGCACCTTCGGCGGGGCGCTGGCCCACGCCGACCCGGCCGGAGACCTCGGGGCACCCGCCCTGGCGCTGGGCGCCGAGTTCGTGATCGCCGGCAGCGGGGGCACCCGCACCGTCTCGGCGTCGGAGTTCTTCGTCGACCTCTTCGAGACCGCGATCGGCGAGGACGAGATCCTCACCGAGGTCCGGATCCCGAAGCACACCGGCTGGGGCGCGCACTACGAGAAGTTCGTGCGGATCAAGCACCAGTGGCCGATCGTGGCGGTCGCCGCGACCGTCCGGGTCGAGGGCGGCACCATCGCCGAGGCCCGGGTCGGGCTCACCAACATGGGCAACACCCCGCTGCGGGCGACCGCGGTGGAGGAGGCCTTGGTGGGTGCCGAGCCCGACCGAGGACGGCGTACGCGAGGCCGCGGCGAAGGCGGCCGAGGGCACCAACCCGCCGGCCGACCTCAACGGCGACAGCGACTACCGCCGCCACCTCGCGACGGTGCTGGTCCGTCGCGCGGTCGCGAAGGCGGCTGGCGGCTGATGGTCGAGCTCCAGCACCGGTTCACGGTCCCGGCCGGCGTCGAGGAGACCTGGGCGCACTTCAACGACATCGAGAGCGTCGCGGGGTGCTTCCCCGGTGCGACCGTGACCGAGGCCGACGCCGAGTCCTTCGCGGGCTCGGTCAAGGTCAAGCTCGGCCCGATCGCCCTCGTCTACAACGGCTCCGGCACCTTCGTGGAGAAGGACGAGGCCACCCACCGGATGGTCATCGACGCCCGGGGCAAGGACAAGCGGGGCAACGGCACGGCCGGGGCGATGGTCACCGCGACCATGGCCGAGGCCGGGCCGGGCCAGACCGAGGTCGAGGTCACCACCGACCTCAACATCACCGGCAAGGCGGCGCAGTTCGGTCGGGGCAACGTCATGAAGGACGTCTCCGACAAGCTGCTCGGCCAGTTCGTCGCCTGCCTCGAGCAGCGGATGGCGGCGACCGGCGCCGCCCCCGCAGACGCTCCCCCGGAGGAGGAGTCCGCCCCGACGTCTCCTCCGGGGGACACCACCCCGGCCCCGACGGAGGACGCCGTCGCGCCCCCCGCGCCGCCGGTGCCGACCGCGCCCGCCCCGGTGGCGCAGCCGGCCCCGGCCGCGCGGCGCAGGAGGACGAGGCCCTCGACCTCGGCGCCACCGTGCTGCCGGTGCTCGCACGGGCCTACTGGAAGCAGGCCGCCGCGGTGCTGGCGGTCGTGGTGGTCGTCATCTGGTGGCTGGTCGCGCGCGACTGACCGCCGACGACAGCTCTGACGCCGCTCGTGGCTCAGAGCGTCGCGGCCGGGGGCAGCGGCGCGGCGGGCGCCGCGCTCACCCACGGGTCCACCGGCAGCGCGGCGACCTGCTCCGCGCACCACGGGCTGACCTCCCGGCGACCGTCCCGGACAGAGGTCCGGAGCCCCTCCCAGTCGACCCACTCGACCGCCTCGACCTCGGTCGGGTCGAGGTCGAGGGCCCCGGGGTCCGGGCACCGGGCGACCAGGACCGGGCACATCTCGTTCTCGACCGTGCCGTCGGCCATCACCGCCCGGTAGCGGAACGTGGGCAGGACCAGGGCGACGTCGGTGACGGAGAGCCCGAGCTCGTCGTGCATCCGGCGGCGGACGGCATGCGAGAGCGGCTCCCCGGGCGCCGGGTGTCCGCAGCACGAGTTGGTCCAGACGCCCGGCCACGTCGGCTTGGAGAGGGCGCGCCGCGTCAGCAGCAACCGGCCGTCGCCGTCGGCGACGTAGCACGAGAACGCGAGGTGCAGCGGCGTCTCCCGGTGGTGCACGAGATGCTTCGCCATGGTGCCGGTCGCCCGGCCCGTCTCGTCGAGCAGCACCACGAGCTCCTCGGTCGGGGCGTTCACACCGGCCTCGCCAGCTGGTCCACGGCCGCGCCGAAGACACCCGGGAGCCGGCTCGCGGCGCCCGACGAGCTGCCGGCGGACGACCGGGACCCGGGTCGCGGTGAGGAGACCCGCGGTCAGCAGGTGCTGGCGCCGACCGATCCGTCGCCACGCCGCCTCGTAGGACTGTGGGTCGTCGGCCACCACCGACTCCACCGCGGCGCGGGCCTGGGCCATCCCCACCGAGAGCCCCTCGCCGGTGAGGGCGTCGACGTACCCGGAGGCATCGCCGACCAGCAGCACCCGGCCCGCCACGCGACGTCGGGTGCGCTGCCGCAACGGACCGGCCCCCCGCACGCCGGTCGTGTCGTGGCCGGCCAGCCGCGCACGCAGGGCGGGGAACTCCGCCAGCAGCGTCGGCAGGTCCGCGCGCTCGGCGCTGAGCACGGCCACCCCCACCAGCCGCTCGGCCACGGGCGTCACGTACGCCTCGGCCCGCGGCGACCAGTGCACCTCGACGAAGCTGCTCCACGGGACGGCGACGACGTGGGTGCGGAGGCCGTAGCGTCGCCGGCCCCCGGGCGTCACCTGCAGCCCGAGCCGGCGACGGAGCGGGGAGTGCAGGCCGTCGGCCGCGAGCACGTACGCCGCCGGCTCGCCCTCGACCAGGACGTGGTCGCCCCGATCGACCACGTCGGTCACCGCCTGCGTCCGCACGACCACCCCGGCCCGGTCGGCGGCGTCGAGCAGGGCGGCGTGGAGCGTCGTCCGGCGCACGCCGAGCCCGGGCCCGTGGCGGAACACGCGCCTCGGCGCAGCGCTCGCCGTCGCGATAGCGGATGCCGTCCAGGGCGTGCCCGTGGAGCTCGACCCCGAGCCCGCGCAGCGCGGCGGCCGCGCCCGGCATCAGCCCTTCGCCGCACGCCTTGTCGACCACGCCCGCACGCTTCTCGCGGACCTCGACGGACAGCCCGGCGCGCGCGGCGTACAGCGCCGCCGTCAGGCCCACCGGGCCGCCTCCGACCACGACGACGTCAGGCACGGGCCGGCTCCGCGAGCGTGGCCAGCGCGGCGTTCTCCGCGCGCAGCCGGACGGCGAGCAGGCCGGCGTTGAGGACGGTGAAGGCGGTGGCGGTGACCCATCCCGCGTGCACGAGCGGCAGCGCGAACCCCTCCACGACGACCGCGACGTAGTTGGGGTGGCGGAGCAGCCGGTAGGGACCCGAGCGCACCGCGGCGAGCCCGGGCACGACGATCACGCGGGTGTTCCACTGACGGCCGAGCACGGCGATGCACCACCAGCGCAACGCCTGGGCGGCCACCACCAGCGCGAGCATGCTCCACGCCAGGGACGGGGCGACCTCGGGCCGGCGCACGAACGCCTCCACCAGCATCGCGGCCAGGAAGCCGGAGTGGAGGACGACCATGACGGGGTAGTGGCCCGCGGCCGCTCTCGCGGCCTCCGCGGGCCAGGCTCCAGGCGGCGTTCCGCTTCGAGACGACGAGCTCGGCCAGCCGCTCGAGCCCGACCAGTGCGACCACGACGACGAAGGCGGTGAGCCCGGTCATGCCGCGTCCTCGGTCGCGCGCAGCAGGACCAGCTCGGAGCAGAAGCCCGGCCCCATCGCCAGCAGCACCCCGTGGCTGCCCGGCCGCGGTGGCCGGTCGCGCAGGGTGTCCTCGAGGACGTGCAGCACCGAGGCGGAGGAGAGGTTGCCGACCCGGGCGAGGGAGGAGCGGGTCAGCGCGACGTCGTGCTCGCTGAGCCCGAGCGAGTCGCGCACGGCGTCGATCACGCGAGGCCCGCCCGGGTGGCAGACCCAGAAGTCGACGTCGGAGCGCTGCAGGTCGTGGTCGGCCAGGAACCGGTCGACGTCCTCGGGGAGGTAGCGCTGCACGATGCTCGGGCACCTCCGCGTCGAGCACGATCCGCAGCCCGCGGTGGCTGACGTCGAAGCCCATCGTCCGCTCGCTGTCGGGGTAGAGCCGGCTGCGGGTGTCGACCACCTCGACCTGCCCGCCGGTGCCCCGGCCCCCGCGCGCCACCACCGCCGCAGCGCCGTCGCCGAAGAGCCCGCTGGCCACGAGGTTGGGCACCGAGACGTCGTCGCGCTGCACGGTCAGCGAGCACAGCTCGACGGTCACCAGTGCGGCGACGTCGTCGGGGCGACCCAGGACGTAGTCGTGCAGGCGGGCCACTCCCGGCGGCCCCGGCGACGCAGCCCAGGCCCACCAGCGGCACCCGTCGTACGTCGGGTCGCAGGCCGAGCACGGCGGCGATCCGGGCGTCGAGGGAGGGGACGGCCAGGCCGGTCACGGTCGCGCAGAGCAGCACGTCGACGTCGGAGGGGGTCAGGTCGGCCGCCTTGAGCGCGTCGCCCAGGGCGCGCGCCCCGAGCTCGACGGCGTGCTCGATGAAGTGGTCGTTGGCCTCCCCGAAGTCCTGCAGCCCGGCGTACTCCTCGAGCGGCAGCGCCAGGTGCCGCTGCTCCACGCCGGCGTTGGCGTGGAAGCGCCGCAGCACCCGGTCGTCGAGGTCACCGCCGGCGACGACGCGGGCGAAGGCGTCGGTGATCTCCTGCTGGGCGTGCCGGTGGGGTGGCACCACCCCTCGTACCGCGCAGATCTGCATGCTCGCTCCGTCCTCAGGTCCTGATCAGGGCGGCGGCCAGCCCGGCCGCCAGTCGGGGGGTGATGCGTCCGTCGCCCAGGCCGAGCTCGACCAGGGCGTCGAAGTGCCGCTGGTCGCGGCCGGCCGCGACGATCCCGGCGCCGACGACCGCCGGGTGGCGGCTGAGCCGGGCCGCGGCCCACGTGTGGTGGAGGTGCCGGTCCAGCCGACGGCGTACGGCGCGCCGGTGGTCGGCTCCCGCCCGGTCGGGCGACCCGTCGGCGAGCGCGCCGCGCCGCCGCGCGGCCGGCGAGGTCGCCGGTCGCGACGGCGTAGTAGATCCCCTCGCCGGTCATCGGGTTGACGAGGCCGGCGGCGTCGCCGACCAGCAGCACCGCGCCCGTCGGGCTGC
The DNA here is from genome assembly GCA_963826015.1 of uncultured Actinomycetota bacterium. Lineage (GTDB taxonomy): Bacteria > Actinomycetota > Actinomycetes > Propionibacteriales > Nocardioidaceae > Nocardioides. The sequence goes on along the minus strand of CAWGVI010000020.1, from coordinate 34,603 downwards.
TCCCGGCCCCAGCGCCAGCCCGACAGCGGCAGGTGGTGGCCGCGCCAGTCGCGGCCGCCGGCCGTGCTGCCGGGCAGCAGCTCCTCGAGCTGCTCGAGCAGCAGCCTCCGCGTGGGTGCCGGCCCGCCGTCCACCAGCTCGCCGTACCCGACGTTCGACCAGCCGTCCCCGCGGTCGAAGGACCAGGCGTACGCCGGCTGCCGGCGCTCGCCGTACCGGATCACCTGGTCGCGCGCGACGATCCGAGCGGGGTGGGCGCGTAGCCGCGGATCGCCAGCGCCCGACGGCCCGGGGCCTCGCCCTCGGGGAGGCTGGCGGCGGACGACGGAGTGGGCACCGTCGGCGCCGACGACGACCCGGCCCACGACGTCGTCGACCCGGACCCCGTCGGCCCCGGGCTCGACCTCGCGCACCCGGTGTCGGCGCAGCGTCGCGCCGGCAGCGACCGCGTGCGCGACGATCCGGGCGTCGAGCACGGCTCGCGGCACGACCCAGACCGGCCGGGCGAGCGGTCCGCTCGACCTCGCGCTCGCCCGCGCGCCAGGCCGAGGGTGCGCACCGGCTCCCACCCGTCGACCACGTCGGCGGCCCCCAGGGGACGCAGCACGTCGAGCACGTGCGGAGCCACGCCGTCGCCGCAGCACTTGTCGCGGGGGAAGTCCGCGCGGTCCAGCAGCAGGACCCGCAGTCCCGGGTCCGCCCGCAGCGCCGCCAGGGCGGCCGTGGCGCCGGCCGGCCCGGCGCCGACCACGACGAGGTCCCAGGTCCCGGCGCTCATCCGGCGGCCACCACGAGCAGCAGCACGTCGACCGCGGCGATGCCGATGGCGGCCCGGAACGGGGTGCGGCCCCCGGACCGCAGCGCCGGGACCGCGAGGGCCACCGCCGCCAGGAGGGCCCCGCCGCGCCACGCCGCGGCCAGTCCCGGGGTCCCCAGTGCGAGCACGAGCGTGGCGGTCACCAGCGCCGCCACGGCCACGACCGGGGCGCGTCGCGGACCGAGCCGGTGCCCGAGTCCGCGGACGCCGGTGGCCTCGTCGTCGGCGAGGTCGGGGAGCACGTTCAGCAGGTGTGCCCCGATGCCCAGCAGGGCGCCGGCCACCGGGACTGCCGACGGGAGGAGCGGCGTCGGTGCCGGCCAGCGCGACGAAGACGGGCAGTCCGCCGAAGGCGACGGCGTAGGGCAGCCACGACCAGGCGGTGGCCTTGGCGCCGAGGTCGTAGGCCCAGCCCGCGGCGACGCAGCCGAGGTGGACCACGCCGGCGAGCAGGCCGCAGGCCAGCGAGAGCACCACGGCGGCGGCGAGAGCGACCGTGCACGCGACGCGGGTCAGGGTGGTCCCGAGCTCGCCGGTCGCCAGCGGCTTGTCCTGCCGACCCACCGCCCGGTCGCGGGCGGCGTCCACGAGGTCGTTGCACCAGCCGATCGACAGCTGGCCGGCGAGGACCGCGCCGGCCACCAGTGCCACCGTGCCCGCCGCAAGGCCGAGCGACGCGGCGTACGCCGTCGCCAGCAGCGTCACGGCGGCCGAGGGGCCGGGGTGGGCGGCGCGCAGCAGCGCCGCGGCCGGGAGGCGCGGGGAGGCGGTGCCCGCCGGGCTCGGCTGCCTCATGATCCCGACGCTACGCCCCGCCCGGTGGCCCTACGCTGGCTGCGTGAAGCGTCTGGTCCTCGGAGCTGTCGGGCTGGTGCTGCTCGGCCTCGCCGTGCTGGTGCCGGCCTTCCGCTACGACTCGACGGGCACGCATCGAGGACGTCTACGAGCCGACCTCGATCAGTCGCTACACGGCGACCTTCGACGTCGACGAGGACGGCTCGATGCAGGTCGTCGAGACGATCGTGCTCCAGGTCAGCTCGATCGACCGGCACGGCATCTTCCGGTACTTCGACCGCGACGACCCGAACGCCCCGCAGCTCCGGCGCGAGCCCGAGGACGTGACGGTCCAGCTCGACGGGGGAGCGGTGCCGGTCGAGGAGTCGACCCAGGACCAGGGCCGCTACGTCGTGCTCAAGATCGGCGACCCCGACCGGACGCTCGCGCTCGGACCGCACACCTACCGGATCTCCTACCGGATCGACGACGTGCTCATCGAGGACGACGACGGCGAGGGCTCCCGCTTCTACTGGAACCTGGTCCCGGGCGGCTGGCAGCAGGAGATCGACGAGGTCCGGCTCAGCGTGATGCTCCCGGCGGACGCCTCCGGCCTCGAGTGCGCGGTCGGAGTCGGCCGCGACGCCGCGTCTGCCCGGTCGCCACGGGCGAGGGCACGCCCTCGCTGCGGGTCAGCCTGGCGGACCTGCCGAAGCTCACGCCGGTCACCGTCCGAGCGGACGTCGACCAACCCGTGCCGCCGGTGCTGGGCGACGTGCACCGCTGGTCACCGCGGCTCGACCCCGTGCTCGCTCCGGTGCCCCTGGTGGTGCTGGTCGTCCTCGGTGGTCTCCTCCTGGGCGGGATCGGGGCCGGGGCAGCGCGCCGCGCCCACGAACCCAAGCCGCGCTTCCCGCTCCAGTACGCCCCGCCCCCGGGGATCGGGCCGGCCCAGGCGGCGTACGTCATGGACGAGCGGATCGGGCGTGAGCAGTTCGTGGCCACCGTGCTGCACGCCGCGGAGCAGGGGGTCGTCGACCTCGACCGGGACGCCTCGGGCTGGTCCCTGCGCCCGGGTACGACGCCGTGGCAGTCGGTCGACGACGTGACCGCGGGCCTGCACACCCTCGTCGGGTCCGGCGCCCGCGGCTTCACCGCGTCCTCCGACGACGTCGCCTCCGGCAAGCGTCTGGCCGGCGAGATGGAGCTCTTCGAGAGCGGGACCAAGGAGTGGGCGCGCCGGCAGGGGCTGGTCGTGACCGGTCCGCTGGGCGGTGCGGGCGGGCTGCTCGTGCTCGTTGCGTTCGCCCTCGCCGTGTGGCTCGCGCTCTGGAACCCGTTCAGCTTCTCGCTGGTCGCGATCGTGCCCGGACTCTTCGCCGTCGGGGCGGTCAGCCTGCTGACCCCGGGCGCGGCCACGGTCCGGACCGCGAGCGGCCGCGACCTCTGGTCGCGGGTGGGCGGCTTCCGCCGCGTGCTGGCCACCCCGGCCAGCAAGGAGCGGTTCGACTTCTCCGGCCGCGAGGAGCTCTACACGGCGTACGTGCCGTGGGCGGTCGCGTTCGGCTGCGCCGACCAGTGGGCGGCGAAGTTCCGCACCGAGACCGGTCGCGAGCCGCCGGTCCCGGCGTACTTCGTGGGCGGCTACGGCGGCGACCACACCGGCGCCTACGTCGACCAGATGGTCGGCGACTTCTCCTCCACGGTGGACGGCGCGATCAGCGCCTACGAAGCCACCCAGAGCTCGTCGTCCTCGGGCGGGGGAGGCGGGTTCTCCGGCGGTGGCGGTGGCGGCGGCGGGGGAGGTGGCTCGTGGTGAGCCCGTCCCCCACAATGTCGCCATGACCGTCGCGCTCATCGTCATCGCCGTCCTCGTCGTCGGGTTCCTGCTGTTCGCCGTCGTGGCGTTCAACAAGCTCCGCACCACCGACATCGCGGCCCAGGAGGCGCTGGCCGGCATCGACGTCCAGCTCACCCGCCGGGCCGACCTGATCCCGAACCTGGTCGAGACCGTCCGCGGCTACGCCGAGCACGAGAAGAGCGTGTTCGAGGCCGTGACCGAGGCCCGGGCCGGCGTGCAGAAGGCCGCCGCCGGCGACGACGTGGCGGCCAAGGCCGCCGCCGATGCCGCGCTCCAGAACGCCCTCGTCCAGGTCAACGCCGTTGCCGAGGCCTACCCCGACCTCAAGGCCGACGCGAACTTCCGCGACCTCCAGCAGCAGCTCGCCGAGACCGAGAACCAGATCTCCTTCGCCCGGCAGTACTACAACGACGCCGTCCGGGCGCTCAACACCCTCGTCGCCACCATCCCGTGGCTGCTGTTCGCGCCGATGGCCGGTGTGAAGGCGCGCGAGTTCTACGACGCCCCCGAGTCGCACGAGCAGGTGCCGAAGGTCGAGTTCTAGGTCTCGACCCGCCGGTCGCGACGCGTCGAGCTCGACCTGGCCGAGCCCACGCCGGGCGTCGTGCCTCGCTCGCTCGCCGCCTCGGTCTCGACACGCCGGTCGGACCTCGTGCCTCGGTCGCGCGTCGAGCTCGACCTGGCCGAGCCCGCCCCGCGTTCGTGCCTCGGTCGCGTGCTTGCTCGACCTCGTCGAGCCCGCCCCGGGCGCTCGTGCCTCGCTCGCTCGCCGTCTCGGTCTCGACACGCCGGTCGCGACCTCGTGCCTCGGTCGCGCGTCGAGCTCGACCTGGCCGAGCCCACGCCGGGCGCTCGTGCCTCGCGCCCGGCTGCTCGTCTCAGAACACGTTGAAGGGGCGGAACTGGACGGACAGCCGGGGGCCGGCGGAGGCGACCTTCGGCACGGCGTGCTCCCACGTCCGCTGGCAGCTGCCGCCCATGACGACCAGGTCGCCGTGGCCCATCTCGACCGAGATCGAGTCGCCGCCCCCGCGTGGCCTGAGCGCCAGCCGACGCGGGTCGCCGACGGAGACGATCGCGACCATCGTGTCGTGGGTCGAGCCGCGGCCGACGGTGTCACCGTGCCACGCCACGCTGTCGCGGCCGTCGCGGTAGTAGCAGCAGCCGGCGGTGCGGAACCGCTCGCCGAGCTCGGCCTCGTAGTGGTCGCTCAGGGCCTCGCGGGCGTCGGTGAGCGAGGCGTGGGGGAGCTCCTCGCCGATCATGTAGGTGTAGGTGAGCCGCGGGACGTCGACCACGCGGTCGTACATCTGGCGTCGCTCGGCCCGCCACGGCACGTCGCGCACGAGCGTCGCGAAGGCCTCGTCGGCGTCGGCGAGCCAGGAGCGCTGGACGTCGACCCAGGCGCCGTGGGACAGGGTGGTGCGCTCCGGGGACAGCGTCGAGGCGGTCGCGGGGCCGTCGGTCGGACCCGACCCGAACAGCGTCGCCTGGAACTGCATGGGCTCACGCTAGCACCTGGATCGAACAGGTGTTCGGATCGTCGACGCCCGCGTTCCGGGATTTTCCTGACGCCGGACGCGTCGCGGTCCTACCATCGGGATGTGGAGGGTCTGTTGACCGGCGCCGGCGTGCCCAAGCACGTCCAGGTCCGAGAGTACGTGAGAGGTCTCGTGCGTGACGCCGAGCCCGGTACTGCCGCACCCTCCGAGCGCGAGCTGGTCCACCAGTTCCACGTGGCCCGGATGACCGTCCGACAGGCCATGGACGCCCTGGTGTCCGAGGGCCTGCTCGAGCGGATCCCCGGTCGGGGCACCTTCGTCGCCCAGCCGCGGCGCGACATCGGCCGGCTGCTCAGCTTCTCCGAGGAGATGGCCGGCCGCGGCCTGCTGCCGGAGTCCCAGACGCTGCTGGCCCGCCGTGAGCAGGCCGGCCCCGGCGTGGCCCGCGCGCTCGGCCTCACGCCCGGGCGACGCCGTCATCCACTGGAAGCGGCTCCGTCGCGCCGACGGAACGCCGATGTGCCTCGAGGACGCCTACCTCAACGAGGTGCTCCTCCCCGGCTTCCTCCAGTCAGGCATGCCGACCAGCCTGTACGACGCCATGGACGAGCGCGGACTGCGCCCGACGTGGGCCGAGGACTCCATCACCGCCGACGTCGCGCAGGCGCCTGAGGCAGAGCTGCTCGAGGTCCCGACCGGCAGCGCCGTGCTGCGGCAGTCCCGCCGGGCGCTGGCCGAGGAGAAGGTGGTCGAGGTGTCCCGCTCGGTCTACCGCGCGGACCGCTTCACGTGGTGGGTCCAGCTCGGCCAGGGCTACTGAGCCGTCCGAGCTCGGCCACCGACGTCCCCGACTCCTCGCAGACCCACACCGGGTCCGGGCCGCCCAGGTCCGGCTGGATGTGCAGCGCGTGCTCCGGGACGTCGGAGCAGCCCAGGCACAGGGGCCACCGCGCCCCCAGGTCGATGGCGGCGTCCTGCACGTCCTGCGCGACCAGCCCGGCGACGTAGATCGCCCCCTCGGGCCACTGCTCGGCCCACCAGCGTCGCGCCTCCACGGCGTCCTCGAGCGCGGACACCAGGTCGGGGGTCGCGCGGCTGCGGGCCGCGAGGTCGGACAGGACCCGCGCCCGGGCCGCCAGGTACAGCCGGTGGTCCACACCCCGATTCTGCCTCGCGGGTGGGCGCGGCGACACCCGCGCGCCCGACGCCGGTCGTACCGTGGCCCCATGGGCGAGGCACTGCTCGAGGTGCTGGTCCGCCACCCCGGTGACGTCGCGGGCGCCGACGAGGGCGGCGCGGACCGGCTGCACGCGGTCGGCGAGGCCGACCTCTCGCCCGAGCCCGCGCTCGTGTCCTCGATCTGTCGCGAGAGCGACCTCCCCGTCTTCGTGCAGCTGCGGCTGACCGATTCGTGGACGACCACCGGCGGCGAGCTCACCCGGCTGCCGGGCCTGGCCGAGGACTACCTGCGCTGCGGCGCGACCGGGGTCAGCTTCGGTTTCCTCGACTCCGACCTCGAGATCGACACCGAGGTCTGCGGCCACCTCGCCGCCTCGCTCGCGGGCGTGCCGTGGACGTTCCACCGGGCCTTCGACGACGCGCTCGAGCCGGAGCGCGCGTGGGCCGCGGCGCTCGACCTGCCCGGCCTGGTCGGGGTCCACTCCGCCGGCTCCCCTCGCGGGCTCGGCGTCGGCTACGACGACCTGCTCGGCCTCGCCACCCGCTGGCCCCGGATCGCCGAGCGGCTGATCGCCTCCGGCGGCCTCCAGGGCGAGCACGTGCCCTGGCTGGTCCGGGTCGGCGTCCGCTCCTTCCACGTCGAGTCCCAGGTCCGCCCCGGCGGCTCGGACAAGGCGTACGTCGACGCCGGCCACGTCCGGTCGTGGCGGCTGCTGCTGGACGACGCCGTCGGCCACAGCGACCGCTCGGTCGCCGGCGCCCGCGCCGTCGGCCAGTGATCCTCATCGACCCGCCGCTGGCCGAGGGCCGCGGCCGGCTGTGGTCGCACCTGGCCAGCGACACCTCCTACGACGAGCTCCATGTCTTCGCCCGCGAGCGCCGGCATCCCCGAGCGCGGCTTCGACCGCGACCACTACGACGTCCCCGAGGAGTGGTACGACGCGATGGTGGAGCTCGGCGCGACTCCCGTCACCTCGCGCGAGCTGGTCTCGCGCCTGGTCGCCGCCGGGCTGCGCCGCCGCAAGAGCCAGACCTAGGGAGCGAGCCGCTCCAGCTCGGCGGCCACGTTGGCGCGGGCGTCGGCGTCCCACCGCTCGTGGGCGAGCCGGGAGCGGAAGAGGGCCGGGCGGCGGAGCAGGTCGCGCAGGATCGCGCCGCGTCCGGCGGCGAAGTCGGCGTCGCTGACGTGGGCGTACTCGCGGCGGACGTCGGCGGCGTACTCCGCGTACCGCTCCGGGGGCGCGGCCAGGATCGCGAGGTCGGCGTCGCACAGCAGCTGTCCGGCGAGGTCGTCGTCGGTCGGGTCGTGGGTCTCGGTCACGCGCACCAGCCGGGCCACCTCGCCGGCCAGCTCGGGCGGCAGCGCCTGCTCGGCCCACTGCGCCGACCGCTCCTCGTCGCCGGGCTGCCCGTCGTAGACCGCGTCGTGGAACCACGCCGCGAGCAGCACGACGACCTCGTGGCAGCCGAGGTCGTCGAGGCGGTCGAGCACCTCGCCGAGGTGGCGCGTGTCGTGGTAGCCGCGCCCGGTCCCGTACGCCGAGAGCAACGCGTCGCGCACGCCGGCCAGGTCGTCCAGCGGCCAGCGGCCGGCGAGGTCAGCGGGCATCCGCCAGGCCCCGGGCGACGTCCCGGCCGGGTGTCATCACCCAGCGGATGGTGCCGGTCGCGGCGTTGCCGAGGCCCCGCACGACCGTGCGCTCGGAGACCGGAAGGTAGGGCAGCCGCAGCGGGCCGCGGGTCCAGCGGGGGAGCAGGCCGACCGCCGCAGCGACCAGCACGCCGTACGCCGGCCGCGCGGCGAGCGGCAGCGGCGGCTTGAGCACGACGTAGCGGACGGCCTCGCGGGCGTGGTCGGTCGCGAGGAGCTCGGGTCGGTACGCAGCGAGCCGTTCGGCGAGCGCCGCCTCCGTCGTGGGCGGGTCGAGCACGCCGAGCCGACGGGCGACGACGCCGGTCTGGGCGACGTACTCGTCGCGGCCGGCCTGGTCGAGCGGGTGCTTGCCGTAGACCTGGTGGGCGGTCAGGAAGCTGTCGATCTCGGCGACGTGGACCCACTCGAGCAGGTGCGGGTCGGTGGCGGCGTACGGCGTCCCGTCGGGGAGCGTGCCGGTGATCCGCTCGTGGATGCGGCGGACCGCGCCGACCGCGGTCTCGGCATCGTCCTCGTGCCCGAAGGTGGTCACCGCGAGGAACCGGCTGGTGTTCGCGAGCCGGCCGAGCATGTCGGTGCGGTAGTCGGAGTGCTCGGCGACCCCCGTCATCGCCGCGGGGTGGAGGGTCTGGAGCAGCAGCGCCCGGAGGCCGCCGACGTACATCGCGGCGTCGCCGTGCACGACGCCGATCGGCGAGGCGGGGTCGAACCAGCGGGGACCGGGACGGCCGTGGATCCGCTCCCGGTGCTTCGGACCCTCGGGGCCGGCGGTGACGCGGAACAGGGCGTCGCCGAGGCGTTGGCGCAGGGCGGGCATGAAGTCAGGCTACGGGGCGCACGGTCGGCGCCGGAGGTCCTCCGAGGGCGCGCAGGTGCGGTGGTGCCACTCACCGACCAGGTCGAAGCCCTCCACGTGGGTCAGCTGGGTCCAGATCTCGAGGCTGCCGTCCGGCAGGGCGCGCAGGATCTGGTGCCGGGTGCGGTCGGCCGGGCCGCCGAGCACCTGGACGGTGATCAGCTCCGCGCCGTCGCCGCCGAGCCCGTCGCGCAGGCAGCGCCAGCCGCCGACCAGTGCCGTTGGACGGGCCGTTGAGGTCGAGCAGCCCGCACGCAGGCAGGAGCGGGCGCTGGGACACGACGTCCCCGAGCGTGCCCGGCTCCACCTGCGTGACCTGGGCCTCCGTCTGGTTCGCCAGGCCGCCGAGCCCGAGGAGCCCGGCGAGCAGCCAGACCAGGATGCTGCTCACGGGCAGCCGTCGAGCGTGAACGTCGCCGGGACCGGGCACCGCTCGTAGGACCAGCTCGGGCCGCGGGAGCTGGCGCGGCGGTCGACGTAGACCTCCAGCGGACCGTCCGGCGCCACGCGCAGGTACGTCGACACGGAGGTCCCGCGGTCGTCGGAGACCACGCCGACCAGCTCGGCGCCCTCGCCGGCCTCGACGGCCTTCCTGAGGCAGTCGAAGCTCGCGGGGTCCGTGAGCCTGGGGTCGGAGCCGCTGGACGCCTGGACGTAGCCGCACACCGGGATCGGGCTGCGGGTGAGGAAGCGCTGCTCGATGGCGACCTCACCGGGCGGCCCCTCGGCCGGCACGTCGGCACCCGGCGACGTGGTCGAGGAGGGCACCGGGGGCTCGACGCCGACCCCGGGCTCCTGGACCGGTCCGGTCGAGGAGAACACCGCGAGCCACAGCATCATCAGCAGCGCGATCACGTTCATGGTGCGACGACGGTACGCGCGGGGACCGGCCCGCGGGGCGGAATCGGCGGGTCAGCCCTTGCGGGGTCAGTCCTCGCTGGGCACGAGCACCCAGAGTGCGGCGTACACCAGGAACTGGGGGCCGGGCAGCAGGCAGCTGAGGGCGAAGACCAGCCGGACGGTGTTCGGCGTCGTCCCGAAGCGGTGGGCCAGTCCGGAGCAGACCCCGGCCACCCACCGGTCGTCGGTGGGGCGGGAGAGCGAGCGTTGCGCGATCGTGTTCATGGCTCCAGCGTGACTCGCGCCCGGCCCGATTTCAGCCCCGAGACGCCGATCTCAGGGAGAGGTCAGGGTGACCCCGGCAGAGCGAGGGCTGGGCCTTCACGAGGTGGAGGAGGGCGTCGGTGCCGGTGTCGATGGGGGCGTAGCGGTGGGAGCCGGTCGTGCTCGTGGAGCACGAGGACGGGACGGTCCGGGCCGGTCACAGGTCGACGGCGTCGAGGATCCGGTAGGCGTAGCCCTGCTCGGCGAGGAACCGCTGCCGGTTGGCGGCGAACTCCGCGTCGACGGTGTCGCGGGAGACGATCGCGTAGAAGCGGGCGGTCCGGCCGTCGGCCTTGGGCCGCAGCAGCCGGCCGAGCCGCTGCGCCTCCTCCTGTCGCGAGCCGAAGGAGCCGGACACCTGGATGGCGACGGCGGCCTCGGGCAGGTCGATGGAGAAGTTCGCGACCTTGGAGACGACCAGCAGGTTGATCTCGCCGGTCCGGAACGCCTGGAAGAGCCGCTGCCGCTCCTTGACCGGGGTGTCGCCCTTGATCACGGGGGCGTCGAGGTCGGCGCCGATCTCGTCGAGCTGGTCGAGGTACTGCCCGATCACCAGCGTCGGTTCGCCCGCGTGCTGGGCCACCAGCTGCTCGGCGACGCGGGTCTTCGCCGCGGTGCAGGCCGCCAGCCGGTAGCGCTCCTCGGGGTCGGCGGTGGCGTAGGCGATCCGCTCGGACTCCGGCAGGGTCACGCGGACCTCGACGCAGTCGGCGGGCGCGATCCACCCCTGCGCCTCGATGTCCTTCCACGGGGCGTCGTACCGCTTGGGCCCGATCAGGCTGAACACGTCGCCCTCGCGGCCGTCCTCGCGGACCAGGGTCGCGGTCAGCCCGATCCGGCGCCGGGCCTGGAGGTCGGCGGTCATCCGGAAGATCGGGGCCGGGAGCAGGTGCACCTCGTCGTAGACGATGAGCCCCCAGTCGCGCGCGTCGAGCAGCTCGAGGTGGGAGTAGACGCCCTTCCGGCGGGTCGTCATCACCTGGTACGTCGCGATGGTGACCGGCCGGATCTCCTTGACCGCCCCGGAGTACTCGCCGATCTCGTCCTCGGTGAGCGAGGTCCGCTTGAGCAGCTCGTCCTTCCACTGCCGGGCCGAGACCGTGTTGGTCACCAGGATCAGCGTGGTGGCACCGGCCTGCGCCATCGCCGCCGCGCCGACGATCGTCTTGCCGGCGCCGCAGGGGAGCACGACCACGCCCGAGCCGCCGTGCCAGAACGACTCGACGGCCTCGCGCTGGTAGTCGCGCAGGGTCCAGCCGTCCTCGGCCAGCTCGATCGGGTGCGCCTCGCCGTCGACGTAGCCGGCGAAGTCCTCGGCCGGCCAGCCGAGCTTGAGCAGCGCCTGCTTGAGGTTGCCGCGCTCGGAGGCGTGGACCACGACGGTGTCGTCGTCGAGCCGCTCGCCGAGCATGCCCGCGACCTTCTTGGCGCGCAGCACCTCCTCGAGCACCGGGCGGTCGTTGCTGGCCAGGACGAGGCCGTGGACGGGGTGCTTCTCGAGCCGGAGCCGGCCGTAGCGCGCCATCGTCTCGGCGACGTCGACGAGCAGCGCGTGGGGCACGGCGTACCGGCTGAAGCTCAGCAGGGTGTCGACCACCTGCTCGGCGTCGTGGCCGGCCGCGCGCGCGTTCCAGAGACCGAGCGGCGTGAGCCGGTAGGTGTGGATGTGCTCGGGGCTGCGCTCGAGCTCGGCGAAGGGCGCGATCGCCTTGCGGCAGTCGCTCGCGCGCTCGTGGTCGACCTCCAGCAGCAGGGTCTTGTCGCTCTGGACGATCAGGGGTCCGTCGTTCATCTCGGGACCAGCCTACGGAGCGGTCCCGACAACCGCGGTGCCGTCCCGGTCGTCATCGGCCACGACGTACGCCGCGAGCCCGGCCGCCTCGCACGCCGCGACGGTCAGCGACGACTGGCGGCGCGACGTCTCGACGACCAGCACCCCGCCCGGCACCAGCCACTCCCGCGCGCCCGCGGCCACCCGCCGGTGCAGGTCGACCCCGTCGGCGCCGCCGTCGAGCGCGACCCGCGGCTCGTGGTCGCGGGCCTCGGGAGGCATGGTCGCGATCGCGTCCGTCGGCACGTACGGCGCGTTGACCACGATCGCGTCGAAGCCGCCGCGCAGCGTGGTCGGCAGCCCGGCGTACAGGTCGCCCTCGACCACCCGGTCGGCCGGCAGGTTCTGCCGCGCGCACGCCACCGCGGCCGGGTCGACGTCGCTCGCCCACACCTCGACGCCCGCGCACCCGCGCCCCGATCGCCGCCCCGATCGCCCCCGACCCGCAGCACAGGTCGAGGACGGTGGGTGGTCTCGATAGTCCGTGACGGAAATGCTGTGGATCGGCCCGCATCACAGCATTTCCGTCACGGACTATCCCCACAGCCACCTCCACCAGCAGCTCCGACCGCACCCGCGGCACGAAGACGCCGGGCGTCACGACGATGCGGAGGCCGTCGAAGGCGGCCCAGCCGAGGAGGTGCTCGAGGGGTTCGCCGGCGACCCGGCGGGCGACGAGCGACTCCAGGGCGGAGCCGGAGGCGGCCGCCTCGAGCAGCGCGGCCTCGTCCTCGGCGAACACGCAGCCGGCGGCCCGCAGTCGCGCGACCAGGACCGGGTCAGACAGCTGACTCGGCCTTCTGCCGGGCGCGGTAGGCCGCGACGTTGGCCCGCGAGGAGCAGCGGTCGGAGCAGTAGCGCCGCGACTGGTTGGGGGAGGTGTCGACGTAGACGTTGGTGCACTTGGCATCGGCGCAGACGCCGAGCCGCGACGGGCCGAGGTCGCAGACCAGCGTCGCGAGCCCGAGCAGCGCCTCGCCGATCAAGAGCTCGGACACCGTGGCGGTCCGGGTGGCGACGTGGAGGTGGAGGTCGGCCGGGTCGTGGTCGGAGATCATCGGGGTGATCGGGTACTTCTCCATCAGTCCGTTCAGCCCGTCGATCACGCCGCGCACGTCACCCTCCCCGGACGCCTCGAACACCGGCCGCAGCTCGCGCTGGAAGCGCCGCAGCTGGAAGGCGTCCCGGTCGGTCGTGGACGCGTGGAGCCAGTGGCGCGACGAGAGCAGCGCGACCAGGTCGTCGCGGTCGGCCAGCTCGGTGTTGAGCAGGCCGGCCGAGGCGTCGGCGTACCGGATGAAGTCCACCCGGGAAGTCTACGGCCGCGCGGGTCAGGCGGACCCGGCGTCGCGCACCGAGGTCACGCGGTGGATCGCGAAGTGCCGGGTGTCGTCGCTGCGCACGTCGTACGCCGTCAGCTGGCCGCCCTCGACGCGCATCGGTTCGACCAGCCGCTCGCTGCGGGTGCCGTGGTTGTCGAGGTAGCCGATCATCACCGCCGTCCCGGTCTCGATCGCCTCGCGCAGGGCCGCCAACGAGCCGCTGGGGGAGAGGGTCTCGACGGGTCCGGTCGGGCGGCTGCGGGTGACCCGGTCGCCGGCCCGCACCGCGGCCACCACCTGCGCTGCCTGGGCGGCCTCCCGTGCGACGACGGCGCCGGCGGAGCGCGAGGCGCGCGGGGTCCGGGCGCGGAGCTGGTCGGCCCGCGCGATCCGGACCGTCCCGTCGGCGGCCTCCACGACCGGCGCGGCTCCGAGCTCGCGCAGCCGGGGCAGCAGCACGTCGAGCGGGGTGTCGGAGACCAGCACGGTGGGGGCGATCCGCCGCAGCCCGAGCTTCGACGCCTTGGGGTGGTGCAGCAGCTCGGTCAGGGCGGTCTCGTCGTCGGCGCGCAGGAAGGCCTCGGCGTGGCCGACCCGGATCGTGCCGAACGTCCGTGCCGTGTCGTCGACGAGGTAGCGCAACGGTTGCGGCACCTCGGTCGCGGCGACGTCGTCGAGGAAGTCGTGGATCTCCAGCGCGCTCCAGCCCACGTCGAGGGCGCGGCGGACCGAGCCCGGCGTGAAGCGGTAGACGGTGGCGCCCCCGCGCGACTCGACCTCGGCGACGAGGTGGAGGCGCCGGGCGACCGAGGTCTCGAGCGGGCCGGGCGCGACGGCGGTGAGGTCGGCCTGCACCAGCACCTGGGTGACCGGCTCGGGCAACAGGGGGGTGAGCAGGGCGGCCGCCCCGTCGTCGTCGCCGTCCAGCAGCGCGCGGAGGTACGACGAGGGCCCGCCGAGCCCGGTCAGCCCGAGCGATCCGGCCTCCTCGACGACCCACGCGACCTGCTCGGGTCGCCCGCGCGGGCGGCGGGGTCGCTGCCACGTCACGAGCGCCACCAGCGACGGCAACCCGGTGCCGGCGGCGAGCACCTCGCCGTCGGGCAGCTCCGGCCAGCGCGGCGAGGGTGCGGTGCCGGGTCTCCACGGCGATCGGGCTCGTGAGGTCCTGGCTCAGGGCGTTGCGGCCCTTGCCGCCGGGGTCGCGGCTGCCGACCAGGCCGGCCACCCGCGGTGACCCCAGCCAGTGCCGCGCCAGCAGCAGCCAGCGGTGGGCGTGGTCCTGGGCGCTCCAGGCGTCGAACGCGTCGGTCGGGACCCAGACGGGGTCACCCGCCACGTCGGCCCTGGTCGCGAGCAGCCCGGATCCGTGGGCGACCTCGACCAGCATCGCGGCCACCGGCTCGGTCGTGTGGAGCAGGGTCGCCGCGGCCTTGAGGTCGCGCACGCCGAGTCCGCCCGACCGCAGCTCGCCGGGCGGCTCGGTGCCCCAGTGGTCCAGCAGCAGCTCGACCCGGTGGACGGTCTCGAAGGCCGCACCGGCCGCGGCGCGGTCGACCAGGTCGGGCGGCCGGCTGGTGGTGGCGAGCGCCGGTGGCACGTCGACCGGCTCGCGCGTCGTCCGTCCTCCGCGCAGGGCGAGCCCGACCTCGCCGGGCAGCACGAGGACGCCTCCGCGCGGCACCAGCAGCCGCCGCGAGAGCAGCTCCTCGGCGGGAGTCTCGGCCTGGGCCGGGGTGATCGTGTGCCGGGCCGAGCCGGCGGTGGCCTGGCCGCCGTGCTCGTCGACGTGGTCGAGCATCGCCCGCGCCTGGGGTCCCAGCTCGGCGATCCGGGCCTCGACCTCGGCCGCGCTCGGGGGCGGGTCGGTGCGCGGTCGGACCCCGCTGGCACCCGGCCCTCCGGATGCCATCACCTCCACGGCCCCGGTCAGCGGCCGGAGCCCCGACGTCGACTCCCAGGCCAGGCCGAGGTCGACGAGGCGTTCTGCTGCGGCCGCGACGGACTCCGGGTCGGCGTCGAGGAACGAGGCGAGTTCGGCCGCCGGGGTTTGACCGGCCACCACGAGGGCATCAAGGACGGAGAGGTCGAGCAGGCTCAGCTGGTCGAGCGCCCGCACCACCGACGACCGGGTGGCCGCGCGCGAGGCCAGCTGACCGCAGTCGTGAGGAGCGGGAGTGGCGAGGTCCGGACGGTCGCGCAGCAGCCGGGTGAGCCGGTCGTCCGGCCACGCCCTCAGCTGCTCGGCGAGGGTGCGGTGCCCCGTCCCGTCCGCCCCTTCCCTGGCCATCGGACCCACGCTACCGGGCGCCTGCGCACCCCGAGGTCGTACGCTGCTGCCCGCCCAGGAGGTGGGATGAAGCACGTGGAGCTGCACCACGGCGCCCGGACCGACGTCGGTCTGGTCCGCGAGGTGAACGAGGACGCCTTCCTCGCGTCCCCACCCGTCTTCGTGGTGGCCGACGGGATGGGTGGCCACGACGGCGGCGACGTCGCCAGCCGGATCGTGGTCGAGGAGTTCTCCCGGCTCGCCGACGACGGCTACGACCCCGCCCGCGGTGGCGACCAGGTCTCGGCGACGCTCGCGGAGTGCCAGCGCCGGATCAGCGCGTACGGCGCGGAGCAGATCGCGGACGGCACGGCCCGCGCGTACGCCGGGACGACGGTCGCCGCCGCGCTGCTCGTCGACGACGGCGGCCCGAAGTGGCTGCTGGTCAACCTCGGCGACTCGCGCATCTACCGGCTCACGGGCGAGCAGCTCGAGCAGGTCAGCGTCGACCACAGCGTCGTCCAGGAGCTCGTCGACGCCGGCACCATCACCAGCGAGGACGCCGCCCACCACCCCGAGCGGCACGTGATCACGCGCGCCCTCGGCGGCACCGATCGCGCCGACGCCGACTACTTCCTGCTGCCGCTCGCCTCGGTCGAGCGGCTGCTGCTGTGCTCCGACGGCGTCAGCGGCATGATCGACGACGAGGCGATCCGCACCGTGCTCGTGGAGGCCGAGGATCCCCGCGACGCCGCCGACCAGCTGGTCGCGCGAGCGCTCGCCGCCGGGGGCCGCGACAACGCCACGGCGGTGGTCGTCGATGTGGTGGGATGGGCCGACGTTCCGGACTACGACTCCGACCGCCAGCGATTGAGCCTCGAACAGAAACTGGGGGCCTTGCCGTGACCGATGCGACGCGCAGCTACCGACCCGGGCAGTGGTTCGGGATCTTCGGCGAGCGCGCCACCGTGCTGCTGCCCCCGTCGGAGAAGGCGCGGGTCGGCGAGCTGTGGGCGATGGTCGACGACGGCGCCGGCTTCGACGTCGTGCTCGACGCGCTGATCTCCGGCGGGCTCCGCGACCTGCCCGGCTTCGTGCTCGTGTCGACCAGCGACGGCGAGACCAAGGTCGTCATCCGCGGCGAGGCGGACGCGTGGTTCACGGCCGCGGACGGGACCGTCGAGGTCGCCGGCCGCGACGTCACCACCTGGGCCGAACGCTCCCTCACCGGGGTCACCTCCTCGCGGCTCGTCGTCGGGTCCGGTGAGGAGGACGACGCCCCGGTGCTGCCGATCGACGGCGGCCTGGTCCGCGTCAGCGAGGTCGTCGAGCCCCCTGCCCCGGTCCCCACGCCCGATCCGGGCCCGGTCGTCCCGCCGGTCGCGGTGATCTCCGAGCCGACCCCGAGCCGGAGCCGGAGCCCGAGCCCGAGCCGGAGCCGGAGCCGGAGCCCGGAGCCGGAGCCGAGCCCGCCTCCCGTCGTAGCCGCCGGTGGTCCCGCCGCTGGTGACGCCACCGCCGGTCGACCACGACGGCGACACCCTCACCGGCCAGCAGGTCGAGCCGGTGTCCGAGCCCGAGCCGTCGAGCCCGCGTCCGACCCGTTGTCCGACCCGCTGTCCGACCCGATCCCGCCGGCGGCCTCCCCCCGGCCGGTCGCGCGGCTGATGATGTCGAACGGCGACGACATCCCGGTCGACCGGGCGGTCCTGGTGGGGCGTTCGCCCGAGGCCCGGCGCTTCACCTCCGGCGACCAGCCGCGGCTGGTGCAGGTGCCCAGCCCCCAGCAGGAGATCTCCTCGACCCACCTCGAGATCCGTCCCGGGGCGGGTGCCGACCACGGCAGCGCCGTGGTGACCGACCTCGGTTCCACCAACGGCACCGTGCTCGTGCAGCCCGGCCTGCCGCCGGAGGACCTGCAGCCCGGCATCGCCGTCCAGCTCATCCCCGGCGCGATCATCGACCTCGGTGACGGCGTCACGATCCAGGTGATCAATCCCTGATGTCGGTCTCGGCGTACCCCCCTGCCGGCCTCGATCGTCGGTTCTACGCCTTCGCGATCGACCGGCTGGTCGCGTGGCCGATCTACGGCGTGGCCGGCTGGCTGGCCTGGCGACTGTTCTGGAGCGACGGCGCCGTGGGCTCCGGACTGGGCCTGCTCGCGGCGGTCGTCCTGGTCGTGGTGCTCGTGTTCGCTTCCCTGCTCGGCGTCCAGGGCAGCTCGCCCGGCAAGTCCCTCATGGGGCTGCGGGTCGTGCGCGCCGAGGCCGGGACCCCGCCCGGGTTCGGTCCCGCGCTGCTGCGCACCGTCCTGCTGGGCCTCGCGACCCTGCCGACCTTCGGCCTCGGGGTGGCCACCCTCGCCCAGACCGCGGTCATGGACCGGAGCCGCCAGCGACGCGGCTGGCACGACCACGTCGCCCACACCGTCGTGGTCGACGTCCGCCCGCCCGAGGAGCGGGAGCCGGCGGTGGCGCAGACACCGCAGCAGGTGGTCAACCTGACCGCGATGCGGCTGGCGCCCACCCCGCCACCGGCACCCACGCCGATCCCGCAGCGACGTCCCGCCTCGCGTCCGGACCCCGCACCCCCGACGGCACCGGTCGTGCTCCCGCCCGGCGCTCCGCCGGGCCGTACCCCGCTGCCGTCCGGCCCCCCGCCCTCCGTGGCCGAGCCGTCCGGCCGCACCGCACCGCGGCCCGAGCCCACGCCCGACCCCCGGTCGGACGTCGACCGCACCGTGGTCCGCGGCACCGGTGGCCCGGCGCCCGCGGGAGGTGGCTGGCGGGTCTCCTTCGACGACGGGGAGACGTTCGTGGTGCAGGGCCTCGCGCTGGTCGGACGACGCCCCGAGGGTCGTCCCGGCGAGCCGGTGCGGCACGTGGTGCCGCTGGCCTCGGAGGACATGTCGGTCTCCAAGACCCACGCGCAGATCCAGGTCGCCGCCGACGGCGTGCTCGTGGTGATGGACCGCGGTTCCACCAACGGCTCGGTCCTGGTGCGCTCGGGGGTCTCGCGCGAGCTGCCGCCCGGCAAGCCGACGACGCTGCTGGAGGGCGACGAGGTGCGCTTCGGCGACCGCAGCATGTCCGTCGCCCGGGAGAGCTGACCCGGGACCGGTCGGGGCCGACTCCTTTCTCGACCTCCTCTACGGGAGTCCACCGGTGGCGGGCGGGGCCCGGCCAGGGTCAGGGCAGCAGGTTCTGGCCTCGGTAGCCATGGAAGACCAAGCTGGTCTCGGCGTGCAAGACACCCGGCCTGCCCGTGAGGTGGTCGAGCACGAAGTCGCGCAACGCGTCGGGCGAGGCCGCCGCGACGTGCACGACGAAGTCGTCGGCCCCGGAGATGTTCCAGGTGGCGACGACACCGGGCAGCTCGGTGACCTCGGCGGCGAACGCGTCGACGTCGGCTCGGGCGTGGCCGGAGAACCGGATGGTGACCATGGCCTGCACCGGCAACCCCAACTGCACCAGGTCGACGTCCGCGGTGACCCCGGTGACGATGCCGCGCTCGCGCAGGCCACGCACACGCGCCACGCAGGTCGACTCCGCGATCCCGGCCGCCCGTGCGAGTGCGACGTTGGGGGTCCGACCGTCGCGCAGCAGCGCCCGGACGAGCGTCCGGTCGACGTCGTCGAGCACTGGACGGTCGCGGGGCGCGGGCCCCGGGGTGCGACGGGACAGGTCCTTCGGCACGGACCGGACTCTACCGGCTCACGCTGAAGAATCCGCGATTCACCGCAGCTCTACCGCAGGATCCGAGGAACTGTTGCGGTGATCTCCGCAGTTTTCCACCATGGCGCCATGACGACCCACCGCCTGGAGACCGACGCCGTCCACCTCGGCCGGGAGGACCTCGTCGACCTCGGCGTGCACGTCCCTCCGCTGGACCTCTCGACCACCTACCCGCTGCCCGGGGTCGAGCGCGGGGGCGAGGCCTACGAGTCCCTCGCGACCGGTGGTCGCCCGGGAACGGGTGACTCCCTCGTCTACCAGCGGCTGTGGAACCCCAACGTCGACCGGTTCGAGCGCGGGGTCGCCGGGCTCGAGGGCACGGCGGGTGCGGTCGCCTTCTCGACGGGCATGGCCGCGCTGACCGCGGCGCTGCTCGCCACCGTCGCGGCGGGCACGCCGCACGTGGTCGCCGTCCGGCCGCTCTACGGCGGCAGCGACCACCTGCTCGCCAGCGGCCTGCTCGGCACCCGGGTCACCTGGACCACGGCCGAGGGCGTGGCCGACGAGGTGCGCCCCGACACGGGGCTGGTCCTCGTGGAGACCCCGGCCAACCCGACCCTCGACCTGGTCGACGTGTCGGCGGTCGTCGCCGCGGCCGGTTCCGTGCCCGTGCTGGTCGACAACACGTTCGCCACCCCGGTGCTGCAGCAGCCGGCGCGGCTGGGCGCCTCCCTCGTCCTCCACAGCGCCACCAAGTTCATGGGCGGTCACGGCGACGTCATGGGCGGCGTGGTCGCCGGCGGCGAGGGCTGGCTGGCCCGGCTCCGCCAGGTGCGGGCGGTCACCGGTGGCCTGCTCCACCCCCTGGCCGCCTACGAGCTCCATCGAGGGCTGCAGACCCTGCCGCTGCGGGTCCGGGCGCAGCAGGAGACGGCGGCGGTTCTCGCCGACCGGCTCGCCGAGCACCCCGCCGTCGCCCGGGTGCTCTACCCCGGCCACAAAGAGTGCGACCCGCAGGGGCTGGTGGGCACCCAGATGGCCGGACCGGGGAGCGTGCTCGCCGTCGAGCTCGTCGGCGGGTACGACAGCGCGGCAGCCGTCGCCGGGCGCTGCCGGCTGATCACCCACGCGGTGTCGCTGGGGGGCGTCGACACGCTGATCCAGCACCCCGCGGCCCTCACCCACCGGCCGGTGGCAGCGGCCGCGAAGCCGGGCGACGGGCTGCTCCGGCTCTCCGTGGGGCTCGAGCACGCTGATGACCTCTGGCACGACCTGGTGACCGCGTTGTAGTGCCACGACACACGACTACCCCGTGGATGTGGTGCCACGCCATGTGGCACCGGGCGACTTCGGGTCCCTCACGGCGGTCATGCCTGAGCGGCCCGCGCCACCTCACCCCAGCCCCGGCAGCAACCCCGTGACCAGGTCGTAGGTCGCGGCGTCGGCGGCGGCGACGAGGCCGGTGGGCTCGGGGGACTGGGCGTCGTAGGGGGCGCCGTCGAGGGTGCCGACGTGGCCGCCTGCCTCGGAGAGCAGCAGCGAGCCGGGGGCGTGGTCCCAGGGCTTGCCCTTGCGGTAGAGGGCGTAGTCGGCCTCGCCCTCCACGAGCTTGGGGTAGTCGACACCGCAGCACACCCACGTCAGCTCCAGCGCGGAGAGGGTGCCGAGGGCCCGGCCGATCCAGGAGCGGCGTGAGGTGACGCCGCGCAGCCGCTCGCCCACGGGCGGGCGGGTGAGCCGGACGCCGTCGCGCCAGGCGCCGGCGCCGCGCTCGGCGACGTAGGCGAGGCGGTGCTGGGGCTGCCAGATCCAGCTGCGCACGACGAGCCCACCGCGCAGCTCGGCGACCATCACCGCGTGGTCGGGGCTGCCGCGCACGAAGTTCTTGGTGCCGTCGACGGGGTCGACGGTGAACGCGTGGTCGGCGGCCCGGAACCGGTCGATGACGGCGGCGTCGACGGAGGCCGCCTCCTCACCCAGCACCACCGCCGCGGGGTACGCCGCGGTGAGGGCGCGGGTGAGCAGCTCCTCGGCCTCGCGGTCGGCGACGGTGACCAGGTCGCCGGGTCCCTTCTCGCTCACCTCGCCGGTGTCGAGGGCGCGGAAGCGCGGCACGACCACCTCGTCGGCGACGTCCCGGACCAGCGCCAGCACCGCGTCGGTGTCCATGGCCCCAACGTACCGAGGGGGACCGACGGTGGACGCGCTCCGGGCCACCGTCCGGTATCCGGATCAGTTCGGTCACGGTCTGGTAACGATGCCGTGCCGCCCTTCCCTTGGACGTGCCCGAAGTTGTCTTGTGCGGAGGTGCTCGGGCAACGCTGCCGCTTCGCGGTGCGTCCCGGCTCGCGCTCGGCGTCACAGGGACCGCCGGCACTCCACACGGGAGGAATTCTCTTGAAGAGGAACAGGGTCGTCGCGATCGCGACAGCCTCACTTGTCGGGGCAGCGACTGCTGCCCCTCACCGCCGCATCGTCCGGGGCATCCCCGGCACCGGCGACCGCACCGGGGACCAGCTCCTCGGACCGCAGCACCGCTGCCAGTGACGCGCTCCAAGGCGCCGAAGTGGAAGCAGCGCTACGACGCCATCCAGAAGGCCGCCGTCGAGCAGCGCGTGCGCACCGGGAAGGCGCCGAGGTCCAGAAGCTCAGCAAGGGCGTCTACGGCCGCGCCGGCACCACCGGCACCGAGAAGATCTTCGTCGTGCTCGCCGAGTTCGGTGACACCGCCACTCGGCCTACCCGCGACGGCCGACGAGGCGACTGCACCACCGCGCCGGTTCGACGGCCCGATGCACAACGAGATCCCGAAGCCGGACCGCTCGGTCGACAACTCCACGCTGTGGGAGCCGGACTACGACCAGCCGCTACTTCGACAACATGTACTTCAACCGGATGCGCAAGTTCTACGAGCGCGAGTCCGCCGGGCAAGTACTCCATCGACGGTGACGTGACCGAGTGGGTCACCGTCCCCTTCAACGAGGCGCGCTACGGCCGTGACTTCTGCGGCGACATCGTGTGCAACAACACCTGGTTCCTGATCCGCGACGCGCTTCGCCTACTGGGTCGACGGCAAGCTCGACGCCGGCTGGACGATGGGCCGCGATCAACCGCTACCTGGCGACCTTCGACGAGCTGGACCGTTACGACTTCGACGGTGACGGCGACTTCAAGGAGCCCGACGGCTACATCGACCACTTCCAGATCGTGCACGCGGGCGGCGACCAGGCCGACGGCGACCCGATCTACGGTGAGGACGCCATCTGGTCCCACCGCTGGAACGCGCAGATCCAGCCTTCGGCACCGACGGTCCCGAGGGCGGCGCGCCGATCGGCGGCATCAACATCGGCGAGGGCGGCGTGTCCGACGGCGGCGGCGCGAACGTCCATGTCCCGGACAACCAGCACCGGCTCTGGGTGGGCGACTACACCATCCAGCCCGAGAACGGCGGCCTGAGCGTCTTCGCCCACGAGTACGGGCACGACCTCGGCCTGCCCGACCTCTACGACACCTCCGGCAACACCGGTGGCGCCGAGAACAGCGTCGGCTTCGTGGTCCCTGATGTCGCAGTCGCGCGGCACCCTGCCCAAGGACGACGGCATCGGCGACCGTCCCATGCCCTTCGGCGCCTGGGACAAGTTCCAGCTCGGCTGGCTGAAGTACGACGTCGTCCGCAGCGACCGCAGCTCAGAACGTGCGCCTGCGCCCCGGCCAGGCCACCACGGGTCGCGGCCAGAACGCCGCCGTCGTGCTGCTGCCTGACAAGGAGGTCACCACCGAGCTTCGGTGACCCGTGTGCCGCGTGTGGCTCGGCAAGTACTACTACAGCGACATGGGCGACGACCTCAACAACACCATGACGCGCGACGATCGCCGACCGGTGGCGAGCTCACCGCCACAGGTGCAGCTACGAGATCGAGGACGGCTGGGACTACGCGTTCCTCGAGGCCTCGACCGACGGCGGCGACACCTGGGACGGCGTCGACACCAGCGAGAACTACGCCGGCGACGACGCCAGTGGTTTCAACCCCGACGGCGTCGGCATCTCCGGCAACACCGGCGGTGACTGGGTCGACCTCACGGCGACCGTCCCTGCCGGCACCGAACGCGCTGCGCTGGCGCTACCAGTCACCGACGGTGGCGTTCGTCCTCGCCGGGCTTCCAGGTCGACAACATCGCCCTCGACGGCGCCGAGCTCGGTACCGCCGAGACCGGTGCCGAGGGCTGGGCCTTCGACGGCTTCTCCACCACCACGGGCGAGGAGACGCAACACCTACCTGAACGCCTACTTCGTCGACAACCGGCACCTGTAAGGGCCGCGACAAGCCGCTGAGCCACCTCTACAACTTCGGGTTCAAGGGCCGGAAGACCAACTTCGTGGAGTTCTTCCACAACCAGAACGGGGGCGCTCATCAGCTACTGGGACACCTCGCAGACGCGACAACAACGTCGGGGACCACCCCGGCAGCGGCGAGATCCTCCCGGTCGACGCGCAACCCGAAGTTCATCCACACGCCGGACGGCGAGATCGCCCGGCCGCGGATCAACTCGTGGAACTCGACGTTCTCCTTGAAGAGGTCGAAGGCGCAGTACCTCCACTTCCAGGGCGGCGAGCGCTACACGCTGCCCGGCAACGGCGGGACGTCGGTCTTCGACGACACGCTGGACTGGTGGTACGACAGCGACGAGCACGGCTCGCACGCCAGTGACCACTACCAGCCCGGCTGGTACGGCGTCGACGTCCCGAAGACCGGGACCACGGTGTCGGTCAAGAAGATGATGAAGAACGGCACGATGGTATCCGGGTCAACTGACCCCACACCATCGACACGTCGGCCCCCGGGGATCCATCCCCGGGGGCCGACGGCGTGTCGGGGTGCTACCGGGTCGAGCGCCCCCGGCGTAGGTTCGCACCCATGGCCGAGCTCTCGACAGCACGTGGTGAGACCAGTCCGCCTCTCCTGACGGAGACGATCGGGGCCAACTTCGAGGCCACGGTGGCCCGGCACCCGGACCGTGAGGCGCTGGTGGAGGTCTCCTCCGGGCGGCGCTGGACCTGGGCCGAGCTCGACGCCGACGTCGACGACCTGGCCCGCGGCCTGCTCGCCGGAGGGCTCGAGCAGGGGGACCGGGTCGGGATCTGGTCGCCCAACTGCGCGGAGTGGACGCTGGTCCAGCTCGCCACGGCGAAGATCGGCGCGATCCTGGTCAACGTCAACCCGGCCTACCGCACCCACGAGCTGGCCTACGCGGTCAACCAGAGCGGGCTCTCCCTCCTGGTGACGGCCACGTCCTTCAAGACCAGCGACTACACCGCGATGGTGGCCGAGGTCCGCCACGAGTGCCCCGGGCTGCGCCGCGTGGTCCACCTCGGCACCGACGAGTGGGAGGCGCTGCTCGCCGAGGGGGAGGACGTCCCCGCCGGGGCGGTGGCCGAGCGGATGGCCACGCTGACCCCGGACGACCCGATCAACATCCAGTACACCTCCGGCACCACCGGCCGCCCCAAGGGCGCCACCCTGAGCCACCGCAACATCCTCAACAACGGGTTCTTCACCACCGAGCTGATCCGCTTCACCGAGGAGGACCGGCTCTGCATCCCGGTGCCCT
This sequence comes from uncultured Actinomycetota bacterium, assembly GCA_963826015.1. Taxonomy (GTDB): domain Bacteria; phylum Actinomycetota; class Actinomycetes; order Propionibacteriales; family Nocardioidaceae; genus Nocardioides. Next base: position 10,090 of record CAWGVI010000020.1, on the reverse strand, counting down.
TCTACCACTGCTTCGGGATGGTGATGGGCAACCTCGGCTGCACCACCCACGGCGCGACGATGGTGATCCCGGCGCCCGGGTTCGACCCCGAGCTCACGTTGCGGGCGATCGAGCAGGAGCGCTGCACCGCGGTGTACGGCGTGCCCACGATGTTCATCGCGATGCAGGGGCTCCTCGGCTCCGTCGAGTTCCCCCTCAGCATGGTCGCCACCCTGCGCACCGGCGTGATGGCCGGCTCGATCTGCCCGGTGGAGGTCATGAAGCACTGCATCGACGACATGCACATGGCGGAGGTCTCGATCGCCTACGGCATGACCGAGACGTCGCCGGTGTCGTGCCAGACCCGCCACGACGACGACCTGGAGCGGCGTACGGAGTCGATCGGACGGGTGCACCCCCACGTCGAGGTGAAGATCGTCGACCCCTCGACCGGCGAGACGGTGGAGCGCGGCCTGCCCGGCGAGCTCTGCACCCGCGGCTACTCCGTGATGCTCGGCTACTGGCCCCTTCGAGACGCCTCGTCCCTCGGCTCCTCAGGGACCGCCCCTGAGGCCAGTGGTGACCCCATTGACGACGAGGGCTGGATGCACACCGGCGACCTCGCCGAGATGCGCGACGACGGCTACTGCAACATCGTCGGCCGGATCAAGGACATGGTGATCCGGGGCGGGGAGAACATCTACCCGCGCGAGATCGAGGAGTTCCTCTACACCCACGACGACATCGAGGACGTCCAGGTCGTCGGCGTCCCCGACCAGAAGTACGGCGAGGAGCTCTGCGCCTGGATCCGGATGCGCGACGGCGCCGAGCCGCTGGACGCCGACGCGGTGCGGGCCTTCGCCCACGGCCGGCTGGCCCACTACAAGATCCCGCGCTACGTGCTCGTCGTCGACGAGTTCCCGATGACCGTCACCGGCAAGGTCCGCAAGGTCGAGATCCGCGAGAAGTCGGCCGCAGAGCTGGGGCTGACCAGCGCCTCCTAGGCTGGGGCCCGTGCCAGCGCCCCTGTCGGTCGGCTTCGACCTCGACATGACCCTCATCGACACCGTTCCCGGCTTCGGGGCGGTGCTCGAGGTGCTCGGGGTCGAGCTCGGGGTCGAGTTCCCGGTCGCGGAGATGACCGCGAAGCTCGGGCCGCCGCTGGACCAGCTGCTCGGCCCCCACCTGGCCGAGGAGGCCATCACGTCGGCGGTCGACCGGTTCCGCACCCTCTACCCCGACCACGCCATCGGGTCGGTGCCCCTGCTGCCCGGTGCCCGCGAGGCGCTGGCCGCGGTGCGCGACGCCGGGGCCCGGGTGGTCGTGGTCACCGGCAAGTTCACGCCCAACGCGCAGCGCCACCTCGACCACCTCGACCTGGGCCACGACGCGCTGGCCGGCGAGGTCTGGGGGGTCGGCAAGGGCGAGGTGCTGCGGCACGAGGGCTGCAGCGTCTACGTCGGCGACCACGTCCACGACGTCGAGGGCGCGCTGGCCGCCGGTGCCCTGAGCGTCTCGGTGCTCACCGGGGGCTGCACCCGCGAGGAGCTGCTGGCCGCGGGCACCCACGTCGTGCTCGACGACCTCACCGACTTCCCGACGTGGTGGGCCGACCACCTGCTCGCCGGTCGACTCGCCGTGCTCGAGCAGGACCTGCGTGAGCGGGGCTCGTTGATGGTCGCCTACAGCGGTGGCGCCGACAGTGCGTTCCTGCTGGCCGCCGCCGTCCGGGCGCTCGGCGCCGACCGGGTGGTCGCCGCGACCGGCTACTCCGACTCGTTGCCGATGGCCGAGCGCGACCCGGCCCGGGAGTTCGCCGAGTCGCTCGGGGTCCGGGTGCTGACGCCGGAGACCGACGAGATGGCGCGCGAGGGCTACCGCGCCAACGCCGGCGACCGCTGCTTCTTCTGCAAGGCCGAGCTGCTCGACGTGCTGGCGCCGCTGGCCGACGGGCTCGGCCTGGCCCACGTCGCGACGGGCACCAACGCCGACGACGTCGTCGCCGGCTTCCGGCCCGGCATCCGCGCGGCCGCCGAGCGGGGGGCGATCACGCCGTTGGCCGACGCCGGGCTGGGCAAGGCCCAGATCAGGGCTGCGTCCCACGCGTGGGAGCTGCCCACCTGGGACAAGCCCCAGGCCGCCTGCCTGTCCAGCCGGATCGCCTACGGCATCGAGGTCTCGCCCCACCGGCTCGCGCGGGTCGAGCGGGCCGAGGCCGGCGTACGACGGGTGGGCGCGGAGCGCGGCCTCCCGCTCCGGGACCTCCGGGTGCGCGACCTCGGCGACCGGGCGTCGCTCGAGATCGACGCCGCCCTGCTGCCGTTGGTCGAGGCCGACGGGGAGGCGTTGCTCGGTGAGGTCCGTGCTGCCGGCTTCGACGAGGCGGTCCTCGACGAGCGCGGCTTCCGGTCCGGTTCGCTCAACGACCTGCTCTGAGGCGGATACCCGCTTGGAGCCCTCGGGGAGTGCGACCTACAGTGGGGCGCCGCCGCGGCGTCGGGTCGCGGCAGGACGAGGAAGGTCAGAGGCGTGCCGAGCGGCAAGGTGAAGTGGTTCGACCAGGCGAAGGGTTTCGGCTTCCTGTCCCAGGAGGACGGTCCGGACGTCTACGTGCACTCCGACGCGCTCCCGGAGGGCGTCGCCACGCTCAAGAACGGTGCCCGGGTGGAGTTCGGCATCGCGCAGGGACGCCGCGGTGACCAGGCACTCCAGGTCCGGCTGATCGACGCGCCCGCCTCGGTGCAGCGCAACCAGTCCCACGCCCGCCGCAAGCAGCCCGACGAGATGGTCACCATCGTGGAGGACACGATCCGGCTGCTCGACGACGTCGGCGAGACCTATCGGCGCGGGCGCCACCCCGAGGCCAAGACCGCGAAGCCGACGGCCAAGCTGCTGCGTGCACTGGCCGACGAGCTCGAGCTCTGACCTAGGCGGGGGCGGGTGCGCCGGGGGCCCGGCGTCGGCTCGCGAGCACGAAGACGGCCCACGCCGACAGCACCACGAACGCCACGCTCAGGCCGAGCCGGGCGGGCTCGAGCGGCAGGGCGATGCCGACGAAGCCGCCGATCACCCAGGCCAGCTGGAGCGTGGTGTCGCTGCGCGCGAATGCGCTCGCCTGCACCCGGGTGGGCACATCGGCCTGGATCGAGGCGTCGAGACAGAACTTCGCGAGCGACTGGGCGAGCCCGGCGCTGAGGCCGAGCAGGACGAGCGGCAGCACGCCGTAGAAGAGGGCCGCCACGAGGGTCGTGGCGGCGACGGAGACCAGCGCCAGGACCACCGTGATGGCGGGGTTGAGCCGCTTGAGCGTCGATGCCGCGAGGATGCCGATCGCGTTGCCGGCGCCGGCCGCGCCGACGATCAGGCCGATCATGATCTCGGCCCGGAGGTCGGACTCGGGCGGGTTCTCGCGCAGCAGGAACGCCATGAACATCAGCAGGAACCCCGACAGCCACCGCGGGCCGCAGTTGGCGCGCAGCGCGAAGGCGACCGCCGGAGGGATCCGGACCTTGGCCCGGCCCCGGGGGTTGGTCGCCTCGCCCGGCCCACGGAGCACGAGGTCGTCCTCGCCCACCGAGGAGTCGACCTTCTCGGGGAGCCGGATCGCGCACACGGTGGCGATGATGAACACGGCAAAGGCGTAGCGCAGCGACCACTCGGGTCCGATCAGCGAGAAGAGCCCCGCGATCGGGGCACTGACGGTGGCGCCCACCGTGCCGGCCATCGAGACCCGCCCGTTGGCCCGCACCAGCGTGAAGTCGCGCGGCAGCAGGCGGGGGACGGCCGCGGCACGGGTCACGCCGTAGGCCTTGCTGGAGACCAGGACGCCGAGCGCCGCCGCGAACAGCCAGGGGGAGTCGCCGGTCACCGACGTCGCCAGCCCCCAGCAGAGGAACGCGCGCAGGGCCATGGTGGAGCCGATCGCCCAGCGGCGGCCATGGGCGAACCGGTCGAGGAACGGGCCGATCAACGGCGCCACCACCGCGAACGGCAGCATCGTGAGGCCGAGGAACAGCGCGACCTGGCCGCGCGCCTCGCCCGAGGGCACCTGGAAGAACAGCGAGCCGGCCAGCGAGATGGCGACCGCGGTGTCGCCGGCGGCGTTGAAGAAGTGCATCTGGATCAACCGCGAGAGGCCCGACTCGCCGGCACCCTCGGCCTCGGAGGCGCGCGCGGCCTGGCGCACGGTGAAGCGGCTCGCGCGGCCGGTCACCCGGGCGGCGCCGGCGGCTCCGCGGGCCGTGACCTGCGCGCTGGCCCGCAGTCCGCGCCCGACGGCCCGCGCCCGCGACCGGCCGGCCGGGGGAGCGGTGTCCTCCACGGTCGGTGCGTCCTCGGGGCGCTCCTCGGTCATGCGCACCATCCTGCCCCGTGACACCGGCGAGGGCCGACGCGCCGCCCCGACCTGACAGCGAAGCCCACGATTTGTCATGATGCGTCGCGTGACTCCCACCCTGCGCAGTGCCAAGGCTGACTCGGTCGCCGTCGCTGCGGTCGACGCCGCCCGTGCCGCCCTGCTCGAGGAGGCCGGCGCCGACGACGTCGGAGAGCACCTCGGCCACGCCGTCGAGGGGGAGCGGCTGGTCAGCCACTCCTTCGACTGCACCCGTCGTGGCTACGTCGGGTGGCACTGGTCGGTGACCGTGGTCCGCGCCAGCCGCCAGAAGCACGTCACGGTCGACGAGATCGTCCTGGTCCCCGGCGACGAGGCGATCACCGCCCCGGCGTGGGTGCCCTACAAGGAGCGCGTGCAGGCCGGCGACCTCTCACCGGGTGACCTGCTCCCCGTCGAGGAGGACGACCCGCGGCTGGTCCCGACGTACTCCTTCGGCGACGACCCGCTCGACCCCGACGCCAAGGCCCAGGTGCGCCAGGTCGCCCAGGACCTCGGCCTCGGCCGGGTCCGCACCCTCTCGCCGGAGGGCACCGACCTCGCCGCCGAGCGCTGGTACGACGGCGACGGCGGCCCCGCGTCGCCCTTGGCGCAGTCGGCCCCGGCGCCCTGCCGCAGCTGCGGCTTCCTGGTCCGGCTGGCCGGACCGCTCGCGGACAGCTTCGGCGTCTGCGCCAACGGCAGCGCCAACGACGACGGCCGGGTGGTGTCCTTCGACCACGGCTGCGGTGCCCACTCCGAGGTGCAGCTGGCCAAGAGGCACGAGCCGCAGCCGCTGCCTGAGCACATCTACGACTCGCTCGGCGACGACGACTTCGTCCTGCTCTGAGCGGGATCCTGGCTCAGCGCGCCGAGAGCACCAGCACGGCGTAGTCGTCGACCGGCGGGTGCAGCTCGTAGCTGCCGAACCGGTGGTCCAGCACCAGGCCGGCCGCCTCCGCGTCCGCGACGGCCTCGCCGACGGGGTAGGCCCGGCTGCCGGGCATCACCGCCAGCGGCTGGAAGCCGAGGAGCACCCGGCCTCCCGGGGCCAGCAGCTCTCGGAAGCGGGTCAGCACCCCGCGCTCGGTGTCCTCGCCGAGGAAGACCATGACGTTGCCGACCGCGACCACGAGGTCGAACACGCCGACCTCGGCGGGCTCGAGGGCGAGCGCCTCGTGGGGCAGCACCTCCAGCATCGGGTACGTCGCCTGCGACTGGAGCCGCAGATCGGCGTCCGGCTCGGTGGCCACGACGGTGTGGCCGCGCCGACGCAGCGACTCGCCGACCCGCCCCATCCCCGAGCCGACGTCGACCACCCGGCCCCCGCGTGGGAGCAGGGCGTCGGCGAGACGCGCCTCGCCGTCGACGTCCTCACCCGCCCCGACCAGTCGGGCGAAGTGCTCGCCGTAGCCCCGGGTCCGACCGCCGGCCAGTGACCAGCGGGTCGGGGGTGGGCCCTCAGCCGTCGGCGAGGGCATCGCGCTCGGCGCGCGCCCGGCGACGGCGTCGGCAGTACTCGAGACCGAACAGGCCCAGGCCGAAGCCCGCGAGGCACGTCCAGAGCCACCAGACGCGGCCGTTGTCCTGGAGCTCGCCGTAGAACGGGAGCAGGGCGACGAACCCCACCAGCCAGAGCGCCGAGCCCACCTCGACCGTGCGGACGCCGTCCACGTCGAGGGGCTCCACGTCGGCGACGATGTAGGTGCGGTTGCCGATCTCGTGCGTCATCGGCTGGTCGTCGCGGAACTCCACGCCCCAACTCTGCCAGACTGCCGCCCGTGACCCAGACAAGGACGAGCTCCGGCTCGGGCATCGACGGCTTCTTCAAGATCTCCGAGCGTGGCTCGACCGTGGGGCGGGAGGTCCGCGGCGGCGTCGTCACCTTCCTGACGATGGCCTACATCGTGGTCCTCAACCCGCTCATCCTCGGCTTCGTCCCGGACTCCACCGGCGCCTTCCTCGGCGGTGGCGACGGCACCGGCGCCAATCTGCCGGTGATCGCCGCGGGCACCGCGCTGGTCGCGGGCGTGCTGACCATCGCCATGGGCACCGTGGCCAACTTCCCGCTGGCGCTCGCGACCGGCCTGGGCCTCAACGCCTTCGTCGCGAACGCGATCGCGACCCGCTCGACCTGGGCCGACGCGATGGGCCTGATCGTGCTCGAGGGCATCATCATCCTGGTCCTGGTGCTCACCGGTTTCCGGAAGGCCGTCTTCCACGCGGTCCCGCAACAGCTCAAGATCGCGATCTCGGTCGGCATCGGCCTCTTCATCGCGCTGATCGGCTTCGTCGACGCCGGCTTCGTGACCCGGATCCCCGACGCGTTCCAGACCACGGTGCCGGTCCAGCTCGGCAACGGCGGCACGCTCGCCGGCTGGCCGGTGCTGGTGTTCGCGGTCGGCCTGGTCCTCGTCGTCGCGCTGTGGGTCCGCCAGGTCCGGGGCGCGATCCTGATCTCGATCGTCGCCACCACGGTGCTCGCCTTCGTCGTGCAGGCCGTGCTCGACCTCGGGGCAGCAGCGGTGGACGGCCCGGGCAACTGGTCGCTCAACGTGCCGGAGTACTCCGGCGTCGTCGAGGTGCCCGACTTCGGCACCCTCGGCGAGTTCTCCCTGTTCGGCGCCTTCTCCTCGGTCGGCGTACTGGCCGCAGTCCTGCTCGCCTTCACCCTGCTGCTGGCCGACTTCTTCGACACGATGGGCACGATGACCGCCATCGGTGCCGAGGCCGGTCTCAACGACGCGGAGGGCATCCCGCCGAACTCGCAGCGGATCCTGATCGTCGACTCGGTGGGGGCCATCGCCGGCGGCGCCGCCGGCGTCTCGTCGAACACGTCCTACATCGAGTCGGCGTCCGGGGTCGGTGAGGGTGCGCGCACCGGGCTCGCCTCGGTCGTCACCGGTCTGCTGTTCCTGCTCGCCACGTTCTTCGCCCCGGTCGTCGACGCGATCCCGTCCGAGGCCGCGGTCCCGGCCCTGGTGCTGGTCGGCTTCTTGATGATGCAGCAGGTCAAGGGCATCGACTGGGACGACCTCGAGATCGCGATCCCCGCGTTCCTGACGATCGTGCTGATGCCGTTCACGTACTCGATCTCGGTCGGCATCGGGGCCGGGTTCCTCGCCTACGTGCTGGTCAAGGCCGTGCGCGGCAAGGCTGCCGAGGTCCACCCGCTGCTCTGGATCGTGGCGGCGCTGTTCGTCGTCTACTTCTTCATCGACCCGATCACCGGCTGGCTCACCTGAGCGCCCGCTCCATGATCGCGCCGACGACGTCGGCCTTCGCGTCGGCGTAGTCCTGCACGCGCACCCAGGTCCGCGTGGCCAGGTCGTGCTTGGTCCGCTCGTAGAGCGCCCGGTCGTCGTCGTTCGCGCGCAGGTGGTCGCGGAAGGCCACCATCCGCTCGACCTCCTCGCACCCCGGGCCGAACACGTGGAGGTTCACGCGGGGTGAGGTCTCCCTGAAGAGCCGGTGGCGGTACCACTCGGGCTCGCGCAGGTAGAAGGCGTAGCCGGCCTCCTGCAGGTCCGGTGCGTACGTCGACTCGTCGTCCGGGTCGGCCACGACGAGCGCCACGTCGATCACGTCCTTGGCGGCCAGGCCCGGGACGGAGGTCGAGCCGACGTGGTGCACCGCGACCGCGCGGGCGCCCAGCGCGCCGAGGATGCGGGCCTGCTGCTCGGCATACCGGTCGGGCCAGCCCGCGTCGTACGGCACGAGGACCACGTTGCTGCCGGGATCGACCGGCAGGAGGTATTCGACCATGCCGCGATCGTAGGACGGAGGTGCCGTCGTGCGGAATACTTAGCAAAGGTAATGAGTTACGCTAACGATATGGTTCCCACGGTCGAGAAGGCAGCGCGCACCGACGCCGGCCTGGCCTCCCAGCTCCGCGTCTCGGTGATGCGGCTGCGACGCCGGCTGGTGAACGAGCGCCACCCCGACAACGAGCTCAGCATCGGCGCCATGGCCGTGCTCGGCTCCCTGTACCGCTACGGCGAGCTCACCGTCGGTGAGCTCGCGAGGCTGGAGCGCGTGCAGCCACCCTCGATGACCCGGACCGTGACCTGCCTGGAGGAGGACGGTCGGGTCCGTCGCCGTCCGCACGACACCGACGGCCGTCAGGTCGTCGTCGTCCTCACCGACTCCGGCCGCGACACCGTGGTGGCGGACCGTCGCCGCCGCGACGCCTGGCTCAACCGCCGGCTCTCCGAGCTCACCCCCGACGAACGCGCGGTCCTCCGCGAGGCCGCTCCGATCCTCGAAAGGCTCTCTTCTTCGTGAGTCCCACGTTCCGCTCCCTGCGCAACCCGAACTACCGCCGGTACGCCGCCGGCGGCATCGTGTCGAACACCGGCACGTGGATGCAGCGGGTGGCGCAGGACTGGCTGGTGCTGCAGCTGACCGCCAACAGCGGTGCCGCGATCGGCATCACGACCGGGCTGCAGTTCCTGCCCTTCCTGCTCCTCTCGCCGCTGGCCGGCCTCGTCGCCGACCGGATCCCCAAGCGCCGCCTGCTCCAGCTGACCAACGTCGGCATGGCGGTGCCCGCGGTGATCCTCGGCCTGCTCGCCGTCACCGGCACCGCGCAGATCTGGCACGTCTACGTGCTGGCCTTCGTGCTCGGCATCTCCTCGGCCTTCGACGCCCCCGCGCGCCAGAGCTTCGTCAGCGAGATCGTCGACGGCGACGACCTCACCAACGCGGTCGGTCTCAACTCCGCGAGCTTCAACGCGGCCCGCCTGGTCGGCCCCGCGCTCGCCGGTGTGCTCATCGCCGCCCTCGGCGGCGGCGTCGTCGCGACCGGCTGGGTGATCCTGGCCAACGCGGTCAGCTACATCGCACCGATCATGACGCTGCGCTCGCTCGACGGGCGGCTGCTCCACACCCCGGAGCCGGTGCGACGCGAGCCCGGACAGATCCGGGCGGGGGTGAGCTACGTCCTCGGCCGACCCGACCTGATGCTGATCCTCGCGATCGTCTTCTTCGCGGGCACCTTCGGTCTCAACTTCCAGCTGACCTCCGCGCTGATGGCGACCGAGGTCTTCGACAAGGGCGCCACCGAGTACGGCCTGCTCGGCACGTTCCTCGCCGTCGGGTCGCTGACCGGGTCGCTGGTCGCGGCCAGCCGGGTGCGGGTCCGTCACCGGCTGGTGGTCGGCGCCGCGCTGTCCTTCGCACTGCTGGAGATCATCGCCGGGCTGATGCCGTCGTACCTCACGTTCGCCCTCATGACCCCGCTGCTCGGGCTGAGCGCGCTGACGATGATCACCGCCGCCAACACGTTCATGCAGCTCAACACCGAGCCCGCGCTGCGCGGCCGCGTCATGGCGCTCTACATGATGATCTTCATCGGCGGTACGCCGCTGGGCGCGCCACTGATCGGCTGGATCGGCGAGGTGGCCGGCGCCCGCTGGACGCTGCTGGGCGGTGGCCTGGTCACCGCGCTCGGCGTGCTCGCCTCCAGCGCTGTCTACCTGCACACCCACCGGGCCCGGATGGCGCGGCTCGAGGCGCCGACCCAGGAGCCGGTGGCAGCCGGTGCCGCCGCCTGATCCGCCGTTTTGACCCGGTTCAGGGCCCCGAGTAGCATCGATCCTCGTGTCTGGGACGACCAGACCGTTGTGCGCGCCCCGACTCCCGTCAGCCTCATCCTGCGGCCCGGAGGCGCTCCACTCACAGGCACGTAGCAGCACACGCACGACCCCGCCCCGGCACGGTGCCGCGGTGTGAAACGAA
>CAWGVI010000019.1:0-81287 GCA_963826015.1 uncultured Actinomycetota bacterium | reverse complement strand
GCGGAGGGTCGCAGACGGAAGCCGACGCACTCAGCGTCCCAGCGAGTCAGGGACCACGACGAGCCTGATCCGCGCACTGACGAGTCAGCCGACGCAGGGCAAGGGAGAGATCACCCCTGGATGATGGGCGTGCGGGCAGGATGGCCGTGTGAGGGAACCGAAGAGTGCGCGAGGATCGGTGACGCTGAGGTGGCCGGCTGCGATGGCGACCGTGTACGCGGTGGCGTTCGTCCTGGTGTACTACGTCTCGGTGCGCACGGTGCGCGGTCGGCTGGTCAGTGACGCGTCGCTCCGCGGCGCGATCTCCAGCGGCGCATCGGTTGCGGACACCGTCGAGGCGATCCTCGACATGGTCTCGGTGGGGTCGCTGTTGGGCGCGGTCGCGGTGGTCGCGGTGATCGCACTCCTGCGACTGGACCGAGTCCGTGGCCTGGCGTCCATAGGGGTGCTGGTCGCGTCCAACGTGTCGACGTGGTTGCTCAAGGACCACCTCCTCGCCCGTCCGGACCTGGGGCTGGACGAAATCGCCCCCGCCACTCTGAACAGCCTGCCCAGCGGGCACACGACGGCCGCCTTCTCCGCGGTCGCGGCCCTGCTGATCGTCCTGCCGGTCCCGGCGCGAGTGCCCGCCGCCGTACTCGGCGGCAGCCTCGCCACGGCGACCGCGCTGGCCACCATGTTCGCAGGCTGGCACCGCACGGCCGATGCGATGGCGGCCTTCCTGGTCGTCGGGATCTGCACGATGATCGCGATCGCCCTCGTGGTCGTCCTCGAGGGCCACCGGCCTCAGGCAGGTGCCCGCAGCGATGTGCGCTGGTGGGTTGCTCTGTCCGTCGGCACCCTGACACTCGGCAGCGTCCTCGCCATGGGCCTCTCTGCGCTTGCACCCATCCGGGACACCCTGCCGGGCTCGCTCCTCGCATTCTCGTCGGCGGGGCTGCTGATCGTCGGGACCGTCCTCGGCGTACTGGCCGGCTTGGTGCGGGTGCTCGACGCGACGGAAACCGGAGTCGACCAGGCAGGCGAGCCGACGTAGCGACGTGGCCGGAGTCTCCGTGAGGCGGCGTCGCGGATACTGTCCCTGTGCGTTGCGATGGCACTGACCGTGCCGAACACGTTCAGCAGCGCTGGGAGCGTTACTGACAGGACGTCCAGGACGTCGAGCCGCGGGACCGACCTGGAGGCGTTCACCTCGACCGATCGCGATCGCCCCTACGGTCAGGACATCAAGACCCGGCGTCACGCCGCTCCAGATCGACATCACTCGCGCGGGGGGCAGAGAGGAGCCAGTCCCCGGGGACGGTGGCGCTCCGGTGGCGGGTTACACCCGCGCGGTCCACGACCACCTTGCTCAGCGTGGCGTCGAACCCGGCAGCCCTACGCGGAAGTCGAGGCCCCACCAAGAGCGAGCAGCGCGGGTCACTCCGTGGAGGACTGGCGGGAGACGTCGAGGGGGATGACGTCGCGTCCGAAGACGCCGTGGGGCTCGTGGACACCTGGACCGCGCTGCACTCAGTGACCAGGACCCGGGCCTCCGCGTCGACGTCTTCCAAGGAGTTGAGCGTGTCCACGAGAGCGTCAGCCTGGAGCTCCTGGACCTGGCCCACCGCCTGGCGCAGGAGGTCGTACGCTTCGCGGACCTTCGTCGCGGCCTGGTCGCAGGCGGCGGGCAGGGTGACCACAGTGTCGTCTTCGGCGCCCGACAGGCTCGCGGTCGTGTCCGACTCAGGGGCCACCACTTCCGAGGCGTCGCCGCCGCCGTTGGCGTAGACGAGCACCCCGCCCAGGACCAGCCCGACCAGAAAGGTCACGGTCGGGACGAGCAGACCCGGCCAGCTCCGGCTGCTGTTGTCGACCTCGTCCATCACTTCGTCCCTTCCGGATCTTCAGATCCCACCTAGGGTGAGCACGTGGAGCCAACCCTACGGGCGATGAGCGATGCACGGACCGTGCGAACCCTGGACCGACTCGTCTTGTTCTGGGTGGCGCTGTGGATCGTGATCGGCGCGGCTACCGGCATCACCTTGTGGCGAGCAGCTGAGCTGGGCGACACGGTGAGCCGCTCGGGCACCACCCTGACCACGGTCGGCACCACCCTGCGCGACCTCTCCGAGCTTCCGCTGATCCCGGACCGCCCCGGTGAGATCGGCACCGAGGTCCAGGAGTCTGCGGCCGAGATCACCGTCCGTGGCCAGGAGGTCAAGCGCCAACTGCGCCTGCTGGGCGTTCTGCTCGGGATCGCGGTTGTCGGGATTCCGGTCACTCCGATCGTGGGGCTCTACCTGCCGTTGCGCGTCCGTCGGCAGCGTGAGATCACCAGGCTGCGTAAGTCTCTTCGCGCCCATCCCGACGACGAGGCCCTGGACGCGTGGCTGGCGGACCGAGCCCGCAGCGCCTTGGCCTACGAGGAGGTCGAGCGGGTGGCGCGCGAAAACGAAGGCGACCGCGTCAGCGTCAGTCGCGCGCTCGCCGACGCCGAGCTGAGGCGTCTGGGGCTTCGGCGTCCCTCGGTGTCAGGCACGAGTTAGCAGTCATGACCGAGTCCTTCGCTCGCTTCGTCGTTGCTGCGCGCTGGTGGATCATCGTCTTCTGGGCCGCCGCGGTGGTCGTGTCCCTCACCGTCCTCCCGAGCTTCGGTGAGGGAGGCGGGGGAGGAAACGGGCTCAAGGGGCTCCTCGACGCCGATACACCCTCGGTGCAGACCGAGCTACGAGACTTCGAGCTCTTCGGCTTCCCGCTCAGCTCACGCACCGTGGTCGTGCAACGCGACCAGGATGGACTGAGTCCCTACACCCAGGCGCGCACCGTGGTGCGAGCTGTCGGTGCGGTCAAGGGCCAGGCCGGCGCCGTACCGCATCTGCGCGGGGCCCTCCCCATCACCAACACCCGCGGCCTCTTCCCCGGCGCAAACGAACGCAGCACCACCGCACTGACCTACCTGCTCTTCGACCCCGACACCTCGCTGTCGCGTCGAACCCGTGGCGCCGAGCGGTACGCCGACCTCTACTTCGCACCGCGTGACCACGTGGTGGGGGTCACCGGTTCCGCCCCGGCCCGCCGTCAGCAGGGCGTCATCATCCGCGACGCCCTGCCTCACGTGGAGACGGTCACGCTCCTGGCGATCGTGCTGATCGTCGGGATCGCCTTTCGCTCGGTGGTCGCGCCCTTCGTGACCGTGGTGACGGCCGGAGTCGCCTACGTAGCCACGCTGCGAACGACGGGAGCTGCCACGGCGCTGTTCGACATCGCCAGCCCCAGCGAGCTCGAGCCGGTCATCGTGGCGCTGCTGCTGGGTGTGGTGACCGACTACGTGGTGTTCTTCTGCTCCTCCCTACGAGACGCGGTGGTGGAGGGAGACCCGCGTGGTGTGAGCGGCGCGGAAGAGGTCCGGGCCCGGGTGCGGGAGACCACCGTGGCGGCGATAGCCCGCTCGGGTCCGATCGTGGCTGTCGCCGGCCTGGCCGTCACCGCCGGGACGGCGACGCTGTTGGTAGCCAGGTCGCCGTTCTTCAAGGCCCTCGGGCCAGCCCTCGCCTTCACGGTCACCGTGGGACTGGTGGTGGCGATCACCCTGGTTCCGGCGATCCTGGCGATCGCCGGTGACCGCGTGTTCTGGCCCACCCGCCCCCGGCCCGCTCAGGCGCGTGGGTGGCGGGCGTGGGCCAGGCTGCGACAGCCGTCGTGGCCACGCCGTCCGGTCCGGGCGATCTCCGGCAGCCGGCGGGTCGCGGCAACGGTGCTCGGCACGGCCACCGTGGGCTTGGCGCTGGGGGCCGCGCTTGTGACGAACCTGTCGATCGGGTCGTCATTCGTCAGCTCTCTGCCGGGCGACTCCTCGGTGCGGCTGGCGGCCGAGAGCGCCCAGGAGGGATTTGCGAAGGGCATCCTCTCCCCGACCACGGTGCTCCTCGAGGGCGAGAACCTCGACCGCGAGCGAGCGGCGCTGGCTGCCTTCGGTGCCGAGCTCGCTCGACAGCCGGGGGTCGCAGGCGTCCTCGGCCCCGGCTCCCAACCTCTTCCGGTCGAGGCCAACGTCCTCGTCACTGCCGATGGCGGAGCGGCACGCTTCCTGCTGATCCTGGACAGCGAACCTCTCGGGGCGGCCGCGGTGGCCGCCATCGACGGGCTCCAGCGCCGCCTGCCGCAGATGCTCGTCGACAGCGGGCTCTCGGGTACCACCGTCGGGCTGGCCGGTGACAGCCAGACCGCCGCGGCGGTGGTCCAGCAGACCAAGGATGACCTGGTGCGGATCGCGGTGGCAGCGCTCGTGGCGAACCTGCTGATGTTGCTGTTGTTCCTGCGCTCATTGTGGGCATCCGTGGTGATGCTGGGGTTCTCCCTGCTGTCGCTGGGTGCCACCCTGGGGATCACCAGCACGCTCTTCGAATGGCTGCTGCCCGGACAGGGCCTGACCTTCTACGTGCCGTTCGCTGCGGCGGTACTGCTGCTCGCCTTCGGCTCCGATTACAACATCTTCACCGTCGGCCATGTCTGGGAGGACTCCGATGGCCACACCATGGCAGCCGCGCTCAACCACTCCCTGCCGTCGTCGGTAGGTGCCGTGACCACCGCCGGCGTAGCCCTGGCGACCAGCTTCGGACTCCTGGCACTGGTTCCGTTGGTGCCCTTCTACCAACTAGCCCTCGCGGTCGCGCTCGGCATCACCCTCGATGTCTTCGTGCTCAGGCTGCTGGTCGTGCCGTGCGTGCTGACCCTGCTGGGCAGCAACGCCGCTTGGCCGAGCAGGCGGTTCCGCAACCCCGGTCTGAACAACCTGCCTCGCGGGCGAGGCGACGCTTAGCCCAGCGCGAGCCCCAGGCACCGGACGGATCGAGGCGTCCGCCGTGGCGTCGAGCGCGGTAGCGATCAGTGTGCCGGGCCAAGGGGTTCGTCCTCGCGCAGCACAGTCCGGAGTGGCGGGGGCCGAGCGTTTCGGCTCGGCTCAGCAGGTGATGCGTACCGGCCCGGAAGGTGCGGCGGTCGTACGAGGTCGAGTAGACGTTGATGAAGGGAGCCTGCGAGGTGCTGTCGATGCTGTTCATGTCTGAGCACACCGTGCCGTCCGCCAGCACTCCGCCCCCGTAGCACGTGGAGGTGAGGACGGGGATGCCCTCCGTGGCGTAGGTGCTGATGGACGGCTTCACCCGCTTCGCCCAGGTGGCCCAGACCCCGTTCCACCAGGTGCTGGAGGTCCGGCCGTGAGCGTCGGGGGAACCGCTGCTCGGCAGGATCGCCCCGCGGCGTACCGTGACGGCCATGACCCTCGTCGACCTCAACCACGTCATCGAGCACGGCATGACGACGTACCCCGGGCTGCCCGGGCCCGAGGTCGGAGACCACCTGACCTTCGACGACTCCCACGCGGTCTACGACGCCGGCACCGAGTTCACGATCGGGCGGATCACGATGGTCGCCAACACCGGCACCTACCTCGACACCCCGCGACACCGCTACCGCGACGGCTGGGACCTCTCCGCGCTCCGGCTCGAGCAGTGCACCGACCTCGCCGCCGTCGTCGTGGACGCCGACGGCGAGATCGGTCCCGACGTGTTCGAGGGCCTCGAGGTGGCCGGGGCGGCGGTGCTGGTGCGCACCGGCTGGGACCGACACTGGCGCACGGAGCAGTACGGCGATCCGAGCCACCCGTTCCTCACCGAGGCGGCCGCCGCCCACCTCGTCGCGGCGGGCGTCGTCCTGGTCGGCATCGACTCGGTCAACATCGACGACACCCGCGGCGGCACCCGGCCGGTCCACACCACGCTGCTCGGCGCGGACGTCCCGATCGTCGAGCACCTCACCGCGCTCGACCGGCTGCCGGCCACCGGCGCCCGCTTCACGGCCACGCCGCAGCGCGTGGTCGGGATGGGCACGCTGCCCGTCAGGGCCTTCGCACGCCTGCCCTGAGGTGCGAGGGTGGACGCATGGCGTCGTACACCGTGAACCAGGGCCGCCGTCGCGCACGCGCGCGACCTCATCGAGAAGCGGCAGTACGTCCTGGACAGCGACTGGGGTGAGGTGCAGCCCGACGCGGAGGTTCAGAACGCCTATCTCGAGCGGCACTCCTGGGAGGACTACGCCGCCTGGCACCTCGGCCTCACCGAGGGCGCCAACGACGAGACCAAGGCCCGGCACGCCTTCGGCTACGGCGACTTCCGTCGCGTGCACCGGACCGGGCTGATCGCCTGCGTCTACCGCGCCTCGGAGTGGCGGCACAAGGACGTCGAGCTGGCCGCGCACGACCTGCTCCAGCTGCTCGACCAGACGGCGGGCTGACGCCGAGTCAGGCCAGAGGCACCGAGCGGACGGCCGCGGCGGGCGTCCCGCGCCAGCAGGCCTCCGCGCGGCGGCGGGATGATGCCGTTCATCCCGGGTGTCGATCGTCATGACCAGACGTGAGGTCAGGACGACTCCTGGCCGCGAGGAATTCCGAGCGTCGCCAGCAGGTCCTCGTGGAGCTGGAACCACACCGTGTGGCAGGAGTCGACGCCGATCCCGTCGACCCAGTGGTGCTCGCCCAGCTCGCCGAGCGCCAGCGCGGCGGTGTAGCGCTCGTCGTACCCGGCCATCCGCGGCAGCGCCTCGGCAAGCCCGGTCTGGAGCGGACGCAGCATCGCCCCGAGCTCGCCGAGCGTGGCCAGCACCCGCCGGTCCCAGCGCAGGTCCTGGTGGTCGTTGTCCGCGAACGGCGCGCCCGAGCGGGGCCGGGTCTGCCAGTCGGTGATCGCCCGGAGCAACCGGCCGTTGAGGTCGAGGAAGTCGAGGTGGCTGCGGCGTACGACGTCGCGCCGACCGGTCCCGTCGAGCTCCGCGGCCAGCCGCCGCTCATCCTCGAGGCGGCCCCGGTCGGTCAGCGACCAGCCCTCGCTGCCCGCGAAACCGGCGTGGGCGACCAGGCCCGAGGCCCGGTGGTCCTCGAGCACCTCGGCCGTCGCGGGGACCGGCAGGTCGTAGCGCGCCGCGACCCGCTCGACCGGCGCGAAGCCGAGCAGCCGGACCGCGTGCAGCACCAGCAGGTCCGGGGGAGTGGTCACCACTCGTCCCCGAGGATCGCGTAGGTGTAGCCGTCGAGCCAGCCGAGCTCGGCGTGGAAGGAGTCCTTCACACCGTGCTGCTCCCGGCGCATGCCGAGCTTCTCCATCACCCGCCACGAGGCCGTGTTGTCGGCGAAGCAGCCGGCCTGCACCCGGCGCAGCCCGAGCGGGCCGAAGGCGTGGTCGAGGACGTGGCGGGCGAGGAGGGTGCCGAGGCCGCGACCCGAGCACGCCGGGTCCACGGCGTACCCGATCCAGCCCTCGCGGCCCACGAACTCCGGCTCGTGCCCGGTCTGGCCCATGCCGTCGGTGACCCGCACGCTGGCGATGCCGACGGCGATGCCGTCGAGGACCGCGACCACGGCGTAGTAGCCCTCGGGGTCCCACGCACCCCAGTCGGCGATCATCTCCTCGGCGTCGACGGTCGTCGTGAGGTACCAGCGCAGCACGTCGGGGTGGCTGCGCCAGGTGAGGACCTGCTCGGCGAGGGCGGCGGTGGGGAGGGCAAGGCGGAGACCAGGGATCGACACGCGAGGGACGCTAGGCCGGACGGCGTCGTCGCGCCAACCGCGTTTCGCGTTGTCGGACGGCTCGTGGTGATGTATCTTGATGTCAAGAGACTTTGTCGCCCGGTAAGGCCTGCCTCACTTCCACGGGGACCGGCCGCGGCGGCAAGATGGACGAACCGACGGAAGACCGATCGAGGAGACGCAATGGCGAGCCAGGACAGCTTCGGAGCGAAGAGCACGCTCAGCGTGGGGGACCACGACTACGAGATCTTCCGGCTCGACGCCGTGACCGGCGACGGGATCGACGTCGACAGCCTCCCGTTCAGCCTCAAGGTGCTGTTGGAGAACCTGCTCCGCACCGAGGACGGCGCCGACATCACCGCCGACGACATCAAGGCGATCGCCGGCTGGGACGCGGACGCCGACCCGAGCCAGGAGATCCAGTTCACGCCGGCGCGCGTGATCATGCAGGACTTCACCGGCGTCCCGTGCGTCGTCGACCTCGCCACCATGCGCGAGGCGATGGCCGACCTCGGTGGCGACGCGACGAAGATCAACCCCCTCGCACCGGCCGAGATGGTCATCGACCACTCCGTCATCGCCGACGTGTTCGGCAGCGCCGACGCCTTCGCGCGCAACGTCGAGATCGAGTACGAGCGGAACAAGGAGCGCTACCAGTTCCTGCGCTGGGGCCAGGGCGCGTTCGACGACTTCAAGGTCGTCCCCCCGGGCACCGGCATCGTCCACCAGGTCAACATCGAGCACCTGGCGCGCGTCGTCATGACGCGCGACGCCGGTGACGGTGTGCAGAGCGCCTACCCCGACACCTGCGTCGGCACCGACTCCCACACCACGATGGTCAACGGCATCGGCGTGGTCGGCTGGGGCGTCGGCGGCATCGAGGCCGAGGCCGCGATGCTGGGCCAGCCGGTGTCGATGCTGATCCCGCGGGTCGTCGGCTTCAAGCTCTCCGGCGACCTGCCCGAGGGCTCGACCGCCACCGACCTGGTCCTCACCATCACCGAGATGCTGCGCAAGCACGGCGTGGTCGGGAAGTTCGTCGAGTTCTACGGGCCCGGCGTCTCCGTCCTCCCGCTGGCCAACCGCGCGACGATCGGCAACATGAGCCCGGAGTTCGGCTCGACCATCGCGGTCTTCCCGATCGACCAGCAGACCATCGACTACCTCGAGCTCACCGGCCGGTCGGCCGAGCAGCTCGCGCTCGTCGAGACCTACGCCAAGGAGCAGGGCCTCTGGCACGACCCGGACGCCGAGCCGCGCTTCTCCGAGAAGCTCGAGCTCGACCTCGCGACCGTCGTCCCGTCGCTCGCCGGACCCAAGCGGCCGCAGGACCGGGTCGAGGTCAGCGAGGCGGGCCCGAAGTTCCGCGAGGCTCTCGGCGACTACACCGAGGACCCCGACCGCCGGATCGACCTGGAGCTCGACGGGCAGCAGGTCAGCATCGGGCACGGCGCGGTGACGATCGCGGCGATCACCTCCTGCACCAACACGTCCAACCCGTCGGTGATGATCGCCGCCGCGCTGCTCGCCAAGAACGCCGTCGACAAGGGGCTCTCCCGCAAGCCGTGGGTGAAGACGACCCTGGCGCCCGGCTCCAAGGTGGTCTCCGACTACTACGAGAAGTCCGGCCTCACGCCGTACCTCGACAAGCTCGGCTTCAACCTCGTCGGCTACGGGTGCACGACGTGCATCGGCAACTCCGGCCCGCTCATCCCCGAGGTCAGCAAGGCGGTCAACGACGCCGACCTCGCGGTCACCTCGGTGCTGTCGGGCAACCGCAACTTCGAGGGCCGGATCAACCCGGACGTGAAGATGAACTACCTCGCCTCCCCGCCGCTGGTGGTGGCGTACGCGCTGGCCGGTTCGATGGACCTCGACCTGTTCGGGGACCCGCTGGGCCAGGACACCGACGGCAACGACGTGTTCCTCAAGGACATCTGGCCCGCGCCCGCCGAGGTCGAGCGCGTGATCGGCGAGGCGATCAACTCCGACATGTTCGGGTCGTCGTACGAGGACGTCTTCGCCGGCGACGAGACCTGGCGCTCCCTGGAGACCCCCGAGGGCAAGACCTTCGCCTGGGACGAGGACTCCACCTACGTCCGCAAGCCTCCCTACTTCGACGGCATGCCGCAGGAGCCGGAGCCGGTCGAGGACATCGAGGGCGCGCGGGTGCTGCTCAAGCTGGGCGACTCGGTCACCACCGACCACATCAGCCCGGCCGGCGCGATCAAGAAGGACAGCCCGGCGGGTCGCTACCTCCAGGAGCACGGCGTCGACCAGCGCGACTTCAACTCCTACGGCTCGCGCCGCGGCAACCACGAGATCATGATCCGCGGCACCTTCGCCAACATCCGGCTGCGCAACCAGCTGGCGCCGGGCACCGAGGGTGGCGTCACCCGCGACTTCACCCGGGACGGCGAGGAGACCACGGTCTTCGAGGCCAGCGAGAGCTACCTCGCCGCCGGCACCCCGCTGGTGGTGCTCGCGGGCAAGGAGTACGGCTCCGGCTCGTCGCGTGACTGGGCCGCCAAGGGCACCGCGCTGCTCGGCGTCAAGGCCGTCATCGCGGAGTCCTACGAGCGGATCCACCGCTCCAACCTGATCGGGATGGGCGTGCTGCCGCTGCAGTACCCCGAGGGCGAGTCCGCCGAGAGCCTGGGCCTCACCGGCGAGGAGACCTTCTCCTTCACCGGTGTCACCGCCCTCAACGACGGCACCACCCCCCGCACGGTGAAGGTCACGGCCGGTGACGCCGAGTTCGACGCCGTCGTCCGGATCGACACCCCCGGCGAGGCGAACTACTACCGCAACGGCGGGATCATGCAGTACGTCCTCCGCAACCTCCTGCGCGGCTGACGGCCGGGGGTTTCGAGGTCGTCGCAGGCGCTCGCACTCGACCACCGGCGACGCCTTCGCACCTCACCACGGCGACGTTCGCACCCGACCATCGGCGAGCTTCGCACCTCGATCACCGGCGACGTCTTCGACCTCGACATCGGCGACGCTCGCACTCGACCACCGGCGACGTCTTCGCACCTCGACCACCGGCGACGTCTTCGCACCTCGACCACCGGCGACGTCTTCGCACCTCGACCACCGGCGACGTCTTCGCACCTCGACCACCGGCGACGTCTTCGCACCTCGACCACCGGCGACGCTTCGCACCTCGACTACGGCGAGTCGTCGCACCTCGGTCACCGGCGCGGAGCGGAGGTCTGACAATCGCTCGCTGGACGCTCGCGCTCGACACCTCGGAGGCTGGGCCGTCAGCGGCGCTGGAGCTCCCAGGCGGCGGTGATGGCGGTGCGGATCGCGTCGGGGTCACCGCGGACGAGGTCGGCCTCGACCTTCATGTGCGCCTCGAGGTGCGGGGGGACGGAGAACGTGTCGGGGTGGGCGTCGACCAGGCGCTCACGGTCCTCGAAGTCGCTGCGGACGACGAGGGTGTCGGCGTCGTGCTGGCGGACGACCAGCCGGTTGTCGACGTACCAGGCGATCCGGCCCTCGTGGCCCTTGCGCTTGACCCCCGCCAGGGACTCGGCGTGGTCGCCGACCTCCTCGAGCCGCATCAGCGCAGGTTCTGCAGCCGGACCTGGCCACGCGCGACGAGCTTCGGCCGTCGGCGTCGACCGTCTCGACGGTCCAGACCTGCTGCGAGCGGCCGCGGTGGACGGGGCGGACCCGGAGGCGAGCCGGCCCTCGGAGACCGCGCGGTAGAAGTCGGTGGAGTTGTTCACCCCGACCACACGACCGTCGTCGCCGAGCCAGAGCGCGGCCGCCATGCTGCACAACCCCTCGACGACCATGCAGTGCACGCCGCCGTGGAGGATGCCGTAGGGCTGGTGCCCCTCGGGCGTGGCGTCCCACGACGCATCGATGCCGTCGGCGTCCATCCGCTCGAAGGTGAGGCCCATCGAGTCGCGGAGCGGCTCGATGACGGCGAAGCTGGCGTCGAACTTCGGGTGCTCCATGTCACCGAACCTACTGGGGCCGTAGCGAGGAATCTCCGGCCAGGGCGTCCACGCAATACCGTGGACCCATGCCGGATGAGGATCACAGCCAGGAGGCGGGGGCCACCTTCGACGAACTCGGGCTCGACGCCCGGGTGCTCAGGGCGCTGAGCGACGTCGGCTACGAGACGCCGTCGCCGATCCAGGCCGCGACGATCCCGCCGCTGCTCGCGGGGCGCGACATCGTCGGCCTGGCGCAGACCGGCACGGGCAAGACCGCCGCCTTCGCCCTGCCGATCCTGTCCCGGCTCGACCTGAAGCAGAAGACGCCGCAGGCGCTCGTGCTCGCCCCCACCCGTGAGCTCGCGCTCCAGGTCTGCGAGGCGTTCGAGCGGTACGCCGCGCACGTGCCGGGCGTCAAGGTCCTGCCGGTCTACGGCGGCCAGGGCTACGGCGTGCAGCTGAGCGCGCTGCGCCGCGGCGTCCACGTGGTCGTCGGCACCCCGGGCCGGATCATGGACCACCTCGAGAAGGGCACCCTCGACCTCACCGAGCTGCGGTTCCTCGTCCTGGACGAGGCCGACGAGATGCTCAACATGGGCTTCGCCGACGACGTCGAGACGATCCTGGCCGACACCCCGGCGGACAAGAACGTGGCCCTCTTCTCCGCCACGATGCCCGCGCAGATCCGCCGGATCTCCCAGAAGTACCTGAACGACCCGGCCGAGATCACGGTCCGCAACAAGACCAAGACCGCCACCAACATCACCCAGCGCTACCTCACGGTGTCCTACCCGCAGAAGGTCGATGCGCTGACCCGGATCCTCGAGGTCGAGAACTTCGAGGGGATGATCGTCTTCGTCCGCACCAAGAACGAGACCGAGACCCTCGCCGAGAAGCTGCGGGCCCGGGGCTTCTCCGCCGCCGCCATCAACGGCGACGTCCCGCAGAACGTGCGCGAGCGCACGATCGGCCAGCTCAAGGACGCCAAGCTCGACATCCTCGTCGCCACCGACGTCGCGGCCCGCGGCCTCGACGTCGAGCGGATCAGCCACGTCGTCAACTACGACATCCCGACCGACCCCGAGTCCTACGTGCACCGGATCGGTCGCACCGGCCGGGCCGGCCGCAGCGGTGACGCCATCTCGTTCGTGACTCCGCGCGAGCGCCACCTGCTGCGCTCGATCGAGAAGAACGCGCGGAAGTCGCTCACCCAGATGCAGCTGCCGACGGTCGAGGACGTCAACGTCACCCGGCTGGCGCGCTTCGACGACGGCATCACCTCCGCGCTGGGTGAGACCGACCGGGTCTCGTTCTTCCGCGACGTGGTCAGCCACTACGTGCGCGAGCACAACGTGCCCGAGGTCGACGTGGCTGCCGCGCTGGCGGTCGTGCTCCAGGGCAAGACCCCGCTGCTGCTCGAGCCGGAGCCGGAGCGCCCGGCCCGCCGGGAGCGGCCCGACCGCCCCGACCGTGGCGAGCGCCCCGCAGCGACACGAGCGCGCCGGTGGGCACGGAGCCGGGCACCCCGACGGGCTGCCGATGGCGACGTACCGGATCGCGGTGGGCAAGCGCCACAAGGTCGAGCCGCGCCAGATCGTCGGTGCGCTGGCCAACGAGGGTGGCCTGAGCCGCAAGGACTTCGGCAAGATCTCGATCCGCCCCGACTTCTCGCTCGTCGAGCTGCCGGCCGAGCTCCCGGCGGGTGCCGAGGAGCGGCTCGCCGCGACCCGGATCTCCGGGAAGCTGATCGGGCTGCGGCTCGACTCCGGCGGCGGTGCGAGCCGCACGCCGTACCGCAAGGACCAGTGACCGGCCCAGGAGCTCAGCCCCAGGAGCTCAGCCGAGCAGGCGGCGTACCAAGGCCAGGTGGAACTGCGCCGACAACGTCAGGTCGTCGACGTGGATCCGCTCGTCGGCGTTGTGGTAGCCCGCGGCCAGCACCTCGGCCGGCGTGGTGCGGAACGGGCTGAAGCCGTACGCCGCCGTGCCGGCCGCCGCGCGCAGGTGCACCGAGTCGGTGAAGCCCGTGCAGAGCACCGGCAGCAGGAGGGCGTCGTCGCCCATCGCGAGCAGCGTGGCCGCGACCGCCTCCGGGAGCGTCCCGGTCGCCGGTGAGCTGCTGCCCGGGACCATCGCCTCGCAGAACTCCAGCTCGTAGGCCGGTCCGCCCTCGCCGAGCCGGGACCGGACCGCGGCCATGACCTCCTCGCCGGTGGTGCCCGGCAGGATCCGGCAGTCGAGCTCGACCGAGGCCCGGGCGGGCATCACGTTGCGGGCGGTCGAGGCCGCGAGCACGGTCGGCGACATGGTCGTCCCGGGCAGCGACGGCAGCTCGTGCCCGAGCGCGGGGTGCAGGGCGGACGCCTCGGCCAGGTCCCGCGGCAGGTCGGTGACCGGTCGGCCCAGCAGGGCCTCGAGCGTCGCCTCGACCTCGGCGGAGTGGACCGGGTCGGGCATGCCGGAGCCGATCCGGGAGATCAGCTCGGCGAGGTGGGGGACCGCGTTGTCGCCGACCTCGGGCATCGAGGCGTGGCCGGCCTGGCCGAGCGCGACGACGCGGACCGGACAGGTGCCCTTCTCGCCGATCGCGAAGGTCTGGGCGGTGCGGCCGTCGGTCAGCGGCAGCCGGGAGCCGGCGCCCTCGTTGATGGCCATCGTCGGGGCGATGTCGGGCCGCTCCCCGAGCAGCCAGCGCATGCCGACGTCGGCGCGACCGTCCTCCTCGTCGGCGACCGCGATGAACCACAGGTCGCCGCTGGGCCGGAAGCCCTGACGAGCGAGCCGGGCCATCGTGACCGCCCGGGCGGCGACCTCGTTCTTCATGTCGATCGCGCCGCGACCGTAGAGGTAGCCCGCGTCGTCGACGACCGCCTCGAACGGCGGGTGGGTCCACTGCTGGCCGTCCACGGGCACCACGTCGGTGTGGCCGACGAGGGCGAAGGACGGCGCGGCAGGGTCGGTGCCGCGGATCCGGCCGACCACGTTGGCCCGCTCCGGCTCCCTGGCGACCAGCTCGACCTCGACGCCGTGGCCGGCGAGGTAGTCGTGCGAGGTAGTCGGCGCAGAGCGACTCGGTGCCCGACCAGCCGCGGTTGGTCGTGTCCTGCCGGATCAGCGACTGCGCGACCTCCAGCACCTCGTCGTCCAGCCCGGCCAGGTCCTCCCCGGTCGAGTCCTGCCCGGTCGAGTCCTGCTCGGTCATGCGCGCTCCGTCTCGTCGATGACACCCAGTCGGTCCAGCAGCCAGGCGAAGATCTCCGCCTCGTAGGCCAGGTGGCCGAGTCTGCCGGACGGACCGGCGTGCGCACCGGCCCCCACCTCGCAGCGGAACAGGCAGCGCGGCGACCACTCCGGGTCCGACGCCCGGAGCGCCGCGACCCACTTCGCCGGCTCCCGCACCATCACGCGGGGGTCGTGCACGGCCCCGGTGACCAGCAGGTCGGGCCGCCCCCCGGCCGGGGGCGGGTTGTCGTACGGCGAGTAGCCGAGCATCCAGTCGAACTCCTCGCGGACGCGGGGGTCGCCCCACTCCTCCCACTCCGTGATCGTCAGCGGGGTCGTCTCGTCGAACATCGTGGTGACCACGTCGACGAACGGCACCTCCGCCACCACCGCGCGCCACCGGTCGGGTCGCTGGCTGAACACCGCGCCCTGGAGCAGCCCGCCGGCGCTGAGGCCGCGGCTGCCGATCCGGTCGGGGTCCACCAGCCCGGCCGCCGCGAGCCCGTCGGCGACGGCGGCGTGGTCGTCGAAGGTGTGCTGCTTGGCGGCCAGCTTGCCGTCGAGGTACCAGCCCCGCCCGCCCTCGCTGCCGCCCCGGACGTGGGCGTGCACCCACACCACGCCCCGGTCCAGGATCGAGGGCAGGGCGGGGTCCCACTCGGGCTCGAAGGTGTAGCCGTACGCGCCGTACGCGTAGAGGACGGCGGGCGCGGTGCCGTCGAGCGGGGTGTCGCGGTGGCGCATCACCGACGCCGGGACGAGGGTGCCGTCGGCGGAGGGGAACGCGTGCCGCTCGACGACGTACGACGCGGGGTCGAAGCCGGGCGCCTCGCGCCGCAGCACCTCCCGGCGGTCGCCCGTGGCCAGCGCGACCTCGCTCCAGACCGGCGGGGTGAGCCACGACTCGTCCTCGACGAGCACCCGGTCGACGTCGTACTCCGTCGTGGTCGCGAGCAGCACACCGCCGCCGGGCGCCTCGGTCGTCACGCGGGTGCCCGCGCCGGCGAGGTCGTCGTGGGGGAGCAGCAGCAGCTCGTGGGTGCCGCCGGTGCGGACCGACAGCACGACGCCGGCACCGAACGCGTCGGCGCGCTCGAGGTGGACGGCCGGGTCCTCCGGGCGCGCCTCCTGCCAGGTCGTGTGGTCCGCGCCCTCGGGGCCGGGCACCGGCGCGACCAGCAGCCGGCCCTCGACGCGGTCGTCGGTGACGACGAGCAGGTCGTCACCGTCGGCGTGACGCCGGTGGTCGACCCGGTAGCGGATGCCGTCGCGCCGGCCGCCCGCGCCCCGCAGCGGGGCCGTCGGGTCGTGGGCGTCGACGAGCCAGGTCTCGGCCGTGGTGTTGCTCTCGGCCCACACCACGATCCAGTCGCCGGAGCGGGTGGCCCGCACGCGCAGCTCGAAGCGCTCGTCGGGCTCCTCCTGCACCAGGACGTCCTCGGTCGACGGCGGTGCCGAGCCGGTGCCGCCAGACCTGGAAGGGGCGGTACGCCGCGTCGTGGACCGTGTAGAAGAACCACCGGGAGTCCGCCGACCAGGCGGCGCCGTAGTAGGTCCGCGGGACCTCCTCGACCAGGTCCTCGCCCGTCCGCAGGTCGCGGAACCGGAGCCGGTAGACCTCGTCGCCGTCGGTGTCGCTCGACCAGGCCAGCCAGTCCTCGTCCGGGCTGACCAGGGTCAGCCCGAGCTCGAGGTAGTCGTCGTCCCCGGCCAGGGTCGCGACGTCCAGCAGGACCTGCGGCTCGGCCGCGTCATCACGGAAATCGTCGCCCAGACCCCCGTTGACCATGGATTCCGTGGCGTTCTTGGTCTCGATTCGACGGATATTCCGGCAGATCCGGGGGTACTCCCTTCCGGCGGGAGTCTCGGTGTAGTAAGAAAAGCGCCGACGGTTCCAGCGGGGGGAGACCTCGGTCGCCGGCAGGCGCGCGATCATCTCCGACCGGACAGCCGCGGCCAAGGAGTGCAGATGAGCCACCGAAACGTCGTACCAGGCCCGCTCGGCGAGGAGGTGCGACCGGACCTCGGGAGCCTCCGCGGCATGGAGCCACCGATAGTCGTCCGGGCGCGCGACGCCGTGCTCGGTGTGCTCGAAGGGCTCGCGGCGCGCCACCGGCGGCGCCGTGGGCGGGTGCTGGTCGGTGGTCACGTCGGTCAACGTAGCGCCCGGCTCGTCGCCGTGGCGGCCGTCGTGGTGGCGTCGCTGGCCCCGGGACTGTCGCTGGCACCGGCCCAGGCGTCGGAGGACGAGCCGGTCACCTTCACCGTCGCGTACCTCAACGAGGTCGACTCGTTCAACCCGTTCCTCGGCATCGAGGCGTCGTCGTTCGAGATGTGGTCGCTGATGTACGACTCGCTCACCGGCTACGCCATGGAGGACATGCAGCCGACGCCGGCGCTGGCCACCGAGTGGGACACCTCCGACGACGGCCTCACGTGGACCTACACCCTCCGCGACGACGCCACCTGGTCCGACGGCGAGCCGCTGACGGCCCAGGACGTCCTCTACACCTACGAGCGGATCCGCGACGGCGGGCCCGAGCGGGCGACGTGGGGCGTCTACCTCAAGGGTGTCGAGTCGGTCAGCGCGCCCGACGACACCACCGTCGTCCTCGAGCTCGAGGAACCGAGCGCGCTGCTGCCGCTGCTCCCGATCCCGATCGTTCCCGAGCACGTGTGGAAGGACGTCTCCGACGACGAGATGCGCGAGCTACGGCAACGAGCCCTCCGGCGGCGAGCCGGTCGTGGGGTCCGGGCCGTTCCGGCTGGTCGAGGGTACGGCGGGCGGCTCGACGTACCGCTTCGAGGTGAATCCCGACTACTGGGACGGCGCACCCCACCTCGACGAGCTGGTCTTCCGCGTCTACAAGTCCGAGGACCCGGCGATCCAGGCGCTCGATCACCGGCGAGGTCGACTTCGTCGAGGGCATCAACGCCCTCCAGGTGCAGGCGCTCGAGGGCCGAGACGGGATCAGCGCCCAGATGGGCGACTCGCCGGGCTTCGACGAGATCGCGTTCAACACCGGGTCGGTCGACGTGAAGTCCGGGCAGCCGCTCGGCGACCCGAACCCAGCGGTGCTCGACCCCGCCTTCCGCTGGGCGCTGAACTTCGGCATCGACCGCGACCAGATCATCGAGACCGCCTACCAGGGCGCGGGCCTCGCGGGCGACACGATCATCCCGCCCGCGTACTGGCGGCTACCGGTGGGAGCCGCCGGCGGAGGACGCCGCCGAGTACGACCCGGAGCGCGCGGCGCAGCTGCTGGACGAAGCCGGGTACACCGTCGGCGACGACGGGTTCCGGACGTTGCCGAGCGGCGAGCCGATCGGCACGCTGCGGCTCTACGCCCGCAGCGACTCGCAGACGTCGGTCGATGTCATGGAGCTCTTCTCGGAGTGGCTGGCCGACCTCGACATCGACTCCGAGGTGAGGTCCTACGAGAGCAGCAAGCTCACCGACATCATCTACGAGGGCACCTTCGACGCCTTCGAGTGGGGCTGGTACGTCGAGCCCGACCCGTCCTCGATGCTGTCGTACATGACGTGCGACGAGCGCGGCAACTGGTCGGACTCCTGGTACTGCGAGGAGGACTACGACGCCCTCTTCGAGCAGCAGCGGGTCGAGCAGGACGACGCGGCACGCCAGGACCAGGTCAAGCAGATGCAGGAGATGCTCTACTACGACGCGCCCTACCTGGTGACCGCCTACAGCACCGTGGGCGAGGCCTGGCGCAGCGACCGGTTCGCCTGCCTGCGGCAGCAGCCCGACCCGGGCGGGGTCTACCTGATCCAGTACGGCGTCTACAACTACGTCCACATGCGACCGGCGTCCGAGGCCGACGAGTGCGCCGGCGAGGCGGGGTCGACGCAGCTCAGCGACGAGCAGGGGAGTGACGGCGGCGTGAGCACCGGGGTCCTGGTCGGTGGCGGCGTCGTCCTGGCGGGGCTGCTGGCCGCCGGCATCGTCGTGGCGGCTCGTCGACGCGGGACGGTGGGAGAGCGGGAGTGACGATCGGGGCGGTGACGGAGGCGCCGGCGCCGCCGGCCGGGTCAGGCGCCGCTCCTACGGCCGTTATGCCTCCGGCAAGCTGCTCGGCTCGCTCGGGAGCCTCGGCTTCATGCTGGTCGTGAACTTCTTCCTGTTCCGCGTGCTGCCGGGCGACCCGGCGCGCACCCTGGGGCGAGGCCGGTTCGACGACGCCGGAGCAGCTCGCGGACTTCAAGGCGACGTACGGGCTCGACCAGGCGCTGCCCCAGCAGTTCCTGACCTTCCTCCAGAACACGCTGACCGGTGACCTCGGGATCTCGCTGCGCTACCGGGTGCCGGTCTCCGACCTGATCGTCGACCGGATGTGGCCCACCCTGCTGCTGGTCGGCACGTCGACCATCCTCGCCGCCGTGATCGGGATCTGGCTCGGCGTCAACAGCGGCTGGCGCCGCGGCGGCGGCTTCGACCGGGCGGCGACGGGCACGTCGCTGACGCTCTACTCGATGCCCGAGTGGTGGCTGGGCCTGCTGCTCATCTACCTCCTCGCCGTCGGCCCGGGCCCGTTGCCCGGCCTCTTCCCGACCGGCGGGCTCTACTCGCCCGACGTCGATCCCACGTCGCTGGGCCGGCATCCCCGACGTGGCGTGGCACCTGGCGCTGCCGGTGTTCACCCTCACGCTGGCCTACCTCGCCGACTACGCCCTGATCATGCGCAGCTCGCTGCTCGACGAGATCGGCGAGGACTACGTGACCACGGCGCGGGCCAAGGGTCTCCGCGACGTGCAGGTCCGCAACCGGCACGCCGTGCGCAACGCGCTGCTCCCCACGACCACGGTGACCGCGCTGAGCTTCGGCTTCGTGGTGACCGGGGCGATCACCGTCGAGACCGTGTTCTCGATCCCGGGCCTCGGCCTGCTGGCGACCGAGGCGCTGACGGTGCCCGACTACTGGGTGCTCCAGGGCACGCTGCTGGTGTCCACGGCCGCGGTGATCTTCGCCAACCTGGCGGCGAACCTCGTCTACGGGCTGCTCGACCCGAGGGTGCGGACGTGAGCGCGACCGGCGAGCAGGTCCCGTGCGGCTGACGGCCACGCAGGTCAGCCGGCAGCGCCGACGCGCGTCGTGGCGCCGCAACTGGGCCGACTTCCGGCGCCACCGGTCGGGCATGTTCGGCCTGCCGTGATGCTCCGGTCTTCGTGGCTGGTCGCTGTGGCGCGCCCCGCTGATCGCCGACGCCCAGGGCCTGAAGCTCAGCGGCGCCACCGGTGGGGTGCTCGAGCCGCCGTCCGGGGAGTTCTGGCTGGGCACCGACGACAAGGGCCGGTCGGTGCTGACCCTGCTGATCTGGGGCACCCGGGTGTCGCTGATGGTCGGGCTGCTCGCCACGGTCATCTCGATGGTGATCGGCACCCTGGTCGGGCTGCTCTCCGGCTACTTCGGTGGCCGCGCCGGGGCGGTGCTCTTCCGGCTGACCGAGTGGTTCCTCGTGATCCCGTTCCTGCCGCTCGCGATCGTGCTGGCGACCGTGCTCGGCGCCGTCCCTCCTCACCATCGCGCTCGTCATCGGCGTCACGTCGTGGCCCGGGACGGCGCTGCTGATCCGCAGCCAGACCCTGTCGATCAAGGAACGCCCCTACCTCGAGCGGGCGCGGGTGCTCGGCGCCGGGCCGGTGGCACCAGATCAGCCGGCACATCCTGCCCAACGTGATGCCGATGGTGTTCGCCAACACCACGCTCACCGTCTCGATCGCGATCCTGTCGGAGACGACCCTGAGCTTCCTCGGGCTCAGCGACCCGACCCGGATCTCCTGGGGCAGCATGCTCGACGACGCCTACGGCATCGGCGCGATCACGACCGGGTCGTGGTGGTACATCGTGCCGCCCGGCGTGTGCGTCGTCCTCGTGGTGCTGAGCTTCACGCTGGTCGGCCAGGCCCTCGAGGACGTCCTCGACCCACGGCTGAAGGAGCGGCGAACGCCGCCGACCGGCCTGCTGCGGATCGAGGACCTCTCGGTCACCTACCGCACCAGCGAGGGCGACGTGCCCGCCGTACGCGACGTCGACCTGGCCGTCGACCGGGGCGAGATCGTCGGCGTCGCGGGGGAGTCGGGGTGCGGCAAGTCGACCCTGGCCTCGACCGTGCTCCGGCTGCAGCCGCCGAGCGCGCCGGTCGAGGGCCGGGTGCTGGTCGCACGGCCAGGACGCGCTCACGATGCGCTGGGGCGACCTGCGGGCCGCTCCGCTGGGCCGGCGCCTCGATCGTCTTCCAGGGCGCGCTCCACTCGATGAACCCGGTCCAGCGGGTCGGCGCCCAGATCGCCGAGCCGATCGAGCTCCACGAGCCGGGGCTCTCGAGCCCGGACGTCGACGCGCCGGATCGGCGGGCTGCTCGAGCAGGTCGGGCTCCCGGCAGAGCGCGCCGCGTCGTACCCCCACCAGCTCTCCGGCGGCCAGCGGCAGCGCGTGATGATCGCGATGGCGCTCGCCGTGCAAGCCCGACCTGCGTGATCGCCGACGAGCCCACGACGGCGCTCGACGTGATGGTGCAGAGCCAGGTGCTGGCGGTGCTGTCCGGGCTGGTCGACGAGCTGGGCGTCGGGATGATGATCATCAGCCACGACCTGTCGGTGCTGGCCGACCTGTGCGACAGCATCGCGGTCATGTACGCCGGGCGGGTGGTCGAGGTCGGCAGCGGCCGCCGAGGTCTTCGGCGGGCCGCTGCACCCCTACGCGGCGGCGCTGTCCGCGGCGTTCCCGCGGATCGGCGACCCGGCCGCCCGCTACGCGCCGGCCGGGCTCGGCGGGGACCCGCCCGACCTGCGGCTGCCTGCCGCCGGGCTGCTCCTTCGAGCCGCGCTGCCCCCGCGTCGTCGCCGCCTGCCGCGACACCGGAGCCGGCCCTGGTCGGCGCACGGCGCGGGCCGCGCGGCCGCCTGCTTCCGGGTGGGGGAGCCGTGAGCACGGCGGATGCTGCGCGGCGGCCGGGGTGTCGCGTGGAGTTCACCGCCCGCGGGGGCACGGTCGCGCGCGCCCTCGACGGTGCCGACCTCGAGCTCCGCCCGGGCGAGGTCGTGGCGCTGGTCGGGGAGTCCGGCTCGGGCAAGACGACCCTCGCCCGCACGCTGCTCGGGCTGGAGCGCCCGCGGCCGGGGGAGGTGCGCTTCGGCGGCCAGCCCCTCGACTACTCCGTACGCGGGCTGCGGGCGCTGCGCCGCCGGGTGCAGCTGGTGCTGCAGGACCCGGCCGGCGCCCTCAACCCGCGCCACACGGTCTACGAGTCCGTCGCCGAGGGGCTCCGGATCCACGGCCTGGTCGACGCCGACCCGGAGGGCCGGACCGAGGCCGAGCTGGTCGCCGCCGCGCTGTCCTCCGCCGGGCTGCGGCCGCCGGAGGCCCTCTTCCTGCGCTATCCCCACGAGCTCTCGGGCGGACAGCGCCAGCGGGTGCTGATCGCCGGTGCGCTGGCGATGGGACCCGAGCTGCTGGTCGCCGACGAGCCGGTCTCCTCCCTCGACGCGTCGATCCGCGGCGAGATCCTCGCGCTGCTGCTCAAGCTCCGCGAGGAGCTGGGTCTCGGCGTGCTGGTGGTCACCCACGACCTCGGGCTGGCGTGGAACATCGCCGACCGGATCGCGGTGATGTACCTCGGCCGGGTCGTGGAGTCCGGACCCGACCGAGGAGGTGCTCGCCCGGCCGCGCCACCCCTACACGCAGGCGCTGCTGTCCGTGGTGCCGGAGATCGAGCGGCTGGAGCCGATCGTGCTGCGCGGCGAGATCCCCGACCCGACCCGGATCCCGGGCGGCTGCCGGTTCCACCCCCGCTGCCCCGCGCTGGCCGACGGGTCGGCCGCGGCCGCCGAGGTCGACGGGGCCTGTCGCGGCACCGCGCTGCCGGTGCTGCCCGCCGACCCGCCGGTCACCACGTGGCGTGCCACCTCGCCGGTGCGGCAGGATGGACCCCGTGAGCGACCTCGAGACGCTGCGCTCCGTCGTCCGGACGCGCGAGGGTGCGGTGCCCCGGATGCTGCCCGCCGCGGCGTACACCTCCGAGGAGGTGCTGGCCTGGGAGCGCCGCCACCTCTTCGCCGGGACCTGGACCTGCCTGGGCCGGCTGGAGGAGCTGCTGCCCGAGGGCGTCACCCAGCGCGCGGCGGTGGTCGGCGACGTCCCGGTGCTGCTCGTCCGGTCGGCGCGACGGTGCGCTCCTTCGCCAACACCTGCCGCCACCGCGGCCACGAGCTGCTGCCCGAGGGTGAGACGTCCGCTCGTTCCTCGGTGATGTGTCCGTACCACGCCTGGACCTACCGGCTCGACGGCTCGCTTGCAGGCGGCACCGGGCTTCCGCGAGCAGGAAGGCTTCGCCCCGCTCGAGCACGGGCTGGTCGAGCTGCCGGTGACCGTGTGGTCGGGCTGGGTCTTCGGCCACGGCCGGGCGGCGCTGGGCGACCCGGCGGTCGTCCCGTTCGCCGACCACCTCGGCGACGCTCGGCTCGCTCGTCGAGCCCTACGACGCCGCTGTCGCTCGCGCTGGCCGACCGGCACACCTACGAGGTCGCGGCCAACTGGAAGGTCGTCGCCGAGAACTACCACGAGTGCTACCACTGCCCGCTGATCCACCCCGAGCTGTGCCAGGTCACCCCGCCGACGTCGGGCGACAACTACGACCTGCCCGGCGCGTGGGTCGGCGGCTCGATGGTGCTGCGCGACGGCATGGCGACGATGTCGCTGACCGGCGAGTCCGGCGGCCACCCGATCCCCGGCGTACCGCCCGACCGGGTGGAGTACCTCCACCTGCTGCCCAACCTGCTGGTCTCCGCCCACCCCGACTACGTCATGACCCACCGGCTGGTCCCGCTGGCGCCCGGCCGCACCTGGATCGAGTGCTCCTGGTACCTCCGTCGCGGCGAGGACGGCTGCGTCCCCGACCCGACGTACGCCGTGGAGTTCTGGGACCTCACCAACCAGCAGGACTGGTCGGCGTGCGAGTCCGTCCAGCGCGGCCTGGCCAGCCCCCACTTCGTCCCCGGCCCGTTCGCGCCCAACGAGGACGCCGTCGCCGGCTTCGTCGCGATGATCCAGGCCGCCTACGCCGCCGGCTGACGACGCTGCTCCGGGCACCGAGTCTCGGAGGTCGGGCCGGGGGTTTCGAGGCTCGCTCCGCTCGCACCTCAACCACCGGCACTGCCGGCCAGGGCTCCTCCGGTGGTTGAGGTGTGAGGAGCGCCAGCGACGAGCCTCGAAACCCCCGGGCACCGAGTGGTCACGAACTGCAGGTATCGGTCGCGATTTCTGTCGTTGGTGACCGAACGACGGAGGTTTCGAGGCTCGCTCCGCTCGCACCTCAACCACCGGGACTGCCGGCCCCCGCGCCCTCCGGTGGTCACGAACTGCAGGTATCGGTCGCGATTTCTGTTGTTGGTGACCGAATGTAGGGTTGCGGGGCTCCGCTCCGCGTCGCACCTCAACCACCGGGCCCGCGTCGCCGCGGCGGTCAGCGGGGGACGGTCCGCTCCTCGGCCCAGGAGTGCACGACGGAGCCGTTGAGCGTGGCGCGGGTGCCGACCCGGGCGGAGACGCCACGGGCGTCGACGGTGACGTCGAGGTCGGCGACGACCTCGCAGCTCGTCCCCGGCCAGCCCAGGGTGAACGTGGTGGTGGCGAGCGCGCGCTGCTCGAAGGTACGACGGTCGACGCGGACCTCGCCGCGGTAGTCCTCCGAGGCGCGCCCGTCGTACGGCGTCGCGTACTCCGCGGATGATCGGGTCGTCGCGGAGGTGACCCGGCGAAGTACGTCGTCGGTGACCGACCAGGCGATCCCGTCGTCGGACTCCGACGACGACTCGGCCCCGTCGGTGAACGACGGCTACGGGAAGTCCCCCTCCAGCACCGGCAGCTCCAGCACCGCGCCGTGCACGGTGAGAGCGACCGGGGCGGGCGGCGCGACGGTGTTGGGCCAGTCGGCACCGGCGACCGACACTCTCAGCCGCTGCCCCGACGACCAGGCGTAGGCACACGCGTCGAGCACCACCTCCACGTCGTACTCCTCACCGGGCACCAGCGGCTCGGGTGCTCCGTGCACCGACGAGCGGAAGGCGAGGTCGAGCGTGCCGCGTGAGACCAGGGCGGAGGTGCCGTCGGGGAAGACGTCGCCGAGCTTCACCGACACCGACGCGGCCGGGGCATCGGCCGAGACCCGCAGCCGCAGCACGGGGTGGCCGACGACCGGACCGGCGGGCGGATCGTGGTCCCACACCAGCGACCGCGCGTCGTCGGGGCGCTGGTCCAGGGAGAGCCCCCACGGGAGGTGGCCGGCGCAGTCGATCCACGCCGCGGTCCCCACCGACGGGTCGACCGTCAGCGAGCGCGGGCCGTCCAGCGGGAAGGTCGCGGGGGAGACCGGCGGCACGCTCGGCAGCGTCAGCCACCCGCCCGCGTGCAGGTCGAGGTCGGGCTCCGGGCGGGTCGAGGACCGCACGAACACCTCGCACCGGTCCTCGTGCGAGCCGCGCCCGCGCAGGTGGGTGTCGAACCACGCCGCCATCTCGGCGTCCAGGTCGATCCGGGGGCCGGGCATCGCGGTGGCCGGGTCGGCGTGCGCCCACGGCCCGGCCAGCAGCCGGTGCGGTACGCCGGCGGCCGCGAGCGCCGCGACCGTGCGGAACGAGTTGTTGCGGTAGCCGTCGGCCCATCCCGCCAC
Source organism: uncultured Actinomycetota bacterium (assembly GCA_963826015.1). GTDB lineage: Bacteria > Actinomycetota > Actinomycetes > Propionibacteriales > Nocardioidaceae > Nocardioides. Next base: position 55,866 of record CAWGVI010000019.1, on the reverse strand, counting down.
GACCATCACTGGACACCCGATCCGGTCGTAGCCGCTGGCGGTGCCGTCGAGCCGGACCGACCCGTGGTTCCAGTAGTCGCCGTGGCGCGACTCCTCCAGCCAGCGGAAGAGCCACGGCACCGGCGACGCCAGCCGCCGCTGCCACTCCTCCTCCCAGCCCTCGCCCCAGACGGCGGGCACGGGCGGCAGCAGGTTCATCGCGGTCATGTAGTGGCAGTAGTCGACGAGGTCGAGCAGCCGCAACGCGCCGCCGCGCCAGTGCACGTCGTCGGTCCAACGGTCGTCGGTGGCGTAGATCGCGCACACCGCACCCAGCGCCGGCGGTCCCTCGCAGGCGAGCTGGAGCGAGTTGAAGCCGGAGTACGACGTGCCGAACATCCCGACCTTGCCGTCGCACCAGTCCTGCTCGGCCAGCCACGCGATCACGATCGCCGAGGTCGCGCTGCTCCTCGGGCGGGTACTCGTCGGTGGCGTCGCCCTCCGACGAGCCGGTGCCGCGCACGTCGACCCGGCACACGGCGTACCCGAAGCGGTCGCGGAGCGCGAGGTAGCTCTCGGCGTACGACGAGGTGAGGTCGTCCTTGCGGTAGGGCAGCGCCTCGAGCAGGCACGGCTGCGGCCCGGCACCCGGGTCCGGCAGGTAGAGCGTGGCCGCGAGCACCACGCCGTCACCGGGGATCCGGACCTCCTCGACCCGGCCGCTCACGACGCCTCCACCCCCAGCAGGGCGAGGACCTCGGGTGAGTGCAGCGAGGCACTCGTGTGGCCGTCGCGGCCGACTGTCGTGGCTGCCCCGAACATCGAGTTGAGCACCGCCTCCTCCGCCGCCTCGACGGTGGCCGCGAAGAGCGGGTCGAGCCCGCGACCGACGACGAGGTCGGTCCGGTCGTGGCGACCGTCGCGGTCCAGCCGCAGCCCGGTGCCGACGCCGAGGAAGATCTCGCCGCTGCCGTGGTGGGCGACCGAGCCGGTGCGGGCGAGGCCCAGGCCGATCCGGCGCGCGAGCCGCTGGCACCCCGCACCGTCGACCGCGGCGTCGGTGACCACGACGCCGATGCAGGAGCCGGCGGGCGCGTGCGGTCCGCTCGCGGCCGGCCCGAGCAGCCGTCCGACCGGGACGCCGCCGACGACGCACTCCTCGCGGGAGCCGAAGTTGGTCAGCAGCAGCACCGCGACCGTGTGCCCCTCCGCCGTCACCCGCGAGGCGGTGCCGATCCCGCCCTTGAAGTCGAAGCACGACATGCCGGTACCGGCGCCGACCGCACCCTCGTCGGGCGGGAGGCTCGCGCCCCGCGAGGCCAGCGCCGCGTCGTACGCCGCGCGGACGTCGGCGGCCGAGACCTGCATCCGCCGGCAGTCGTTGAGCCAGGAGTCGTCGCACTCGGCCACGACCGGGATCACGACGTCGTCGGCCACCTCGGGGTGCTGCTCGAGCGCGATCTCGCACGCCGCGTCGTACACGCGCCCGAGCTGCATCGTCGACGTCAGGTAGACCGGCGTCTCGGTGGCGCCCCACTCGCCCGCGGCCAGGAAGCCCGTGCACTCGCCGGCGCCGTTGAGCACGGCGCCCCCGGCCGGCAGTGGCCGCTGGTAGGCGTCCTCGGCCAGCAGGAGCGTGGTCACGCCGGTCCGGGCGATGCCGCGTCCCTCGGGCGGGTCGGGCTCGTCGCGGTGCAGCGTCGCGTGGCCGAGGCCGACGCCGGCCACGTCGAGCACGGAGTTGGTCGGTCCGGTCGGGAGGGTGCCGATGACGACACCGACGTCGCGTGCGCGGGGCATGCCTGCATCCTGCCGGACCCCGGGCCCGGGTGGGATGCTGCCGAGGTGAGCAACGCGTGCCCCGTCGTCTGGTCGCCCGACACCCGTCTCCACGACCCGCGCCACGAGGTCTGGCTCGGCGTCGCGACGCCGGCCACCGAGGTGGCAGCCCGGGTGGACGCGATCCTCGCCGCCGTCGGCGAGCACGACCTCGTGGCGGCGACCGGCCACGGCGTCGAGGCGCTCCGCTCCGTCCACGACCCCGCGCTGCTCGACTTCCTCGCGACCGCCGCAGACCACTGGGCCGAGGGCGGGTACGACGCGGAGGTCGGCCAGGAGCGCGTGGTGCCCTACTTCTTCCCGACTCCCGCCCTCACCTCCGGCATGCCGGCGACGGAGCCGGCCGCGCTGCACGGCCGCACGGGGCAGTTCTGCTACGACACGATGACGCTCGTCGGACCGGGCACCTGGGAGGCGGCGCTGGCCGCCGCCGACTGCGCGCTCACCGCTGCCGACCTCGTCGCCGGGGGCGCCCGTACGGCGTACGCCCTGAGCCGGCCGCCGGGACACCACGCCACCCCCGCCGGGTACGGCGGCTCCTGCTACCTGAACAACGCCGCGCTCGCCGCCCAGGCGCTGCGGGACGCCGGGCGGTCGCGGGTGGCCGTGATCGACCTCGACGCCCACCACGGGAACGGCACGCAGGCGATCTTCTGGGAGCGCGACGACGTGCGCTACGGCTCGCTCCACGTCGACCCGGGCGCCGGCTGGTTCCCGCACGTGTTCGGCCACGCGGGGGAGACCGGTGCGGGCGAGGGTGCCGGATCGACCCGCAACCTCCCGCTGCCCGAGGGGACCGGCGACGGGCGCTGGCTGGAGGCCGTGCAGGAGCTGGCCGAGTGGGTCTCGGACTGCGACGCCCTCGTCGTCTCGCTCGGCGTCGATGCTGCGGCCGATGATCCGGAGAGCCCGCTGCAGGTCACCGCGGACGGCTACCACGCCGCCGGCCGGCTGCTCGGCGGGCTCGGTCTCCCGTCGGTGCTGGTCCAGGAGGGCGGCTACCACCTCCCCACCCTCGGCGACCTGGTGGCGGCGTACCTCGACGGCCACGACGCCACCGCTGGTTGAGGTCGGAGCGCAGGTTCCGGTGGTTGAGGTGTGAGGAGCGCCAGCGACGAGCCTCGAAACCCCCGGACCCTTGCGTCGGGTGTGGCCGGGGGTTTCGAGGCTCGCTCCGCTCGCACCTCAACCACCGGCGGGTCGGGGGGGCCCGGGCCAGAGCCACGCTGGTTGAGGTCGGTGGTTGAGGTGTGAGGAGCGCCAGCGACGAGCCTCGAAACCCCCGGACCCTTGCGTCGGGTGTGGCCGGGGGTTTCGAGGCTCGCTCCGCTCGCACCTCAACCACCGGCGGCGGGGGTTCTCCGAGGCTCGCTCCTTCGCTCGCACCTCAACCACCGGCGACGGCGCTGAGGAGTGACCCGTTCGGACCACGCTGAGTGAGTACGCCGCCACAGGCGCCGCGACCGAGCAGGAGAACGTCGGACCATGGCCACCCGATCACTGGACGCGCGGAGCGTCTCCGCCCTCGTCGTCGGCCTGCTGGCCGTCCTGCTCGCCCTGGTCGGCCTCAGCGTCGTCTGGGGGCTCACGGTCGAGTACGGGAGCGGCACCGACGTGCTCCCGCTGTCCGTGACGATCCCCACCGTCGTGGCCGCCCTCGCCCTCCTCCTCTGGCCCGGCCTCTCCGGGCGGGTGCAGCTGCTGGCCACGATCGCCGTCGCCGGCGCACTTGTCCTGGCCGGTCTCGGTGCCGAGCAGGTCGGCCTGCGCGAGCGGGAGCAGCGGACGCTCGAGGCCAGCGCCGACTTCGGCTGCAACAACGTCAACTCCGAGCTGTTCGTCGACGACAGCATCGAGGCGACCTGGGCGGACCTGCCACGCCCGGCGCCGCTCTACGGCCCGATCGAGGGCACCGCGGAGGCCTGCACCGCCGGGGTCTCCGGTGACCCGGCGGCCGGCTTCGACGCCTGGGCCGCCACGCTCCGCGACCTCGACGGGTGGCGGGTGCTGCGCGACGACGCCGAGCTGGTGGCGGTGCGCCGCTCCGACGGGATGACCGCCGTCCTGGCCCGCGGCGACGTGACGACCCTGCGCGTCAGCACCCGCGAGGGAACCGACCTGGGGCAGACTTCGGGCGAGTTCGTGACCGGACCCCACCCCCCACGCCACTGACGGCGTACTCCCGGGTGAGGACCCGAGGAGACCACGATGACGACCGACACCGACCTGCGCGACCGGCTGCACGACCTCGCCGACGAGGCCCCCCGCGGCGCCCTGTCCGCGACCGACGTCTGGCACTCCGGCGTACGACGCCAGCGACTGCGGCGGGCGTCCGCCGTCCTCGGGGCGGCCGCGGTGGTGGCGGCCGTCGCCGGTGTCGGCGCCCTGGTCACGGGCGACCCGACCGACGTGCCCCCGGCGCAGGCACCCGCCGTGCGCGGCATCCCGCGGGTGATCGAGGAGCCGGACCCGTGGTCCGAGCCGACCGACCGACCCGGCCCGCTGGCCGCGGTCTCCGCCGCTGTCCACCGCGAACCGCACGGCCTCACCGACGACCGGAGTCGGATGCTGCTCTACGGCGTCTCGTCGGTCGACGGCGTCTCCCGGTTCCTCGACCTCGGGGTCGGGGTCGACAACCTCGATCCGAGCTGGGTCGCGCTGTCGCCGGACGGGACCCTGCTCGCGGTGGCGAGCCATGTGCGCACCGGGAACGTGGTCGAGGTTCGCGGCTGGGACGTGCTCGACCTGACGTCGGGGGAGCGGCTCCGGCTCCGGGTGCCCGGGCAGGACACCCTGGCCGGCGGTCAGACCTACGAGATCTCGTTCTCCGGCGACGGCCGGTACCTGCTCACCAACTTCTTCCCGCTCGGGACCGACACCGGCCGGGCCGGTGCCCTCGTCGCGTGGGACGTCGAGACCGGCGACCGGCAGGTCATGGAGGGCGACGGCCACTACTGGCTGCCGGGCCCGGCGACCACCGGAGCCGGCGTCGCGTGGACCCGCTCCCGCAGCATCCACACCCTCGACCCGGCCACGGGCGACCGGACCCAGGTGCACACCGGCCAGGAGGTCATCCAGGCGGCGTGGTCGCCCGACGGCAGCAGGCTCGCCTTCCTCGGCACCGACCCGCAGGCCCCGCGCCAGCAGGAGGCCTGGCAGCTGTCCGTCAAGACCGACGGCGGTACGGCGCGCACCTTCGACCTCGACATCGAGCCGGGTCAGATCCTCGGGTGGCGCGACGACGACCAGGTGGTCGTCAGCCGGTACGGACCGAGCGAGGCCCGGCTGGTCGACGTCGACACGGGCGAGGCGGAGACGCTGGGGCTCGAGACCGAGTCGGTGATGACGCCGCGCTACGCCAGCGGCCTGTGGGCGATGCCGGTCGCCGAGCCGGTCGACCAGCCCGACGGGGGCGACCCGCGGCTCTGGATGAACCCCGAGGTGCAGTGGATCGCGGTCGGGCTGCTGCTCGGCGGGGTCCTCCAGGTCGGGATCCTGCTGCGGAGGCGCCGTGGCCGCCCCTGAGGCACCCCGCGGGTTCGAGGAGTACGTCGCGGCGCGGCAGAACGGGCTGCTGCGCACGGCGTACCTCCTGACCGGACATCGCCAGGACGCCGAGGACCTCGTGCAGCAGGCGCTGGTGAAGGTCGTCGCGCACTGGCACCGGATCGACGGCGACCCCGACCCGTACGTGCGGCAGGTGCTGGTCCGGGAGAACATCTCCCGCTGGCGGCGGCGACGGTGGCGGGAGGTGCTGGGGCACGAGGCTCCGGAGCCGCTGGCGAGCGACGACCCCGCGGACCGGCTGGACCTCCGGCGCGCGCTGAGGGCCCTGGCGCCGCGGCAGCGGGCCGTGATCGTGCTGCGCTACCTCGAGGACCGCAGCGTCGCCGAGACCGCCGACGCGCTCGGCGTCGGCGAGGGCACGGTCAAGTCCCAGACCCGCGACGCCCTCGCCCGACTGCGATCGCTGCTGCCGGATCAGGACGTGGTCGGCAGCAGCGTCGCCTCGGCGTGGGAGGCGCCCTCCGCGAATCCGACGGAGCGGTAGACCCGGATCGCGGTGTCGATCGGGTCGGCGACCATGACCAGCGTCTCCGCCCCGAGGGACGCGAACGCGTCCTGCGAGGCCCGGTGGACGAGCGTCCCGCAGATGCCGCGGCCGCGGTGGTCCGGGTGGGTCTTCACCGACTGGAAGCGGGCGAGGCCCTCGCCGGTGCGGAAGATCCCGAGCCCTGCCACCAGGCGTCCGTCGATGAACGCTCCCCACCAGTGCCCGTGCCCGGCCCGGACCAGGTGCTCCCAGGAGTCGGTCTTGCGCTGGATGAAGTCGCGGGTCACGTGAGCGTCGTCCTCCCCCGGCCATCGTCAGGTCGACCAGCTGCGGCCAGTCGCCGTCCCCGACCCGGCGCAGCTCGACGTCGCCGTTCGGGTGTGGTGGCGGGTGCACCGTGGACGCGGTCATCGCCACCGGCTCCTCCACCACCAGCCCGGCGTCGCGCAGGGGGGTGAGGTCGCCACCCTCGATCCGGTCGATCCCGAGGGAGACGTGCGCCGCGCCGAACTCACGGCGGTGCTCGCCGATCCAGTGTGCGACCTCGTCCGCGTCCGCGGGCGGCGCGGGCATCAGCAGGAAGTTCCCCCAGTAGTACGTCGGGTTGGTGGGCGTCCGCACCACCAGGTGGGTGCCGCGGTCGTCGACCTCCGAGCCGCTGAGCGCCAGCAGCGGGATCTCGGTCCGGAAACACTGCGAGTGCACGTCCACCCCGGCAACCTAGCCGCGCGTGGCAGCATCGGTCACGTGGATTCCGAGACCCGCCGCTACCGCACCGGAGGCGCCGAGCGCGTCCTGGACCTGACCGCCGACTGCGCGTCGTACGTCGAGAGGCGCGGCGACGGCCTGCTCCACGTGTTCGTGCCGCACGCGACGGCAGGGATCGCCGTGATCGAGACCGGTGCCGGCTCCGACGACGACCTCCTGGCCGCGCTCGGCGACCTGCTCCCCGCGGACGACCGCTGGCGGCACCGGCACGGCAGCCCGGGGCACGGTCGCAGCCACGTGATGCCGGCGCTGGTACCGCCGTACGCGAGCCTCCCGGTGCTCGATGGCCGGCTCGCGCTGGGCACGTGGCAGAGCGTCTGCCTGGTGGACCTCAACGTCGACAACGCCGAGCGCGAGGTGCGCTTCTCCTTCCTGGCCGGCTGAGATATCCCGTTGCGCCGCCGGTGACCGGCTGGTCGGGTGGGGGACATGGAGATCAGGGACGCCCGCCCCGACGACCACGTCGCGATCGGCGCGGTGGTCCGTGAGGCGTTCGAGGGACGCCAGGAGGTGGTCGACCTCGTGGTGGCCCTGCGCGAGAGCGGTGCGGCCGGGCCGAGCTCGTGGCCGAGGACGACGGGGGAGTCGTCGGCCATGTGGCGCTGTCGCGGGGGTGGGTGGACGACGAGGAGGGACTGGCCGAGGTGCTGGTCCTGAGTCCCCTCGGCGTCGCGTCCTCGCGGCAGGGTGCCGGGATCGGCACGCGGCTCGTGGCGGCCGCGCTCGACGCGGCCCGGGCGCGGGGTGCGGCGTACGTCTTCCTGGAGGGCGACCCCGGCTACTACGGCACGCGCGGGTTCGAGGCCGGCGCCGCGCGCGGCTTCGAGCGACCGTCGGTGCGGATCCCCGGGCCGGCGTTCCAGGTCGCGGTGCTGGACGACCGTGGCACGACCGGACGGCTGGTCTACCCCGAGGCGTTCTGGCAGCACGACTCGGTCGGGCTGCGCGGCGAGCGGCTGGCGAGGGTGCGCGAGGCGGTCGGCGAGGCCTGAGGCGCGTCAGGCGTCGAAGTCGGCGAAGAAGAGGTAGCGGCCCTCGGGCATGGCACGGCTGACGATCCGCATCATCACCTCGACCTCATCGCCGTCCTTGCGCAGCATCGGCATCCGGACCAGCCGCCCCAGCAGGGGGCGGCGGCCGTTGACGAGGTGGAGGGTGAAGCCGGCCACGTGGGCCTGGTGGTAGCGCTCGGGGATGATCGAGACCAGTCGGCGGCCGACCAGCAGCGCCGGGTCGTCGTACCCCAACAGGGCGAGGGCGGCCGGGCTGACCGCGACGATCCGGTTGGCGTCGTCGGCGGCCACGCGCGGCGTGGAGGCCTCGCTGACCTCGCTGTCGTCCCAGGTCATCGTGTCCTCCGCACGACGAGGGGGGAGGGCAGCGGCCAGCGAGGGCCACTCGACCGAGCGACCGCCGGCGGCCTGGTTGCGGACCTGGTTGCAGATCCACAGCCGCATCGCCTGGATCTCCGGCTGCGTGGGGGAGAGAGCAGCTGGCCTTCCTGGGCGAGGGTCACCGCCTCGTCGAGCATCACGTCGAGGGCGGCGAAGCTGGGCAGCGACGAGCGCGGGACGTGGATCGCGAGCTGCTGCACCGACATCTCCGGCTCCGTCGCGTTCGCGATCAGGACGGACGGCTCGAGCCCGACCTCGGGCGCGGGGATCTGGTCGAGCAGCAGGCCGAGGGCGTCGCTGGCGCTGGCGTGCTCCTCGAGGGCGCTGAGCTCGGCGTCGAGCCGGACCAGCATCACCTCGCGCAACAGGGCCGCGGCGTGCTCCTGCCACGCCTGGTGCATGAGCAGCGGCATCCGGTGCAGCTCGACGACGACCGAGGACTCCTCGTCGACGTGCACGATCACCGGGGGAGGGAGCAGGTCGCCGAGGGCGTCGCCGTCGCTGATCTCGAACCAGACGACCTTGCCGTCCGGGACCGCGTGGGCGCCCCACCGGGTCACCAGCTCCTCCACGAGCAGCAGGCCGCGGCCGGTCGGCGCGGCGGTGCCGAAGTCGCGCTGCGCCGGCAGCCGGGAGCTGCCGTCGGTGAGCTCCACCCGCAGCGAGTGGTCGGCGAGCAGGATCCGCAGGTGCATCGACGTACCGGCGTGGACGAGGGCGTTCGTGACGATCTCGCTGATCGCGAGCTGCGCGGCGTCCAGGGCGTCCTCGTTGTCGAAGCCGTGCAGCGCCTCGCGGACGAGCTTGCGGGCGATCGACGCACTGGTGGCGTCGGGAGGAAGCACCTGGTCCGTTGCTACCTCCGCCGTCACACCTGCATCGTGGACCGCCCCCGGCGTCACAGGAAGCACCCACACCGGAACGTTGCCGAACCGTGGATGAAGGTCGAACAGGTGTTCGACTACGATGGCTCGATGAGTCGCCCCGTCGCACCGCCCGGCTGGCCCCGCGAGGTGCGCCCGCCGGACACCCCCGACTGGGAGCGCACCGCCGCCGCGTGGCTGCTCGACCTCTGCCCGCCCGACTACCGCCGCTATGCCGGACTGCGCCGCCACGTCGTGGTCCTGGCCCGGTTCGCGGTGCTGCACGTCGAGGCCAACCAGGCCGCCGTACGCCGCGGCCTCAGCGAGGCCCGCCACGACCTCGGCCAGGTCGCCGACCTCGCCGTCGTCGAGGCCGCCGTCTCCACCTTCCAGCTCGAGGACGCCCGCCTCCTCGCCGTCCGCCGCGCCGCCGGCCTGGTCGAGGAGGCCCTCCGCGGCCGCCGCTTCGTCGCCCGCCTCTGAGTCGCCGGGGGTTTCGAGGCTCAGGCCGTGGCCGGCCTTCGCACCTCAACCACCGGCAGGCCCCATCCGGTGGTTGAGGTGCGAGGAGCGCCAGCGACGAGCCTCGAAACCCCCGGACCCCTCCGAGCCAGCCGGGGGTTTCGAGGCTCAGGCCGTGGGCGGCCTTCGCACCTCAACCACCGGCGGCCCCTCCGACGGGCGGGGGTTTCGAGGCTCAGGCCGTGGGCGGCCTTCGCACCTCAACCACCGGCAGCCCTCCGAGCCGCCGGGGGTAGCGTCGGGGGCATGAGCAGACCCGTGATCGTCATCGTCGGCGCCGGACCGGGTGTGAGTGGGTCGGTGGCCCGGACCTTCGCCCGCGACGGGTACGACGTCGGCCTGGTGGGCATCGACGAGGCGCAGCTCGGCGAGCTCACGATCGACCTCGAGGCGGCGGGGGCGGGGGTGAGCCACGTGATCGCGGACATCACCGACGACGCGGCGGCCCGCGGGGCGGTCGCCGAGCTGGGCGCGCGGTTGGAGCGGATCGACGTCCTGCACTTCAACCCCAGCGCGTTCCGGCAGAAGGACCCGATGACGCTGACCGTGGCCGAGCTCCTGCAGGACCTCACGCTCGGGGTGGGGGCGCTGCTGAGCTCGCTCCAGGGCGCGCGGCCCTTCATGTCCGAGGGCGGTCGGATCACCGCGACCGGCAGCATGGCCGCCGACCAGCCGTGGCACGAGGCGGCCTCGCTCGGTGTGCAGAAGGCCGGGCTGCGCAACCTGGTCCGCAGCATCGACGACACGCTCAAGGACGACGGGATCCGGGCGGTGTCGGTCACCGTCCGCGGAACGCTCGCCCAGGAGGGTGCCTTCACCCCCGACCGCGTCGCGGAGGCGATCCACGCCGCCGCCCACCAGGACGTCGCGGACTGGCGGGCCGAGGTCCCGTACGCCGGATGACCGACTTCGCCAGCGTGGTGCTGGTCGACCGGCGCGGGTGGGTGCTGCTCCAGGAGCGCGACGAGCACCCGCTCATCGACCCGGAGACGTGGAGCTTCGCCGGCGGCCACGTCGAGGAGGGCGAGGACGTCGAGACCGCGGCCTACCGCGAGCTGGAGGAGGAGACCGGCCTCCGGGTCGCGCCGGGTGCGCTCCGGCACTGGCAGTCGTTCCGCCCCTGGCCCGACGAGCCCGAGCACCAGGTCCATCTCTTCCTGGGCGCCGCCGACCTCACGGATGCCGACATCGACTGCCGGGAAGGGCGACAGATCGTCTTCGTCGAGCCCGCTGCCGCGCGCCGACTCGAGCTCGGCGTCTCCGCCTCGGTGATCCTGCCGCAGCTGCTGGACTCCGACGCCTACCGCGCGTTGTGCGACCAGGCCTGACCCGCTTGTAGAGTGGAACGTCATGGGCATTCTGGAGTCGATCGCGTCGCCGCGTGACCTGCGCGACCTCACGTCCGACCAGCTGACCACGCTGGCGAGCGAGATCCGCGACTTCCTCGTCCAGACCTGCTCGCGCACCGGCGGCCACCTCGGCCCCAACCTCGGCGTCGTCGAGCTGACCCTCGCTCTCCACCGCGTCTTCGACTCCCCGGTCGACCGGGTCGTCTTCGACACCGGCCACCAGGCCTACGTCCACAAGCTGCTCACCGGCCGCGTCGACGGCTTCGCCAAGCTGCGGCAGGAGGGCGGCCTCTCGGGCTACCCGAGCCAGGCGGAGTCCGAGCACGACATCGTCGAGAACTCCCACGCCTCGACCGCGCTGTCCTACGCCGACGGCCTCGCCAAGGCGTACGCCATCCGCGGCGAGGACCGTCACGTCGTCGCCGTCATCGGCGACGGCGCGCTCACCGGCGGCATGGCCTGGGAGGCGCTGAACAACATCGCGATCGCCCAGGACAGCAGGCTGGTCATCGTCGTCAACGACAACGGCCGCTCCTACACGCCCACCGTCGGCGGCCTCGCCACCGCGCTCACCACGTTGCGCACGAACCCCCGCTACGAGCAGGTCCTCGACCAGGTCAAGAAGCGGCTCAACGCCGTCAAGGGCGTCGGGCCGGCGGCGTACGACGTGCTGCACGCGATGAAGAAGGGCATGAAGGACGCGCTCGCGCCCCAGGGGCTCTTCGAGGACCTCGGGCTCAAGTACGTCGGGCCGGTCGACGGCCACGACCGGGCCGCCGTCGAGAAGGCGCTGGCCCAGGCCAAGCGGTTCAACGGACCGGTGATCGTGCACGCCCTGACCCGCAAGGGCTTCGGCTACGACGCGGCCGAGCGCCACGAGGCCGACCAGTTCCACTCGCCGCGGCCCTTCGACATCGAGACCGGCGAGGAGCACGCCACCGGCGGCATCTGGACCGACGTCTTCGGCGACGAGATCGTGCGGATCGGCGAGCGCCGCCGCGACGTCGTCGCCCTCACCGCCGCGATGATGCACCCGGTCGGGCTCCACTTCTTCCAGGCCCGGTTCCCCGAGCGGACCTTCGACGTGGGCATCGCCGAGCAGCACGCCGCCACCAGCGCGGCCGGGCTCGCCATGGGCGGCCTCCACCCGGTGGTCGCGGTCTACGCCACGTTCCTCAACCGCGCCTTCGACCAGGTGCTCATGGACTGCGCGCTGCACCGCTGCGGCGTGACGTTCGTGCTCGACCGGGCCGGGGTCACCGGCGACGACGGCGCGAGCCACAACGGCATGTGGGACATGTCCGTGCTCCAGGTCGTCCCCGGCCTGCGGCTCGCCGCCCCCCGGGACGGCGCCCGGCTCCGCGAGCTGCTCAACGAGGCCGTCGAGGTCGCCGATGCCCCCACGGTGGTGCGCTTCCCGAAGGGCCCGCCGCCCGAGGACATGGAGGCGGTCGACCGCGTCGGCGGTGTCGACGTGCTGCGCCGGACGGGCGCACGCGACGTGCTGATCGTCGGGGTCGGCGCGATGGCACAGACCGCCCTGGACGTGGCCGGTCGGCTCGTCGACCAGGGCATCGGCGTGACCGTCGTCGACCCGCGGTGGGTGAAGCCGGTCGACCCCGCCCTGGTGGACCTGGCGCGCGACCACACGCTGGTGGTGCACCTCGAGGACAACGGCCGGGTCGGCGGCACCGGCGCGGCGCTGCTGCAGGTGCTCAACGACGAGGGCGTGACCACGCCCTTCCGGCTGCACGGCATCCCGCAGGAGTTCCTCGGCCACGCCAAGCGGGCCGTCATCCTGGAACGGATCGGGCTCGACGCGCAGTCGTTGGCCCGCGGCATCGTGGAGGACGTAACGGCGCTCGCCGCCGGTCGTTCTCCAGTCGATGCCGACCACCCGCTCTGACGAGCGATCCGACCACCCTGACCGGCGCCGCGCGAGGCGCTCCACCGCCGGGGTCCTCGCCGCGCTGCTGATCGCCCTCGTGGCCGGCTGCAGCGCCGACCACGGGCCGATCAGGTCGGCACCGGTCGGGTCCGGCACCGCGACCGCCGGCAGGGACGCGGCCCGTGGCATCTCCGCCCTGCTGGACCGCCGGGCGCGCGCCGTGCGCGACGCCGACCGCGCGGCGTACGACGCCGGCCTCGGCGGTCCGCCCGCCACCCGCGCCGACCAGGCCCAGTGGTTCGACAACGTCTCCCAGCTCCCGCTCGCCGGGCTGGGCTACCACCTCGACCCCTCCAGCCTGGTGCGCGAGGGCGACGCCTTCTGGGGGACCGTCGAGGTCACCCTCCGGCTGCGGGGGTACGACGCGACGCCGGTCGTCACCCGCGACCGCTACCGGTTCGCGCGGACCCGGGGCCGGTTCGTGGTCACGTCCACGACCGACCGGGCGTGGGAGCGGCGCAACCCGCAGGCTCGGCAGCCGTGGGACCTCGGGCCGGTCCTGGTCCGCGAGGGCGCCGGCGTGCTCGGCGTGTTCGACGCGGGCAGCGCCTCCCGGGCGGACGAGGTCGTGACCACGGTCGAGGACGGGATCGCCTCGGTCGCACCCCTGATCCCGCTCGAGTGGGACCGCCGGGTCGTGGTCTACGCCCTGTCCTCGCCGGCGTTCCTCCGCACCCTGGACGGGGTGCCGGGCGGAGACCCGCTGGCCGTCGACGGGCTCACCTTCCCGGTGATGGCCGGCACCGACGGCACCACCGTCGCCGGGTCGCGGATCGTCCTCAACCCGCGCTTGCTCGACGTCGACCCGACCGCGCGCGCCCGTCTCGTCCGCCACGAGCTGGTCCACGTCGCCCTCGGGCCGCGCGACGACGACCTCCCGGTCTGGCTGGGCGAGGGGCTCGCCGAGTACCTGTCGGTGCGGACCCTCGCGCCGGCCGAGCGGGTGGTCTCCGCGGAGGCACTGGCCGCGGCGGAGCAGGGCCTCACCGCGCTGCCCGACGACGACACCTTCAACGGCCCGGGCTCGGCTGCCCACTACGGCGTGGCGTGGTGGGTGTGCGAGGAGATCGCGGAGACCTGGGGCGAGCAGATGCTGTGGACCCTGGTCGAGGAGCTCGACGGGGCCGGCGACCCCGACCGCCGTCTGGAGGAGCTGCTCGGCGTCAGCAGCCGCCGCCTGGTCGGTGACGCCGGCCACCTGATGGTGACCACGTACGGGGCGGCGGCGACGCCGTAGGCACGGGCCTCGTAGGCTCGGCCCGTGGCGACCGAACCGACCCTGGTGCACATCGTGGACGACGTCCCCGAGCTCGAGGGCGTGGAGCGACTCCCGCTCGTGCTCGCCCTCGACGGCTTCCTCGACGCCGGCAACGCCGCGGCCCGCGCGGCCCAGCACCTCGTGGACCTCTCCGAGGCCCGGGTGGTGGCCACCTTCGACGTCGACCAGCTGCACGACTATCGCGCCCGGCGGCCCCCGATGTCGTTCGTCCGCGACCACTACGAGGCCTACGACGCCCCGCGCCTGGTCGTCCGGCTCGTGCGGGACACCGGCGCGACGCCGTACCTGCTGCTCCAGGGTCCGGAGCCCGACAACCGGTGGGAGGGCTTCGCCCGCGCGGTCCGCACCGTCGTGGAGCGCTTCGACGTCACCCGGGTGGTCTCGATGGGGTCGGTGCCGATGGCGGTGCCCCACACGCGGCCGATCGCGATCACCCACCACGCCAACAACCCCGACCTGCTCGCCGGCGACAGCCCGTGGCGCGGCGAGCTCCGCATCCCCTCCAGCGCGCAGGCGCTGCTCGAGCTGCGCCTCGGGGAGTGGGGGCACGACGCGATGGGGTTCGTCGCCCACATCCCGCACTACCTCGCGCAGCTGGAGTACCCCGCCGCGTCGATCGCCCTGCTCGAGCACGTCGAGCGGGCCGCGTGGCTCACCGTCGACCTGTCCGGGCTGCGGGCCGAGGCCGAGGACCGGGAGGCCGAGGTGGCGCGCTACCTCTCCGCCAACGAGGAGGTGGCCGACGTGGTGTCCGCCCTCGAGCAGCAGTACGACGCGTTCGAGCGGGCCGAGACCGAGGGCAGCAGCCTGCTCGCCCCCGACCAGCCGTTGCCGACCGGTGACGAGATCGGCCAGCAGTTCGAGCAGTTCCTCGCCGGGCTCAACGGTCCGGACGAGACCCCCGAGCCGGACGAGCGCTAGGAGGCCGCCGTGGCCGGATCCGCCGCGCAGCTCGTGGAGCTGCTCTCCCTCGAGCAGATCGACGTCGACCTGTTCCGGGGCCGTCAGCCCGACACCGACCGGCAGCGCGTCTTCGGCGGCCAGGTCGCGGCCCAGGCCCTGATCGCGGCCTGTCGCTCGGTCGACCCCGTCTACCGGTCGCACTCCCTGCACTCCTACTTCCTGCGGCCCGGCGACCCGTCGGTCCCGATCGTCTACGACGTCGAGCGGCTGCGCGACGGCCGGTCGTTCGCGACCCGGCGGGTGGTCGCCCGGCAGCACGGCCGGCCGATCTACTTCCTCACCGCCAACTTCCAGATCGACGAGCCCGGCTTCGAGCACCAGGACCGGATGCCCGACGTCGTACCGCCGGCGAAGGCGATCGACATGCTCGACCTGGTGGCGATGCAGGGTGGCGACCCGGCCGCGTTCGCGCGCGAGTGGGCCGCCCTCGAGGTCCGGTACGTCGGGATCTCGGGGCACGGGCTGCCCGAGGACCCCGACCACCCCGCCCAGGCGCAGATCTGGATCCGGGTCAACGGCGAGCTCTCCGACGACCCGCAGGAGCACCTCGCGGCGTTCACCTACGCCAGCGACCTCACCCTGCTCGGTGCGAGCCTGGTCCCGCACGGCGTCGTGATCTCCGACCCGACGCTCCAGCCGGCCTCCCTCGACCACGCGATCTGGTTCCACCAGCCGTTCCGGGCCGACCGCTGGTGGCTCTACGACCAGCGCTCCCCGGCCGCCCACGGCGCCCGCGGACTGGCCCTCGCCGAGGTCTTCACCGAGGACGGGACCCTGGTCGCGACGGTCGCCCAGGAGGGCCTGATCCGGCGGCGGTCAACTACACCGTTGTAGTACCGGGACAGGGCTCCACCACCGCCGTTACGGTGAGGAGCCCCTGTGACTGATGTCCCCTCGTGAGGTTGCTGTGACTCGTGTGACCCGTCCCGCCCTGGCCGCAGCCACGGCCCTGGCGCTGCTCCCCGTCCTGCTGGGAGCGACCGGCGCGGCCGCCGTCCGCGACCGCTCCGCGGCGCGCGTCACCGTGCCCACGACCGCGTTCGAGATGCCGTTCCCGTGTGGACAGGCGTGGACCGGCAGCACCCGCGACACCCACAGCCCGAGCCGTTGGTCGGTCGACTGGAACCGGGCCGACGACGCCGGCGACGACGTCGTGGCGGCCGCCCCGGGCCGGGTGGTCCGGGTCGACCGCACCAGCGGCACCGGCTACGGCCACTGGGTGATGCTGGAGCACCTGGACGGCGAGCAGACCGTCTACGCGCACCTCGACGACGTCGCGGTGTCCCTCGACCAGACCGTCGACCAGGGCGCGCTGCTCGGCACCGTCGGCCGGACCGGCAACGCCTCCGGCGAGCACCTCCACTTCGAGGAGCGCACCTCCGGGGGCGTCGTGCCGCCGTACTTCCACGGGACCGCGTTCGCCTTCGGCAGCACCCTCACCTCGCAGAACTGCCCGGACGTGCCGCTGGCCGGCAACCTCCTCGACGGCCCCGAGGCCGAGCTCGTCGTGTTCCGCCGCTCGGCCACCGCCCGCTTCCTCGTGCAGCGCGACGGCACGTCACCCCGGGTCATCCGCTTCGGCGGGGCCTCCGACCAGCCGGTGCTCGGTGACTGGGACGGCGACGGGCTCGGCGACGTCGGGGTCCGGGTGGCCGCGGAGCCGGTGTTCCGGCTCCGCACCGCCGCGGGCGTCGACCGCACCCGCTTCGGCTCCTGGCGCGACCTGCCGGTGGCGGGGGACTGGGACGGCGACGGTCGCTGGGAGGTCGGCGTACGACGGGCGGGCAGCGACCGGTTCCGGCTGCGCGGCAGCGACGGCGTGGTCTCGACGGTCGCCCTCGGCGACGCCGACGACCTGCCGGTCACCGGCGACTGGGACGGCGACGGCCGGACCGACGTGGGCGTCTACGACCAGGCCACCGCGACGTTCACCCTCCGCGTCCTGGACGGCGAGGGCCTCGCCTGGACCGCCCAGGTGCCGTTCGGCCAGCCGGGTGACCTGCCGGTCGCCGGCGACTGGGACGGCAGCGGCACCACCGAGGTCGGTGTGTGGAACCCCGCGACGGCGACGTTCTCCCAGCGACGCGCCGCCTCGGCCACGGCCACCCGGGCCACCGTCCGCGACCGGGTCTTCGGGCGCCCGCGACCCTGAGTGGTCTGATGGGTCCGGCACGGCGGCCAGGCCCACCAGCACCGGCCACAGCGCGACGCGCTCGAGGCCGCCGGCCACGGCGCTGTCCTCCCCGGACACGACGAACCGACGGCCGCTGCGCCGCCCCCCCCGTCACCCGAAGCGCACGTGCCTCAGGTCCGCCTCACCAGCTCTGCCCAGCGCCGAGCCGTCCGCGCGACGACAGCGGTCGCGCGGCGCAGCAGGTCGCGTCCTGGTCCAGCGTGCGAGCCTGTGCGCCGAGCTGACCCCACACGACAGGAGCCCGCACCCCCCCGGGCGCGCCGCGGCGCGCCCCGCCCCACCGCGCGTGGTCCGTCGCGCGTTCCAGCCCTCCACCGGCTCTCCGGCTGCTGGCCGCGGCTGTCCGCCCTTCGAGCCGCCCGACCGCGGGGAAGGCGACGCCGGCTCGCGCGCGCCGCCACCGCACCCGTCGCGCCGCGCAGCCGTGCGCTGTGGCGAACTCGCTTCCCTTCGGCGCCAGGCGCCGCACATGGCTCCATGAAGCTCCTGGTCCTCGGCGGCACCCACCACGTCGGACGCGCGGTCGTCGAGACCGCCCTGGCGCGCGGCGACGAGGTCGTGACCGTCAACCGTGGGCGGACCGGCGACGACGTCCCCGGCACCGACGTACGACGGGCCGACCGGCTCGACCCGGGCTCGCTCGCCGCGGCGCTCGGCGACGACGAGTTCGACGCCGTCGTCGACACCTGGTCCCGCGAGCCCGTCGCCGTCCGCGACGCCGCCCGGCTCCTGTCCGGGCGTGCGGGCCACTACGGCTACGTCTCCTCGCGCTCGGTCTACTCCTGGCCGATGACCGCGGGACTCGACGAGACCGCTCCCGTCGTCGACGGTGACCCGGACTCCACCGACGTCGGCGACTACGCCGCCGACAAGCGCGGCGGCGAGCTCGCCGTCGAGCGGGAGTTCGACGGACCCTGGCTGGCCGCCCGGGCCGGGCTGATCCTCGGCCCCTACGAGCTCGTGGGCCGGATGCCGTTCTGGCTCGACCGGATCGCCGCCGGCGGCCGGGTGCCCGCCCCGGGCCCCCGCGACCGGCCGCTCCAGCTGATCGACTGCCGCGACCTGGCCCGCTGGGTCCTCGACCACCGGCCCACCGGTGCGCTCAACACGGTGAGCCGGAAGGGCCACGCCACCATCGGTGACGTGCTCGAGGCGTGCGTCGAGGTCACCGGCTCGGACGCCGAGCTGGTGTGGCTCGACCCGGAGGTCATCGAGGCGGCGGAGGTGCAGCCGTGGACCGAGCTGCCGATCTGGGTGCCGCCCACGGGGGAGTTCGCCCCCCTGCACGACGGCGACGTCTCCGCGGCGTACGACGCGGGGCTGGTGTGCCGACCGATCCGCGACACCGTCGCCGACACGTGGGAGTGGCTGCAGCGCGAGGGCACGCCCCCGCAGCCGGTCGACCGGCCCGCGACCGGGATGGACGCCGCGGCCGAGCAGCGGCTCTGGGACGCGGCGGCCCGCTAGGCCGGGCTGGCCCGACCGACGAGGTGCGGGGCGCCGTCCTTCGGGCTGGTGAGCGCGAAGGCCTGGCCGTCTGCGAGCGGCTCGTGGCCGAAGCCGACCGTGCCGGGCAGGAGGATCGGCTTCTTGAACGCGACCTCGACGGTCACCGCGTCGGGCAGCCGGTTCTCCAGGGCCGCGACGCAGCGGGCCAGGCTCCACATGCCGTGCGCGATCTGCCGCGGGAAGCCGAGGGCCTTGGCCGTCAGTGGGTAGAGGTGGATCGGGTTGCGGTCGCCCGAGACCGCGCCGTAGCGGCGGCCGAGGTCGGCGGGCAGCCGCCACTCGGTCGTGGCGGTCGGGGTGCTCGTGAACGACCAGCCCGCGGTCGGCGTCGTCGTTGCTCCTGCCCCGACGGAGGTAGGTGGAGGTCGACTCCCACACGATCTCGTCGCCGGAGCGCACCTCGGAGAGGAAGTCGACGACCATCCCCTTCGCGTGCGGCCGGGGCGCGGAGACCCGGACGCTCACGTCGAGTGACTCGCCGGGCCGGACCGGCCGGTGGCCGGTGACGACGTTCTCCACGTGCACCGAACCGACGGCGGGGTAGGGGAACTGCGGGCTGGTCATCGCCTGCATGTGCAGCGGGAACGCCAGCAGGTGCGGGTAGGTCAGCGGGACGGCGTCCTTGGCCGGGAAGCCGCACACCTCGGCGTACGCCGCGGCGTGGGCGCGGTCGACGACCACCCCGGTCCGGGTGAGGTGCAGGGAGGTCGGGTCGGCGTGCGGGTCCTTGCGCACGCCCGGCAGCTGGTTGATGCCGGGGATGGAGGGCAGGGCGGCCCTGAGCACCATGGGCAGCGCCATGTCAGGCCCCCAGCATCATCTGGCCGCAGACCCGCACCACGTTGCCGTTGACGGCGGTGGAGCCGGTGCCGGCGTACCAGGCGATGGTCTCGGCGACGTCGACCGGCAGCCCGCCCTGCGACATCGCGTTGAGGCGCTGGCCGACCTCTCGGGTCGCGAACGGCACGGCCGCGGTCATCTGCGTGATGATGAAGCCGGGCGCGACGGCGTTGACGGTGATGCCCTTCTTCAGCTCGTCCTTGAGGCTGTCGACCAGCCCGATCACGCCCGCCTTGGAGGCGGCGTAGTTGGTCTGCCCGAGGTTGCCGGCGATGCCGGCGATCGAGGCGACGCCGATGATGGCGCCGTTGTCGTTGATGACGCCCTGGTCGAGCAGCTCGCGGGTGATCCGCTCGGGGGCGACGAGGTTGACGTTGAGGACGGCGTTCCAGCGGGCCTCGTCCATGTTCGCGAGCTTCTTGTCCTTGGTGATGCCGGCGTTGTGGACGACCACGTCCACCCCGCCGTGCTTCTCCTTCAGGTGGTGCGCGATCCGCTGCGGGGCGTCCTTGGCGGTGATGTCGAGGACGAGGTGGTCGCCGTCGAGCTCTCGCATCAGCGCCTGGAGGTCGCTGGCGGCCTGCGGCACGTCGAGCCCGACCACGGTCGCGCCGTCGCGGTGCAGCACCCGCGCGATCTGCTCGCCGATGCCCCGGCTGGCGCCGGTCACGAGGGCGACCTTGCCCCCGAGGGGGCGCAGCCAGTCGGTGACCTCGACCGCCTTCTGCGTGTGGGTGCCGATCCGCACCACCTGGCCGGAGACGTACGCCGACTTCGGCGACAGCAGGAAGCCGAGCGTGGAGGCGACGGCGCCCTCGGCGCTTCTCCGCGACGTAGACCAGCTGGACGGTGCCACCGCGGCCGAGCTCCTTGCCGAGCGAGCGGGTGAAGCCCTCGAGCGCGCGCTGGGCGACCCGCTCCGAGCCCGACACCAGCTCGGGCGGCGTGCCGAGCACGACCACCCGCGGGCAGGTCTCGAGGCTGCGCAGCAGCGGGGTGAAGAAGTCGCGGAGCGCGGAGAGCTGGCCGGCCTCGGTGAGGCCGGTGGCGTCGAAGACCAGCCCGCGGTACTTCTCGGCGGCGTCGGGAGTGGACGTGCTGGCGATGCCGAGCAGGTCGAGCAGGCCCGGGCAGCGACTCGGCCAGCCGGCCGGTGCCGCCGACCACGACGGTGCCGTCGACCAGGGGTGCGCCGGCCTCGTAGCGGGCCAGCGGCGTCGGGTTGGGCAACCCCAGGTTCTTGACCAGGAGCCTGCCGACGGGGGACTGCACGAAGCCTTGGTAACGATCGCTCATGGTGAAGTTGTAACTCCCTGTGTCACTCGCCGTCCACATTTCGTGACCTGCGACTCAGCCGGTTTCGGAGAAGGTTACTCGTGAGTCACAATGGCGTCATGCAGACCTCCACTCGACGCGTCGCCGTGCTCGGCGGCAACCGGATCCCGTTCGCCCGCTCCAACTCGGCGTACGCCGACGCCTCCAACCAGGAGATGCTCACCGCCGCCATCGACGGGCTGGTCGCCCGCTTCGGGCTGCAGGGCGAGCAGGTCGGCGAGGTGGTCGCCGGCGCCGTGCTCAAGCACGCCCGCGACTTCAACCTGACCCGCGAGGCGGTGCTCGGCTCGAAGCTCGCGGCCGAGACGCCGGCCACCGACATCCAGCAGGCGTGCGGCACCGGCCTCCAGGCCGCGATCCAGGTGGCCAACAAGATCGCGCTCGGCCAGATCGACGTCGGCATCGCCGGTGGCACCGACACCACCTCCGACGCGCCGGTCGCGATCAGCGACAAGCTGCGCAAGAAGCTGATGAAGGTCAACGCCGCCCGTGACACCGCCTGCGCGGATCAAGGCGCTCGGCGCGATCCGCCCCGGCGACATCGGGCTCGAGATCCCCCAGAACGGCGAGCCCCGCACCCGGATGTCGATGGGCGAGCACGCCGCCCTGACCGCCCTGGAGTGGCAGATCGGCCGCGAGGAGCAGGACGAGCTCGCCGCCACCTCCCACCAGCGGCTCGCCGCGGCGTACGACGCCGGCTTCCTCGACGACCAGGTCACCCCGTTCCGCGGGCTGGAGCGCGACAACAACCTGCGCCCCGACAGCTCGGTCGAGAAGCTCGCGAAGCTCAAGCCGGTCTTCGGCAAGGGCGAGGCCGCGACCATGACCGCCGGCAACTCCACGCCGCTCACCGACGGCGCGTCCGCGGTGCTGCTCGCCTCCGAGGAGTGGGCCGAGGCCCACGACCTGCCGGTGCTGGCGTACTTCCGGGCCTCCGAGACCGCCGCCGTCGACTACGTCCACGGCGCCGAGGGCCTGCTGATGGCCCCGGCGTACGCCGTCGCGCGGATGCTGCAGCGCGAGGGCCTCACCTTCGACGACTTCGACTACTTCGAGATCCACGAGGCGTTCGCCTCGCAGGTGCTCTCCACCCTCAAGGCGTGGGAGGACCCGATCTTCTGCAAGGAGCGGCTCGGCCTCGACGCGCCTCTCGGCTCGATCGACCGCTCGAAGCTCAACGTCAACGGCTCCTCGCTCGCGGCCGGCCACCCGTTCGCCGCGACCGGCGGCCGGATCGTCGCCACCGCCGCCAAGCTGCTGGACCAGAAGGGCTCGGGCCGCGTCCTGATCTCCATCTGCGCCGCCGGCGGCCAGGGCGTCGTCGCCATCCTCGAGAAGTAGTCGTTGAGTTGGGGGTTCTGGCCCGTTGAGTCGGGGGTTTCGGCCCCTGGCTGAGGGGCGAAAACCCCCAACTCAACCTGCTGTCAGCGCCGGGTGGCGAGGGCGAGGGCGCTGGCGACGAGGTAGTCGCGCACCTGCTCGGCGCTGATCTGGCCGACGGTGGGGACGCCGGGGGCGGCCTCCTTGACCAGGATCCCGACCCGGGCGAGCTGGAGCGCGCCGAGCCCGCTCGCGTAGAGGGTGTTGGCGAGCAGCGTCGGGTCGTCGACGGCGAACTCGCCGCCCTCGACCCCGGCCTCGAGCGCCCCGGAGAGCACGGCGAGGCAGGTGGAGATGCCGCGGCCGAGCCGGAACACGGCCGACTCGCTCATCTCCTCGAGCAGCTCGGGTCCGGTACGCCGCATCAGGGTCTGCGCGCAGTCGACGAACGCCGGGTGCTCGATGCCGTAGTCGACGAAGGCGTCGGTGATCCGGGTCAGCCGGTCGGCGGCGTCGGAGCCGGCCGCGTCGGCCTCCGCCAGGGCGTCGTGCAGCTCGTCGAGGTACTCCACGAGCGTCAGCGCGAACAGCTCCTCCTTGCCGGTGAAGTGCCGGTAGACGATCGCCCGGTTGACCCCGACCGCCTGCGCGATCTGGTCGATCTGCGCGTCGCGCACCCCGGTCCGGTCGAAGAGCGCCCGGGTCGCGGCGATGATGTCGGCCTCCCGCTTGCGCCGGCGGGCCGCCGCGGCGGTACGCCGACCGTCGGTCTCGGGCGCGCTGCTCATGGGGCCAGATTAGTGCAACACGCAGTTGCACAGCCGTGACGACAACCCCCTGCGGCGGGTCACGCTCCTGCCTGGCCGCCGATGAGGACGTGGTCACGCTCCTTCGAGGCCGCGCACCGTCTCGATCGTGTCGGCCTCGTCGGCGGTCTTGTCGTCGCGGTAGCGCACGACCCGGGCGAACCGGAGCGCGAGGCCGCCGGGGTAGCGGGTGGAGCGCTGGAGTCCGTCGAAGGCGATCTCGACGACCTGCTCGGGCCGGACCTGGACGACGTACGACGAGCGGTCGGCCGGCGAGGTCGCGAGCTCGGTGAACCGCTCGGTCTGCCACGCCAGCATCTCGTCGGTCATGCCCTTGAACGTCTTGCCGAGCATCACGAAGCCGGACTCCGCGGACGGGTCGCGGGCGCCGAGGTGGATGTTGGAGAGCCAGCCCTCGCGCCGGCCCGAGCCCCACTCGATCGCGAGCACCACGAGGTCGAGGGTGTGGACCGGCTTGACCTTGACCCAGCCGGCACCCCGCCGCCCCGCGTCGTACGACGCGGACAGGCTCTTCACGACGACACCCTCGTGACCCGCCTCGACGACGCGGGTGGCGAAGGCCTCGGCCTCGGCCGGGTCGTCGGTGACGAGACGGGCGACCAGGGACGACTCGGGCACCAGACCGGTGAGGGCGTCGAGGCGCTCGGAGCCGGGGGCGTCGAGCAGGTCGCGACCGTCGAGGTGGAGCACGTCGAAGAAGTAGCTGCTCACGGCCACGCCGGAGTCCTGGGCGGTGCGCGAGGCGGTCTCCTGGAAGGGGCGCGGCCGGCCGGCGTCGTCGAGCGCGATCGCCTCGCCGTCCAGCACGAAGCGCTCGGCGGGCAGCGACCGGGCGAGCGCGACCACCTCGGGGAGCCGGTGGGTGATG
Source organism: uncultured Actinomycetota bacterium (assembly GCA_963826015.1). Classification (GTDB taxonomy): domain Bacteria; phylum Actinomycetota; class Actinomycetes; order Propionibacteriales; family Nocardioidaceae; genus Nocardioides. The sequence continues at coordinate 32,015 of CAWGVI010000019.1, read as the reverse complement.
TCGTCGAGGCTGCGGGTGGCGATCCGGACGTCGTCGCCGTCGCGGTGGACCTGGATCCGGATCCCGTCGAGCTTGGTGTCGACGGCGACCGGGCCGCCGTCGGGGGCGACCTTGGCGAAGGCGGCGGCCACGTCGGTGGCGCTGGAGGCCAGCATCGGGAGCACGGGTCGGCCGACCTCGAGCCCGACCGCGGCCAGGGCCTCCTCGCCCTCGAAGGCGGCGACGGCCACCGCGACGGTCGAGCCGGCCAGCATCGCGGCCCGGCGGACGGCCTTGAGCGGCACCCCGGCCGCCGCGGCGAGCGCCTCCTGGACGAGCGCGTCGAGCGCGCCCTGCCGGACCTCGCCGGTGACCAGCCCGCGCAGCCAGCGCTGCTCGTCCTCGGTCGCCCGCCCGAACAGCTCGGCCACGGCGCCGGCCCGCGCGGCCTGGGAGCCGGACCCGCTCAACGTCGAGAGCGCGTCGAAGGCTTCGTGCACCTCCGCCACCGTCAGGGACGACTCGGCGGCCGGATGGGCATCGTCTGGAGCCCACGCCAGCCCAGCCCGGTCCGACGCTGGAGCAGGGCGCCCCCGAGCCACGAGGTGACCACGGGCAGCTCGGCGCGGTCGGCGGACGCCGAGGGTGGCGGCGAGGGCGGCGGACTTGGCCTTGCGCGAGCGCGTGGCGGAGACCGCCGCGTGCGTGGCGACCAGGTCGGCGATCAGCATGGCGTCACGCTAGCCGCGGGTGCGACAGGAGCGCTGACAGGGTCCGGGGGTTTCGAGGCTCGCTCCGCTCGCACCTCAACCACCGGAGGCCGCTCGCACCTCAACCACCGGACGCCCGCTCGCACCTCAACCACGGGACGCCCGCTCGCACCTCAACCACCGGACGGCCGCTCGCACCTCAACCACCGGCACAGGTCAGCCGCCGATGCGGGCGCGGACCTCGTAGAGCTCGGGGAAGAAGGTGAGGTCGAGGGCGCGGCGCAGGAAGGCGACGCCGGAGGAGCCGCCGGTGCCGGGTTGCTGGCCGATGGTGCGCTGGACCACCTGGAGGTGCCGGAAGCGCCACTCCTGGAAGTTGTCCTCGACGTCGACGAGCTCCTCGCAGGTCTCGTAGACGCCCCAGTGCTCGTGCGGGGCGGCGTAGACGGCGGCGTAGACGTCGACCAGGCCGGGGTGGGAGGGCCGGCGCTGGGACCAGTCGCGGTCGAGCAGGTCGGCGGGGACGGCGTACCCCTCGCGGGCCAGGTGGCGCAGGAACTCGTCGTACAGGGACGGCTCGTGCAGGAGGGTCGCGAGCTGGTCGCGGGCGGCCGGGTCGTGGCCGAAGACCTTCACCATCTCGGCGTCCTTGTTGCCCAGCAGGAACTCCACCTCGCGGTACTGCGCGGACTGGAAGCCCGACGACGTCGCGAGGAACGGCCGGATCTCGGCGTACTCGCTGGGGGTGAGCGTGGCCAGCACCGACCACTGGTCGGTCAGCACCCGCTGGATGTGCTTGACCCGCGCCAGCCGCTTCAGGGCGGGGGAGAGGTCGTCGGTGGAGAGCAGCGCGCGCGCCGACCGCAGCTCGTGGACCATCAGCTTCAGCCACAGCTCGGAGGTCTGGTGCTGGATGATGAAGAGCAGCTCGTCGTGCTGCGGTGGGTCGCTGAGCGGTACCTGCGCGCCGAGCAGCTGGTCGAGGCGGAGGTAGTCGCCGTAGGACATCTGGCGCGAGAAGTCGGTCTCGATGCCAGACTCGAGGTCGCGGCGGTCGGCGTCGGTCACGCGCCGAGGATACTGCTGGTATCGCGGTGTCGGGATCCTGCCTTACGCTCGCCCCGTGACCACCGACCAGGCCGAGACCAGCCGCAACACGCGGCTGTGGGTGCCCGACTGGGCGGTGCCGGTGGGTCAGATCCTGAGCCAGCAGCGCCACGGTGCGTCCGACCCGACCTACAAGACCGACTTCCAGGGTCGCCACTGGCGCGGCATCCGGACGCCGGAGGGCGTCGCGACGCTGATGATCGAGAGCCGCCCGCGCGACGGAGCGGTGTACGCCGCGTCCTGGGGCGAGGGCGCCCTCTGGGCCCTGGAGTCCGTGCCCGCGCTGCTCGGCGCCGACGACGACCCGAGCGGGTTCGAGCCGCCCCACCAGATCCTGTCCGACGTCTGGCGCGCCAACCACGACTGGCGGATCGGCCGTACCGGCCTGGTGATGGAGGCGCTGGTTCCCTCGATCATCGAGCAGAAGGTGACCGGCCAGGAGGCCTTCACCGGCTTCCGCAACCTCGTGCACCGCTGGGGCACCCGCGCGCCCGGCCCCGGTCACGACCTCGGGGTCTGGGTGCAGCCCGACGTCGAGACGCTGCGCACCATCCCGTCGTGGGAGTGGCTCAAGCTCCACATCGATCCCGCCCGGTCCAAGGCCGTCGTCATGGCGGCGCGCGTCGCCCACGCCGTCGAGCGCACCGCGACGGCCTCCCGCGAGGAGGCCGACCGGGCCCTGCGGTCGCTCCCGGGCATCGGGGTCTGGACCAGTGCCGAGATCCGCCAGCGTGCGTTCGGCGACTCCGACGCCGTCTCGTTCGGCGACTACCACGTCGCCAAGGACATCGGCTGGGCCCTGACCGGCACCGCCTTCGACGACGACGAGCTCGCCTCGTTCCTCGAGCCCTACCGCCCCCACCGCTACCGCGTGCAGGCGCTGGTCGGGCTGGCCGGGCTGCACCGCCCGAGGCTCGGCCCCCGGATGCCCCCGCGCACCCACCTCCCCGGCTGATCCGAGTCGTGCAGGTCGGCGGCCTCGGCGCGGGTGCTGACCTACCCCACGCCAGAACCTGCCTCCCACCCGTCGAGCCGACGGGCGAGGGTGGCGATGTCCACCGGGGTCGTGCCGCAGCAGCCGCCGAGGTACGTCGCCCCCGCGGCCCGCCACGCGTCGACCAGGTCGAGGTCGAGGGCGTCGCCGTAGGACCAGCGCTTCGCGTCGGGGTCCCACGTGCCACCCCGGTTGGGGTACGCGACCGCCGGCAGGCCGGTCACCTCGACCGCGGTCGTGACGGCGGCGAGGACGTCATCCTGCTCGGAGCAGTTGACGCCGGCGGCGACCAGCGGGGGAGCGTCGGCCAGCACGGCGAACGCCTCGGCGAGCGGCTGGCCGGCGGCGGTGGTGGCGCCCCGGACGGTGTAGCTGAACCACGCCGGCAGCCCGAGATCGGCGAGCAGCGGCACGAGCACCTCGGCCTCCTCGACGTCCGGGATGGTCTCGACGGCGAGCAGGTCGGGCCCGGCGCCCGCCAGCACCTCCAGCCGCGGCGCGTGGAAGTCGCGCAACCGTGCCCGGCTGACGCCGTAGCGGCCGCGGTACTCGGACCCGTCGGCCAGCACGGCGCCGTACGGCCCGACGGAGGCGGCCACGAGCAGCCCGTCGTGGGTCTCGGCCAGCTGGTCGCGGGCGTCGCGGGCCAGCGCGACGCTCCGGGTCAGCAGGTCGGGGTCGGTCGCCTGGTAGCTGGCGGCGGTCGCGACCTGCGCGCCCGCCAGGTAGTAGGCGCGGTGGACGGCCGTCACGAGCCCGGGGTCCTCGGTGACGAGTCGGGCGGTCCACAGCTCCCCGGACAGGTCCGCCCCACGCTCCTCGAGCGCCGTGGAGAGCCCGCCGTCCAGGACCGTGACGGTCACAGCAGCGGCCGCAACGGGTTGAGCAGCGACTCGGTGAACCGTCGGTGGAGGTCGCGCGCCTGCCACTCCGAGAGGGTCAGCTCCAGGCAGTTGCCCTGGTCCGTCTCGAAGATCCGCTCCAGCTCGTGCGCCAGCCCCTCGTCGATGACCTCGAGGTTGATCTCGTAGTTGCCCTGGAGACTGAGCCGGTCGATGTTGGCGGTGCCGACCGTCGACCACGAGCCGTCGACGGTCGCGGTCTTGGCGTGGACCATCGCCCCCTGGAACCGCAGGATCCGCACGCCGCCGCGCAGCAGCTGGTCGTAGTAGCCGCGGGAGATCCAGTCGGCCACGACGTGGTTGGACTTCAGCGGCACCAGCAGCCGGACGTCGACGCCCCGCTGGGCCGTGGTCACCAGCGCGTCCACGAAGTCCTGGTCGGGCAGGAAGTAGGCCTGGGTCAACCAGACGTTGCGGCTCGCGCGGTTGATCGCCTCGAGGTACATCGAGCGGATCGGGAACATCCAGAGTCGCGGCACGTTGCGGTGCATCTTGACCCGCGGCTCCCAGGCGGCTCCCGTCTCGAGCAGCAACGGCCGCTCGCTCTGCCCGATCAGCCGGCGCCGGTTCAGGTTCCAGAAGTCGGCGAAGGCGCGCTTGAGCTCCCACACGGCCGGCCCGGTCACCCGGACGTGGGTGTCGCGCCACTCGGTGGCGTACGCCGTCCCGATGTTGTAGCCGCCGACGAAGCCGACGGCGTCGTCGACGACCAGGATCTTGCGGTGGTCGCGGCCGTAGCGGCGGAGGTCGAAGACGCGCCAGCCCGCGTTGTAGATCGGGTAGGGCAGGACCTTCATCGAGGACGGGAACCGCTTGAAGCGCGGGGACACCACGAGGTTGGCGAAGCTGTCGTAGATGCAGTAGACCTCGACCCCGCGCGCGGCGGCGTCGGCCAGCGCCTGCTTGAACTGCTCGCCGACCTCGTCGCCCTTCCAGATGTAGGTCTCGAAGAGCACCTGGCGCTGGGCGCCCTCGATGGCGGCCAGCATCGCGTCGTACAGGTCACGACCGTAGGTGTACGTCGTCACCTCGCCGCCGGCCTCGCCGACCGAGACCGTGCCCGGCGCGGTGACCGGGAACGGCTTGGGCTTCTTGCCGCGCCGGCGGTAGGAGTCGACCAGCGACATCCCGATCGCGAGCGCGAGCTGCACCCCGAGGAGCGTCAGCAGGGCGCGGCGCGTGACCCGGAGGACACGCTCGGCCACGCTCGGACCGGACGGGACGCTGCGTAGCACCCCGTCAATCTACCGAGCGCTCGAAGTCAGCTCGCCGGCACCGCCACGGTGTCGCTCATCCGCTCCAGGGCGTACTCGGTCACCCGCACGAGGGCGTGCTTGACCGAGTCCCGGTTGCGGGCGTCGACGCCGATCATCGGCACGCTGTCGGGCAGCGCCAGGGCACCACGCACCTCGTCGAGGAGGTACTCGTGGGTCCCCTCGAACTGGTTGACCGCGACGATGAAGGGGATGCCCTTCGCCTCGAAGTAGTCCAGCGGCGAGAAGGCCTCGTCCAGACGCTCGGTGTCGACCACGACGACAGCACCGATGGCGCCGACGCAGAGGTCGTCCCACATGAACCAGAACCGCTTCTGGCCCGGCGTGCCGAACAGGTAGAGCACCAGGTCGGGGGCCAGGGTGATCCGGCCGAAGTCCATGGCCACGGTGGTCGAGGTCTTGCCCGGCGTGTGGGCGGCCAGCTCGTCGACGCCCTCGGACTCGTTGGTCACGAGGGCCTCGGTCCGCAGCGGCATGATCTCGGAGACCGAGCCCACGAGGGTCGTCTTGCCGACGCCGAAGCCACCGGCCACGACGATCTTGGTCGAGGTGACCGACCGGCGGTCGTTCAGGTCAGAGCGCACGGAGTCCACGGAGGGTCCTTTCGATGAGATCGCGTCGCTCGTCGGACGAGGACGTCTCCTTCAAGGTGGCCTGCACGCGCACCTTTCCTTCTTGCACGAGGTCGCTGAGGAGCACCCGGACGACGCCGATCGGCATCGAGACGAGCGCCGAGACCTCGGCGACGGAACGCGTGTCGCAGACGCGCAGGATCCGCTGTCGCGGAGTCTCGCCGCCCTCGTCGTCGAAGCCCTGGCGCCGCAGGGTCGCCTCCACGGGGAGGTCGACCTCGGCGCGGGTGCGCCCGGCGGTGAGGGTGTACGACCGCACGAGCCGCGGCGCGGGCGCCGTGGCGTCCGGGTCGCTCTCGACAGGTTCGGGGAGGGCCATGGTGAGCTCCTACATCCCCGACGTCGTGCGGGCCTGCGCCTGGACCATCTGGCCCACGCGCTCGACCAGCAGCGCCATCTCGTAGCCGATCTGGCCGATGTCGGCCGACTCCTGGGTGAGGACGGCGAGGTGCGAGCCGTCGCCGACGCTCATGAGCAGCAGGTAGCCGTGCTGCATCTCGACGACGGTCTGGAGCACCGGACCACCGTCGAAGAGGCGTGAGGCGCCGACGGCCAGGCTGCAGAGGCCGGACGCGACCGCCGCGACCTGCTCGGCGCGGTCGGCGGGCAGGTGGGCGCTGGCGGCGGTCAGCAGGCCGTCGGCGGAGACCAGGATGGCGTGGGCGGTGCCGGCCACCTCGTCCACGAAGCGGCTGACGACCCAGTCCAGCTCTCGGTCGGTGGAGATGGCTGGGGTGGGGGCGGAGTAGGTCTCGCTCATCAGGGAGTCACGTCCTCGGGGGTCTCGGCGGGCTGGTGGTCGTGGTGGTGGTCGAGCTGGTGGTCGAGCTGCGTGGCGGTGGCGCTGGTACGGCCGCGGGCGACGCCGGCGGCATGGGCGGCGAGCCGGGCACGGATCGCCTCGGGGTCGCGCTGGAAGGTCGGTGCGGACTTGGTGACGCCACCCGGGACCAGTCGGTTGCCCGGGTCACGGACCGGGAGGCCCGAGCGGGTCAGCCGTGAGGGGGCCGTCTCGGCGACCCGCTCGACGGCCTGCCAGCCGGCGTCGATCTCGTCGGTGCCCCAGCCCTGCTCCGCGCCGTCGCCGGAGAACCAGCTCGAGCGCAGCATCTTGAACATCGGGGTCTCGTCGTCGCCGTGGTCGGCCACGGCGTACGCCGCGCCCAGCGGGTCGACCGACGCGCGGACCGGCTCCTCGATGCGCTCCTCGATGCGCTCGTCGGCGGGCTCGTCGGCGGGCTCGTCGGCCAGGGCCACCGGTCCGGCCACCACGGCCTCGACCGTGGGCGAGCTCGGGGAGCAGGGTGACCGTGGCCATCGTGTCGGCGTCGAGGGTCTCGGGGACCTCCACCTCGGGGGCGAGCAGCTCCTCCGCCTCGTCGTCGTCCTCGTCGACCTCGATCACCTCGGCCGCGGGCGACTCGACGGTCTCCTCGACCTCGGGTGCGTCCACGACGTCGCGGATCTCGGGCTCGGGCTCCGGTGCGGGCGTGACCTCCGCGACCGGCTCCGGCTGCAGCGCACGGCCGCGCTGCGGCAGCGAGGACGCGACTCGAGGACGTCGCTGGCGCCGTCGGAGGTGCGGGAGGCGCGGCGGGTGCTGCCTCGGGGGCAGCGGGGGCCACGGGCGAGAGCGGCTCGGGACGCGCGGCCGTGCCGGGACGGCGCTGGGGGAGCCGGATGTTGGCGTTGATGACCGCGGACAGCGCATCCAGCCCGGGCACGGCAGGCGCGGGGGCTGCGGGAGTCTCCTGGCGCGCGGCCGGCGGCGGGGTGGCCGTCGCGCTCTGCGGCAGGCTCGGCACTCCCGGGCGACGGAACATGGAGTCGGCGAGCTTGGGGTCCGGGCGACGCGGCCGGCCCGGCTCGGTGTCCGGCAGGGCGGCGTACGCGGCGGCAGGGGACTCCTCGGGGGAGACCTCGACCTCCTCCGCCACGGGGACCTCGACGGGCTCCTCGACGGGCTCCTCGACGGGCTCCTCGAGGTGCTCGGCCTCGACCGGGGTCGGGACGGTGAGCGTGGACACCACGGCGTCCTCGGTGCCGTCGAGGTCGGACTCGTAGCCCGGCCCGGTCAGCAGCGGGCGCGGGATGAAGACGCGGGCCGAGGTGCCGCCCTCGGCGTTGTGCTCCAGGGTGACCGTGAGGCCGTGACGGCGGGCCAGCCGGGCGACCACGAACAGGCCCATCCGGCGGGCGGTGTCGGCCGTGACCTCGGCGCCGGTGCGCAGAGTCTGGTTCAGCTCCAGCAGGGTGGCGGAGTCGATGCCGAGGCCGGAGTCCTCGACCTCGACCAGCACCATCCCGGCAGGGGTGGAGGCGTTGACGCGCACCGGGGTGCCCGGGGGCGAGAAGTTCAGGGCGTTGTCGATGAGCTCGGTGAAGAGGTGGACCAGGTCGGGAGCCGCCAGGCCGCTGATCCGCAGCGACGGGGCACCGGAGACCTGCACCCGCTGGTAGTCCTGCACACCGGCGGTCGCGGCCTGGAGGGCCTCGTCGACCGACAGCGCGTCCTGCTCGCTGGCCGCGGTCGGTGCGTCCGCGAGGACGACCAGGCTCTCCGCCGTACGACGCATGCGCGAGGCGAGGTGGTCCAGGCGGAACAGGCTCTCGAGCCGGGCCGGGTCCTCCTCGTCCCGCTCCAGCCGCTCGATGAGGTGCAGCTGCTGGTTGACCAGGGAGGTGTTGCGGCGGGACAGGGTGACGAACATGTCGGCCACGCGCGAACCGGAGCTCGGACTCGTCCTGCGCGAGCCGGACGGCGGTGCCGTGCAGGTCGTCGACGGCGCGGGCCAGCTGGCCCATCTCCTCGTGCGTGGTGACGGGGATGGTGGTGATGACGCCGGGGTCCTGCCCGGCCCGGATCCGGCGGACCGTCTCGGGCAGCTCCTCGTGGGCGACCGCGAGGGCACCGTCGCGCACCTGGCGGATCGGCTTGACCAGGAGTCGCGAGACCGCGAGGCCCAGGCCGATGGCGAGCAGGAGGGCGAGGCCGGTGAGCAGCGCGGTGAGCAGCGCGGTCCGGTTCGCACCGCTGGCCTGGGAGGCCAGGGTCGTGTTGATCTGGTCGAGCAGGCCGTCGGCGAGGTCGTCGTACAGCTTCAATGGCGCCTGGCCCTTGAGGTCCGGGGTGCCGATGCCGAGGAGGCCGTTGTTGCTGGCGTTGTACTGGCGCAGCAGCTTCACGTCGGGGTCGTCGGGGAGCAGCTGCTCGAGGCTGCCGATGGCCGCCGACTCCACGCCGAGGTAGCCGTACAGCTCGTTCTTGGGGATGATCGCCGGCCGCGGGTTCACGAGCAGCTGCTGCTCGGTGACGGCCAGCCGGCCCGCGTTGAGCTGGCCGACGAGGTTGATCAGCGACTCGGTGCCTGATCCCGCGTTGGTCATCGCGGCGATACCGAGGGTGACGTCGGCCTCGAGGTTCTCCAGCTGGTCGGACGCGGTCGCGACGATGCTGTACGCGGAGCCGTCCCGCAGCCCCTGCGTGGTGTCGAGAAGGTTGCGGATCTGTGCACGCTGGGCGGCGGAGAGGTCGGCGTTGGACCAGGCGGACTCGAGGTCGGCGGCAGCGTCGTTGACGGCCTTGAGCGCCGCGTCGCGCTGGTCGGTGTCGTCGGTGCTGCGGAAGACCATGGCGGCGTCTTCCGCGGCGGAGAGGTAGGCGACGGCCGGGCCGAGCACGGTCACCTGGCTCGCGGTCGCGGTGGCGGCCGAGGCGGTGTCGAGCTCGGCCTTCACGCGTAGCCCACCGAGCACGACGGCGAGCAGCAGCGGGATCGCGAGCACCAGGGCGACCTTGCGGACGACGGGCCACTCGGACAGCGACAGCGAACGGTGTGACTCGTGCGAGTCAAGCGTCTCAGGCATCGGGCCTCGGCTCCTGTCAGGGGGCGGAACAGGGCGACGCCAGAGCGGGGGGACACCGAGCGTCTGAGCGCCAGACTAGGGAGAACGGGCCACCTCGTCCTCCGAATGGAGGAAAAACCCTCATCTGGGCCACGGGAGATCCACATCCCGCGTGACAGGCTCGTTTCCGGAGGGTGTCGGCGCCCCCACGTAGGCTCGCCGCATGCGGCCTGTGACCGACCTCGAACGACGCGTGGCACCTCTCCACGTCCAGTCGGACTACCAGCCCTCGGGTGACCAGCCCGCCGCGATCGCGGAGATCACCCGGCGGATGCGTGACGGCGTCCAGGACGTCGTCCTCCTCGGTGCCACCGGCACCGGCAAGACGGCCACGGTCGCCTGGGTCGCCGAGCAGCTGCAGCGGCCGCTCCTGGTGCTCCAGCCGAACAAGACGCTGGCCGCCCAGTTCGCCAACGAGCTGCGGCAGCTGTTCCCCGAGAACGCGATCGAGTACTTCGTCTCCTACTACGACTACTACCAGCCCGAGGCCTACGTCCCGCAGACCGACACCTACATCGAGAAGGACTCCTCGATCAACGAGGAGGTGGAGCGGCTGCGTCACTCGGCGACCAACAGCCTGCTCACCCGCCGCGACGTGATCGTGGTGTCGACGGTGTCCTGCATCTACGGTCTCGGCACTCCGCAGGAGTACGTCGACCGGATGCTGCGGCTCCGGGTCGGGGAGGAGCACGACCGCGACTCGATCCTGCGCCGGCTGGTCGAGATCCAGTACACCCGCAACGACATGAGCTTCAGCCGCGGCACGTTCCGCGTCCGCGGCGACACCCTCGAGATCTTCCCGGTCTACGAGGAGCTGGCCGTCCGGATCGAGTTCTTCGGCGACGAGGTCGAGCGGCTGATGACGCTGCACCCCGTGACCGGCGAGGTGCTCACCGAGGACACCGAGCTGCACGTCTTCCCCGCCAGCCACTACGTCGCCGGTCCGCAGCGGATGGAGCGTGCGATCGCCGGGATCGAGGCCGAGCTGGTCCAGCAGCTGGAGACCTTCGAGCGCCAGGGCAAGCTGTTGGAGGCGCAGCGGCTGCGGATGCGCACCACCTACGACATCGAGATGATGCGCCAGGTCGGTTCCTGCTCCGGCATCGAGAACTACTCGATGCACATCGACGGCCGCGAACGCGGCTCCGCGCCCAACTGCCTGCTCGACTACTTCCCCGAGGACTTCCTGCTCGTCATCGACGAGTCCCACGTCGCGGTGCCCCAGGTCGGCGGGATGTACGAGGGCGACATGTCCCGCAAGCGCAACCTGGTCGACCACGGCTTCCGGTTGCCCAGCGCCATGGACAACCGGCCGCTGCGGTGGGAGGAGTTCCTCGACCGGATCGGGCAGACCATCTACCTCTCGGCCACCCCGGGCAACTACGAGCTCGACAAGGTCGGCGGCGACACCGTCGAGCAGATCATCCGCCCGACCGGCCTGATCGACCCCGAGGTCGTCGTGAAGCCGACCAAGGGCCAGATCGACGACCTCATCGGCGAGATCAACGCGCGCGTGGAGAAGAACGAGCGGGTGCTGGTCACCACGCTCACCAAGAAGATGTCCGAGGACCTCACCGACTACCTCCTCGACGCCGGCATCCGCACCCGCTACCTCCACTCCGAGGTCGACACGCTCAAGCGGATCGAGCTGCTGCGCGACCTCCGCCTCGGTGAGTTCGACGTGATGGTCGGCATCAACCTGCTCCGTGAGGGCCTCGACCTCCCCGAGGTGTCGCTGGTGGCGATCCTCGACGCCGACAAGGAGGGGTTCCTGCGCTCGGACAAGTCGCTGATCCAGACGATCGGTCGCGCCGCCCGCAACGTGTCGGGCCAGGTCCACATGTACGCCGACAAGGTGACCCCGTCGATGGAGTCGGCCATCGACGAGACCAACCGGCGGCGCGAGAAGCAGGTCGCCTACAACCTCGAGCACGGCATCGACCCCACCCCGCTGCGCAAGAAGATCGCCGACATCACCGAGATGCTCGCCCGCGAGGACGAGAACACCCAGGCGCTGCTGCAGACCTGGGCCGACGTCGGCCAGAAGGGACGAGCCGGTGGTGTGAAGGCGCAGGGCAAGTCCGGCGTGGCGCCGACCCCCGCCCTCTCGCGCCTGCGCCAGGACGGCGCCCATCCCGACCTCGCCGGGCTGCCGAGCAGCGAGCTCGCCGAGCTGATCCAGCAGCTCACCGACCAGATGCGGACCGCCGCCGCCGAGCTCCAGTTCGAGGTGGCCGCCCGCCTTCGCGACGAGATCTCCGACCTCAAGAAGGAGCTCCGCCAGATGATGGAGGCGACGCAGTGAACGCCCGGACACGCACGCTGGCGGCGTTCCCGACGGTCGACGGCCAAACCCGGGCCGCCTTCCCTCCTCGGCCTTGCCATCGCACGCACCGGACGCCGGCGACCGGGGGCGCCTCGATGAGTGACCAGCTGATCGCGGAGATCAAGGCCGCCCGGTTCACGCCGGTGCGGTTGCGCCCCGGCTACGACATGGGCGAGGTCGACCAGCTGCTCGACGAGGTGGTCGCCGCGCTCGCCGCGGGGAGGCCGGTCGCGCCCCTCGTCGACGACGCCAGCATCACGACGGTCTCCTTCCGCGAGGGCTACGAGATGGCCGACGTCGACGCGCTGCTCGCCAGGGCCCGGGCCAGCGATGCAGGTGCGGCGACGCCTCCTCCGGCAGCCACCACCCCGCCCACGCCCACGACGGTCGTCGAGGAGCAGCGGGGCCTGCTGTCGAAGCTGTTCGGCCGTCGCTGAGCCTGACTCCTCGCAGGGGTGAGGACGATCCGACCGGGCGCTCACTAGGGTCGACGGCATGACGACGATCGATCTCGGCCGGCCCGCTCAGGGCGACGTGGTGGACCTGATCCTCGACGACCACCGTCGCTTCGAGGCGTTGCTGCGCGAGCTGCGCGACAGCTCCTCGGACCGCGACGCGGTCCGGAAGGCGTTCTCCGCGCTGCACGTGGCGCACGCGCAGGCGGAGGAGAAGCTTGTCTACCCGAAGCTGCGCCGCAAGGGCGCGGTCGGCGAGCACGAGGCGGAGCACGGCGAGGAGGAGCACGCCGAGGGCCACGAGGCGCTGCTCGCCGTCCTCGAGCTGAAGGGAACCGACACCCAGGCCTTCGACGACGCCGTCGAGGAGCTCGCCACCGCGGTCAACCACCACCTCACCGAGGAGGAGCTCACCATCCTCAACCCGGCCCGCGAGGAGGTTGGCGAGCAGGTCCGCGCCGAGCTGGGCGAGGCGTTCGCCACGGAGCGCAACCGGCTGCTGGACGACGGCTGCGGCACCCTCACCCAGGTCCGCGAGATCGTCTCCTCCGCCCGTCGCGAGGGCCTGCTCGACGACGACGAGGAGGAGGACGAGGAGAGCTAGTCTGCTGGCGGGTCCTGCGGCGCCTCGAGCTCGCGGCGCTTCCGCTCCGCCTTGGCGATCGCCTTCTCCTGCTTGGCCACGATCTTGAGCCGGTTCTGCTCGATCATGTCCCGCCGCTGGACCAGCGTCCCCATCAGGGGGATCGCCGTGCCCAGCATCGGGTAGACCGGCCACGGGTGCCCGCCGAAGCTGGTGAGCATCCAGATCGTCCAGCACACGACCGAGACGAAGAGCCAACCCCGGAGGGCGTCGTTGCGGCTGGACCGCCAGCGCGCCACGGCCTCCGTCTGGACCTCCACCGGGGCGAGCGGCGCGAGGGCAGGCACCGTCGTGGACGGCACCAGGTCGTTGAGGAAGCCCGGCAGGTCACCCAGGACGCGGGTCTGGGCCACGGCCGAGGTCCGGTCGTCGAACTCGAGGGCGGTGAGCCGCCCCTCCGCGTAGGCGTCGCCGAGGGCGCGCAGCACGAGGTCGCGGTCGGCATCGGAGGCTCGCATGGCGGCGTACGCCGGGTCGCGCGGGTCGTGGCTGAAGTGGGGCCACAGGTCCGGGGAGGTCACGCGGAGCATCGTAGGCTCCCCGGGTGGACGTCGAGCGCATGCAGGAGCACTGCCTGGCGTTGCCCGGCGCCTGGCCGGACAACCCGTGGGGCCACGACCTCCCCGTGATCAAGGTCGGGGAGGCGGAGCGCGGCAAGATCTTCGCCTTCCTCGGCCGCGACGGCGTGGGCGTCAAGGCGGGGGGTACCCGCGACGAGGCCGACGAGTGGCTGCACCGGTTCCCCGCAGACGCCTCGGTGATGGCCTACATCGGTCGCTCGGGGTGGAACGACCTGGCCTTCGGCGGTGCGATCCCGGACGAGGAGCTGCTCGAGGCGGTCGACGAGTCCTACCGGCTCGTGGTGTCGAAGCTGCCGAGATCCCGCCGGCCTCCCGGTTGGGACGACTGACCTCCCGTCACGCGGCCACCGGGACCAGCGGGGTGGTGCGACGCAGGCCGCGGGCGAGCGTGCCCGACACGAGCAGCAGCAGGGTCGCGAGCGCGACCACGCCGGGCCAGCCGAGGGCGTCGTACGCCGTGCCGGCGAGGCTGCCGAACGTGGAGGAGCCGAGGTAGAAGCTGAAGAGGTAGAGCGACGCGGCCTGCCCGGTGCTCACCCCGGCCGCGTGCGCCCGGGCCGGGACCCAGCCGCTGGCGACGCCGTGGATCACGAAGAAGCCCGTGGTGAGCAGCGCGACGCCGATCGCGACGACCGGCAGCAGGTCGGGGAGCGTGGCCAGCACACCGACGACGGCGATCACCGCGCCCACGGGCAGCACCGCGCGACGGCCGATCCGGTCGGCGAGCCGGCCCGAGGCGACGGAGCTGAGCGAGCCCAGCGGGTAGGCGAGGAAGAGGAGGCTGGCGGCACCGACGCCGAGCCCGAACGGCGCGGAGGTCAACCGGAAGCCGAGCACGTTGTAGACCGCGACCATGGCGCCGACCGAGCAGGCGCCCACGGCGTACAGCCGGAGCAGCGCGGGATCTGCCAAGGCCCGGCGCGCGGTCGCCAGCACCTCGCGCGGACCTCCGGTGGTAGGGGAGAAGTGGCGTGACCGGGGCAGGAGCGCGAGCACGACGACGGTGGACACCAGCCCCAGGCCTGCGGCCGTCGCGAGGCCCCAGCGCCACCCGACCGCCTCGGCCACCGGTGCCGTCGCGAGCCGCCCCGCCATGCCGCCGAGGGCGGTCCCGCCGATGTAGAGGCCGGCGGCGCGGGCGTGTGCCGAGTGGTGGAGCTCCTCGCGGAGGTACGCCGTCGCGACGGCCGGGAGCCCGGCCAGGGCGACGCCCTGCACGAGCCGCAGCAGCAGGAGCGTGTGCCAGGTGGGGGCGAGGGCGCAGCCGAACGCGACGACCGTGGACACCAGGAGCGAGGCGTGGATCAGCCGGGTCCGACCGATGCGGTCCGACCACGGGCCGGTCACGAGCAGCGCCATCCCGAGCCCGAGCGTGGTGACCGAGACGGTGAGCGTGCTCTCGGCGGCGGAGACGCCGAAGTCGGCGGACAGCTCGGTCAATACAGCCTGGGTGCTGTACACCTGCGCGAAGGTCGCCAGCCCGGCCGCGAAGAGCGCGCCCACCACGCGCCGGTAGTCCGCGCTGCCGGGGAGGTGGCCGGTCGCGGCGTCGGGGAGGGTCAGGCTGGACACCCGGCCGACTCTGCGCCTGCTCCCTCGATACGTCCAATGCCGAAAACAGCAAACCGCCATGCGTGACGCGTATGATGTGACGATGCTGATCCGTGACCTGGCCTGGCTGCTGGAGCTGGCCGAGCACGGCCACGTCACCGACACCGCCGCCGTCCTCCGCACCAGTCAGCCGACGTTGTCCCGCTCGCTGGCGCGGGTGGAGGAGGAGCTCGGGACCCGGGTGTTCGAGCGCCGGGCAGACGGCGTGGTCCCCACGCCGACCGGCGAGCTGGTCCTGGCCGCCGCTCGGGACCTGGTCGCCCGGCACCGCCAGCTCCTCTCCGACCTCGCCGGCGTCCTCGACCCGGACGCGGGCGTCGTCCGGCTGGCGTTCCTCGACTCCCAGGCGACGTCGCTGGTGCCGGAGGTGCTGGGCGCCTTCCACGCCCACGCCCCGCGGATCCGGGTCGAGCTGCGGCAGGAGCCCGGCCACGAGATCCACGCCGACCTGGCCAGCGGTGCGGTCGACCTCGCCTTCACCTCGACCCGGCCCGAGTCGTCGTACGCCTGGGCGCCGCTGCAGGTGGAGCGTCTGGTGCTGGTCGTGCCGCCCGGGCACCGGCTCCGCGGCCGGCGCCGGGTACGCCTCCACGAGCTCGCGGATGAGGAGCTGGTGACGACGCCGGTCGGGTTCGGGCACCGCTCCCAGGTGGACTCCCTGCTCCGCGAGGCCGGGGTCGCCCCGCACGTCTCGTTCGAGAGCCAGGACCTCGCCACCATCGTCGGGCTGGTCGCGGCCGGGCTCGGGGTGGCGGTGGTCCCGGAGGCGTTTGCCGGCCGCGACGGCACGGTCGGCGTCCGGATCGTGGCGGAGGGTGCGCAGCGCACCATCGGCCTCACCTGGCGTGACGACCGGCCGCTGCCGCCCCCCGCGGCGCGCTTCCGCGACTTCGTCGTGGGGCGGGCCTGACCTCAGGCAGGCGGCGGCCGGTTGTCGGACCGCGCGACGGTCAGCCCGACCAGCCGGGCGACCACCAGCGCGACGTACAGCACGCCGGCGACCTGCTCGACGATCACCAGCGACCGCGCGTGCGGGAGCACCGGCACCACGTCGGACAGCCCGACGCTGGTGAGGGTCGTGAACGAGAGGAACAGCAGCTCGAACCAGGTGCGGTCACCGGGCCCACCTGCGCCCACGAACGACCCGGGCACGGCCACCTGGACGGCGAGGTAGAGGTAGGCGAAGCCCCAGGCCACGACCGTGAACGCGGCGCCGGTGGCGAACAGCTCGTCGCGGGTGACCCGGTCGTCGTGGAAGAGGTAGCGGATCATCCCGTAGGAGACGTAGAAGTAGAACGGCGCGTGCAGCAGCGCGGAGACCAGCAGCAGCGCGTCCGACTCCGGCATCGCGATCTCGAGCACGTTGCAGACCAGGGCCGGCACGCCGAGGATCAGCGCGATCCACACCAGCGCCGGCGTGCGGCGGACCGCGTAGAGCGCGACCAGCACCAGCACCGTCCCCAGCGCGCCGAGCACGGCCCGGCCGGACGTGGAGCTGCCCGCGAACGGGTACGCCAGCACGGCGAACAGCTGGCCGGCGAGCAGGATCGCGGAGGGGTGCTGGCGCAGGATGCGCAGGCGGTTCGGACGGGGCTTCTCCACGGACGGCATCGTATGCCGCGACGCAGGGCCGACCGCGCCGTACGATGCGGCGACACGGCGGCCGATCGGCAGGCCGCGGGGTGGCAGGAGGCGGTGGGGGAGTGACCGGAGACGGCACCGCTGGGCGGTCTGGCGACCGGAGCGGCCGGGGCATCGACCTCGCGCTGCTCGTGCTCGCCGTCGTGCTCGCGGTCGCCGTCGCCCTCGGGGTGCTGCTGGTCCGCGACGCCCGCGAACGGCGGGACGCCGACGCCCTGGAGCAGCAGCGGTACGCCGCCGTGATGGCCGCGGCCCGCAGCGAGGCCGAGGCCGCCGTGAACGTCCGCCACGACGACGACGGCGAGAGCATCGACCGGCTCGCCGACGGCGCCACCGGAGACCTCCGCGAGCAGTACACGACCGGCCGGGACGCGGTGCTGGCCGACCTCGCACGCGACCGCACGGTGTCCGAGGGGACGGTCAGCGCCGTCGGCGTGGTGAGCGTCGACCGCGACAGCGCGGTCGTCGTGGTCGCGACCGACGGCACCGTCGCCACCCGGCGCACCGACGACGAGCCGGTCGCCCGTGCCACGCGGCTCCGCCTCGAGCTCGTCCTCGAGGACGGCCGCTGGCTCACCTCCGGGCTCCGGGTGGTGGACTGACGTGTCCCGCCGATTCGTCCTGCTGGCCGCGGTGCTGCTCCTGCTGGGAGCGCTGGTCGCCGAGCTCTGGTACGTCGCCGCTCCGCCCGACCCGGTCCCGACCGACGCCCGCCCGGTGGTGCTCGACGCCGTGGCCGGCAACGCCGCCGTCCGCGCCGCCGCCACGAGCACGGCCGAGATCCTGTCCTACGGGTTCGAGGACTTCGACCGGCGGCTCGAGGAGGTCTCGGGCCGGATGACTCCGGAGTTCGCCGAGGAGTTCAGCCGCCGGGCGGAGGCGGGCGAGGTGGCGATCCTGGCCGAGCGCGCCACCCAGGAGGTCCGCGTCGTCGAGTCCTCCGTCGTGCGGGCGTCGGAGGACGAGGTGCAGGCGCTGCTCTTCCTCGACCGCTACCTCGCCAAGGCCGGCCAGCCGACGTCGGTCCGCCCCTACCGGGCGCTGGTGACGGTGGTCCGCAGCGGCGGCGTGTGGCTGGTCTCCGACATCCAGACCCTGTAGACAGGGCTCGTGCCCGAGCCGACCAGCGCCAGCGACACGGACCTGCTGATCATCGGAGCCGGGCCCACCGGCCTCTACGCGGCCTACTACGCCGGCTTCCGCGGGCTCCGCGTCGCCGTGGTCGACAGCCTCCCCGAGCTCGGCGGCCAGATCACCGCGATGTATCCCGAGAAGGCGATCCTCGACGTCGCCGGCTTCCCGAACGTCAAGGGCCGCGACCTGGTGGAGGGCCTGGTGGCGCAGGCCTCGACCGCGCACCCGGCGTACCACCTCGACCGCACCGCCTCGACGCTGCGGCACGACGGCGACTCGGTCACCGTCGGGCTCGACGACGGCAGCGAGATCACCGCGGGCGCGGTGCTGATCACCGCCGGCATCGGCAAGTTCAGCCCCCGTCAGCTGCCCGCCGGTGACGGCTGGGTCGGCCGGGGCATGGAGTTCTTCGTCCCCTCCTTCCAGCCCTACGCCGGCAAGGACGTCGTCATCGTGGGTGGTGGCGACAGCGCGTTCGACTGGGCGCAGCACCTCGAGCCGGTCGCCCGCTCGGTCACGTTGGTCCACCGCCGCGACGCCTTCCGCGCACACCAGCGCACCGTGGACGCCGTCCGGGACAGCAGCGTCGAGATCGTCACCCGGGCGCAGGTCACCGCATTGCGCGGCGACCCGACGCTGGAGGAGGTCGAGATCTCGGTCGACGGCGAGGAGCCGCGGACCGTCCCCGCCCAGGCCCTGGTCGCCGCGCTCGGCTTCATCGCCGACCTCGGACCGCTCCAGGAATGGGGGATCGAGGTCCAGAAGCGGCACGTCGTCGTCGGTCCGTCGATGCAGACCTCGCTGGAGCGGGTCTTCGCGGCCGGCGACATCACCGAGTACCCCGGCAAGGTCCGGCTGATCGCCGTCGGGTTCGGCGAGGCCGCGACGGCCGTGAACAACGCCGCCGTCGCGATCGACCCCAGCGCCCACGTCTTCCCCGGCCACTCCAGCGAGGGCTGAGCCCTGGCCGGCGGCCGCGACGCCATCCGGATGGACGAGGCCGAGGTGGCCGCGTTCCTGGCCGGCGAGGTCAAGGTCCAGGTGGCCAGCCTCGCCGCGGACGGCGCCCCGCACCTCACGACGCTCTTCCACGTCGTCGACGACGGCCGGATCGCGTTCTGGACCTACGGCCGCAGCCAGAAGGTCCGGGGGCGCGCCGAGGTCGTGCGCGACCACGACGAAGTGCTGCGGATCGGGGCCGCGATCGTGACCACGATGACCGGCGTCGCGACCCTCGACGAGCTCGGCGACGCCGGTCGGGACGAGGTCGAGCGGCAGGCGGCGAAGCGGGTCGCCGTGCTCGTCCACCCCGAGCACGTGGCCAGCTGGGACCACGCGAAGATGCTGGACCGACAGGAAGGCACACCATGAAGGTGAAGGTCGACTTCGACCTCTGCGAGTCGAACGCCCTCTGCGAGTCTCTCGCGCCGGAGGTCTTCGAGATCGACGACGACGACTACCTCCAGCTCCGGCAGGAGGAGGTCGACGGCGAGCTCCTCGAGCCGGTACGCCGCGCGGTGGCCGCCTGCCCGAAGCAGGCGATCTCGCTGGTCGAGGGCTGACCCGACGTGGTGGGTCTCACGCCCACCACCGGGCCGGCGGGGTGCCGCGCTCGGTCATGATAGGAACTCGTTCCACCACCGACCGAGGGGATGCCACCGGATGCGGATCGCTCTGCTGTCCTACCGCAGCAAGCCGCACTGTGGCGGGCAGGGCGTGTACGTCCGCCACCTCAGCCGGGAGCTGGTCGCGCTGGGCCACACCGTCGAGGTGTTCTCCGGCCCGCCGTACCCCGACCTCGACCCGGGGGTCGGGCTGACCGAGGTGCCGAGCCTGGACCTCTACCGCGAGCCCGACCCGTTCCGGGTGCCGAAGGCTCCGCGAGTTCCGCGACCGGGTGGACGTCGAGGAGTTCCTCACCATGTGCACGGCCGGCTTCCCCGAGCCGAAGACGTTCAGCACCCGGGTCGCGCGGCTGCTCGCCGAGCGGGTCGACGACTTCGACGTCGTCCACGACAACCAGGTGCTGGGCACCGGCATGCTCGAGATCGCCGAGCGGCTGCCGATGGTCACCACCATCCACCACCCGATCACCCACGACCGTCGGATCGACCTCGCCCAGGCGACCACCCGTCGGCAGCGGCTGACGCTGCGTCGCTGGTACGGCTTCCTGCGGATGCAGGGCCGGGTCGCCCGGCAGATGCGGTTCATCCTGACCCCGTCGGAGTCGTCGCGGCGCGACGCGGCGCGCGACTTCGGGCTCGACCCGGCCCGGATGCGGGTGATCCAGCTCGGTGTCGAGGAGCGGTTCGTGCCGCCGACCGAGCCCCGGGTCCCCGGCCGGATCATGGCGATGGCCAGCGCCGATGCCCCGATGAAGGGCATCGCGACCCTCCTGGAGGCGTTCGCGAAGCTCCGGGTCGAGCGCGAGGCGCTCGAGCTGGTGCTGGTCAGCAGGCCGGTCGCGGGCGGCCGGACCGAGCAGCTGATCGACCAGCTCGGGCTGGAGGGGTCGGTGCGGTTCGTGCACGGCCTCACCGACGACGAGCTGGTGGCGCTGATGGGTTCGGCCGAGCTGGCCTGCGTGCCGTCCCTGTACGAGGGGTTCAGCCTGCCGACCGCCGAGCTGATGGCCTGTGCGACGCCGCTGGTGGTGTCACGGGCCGGTGCCATCCCCGAGGTCGTCGGCGAGGACGGCGACTGCGCCGACCTGGTCGAGCCGGGCGACGTGGGCGAGCTGACCCACGCGATCGAGGCGCTGCTCGACGACCCCGAGCGCCGCGCCCGGATGGGCGAGGCCGGCCGCCGCCGGGTGCAGGAGAGGTTCAGCTGGCGGGCCGTGGCCGAGGCCACCGCCGCGGCGTACGAGGAGGCGATCCGTGCTCACCGTTGACTTCGACCGGCTCGGGCTGCGACCGGGCGAGCGGGTGCTCGACCTGGGCTGCGGCGCCGGGCGCCACGCCTTCGAGATGTACCGACGCGGCGCCGACGTGATCGCCTTCGACCAGGACGCCGACGAGCTCTCCGCGGTCCGTGACCTCTTCGTCGCGATGCGCGAGGCCGGCGAGGTGCCGGACGGCGCCGAGGCCGACGTCAAGGAGGGCGACGCGCTGGCGCTGCCCTTCGCCGACGGCGAGTTCGACCGCGTCGTCGCGGCCGAGATCCTCGAGCACATCCCCGACGACCTGACCGCGATCCGCGAGCTGGTCCGGGTGACCCGGCCGGGCGGCACCGTTGCGCTGACCGTGCCGCGCTGGCTGCCCGAGGTGATCAACTGGAAGCTGTCCGAGGAGTACCACGACGTCCCGGGCGGCCACATCCGGATCTACACCGACAAGGAGCTCGCCGCCAAGGCGGAGGGCGCCGGGCTGGTGCTGGAGGGCCACGGCTACGCCCACGGGCTCCACTCGCCGTACTGGTGGATCAAGTGCGCGGTCGGGGTCACCAACGACGACCACCCGCTCGCGAAGGCGTACCACCGGCTGCTGGTGTGGGAGATCATGGAGCAGCCGAAGGTCCTCCAGTGGGCCGGTCGGGTGCTCGACCCGCTGATCGGCAAGTCGCTGGTGCTCTACTTCCGCAAGCCATGAGCGCCGACGTCCCGGCCCTCGACGGGCTGCTGACCGCGGCCCAGGTCGCGACCACGGCCCGCACCATCGTGGCCGCGCAGGAGCCGAGCGGTGCGATCCCGTGGAGCGTCGGCGAGCACACCGACGTGTGGAACCACGTCGAGGCCGCGATGGCGCTGGTCGCCGCGGGCGAGGTCGAGGCGGCCGAGCGCGCCTACGCCTGGGTCCCGACGGTCCAGCGCGCCGACGGGTCGGTGCCGATGAAGATCGTCGGGGGCGTCGTCGAGGACGCCAGCGGCGAGACCAACATGGCGTCGTACCTCGCCGTCGGCGTGTGGCACCACTGGCTCGTACGGCGCGACCTCGGCTTCGTCCGCGAGTACTGGCCGGTCGTCCGCGCCGGGCCTCGACTGGGCGGTCTCGATGCAGCTGCCGTGGGGCGGGATCGCGTGGTCGCAGGAGTGGCTCGACGGGCGAGCCCGGTCGCGGTCAACCGCGAGGCGCTGGTCGCCGGTTCGTCGAGCATCCACCACGCGTTGCGCGCCGGCGTCGCGCTCGCCGACCTGCTGGGCGACCCCCAGCCCGAGTGGGAGCTGGCGGGCGGGCGGCTGGCGCACGCGCTGCGCGGCCACCGTGACGCCTTCCTCGACAAGTCCCACTTCTCGATGGACTGGTACTACCCGGTGCTCGGCGGCGCGGTCCGCGGCGAGGCCGGTCGACGGCTCCTCGACGAGCGCTGGGACACCTTCGTGGAGCCCGGCCTCGGCATCCGCTGCGTGAGCACCAACCCGTGGGTGACCGGGGCGGAGACCTGCGAGCTGGTGCTGGCGCTCGACGCGATCGGCGACCGGGAGCGGGCGCTGCGGCTGCTCGCCGACGTCCAGCACCTGCGGCACGAGGACGGGTCCTACTGGACCGGCTTCGTCTTCCCGGAGAACGTCAACTGGCCGGGGGAGCAGACGACCTACACCGCTGCCGCGGTGATCCTGGCCGTGGACGCCCTGTCGCTCAGCACGCCCGGCGCGACGATCATGCGGGGCACGACCTCGGCCCCGGAGTTCGCGGAGATCGGCCTGGGGTGCGGCTGCTCAGCCGACTCCCTCACCGGCCGTCCCTGACGTCCGTCGCAGCACCCGCACCGACCCGACCGCCTCGACCTCGGAGAAGGCCCCGCCGGCCAGCGCCCGCAGGTAGACCTCGTACGGCGGCCGCCCGCCGTCCGCCGGGTCGGGGAAGACATCGTGGACCACCAGCAGCCCGTCGGCCATCACCCACCGCGCCCATCCGGCGTAGTCGTCGTGCGCCGGCTGGTCGCCGTGGCCGCCGTCGATGAAGAGCAGGCTGAGCGGCGTCCGCCAGTGACGGCTCACGGTCGTGCTCGCGCCCACCACCGCGACGACCTGCTGCGCCAGCCCGGCCCGCTCGATGGTGCGGCGGAAGACCGGCAGCGTGTCCATCAGCCCCGACTCGGCGTCCACCAACGACGCGTCGTGGTGCTCCCACCCCGCCTGGTTCTCCTCCGACCCCCGGTGGTGGTCGACCGTGAACACCGTCCCGCCCACCTCGCGGGCCGCGGCGCCGAGGTAGACCGCCGACTTCCCGCAGTAGGTCCCCACCTCCAGCACCGGGCCGTGGGGCAGCCGCTCACGGGCCAGCCGGTGCAGCACCAGCCCCTCCTCCGGCGGCATGAACCCCCGAGCGTCGAGCGCGTGCTGGAGCAGGTCCTCGGGCATCACGGGGTCGCTCACGGCGAGCACGCTACGGGGCGGTCTAGAACGTCTCGGTGAGAACCTTGCGCAGCTCGTTGACGGCGAGCACCGCGAAGGCGACCGCGATCAGCGCCAGGACGACGTTCGACCACACCTTGTTGCGCCACTCGGAGGGGACCCGGTCGGTGTTGAGGATCCACAGCAGGGTGACGGCGAGGAAGGGCATGAAGAACGCGCCGAGCACGCCGTAGGCGAGGATCAGCCAGACCGGCTTGCCGATCAGCAGCAGGACGATCGGCGGCACGGTGAGCCACAGGGCGTAGGCCTTGAACCACGGACCCCGGCTGCCGCGCTGCGGGTCGTCGACGGGCAGGCCGCGGGCGTGGCCGACGAAGTCGGCGAACATCAGCGAGACGCCGTTCCAGACGCCGATCAGGCTGGACATGGCGGCCGCCCAGAAGCCGACCAGGAAGACCTTGCCCATCCACTCGCCGTAGCGGTCGGCGAGGACGGTGGAGAGGTCGAGCAGGCCCTGGTCGCCGGTGTCGACGGCGATCTTGGCGGAGTAGAGGAGCTCGGCACCCACGATGAGGGTGGCGGTGACGAAGATGCCGGTGACGACGTACGCGACCCGGTTGTCGATCCGCATCAGCCGCATGTGGGTCGGCGTGGTCCAGCCCTTCTCGCGGATCCAGTAGCCGTACGCCGCCAACGTGATCGTGCCGCCGACGCCGCCGGCGAGGCTGAGCACGTTGATGATGCTGCCGTCGGGGATCGTGGGGACCAGGCCGGTGAGCAGCTCGGGGAGGTTGGGCAGCGTGACCAGGGCGGCGCCCACCATCGTCACGAACATGGTCCCGACCAGCGCGGCGCAGACCTTCTCGAAGATCCCGTAGCGGCCCGCGAAGACCAGCGCCAGGCCGATCAGGCCCGACAGGATGCCCCACGTGGTCACCGAGAGCCCGGGGAACAGCGAGTGCAGCGGCAGCCCGGTGCCGGCCATCGCCGCGGCGCCGTACACGAAGCCCCAGATGACGATGTACGGCGCGAAGTAGGCGGTCGTCCACCAGCCGAGGGTCGACCAGCCCTCGTAGATCGTCCTGCCGCTGGCCAGCGTGTAGCGGCCGACGCCCTCGACGAGGACGACCTTCATGATGCAGCCGATGATCACGCACCAGAGCAGCGCGTAGCCGTACTTGCTGCCGGCGATGAGCGTCGCGACCAGGTCGATCGCGCCGACGCCGGTCGCGGCGACGACGAGACCGGGGCCGATCAGGCTCCAGCGCGGGTTCTGGGTGGTGGCGTCGGTGGTTCCGGGGGAGGACATGCCCGGCAACCTACCGAACTGGTCTGGACCAGCGGCTCACCCTGCTCGGGGAGACCTCGGGCGGGGACGCGAACGGCGAGGGGGTGAACCCCTCGCCATGTCCAAGGTATAACCCACCCCGGGCCTTGCGGCAAGCCCCCCGGGTACGCCGAGAATCTCCGCTCGTGACCCCCCTGACGAGCGCGTTCGCCCTGCCCGACCACCTCGCCGCCAAGGCCGATCCGACCTCCCTCCGCTCCGACGACGAGCACTTCGCCGCCATCGGGACCAGCCTCGAGCAGACCCTCGCCGAGCTCACCGACCGGCTCGACGAGGCCCGTCGCGCTCCCGGCGGCTCGGGCCAGGAGGCCCTGGACCGCGACCAGGAGGTCCACCGGCTCACCGCCCGGCTGCGCACGCTGCGGCGCTACACCCTCGACCTCTGCCTGGGCCGGATGGTCCCGGACGACGGGTCGCCGCCGGTGTACGTCGGCCGGCTCGGCCTCACCGACCGCAGTGGTGCCCGGTTGCTCGTCGACTGGCGCTCACCGGCCGCGGAGCCGTTCTTCGGCGCCACGCACGCGACCCCGATGGGGCTGGCCAGCCGCCGCCGCTACCGGTGGACCGGCGGCCGCGTCACCGACTACTGGGACGAGGTGTTCACCGCCGACGGGCTCGAGGGCAACGCGGCGCTGGACGACCAGTCCGCCTTCATCGCCAGCCTCGGCGGCAGCCGCTCCGGCCGGATGCGCGACGTGCTCGGCACCATCCAGGCCGACCAGGACAAGATCGTGCGGGCCGGCTCGCGCGGCGCCCTCGTGGTGGACGGGGGACCGGGCACGGGCAAGACCGTGGTCGCGCTGCACCGCACGGCGTACCTCCTCTACTCCGACCCGCGGCTGGGCGACCGCCGCGGCGGCGTGCTCTTCGTCGGGCCGCACGAGCCCTACCTCGCCTACGTCGGCGACGTGCTGCCGAGCCTGGGGGAGGAGGGGGTGCGGACCTGCACCCTGCGCGACCTGGTGCCGGTGGCGCCGACGGCGGGGGAGGAGGGCGACCCCGAGGTCGCGCGGCTGAAGTCGACCGCGGCGATGGTGGGCGCGATCGAGCCCGCGGTCGCGCTCTACGAGGAGCCGCCCACCGCGGGGATGGAGGTGGAGACACCGTGGGTCGACCTGTGGCTCAGCGCCGCCGACTGGGCCGAGGCGTTCGGCGTCGGGGCCGGGCTGCCGCACAACGAGGCCCGCGACCAGGTGTGGGAGGAGCTGCTCACGATCCTGGTGGACAAGGTCGACGACGAGGAGGTGCCGGCCGAGCAGCTGCGTCGCGGGCTGGCGCAGGTCGGCGAGCTGCGCGAGGCGTTCAGCCGGGCGTGGCCGCTGCTCGAGGCGACCGACCTGGTCGGCGACCTGTGGGAGGTGCCGGCGTACCTGCGGCGGTGTGCCCCGTGGCTGTCGCCGGAGGAGGTACGGGCGCTGCAGCGGCCGGACCCCCGGGCGTGGACCGTCTCGGACCTGCCGTTGCTCGACGCGGCCCGGCAGCGGCTCGGCGACCCGGAGGCCTCGGCCCGGCAGCAGCGGCACGACCGTCGGCTGGCCGCCGAGCGGGAGGAGATGGCCTCCGTCGTCGACCATCTGGTCGCGACCGACGACACGGAGATGAAGGTGATGTCGATGCTCCGGGTCTCCGATGCGCAGAGCATCATCGTCGACGCCACCACCTCGCCCCGGGCCGACCCGGACGTGCTGGCCGGACCGTTCGCCCACGTCGTGGTCGACGAGGCGCAGGAGCTCACCGATGCCGAGTGGCAGATGCTGCTGCTGCGCTGCCCGTCGCGCAGCTTCACGATCGTGGGCGACCGGGCCCAGGCGCGGCACGGGTTCGCGGAGTCGTGGCGGGAGCGGCTGGCCCGGGTCGGCCTCGACCGGGTCGAGCTGGCGCCGCTGACGATCAACTACCGGACGCCGGAGGAGGTGATGGTCGAGGCGGAGCCGGTGATCCGCGCCGCGATCCCCGACGCCAACGTCCCGACCTCGATCCGCCGGGGTGGCGTGCCCGTCGTGCACCGCCCGCTCGCCGACCTCGACTCCGTGCTCGCCGAGTGGCTGGCGTCGTACCCCGAGGGGATCGCGTGCGTCATCGGCCACCCGGACCTCCCCGCCACCCCCCGCGTCCGCTCCCTCACTCCCACCCTCGCCAAGGGCCTCGAGTTCGACCTCGTCGTCCTCGTCGACCCCGACTCCTTCGGCGACGGCGTCGAGGGCGCCGTGGACCGCTACGTCGCCATGACCCGCGCCACGCAGCAGCTGGTGGTGCTCACCAGCGGCTGAACCCCCGGTCGACCGGGGGTTCGCCCCCCGCCCCCCACGGCGACAGCAATCCGGTTGCTCCATGTCGGTGGTCGCTGGAAGGTTGGCGGCATGGCCTCACGCACGGAGAACTTCTGCATCGACGCCCACGACCCGACCGCTCAGGCGAGGTGGTGGGCGCAGGTGCTCGTCGACTTCGAGCTGCCGCCCGAGGAGCACCAGGCGGAGTTCGACGAGGAGGCGTGGCTCGACGGGCCGGACGGCCGCGAGCTGATGTTCCTGCGGGTGCCTGAGGCGAAGACGGTGAAGAACCGGATGCACCTGTGCCTCCGGCCCACCGACCGCAGTCGTGAGGAGGAGGTCGACCGGCTGCTCGGGCTCGGCGCCTCGATGGTCGACGACCGGCGCACGGCACCCGACCGGGGGTGGGCCGTGCTGGGCGACCCGGAGGGCAACGAGTTCTGCGTCCTGACCCGGGCGGCGGACCCGGCATGACCGACCCGATGAAGGACACCCTGGTGGAGTACCTCCAGACGGCCCGGGACGCCGTGGTCTGGAAGCTCGACGGCGCCTCCGAGTACGACGTCCGCCGGCCGCTGACGCCGAGCGGCTCCAACCTGCTCGGCATCGTGAAGCACCTGGCCTACATCGAGCTCGGCTACTTCGTGGAGTCCTTCGACCGCGAGGTCCCGGTGCCGTCGCCGTTCGACGACCCCGACGCCGACCCCCACGACGACCTCAACGTGACCCCCGAGGAGTCGCGCGAGGACATCCTCGGCCTCTACCGGCTGGCGTGGGCCGAGAGCGCGACGACCTTCGAGGGCCGCGATCTCGACAGTCCGGGTCGGGTGCCGTGGTGGCCGCCGGACCGCCAGGACGTGACCCTCGGTCGGCTCCTGGTCCACCTGGTCGCCGAGACCGACCGCCACGCCGGCCAGATCGACATCCTGCGCGAGACCGTCGACGGCGCGGCCGGACTGCGCGACGGCGGCTCCAACATGCCCGACGACGCGTACGACTGGCCGGGCTACCTCGCCAAGGTCCAGGACAACGCCGACCGGTTCCGCTGATCCGATGGAGCTGCGTGAGTTCGGGCCGGACGACGTCGAGGACGTCGCGGTGTACGCCGCGCTCGACAACGCCGCGTCGGGGGTGGACAGCCCGTGGCGGACCCCGGTGACGCCACACCGGGTGGCGATGAGCCTGCGACACGGCTGGGACGGCGAGCCGGCCCGCGCGTTCCTCGTCCTCGACGCCCGGACGCCGGTCGGGCTGGCCTCGCTCAGCACCAGCGACCACGACAACCTCGAGCTCGCGTGGCTCGACGTGGCGATCCACCCCGACCACCGCCGCCGCGGGGTCGGCACCGAGGTCGTGGAGGCGCTGCACGACGAGTGTCGTCGGCTCGGGCGGCCGCTGGTGGGCATCAGCGGCTGGGAGGGCGAGCCGGCGCGGGGGTTCGCCGCCGCCCTCGGGTACGACGCGAAGTCGGTGGCGGTCAACCGTCGCCAGCCCGTGCGCGACCTCGGCCCCGCCTTCTTCGAGGAGGCGTACGCCGAGGCTGAGCCGCACGCCCACGACTACGAGCTGGTCCGGGTCGCCGGCCTCAGCCCCGAGTCCATGCTCGAGGCGCTGGCCCAGGTGACCGCGTCGATCAACGACTCCCCGCTCGACGACCTCGAGATGGAGGACGAGGTCTACTCCGCCGAGCGGGTCCGCGCGTTCGAGCACAGCCAGGTCGGGTCCGGTCACCGGCTCTACCGCGTCGTCGCGCGCCACCGGGCGACCGGCGAGCTGGCCGGCCACACCGTGGCCACGGTCGACGCCGAGCTCCCGACCCACGGCAACCAGGAGGACACCACGGTCGTGGCTGCCCACCGCGGCCACCGTCTCGGCCTGCTGCTCAAGGCCGACGCGGGTCGCTGGCTCTGCGAGGTGGAGCCCCAGCTGCTCGCCCTCGACACCTGGAACGCCGACTCCAACGACCACATGGTGTCGGTCAACCTGCGGCTCGGGTACCAGGTGCTCGGTCGTGGCGTGCAGTTCCAGCAGCGGCTCGCCAAGCCCGCTGGTTGACCCCGGGCGGGCCGGGACGTTGGCTGGTCCCATGCCTGCCACCCGGAGCCGTCCCGCCTTCGACGCCGACACCCGTACCGCCCTGCTCGGCTGGTACGACCTCCAGCGAGGGATCGTGCGGATGAAGTGCGAGGGGCTGTCCGACGAGGACGCCCACCGCGTGGTGATCCCGTCGTCCCCGTTGATGACGGTCGCCGGGATCCTGGGCCACGTCATCTGGGCCGAGCAGCTGTGGTTCGAGCACGCGTTCCTCGGCCGTGACTTCGAGGGGCCGGGTTGGGACGACGTCGAGGACTCCGAGTTCATGACCGGCGGCCGGTCGCTGGCCGACCTGCTGGCGGCGTACGACGTCCAGTGCGCGCGCAGCGACGAGGTGATCGCCGCCCACGCGCTGTCCGACCGGGGCGTCGGCGGTCAGTTCCCCTCGGCGTCGTCGACCCTGGAGTGGATGCTGCTCCACATGCTCGAGGAGGTGGCCCGCCACGCCGGCCACCTCGACCTCGTCCGCGAGCTGCTCGACGGCGAGAAGGGCTATTTCCTGACGTGCGCTGGCGCTCGGGCCCGGCGGGCTTCGGCCTCCTCACCAAGCTGCTCCACTGGCTCACGGTCGTGCTGCTCGCCGGCCAGTTCGTCGTCGGCTACAACCTCGACCTCGACGAGCCGGACTGCGACCCCGCCGGCGAGCGTCGCAGCGGCGGCGACACGAGCGACCGGTTCGAGGAGCGGCTGGACCGGCTCGAGGATCAGTGCGAGGCCCGCGCGGGCGACTACCAGCTGGTCGACGGCCCCCGCGACCTCCCCGAGCTGCACCTGGGCCTCGGCCTCCTCATCCTGCTGGTCGCGCTGGTCCGCCCGCTCTGGCGCCGGTACGACGGCTACCCGCCCTGGTCGGAACGTCTCACCGAGGCGGAACGCAGGCTCGTGCACTGGACCGAGCGGTCGCTGATGGTGCTGCTGTTCGTCGTACCCCTCAGCGGCATCGCCCTCCTCGCCACCGGTGACGACGACTGGCTCCCGCTCCACGTCGGCGCGCACGTGGCCTTCTTCGCCGCCCTCGCCGCTCACCTCGTCACCAACCTCCGCCCCTCCATCCTGCGCCGGATGGTGTGAGCGCCGTCCGGCGACGGAGGGCGGCCTAGCCTGTGCGGATGCGATGCTTCGACGACGAGGACCTCACCGGCGCGGAGTTCCGCGAGTGTGACCTGAGCAGGGCTCGGATGGTCGGCGTGGTCATGCAGGACGTGGTGATCGACGGCCTGGTCACGCATCTCGTGGTCAACGGCGTCGAGGTCATGGCCTACGTCGAGGCCGAGCTCGACCGCCGGCACCCAGTCCGGATCCTGATCCGCTCCGACGAGCCGACCGACCTGCGCGAGGCCTGGCGGCAGCTGCGGGACGACTGGGCGACGACCGCCGAGCGAGTCCGGTCGATGCCCGACCGGAGCGAGCACGAGAGCGTCGACGGCGAGTGGTCGATGGTCGAGACCCTGCGCCACCTGGTCTTCGTGCACGACTCCTGGTTCCGACGCTGCGCTCTTGGGCGCACCGAGCCGTTCACCCCCATGGGGCTCGGACCGTCGTTCGTCATGGACCGGGAGGGACTGGGGGGCGGTCCGTCCGCCCGGCCCGGCCTCGACGAGGTGCTCGCCGTACGCGATCGCCAGGCGTCGGAGATCGAGGGGTGGCTGTCCCAGGTCACCGCCGACCAGCTCGCACAGCCGGCGCCGGTGCCGGACGACGACAGATGGCCGCCGTACGCCCGGGGTCGGAGCGTGCGGCAGTGCCTCGGCACCGTCCTCACCGAGGAGTGGGCACACCACGGCTTCTGCTCGCGCGACCTGGACACGCTCTCGCGGCGCGAGGGCGGGTAGGGAGACGATGTCGCCTCCGACGCTGTTCCTGACAGTGGGGCTGCCGAGCACGGGCAAGACGACCGCCGCGCGGCAGCTGGAGACCGAGCACCGTGCTCTTCGCCTGACCAAGGACGAGTGGGTGAAGGCTCTCTACGGAGAGGAGAATCCTCGATCCGCCCAGGCCGTGATCGAGGGACGGCTGGTTGAGATCGGGCTCCGTGCCCTCGAGCTCGGCCTCGACGTGGTGATCGACTTCGGGCTCTGGGGTCGCGATGAGCGATCTGCTCTGCGGCAAGCAGCAGCGGACCGTGGCGCGACGGTCGACCTGCGCTACTTCGACCTCACGCCGGCAGAGCAGCGGAGACGCCTCGATCAGCGCCAGGTCGAGGCACCACACACCACGTGGCCCATCTCCGACGAGGAGCTGGCCGAGTGGGCCGCCGGCATCGACGTCCCCTCGCCGGGTGAGCTCGACGGCAGCGAACCCGTCGACGACCCACCTGTCGGATTCGCGACGTGGGACGCCTGGCGCAGCCATCGCTGGCCGCCGTCGGTGTGGTGACGTGGCCCTTCCGAGCCGGTCGTGCCGACGGCCGGGGGACGGGTCAGACTTTCGGCCGGTTCCCTGACGGAGCTCCATCCCTACGCTGAGGGGGTGAGCAATCCGCTGCGGTCGCTGTTGGAGGAACCCCGGCCCTCCGCCCCACCGGATCGGGTCTGGCGGGACTGGGTGCTGCTGGCGTCCGTGTCCGTGCTCGGGGTGCTGGAGGGTGTCCTGCGTGAGGACATGCCGCTACCGGGGCTGTCGGTGGTGTTGACGGTCGGACTGGCGCCGCTGCTGCTCTGGCGACGTACCCACACCCTCGCCGTG
Source organism: uncultured Actinomycetota bacterium (assembly GCA_963826015.1). Classification (GTDB taxonomy): domain Bacteria; phylum Actinomycetota; class Actinomycetes; order Propionibacteriales; family Nocardioidaceae; genus Nocardioides. Next base: position 427 of record CAWGVI010000019.1, on the reverse strand, counting down.
GTCGCGACCACCTTCGGCGTGGTCGCGGTCGTGGACATCTGCCTGGTCGCAGCCGACGCCCCTGCCCTCGACGTCTACACGATGCTCTACGTCCTGGTGCTGGCCTACGCACTCTTCCGGTGGGGCTCGGGGCGTGAGGCGGTGGCGGGTCTGGGGATCATCCTGGTCCCGGCCGCCCTGGCGTTCCTCGTCAGCTGGCCCGGGGCCGCCGAGGCCATCGGTGGGGTCGCCGTCCTGATCTCCGCCTTCGCCCTGGGCTGGGCCGTGCGCTCCCAGTACGGCGCCCGGGAGCGCAGGCTGGAGCAGGTGAAGTCGGAGGAGCGGGTCCTGTTGGCGCGCGAGCTGCACGACACGGTGGCCCACCACGTCTCGGCCATCGCCATCCACGCACAGGCAGGTCGCGCCCTCGCGGCGACGAGCCCCGACT
>CAWGVI010000018.1:0-112905 GCA_963826015.1 uncultured Actinomycetota bacterium | reverse complement strand
CGACGATCACGTCGCCCGGCTTGAGCCGGCGCAACGACTCCACCGCTTCCGAGCGGAGGTCGGCCCGCCGCTGCTTCTGGGCGTGCTTCTCCACCTCGCCGATCTCGCGGCGGAGCCGGGCGTACTCCATGAAGTCGCCGAGGTGGCAGGCCGCGGCGTCGGCGTACCCGGCGAGCGCGTCGTCGCTCTTGCGGAGCTTGCGCGCCAGGTCCACCACCGCCTGGTCGGCCTGGAACTGCGCGAAGGACTGCTCGAGCAGCTCGCGCGAGCGCCGGCGGCCGAACTGCCGGACCAGGTTGACCGCCATGTTGTACGACGGTCGGAAGCTCGACCTGAGCGGGTAGGTGCGGGTGGAGGCGAGACCGGCGAGCTCACGGGGGTTCAGCCCGGGTTGCCACAGCACGACCCCGTGGCCCTCGACGTCGAGCCCGCGACGGCCGGCCCGGCCCGTGAGCTGGGTGTACTCCCCCGGCGAGAGGTCGGCGTGGGTCTCGCCGTTCCACTTCGACAGCTTCTCGATCACGACCGTCCGGGCCGGCATGTTGATGCCGAGCGCGAGCGTCTCCGTCGCGAAGACCACCTTGCACAGGCCCCGGACGTAGAGCTGCTCCACGATCTGCTTGAACGCCGGGAGCATGCCGGCGTGGTGCGCGGCCACGCCGCGGGTCAGGCCGTCCAGGAAGTCGTGGTAGCCGAGCACGTGCCGGTCCTCGTCGGGGAGGTAGCGGCAGGCGGTCTCGACGAACTCGTAGATCTCGTCGCGCTCCTCCGGCGAGGTCAGCCGGACGCTGGCCGACAGGCACTGCGACACCGCGGCGTCGCACCCGACCCGGCTGAAGATGAACACGATCGCCGGCAGCAGTCCCTCGCGGTCGAGCCGGTCGATGACGTCGACCCGGCTGGGGATCCAGACCCGCCGACCGTTGCCGACCTGCTTCGAACCGCCCTGACCGCCCTTCCCACCGCGGGTCTGCGAGCGGTTGCGCGGGGAGCGGCGGTCGCGCATCCGGTTGCTGGCCCAGTCGTCACGGGCGACGCGCTCGAGCTCGTGGTTGACCGGCGCTCCCCTCCTTCACGAACCCCGCGGCGGCGTCGACGTCGGAGGAGGCGAAGAGGTCGAGCAGGCGCTTGCCGACCATCACGTGCTGGTAGAGCGGGACCGGCCGCCGCTCCTCCACGATCGTGGTCACGCCCCCGCCGCGCACCGTGTCCAGCCACTCGCCGAACTCCTCGGCGTTGGAGACCGTGGCCGACAGCGACACCAACGAGACCGATTCCGGGAGGTGGATGATGATCTCCTCCCACACCGCCCCACGGTCGCGGTCGGCGAGGTAGTGGACCTCGTCCATCACCACGAAGCCGAGGCCGAGCAGGGTGCGCGACGAGGCGTACAGCATGTTGCGCAGGACCTCGGTCGTCATCACCACGATCGGCGCCTCACCGTTGACCGTGTTGTCACCGGTGAGCAGGCCGACCTGGTCCTCGCCGTACCGCTCGACGAGGTCGCGGAACTTCTGGTTGGAGAGCGCCTTGATCGGTGTCGTGTAGAACGCCTTGCGCCCGGTCGCCATGGCCAGGTGGATCGCGAACTCGCCCACGACGGTCTTGCCGGAGCCGGTCGGTGCCGCGACCAGGACCCCCCGGCCGTCCTCCACCTCGTGGCAGGCGCGGACCTGGAAGTCGTCGAGGCCGAACGCGTAGTGGCCGGCGAAGTCGGCGAAGACGGGGTACTGGCGGCGGGTCCGGTCAGCGGCGTACGCCGCCGACGGGCTCAGCGGCTCCTCGGAGCTGTCGTCAGACAAGGATGCTCAGCGCCCCCGGGTCGCACTCGATGGTGAGGGGCAGCGCGCCGAAACGCTCCCCGTCGGCGTAGGAGACGATGCCGGGCGCGGCGACCGTGACGCTGCGGACCCGGTGGTGCTCGTACTGCGGGTGCGTGACGTGGGTGCCCTTGAAGAGCTTCGGGTAGGTCCGCACCAGCCCAGCCTTGCTCATCGGCTTGATGATCACGACATCGAGGAGCCCGTCGTCGAGGAGGGCGCCCTCGGTCATCCGGAGCCCGCCGCCGTAGGACGGACCGTTGCCGACAGCGACCATCATCGCCTCGAGCTGGACGCGTTCTCCGTCCAGCTCGAGCGAGTACGGCAGGGGCTGGAAGGTCCGCAGCTCGGCCAGGGTGGCGATGTTGTAGCGCATCTGCCCCTTCGGCCAGCGCATCGTGTTGGCGCGCTCGTTGACGACCGCGTCGAAGCCGGCCGCGAGCACCGTCACGAACCAGCGGCTCCCGGACCGGGCCAGGTCGATCCGGCGGGGCGTGGAGGCGATGATCCGGTCGGCGGCCGCCGCGGGGTCCTTGCGCGGGACGTCGATGTAGCGCGCGACGTCGTTGCCGGTGCCGGCCGGGATGATCCCGAGGTGGGTCTGCGTGCCGGCGACGGCCTGGGCACCGAGGTGGACCATGCCGTCCCCTCCGCACACCACGAGCGCCCAGACGCCGTCGGTGACGGCGACGCGGGCCAGGTCGAGGGCCTCGTCGGCGTCGGCGCCCTGGAGGTCGCGGACCTCGAAACCGGCTTCGCGGAGCCGCGGCAGGGCCGCAGCCCGGGCCGAGGCCCCGCGCCCCTTGCCGGCCGTGGGATTGGTCAGCAGAGCGATCTCGCGGGACACGTCGCGAGCCTAGCGCCGGGCGGACCCGATCCGGAGCAGGACGGCCCAGTCCTCGGGCGAGGCGCCCACCGCCCTCGCGAGCCGGGCCAGCGCCTCCATGACCAGCTCGGCGTCGAAGCGTCGCCCGGGGACGGCCAGCGTGAGGGAACGGTCGAGGTCGATCACCAGCACCTGGCCGTGGTGCCACGCCTGGTGGGCACGGATCCGGACGTCGTCCTCGACGACCGGGGCCGGGTAGGCGTCGTCCACCGCGAGCAGCGAGCACGAGAGCCGGTGGCGATCGCCGTCCGCGAGGGTGCCGGACACCAGGTGCCCGGAACGCAGCCCGGCCTCCGACTCCCAGCGGACGTCGTCCCCGCCGAGCCACTCGGGCAGGTCGAACGGGTCGATCGAGGTCACCGTCACAGCGGCGACAGCTCGTCGTCGTCGATCGTGCTGGTGGGGTCCGCCTCGCGCCGGCGGCGGTCCAGGACGCGCGTGATGACCTCGGAGATCGCGAACAGGATCACCATCGGCACCGCGAGGAACAGCATCGTGAACGGGTCGGTGGAGGGCGTCGCGATCGCCGCGAAGATGAAGACACCGATGATGATCCAGGGCCTGTGCTCCCCGATCGTCTTGCCCTTCAGCACACCGGCGAGGTTGAGGAGGATGACGAACACCGGGATCTCGAACGCGACCCCGAAGACCAGGAGCGTCCGGATCAGGAAGCTGAGGTAGTCGCCGAACTCGACCAGGTTCGTCAGGTCGCCCGGGGTCAGCCCGATCAGGATCTCCAGGCCCTTGGGCAGTGTGTAGTACCCCAGGACGACGCCGGCGAGGAACAGCGGGCCTGCGACCGCGGCGAAGACGCGGGTCCAGCGGCGCTCGTCCGAGTGCAGGCCGGGCAGGATGAACGCCCAGATCTGGTAGAGCCACAACGGGCTGGTCGCGATCACCGAGACCATCCCGCACAGCTTGAGGTACAGCATCAGGGGGCCGCCGGCGCCGGCGATGGTGGGGACGGTGTCGACCTTGCCGTCGAGCTGCTCCGCCGCCGAGGTGTAGGGGTCGAGGACCAGGCTGAAGATCGGATCGAAGAAGAACAGCGACACGACCAGGCCGACCACGATGACGATCAGGACCTTCAGGATCCGCCCGCGCAGCTCACGCAGGTGGTCGGAGAGGGCCATCCGCCCGTCGGCACCGACAGGGTGGTGCGGCGTACCGGCGAAGAGGCCCAGGATGCCGGAGATCGACACCGACGGCGTCAGCTGGTGGTGCCGTCGCGCTGCTCGCGCACGATCGGGTCGACGGTGGTGTCGGCGTCGGCGTTGCGGGCCTCGATCGACTTCTGCTCCGGCGTCTTCTGGGTCTCGTCGACGTCGTCGTCATCGTCGTCGATCAGGCCCTTGGTCTCGGCCTTGAAGATCCGCAGCGCACGACCGCTCCCCCGCGCCAGCTCGGGCAGCTTCTTGGCGCCGAACAGCAGCAGGATGACGAGCACGATCAGGATGAGCTCCCAGCCACCGGGAACCGCGATCAGTGAGTACATCAGTGGGTGTTCCTTGCCTCAGGAGTCGGTCGGGTCCCATCGTACGCCGCCGACCTCGTAGAGGCTGAGAGCGGCCTGTGCGCGTCCCGTGACCGCATGTCCCCAGTCGGCCGGCGAGAGCACCTCGGCCTCGGGCGCGAGCCGCAGCAGCAGCCGCTCGAGCCAGCCCCGGTCAGCGACGAGCAGGTCGACGTCGAGTCCGCCGTCCTCGCGGGGACGGACGTCGAGGGACTGGTAGTAGTCCACGACCCAGCGCGCCGACGGGGCAAGCCGGACCGTGACCCGCTGCGCCTGCTCGTCGAAGCCGAACAGGTCGTCGCTGAGGTCGCCCGCGACCGGATCGGCGTGGGTGACCGGGTCGCCGAGCACGGTCGCGGCGTGGATCCGGTCGAGCCGGAAGAGGCGGTCGTCCTCCGCACTGTGGCACCACGCGGCGAGGTAGGAGGCTCCGTGGGCCGACACCACGCCCTTCGGGTCGACCACCCGCTCCGTCTCCTCGTCGCGGGCCGGCACCCAGTACGTGAGGCGCACCTGCCGCCCGTCCCGGACGGCCTGCTCGAGGTCACGGCGAAGCCGGACCAGGTCGGTCGGCTCGGGGTCGACCCCCGGGTCGATCGGCACCGCGACCGTGCCGGCGGTGGCGTCCTGGAGCTTGGCCAACACCTGGTCGACGATCTCGCGGGTCTCGGCCCGGGCGCCGTTGCGCAGCGCGAGCAGGGCGACCATCACGGCGGTGGCCTCGGTGGCGGTCAGCCGCAGCGGGCGGGCGAGGTAGTCGACGTTGGAGACCCGGATCAGGCCGTCGGACTCCAGGGAGTCGAGGTCGACGTCGATCAGGTCGTCGGGGTAACCGCCGGGCATCCCGCACATGAAGAGGACCTTGAGGTCGCGGACGACCTGCTCCGGCGGGACGCCGAGCACGGCCGCGGCCTCGTCGACCCGCATCTGCCCGCGGCTGTGCAGGATCGGCACCAGCGTCAGCAGCCGGGCGACCTGGTCGCGCGCTCCCCCGCTCACGACGCCGCCCCGTCGACCAGGGCGGCCAGGCGTCGTACGACCTGGGCGCGGAGCGCCTCGGGCGCCTCGACGTAGACGTCGGGGCCGTGGGCCAGCACGTCGGAGGCCAGGTCGCCGCCTCCGCGGGCCAGCACCAGCCGGTCCCAGTCGGTGGTGCCGTCGGGGCCGGGCACGCCGCGCTCGATCCGGTCGGCGCTGCGCCGGAGCCGGTGGCCGGTGCCCGGGCGGGACAGCAACGTGGCGGGCTCGGCCGGAGGCGTCGGGGCGAGCCGGCGGGCGATCTCCCGGATGTCGACGCCGTCGGGGACGGTGAAGGCGGCCGACTTCCCGACCGCGCGGGCGTCGCCCTGGACCCGGGAGAGCCGGAAGATCCGCTCGTCGTCGCGGTCACGGTCGAAGCCCACGGCGTACCACCGTCCGGAGTAGCGCACGACGCCCCAGGGCTCGAGCAGACGGGTCGTCACCTCGGCACCCGGGCGCTGGTAGTCGAACTCCACCACCCGGCGGTCGCGCGCGGCCTCCCAGAACACGTCGAACGTGGGCTCGTCGGCCCCGAGCCGCGGCTCGACCAGGTCGAGCGCGCCGACATCGACCGGGACCCCGGCCGCCGTCAGCTTGCGGACCGCGCCGCTGGTGGCCTCGGCCAAGCGCGCGTGCTCCCACACCTTGGTGGCGAGCCCGACGACCTGGGCCTCCTCGGCGGTCAGCTCGACCTGCGGCAGCTGGAGCTCGTCGGAGCGGATCCGGTAGCCCGGCTCGTCGTCGAAGTAGGCATCGAGCTGCCCCACCTCGATCGGGACGCCGAGCGACCGGAGGTCGTCCTTGTCGCGCTCGAACATCCGCTCGAAGGCCTCGTCGGTGGATCCCGGGTAGAGGATGTCGCGCACGCTCTCCTTGGCGATGAACCGCCGCTGCATGAGCAGCATGATGAGCAGGTTGAGCAGTCGCTCGCTCTTGTCCGCCGCCATGGCGACGACGCTACCGGGCGAGGGTGCGGACCGCGGCTCAGGCCGCGCCGAGGATGTCCACGACGAAGTAGAGCGTGTCGGTACCGGTGATGCCGGCCTGCTCGTTGCCGCCCTTGCCGTAGCCGAGCTCCGGCGGGATGGCGAGCACGACGCGGCTGCCGACGGTCTGGCCGACCAGCGCCTCGTCCCAGCCCTTCACGACCTGCCCGACGCCGATCCCGAACGACGCCGGCTGGGTCGAGAAGCTCTCGTCGAACGGCTTCTTCCCGTCGTACACCTGGCCGAGGTAGTTCACGGCCATGGTCTGGCCGGACTCCACGACGTCGCCCTCGCCCTGGACGATGACGGCGCTCTGCAGCGCGTCGGTCGGCTCCGGGGTGCCGGCGAAGTCGAAGCCGGTCGGGGCCTCGTCGTCGCCCTGGAGCTCGGGCACCCAGGCCGGAGCCTTCTGCTCCTCACCGTCGGCGCCGTCCTCGATGCCGCTGATGATGTCGATCACGGTCAGCACCGTGTCCTTGTTGCCGATCCCGAGCTGCGGGTTGCCGGCCTCGCCGAACGCCTCCTCGGCGGACGCCGCGATCGCCACCCGCGATCCGATCGTCTGGCCCTCGAGACCCTCGAGGAACAGCGGGCTGAGGTTCTTCTCGTCGACGGTCAGCAGCTGCGGCTCGGTGGCGTCGTAGGTGCTGTACGCCTTCTTCTGCTCGAAGCCGTTGCCGATCCAGATGTGGGCGAACACGGAGTCACCGCTCCCGACCTCGTCGCCGTCGCCCTCGGAGATGACCTCGGTCTCGATGCCGTCGGCCTTCATCTCCCCGTCCCACGTGACCTTCGGCTCCGAGCCGGTCTCACCGCTGATCTCGACGGAGTCGAGGCCGGCGCCGCCCGACGGCTCCTCCACACCACCCCCCTCGTCACCACAGGCGACGAGCGCGGCTCCCAGGAGCAGGGTGAGCAGGAGGGACAGGACACGACGGATCACGAGCACACCTTCGTCTGACGGTCAGCAACAGCCGCTCACACTATCCGGCGTCCTGAAGAGGAACCTGAGAGGTCCCCGGGTGGTGACCGGGGTGGTTGCCGTGGTGGTTGCCGTGGTGGTTGCCGTTTGGTCACCAACGGCAGAAATAGGCGACGCTCACATGCCGTCGATGAGCCGCTGCACCCGTTCGTCGTACGCCCGGAAGGGGTCCTTGCACAGCACCGTGCGCTGCGCCTGGTCGTTGAGCTTGAGGTGGACCCAGTCGACGGTGAAGTCGCGCCGCCGCTCCTGCGCCTTGCGGATGAACTCGCCGCGCAGCCGCGCCCGGGTGGTCTGCGGCGGCACCGACTTGGCCTCGAAGATCTTCAGGTCGGACGTGACGCGGGTGACCGCGCCGCGCTTCTCCAGCAGGTAGTAGAGGCCCCGACCCCGGTGGATGTCGTGGTAGGCGAGGTCGAGCTGTGCGATCCGCGGGTGGCCCAGCGGCAAGCCGTTCTTGGCCCGGTAGCGCTCGATCAGCTTCCATTTGATGATCCAGTCGATCTCGCGGTCGACCAACCCGAGGTCGTCGGACTCCACCGCCTTCAGGGTGCGCTCCCACAGGTCGAGCGCCTGGTCGATCACCGGCGTACGGAGCTCGCGGCGATCGACGAAGTCGCGCGCCTTGCTGAAGTACTCGTGCTGGATGTCGAGCGCGCTCGCCTCGCGGCCATTGGCGAGCCGGATCTTGCGGCGTCCGGTGACGTCGTGGGAGATCTCCCGGATGGCGCGGATCGGGTTCTCCATCGTGAGGTCGCGCATCACCACGCCCTCCTCGATCATCCGCAGCACGAGGTCGCAGCTGGCCACCTTCAGCAACGTGGTCGTCTCGCTCATGTTCGAGTCGCCCACGATCACGTGGAGCCGGCGGTACCGCTCGGCGTCCGCGTGCGGCTCGTCGCGGGTGTTGATGATCGGGCGGCTGCGGGTGGTGGCGCTGCTGACGCCCTCCCAGATGTGCTCGGCACGCTGGGACACGCTGTAGCTCGCGCCCCGCGGCGTCTGGGTCACCTTGCCAGCGCCGACGATCATCTGCCGGGTCACCAGGAACGGGATGAGGACGTCGGCCAGCCGGCTGAACTCGCCGGATCGGCTCACCAGGTAGTTCTCGTGGCAGCCGTAGGAGTTCCCGGCGGAGTCGGTGTTGTTCTTGAAGAGGTAGATCTCGCCGGCGATGCCCTCGTCGTGCAGCCGCTGCTCGGCGTCGAGCAGCAACCCCTCGAGGACCCGCTCCCCTGCCTTGTCGTGCGCCACCAGCTCGGCGATGTCGTCGCACTCCGGGGTCGCGTACTCCGGGTGGCTGCCGACGTCGAGGTACAGCCGGGCGCCGTTGCGGAGGAAGACGTTGCTGCTACGTCCCCAGCTCACGACCTTGCGGAACAGGTAGCGCGCCACCTCGTCCGGACTGAGTCGGCGCTGGCCGCGGAACGTGCACGTGACGCCGTACTCGTTCTCGATGCCGAAGATCCGCCGGTCCACACCCCCAGCCTAGGTGCAGGCGCCTGATCCGGGGTGGACGTTCGGCGCCGGATCGGGCGGGGTCTTCGCCGATTGGTCCCCAACGGCAGGAACTGGGCCTGATCTCATGCAGTTCATGCCCATTCGGTGACCCCCATGGCCCGCTGCCACCGGTTCATGACGCGTCGTCGGACGACCTCGTCGTACAGCGAGCCCGCGACCAGCCGCCTCCAGCGTTCCAGGCGTCGTCCGTCGTGCGCCCTCCCCAAGTCCCGGTCGACCTCGTGCATCACGACGGCTGAGTGGTTCAGGAGGTCGTCCAGTGTGTAGCCACGCCGGCGGTACGACGCACCGCTGAGTCCGCGATCCCGGCGCAGGTCCACCCGGTGCTGTCGGGAGCGCCGGTGGTGTGCGCCGTCGTACTCGTGGACCAGATCGGTGCCGACCACCGCCAGGTCGACGACGCCCACGAGGTTTCCCGCCTCGTCATGGAGCCTCGCCTGCGGTTCGACGTCGACCTCGATGGCGCGGTCGAACATCCGGAGCAGCGTCTCGCCCGCCGAAGCCGCCTTGGCCGTCGACATCCTCCATGCCTGCCGCAGGATGCGGACACCGGGCCGGCGTGACTGCAGCAGCCGCTCCATCGCATCGCTGTCCACGTGTCGTAGCCGCCGTGCGGAGTCGATCATGATGACGAGGTCGAGCAACCCCAGATCTCGAGCCGCCCGCAGCAGGATCTCGTGGGCCGGGTCGACGGGGAGGCCATGAGCGTGACCGGTCTCCCGCGGGTGAACGAGGCGCGAGCACAGCAGGCCGGGACGCCGTGGGCGGTTGTCAGCCTCGGCGACGGCGGCGAACACGGGCACCTGCTCCGGCAGTTTCGGCAGCTGCCACCCCAGCAGCCGGCCACCGGTCACGTGCGTGAACGCCGCGCCCGGCGGCAACACCAGCAGCCACGCCGCGAGGTCCAGCCGGAACTGCTCGGTGGACTCCAGATCCTGGATCCCGCCGTCAGGGCGGAACAGTCCGTGGGACACGCGCAGGAACCCGGCGGTGCGGATGTGGCCGCGCACCGGCCCGTCTCTGAGATCCATGCCATGAGCATGGTTCGCTACCGGCGACTTGCGGGCACGTCAGGGCAATCTGTGGACAACGACGGTCGTCGTTTGGTCACCAACGGCAGAAATCAGAGGCGATCACTGTCGTTGGGGACCAATCGGCATGCCCGCAGGGTGACAACCTCAGGCGATGGGGTCGTCGGGGGCGACGGGGGGTGCCGTGGGCGGGTCAGTGGGGGCGACGGGGTCGCTCGGCGGCGGCGCGGCCGAGGGTTCGCCGGTGAGGGGGTTCTCCAGCGGCGGCACTCCCCCGCTGACCTGGTCGGTGGGGTCGGTCGGGTCGTCGATGGCCGGGTTGGTGGAGGCGCCGCCCGGGTCCGGGTCGGGCGTGGCGGGACCGCGATCACCCAGGATCCGCGCGAGGTCGGAGGGGCGGACCCGGCGGAACTTGCGCGGCTTGGTCCGGGTGCGGTCGAGCACCGCGACCTCCAGGGCCGTGTCGGCGATGACCCGGTCGCTGGTGTCGGAGTGGCCGAGGGCGCCGACCGCGAGGCGGAGTGCTGCGTCGAACGTCAGCCCCTCCTCGTACCGGGACTCGAGGTAGCCGGCGACGGTGTCGACGGCGCCGCCCATCACGGCGTACCCGTGGACGTCGGCGACCTGGCCGTCGTAGGTGAGCCGATAGATCTGGTCGTCGGCCGGGTCGTCAGCGACCTCCGCCACGAAGAGCTCCACCTCGTAGGGCTTCTCCCCACCGGAGGAGAAGATCGTCCCCAGGGTCTGTGCGTAGGCGTTGGCCAAGCCGCGACCGGTGACGTCGCGGCGGTCGTAGGCGTAGCCGCGCATGTCGGCGAGACGGACGCCGGCGATGCGTAGGTTCTCGAACTCGTTGTAGCGGCCGACCGCGGCGAAGGCGATCCGGTCGTAGATCTCGGAGACCTTGTGCAGGGCCTGCGAGGGGTTCTCGGAGGTGAAGAGGATGCCGTCGGCGTACTGGACGGCGACCACGGACCTGCCCCGGGCGATGCCCTTGCGTGCGAAGTCGGCACGGTCCTTCATGACCTGCTCGGGCGAGACGTAGAACGGCATGCTCATGACGCCTCACCTCCGGCCAAGGTCGCGGTCGCAGGACCGTCGGGACGCAGCATCCGCCCGGCGAGCATCCGGTCGGCGATGTCGGCGACCCGGGAGTCCTCGATCCGTCCACCACCCTCGGCCGTCACCACGTGGACGACCGGGAAGATCCGGCGGGTCAGGTCAGGACCGCCGGTCGCGGAGTCGTCGTCGGCGGCGTCGTACAACGCCTGCACCACGACCGTCACCGCGTCCTCCTGGCTGAGGTCGCCGCGGTAGAGCTTCTTGAGCGACCCCCGCGCGAAGAGGGAGCCGGACCCTACCGAGTGGAAGGCGGTCTCCTCGTAGCGGCCGCCGGTGACGTCGTAGCTGAAGATCCGGCCCTGGTCGGTGGTCAGGTCGTAACCCGCGAAGAGAGGGACGACGGCCAGGCCCTGCATCGCCATGCCGAGGTTGCCGCGGATCAGGGCGGCGAGCCGATTGGCCTTGCCATCCATCGAGAGCGTCGTGCCCTCGATCTTCTCGTAGTGCTCGAGCTCGACCTGGAACAGCCGGACCATCTCGACCGCGAGGCCCGCGGTGCCGGCGATGCCGACGCAGGAGTACTCGTCGGCGGGGAAGACCTTCTCGATGTCGCGCTGGGCGATGACCGTGCCCATCGTCGCCCGACGGTCCCCCGCCATCACGACGCCGCCCTGGAACGTCGCCGCGACGATGGTGGTGGCGTGGGGGGCGAGGTCGCCCGCGTGCCCTTGGGGTACCGCGCGGCGACCGGGCAGGAGATCCGGGTTGGCGTCCGCGAGGAACTCGCTGAACGACGAGGTACCTGGACGCAGGAAGGACGCAGGGAGTCGCGGGTCGGTCACTGGCCGCCCTTCTGGATGAACGACTTCACGAAGTCCTCGGCGTTGCTCTCGAGCACCTCGTCGATCTCGTCGAGGATCGCGTCGACGTCGTCGTCGAGCGCTTCCTTGCGCTCGGTGACGTCGGACTCGATGGTCGCCTCGGGGGCCTCCTCGGCCTCCGAGGACTTCCGCGGCTGCTTCTGCTCCTGTGCCATGCCTCGACCCTAGCGCCGGGTCCATCTGCGCGGGGTCAGCGACGCCGTTTGGTCACCAACGGCAGCGACACGCCGACGGGGTTGTCGTTGGTGACCGAACGGCAACCCCACGCGCGGCCTTCCGAGAACGGGAGCCCGGGGTTGGGTCAGCGGGTGAGGGCGCGGAAGAGGTCGTCGGCGGTGGCGCAGCGGTCGATCAGGTCGCCGACGCTGGCCCGGGTGCCGCGGAGGGGGTCGATGGTGGGGATCCGCTGGAGGGACTCGCGGCCGGGGAGGTCGAAGATGACGGAGTCCCAGGAGGCGGCGGCGACGTCGTCGGCGTACTTCTCCAGGCAGCGGCCGCGGAAGTAGGCGCGGGTGTCGGTGGGCGGGTCGTGCATGGCGGCCTCGACGGCGGCGTCCTCGAGCAGCCGCTCGATCCGGCCCAGCCCCACCAGGCGGTGGTAGAGCCCCTTCTCGGGCCGGATGTCGGAGTACTGGTAGTCGATCAGCTGGAGCTTGGCGTCGTCCCATGCCAGGCCGTCGCGATCGCGGTAGTGCTCGAGCAGCTCGAGCTTCGCGACCCAGTCGAGCTCCCTGGCACACAGCATCGGGTCGCGCTCGAGCCGGTCGAGGACGGACTCCCAGCGGGCCAGCACGTCGACGGTCTGGGCGTCGGCGTCGGCGCCGTAGCGGTCCTCGACGAACTTCTTCGCGAGGTCGAGGTACTCCAGCTGGAGCTGGACGGCGGTGAGGGTGCGGCCGTCGGTGAGGGTGATCAGGTGCTTGAGGGTCGGGTCGTGGGACACCGCGCGCAGCGCCTTGACCGACCCCTCGACGGTGAGCTCGCGGTCGATGAACCGGTCCTCGATCATCGCGAGCACCAGGGCCGTCGTCCCGACCTTGAGGTACGTCGACACCTCGGCCAGGTTGGCGTCGCCGAGGATCACGTGCAGCCGGCGATACTTCTCGGGGTCGGCGTGGGGCTCGTCGCGGGTGTTGATGATCGGGCGTTTCAGGGTGGTCTCGAGGCCCACCTCGACCTCGAAGAAGTCCGAGCGTTGCGCGATCTGGAAGCCGTGCTCACGACCGTCCTGGCCGATGCCGACCCGGCCGGCCCCGCACACCACCTGCCGGGAGACGAAGAACGGGGTGAGGTGCTTGACGATGTCGCCGAAGGGAGTACGCCGCCGCATCAGGTAGTTCTCGTGGGCGCCGTAGGAGACGCCCTTGTTGTCGGTGTTGTTCTTGTACAGGTTGATCGGCCCACCACCCGGCAGCTGGCTGGCCCGGCGGGCGGCGTCGAGCATCACCAGCTCCCCCGCCTTGTCCCACAGGACGATCGCGAGCGGCGAGGTGACCTCGGGGGTGGAGTACTCCGGGTGCGCGTGGTCGACGTAGAGCCGGGCGCCGTTGGTGAGGATGACGTTGGCGAGGCCGAGGTCCTCGTCGGTCAGCTGGGTCGGGTCGGCGACCTGGCGGGACATGTCGAAGCCACGGGCGTCGCGCAGCGGCGACTCCTCCTCGAAGTCCCAGCGCGCCCGCCGGGCCTTGGCGGTGGCCGAGGCGTAGGCGTTGACCACCTGGGAGGAGGCGACCATCGGGTTGGCCAGCGGCTGGCCGGGCACCGAGATGCCGTACTCGACCTCGGTGCCCATCACCCGGCGGACGCTCATGCCACGAGCCTACGCGGCCGGTCCGACGTCGGACCGGCCGCGGCGGGACGACGGTTGGTCAGCCCAGCGGACGCTGGAGCTTGAAGCCGACCGGGATCGTGTACGGCTTGGCGTTGAGGTTGGTGAACGCGCCGTTGCGCTTGAACGTGATCGTGATCGGCTTGATGATGCTGACGTCCTCGTCGGACGCGCAGCCGACCAGCAGCGGGCGGCTGGCCTTCAGGTCGACGTCGATCGACTCGTTCAGCCCGAAGTCGTACTGGGCGTCGGAGTCACTGAAGCTGACGAGGTAGAAGCCGGACACGTTGTTGGCCAGGATCTTCTGCTTGTCCACGACGAGGCACTGCGTGGAGATCGGCGAGGTCGTGTAGTTCATGAAGCCGCGCATCGTCACGTTGTAGTTGCCGGACTTGGGCAGCTTGACGGTGAAGTACTCCGGGGTGTCGGCGTTGATGGTGCCGCCGAACCCCGGGCGCACGCGGAGCGTGGCGCCGCTGCCGGCGCGGTCGCTGGTGACGGACGCCGCGGGAGCCTCCGCGCCGGGCGCGGCCTGCGACGACGAGGTCAGCGTGTTGGCGCCGACGACGAGGAGTGCGCCGCTGGCGAGCGCGGCGACGAGGCGAGTGGTGCGAGTGGTCATGGGACTTCCCTCCGTGATTGCCCGGGGTCCCGTGACCCCGGGCCACGGAGCCAATGTCGCGGGCCGCACGGGCAGCCCGCCATGGCCCGGACGGACTAGCCCGTCCGGGCCATGCCGGACTGGGGTTGCGGCGCACCGCAGCCCCAGTCCTATGAGCGGGTCAGCCGAGGGGACCGCCGAGCCTGCCGAAGCCGAAGTCCGGGTTGAACACCCTGTAGTCGAGGTTCTTGGTGTCACCGTTGCGCTTGAAGGTGACCGTGATCGGCTTGAGGACGTCGACGTCACCGCCGAAGCTTCCACAGGCGAGGAGGATCGGCCGGTTCTTGTTCAGGTCGACGTCGATCGACTCGTTCATCCCGTAGTCCCAGAACGTCTCCTTGTCATTGGAGACGATCAGCTGGTAGCCGCTGAAGTCGTTGTCCAGCAGCTTCTGCTTGTCCCCGACGAGGCACTGCATGCTGTGGGTCGTGGCGGCCTCGTCGGAGTTGATGAAGCCGCGCATGGTCACGTTGTAGTTGCCCGACGACGGGACCTTGGTCGTGTAGTACTCCGAGACCCCGTCGAGGAGCGCTCCCCCGAAGGGCCGGACGCGGAATGTCGTGGCGCCGCCAGCCCGCGCAGAGACGTCCGTGACGGCGACGTCTGATCCGCCGGGAGCGGCCTCGGACGTGGACGTCAGCGTGTTCGCGCCGACGACGAGGAGCGCACCGCTGGCCAGGGCGGCGGCGAATCGAGTGGTCTTGCTGGTCATGGGACATCCCTCCGGTCGTGCCGGGATCCCGTGACCCCGAGCCACGCCCCTCAATGTCCCGGCAGGCTCGGAGGCCGGTCCATAGCCCGTTCGGGCGGGCCCGAACGGGTGGTGCCTCCCTGGGGTGGGGCTCGGCTCAGCGCTTGCGGAGCCGGGGGACCACGAAGAGGAGGACGACGACGATGACCGCGATGACGAGCAGGACCTTGAGCATGCAGCAACCCTAGCGGTGGCACGGGTTGGCCTAGTCTCACCCGTATGGGTGTCTGGAGCGACCGTGTCGTCCCCCGCATGGCCGACCGGATGCTGAGCGGCCACGAGATCGGTGAGCTCCGGGAGCAGGCGTGCGCCCCGCTGCACGGGCGGGTGCTCGAGATCGGGTTCGGCAGCGGGCTCAACATCCGGTGGTACCCGCGGGCCGTGGAGTCGGTCGCGGCCGTCGAGCCCTCCGACGTGGGCTGGTCGCTGTCGGAGCGCCGGCGGGCCCGGACCGACCGCCCGATCGAGCGGAGGGGGCTGGACGGCCAACGGCTCGACGAGCCGGATGCGTCGTACGACGCCGTGCTGCTGACGTTCACCCTCTGCACCGTCCCCGACCCGGCGCTCGCGCTCGCGGAGGTACGACGTGTGGTCCGCCCCGAGGGCGTGCTCTGCGTCCTGGAGCACGGCCTCTCCCCCGACGCCGGCGTGGCCCGCTGGCAGCACCGGTTGGAGCCGGTCCAGCGGCGGCTCGCCGGCGGCTGCCACCTGACGCGTGACATCGAGGCCCTGGTGACCGGCGCGGGCTTCGAGATGACCCACCTCGAGACGTCCTACCTCGAGGGACCGGGGATCAGCCGGCCGTGGTCCTACGGCTACCTGCTGTCGGCGCGGCCGCGGGCCTGAAGTGCGTGCGCGACGTTGATGCCCACGAGGCCACCCCAGCCCACCATGGTCGCCAC
This sequence comes from uncultured Actinomycetota bacterium, assembly GCA_963826015.1. Lineage (GTDB taxonomy): Bacteria > Actinomycetota > Actinomycetes > Propionibacteriales > Nocardioidaceae > Nocardioides. The sequence goes on along the minus strand of CAWGVI010000018.1, from coordinate 97,061 downwards.
CAGGCCGGTCGGGCCGCCCTCGACGGCCAGGCAGATCGCCGTCACGGGAATGCCCGCGACCGCGGAGACGATGCCGAGCGCGAGCTGACGCGGTCCGGCGTCGGCCCGGGCCCCCTCCGCCCGATCCCGCACGCGCACCTCGCCGGCGATCCGGGCGGCGACGGCCGCCTCGATCCGGTCGGCGAAGGAGTCCACGAGGGCGGCGTCGTAGGACGACCCCAGCTCGCGCCGGGTCGCCAGCACCGCCTCGATCTCGGTCCGCTCGAGCTGGTCGTCCTCGGCCATGCGCGTCCTCAGAGGTACTGACCCGTGCTGGACACGGTGTCGATCGACCGGCCCGGCTCGGTGCCCTGCTTGCCGGTGATCAGCGTGCGGATGAACACGATCCGCTCGCCCTTCTTGCCGGCGATCTGGGCCCAGTCGTCGGGGTTGGTGGTGTTGGGGAGGTCCTCGTTCTCCTTGAACTCGTCGACGCAGGCCTGCATCAGGTGTCCGACGCTGATGCCGCGCTGGTCGTGGTCGAGGAAGTCCTTGATGGCCATCTTCTTCGCGCGGTCGACGATGTTCTGGATCATGGCGCCGGAGTTGAAGTCCTTGAAGTAGAGGACCTCCTTGTCACCGTTGGCGTAGGTGACCTCGAGGAACTGGTTGTCCTCGGACTCGGTGTAGATCCGCTCGACCGTGCGCTGGATGATCCCGGCCACGGTGGCGCCGGCGTCGCCCGCGAACTCGCCGAGGTCGTCGGGGTGCAGCGGCAGGTCGGCGGTGAGGTACTTGCTGAAGATGTCGCGCGCCGACTCGGCGTCGGGACGCTCGATCTTGATCTTCACGTCGAGCCGTCCCGGGCGCAGGATCGCGGGGTCGATCATGTCGGGCCGGTTGGAGGCGCCGATGACCAGCACGTTCTCCAGGGCCTCGACGCCGTCGATCTCGCTCAGCAGCTGCGGGACGATGGTGTTCTCGACGTCGGAGGACACACCCGAGCCGCGGGTGCGGAACAGCGAGTCCATCTCGTCGAAGAACACGATGACCGGCGTGCCGTAGCTCGCCTTCTCCCGCGCCCGCTGGAACACCAGCCGGATGTGCCGCTCGGTCTCGCCGACGTACTTGTTGAGGAGCTCGGGCCCCTTGATGTTGAGGAAGTAGGACTTCCCCTCCTGGCCGGTCTTCGCCGCGACCTTCTTGGCCAGCGAGTTCGCGACCGCCTTGGCGATGAGGGTCTTGCCGCAGCCCGGGGGGCCGTAGAGCAGCACGCCCTTGGGCGGCTTGAGCTGGTGCTCCTTGAAGAGGTCGGGGTGCAGGTAGGGCAGCTCGACGGCGTCCTGGATCGCCTCGATCTGGCCGGCGAGCCCGCCGATCGACTCGTAGCCGATGTCGGGGACCTCCTCGAGGACCAGCTCCTCGACCTCGGACTTCGGCACCCGCTCGTAGACGTAGCCGGCCCGGCTGTCGAGCAGCAGCGAGTCGCCGGCCCGGAGGGTCTCCCCGCGCAGCGGCTCCGCCAGGCGTACGACGCGCTCCTCGTCGGCGTTGGCGATGACCAGGACGCGGTCGCCGTCGGCGAGCACCTCCTTGAACATCACGACCTCGCCGACCTGCTCGAAGTCGAGGGCGGCCACGACGTTGAGGGCCTCGTTGAGCATGACCTCCTGGCCACGCACCAGCGTCGAGAGGTCGACGTTCGGGCTCACGCTGACGCGGAGCTTGCGGCCGCCGGTGAAGACATCGACGGAGTCGTCGTCGTTGCGGGTCAGGAAGGTGCCGAAGCCTGCCGGCGGCTGCGCCAGCCGGTCGACCTCCTCCTTGAGCTTGGTGATCTGGTCGCGCGCCTCGCGCAGCGTCTGGGCGAGGCGGTCGTTCTGCGCCGTGACGGCGGACAGGGAGCGCTGGGTGTCGGAGAGTCGCAGCTCGAGCGAGCGGGAGTGTCCGGGCGCGTCGCTCAGTCGGTGGCGGAGATCGGTGACCTCCGCCTCGAGGAAGCGCACCTGGCTCATGAGCTCCTCGGGCGTGCGGTTGCGCTCGCCGGCGGGCTGACCTTCGGTGGACGACATCGGCGTCACCTCCCGCTGGCGACCCTACCCGCGGGAAGGGCGTGGGGAGGGGCAGACACCACCTGTCGGGACCGCGAAATCAGGACTCGGGTTCCTCGTCCACCGGCTGCGGAGGGAGGTCGGCGGGGCGGGGTCCGGAGTAGTCGGGACCGTAGGCGCCCGGGGCGGGACGTCGCTTCTTCGCCGGCGCCGTCTCCCCCGGTGCCATCCGACGCGAGGTGACCAGGAACGCGGTGTGGCCGATCATCTTGTGGCCGGGTCGCACCGCGAGGCCCTCGACGTGCCAGTCCCGCACCAGCGACTCCCAGACGGCCGGCTCGGTGAAGCTGCCGTGCGCCCGCAGCGTCTCCACGAAGCGCGAGAGCTGGGTGGTGGTGGCGACGTACCCGCACACGATGCCTCCGGGGCGCAGCGCACCGGCCACCGCCTCGACGCAGTCCCACGGGGCGAGCATGTCCAGGATCACCCGGTCCACCTGGTCGCCGGAGCGCGGCAGCTCCTCGGCGAGGTCGCCGAGGGTGAGCTGCCAGGCGGGGTGGTCGCCGTCGAAGAACTGCGTGACGTTGCGGCGGGCCACGTCGGCGAACTCCTCGCGGCGCTCGTACGACGAGACCCGGCCGTGCGGACCGACCGCCCGCAGCAGCGAGCAGGTGAGCGCGCCGGAGCCGACGCCGGCCTCGACCACGTCGGCGCCCGGGAAGATGTCGGCCATCGCGACGATCTGGGCGGCGTCCTTGGGGTAGACCACGGCGGCGCCGCGCGGCATCGAGACCACGAACTCCGACAGCAGCGGACGGAACACCAGGTAGCTGCCACCGACCGACGACGCGACGCTGAAGCCCTCCTCGCGGCCGATCAGCTCGTCGTGCTCGAGGTGGCCCCGGTTGGAGAAGAACCGCTTGCCGGGCTCGAGGCAGATGTTGTGGCGCCGACCCTTGGCGTCGACCAGGCGCACCCACTCACCGGCGCGCAGCGGGCCGCGGTGGACGCCGGACCATGCCTCGGCGGGCACGTCAGCCACTCTGGCCCACCTCCCGGAAGGCGCGGTCGACGTCGGCGGTGGTGAGGACGCCGTAGATGCCGCCGTCCTCCTCGACCAGGAGGTACTCGGGCGCCGGCAGGTTGCTGATGGCCATGATGAGGTCCTCCCCCACGAGGGTCGCGGGCAGGCTGAGCCCGGCCTCGAGGGTGCGGCTCACGGACGAGACCGCGACCCACGGCCGGCGGTCCGCCGGGGTGGCGAGCACGGCCGCCTCGTTGACGACGCCCACCGGGCGCCCGGCGCTGGTCACGGTGACGATGCTGCCCGCCTGCGCCGCCTGGGCGCGGCGGACCGCCTCGGCCAGCGGCAGGTCGTCGGGGACGGTGATGGTACGGCGCGCGAGGTCGCGGGCGACCAGCGACGGCAGCTTGCGCCGCATCCGTGCCGAGGACATCGCCGCGGTGGCGCCGGACCACAGGAAGAGGGCGATCACGAAGGCGAGGGCGAAGTCGAGGACGTCGGGCTCCACGTCGAAGAGCGGCTCCATCAGCAGCGGGTACGCGACCGCGGCCACCGCGGTGAGCCGGCCGCCCCAGCCGGCCACGATCGTGCCCGGTGTGCATGCTGCCGGTGAGTCGCCAGATCCCCGGCCCGGAGCACGCGGCCGCCGTCGAGCGGCAGGCCCGGCACCAGGTTGAGGACGCCGACCAGCAGGTTGGCAACGGCGAGCCCCTCGACCGCCAGCAGCAGCAGCCCGTCCGGCGCGACGAACCAGAGACCGACACCGACCACGCCGACGGCCAGCGAGGTGAGGGGGCCGACCACGGCGATGAGGAACTCCTCGCGGGGTCGCCGCGCCTCGCCCTCGATCGCGGTCATGCCCCCGAGGAAATGGAGCGTGATCGAGCTGACCGAGAACCCGAAGTGCTTGGCCATCAGCGCGTGGGACGCCTCGTGCAGCAGCACGGAGAAGTAGAGGATCACCGCGAACACCACGCCGGCGACGTACTTCCACGGGCCGAGGCCGGGGACGGCCAGCTCGACGCGCGGGGCCATGACCACGGCGATCAGGCCCGCGACGAGGAACCAGGAGGAGGTCACCAGGACGTCGGTGCCCGCCACGGACCCGATCCGGATCGTCCCCGGCGGCGCGTCGGCGCCGGGGTCGGCAGGGTCTGGATCGGGCACGGGCCGAGGGTATCCGAGCACCCCGCCGCTCGCCTGATCGCCGGTGTCGGTACGGCGGCCTAGGGTGACGCCCATGAGCGGACCCGAGTCGCCGGCGATCCCGCTGTCGACCCCGGTCGACGGTGTGGACGTGGTCGGCGCGCTCTCCCCGAGCCGGGCCGGCGACTTCCTGACCTGCCCGCTGCTCTACCGTTTCCGCACGATCGACCGGTTGCCGGAGCCGCCCAGCCCCGACGCTGCGCGCGGCACGCTGGTCCACAAGGTCCTGGAGGACCTCTTCGACCTGCCGGCCGCCGACCGCACCCCCGAGCGCGCACGCGACCTGCTGGCCCCGACGTGGGAGCACCTGCTCGAGGTCGAGCCCGGGCTGGCGGAGATGTTCGGGCCGGAGGGGCCCCGAGGTCGCCGACTGGATGACGTCCTGCCGCACCGTCCTGGACCGGTACTTCCAGCTCGAGGACCCCCGGCGGCTCGAGCCCGCCGAGCGCGAGCTCTACGTCGAGACCGTGCTCGACAGCAAGTTGCTCCTGCGCGGCTTCGTCGACCGGCTCGACGTCGCGCCCGACGGGGCGCTGCGCGTCGTGGACTACAAGAGCGGCAAGGCGCCCGCGGCCGGCTGGGAGGCCAAGGCGCTGTTCCAGATGAAGTTCTACGCGCTGGTCCTCTGGCGCACCCGCGGCGTGGTGCCGACCATGCTCCAGCTGGTCTACCTCGGCAGCGGCGAGCTGGTGCGCTACGCCCCCGACGAGCAGGACCTGCTCGCCACCGAGCGCAAGGTCGAGGCGATCTGGACGGCGATCGTGCTCGCCACCGAGACCGGGGACTGGCGCCCCCGCCGCTCACGCCTGTGCGACTGGTGTGCCCACCGGTCGATCTGCCCCGAGTGGGGCGGCACTCCCCCACCGCTGCCGGAAGCCGCACCGGCCGATCCCGGCGAGCTCACCGCCGAGGACGTCGACTAGCAGCCGCCGGGTTCACAGCCCGTGCCGCGTGGCCCACACGGCCGCCTCGGCACGGGTCGCGACGCCGATCCGCGCGTACGCCGACGCCAGGTGGGCCTTGACGGTGCGCTCGCTGAGGTTCAGCTGCCGCGCGATCTCCTTGTTCGCCAGCCCCTCGCGGACCCGCCGCAGCACCTCCTGCTCGCGACTGGTCAGCTCGACGCGAGCCGACCCGCCGCGCGCCCCCAGCAGCTGGCGGGCGGCCTTCGGGTGGATCGGCGACTCCCCGCGTCGGACCGCCCGGATGCCCTGGAGCACGTCCTCGGGGTCGGCATCCTTGAGCAGGTAGCCGACCGCGCCGGCATCGAGCGCGGCGAGGATCCGCTCACCGTCGGAGAAGGAGGTCAGCACGAGCACGTCGACGCCGAGCTGCTCGGCCACGATCGTCCGGGTCGCGGTCACGCCGTCGACCTCGGGCATCTGCAGGTCCATCAGGACGACGTCGGGGCGGTGGAGCCGCGCCATCTCGATCGCCGCGGCGCCGTCGGCGGCGGTCGCCACCACCTCGATGTCCTCGGTGCCGCCCAGCAGCAGCTCGAGCCCGGTCCGGATCAGGGCGTGGTCGTCGGCGAGGACGACCCGGATCGTGGCCTCTCTCATCGCAGGGACACCTCCCTCCGGACCGTGGTGCCCCCGCCCGACGAGGATCGCACGTCGAGGGTCGCCCCGGCATCAGCCACCAGCGAGCGGAGTCCTCGCTTCCGAAGCTCTCGACCCGCGGCCGCTCCTGCGGGTCGCGTGCGAGTCGGGCGGGTGGATCTCGGCCTGGAGCGACCGGAGCGCGTCGAGCGAACGTGCCTCGGCCAGGGCTTCCTCCTCGGCCGCCGCTGGGCGGGCCGGGCGGTCACCGAGAGCACTGCCAGGATGGTGAGGCTGCTCAGCAGCAGGAACTGCGCGACGGATGCCGGAGGAGCCTCACGGGGTCACGTCCCGGCCTCGCTCCGCAGTCCACGCAGGTCGTCGACGGTGACCCCGGCCAGGGTGTCGCGCAGGACTCGTCGCTCGCCCTCGAGCACCGGGACATGGGCCGGGACGACCAGCACCGTGGTGCCCGCGGCCACGGCCGACCGGGTGCCGGTGTTGGAGTCCTCGATCGCCAGGCAGTCGGCCGGGTCGAGCCGCAGCTCGCGGGCCGCCTTGAGGTAGGGCTCCGGGTGGGGCTTGCCGTGGCTGACCGCGTCACCGGTGATGACGACGTCGAACGTGCCCGCGGGCAGGTCGGCGAGCACGGGTGCCACGAAGCGCCGGTAGGACATCGTCACCAGGGCGCACGGGACACCGTCGGCCGCCAGCGCGGCGAGCAGCTCGCGGGCCCCGGGTCGCCACGGCACCTCGCGCTCGACCATCGCGACCACGCCGTCGAGCAGCTCCTCGACGATCTGGGCGGGCTCGAGATCGATGCCCATGTGCTCGCGGATGTAGCGGCCGGAGTCCAGCAGGTCGCAGCCCACCAGGTTGAGCGCGTGCTCCTGCGACCACGTGCCGCCGTACCGCTCCGCGAGCACGAACTCGGTCTCGATCCAGTACGGCTCCGTGTCGACGAGGGTGCCGTCCATGTCGAAGAGCACGGCAGCAGGCCACGCCCCCGGCGCGGCGAGCGGGTCGGTCACGGTCAGTCCTCCGGGTCGTAGCCGAGGTTGGGCGACAGCCACCGCTCCGCCTCGGCCAGGGACCAGCCCTTGCGCTCGGCGTAGTCGGCGACCTGGTCGCGACCGAGCCGGCCGACGACGAAGTACTGCGACTGGGGGTGGGAGAAGTACCAGCCCGAGACCGAGGCGCCGGGCCACATGGCCATCGACTCGGTGAGCGTCATGCCGGTGGCCTGCTCGACGTCGAGCAGCTCCCACAGCTTCAGCTTCTCGGTGTGGTCGGGGCAGGCTGGGTAGCCGGGAGCCGGCCGGATGCCGCGGTACTTCTCCTTGATCAGCCCGACGTTGTCGAGCTGCTCGTCCGGGGCGAAGCCCCAGACCTCCTTGCGGACCCGCTGGTGCAGACGTTCCGCGAACGCCTCGGCCAGCCGGTCGGCGAGAGCCTCGAGCATGATCGCGTCGTAGTCGTCGAGCCGCTCCTTGGCCTCCGCGATCCGCTCGGCCGTGCCGTGGCCGGCCGTCACCGCGAAGGCGCCGACGTAGTCGCGGATGCCGGTCGAGCGTGGCGCGACGAAGTCCGAGAGCGAGCGGTTGGGCACGCCCTCCCGGTGCTGGCCCTGCTGCCGCAGCATCGCGAGCACGGCGTGTGCCTCGTCGCGCTGCTCGGTGAGGTAGACCTCGACGTCGTCCCCGACGCTGTTGGCCGGGAACAGTCCGATCGTGCCGTGCGCGGTCAGCCACTTCTCTGCCGTCATCCGGTCCAGCATCACCTGCGCGTCGTCGTACAGCTTGCGCGCCTCGGGTCCGGTGGTCGGGCTGTTGAGGATGTCGGGGAAGGACCCCTTCATCTCCCACGCGTTGAAGAACGGCTGCCAGTCGATGAACCGGCGCAGGTCGGCCAGGTCGTAGTTGCGGAACACGCGGAGGTGCTGGGTCTCGCCCCGGCTGCCGATGATCGTCGAGACGTCCCGGTCCTGCTGGAGCAGCAGGTGCGGCCGCGGCGGCCGGTAGCCCGCCCACTCGACCGGCGTCGCGTTGGCGCGGGCCTGGTCGAGGGTCACCAGCGGCCGGTCGTGCTTGGCGGCGTGCCGGGCGCGCAGGCTGTCGTAGTCGGCCTGGACGTCGGCCATCAGCGTCTCGCGACGCGTCTCGTGCAGGAGCGCGGCCACGGTGGGGACCGAGCGGGAGGCGTCCTTGACCCAGACGACGGGCCCGTCGTACTTGCCGTCGACCTTGACCGCGGTGTGGGCGCGCGAGGTGGTCGCGCCGCCGACCAGCAGCGGGATGGTGAAGCCCTGCCGCTGCATCTCCCCCGCCATCGTCACCATCTCGTCCAGCGAGGGGGTGATCAGGCCGGACAGGCCGATCACGTCGGCCGCGTGCTCGCGGGCGGCGTCGAGGATCTTCTGGGCCGGGACCATCACGCCGAGGTCGATGACCTCGTAGTTGTTGCACTGGAGGACCACGCCGACGATGTTCTTGCCGATGTCGTGGACGTCACCCTTGACCGTGGCCATGACGATCGTGCCGTTGGTGTCCTTCTGCTGCGCCAGCGCCGGGTCCTTGGCCTTCTCCTCCTCGATGTAGGGGATCAGGTAGGCCACGGCCTTCTTCATGACGCGGGCGCTCTTCACGACCTGCGGGAGGAACATCTTGCCCGCGCCGAAGAGGTCGCCGACCACGTTCATGCCGTCCATCAGCGGTCCCTCGATCACCTCGATCGGGCGGCCGCCCCGCTCGGCGATCTCGGCCCGCAGCTCCTCGGTGTCGCTCTCGACGTGGGCGTCGATGCCCTTCACCAGCGCGTGCGTGATCCGCTCGGAGACCGGCAGCGCGCGCCACTCCTCCTCGGTGACACCGGCGTCGTCCGCGGAGGCCCGGTTGTAGCGCTCGGCGATCTCGAGCAGCCGCTCGGCGGCGTCGGGGGTCCGGTTGAGGACGACGTCCTCGATCCGGTCGCGGAGCTCGGCATCGACCTGGTCGTAGACGACCAGCGCGCCGGCGTTCACGATGCCGAGATCGAGCCCGGCTTCGATCGCGTGGAAGAGGAACACGGCGTGGATCGCCTCGCGGACGGGGTTGTTGCCCCGGAAGGAGAAGCTGACGTTGGAGATGCCGCCGGACACCAGCGCGCCCGGCAGGTTCTCCTTGATCCAGCGCGCCGCCTCGATGAAGTCGAGGCCGTACGACGCGTGCTCCTCGATGCCGGTCGCGACCGCGAACACGTTCGGGTCGAAGATGATGTCCTCGGCCGGGAAGCCGACCTCCTCGGTGAGGATCCGGTAGGCCCGCGCGCAGATCGCCTGCCGACGCTCGAGGTCGTCGGCCTGGCCGTCCTCGTCGAAGGCCATGACGACGACGGCCGCGCCGTACTTGCGACAGAGCCGGGCGTGGTCGACGAACGCCGCCTCGCCCTCCTTCATGGAGATGGAGTTGACGATCGGCTTGCCCTGGAGGCACTTGAGGCCGGCCTCGATGACCTCCCACTTGCTGGAGTCGACCATCACGGGCACCCGGCAGATGTCGGGCTCGCTGGCGACCAGCTTGAGGAAGCGGTCCATCGCGGCGACACCGTCGATCATCCCTTCGTCCATGTTGACGTCGATGACCTGGGCGCCGTTGTCGACCTGCTGGGCGGCGACCGAGAGGGCGGTGTCGTAGTCGCCGTCCTTGATCAGGTTGCGGAAGCGGGCCGAGCCGGTGATGTTGGTGCGCTCGCCGACGTTCACGAACAGGCTCTCGGCGTCGATCGTGAACGGCTCGAGGCCGGAGAGGCGCATCGCCCGGACCGGCGTGGCCGGGGTACGCGGGTCGGCACCCTTGGCCGCGGTCGCGATCGCCGCGATGTGCTCGGGCGTCGTCCCGCAGCAGCCACCGAGGAGGTTGACCAAGCCGCCGGTGGCGAACTCCCCCAGCACGGCGGCCATCTGGTCCGGGGTCTCGTCGTACTCGCCGAACTCGTTCGGGAGCCCGGCGTTCGGGTGGGCGGAGACGAAGCAGTCGGCGATCCGGGCGAGCTCGGCGACGTAGGGACGGAGGTCGGCGGCTCCGAGCGCGCAGTTGAGGCCGACCACGAGCGGTCGGGCGTGGCGGATGCTGTTCCAGAACGCCTCGGTCGTCTGGCCCGAGAGCGTGCGGCCGCTGGCGTCGGTGATCGTGCCCGAGATCCAGACCGGCCAGCGTCGCTCCTGCTCCTCGAAGAGGGTCTCCAGCGCGAAGATCGCGGCCTTGGCGTTGAGGGTGTCGAAGATCGTCTCCACGAGGAGCAGGTCGGCGCCGCCGTCGACCAGGCCGCGGGCCTCCTCCAGGTACGACGCCACGAGCTCGTCGAAGCCGGTGTTGCGGGCGCCCGGGTCATTGACGTCCGGGGAGATCGAGGCGGTCTTGTTGGTCGGACCGAGCGAGCCCGCGACGTACCGCGGCCACTCGGGCGTCGACGCGTCGTCGGCGGCCGCGCGGGCCAGGGCCGCCGCGGTCCGGTTGAGCTCGTAGCAGTGGTCCTGGAGGCCGTAGTCGGCCTGGGAGATGCTGGAGGCGGTGAAGGTGTTGGTACAGACGATGTCGGCGCCGGCCGCGAGGTACTCGCGGTGGATGTCGCGGATGATGTCGGGCTGGGTCAACGAGAGGACGTCGGAGTCGCCCTTGAGGTCGTGGTCGTGACCGGCGAACGGCTCGCCGCGGTAGTCGTCCTCACCGAGCTGGTGGCCCTGGATCAGGGTGCCCATCGCGCCGTCGATCACGAGGATCCGCTCGCTGAGGGCGGCGGTCAGCTGCTCGGTCGCGTCGGGGCGCTGCGCGGGTGCGGACACGACTCTCCTCTCGGGTTCCCCTCCGGGGACGAGGTGGGCATCCAGCCTAGGCAGCGCGTCCGGAACGTGGACACCCTTCCCGGATGCTGACACCACTCGCATCGTGGCACCCGGCGTGGCGGCGGGCGAAATCGCCGGGATCGGCACCCCCCGGGTGACTAGGGTGGACGGGTGATCGAGATCGAGGACGCGGCCCCGCTCGTGGACCCCATCGTCATCGCGGGCTTCGAGGGCTGGAACGACGCGGCCGAGTCCGCCTCCGCGGCGGTGGACCACCTGATGCGGGTCTGGGACGCACGGATCGTCGGGGCCGTCGACCCCGAGGAGTTCTACGACTTCCAGGTCAACCGGCCCCTGGTCGGCACCGACGAGCTCGGGCACCGCCGGCTGACCTGGCCGACGACCCAGATCGCCGTCGCCTCGCCCCCCGACCTCCACCGGGACGTCATCCTGGTCCGCGGCATCGAGCCCAACATGCGGTGGCGCCAGTTCGCCGCCGAGGTGCTGGCCGCGTGCGACGATCTCGGTGGCCAGCTGGTCGTCACCCTCGGCGCACTCCTCGCCGACACCCCCCACACCCGGCCGATCCCGGTCACCGGCACCGCCACCGAGCCCGACCTGGTCGACCGGCTCAAGCTCGAGCAGTCGACGTACGAGGGACCGACCGGCATCGTCGGCGTGCTCCAGGACGCGTGCGTGAAGCTCGACATCCCGGCGGTGTCGTACTGGGCCGCGGTCCCCCACTACGTCGCCCAGCCGCCCTGCCCCAAGGCCACGATGGCGCTGCTGGGTCAGGTCGAGGACCTGCTCGAGACCAGCATCCCCCTCGACGACCTCCCCGAGGAGGCGCGCGCCTGGGAGCGTGGCGTCGACGAGCTCGCCGAGGAGGACGAGGACGTCGCCGACTACGTCCGCGCCCTCGAGGAGACCCGCGACACCGCCGACCTCCCCGAGGCCTCCGGCGAGGCCATCGCCCGCGAGTTCGAGCGTTACCTCAAGCGCAACCGGCCCGACGAAGACTAGCTAGCCCCCTTCAGCGCGGCTCCCGGGGGTCGCCGATTGGTCCCCAACGACAGATTTCGCCCGCAATCTGTCGTTGGTGACCAAACGACAGGGGTCAGAGCGACAGGCCGAGGGCCGCGTCGAGCAGCTGGTGCACGGTGGCGGAGGCGTCGGGGTCGCCGGCGTCGGCGAGCTGCCCGGTGCCGAGGGTGGCGTCGACCCACGACTGGACGGCGGCGAGCGCCGTCGGGGCGTCGAGGTCGTCGGCGAGCGCGTCGAGCACGGCACCGACCACCTTGTCCGTGGGTGCGCCGGCACCGAGAGCGAGGGCCCGACGCCAGTCGGCGAGGGTGTCGACGGCGGCCCACAGCTCGGAGTCGGCCCACTCCCAGTCGGAGCGGTAGTGGTGCCGCAGCAGGGCGAGCCGGATCGCGGCAGGGTCGACGTCGCTGTTGCGCAGGGCGCTGACGAAGACCAGGTTGCCGCGCGACTTCGACATCTTCTCGCCGTCGTACCCGACCATCCCGGCGTGGGAGTAGGTGCGGGCGAAGCGGTGCGCCGGGTCGGCCACCTGCGCCTCGGAGGCGCACATCTCGTGGTGGGGGAAGACCAGGTCGCTGCCACCGCCCTGCACGTCGAACGACGGGCCGAGGTGGGCGAGCGCGATCGCGGTGCACTCGACGTGCCAGCCCGGCCGGCCGCGGCCGAACTCGCTCTCCCACGCAGGCTCGTCGGGCCGCTCGGCGCGCCAGAGCACGCAGTCGAGCGGATCCTTCTTGCCCTCGCGGTCGGGGTCGCCGCCGCGGTCGCCGAAGACCGCCAGCATCTGGTCGCGGTCCCAGCCCGAGACCTCGCCGAACGTGTCGTCGGCGGAGACCGAGAAGTACAGGTCGTCGTCGACGCGGTAGACCGCGCCGAGCGACTCCAGCTTGCGGACCAGGTCGATGACGAGCGGGATGGACTCGACGGCGCCGACGTAGTGGTCGGGCGGTAGGACCCGCAGCGCGGCCATGTCCTGGCGGAAGAGCTCGGTCTCGCGCTCCGCCAGCTCGACCCAGTCGGCCCCCACCTTCGTCGCCCGCTCCAGCAGCGGGTCGTCGACGTCGGTGACGTTCTGGACGTAGGTGACGCCGTGGCCGGCGTTGCGCCAGGCGCGGTTGAGCAGGTCGAAGCCGATGTAGGTGGCGGCGTGACCCAGGTGGGTCGCGTCGTACGGCGTGATCCCGCAGACGTACAGCCGCGCCGGCCCGTCGGCGGGGGTCGCGTCGACCAGCTCCCCGCGGGCCGTGTCGTGGATCTTCACGGGCGGCCCGCTCACGGGCAGCCGGGGCACGTCCGGGGCGGTCCACGCTCGCATGCGAGCAGGGTATCCGTGACGCCTAGAAGGGCGGCCACGGGATGGCGGGCCAGTCCCCCCGAGGCGCCGGGAAGCGGCCGTCGGCCACCAGCAGCCGGCAGCGCCGCGCGAGCCGGGTGATCTCCACCTCGTCGAGCAGGAAGCCCAGCTCGTCGGCCAGGCCGCCGTCCGCCGTGTCGGCGAGCCCGTCCAGCACTCGCTGCACGCCGGCGGCCTCGTCGTCGGCGAGCGGCTCGTCGGCCCACCCCCAGAGCACGGTCCGCAGCTTGGGGTCAGGGTGAAAGGTCACCCCGTGGTCGACCCCGTGCCGGTGTCCGTCGGCCATCTCCAGCACGTGGCCACCCTTGCGGTCGGCGTTGTTGACGACCACGTCGAAGACCGCCATCCGCCGGAGCGCCGCGGAGTCCTCGTGGACGAGCGAGATCGCGGCGTCGTGCTGGTCGACCCCGTCGAAGACGTGGAGGTACCCCGCCGGGACCGCCCCCTCCGCCACGACCGTCACCGCCGCCTGCTGCGGGTCGGGCTCGCGCCAGACCTGCACCATCCCGAGCCCGTGCGGCCCCTCGCGCAGGAACGTGTGCGGGACGACGTCCCAGCCCATCGCCTCGGACACGAGGTACGCCGCCACCTCACGGTGGGCCAGGGTGCCGTCCGGGAAGTCCCAGAGCGGGCGCTCCCCCGCCACCGGCTTGTAGACGACCTGGGTGCCCTCGATCTCGCCGACGAAGGTCGCGTTGGACGCCGGCATGATCCGGCCGTGGAGCTCGAGCTCCCCGTCGAGCAGGGTCACGGGTCGCGGCGCTTGTACCCGTTGGCGCGCACGCAGAGGTGGCCCTCGGGATCCATCGGGTTCCCGCAGAACGGGCAGTTCGGCCGACCGGCCTCGACGACCTTCTCCGAGCGCTGGACGAACGAGCGCGCCGCCGCGGCGGGCAGCCGGACGATCAGCAGCTCCTCGGGCTCGGGCTCCTCGACGTCCTCGTCGACCTGGTCCGGGCTGACCACGGCCGCCTCGCTGTAGGGGAACACCTCCACGACCACGCGCTCGTCGTCGGGATCCCACGACAGGGTCATGGTGCCGGCGCGGAACTCCTCCACGATCGGCTGCTCCAGCGGCTCGGTGTCGTCGAGGTCGAGCGGCGCCACGGCGGGGACGACGCCGCGCGTGTCGGCCTGCATCAGCTCGTCGAGCAGCTGGTCCATGCGCTCGGACAGCGCGACCACCTGCTGCTTCTCGAGGGCGACGCTGACGACCCGGGTCCCCTCGCGCGCCTGCAGGAAGAAGGTGCGCTCCCCGGGCGCGCCGACGGTCCCGGCGACGAAGCGCTCGGGCGGGTCGAAGGAGTGGACGATCGGCACGTTCTCCACCCTAGTGACCCTCCCCAGAGGGCCCCGCTCCACCGCCGACGACGCCGGCTTCGTGGCCGGACGACCCTTGCGGGGTGCCAGCCACGACAGGTCACCGGCGTGGCTGTTGGTCTGGAGGACGTACGACGCGTCGCCGGTGTAGCGCACCACGGACATCGACGCCGGGTCGACGTGGAGCCGCTGGAACTGGTCGAGGTGCAGCCCGAGCGCGTCGGCCAGGATCGACTTCACGAGGTCGCCGTGGGACACCGCCACCCAGACCGCGTGGGGGCCGTGGGCGGCCTCGACGAGCGCGTCGTGCCGGCGGATCGCGGCGACCGCACGGGCCGACATGGTCGCCATCGACTCGCCCTCGGGGAACACCGCCGAGGAGGACTGCGCTGCACGACCTTCCAGAGCTTCTCCTTGGCGAGCTCCTTGAGCGGCCGGCCCTGCCAGGCGCCGTAGTCGCACTCCACCAGCCCGCGCTCGGTGGTCATCTTCAGCGGCCCCGGCTGAGCCGCGACCAGCGCCTTCGCGGTCTCCCGGCACCGCTCGAGCGGGCTGCTGACCAGCGCCGCGAGTGGGACGGCGGCGAGCCGCTCCCCCGCCCGGGCCGCCTGCTCCTGCCCGGTCTCGTCGAGGTGGACCCCCTTGAGCCGGCCGGCGAGCACGCCGCTGGCGTTCGCCGTCGAACGCGCGTGTCGGACCAGCACCACGGTTGCCATGCGGGGGACTGTACTGGGGCTAGCCTCGGCCCTGTGATCGTCGACAGCGCCGTCTACCGCGCCGGCACCCGGGTACCGGTCGACTGCGACGTCGCCGACCTCGCCGCGATGCGCGAGCAGTGCACGCCCGGCGACTTCGTCTGGGTCGGCCTGCACGAGCCCGATCCCGCGGGAGCTGGCGAGGTCGCCGCGCTTCTCGCTGCACCCGCTCGCCGTCGAGGACGCCGTGAACGCCCACCAGCGCCCCAAGCTCGAGCGCTACGACGACTCGCTGTTCCTGGTGGTCAAGACGCTCTGGTACGTCGACGAGGAGGACGCCGTCGAGACCGGCGAGATCAACCTCTTCGTCGGCGCCGACTTCATCGTCAGCGTGCGTCACGGAGAGGGCGTGGCCTGCAGCAGGCGCGGCTGGACCTCGAGGCCCGCGAGGCGGTCCTCGCGCACGGCCCCTCCGCGGTCGTCTACGCCGTCTGCGACCAGGTCGTCGACGGCTACGAGCACGTCACCGACTCGCTGGTCGAGGACGTCGACGAGGTGGAGCTCTCGGTGTTCTCCGAGGACCGCACCAACGACTCGGCCCGGATCTACGTGCTCAAGCGCGAGCTCGCCGAGGTACGCCGCGCGGTCCTGCCCCTGCGCGACCCGATCGGCCGCTTCGCCAACGGCACCGTGCACGGCATCGACCGCGAGGCGGCGCCGTACTTCCGCGACGTCGGCGACCACCTCAGCCGCTGCGCCGACACCGTCGACGAGCTCGACGGCCTGCTCTCCACCGCGTTCGAGGCCCACCTGGCGCGGATCTCGGTCCAGCAGAACGACGACATGCGCAAGATCTCCGCCGGCGCCGCCCTGGTCGTCGTGCCGACCCTGATCGCCGGCATCTACGGCATGAACTTCGACCACATGCCCGAGCTCGCCTGGACGTTCGGCTACCTCTGCGCCGTGCTGCTGATGTTCGGCACCTCCGCCGGGCTGCTGTGGTTCTTCAAGCGGTCCGGCTGGCTGTAGGCGTCCGCCGCGGTTGTCGTTTGGTCACCAACGGCAGATTCCCGGTCGGTTCTCTGCCGTTGGTGACCGAACGACACACGTCCTGAGCAGCAGCAGGCGTTGGGGCGCTCACGCAGCCTGGACCGGGAACCGACGTTGTCGTTTGGTCACCAACGGCAGATTCCGGGCCCGCAACCTGTCGTTGGTGACCGAACGACAGGACCCTCGGACCGGTCAGGGCGAGGACGCCGACGCCGAGCAGCAGGAGCGTCAGGCTGCCGAGCCCGACCCGGTAGAGCACGAACGGCAGGTAGGAGCGGGTCGAGATGTAGCGCAGCAGCCAGGCGATGGCGGCGTACCCGACGATGAACGAGACGACGGTCGCCACCAGCGTGGGGCCCCAGCCGTAGGCGTTGTCGCCGTGCCGATGTCCGGCAGCGTGAACAGCCGGCCCCGACGACGGCCGGGATGGCGAGCAGGAAGGCGTAGCGGGTCGCGGCCTCCCGCTCGTAGCCGAGGAACCGGCCCATCGAGATCGTCGCGCCCGAGCGCGAGACCCCGGGCACCAGCGCGCACGCCTGGGCGGCGCCCATCAGGACCGCGTCGCGCAGCGACAGCTCCTTGATCTGCTTGTCGTCCGACGAACGCGGTCGGCGACGCCGAGGATGATGCCGAGCACGATCAGGGTGACGCCGATGATCCACAGGTTGCGGAAGTCCCGCTCGATGACGTCCTTGAGCAGGATCCCGAGCACCACGATCGGCAGCGAGCCGATGATGATGTACCAGCCCATCCGCGAGTCGAGGTGGCCGCGGTACTCCGGCCGGAACAGCGACCGCAGCCACGCCGTGGCGATCCGCCAGATGTCCTTGCGGAAGTAGATGAGCACCGCGAGCTCGGTGCCGATCTGGATCACCGCCGTGAACGCGGCACCCGGGTCCCCCCAGCCGAACAGCTCGGGGAAGATCCGCAGGTGCGCGCTGCTGGAGATCGGGAGGAACTCGGTCAGCCCCTGGAGGGTGCCGAGCACGACGGCCTTGAGGAGGTCCCACACGGCGGGCAAGCCTACGGATAGCCTTTACGACATGCAGCAACGCGCCGTGGGCCACACGGGTCTGAAGGTCTCCCGGCTCGGTCTGGGCACCCTCTCGTGGGGACGCGACACCGACGAGCACGAGGCCCGCGACCAGCTGGCCGCGTTCGTCGAGGCGGGCGGCACTCTGCTCGACACGGCGGCCGGGTACGGCGACGGCGCGTCGGAGGAGCTGATCGCGTCCCTCGTGGGTGACGTGGTCGCGCGCGACGAGGTCGTCATCGCCACCAAGGCCGGCATCTCGCGGCGGACCGGCCAGCGGGTCACCAACGCCTCGCGTGGCCACCTGCTGGCGACCCTCGACGAGTCCCTGAAGCGACTGCGGATGGACCACGTCGACCTCTGGCAGGTGCACACCTGGGTCGACGACACCCCGATCGAGGAGACGCTGTCCGCGCTCGACATCGCGGTCACCTCCGGCCGCGCGTCGTACGTCGGGATCTCCAACTACTCCGGCTGGCAGTCCGCCCAGGCGGCCACCTGGCAGCGCGCCGCGCCGGGCCGGGCGACCCTGGCCTCCACGCAGGTGGAGTACTCGCTGCTCCAGCGCGACGTCGAGGCGGAGGTCATCCCCGCCGCGGAGGCGCTCGGGCTCGGCGTCCTGCCGTGGTCCCCGCTCGGCCGGGGCGTGCTGACCGGCAAGTACCGCCACGGCACCCCGTCGGACTCGCGGGCCGCCTCACCCCACTTCTCCCGGTTCGTCGAGCACCACCTGACCGAGCGCACCGCCGGCATCGTCGAGGCGGTCGCCCGCGCCGCCGACGGGCTCGGGTGGTCGCCGCTGCAGGTCGCCCTGGTCTGGGTGCGCGACCGGCCCGGCGTCACGTCACCGATCGTCGGCGCCCGCACCGCCGCCCAGCTCCATCCGGCCCTCGCGACCGAGGAGCTGTCCCTGCCCGACGAGATCGTCCACGCGCTCGACGACGTCTCGGGGTACTGACGGTGTCGTCCCGGTCCACCCACGTCACCGAGCGGCCGTTGGGCCGCGGCGTGGAGTGGCAGTTCGAACGGATCACGATCTCGCGCGAGTTCTCCCGCAACGCCGTGACCCGGCTCCTGGTCGACCGTGCCGAGCACGGTGGCTGGGAGCTCGACCGGCTCCAGCTACCCCGGACGGCACCCGTCGGGTGGTGCTCCGGCGCAAGATCATCCGACAGCGGCAGACCCTGTGGTTCGGCGACGCAGCGCCTGCCTGATCGACGTCTACGAGACGGCGATCCGGGTCGACGAACGGCGGTACCGCTGTCGATGGCGGCCCATGCCGGTGCGGACGAGGCGGCCTTCGTCCGGGCGGTGCAGCCTCTCGGCCCGCGGGTCACGGTCGGCGAGCTCACCCTGCGCGAGGCGGCCGGTACGGCGCTGCGCGGCCTGTCCCTCCCTGCCGACGAGGCCGCCATGGACGCCTACGTCGAGGCCGACGCCCACGCACTGCGCCGGGCGGTGACGCTGCCCGACGACACGGTGCCGTTCCTCGTCGAGCTGGACCGGCTCGGCGTCCGCACCGTGATCGTGAGCAACTGCGCCGACAACACCCGTCCGATGCTCGCCGACCTCGGACTGCTCGACCTGGTCGAGGACGCCGTGCTGTCGTGCGAGGTCCGGCTCGCCAAGCCGGACCCGGCGATCTTCAGCCTCGCCCTCGACCGGCTCGGCGTCCGACCCGAGGACGCGGTCTTCGTGGACGACCAGCCGGTGTTCTGCGCAGCCGCCGAGGGCCTCGGCATCGAGTCCGCGGTCCTGGACCGGGCCTCGGGCCAGACGCTCACGCCGCTGCTGAGCCTGTTCTGAGCCGGTCAGGCGTCGGCGGCGGCGCGCAGCTTCTCCACGATCAGGGAGGCAGCCCGGGTGTAGGCGTCCTCGTCGACGTACCGGTACGGGCCGCGGGTGGCCCGCACCTTCACGACGTAGGGCCCCACGACCAGGAAGAGCAGCTCGAGCCGCTCCTTCTCGGGCCTGCCCTCCGGGCGGTGGGAGAAGATGTAGGCCACGTCGGCGCCGGTGTCACCGACGACCTGCCGCAGGATCCCGACCTGCTGCATCCGGCCGGCCGTGACCGTCTTCCACTGCTTCTCGTCGTAGTAGGTGACGGCGAGGACCCGGTCGAGGGTCCGGATGCCCTCCTCGGGTGAGTCGGTGGTCCGGATCTCGACGGTCGCGAACCCGCTCCCGCCCTTCGCCTGGTAGGCCCGGCGGCTGCAGTCCTGGAACACCGTCTTCGAGTACGACGAGCGCAGCTCGGCGACCGGGTCCAGCGGCAGCGCCGTGGCCTCGATCTCCTCGGTGTCCGGTTGGCCCAGCAGGGCCTCGAACACCTCGGTGTCGAGCACGTCGCAGGGCTCGACGAAGGGGGCGTCCGGTCCGGCGCCGGCCACGTCCGCCGGCACCGTGGCCGGGGGCAGCGTCGACGCCGTGTCCACCGACTCCGCCGCACCGGCGAGCAGCTCCGTCGCCCACGGGAGCTGCTGGCGGTACTGCTGGTCCGTCAACGGCTCGGGGTCGAAGGTGATGCCCTCCCGGTAGGTGAAGGTGAGCACGAGGTTCTCGTGCACGCGCTCGAACCGGGCGAAGCCCGGCACGTACAGCATCTCCGGCTCCCCCGGCACCGGCTTGCCACCCAGCTCGTCGGAGCCCTTGGCGAAGTCGACGATCCAGGCGGTGTCCGGGTTCGCGGCCAGGCGCGCCATGCGCCGGTCGTAGGCGGGGCTCAGCAGGTAGCGGTCGTGCTCGAAGCGGGCCGCCGCGTCCTTCTCGCTGCGGTAGGCCTCCACCTGGAGCTCCACGGTCCGCGAGCCCGGGAGGTTGTAGACGCAGGAGGTGTCGACCGCGCGGGTCAACGTGTCGGTCTCCTCGACCACCTCGTCCTGGCTCAGCGTGCGGTCGAGGTAGGTCTGGCGCCACGTGGTCTCCCCGCCCAGCCGCCCGACCACCCGCTCCACCTCCTCGGGAGGCATGAGCGCGCACGGCTGAGCCATCCGGTGGTCGCCGAAGGCCAGCTCGTCGGCCTCGGCGGAGGACGAGCCCTCACCGGCCGGGCTCGGCGACGAGCCCCCCGGCTCCTCCGACCCGGAGCCCTGGCAGCCCGCGGCCAGCAGCGCCGTCGCCAGGACGATCGGTACGACGGCGCGCAGGCCGCGTCGTGTGCTCATCTCGTGTGTCTCCCCCGTCGAAGTGAACGTCGCCCGGGGTCCTACCCCACCGGCCCGAGGTTCACACCTGACCGAGGAACCGGTCGAACACCCGCGCACCGAACTCGAGGGAGTCGACCGGGACGCGCTCGTCCACGCCGTGGAACAGCGCGGTGAAGTCGAGGTCGGCGGGGAGTCGCAGCGGGGTGAAGCCGTAGGACCGCATGCCGAGCTTGCGGAAGTGCTTGGCGTCGGTGCCGCCGCTCATCAGGAACGGCGCCACGAGGGCATCCGGGTCCTCCGTGAGCAGGGAGCGGTGCATGGCGTCGACCAGGGCCCCGTCGTACGGCGTCTCCCACGGCTGCTGGTTGGACAGGTACTCGACCTCGATGCCCTCGCCCACCAGGTCGGCGAGCGTCGCGAAGAACTCGTCCTCGTAGCCCGGCAGGAACCGGCCGTCGACGTGGGCGGTGGCCTCGGTGGGGATGACGTTGGCCTTGTAACCCGCCTCGAGCATCGTCGGGTTCGTCGTGTGCCGGATGACGGCGCCGAGCATCCGGGCCGCGCTGCCGAACTCCTCGACCAGCGATTCGGCGTTCTCGGGAGTGGCCTCGGTGCCGGCGAGGTCGGCGACGGTCGCGAGCAGCACCTCCATCGCCGGGGTCAGCCGGACCGGCCACTGGTGGGCGCCGATCCGGGCCACGGCCTGCGAGATCCGGGTGACGGCGTTCTCGGGGTTGATCATGGACCCGTGTCCGGCGCGGCCGCGGGCGGTCAGCTTCATCCACGCCATGCCCTTCTCGGCCGCCTCGACGAGGTAGATCCGGCGGCCGCGGACGGTGGCGCTGAAGCCACCGACCTCACCGACGGCCTCGGTCACGCCCTCGAAGTGCTCGGCGTACTGCTCGACCATGATCTGCGCGCCGTGGTGGCCGCCCGCCTCCTCGTCGGCGGTGAAGGCCAGCACGACCGGCCGGTCGGGCAGGACGCCGGCCCGGCTCCGGGCCCGCACGACCGAGAGCAGCATGGCGTCGAAGTCCTTCATGTCGACCGCGCCGCGCCCCCAGACGTAGCCGTCCTGGACCTCGCCCGAGAACGGGTGCACCTGCCAGTCCTCGGCGGCTGCCGGGACGACGTCGAGGTGGGCGTGGAGCAGCAGCGGCGGCCGGTCCGAGGACTGGTCGCCCCAGTGCGCGATCAGGCTGGTGCGCCCCGGCGTCTCCTCCACGACCGTCGACTCGATCCCGACGTCGTCGAGCAGGGTGGCGACGTGCTCGGCGGCCTTGCGCTCCCCCGGTCCGGAGTGGTCGCCGTAGTTGGACGTGTCGATCCGGATCAGGTCGCGACACAGCTCGACCACCTCGGTCGTCGGGTCGTACGTCGGGTCAGCCATGACTCGATCCTGACACGTCCCCGATGCGGGGCTCGGCCCGGTGCTTTGCTACATTTTCTCCGCACTCGTCCGGGTGGCGGAATTGGCAGACGCGCTAGCTTGAGGTGCTAGTGCCCGTATTAGGGCGTGGGGGTTCAAGTCCCCCCTCGGACACCAGCCCCGACCGGCGCACGTGCAGGTCAGAGGGCAGAGCGGCAGATGCGGCCCCTCACTGGCGACGACCGGTGGAGGGCCTTTTCTGCGTCCGGTGGCGCCGTGCGCGACGAACAGTCTCAGCGTCGGGTCCCGACACAGGGGGACTTCGGACCCTGTCGGGCGCTGGATGCCGGCGCCCATCGTGGTGACCGTCGGAGGGGACCACGTCGAGCGCCAGAGGGCAGATCATGGGCAGCAACACGGACGCGCGCGATGCGAGTCACGGGCTCGACGAGCTCGTCGGCGGCATGGCCTGGCGTGAGGGCTTCCCGTACGAGACCAAGATCAAGCGTCGGAGGTACGAGCGCTCCAAGCGTGAGCTCCAGATCGAGCTCCTCAAGCTCCAGGTATGGGTCAAGGACACCGGTCAGAAGGTCGTCATCCTGTTCGAGGGTCGTGACGCAGCCGGCAAGGGTGGATCCATCAAGCGCTTCACCGAGCACGTCAACCCGCGCGGTGCCCGCGTGGTCGCGCTGCCGATCCCGACCGAGGTGGAGAAGAGCCAGTGGTACTTCCAGCGGTACGTCGCGCACCTGCCGAGCGGCGGCGAGATCGTGCTCTTCGACCGGTCCTGGTACAACCGGGCGGGCGTCGAGCGGGTGCTGAACTTCTGCACGCCGGAGGAGTACCTGGAGTTCATGCGCTCCTGTCCTGAGTTCGAGCGGATGCTCGTCGACTCGGGAACCCACCTCATCAAGCTCTGGTTCTCGGTCAGTCAGGCCGAGCAGGCAGCGCGCTTTGCCGCGCGTTCGGTGGACCCGGTCAAGCAGTGGAAGCTCTCCGCTGCGGACAAGGCCAGCATGGACAAGTGGCAGGCCTACACGGAGGCCAAGGAGGCGATGTTCTTCTACACCGACACCCGCCACGCACCATGGACGGTGATCAAGAGCAACGACAAGAAGCGGGCACGGCTCGAGGCCATCCGTTACGTGCTCGCCCAGTTCGACTACCCCGAGAAGGACCAGCGGATCGTCGGTCGCCCGGACCGGCTCATCGTCGGCAAGGCGAGGCGGCTCCACGAGGCCGACGAGTCACCCAGCAGGCTCTTCCCGAAGCTCTAGTCGACCGCCCCGCCCGGTCCCCGCGGCACCGCCGTGGGTGGGTGTTGGGTACCGTGACCCCTGGGTCCGTTCTTTCGCTTCCAGAAGGCTCGGATCAAGGCCCTGGCCGGTCGTCACACACCGGTCGGGGCCGCTTCATCCGTTCCCGCCGCCGAGGACGGGCGCAGCGGCCCGATCCGCCGGCCTGCCTCGGCCGGCAGGTCCACGCAGGCCGCGTCCGCGCGCGCCCGGACGTCGTCGGGGAACGGCGCCGACGGAGCCGCCGCGGACGTGGAGGCCCAGGATCTCCTCGGTGGCGCGGAGCCGGTCGTCCACCCACAGCTCGTGCCAGATCCACAGCAGCTTCGCGGTGACCCCGATGACCGTGGACCGGACCTCGAGGTCGCGACCGGCCGACACCTCGTCGAGGTACCGCACGTGCGCCTCGACGGTGTACAGCGAGGCGTCGTTGGCCGTCCCGGTACGACGCGTCGATCCCGACGGCGTCCATCACCGCGTCCGTGCCGTGGCCGAACACCAGCACGTAGTAGGGCTCGGAGAGGTGGCCGTTGTAGTCGATCCACTCGTCCAGGACCGGCTCGCGCCAGACCGTGACCGTCATGCCGCGGCCCAGGGCCCGCAGCACCGCGATCACGCCGCGGTCCCGCTCGGCGACCAGGTCGTCGATGCTCCGGCCGGCAGCCTCGCGGTCGCAGCCGTCGACGACCGCGTCCCGCAGCTCCGGGGTCAGCTCGGCGGCCTTCAGCCGGGTCCACGGGGACTCCAGCGACGGGCCGAAGTGGTCGAGCATGTGCGCCATGCCGCCCTGCCCGCCGGCGAGGTGGAACGTGAGCATGGGCCCGTGGATCGGCCACCGCAGGCCGGGGCCGTCGGTGATGGACAGGTCGATCTGCTCGACGGTCGCCTCGCCCGCCGCCACCATGTGCAGCGCCTCGCGCCACAGTGCCTCCTGCAGCCGGTTGGCGATGAAGCCGGGCACCTCCTGCTCCATCGTGATCACCGACTTGCCGGCCAGCCGGAAGAAGTCGGAGGTCCAGGCGACCACCTCGGGACTGGTGAGCGTGCCGCCCACGACCTCCACCAGCGGGATCAGGTACGGCGGGTTGAACGGGTGGCCGACGACGGTGCGCTCGGGGTGGGCGCAGTCGGTCTGCATGTCGGTCATGCCGTAGCCGGACGTGGAGGAGGAGATCACCACGCCGTCCGGCGTCACCGCGTCGATGTCGGCCAGCAGCCGCCGCTTGAGGTCGAGGTCCTCGGGCGCACTCTCCTGGACGAAGTCGGCCTGGGCGCAGGCCGTCGCGAGGTCGGGCTCGTAGACCAGGGTGGCCCGGTCGGCCCCCTCGGCCAGCCCCAGCTCGGTCAGCGCGGGCCAGGCGGCGTCGACCAGGTGCCGCAACCGCTCGTCGGCACCGTCGGCGGGGTCCCAGGCGACTACCCGGTAGCCGCGGGCCAGGAAGTAGGCGACCCACCCACCGCCGATGACGCCGGCCCCGGCGCAGACGACGGTACGGACGTCCTCGGGAGCCGGACGCATGTCAGGACCGGGCCTTCAGCTGCAGGATCTCGCGCGCCTCGTCCGGCGTGGCGACCGTGGCGCCCATGCCCTCGACGATGGTGCGCGCCTGCTCGACGAGCTGGGCGTTCGTCGCCTTGACCCCCTTGCGGAGGTAGAGGTTGTCCTCCAGCCCCACCCGGACGTGGCCGCCGAGCAGGATCGACTGCGCCACCCACGGCATCTGCATCGACCCGAGCGCGAAGGACGCCCACACCGCGCCCTCGGGCAGCTGGTTGACCATCGCCGCCAGCGTGCCCGGGTCGGCCGGGGCGCCGTACGGGATGCCCATGCAGAGCTGGAACATCGCCGGAGCGTCGATCAGGCCCTCCTCGACCAGGGTCCTGGCGAACCACAGGTGACCGGTGTCGAAGATCTCCATCTCGCAGCGCACGCCGAGCTCCTGGATGCGCTTGGCACCCTCGCGGAGCATGTCGGGCGTGGAGACGTAGACCAGGCTGCCCTCGCCGAAGTTCAGGCTCCCGCAGTCGAGCGTGCAGATGTCGGGGAGCAGCTCCTCGACGTGCGCGAGCCGCTCCACGCCGCTGACCAGGTCGGTGCCCTCGACGAAGGTGGTCGGGTCGTGCGGGTCGAGGACGAGGTCGCCGCCCATGCCGGCGGTCGTGTTGACGATGACGTCGACGTCGGCCGCCCGGATCCGCTCCACGGCCTCGCGGTAGAGGGCGACCTCCCGGGAGCCCGTGCCGGTCTCGGGGTCCCGCACGTGCACGTGGACGATGGCGGCGCCGGCCCGCGCCGCCGCGATCCCCGCGTCCGCGATCTGTTCCGGTGTGACCGGGACGTGTTCGGACCGGCCCACGGTGTCGCCGGCTCCGGTCAGGGCGCAGGTGATGATGACGTTCCGGTTCACGGGCTTGCCTCTCGTTCGGGGTGTGCAGGGATGAGGTCGAGCAGGGCGTGCAGTCCGAGGTAGCTGAGGTCGCGGTGCTGACGGTCGCCCCAGGCGTCGTCGTAGGGCCACTGCGAGGTCTTCACGACGACAGCACCCCGTACGCCGGTCGACGGCGACGAACTGGCCACGACTGCCGTCGGCGACCACGCGGTCACCCCGCAGGTCCAGCGGCCACCAGTGGTAGCCGAAGCCCGCGTGCCCGGTCAGCGTGCTGGGCAGCCGACCCGGCTCGGTGAAGTCGTACGCCGGTCGCGCGGCCGCGTCGGCCCACGGCCCGGCAACGGCGTGCTGGCCCACCCGCGCCCAGTCGCGCGCCGTGGCGGCCAACGCCCCGCCGGCGAGCGCGACCCCGTGGCCGTCCACGCCGACGAACGCGTCGTCCTGGCAGCCGAGGTCCGCCCACAGCCCGGTCAGGTCGTCGGTGAAGGTGCGGCCGGTGGCACGCTCGCGCACCCAGTCGAGCACCTGTGAGTCGGCGGTGCAGTAGGCGTAGCGCGTCGCGGGGGCCACCCCGCGGCCGACACGGCCCAGCAGGGCGCGGCTGTCTCCACCGTCCGCGAAGCAGCCGACCAGCCGGGAGGCGAGCGACCCCGGGTCGCGGTGGTCCTCGACCCAGTCGACGCCGGAGGTCATGGTGAGGACGTCGAGCACCCGGGTGCCGTCGTACCCGCTGCCGCGGAGCTCGGGCACGTGCTCGCACACGGCATCGTCGAGCCGGAGGTCGCCACGCTCGACCGCACCGCCCACCAGGTGGGCGAGCGCCGACTTGGTCATCGAGGCCCCGAGGAAGCGCGTGCTCGGGCCGAGCCCGTCGGCGTACCACTCGTGGACGACGGTGCCGCGGTCGAGCGACCAGCAGCGATGTCGACCACGTCTCCTCGACCCACGACGCCAGGTCGCGAGTGCGTCCGCCGCCCGCGATCTCCGTCGCCAGCGCACGCGGGGCCGCGCGCAGCGCGGGTCCGGGCGCGGCCCGGACGACGGCGTGCGCCCACGCCGGGTCGCCGTTGGGGATCGGTGAGGCGGAGGCCGGAGAGCCGGGACCCCACGGTGGAGGCGGGCACGCTGGGACCTCAGTCGATCCGGGGGCTGTTGGCCAGCAGGTCGCGCGTGTACTCCTCACGAGGGGTGTCCATCACGTCGACCACGGGACCGGCCTCGACGACCCGTCCCTGCTGGAGGATCTCCACCCGGGCCGCGATCGAGCGGACCAGCGCCAGGTTGTGGGTCACGAACACCATGCTGATCCCGCGCGACAGGCGCAGGCCCTCGAGCAGCTCCACGATCGAGCCCTGGACGGACACGTCGAGCGCCGAGGTGATCTCGTCGCAGATCATCACGTCGGGCTCGGCCGCCAGCGCCCGGGCGATCGCGACCCGCTGCCGCTCGCCGCCGGAGAGCCGGCTCGCCTGGAAGCGCAGCATCCGCGGGCCGAGCGCGACCTGGTCGAGCAGGTCGACCGCACGGTCCGTGGCCTCCTTGCCCTTCGCGATGCCGAAGAGCTCCATCGGACGCTTGACGATCTGCTCGATCGTCAGCCGGGGGTTCAGGGACAGGTAGGGGTTCTGGAAGATGTACTGCAGCCGCTTGCGGTTGAGCGCGCTGCGCTGCCGGGCACCCTTCGCGAGCTCCTCACCCTCGAACCGTGATGGCGCCCGATCCAGTCCTTGTGCAGGCCGCCGATCGAGCGCGAGATGGTCGTCTTGCCCGAGCCGGACTCGCCCACCAGCGCGACCACCTCGGCCTTGGCGAGGTCGAAGCTGACGTCGTGGACCACGTGCTTGCGGCCGTAGAAGACGTCGAGCCCCTCGATCGAGAGGATGACCTCCCGCTTCGCGGCGGGGTCGGCGTCGGGCACCGTGCCGCAGCGAGATGTCCCACCGGCCGATGTCGTTCGACGCGGATGCAACGGACGGCGTGGTCGGGAGCGACCTCCGCCAGTGCGGGCACGGCCGCGCGGCACTCGTCGATCGCGAAGGAGCACCGGTCGTTGAACCGGCAGCCCGACGGGCGGGCACCGGGCGCCGGCGTCCGACCCGGGATGCCGGTCAGCGCCCGGGCCTGGCTCAGGTGCGGGATCGAGTCGAGCAGCGCCCGGGTGTAGGGGTGCGACGGGTTGTGCGAAGATCGCGTCCCTGGGACCGAGCTCCACGATCTGGCCGGCGTACATCACCGCGACCCGGTCGGCGATGTTCGCGACCACCGCGAGGTCGTGGGTGACGTAGAGCGCGCTGACGCCGTGGGTCCGGCACAGCGCGGCCATCGTCTTGAGCACCATCGCCTGCGTGGTGACGTCGAGGCCGGTGGTCGGCTCGTCGAGCACCAGCACCTTGGGCTTCGGCAGGAACGCCATCGCGAGCGCGACCCGCTGCACCTGGCCGCCGGAGAGCTGGTGGGCGTAGCGGCGCAGGAACTCGTCGTCGTTCGGGCAGGCCCACCTCGGCCAGGCCGTCGCGCGCGCCCTGGAGCCGGGACTCCGACGTCCCGATGCCGCGCAGCTCGAGCAGCTCCACGATCTGCTTGCCGATCCGGATGCTCGGGTTGAGGGCGGAGGCCGGGTCCTGCGGGACGTAGGCGATCTCCTCGCCGCGGACCTGACGCATGTCGCGCCAGTGCATCGGTGAGCACGTCCCGGTCCTCGAGCAGCACCTTGCCCGACGAGATGATCGCGCCGGCGCGGGAGTACCCGAGCAGCGACGTCCCGACCGTGGTCTTGCCGGAGCCGGACTCGCCGACCAGGCCGACGACCTCTCCCGGCTTGAGGACCAGGTCGATGTCGTCGACGATGTCGACGGGTTTGCCCGTGAGCATCACGCCGAGGTCCTGGACGACCAGCCCCGCGACCTTCTTGCCCTCGCCGAGGTCGGGCCCTGTGTCGTGGCGGTCATCAGTTCTCCCCTCGCTGGGCTACCTGGGCGATGCCGTCGGCCATCAGGTTGGTGCCGATGGCAGAAGATGGCGATGACGAGCACCGGCGCCAGGACCGCCCAGGGCTGGGTGGACAGGGCGAGCCGGTTCTCCTGGATCATCTGGCCCCAGTTGGCCGCCCCCGGGTTGGTCGGAGAACCCGAGGAAGCCCAGGGAGCCGACGAAGCCGATCGAGTAGGTGAGCCGGAGCCCGCCCTCGGCCAGCAGCGGCGCGTTCATGTTCGGCAGCACCTCGGCCAGGATCACCCGGGTCCGCTTCTCGCCGAGCGCCTCGGCCGCGATCACGAAGTCACGGGACACGATGCCGAGCGCGACACCACGGGCCAGCCGGGCGACGCGTGGAGCGTGGGAGACACCGACCAGGACGATCAGGATCCAGCGCGGAGGGCTGCTCGCATCGCGGTGAGCACGAGCAGCGCGAGCAGGATCTGGGGGAACGACAGGATGACGTCGTTGCCGACGCATGATGATCTCGTCCCACCAGCCGCCGCCGTACGCCGCGACGACGCCGATCGCGATGCCCAGCACCATGCCGAGCAGCGTGCCGAAGAGGGCGATGACCAGGATCGCCGCGACCACCGAACATCACCCGGCTCGAGCACGTCCTGAGCCGAGGTAGTCGGTGCCGAGCATCCCGTCCTTGCCGAAGGGCGGTCCGGCCGTCTCGTTCTCCCCGAAGGGCGCGAGGTACGGGGCGATGATCGACGAACGGACGAGCAGCAGGGTGATCGCCCAGGCCGACCGATGAAGCGCTTCTGCCGCATCGCCTTCGGAAGGTCGAGGGCTCTGCCGGGGCCGGGGCCGCGGACGCGGGTACTGATTCGGTGCTCATGACGAGATCGCCGTCCTCGCGCGCGGGGTCAACAGGATGGACAGGAGGTCCGCGATCAGGTTCACCACGACGTAGACGCCGGCGATGATCATGCTGAGCGCCTGCACCATCGCGACGTCGTGGTTGCGGACCGAGTCCACGAGCTGGAGGCCGATGCCGGGATAGGAGAACAGGGTCTCCACGACCACGACACCACCGGCCAGGAAGGCGAGCTGGAGCGCGACCACCTGGATGCCCGGCACGATCGCGTTGAGCAGCGCGTGCTTGCGCATCACGACCTTCTCCGGGATGCCCTTGAGCCGGGCGAGCTCGACGTAGTCGCTGTCGATCACCTCGAGCAGCGAGGCCCGGACGATCCGCGAGACGTACGGCGCCACCCACAGCACGAGGGTGAGCGTCGGCAGCACCATGCCTCGGCGGTTGTCCCACGGGTGCCCGGTCGGTGAGCCGATCGTCACGGCGGGGAAGACCTTGAGCACCGTCGTCGCCAGGAGCGCGATCAGCAGCACGCCGATCACGAACTCCGGCAGTCCGGCCATCGCCAGCAGGATCGTCTGGATCACGGTGTCGGGCCGCTTGCGGCGGTAGTGGGCCGAGATCATCGCGATGCCGAACGCCAGCGGGATCATCACCAGGGCCGAGAGCGCCACCAGCGCGGCCGAGTTGGCGACGCTGCCGGAGATCAGCTCGCCCACGGGTCGGCTGCTCGCCAGGGACGTGCCGAGGTCGCCGGTGACCAGACCGCCGAGCCAGTCGAAGTAGCGGGACACCACCGACTGGTCGGTGCCGAGCAGGTCCTCGAGCTGCTGGACCCGGCCGGGGTTGGAGTTGTAGTCGCGACCCAGGATCGCCCGGATCGGGTCTCCGAGGGTGGCGGTGGCCAGGAAGACCAGGATCGAGACCAGCCAGAGGGTCAGCACCGCCAGCCCCAGCCGGCGGCCCACCCACATCGCCCACGCCGCGGCGCCGTGCTGGCCCTTCGGCGGAGCGACTTCCTCGAGCGGATCTTGCAGAGCTGTCGAGAGGTCAGTCATCGCAGGATCCCCGCCGGTCCTACTGGACCGACACGTTCTGGAACTTGTAGGACCCGAGCGGCAGGTACGCGCTCGACTCCAGCCCCTGCACGCCGGTGGCGTAGCCGTCGACCTGCTGCCGGAAGCCCCAGATGATCAGGCCGCCCTCCTCGTACTCGATCTCCTGGGCGTCGTGGAGCAGCTCGGCCCGCTTGGCCTCGTCGAGCTCCTTGGCGGCCGCGTTGACGAGGTCGCGGTGGTCGGCGTTGTCCCAGTGGGTCTCGTTGTAGGTGCCGCCCTGGTCCGGCGGGAAGGTGCCCACCACGGCCTGGGGGATGTAGTTGCGGGTGTTCCAGAAGTCCTGGGCGAACGCGTAGGAGAGGTAGTCGTCGTCGTAGAACGGCGTCTTCTTGGTGACCTTGACGTCCACGCCGGCGGCCTTGGCCTGCTCCGCGAACAGGTTGGCCGCGGCGGGCGCGACCGAACCGATGTCGGCACCGGTGAAGAGCTCGATCTGGAGGCCGTCCTGGCCGGCCTGGGACAGCAGCGACTTGGCCTGGTCGATGTCCTGCTCGCGCTGGGGCAGGTCGCTGGCGTAGGCGGTGTCGAGGGGGGCGTACATGTCGTTGCCGAGCGAGCCGTAGCCGCTGAGCGTCTGGTCGATCATCTGCTGCCGGTCCACGATCAGGCGCAGCGCCTGCCGCACCCGGACGTCGCTGAACGGCTCGACGTCGACCCGCATCGTGAACGGCACCCATGCGCCGGTGTCGGACACGAGCACCCCGCCGCCGGCACCCTTGATCGTGTCGATCAGGTTGTAGGGCAGGTTGTCGACGGTCTGGATCTGGCCGGCCTGCAGGGCGTTGACCTTGGCGCTGTCGTCGGCGAAGTCCTGGATCTGGAGCTCGTCGACGAAGGCGGGCGTGCCCCAGTAGTCGGCGTACTTGGTGAAGGTGCTGGTCTTGCCCGGGTCGAAGGACTTGTAGGCGAAGGCGCCGGTTCCGACGGGGTTCGCGATGTCGAAGTCGGTCGGGATGATGCCGAGCGTGTACTCCGCCAGCAGCGAGTCCAGGATCGCGTACGGCGTGTTCAGCACCAGCTCGAGCGTGGTCTCGTCGACGACCTTGGTGGACTGGAAGTCGATGATCTGGGAGAGCTGGCCGCCCGCGGAGAGCGGCGCCTTCGGGTTGGCCACCCGCTGGATGCTGAACCACGCGTCCTCGGCGGTGACCGTCTTGCCGTTGTGGAAGGTGACCCCGGGACGCATCTTGATCGTCCAGGTCGTGGCGTCCTGGGAGCCCTCGATCGACTCGGCGAGCGCGGGCTCGAGCTCGTAGCTGTTGTTCCAGAAGAGCAGCGGCTCGAAGAGGTTGCTGACCCGAGCGATGTCGGGGTTGGTCACCGGCGCGTGCGGGTCGAGCGTGTCCTTGCTACCGCCGCCCGTGGCGCCGTGGATCAGGATGCCGCCGGAGCCCTGGGGGCCACCTGTGGGTCCGCCGCCCTCGTCGCCGCCGCAGCCGGCGAGGAAGCTGCTGCCGGCCACTGCAGCGGCGCTGACACCGGTGTAGCGGAGCAGCTGACGGCGGGAGATCTCCCACTGACGAGATGAGTTGTGGTTCACGTCGTGACTCCCTTGTTGCGCTATGCGCACGTGTGGTGTGAGATACGCAACATAAAGGAGCATAGATGTGTCGGTCAATCAACCCGCCGAAAAGGTCACCCGACTGTCACCATCTCGACAGCGCCCGGCGGCGACGCGCGTGCAGTCGGTCGAGCGGGCGGCAGCCCTCCTCCGCGCGGTCGCCGCGGCCGCCCCCGAGGACGCGACCGCGGCCGCCCTCGGCGAGAGCATCGGGCTCCACCGCACCACCACCTGGCGGATCCTCACGACGCTCGAGCAGCAGCGTCTGGTCACCCGCGACGAGCGCAACGGCACCTGGTCGTTGGGGTTCGGCCTGATCGACCTCGCCGGCCAGGCAGGTGGCGCCGCGCTCGCCCGTTCCTCCCACCTGGTGCTGCGCCGGCTCGCCGACCAGGTGCAGGAGACCGCAGCCCTCGCCGTGCTCCGCGACGGCGCCCTCGCCTACGTCGCGGAGGCGTCGGCAGGTGGTGTCGTGACCGCCGGGGTGCAGGGACGACCCATCTCCATGCACGGCACGTCGACCGGCAAGGCCCTGCTCGCGTGGTCGACTCCCGAGGACGTGCAGATCCTGCTCGACCCCCCACGGGGAGGTCGACTGACCCGTCATACGTCGAGCACCATCACCTCGGTCGAGGCCCTCCAGCAGGAGCTGGTGCGCACTCGCGAGCGCGGGTACGCCGTGTGCCGCGGCGAGTTCGAGACCTCCGCGTGGGGGGTCTCCGCCCCGGTGCTCGACGTCAGCGGGCGCGCGGTCGCGATCGTCAGCGTCTGGGGGCCCGGCGAGCGACTCACCCCCGACCGGTTCGGCGACCTCGGCGCGCTGGCAGTCGCCGCGGCCGCGGACATCGCCGGACGATCGACCCCACCCACGAGGAGCCAGCAGTGACCCTTGACCGGACCCGCCTCCCGCTCGACGTCGACACGTCCCACCGACCGATCCGACCCGTCGAGACGGCTCCCGGCTCCCCCAACGTGATCGTGGTCCTCCTCGACGACATGGGGTTCGGCGCGTCGTCGGCGTACGGCGGACCGTGCGAGATGCCCACCGCCACGCGGCTGGCGGACCAGGGCCTTCGCTACAGCCGCTTCCACGTCACCCCGCTGTGCTCGCCGACGCGGCAGGCGCTGATGACCGGCCGCAACCACCACTCGGTCGGCATGGGCGTCACCAGCGAGATGTCGACGCCCGAGCCCGGCTACCACGGCTACCGCCCCGCGAGCGCGGCCACGATCGCCCAGATCCTCGGCGGCAACGGCTACTGCACGGCTGCGATCGGCAAGTGGCACCAGACCCCGCCGGTGGAGGTCAGCCCCTCGGGACCGTTCCCGCGCTGGCCGATGGGCGAGGGCTTCGACTTCTTCTACGGCTTCATGGGCGCGGAGATGAACCACTGGTACCCGCAGCTGTACCAGGGCCGCTACGCCATCGAGCCGGACCGGCTCCCCGAGGACGGCTACCACCTCTCCGAGGACCTCGTCGACAACGCGATCTCCTGGATCGAGAACCAGCAGGCGATCACCCCCGACCGGCCGTTCTTCACCTACGTCGCGCTCGGCGCGACCCACGCCCCCTTCCACGTGGCAGCGGAGTGGCGGGACAAGTACGCCGGCCGCTTCGACGACGGCTGGGACGCGCAGCGCGAGCGCACGCTCGCCCGCCAGAAGGAGCTCGGGATCGTCCCGGACAACACCGAGCTGGCGCCGTGGGCCGAGGGCGTCCCGCGCTGGGACGAGCTCGACGAGAGCGAGAAGCGGGTCGCGTCCCGCTTCATGGAGACCTACGCCGGGTTCGCGGAGCACGCCGACGCGCAGATCGGCCGCCTGGTCGACGCGCTCGACGACATGGGCGTGCTCGACGACACCCTGATCTTCTACCTGCTCGGCGACAACGGCGCCTCCGGCGAGGGCGGCCCGCGCGGGACCTTCCGCGAGCACCTGGTCGGCCACGGCATCCAGGACGAGACCGCCGACATGGCCGCCCGCCTCGACACGCTCGGCGACCCCACGACGTACGGCATCTACCCCGCCGGCTGGGCCCTGGCCATGAACACGCCGTACCCGTGGACCAAGCAGGTCGCCCACCTCGGCGGCACCCGCGACGGGATGATCGTGCGCTGGGGCAACGGCATCGCCGCTCGCGGCGAGATCCGTCACCAGTGGCACCACGTGATCGACGTGCTGCCCACGATCCTGGAGGCTGCCGGGCTCGAGGTGCCCGAGACCTACGGCGGGGTCACGCAGCAGCCGGTCGAGGGCACGAGCCTCCACTACACGTTCGGCGACGCCGACGCGGAGGACCGCCACACCACGCAGTACTTCGAGATGATCGGCAACCGCGGGGTCTACCACGAGGGCTGGACGGCGGTCACCCGCCACGGCATCCCCTGGGAGATGGTCGGCAGCGGTGAGCGGCCCTTCGAGGACGACGTGTGGGAGCTCTACGACCACGCCGACGACTGGAGCCAGGCTCACGACCTCGCGGCCGACCGGCCCGAGAAGCTGCGCGAGCTGCAGGAGATCTTCCAGCGCGAGGCGGAGAAGTTCCACGTACTGCCCCTCGACGACCGGGTCACGGAGCGGGAGAACCCCGAGGTCGCCGGCCGACTCGACCTCCACCTCGGCCGCTCCTCCCTGTCGTTCGGGCCCCGCGTCGGACGGCTGACCGAGGAGGCCGCCCCCAACGTCAAGAACCGCTCCCACGTCATCACCGCCGACCTCGAGCTGGTCACCGGTACGAACGGCGTCGTGGTCGCGCAAGGCGGTCGGTTCGGCGGCTGGTCCCTGTACGTCGTCGGCGGTGTCCCCCACTACGCCTACAACCACGTCGGCCGCGACCTCACCGTCGTGCGCGGCGGCAAGCCGATGGTGCCCGGGCGCCACGACCTCGTCGTCCGCTTCGAGTACGACGGCGGCCCGCCGGGCAGCGGAGCCGACGTACGGCTCGAGGTCGACGGGGTCACCGTCGGCTCGGGCCGGGTGCCCGCGACCACGGCCTACTACTTCTCCTTCGACGAGACCTTCAACGTCGGCGTCGACCGCGGGACCCCGGTGGTCGACGACTACCTCCCCGTGCGCAACCGGTTCGAGGGCCTGATCCACCGGGTCCGCTTCGACCTCGGTGAGGTGGGCGACGCAGGGACCGACGAGGGCCGGGATCGCGCGGTCATGGTCCACCAGTGAGCGGTTGCTGCACTCCGCCGGGTCGC
This sequence comes from uncultured Actinomycetota bacterium, assembly GCA_963826015.1. Lineage (GTDB taxonomy): Bacteria > Actinomycetota > Actinomycetes > Propionibacteriales > Nocardioidaceae > Nocardioides. The sequence goes on along the minus strand of CAWGVI010000018.1, from coordinate 62,064 downwards.
GGCGGGGAGGGCACCGAGGGCGCTGAGGGCACTGAGGGCGCCGAGGGCACTGGTCACGAGGCCCGGCGCGGCGGCGACCCGGCCGAGGGGCTGGTGCGGATCGCCGCAGCGTCCACCCGGCTCGGCAGCGACGAGCCCGACCACCCCGAGGAGTGGCCGGTTCGGGAGGTCGCGCTCGCGGCGTACTCGATCGGTCGCTGTGCGGTGACCAACGCGGAGTTCGCGGAGTTCGTGCACGCGACCGGGCACCGCACCGATGCCGAAGGGTTCGGCTGGTCCTTCGTCTTCGGGGGGCTGCTGCCCGACGGCTTCCCGCCGACCCGCGGGGTCGTCGGGGCACCCTGGTGGCGGGAGGTGCACGGCGCGGACTGGGCCCACCCCGAGGGTCCGCACTCCGACGTCGCCGAGCGGGACCGGCACCCGGTCGTGCACGTGTCGCGCCGCGACGCCGAGGCGTACGCCGCATGGTGGGGCGGACGCCTCCCGACCGAGGACGAGTGGGAGCACGCGGCCCGGGGCGGGCTCGCCGGTGCGCCGTTCCCGTGGGGAGCCGACCTCGAGCCCGACGGTCGGCACCGGATGAACGTCTGGCAGGGGACGTTCCCCTCCGAGAACACCCTGGCCGACGGCTGGCGGGGCACCTGCCCGGTCGACGAGTTCCCCGCCAACGGCCACGGGCTGCACAACCCCACCGGCAACGTCTGGGAGTGGTGCTCGGGGTCGTGGTCCGCCCAAGACCCCGCCGGGGTCAGCCGCGGCGGCTCCTACCTGTGCCACGCGTCGTACTGCCGCCGCTACCGGGTGTCGGGCCGGCAGTCGCACGCCCCGGACTCCACGGCCGGCAACCTCGGCTTCCGGATCGCCCGCCAGGAGTGATGCCTAGCCGGCCGCGAGGCCGGCGAGGGTCACCAGGCCCAGCAGCACCGTCGCCGCCACCAGGACCAGGCTGTTGACCGCGATGGTGCGGCCGCCGAGCCAGACGAACCCCACGGTCGCCGCCACCCCGGTCAGGGTCGCCAGCAGCGCCACCCGACCCACGTCGGCGACCGCGAGGTGCCCGATCAGGAGTGCGGCGACCGCCAGCGACAGCGCCGTACGACGCCAGGCGAGCAGCGTGCGCTCCACCTGGTCGTCGGTCTCCAGGACCGCCTCGCTGCTCACAGCACGAGCACCACCAGCAGGGCGGCGACCACCACCAGCGCCAGCGACAGCCACACGAGAGTGGTCGTCGCGGGCAGCGGCTCCCGCAGCCGCATCGCCCGCTCAGCGCCCGCCCACCGGAACCAGCTGACCGCGGCCCCCAGCAGGCCGAGCACCACGAGCGCGGCCGCCAGCACCGTTCGCAGGCCGTCGGGCCCGCCGAGGTCGACAGCGTCCAGCGCCACCCCGCCGGCCATCAACGCCAGCGACGTCCGGATCCAGGCCAGGAAGGTGCGCTCGTTGGCCAGGCTGAAACGGGGGTCCGGGGTGGTCCCGGCGCCGTAGACCCAGCCGGGCCAGCGGTGCGGCACGTCGTCGTCGGGCACGGTGGCCTCCTCTGGCTCGGAGGTGAGACTACGGTGCTCCGGTGACCGTCGCCCGGGTCGTCCACGCCGCCTCGTTCCTGCTCGTCGGCGTCGCGCTCTGGTGCTTCGTCCGCGACGTCCACGTCGACGTCGGTGGCGGGGACGCATTCTGTGGTTCGGCCTACGACGTGGTGCTGCTGAAGGGCGACGGCGACATGGGCGGCGAGCCCCCGGCGAACCAGCAGGCGATCGACCGCGCGTGCGTCGTCGCCGCCGGGCGGTACGTCGCGGCCGGCTCCGCCGTGGCGGGCGTCGCGGTCGTCCTGCCGCTCACGATGGCGGGCCGTGGTCGGCGTGGTGGGATGACGCCATGATGATCCGCCCCACCGAGCTGACGGCGATCAAGGCCGGGACGCTCGACCTGGCCTTCCGCCGGTGGGACCGACCACGGGTCAAGGTCGGGACCCGGATGCGCACCGCCGTCGGGTTGGTCGAGGTCACCTCCGTGGAGCAGGTGGCGCTCTCAGCCCTCCGCGCCGAGGACGCGCGACGAGCCGGCGCGGCCAACCTCACCGCCCTGAAGGCGGCCCTCGCCCATCGCACCGACCGGCCCGTGTTCCGGGTGGGGCTGACCTACGCCGGCGCCGACCCGCGCGAGCAGCTCCGCGAGACGCTCCCGGACGACGCCGAGGTCGCGGCGCTGCGAGCGTGGCTCCACCGGCTGGACGCCTCGTCCCGGCACGGGGCCTGGACCCGGGCGACGCTGACGATCATCGACCGCTCCCCCGGCGTCCGGGCCCCGGAGCTGGCGGCCGAACTGGGCCGGGAGACGCTGGAGTGGAAGGCCGACGTCCGCAAGCTCAAGGAGAAGGGGCTCACCGAGTCCCTCGCCATCGGCTACCGGCTCTCACCGCGCGGCGAGGCCGTGCTCGACCACGGCGGTCCGGCCCGGTCGCGCCAGCCCCGACCGGCCGGCACCCCGCTCCCCCGCACCATCGGCGCGCCGGCGACCCGCGCCCTGCGCGTCGCGGGTGTCACGACGCTCGAGCAGGTCGCCACGTGGAGCGTGGCCGACCTGTCCGCCTTGCACGGCGTCGGGCCCGTCGCCGTGGCCCGGCTCCAGGAGACGCTGGCCGATCGCGGCCAGTCGCTGCGGGACGGCTAGCGCGGTCGCTCGCGGGTACGGTCGGGGCCATGGCACCCTTCCGCGTCGGCTTCGTCACCGGCGCCACCCCCGACAAGTGGGCCGGCGCCTGGCGCGACCGCCGTCCGGAACCGCTCGAGCTGGTCCCGGTCGTCGAGGAGGACCAGGAGCAGATGCTCCGTGACGGCTCGCTCGACATGTGCCTGGTCAGGCTCCCGGTCGACCGGGACGGCCTGCACCTGATCCCGCTCTACGACGAGGTGGCCGTCGTCGTCGTGCCGCAGGACCACTTCGTCACCGCCGCGACCGAGGTCGACCTGGCCGATCTGGCCGACGAGCAGCTGGTGCGCCCGCACGCCTCGGGCTGGACCCCCGCCGCCGAGCAGCTCGCGTGGCCACGGATGGGCGAGCGCGAGGCGATCGAGGTCGTCGGTTCCGGGAGCGGGGTCGCGCTGGTCCCGATGTCGGTGGCGCGGCTCTTCCAGCGCAAGGACGTCGCCAGCCGGCCGGTCACCGACCTGCCGCCGACCACCGTCGGGCTCGCCTGGCTCGTCGAGCGCGACGCCGAGGACACCCAGGCCTTCGTCGGCGTGGTCCGGGGCCGGACCACCAACAGCTCCCGCTGACCGGACAGAGGTCACGCCGGGCGCAGACGCGCCCGGCGTGACCGGTCCCCCGAGATGTCCTGCGATCAGGGCAGCGAGCTCGCCGCCTCGACCACGTCGACCAGGCCGTGGCCCTTGTCGAACGACGAGCCGCCGACGTACGGCGCACCGAAGCCGTACTGGTAGGCGGTCGAGGTGATCGCGTCCTCGATCTGGGCCGGGGTCGCGCTCGGCGACTTCTGGAACAGCTGGGCCACGATGCCCGCGATGTGCGGTGCCGCCATCGACGTACCGCTGATCGTGTTGTAGTCGCCACCCTCGACCGGGTCGAGGCCGGTGGAGCAGATCGGCAGGTAGATCCGGCAGGAGCTGGTGATCGTGTCGCCCGGCGCGGAGACGTCCGGCCAGGTCGAGGGGTCGCTCGAGAGGCCGCGCGAGGAGAACTCGCTGAGCTCGCCGTCGCGGGTGCCGGTCTCGAGGTCGTTGTACGACGCGACGCTCAGGATGCCGCCGGTCGGGTCCTGGCCCGGCGGGTTGGTGAGGCTCTCGGAACCGTTGCCGCCGTCGTTGCCGGCCGCCCACACGGTCACGACGCCCTCGGCCGCGAGCGCACGCTGCAGCTTCACGGTCGCCGACTCGGGGTCGAACTCACCGCCACCGGTGGGGCCGTAGGAGTTGTTGGTGACCTTGATCGGCGGGCAGACGGTCGCGGACACGCCCTCGCCGCACGGCGCCTCGTGGTTCTCCAGCACCCAGTTCAGCGCGGTGTCCGCGCCGATGATGACCAGGCCGGCCCCGGTCGACAGCGAGACCAGCTTCGCGCCGGGAGCGGCACCGTGCAGGGTCGAGCCGTCGGACAGGGTGGTCGGCCGGCCGGCGACGATGCCGGCGACGTGGGTGCCGTGGCCGCCGAGCGACAGCGTGTCGGTGTCGACGTTGGTGGGCACGTTGACGACCTGGCAGAACGCCTCGAACGGGTCGCACAGCGTCTTGTTGTTGCTCACGACGGCCGAGGTGCCGTCGGCCTCGGTCAGGTAGGGGTGCGTGGGGTCCACGCCCGAGTCGATGACCCCGACGCTGATGCCGGTGCCGGTCAGGGAGGTGCCGTCGGCGCCGGTGAGCGTCTCCATGGCCTCGGTGCCGCGGGTGGCGGTGTTGGAGGTGTACTGGGAGAACTCGATCGGCTGGTTGCCCTCGACGTAGGTCACGCCCGGCTGGAGCCGGACGGCGGCGATCTGGGTCCTGGTGGCCCGGGCCACGACGACGCCGATCTGGTCGAAGCTCATCGTGCGGCTCATGCCGGTCGCGGAGACCGCGCGGTCAGCCGCTGCCAGCGTGGTCCCGTGGACCATGACGGTGGTCCTCTCGCCGAGGTCCAGCCGGGTCAGCTGACCGGCGAGGAAGTCCGAGACGTTGGCCTTGACCAGCGGCATCGCAGCGTCTGCGGTCGTGGTCGGCAGGGTCGGGGTGAGTGCGGCGGCTGCCAGCGCGGCAGCAGCCAGAAGTCGTGAAGCACGACGCATGGGTGTCCTCCTGGGTGCCCGGGGTGGGTGTCTCCTCAACGGCGCACCGGGCCGAAGGTCACGCCTCAGGTGGCGGAGACCCCGACCGAGCCGTCCCGGAAGGCATCCACGAACAGGGCGTGGTCCTCGCGCACACGCTCGGCGTAGGCCATCCCCCAGTCGGTCAACCAGGTCGTGAACTCCTTGCGCCGCCGGTCCAGCGAGCCGGCGATCGCCTCCTCCACCTGGAAGTCCACGAGATCCTGCTCGCTGTCCTCGTCCGAGGCGCAGTGGATCTTGGCGGTGGCCCGCCCGAGCAGGTCGACGACCTCGGCGATCTGGTCAGGCTCGGTGAGGTCCGACCAGTCGAGGTCCACCTCGTACGGCGACACCTCGCTCACCACGAACCCGACGCCGTCGAGCGTCGTGTAGCCCAGCAGCGGGTCGGTGTGGACCTGGAGCGCGCGCTGGCTCACCACGGTCCGCTGGCCCTCGTGCTCGAAGTAGTCGTCGATGACCTTGCTGTCCACGAACCGGCTCACCGCCGGGATGTTGGCCTGCTTCATGGAGAGCACCACGTCGTTGTCCAGCGCCTGGCTGTACCCCTCGACCAGGAGGTTGTACGCCGGCAACCCGGCGCTCCCGATCCCGAACCCGGACTTCCCCACCACGTCGCGCAGCTCGTAGAACAGGTCGCGATCGAACCGCTTGTCCTCCGGGATCGTCTCCAGGTAGCGCTCGAACGCCTTCACCACCTTGGCCCGCTCGGTCTTGGCCAGCGTGCGGATCGAGCTGTCGTGACGGAAGGACCGCACCCCCTCGTCGAGCACGGTCGTCCCGTCGAGCAGGTCCGCGCGGCGGTTGCACCGGGCCGCGACGAGCGCAGCCTTGATCGGACCCGTGGTGTTGTCGAGGTGGAGCGCGAAGTCGTCGTCGTCCTCGCTCCTGCGGTACGCGTCCACCTGCGACAGGTAGGCCCGCACGTAGCGGCCGATCAGCCGGCGTACGTCGTCCTCGGGCAGCGCCTTCTGCCAGCCGACCAGCGCCATCGAGGCGGCGAACCGCTGGAGGTCCCACGTGAAGTGGCCGAGGTAGGCCTCGTCGAAGTCGTTGATGTCGAAGACCAGCCGACCGTCGGAGTTCAGGTAGGTGCCGAAGTTCTCGACGTGCAGGTCACCGTGGATCCAGATGTTGCCGGACCGGTCGTCGGCGTAGGGATCCTCCTCGCGCGTCACGTCGGCGTAGAAGAGGCACGCGCTGCCGCGGTAGAACGAGTGCGGATCGCTCGCCATCTTGCGGTACTTCCCGCGGAACGCCGTGGGGTCGGCCTTCATCAGCGGCGCGAACGCGTCGGTGAGGACGTCGGTGATCAGGCGCTGACGGTCGTCTCGGCTAGCCACGCCGGTCAGTGTGCCCCATGGCCCGAGGTCGTCCGGACCTCACGGGTTGGGCGCGGGTACTCAGGGGCAACCGGGTAGCGGCGCGGGTCCCGCGGCACCCCGGCCGGCCACATCCTTCTCGGCATGGACACTCCGAACCCCGCCAAGAACACCAACGCCTTCTTCCTCCAGGCCGGCCTCTCCTTCGCCGTCGCCCTGCTGACCATGATCTTCTCGGTCTTCTACCTGCCCGTGGATCCCTGGATCCGCGCCTTCTTCGGTCTCGGGATCATGTACCTCACGACCTCCGCCTTCACCCTCGCCAAGTGCGTCCGCGACGCGCAGGAGAACCAGACGGTGTACGCCCGGCTCGACCAGGCGCGGGTCGAGCGGATCCTGGCCGAGCACGACCCCTTCCGCGCAGTCAGCTGACCCACCGGCTGATCGACCGATCGATCAACCGGCGGGACCTCGCCGGACCCTCACGGGCACGGACGTACGGTGGACAACCGGGCGTCCGTGCCCGTTGTCGTGTCCGCTCATCCGTGAGGAGCCACCGCCGTGTCCCTGTCGTTCTCGTCCCTCCAGCACCTCGCCGGTGGCGCCGTGACGCTGCCGTTCCGCGTCGCCGCCCGCACCGCCGGCCTCGTGAAGGGCACCGTCTCGGTCGTGGGCGACCGGGCGACCCGGACGGCCTCGACGACCCCGCCCGTGCGTCGGTGGGAGACCGTCGACCGGGTCCCGCCGGTCGAGGACGAGCCGGCACCCGCCGTCCTGGGTCGGGAGCCCGGTCCGGTCAACGTGGTCGAGGAGCTGGGGCTGGACCCGGCGCCGGCGCCGCGCACCAAGGCTCCCCCGCGACGCGCCGCCGTGACTGCCATCGACCAGCAGGCCGAGCCGCGGCTCGTGCAGTCGACACCGGCCGACGTCGCCGCGCGCATCGCGCGGGGCGACGACTCCGGATCCTGACCGGTCGGCCTACCTCAGCTGGGAGCTGGTGAGGCCCAGCAACCGACGGGCGACGATCAGCTGCTGGATCTGCTGGGTCCCCTCGAAGATGTCGAGGATCTTGGAGTCGCGCGACCACTTCTCGAGCAGCTCGGTCTCGGAGTAGCCGAGGGACGAGGCCAGCTCGACGCAGCCGAGGGTCACCTCGGACCCGACCCGGCCGGCCTTGGCCTTGGCCATGGAGGCCTCGAGCGAGTTCGGCAGGCGGTTGTCGGCCATCCAGGCCGCCTGGAGCGTGAGCAGCCGGGCGCCCTCCCAGTCCGCCTCCAGCTGGAGCAGCCGGGCGGCCGCTGCGTGCTGCACCTGGCCGGGCCGGTCGTGGTCGACCTCCACCCCGGCCTGCTTCAGCAGGTCGGTCGTGAGGTCCAGCGACGCCCGTGCCACGCCGATGGCCATCGCCGCGACGAGAGGACGGGTGTTGTCGAAGGTCGCCATCGCGCCGGCGAAGCCCTGCTTGACATCGACCTCGGGCGACCCGAGCAGGTTCTCGGCCGGGACCCGGCAGTCGGTGAAGGTGATCGTCGCGGTGTCGGAGGCGCGGATGCCGAGCTTGTGCTCGAGCCGCTCGACCACCATTCCCGGCGTCCCCTTCTCGACGACGAAGGACTTGATCGCCGCCCGGCCCAGGTCCTTGTCGAGCGTGGCCCAGACGACGACGCTGTCGGCGCGCTCGCCGGAGGTGACGAAGATCTTCTCGCCGTTGAGGACGTAGTGATCGCCGTCGAGGGTGGCGGTGGTCCTGATGCTGGCCGAGTCCGAGCCGGTGCCGGGCTCGGTGATCGCCATCGCGGCCCAGGTGTCGGAGAAGCGCTCGAGCTGCTCGTCGTTGGCGACCGAGGCGATCGCGGAGTTGCCGAGGCCCTGACGGGGCATCGAGAGGAGCAGCCCGACGTCGCCCCAGCACATCTCGGCGACCGACATCACCGAGGCCAGGTTGGCGCCGTTCTTCACGCCCGAGCGCTGCTCGGGCTTCTCGTCGCGGCGTACGCCGGTGGCGCCGGCGCCCTCGCTGGCGCCGGACTCGGAGAGACCGTCGATCATCGCGGCGAGCATGTCGAGCTCCTTGGGGTACTCGTGCTCGGCGCGGTCGTACTTGCGGGAGACCGGTCGGAGCATGTTCATGGCGACCTGGTGGGCCTGGTCGCGGAGCGTACGGAGCCGCTTCGGGTCGTCCAGATGAATGGGCATCAGACCAGCACCGTTCCTTCCATGACGGCGATGGCACGCAGGTCGCGGTACCACCGTTCGACCGGGTGCTCCTTGACGAAGCCGTGGCCACCGAGCAGCTGGACGCCGTCGAGGCCGATCCGCATGCCCTTGTCCGCGCACAGCGAGCGGGCGAGGGCGACCTCGCGTGCGAAGTCCTGGCCCGCCGCGGCCCGGGAGGCGGCCTTGTAGGTCAGCAGCCGCATCGCCTGGAGCTCGATCGCCATGTCGGCGACCATGAACGCCACGGACTGGCGGTGGGCGATCGGTTCCCCGAACGCCTCGCGCTCCTTGACGTAGGGCGTGACGTAGTCGAGCACGGCCTGACCGGTGCCGACCGCCAGCGCGCACCAGGCGAGGCGGGAGAGCCGCACGCACTCGGTGTACGTCGAGCCGTCGTCCGCACCGAGCAGGGCGTCGGCCGGGACCCGGACGCCGGCGAGCGTGAGCGTCGTGAAGGAGGCCGCCCGCACCCCCATGGCGGGGTCACCCTGGACCGTGAGGCCCGGGGTTCCTGCCTCGACGAGGAAGAGCGCGGGTCGTCCGTCGAGCCGGGCGCCGACGACGAACAGCTCGGCGTCCGCTCCCCGGGCGACCAGGGACTTCACGCCGTCGAGGACGATCTCGTCGCCGTCGCGCAGCGCGGTGGTCTCCGGCTCCAGCACGTCGAACAGGACGCGGGGCTCGGTGAGGGCCAGGGCCGCGGCCGGGACGTCGTCACCGGTGAACGCGGGCAGGTAGGTCTGCTGCTGGAGCTCGGTGCCCCACAGCGACAGCGCGGTGGCGACCGCGCCGGGGGCGAGGGTGGCCACGGCCAGCCCCATGTCCCCCTTCGCCAGCGCCTCGGCGACGAGCGTGCCGGCCATCGCGGAGCGCTCCTCGGAGATGCCGCCGAGCGCCTCGGGGACACCGAGGATCGGGAGGCCGATCTCCAGGCTGGCCGTGAGCAGGGAGTCGGGGGCCGCACAGGCGGCGTCGGCCTCGGCGGCCGCGGGCCGCACGACCTCGGCGGCGAACTCTGCCACCACGTCGACGAGCATCTGCTCGTCCTCGGTCGGGGTGAGGTCGAAGACCCCCGGGGCGGTGGCGCTGGGCACCCGGACACCGCCCGCGGTGGGCGAGCCCACCCGCTTGAAGGTGCGGCCGGCGGTGGTCGCGGCCCGGAAACCACCCCGGGTCACGGTGAAGACCGTCTGCTCGGCCTGCTTGCGCCACCCGATCCGGTCGAGCAGGTCGCTCTGCGCCATCCGGCTCAGCGCGGCGACGGCGAACCCGATCGGGTCACGCGTCTCCCCGCTGGCCAGGCCGTGCTTCCCGCCTGGTCTGAGGTTCCTGGAGAGGGCCATGCCGATAATGTAACTCCGAGTTACACTTTCCGCCACGGGCCGCGCCGTGTCCCCGCTCACAGGACCCGCCCACCGGGGCCTGAGGGGCCCACCTAGGCTGCCGCCCATGCGAGACCTGCCCGACGAGACCGTCCACGCGCCGCACGGGCCGCTCCCGGATGGAGGCACGGTCCGCGCGATCACCCGGTGGGGCACCCCGGTCATGCACCGGCCCCAGCAACCGGTCACGGCGTACGACGAGGGCCTGCGCACGCTCGTCGCCGACATGGTCGCCACGATGTACGCCGCGGACGGTGTCGGCCTGGCCGCGTGCCAGGTCGGTGAGGACGTCGCCGTGTTCGTCTTCGACTGCCCCGACGAGAGCGACGAGCGGACCGTGGGCGTGGTCTGCAACCCGGAGCTCACCGTGCCCGAGGGTCCGGAGCGCCAGCTCGACGTGGCCGAGGAGGGTTGCCTCTCGTTCCCGGGCGCCTTCGTGGACTGCGCCCGCCCCGACCGCGCCACCGTCACGGGAACCGGCGTCGACGGCGAGCCGGTGGAGTTCAGCGGCGACGGACTGCTGGCCCGGTGCCTCCAGCACGAGACCGACCACACGCGGGGGACGGTCTTCGGCGACCGGCTCCCGACCAAGGTCCGCAAGAAGCTCCAGAAGGCCCATGAGAAGGCCGCGCAGGAGTTCCCGGAGGGCTGGCCGGCCTGACCTCAGGGGGCCGGCTGCGTCTGCGGGTCCTCGTGCGGGTCGATGCCGGGCTGCGGATCGGTCGGGACCGGCTCGGTCGGGATCGGCTCCGGGTCCCCACTGGGGACGACCTCGGGGTGCTCGCCGGGCTCCTGCGGTGTCGTCGTCATGTCGGCTCCGTACCCACCCGCGACGACCCTCATGCGTTCGGGAACGCCGTGCCGCCACCGGCCGCCAGGGCCTCGGCCACGATGCCGAGGTGCTCGCGCACCATCTCGTCGGGCAGGGCGGGCAGCACGTCGTCCCAGAACGCCAGCATCGCGCCGCGGCCCTGCATCATCCCCGCCGGCCGCGCCAGCGCCCACAGGTGGACGTGCTCCGAGCCGTCGCCCCACCGGGCGAAGTGGCAGCGGGCCACGCCCGGGATCGCCTTGACCGCCGCGCTCACGCGCTGGAGCAGCGGACCCAGCCCGGCCAGCAGGTCGAGTGGTGCGTCCTCGAGCCGGACGTGGGCCCGCGGGGCGATCCCGCCGACGAACGGGATGCCCATCGGCGTGAAGCCGGCCCGGACCTGCCAGTCGTCGTCCTGCCACACCGTGTGCTCCGAGGGTCGGCAGTGGCCGCACTGCGCGCGGTCGACCTCACCGGCCCGGGGTTGCTCCGGCACGAGCATCTCGGCGAGTGGCTTGAGCGTCACCGCGTCGAAGCAGGACAGATCGTCGGCGACCAGCGCGTCGGCCGGCAGACGCTCCCCGATCGGGAGCCGGCGGTGGTAGGCGGAGTCGGCGGGTCGGGTCTGGTCGGTCACGGTCACCGACCCTAGGCGACGCCCGGGCCAGCTGCCGACGGCTGGCGACGGCTGGCGACGTAGCAGGCGACGGCGGTGGCGGCCGCAACGTTGAGGGAGTCGACACCCCGGGCCATCGGGATGACCGCCCGGAGGTCGGACGTCGCCAGCCAGCGATCGGAGATCCCGTGGCCCTCCGACCCGAGCACCAGGGCCACCCGATCGACCCCTGCGACCGCCTCCTCGACCGGGACGGCGTCGTCGGCCAGCGCCAGTGCCACCGTGGTGAAGCCGCGGGCAGCGAGGTCGGGCAACGCGTCGTACCAGTCGGGCAGGCGGGTCCAGGGCAGTGCGAAGACGGTGCCCATCGCGACCTTGACGGCCCGCCGGTAGAGCGGGTCGGCGCAGCGGGGGGCGAGCAGGACCGCGTCGAAGCCGAGGGCCGCGGCGCACCGGAAGACCGCGCCGACGTTGGTGTGGTCGACGAGGTCCTCGAGCACGAGCACCGAGCGGGCGCCGTCCAGCACCTCGTCCACCGTCGGGAGCGGACGCCGGTGCAGGGACGCGAGCGCGCCGCGGTGGACGTGGAAGCCGGTCACCTCCTCGGCCAGGGCCTCGTCGAGGACGTAGCACGGGGCGTCGGTGGTGGCCAGGACGTCGGCGAGACCGTCGAGCCAGCGCGGTGCCATGAGGAACGATCGTGGGGCGCAGCCGCCGGTCACGGCGCGGCGTACGACCTTCTCGCCCTCGGCGAGGAACAGGCCGTGCTCCGCCTCGAGGCTCTTGCGCAGCTCGACGTCGCGCAGGTCGCGGTAGTCCGCCAGGCGGGGGTCGGCCGGGTCGTCGATCTCGACCAGCGTGGCCATCAGGCCCCACCGAACGCGTCGGGGCCGAACGCGTCGGGGCCGAACGCGTCGGGGTGGGCGACCGCGACGACCTCGCCGACGACGATGATCGCCGGCGGGAGGACCGCCTCGGACTCCATCCGCTCGGCGAGCGTCCCGAGCGTGGCCAGGACGGTGCGCTCGGCGGGCATGGTGCCGTCGCACAGGACGGCCGCCGGGGTGTCGGGGTGCCGGCCGTGCTCCACGAGAGCCGCCGCGATCGCCGACGCGTTCTCGACCGCCATCATCAGCAGCAGCGTGCCGCCGACGCCGGCCACGGCGGACCAGTCCACGAGCGAGTCACGATGGCCCGGCGGCAGGTGCCCGCTGATCACGGTGAAGGAGTGGGCCACGCCCCGGTGGGTCACCGGGATGCCGGCGACCCCGGGCACCGCCACCGGACTGGGGATGCCGGGGACGACCGTGACGGGGACCCCGGCCTCGCGGCAGGCCAGCACCTCCTCGTACCCGCGGCCGAAGACGAACGGGTCGCCGCCCTTGAACCTGACGACGCGCTTGCCGGCCAGGGCCCGCTCCACGAGGAGGCGGTTGATCTCCTCCTGCTGGGCGGACCGGCCGCGGGGCAGCTTCGCGACGTCGACCAGCTCGACGTGGGGCGCGAGCTCGTCGAGCAGCTCCCGGGGCGCCAGCCGGTCGGCCACCACGACGTCGGCCGAGGCCAGGGCCTGGCGGGCCGCGACGGAGACGAGGCCGGGGTCACCGGGTCCGCCACCGACGAGCACCACCCCCGGCGCCCGGTCCAGCGCGCCCGGTGGTCGTGAGCCGACCGTCGGCCAGGGCGTTGAGGATGTCGTCGCGCAGGGCGGCGGACTGCCGGGGTTCCCGGTTGCCGAGCACCGAGACGGTGACCCGACCGTGGCGACCCGACGCGGCGGTCCACGCGGACGCCTCCGAGGCGTCGTCGGCGCGCACACAGAAGATGCGGCGCTCGTCGGCACCCGCCAGGACCCGCGCGTTCACGCCGGGGTCGTCGGTCGCGGCCACGACGTACCACGCGCCGTCGAGGTCGGCGTCGTCGTAGGGACGGAGCTGCAGGGTGATCTCGCCCGCCATGCCCTCCAGCGCCGGGGTCACCTGCGGCGACACGAGCAGGACGTCGGCCCCGGCAGCCACCAGCGCCGGGACCCGGCGCTGGGCGACGTGCCCACCACCCACCACCAGCACCCGGCGGCCGGCCAACCGGAGTCCGACGGGGTACGGCGGCAGGTCCCTCGAGTCGTTCATCGCAGCCATTCTTCCCGAGCCGGCCGCTGGGTAGTGTCGACGGCATGAGTCTGGACACCACGATCGAACGACCGGTCAGCCCCAACCCCTACGACCTGCTGCCCCCGAGGCCGTCCTTCACGGTCACCAGCGACGACATCAGCGACGGCGCACCGCTGGGTGACGCGCAGGTCGCTGACGCCGGCAACACCTCACCCCAGCTGTCGTGGTCGGGGGCGCCGGAGGCCACGAAGTCCTTCGTCGTCACCTGCTTCGACCCCGACGCCCCCACCCCCAGTGGCTTCTGGCACTGGGCCCTGGTGGACCTCCCTGCCGACGTGACGTCGCTCGAAGCGGGCGCCGGCGCGCCGGGCTCGGACCTGCCGGGCGGAGCCTTCATGCTCCGCAACGACGGTGGACAACCGGGCTTCATGGGCGCGGCCCCGCCGCCCGACGACCAGCCGCACCGCTACTTCTTCGTGGTGCACGCCGTGGGCGAGGAGACCCTCGGCGTGGACGCCGACGCCTCGAACGCCGTGATGAGCTTCAACTTGGCGTTCAAGACGCTCGGTCGCGCCATCCTGCACGGCACCTACCAGCGCTGAGCAAGGCACGGCAGGGGCCGCCGCCCACGGGGCGGCCCCTGCCGGCCACTCGGCGCCGGCGTCTGGGTCAGGCCGCGGAGCGGCGACGCCGTCCCAGCAGCCCGAGCCCGGTCAGGACCGCACCGAGCAGGACGAGCAGGGCGAGCAGCGGACCGGACGTCGCGGAGCCCTCGACCCACTCTGCGACCCGGCAGCGCCGGCGTCGGACGGCACTCGGGACGGCCGCTGGCGACCGCCCGACTCGGTGCCGGCCCTGCGCACCGCGGTGCTCGCCTGGGCGCCGACACCTCGATCAGCGTGGTCCGGGGTGTCCGGCGTGTCCGGGGTGTCCGGGGTGTCCGGGGTGTCCGGGGTGTCCGGGGTGTCCGGGGTGTCCGGGGTGTCCGGGGTGTCCGGGGTGTCCGGGGTCTCGGGCTGGGCGCAGTCCTGACCCAGAACACCTTGTGCTTCACGTCCGCACCTCGCGAGCCGGGCGTGTGGATCGTGAGCTTCACGTGATAGCCCTGCTGCGGGTGCGGGGCACCGTCGAAGGCGAGGGTGTAGGTCGCCTCGCCGTCGAAGCCGCTCTCGGTGCCGGCGCCGGAGGCCGGATCTCCGCCGACAAAGACCTGGGCCGGACCGTCGACCGTCATCGGCACCTGGGTCGGAGCCCAGGCCTCGAAGGTGACGTCGGAGACGATGTCCTCACCTTCGTCGAAGCCGTACCACTCGACGTCGAAGACGCAGCCGACGTGAGGGGTGTTCTGCGGGATTCCGTCGAGCTCGCCGTGCGGGGTGATCTTGACAGTGCCGTTGTTGCCCGACGGGTCGTCGTGCGAACCGTTGCCCCGGGAGCCGTGATCGACGGACTGGGGGGCGGTGTGCCCGCCGCCCTGCGAGCTCGACCCGTTGTCCGCGCGGTCCTTGCCCTGGCCGGGTGCGTGGGCCCGACCCTGGGCTTGTCCGCTGTCGTGCGCATTCTCCTGTTGCTTGTCGTGCGCCTCGTCGTGCGCCTTGTCGTGCGCCCTGTCGTGTCCCTTGCCATGTCCCTGCGCGTGCCGGGGCGCGTTGTCCGGACCACGTCCGTGGCCGGGGTCAGCCCCGGCCGACGTGGTGGTGGCCCCCAGCAGGGCGACGGCGAGTGCCGCCGACCCCGCGATGGCACGCGTGAGCATGGTGTTCGTGCGGATCACGAAACGATCCCCCCTTCTGTGGAACCCCGGACCGCTCCCCCGAGCGTTCGATATCTGTGTCCAGGGCGTGGTTGTCACCTGTTCAACGAACGCGCCACGTCAGGGTTACGCCGCATCCGCAGGTCGTCAGGGTGGCGGGTTCAGGCGACCGGCACGGCGGTCACGACCACGTTGCTGAGGTACTCGACCCCGTTCCAGTCCTCGCAGGTGATCAGCACCAGGCGACCCCGCACCTCCTGGTCGAAGAGCTGCTGGGAGCGCTGGGCGAGCTCCCCCTTGCCGAGCACAGCCACGCTGCGCACCTCGTACCCGATCCGGCCCCGGTCCGTCCTCATCCAGACCCGGTCGCCGTCGTCGAGCTGCTCGAGGTCGTCCATGGCGCCACCGCCGGTGTGGACCGTGTGGCCGGTGACGAGTGCGGAGCCCCGGTCGGCGCCTGGCTTGGCTCCCTCGGCCCACCAGCCGAGCGTCTGCGGATCCGCCGGCGGCGTCAGCACTCCCCCGGGCGCCCCGATCGGGACGACCGGGGCATCGATGCCGAGCGCCGGCACGATCAGCTGCTGCGGGGCGCCGGGCTCCCAGTCGGCTCGCTGCGCGCGGGGCAGTGCCACCGGCTCGACGATCTCCTGGCCGGGCGGGACGCTCGACCCGGGCTCCGAAGCAGCGACCGAGCCCTCAGTGGCCGGCTGCCACCACCATGCCCCCAGGCCGCCGACGACCAGGAGCACTCCCGCGACGACGAGCAGACGGGTCGTCCACGTACCGCGGCGCCGCCTCGTCCCGTTGCTGCCCATGGTCACCAGTATCCGGCATGTCCGAAAGCCACGAGGCGGACCACGACGCACTAGGCCAGAAATGGCCCAGGTGGGCTATTGCCCAGATCCGGTCGCTGTTACCAAACTGTGTACATCGCCTCCGGGCGTCAACCAACGCAAGACCCCGGCAACCGGATCCCCCCTCCGGTCGCCGGGCCCCCCAGGTGGCCGATCCCCCCTCGACCACCGAACGACCGCCCACCCAGCGGCCGAAGCCCACAGGTCATCCCCTGATGACCAAGAGCACCCTCGGAGCCCCCCATGCGACACGTTGTCCGCTGCACCATCGCCGCCTTCCTCTCGGTGGCCGTCTTCCTCGGCGTCTCCTCGGTGATCGCCGCCCCCGCCCAGGCCAAGACCTGGCTGGCGCCGGCAGCTGACCCGGACGTGGACCCGACGCAGCACCTGTCGGAGTTCGAGAACCGGATCCTGATCAAGATCAACAAGGCCCGCACCGATGCCGGCCTGTCGAAGGTCCGCCTCTTCCAGTCCTGCCTGGACACCCGGTCCGAGCACTGGTCGCGCCGGATCAAGCGCACCGGTTCCTTCGTGCACCGTGACCAGATGACGGTCATCAAGAAGTGCGACCTCATGTGGACCGGCGAGACGCTGGTCCGCGGCGTCGGCCTCACCCCTGAGGTGGCCGTCGACGCGTGGCTCAACTCCCCCAGCCACTACGCGGTCATCATGAAGCCGCGTGCCCGCTGGGCCGGCATCGGCGTCAAGGTCGACGCGCAGGGCCGGACCGTCGGCGTCCTGAACTTCGGCGACGCCTCCTGATCCGCGACGTGCAGGAAGGTCCCCGCGGTGCACCGCGGGTCTCCTTCTGGGGCAAGCCGGTGGTGGGCTGCTTGTTTGCCCCCGCACGTCGTCGGGTGACCTGAGTAGGTCACCGCCTCCGGGAACAGCGCAGTGAATCGGTGCCAGTGGGTGCCACCGATCCACTGCGCTGTTCTGCGTCTCGCCGGTCCCGTCAGGGACAGCGCAGGGGGCGGGACACCTTGAGGTGTCCCGCCCCCTGGGGTGAACCGGCCGTGGGCTGCCTGGTCCACCGCGGCGACCGGTCGTGGGCTACCGGTCTGCCGACATCAATCGCCGTCGGACGGCAGCCCCCATCAGGGCCACCCCTCCGCCGACTACGAGCAACCACAGCGGATCGCGGGAGGGCGTGGTGCCGGCCAGGCCGGCGTCCACGGCGTTCGGAACGGTGGCCTGCTCGCCCTTGACCTCCACGTCGAGGACCTGGTGGCCCTGCTCGCCCTTGACCTCACACTTGTCGGTGTTGGTCTCCTCGGCGGTGCCGAAGCCGTAGGTCGTGTCGTCGGTCCCGTCGAACACCGTGTCGGGCACGGTGATGTCCACCGTCAGCACGCCGTCGGTCAGGGTCCAGTCCAGCTCGTCGGTGTCGGCCGGAACGACCCACTCCGCGTTGCCGCTACCGCACGGGTCCTCGACGTCGGGCTCGGCCGGGATCGACAGCTGCTCGCCGCCGACCTCACACTCCTCCACGTTCGTCTCCACCGCGGGACCGAAGTTGTGGGTCGTCTCGCCGGTGCCCTCGAACACGGTGTCCTCGGTCAGGATCGTGACGGTCAGGTCACCGTCCGACCAGCTCCCAGTCGAGCACTGCGGTGTCGTCCGGGACATCCCAGGTCGCGTCGCCCACGCCACACGAGTCGGTCCACCGTCGGGGTCGCCGGGATCGCGATCTCGTCCGGCTCCTCGTAGCAGTAGTCGGTGTTGGTCTCGACGGCCGGGCCGAAGTTGTGGGTCGTCTCGCCGGTGCCCTCGAAGACCGTGTCCTCGGTCAGGATCGTGACGGTCAGGTCGCCGCCCGACCAGCTCCCAGTCGAGCACTGCGGTGTCGTCCGGGACGTTCCAGGTCGCGTTGCCCAGCCACACGAGTCGTCCACCGTCGGCTCGGGGAGCGGGATCTCCTCAGGGGGCGTCTCGCAGCCCTCGACCCAGAACACCTTGTACTTCGTGTCCGCGCCGTTCGAGGTCGGCGTCTTCACCGTGAGCTTCACGTGGTAGCCGTGCGCCGTGTGTGGGGCACCGTCGAAGGCCAGCGTGTAGGACTGCGTCGCATCGAGGCCGGCGGCGTTCGCCCCGGAGGCGTCGTCACCGTCGAGCAGGACCGCCGAGGGCTCGGTACCGGAGAGCCCGACGCTCTTGGTCGGCGCCTGCATCGTGAAGGTCACCGTCGAGGTGACGCTGGCGTCGAAGTTGTACCACTCGACGTCGAACGTGCACCCGACGTGCGGCTCGTTGCGGTTCGGGGCGCCGTTCCCCGTGCCGTGGTCGAGCGTCCAGCCGTCGATCTTGACCGTGCCGTTGTTGCCCTCAGCAGAGGAGGGACCGGCCAGCATGACCGTCCCCCACCCGATCAACAGGAGGCTGGCGCCGATGGAGGCCGCTTCGCGGATCCTGGCAGACGGCCGCGTGCGCGCTTTCCTGTGCTTCATGATCTGCTCTTCCCCACCCACACGCCCGGTCCCCTCCGGAAGCGTGATCCCACCCACGACCTGAACGGGCAGAGCCCGGCCCCGTGGCTTCTGACCACGGTAGGACCGGTATCCGGGTTGAGCGTCTCCCATGGATGAGCTGTGGAAGGACTGTGGGCGAGCGAGCTGGGACGGCTGGAGCGGCACGACGAAAGGGGCAGCCACCGCATCAGCGGCGACTGCCCCCTCGGATGAGCCGGTCGTGGGCTACCGGCTCATCTCAGACGACCGGTCGTGGGCTACCGGGTCGTCGCCTGACGCCGGCGGGTGCCGGCGAAACCCAGGAGGCCCAGTCCGCCGCTCACGGCCAGCAGCCAGAGCGGGTTGTGACGGGCTCCGAGCGGAGCGTCCTCGGTCACGAGGCCTGCGTCGACCGCGGTCGGTACGGTGGCCTGCTCGCCCTTGACCTCGACGTCGAGGACCTGGTGGCCCTGCTCGCCCTTGACCTCACACTTGTCGGTGTTGGTCTCCTCGGCGGTGCCGAAGCCGTAGGTCGTGTCGTCGGTCCCGTCGAACACCGTGTCGGGCACGGTGATGTCCACCGTCAGCACGCCGTCGGTCAGGGTCCAGTCCAGCTCGTCGGTGTCGGCCGGAACGACCCACTCCGCGTTGCCGCTACCGCACGGGTCCTCGACGTCGGGCTCGGCCGGGATCGTCAGCTGCTCGCCGGCGACCTCGCACTCCTCCACGTTCGTCTCGACCGCGGGACCGAAGTTGTGGGTCGTCTCGCCGGTGCCCTCGAACACGGTGTCCTCGGTCAGGATCGTGACGGTCAGGTCACCCCCGACCAGCTCCCAGTCGAGCACTGCGGTGTCGTCCGGGACGTTCCAGGTCGCGTTGCCCACGCCACACGAGTCGTCCACCGTCGGGGACGCCGGGATCGCGATCTCGTCCGGCTCCTCGTAGCAGTAGTCGGTGTTGGTCTCGACGGCCTGGCCGAAGTTGTGGGTCGTCTCGCCGGTGCCCTCGAAGACCGTGTCCTCGGTCAGGATCGTGACGGTCAGGTCACCCCCGACCAGCTCCCAGTCGAGCACTGCGGTGTCGTCCGGGACGTTCCAGGTCGCGTTGCCCACGCCACACGAGTCGTCCACCGTCGGGGACGCCGGGATCGCGATCTCGTCCGGCTCCTCGTAGCAGTAGTCGGTGTTGGTCTCGACGGCCTGGCCGAAGTTGTGGGTCGTCTCGCCGGTGCCCTCGAAGACCGTGTCCTCGGTCAGGATCGTGACGGTCAGGTCACCCCCGACCAGCTCCCAGTCGAGCACTGCGGTGTCGTCCGGGACGTTCCAGGTCGCGTTGCCCACGCCACACGAGTCGTCCACCGTCGGAGACGCCGGGATCGCGATCTCGTCAGGCTCGACCGGGGTGCCGGTGACCTGGTAGCCGATGTGGCTGATGTCGTGCTTCTGACCGGTCGAGAAGGACCCGGTCTTCGCGCCGACGATCGGGTCGGAGTAGAAGTCGGACGTGCTGGCCTTGATGCACAGCTCGAGCGTGTAGCCCGCGTTCACGGTGTAGAAGATCGTGTTGTTGGCGTCGCTGCCAGCGTCGAAGTCCAACGAACCCCAGGCGCCGGAGGCGCTTCCGTGGTCGTTGTCGATCTTGGTCCAGCCGGCGTCCTTGCCGCAGTCGTTGAAGGCGCTCGCCGGTGAGGCGGTGCCCACGAAGACGACGCTCAGTGCGACGAGCAGCGACGCGATCAACGGCGCGAAGAACGTCCGCGCGCGGTTGGTAGGTGCTTTTCTCATGGTGAAGTGCCCCCTGCGACCAGCGACCCCCCAGCCACTGATCAGATTGTTGCCCACGGTCCGGGTGGATGACCCGGCTGGCACCGCCCAGTGGTGCCACCTGAAAGATACGGGCCGCTGACGTCCGGATCGACCCGTGTGGAGGCTCCGTGGGGGCCTTGTGGACCAATGGGTGAACGCCTGTTGCCTGACCGAGGGCCGTCCGGCCCGACACCGGTCCGGACAGGCGGAGGGGTGGCCACCGCTGTTGCCGTGACCGCCCCTCCGGGTGAGCCAGATGGGCCTACCGGCTCACCCGGACATGTCGGTGGTGGGTCACCGGTCCGCCGTCTGGCGCCGGCGGCTGCCGGCGAGTCCCAGGAGGGCCAGGCCGCCACCGGCGGCCAGCAGCCAGAGCGCGTCACGACCGGAGCCGAGCGGGGTGTGGATCCCGTCCTCGCCGGCCTCGACCACGGTCGGGACCGCGGGCTGCTCGCCCTTGATCTGGATGCTGGTCGGCAGGTCGTGGTTCATGACCTGCGTCTGCTCGCCCTTGATCTCCAGGCACCGCGGGTCGTCCGCGGGGATCGGACCGTCGAGCGAGCCGGCCAGGGTCAGCGTGCTCTCGCCCTGGTCGAACCGGTGACCGGAGTCGGCGGTCGCGACCACCGAGTAGTCTCCCGGGCCCTCGGCAAGGGTCGGCACGCCCCAGGTGGCGAACGTCGTGCCACCCAGCACCAGGGTCTCCCCGTCGAGGCAGGTCGCGTCGGTCGTGGCGACCGCGGCCGCAGCGTCGTGCACGGCGCACTGGTCGTCGTCGGCGCCGAGCGCCGGCGAGATCGTGTAGCCCAGGGTCAGCTCGCGGTTGCCGTCGCCGAACCGGTGACCGGAGTCCGCGGTGAAGGTCACCGAGTGGTCACCCGGCTCCGTGGCCGGCACGGTCGGGGTGGCGGTGGCGTGCACGACCGAGAACCCGACGACCGACGGGCTGGAGCACGAGGCGTCGCCCACCAGCCCGGCGCCGGCCGTCGCGTCCCGCTCGGCGCACCGGTCGTCGTCCGCGTCGAGCGGCGAGACGATCGTGTACGGGAGCGTGAGGGTCCGGCTGCCGTCCGCGAACCGGTGGGCCTGGTCCGCGGTGAACGTCACCGAGTGGTCGCCGGGCTCGGTCGCCGGGGCGACCGGGTCGGCGGTGGCGCTGGTCATCGAGAAGGACGCGACCGACGGGGCGGTGCAGGTCTCGTCGGAGACCAGGACCACGGCGGCCACGGCGTCGTCGACAGCGCAGGTGTCGTCGTCGGGGTCGAGCTGACCCACGATCGAGTAGGGCAGCGTCAGCTCGCGGCTGCCGTCCGCGAACCGGTGGTCCTGGTCCGCGGTGAACGTCACCGAGTGGTCGCCGGGCTCGGTCGCCGGAGCGACCGGGTCGGCGGTGGCGTTCGCCATCGAGAAGGACACGACCGACGGGCTGGTGCAGGTCTGGTCCGAGACCAGCTCGACACCGGCACTGGCGTCCCGCAGGGCGCAGTCGTCGTTGTCCGCGTCCACCGGGCCGACGATGCTGTACGGCACCGACAGGGTGCGCGACCCGTTGGCGAACCGGTGCTCGGAGTCGGCGGTGAAGGTCACCGAGTAGCTGCCGGGCTCGGTCGCCGGAGCAGCCGGGTCGGCGGTGGCGTTCGCCATCGAGAAGGACACGACCGACGGGCTGGTGCAGGTCTCGTCCGAGACCAGCACGACACCGGCACTGGCGTCCCGCACGGCACAGTCGTCGTGGTCGGCGGGCAGCGCGTCGGTGACCGAGTAGGGCACCGTGAGGGTCCGAGATCCGGTCGCGAAACGGTGGCCGGAGTCTGCGGTGAACGTCACCGAGTGGTCACCGGGCTCGGTCGCCGGGGCGACCGGTTCGGCGGTGGCGTTCGCGATCGAGAAGGACACGACGGTCGGGCTGGTGCACGACTCGTCGGAGACCAGGTCCACCGAGGCGGAGGCGTCGCGCACGGCGCAGTCCTGGTGGTCGGCCGAGAGCTGGTCGGTGATCGAGTAGCCCACGGTCGAGGTCCGCTCGCCGCCGGCGAACCGGTGACCGAAGTCGGCAGTGAAGGTCACCGAGTGCGAGCCGGGCTGCGTCGCCGGGGCGACCGGGTCAGCCGACGCGTGGGTCATGGAGAACTCGACGACGGACGGGCTGGTGCACGACTCGGCAGAGACCAGGTCGACACCGGCGGCGGCGTCACGGACGGCGCAGTCGTCGTGGTCGGCCGACAGCGTGTCGGTGATCGAGTAACCGACCGTCCTGGTCCGCCCCCCGCTCGGGAACCGGTGGCCGGAGTCGGCGGTGAAGGTGACCGAGTGGTCACCCGCGGCGGTGGCCGGGGCGGCCGGGTCGGCGGTGGCGTTCACCATCGAGAAGGACACGACGGTCGGGCTGGTGCACGACTCGTCCGAGACCAGGTCCACCGACGCGGAGGCGTCGCGTACGGCGCAGTCCTGGTGGTCGGCCGAGAGCTTCGGCGCGATCGAGTAGCTGACGGTCCGGGTCTGCTCGCCGCCGGCGAACCGGTGGCCGAAGTCGGCGGTGAAGGTCACGGAGTAGTTGCCGGGCTGCGCGGCCGGGGCGGTCGGGCTCGCGGTGGCGTGCGTCATCGAGAACGAGACGACCGACGGGCTGGTGCAGGACTCGGCGGAGGCCAGGTCGACCCCGGCGGTGGCGTCCTTGGCCGCACAACGGTCGGCGTCCGCGCTGATCTTGTCCAGCACCGTGTAGCTGACCGTCTTGGTGCGCGAGCCGTCGGCGAAGCGGTGGCCGCTGGTGGCGGTGAAGGTGACGCTGTGCTGACCCGTGCCCTGGTCGGGCGTCGCTGGGTTGGCGGTCGCGAAGGTGGCGTTGAAGGTCACCGGCGACACGGCGGCACAGCTCGGGTCACCGACGGTGACGCCGGCGATGGAGTCGAGCACCGCGCACGTGTCGAGGTCGGCGTCGAGCCGGCTCGCGACGGTGTAGCTCACCGTCCTGGTCCGGGAGCCGTCGGCGAAGCGGTGGCCGTTGGTGGAGGTGAAGGTGACGCTGTGCTGACCCGGGGTCAGGTCGGGCGTCGCGGGGCTCGCGGTGGCGAAGGTGGCGTTGAAGGTCACCGGCGACACAGCGGCACACGTGGGGGCGCCGACGGAGACCGACGCGACGGCGTCCTTGCGGGGCACCTCGCAGTGCGCGCCGTCGATGCCGTTCCAGACCTCCTGGCCGTACGCCGTCCAGTTCTGGCCGTTCGGCAGGTAGCCGGCGATCGGGGGGATGATGTCGAGGCCGTTCTGGTGGCCCGCGCCGACGTGGCCGCTGAGCTGGCCGGAACCGGAGGGCTTGTTGATCTCGAACTTCTTGACGGCCTCGAGGGTGGTGGTGGTCGGGGTGACGCCGGTGGCGTGGCAGATCTCGAAGCCCTCGGGCACCTGGACGCAGAGGTTCCAGTCGAAGCCCTCGACCCGGGTGTCGTGGAAGCGGGAGCCGGTGTTGCCGTTGGTCCACGGGAAGTAGGCGTACTCCCACGGGCCGGTGGCGGACCCGGTACCGGTGAACTGCGCCTTGTCGAGGTCGACCGACCAGGAGCGGGTGCCGTTGGCCGAGCCCACGGCGCCCCGGTCGGTGGTGGCCCACGCGGCCGCGTTGGCGGCCGAGTCGTCCCACGCGCTGTTGAACGTCGTGGAGCCGGTACGGCTGTACACGTGCGTGTTCTGGGCCTCGGTCGGGACGTTGGCCCAGGTGACCTGGTAGGACACCCGGACGGTGTCGCCGTCGACGCAGGTCTGGGACTGGACCGTGATGGTCCCCTGGTGTGCGGATGCCGGAGCGGCCAGGACGACCGTGCCCATCAGCACGACGGCCAGGGCCATCAGCATGTTGCGAAGCCTCGCGAGAGCGCGGTTCATTGGTTCCCCTACTTCCCCACTCGCACTCCCGAGGGACTGCGACGGATCACCCACGTGTGGCCCGGTCAGAGAGCCGGGCCGGCACCCCCCACGGGTGCCACGAGAGCAACGTACGGAGAGCGGGTCAGCGGACCGGGCGGTATGGGAAGCGCGTGGTACAGCTGTTCACCAGTGGTCTGGACCTTGTTACCCAAATGGGGGTAAACACGAGAGGCAAGCCCGCCTCGGGGCTGCCTCCCATGTCAGGCGTCGTGACCCGCTGCGGCACGCCTAGGATCAGGTCGTGCCGGTCACCACCACCGACGTCCTGGGCGAGCCCTGGACGGCCGAGACGATCCACTTCCCGCCCGACGACGAGGGGCCCGTGGTGGCGACCCTCGTGCACCGGGCCGCGGCCACGCCGACCGGACGTGCGGTGCTGCACGTGCACGGGTTCGCCGACTACTTCTTCCAGACCGCGTACGCCGAGTGGTGGCTCTCCCGCGGCTATGACTTCTACGCCCTCGACCTGCGCAAGTGTGGTCGCTCGCTGCTCCCCCACCAGTCCCCGCACTTCGCCCACGACCTCACCGACTACTACCCCGACCTCGACTCCGCGTGGCACCGCGTCGTCGAGCGCGACGGCCACGACCACGTGGTGCTGAGCGCACACTCGACCGGCGGCCTGACCTCCTCGTTGTGGGCCGACGAGCGACGGCCGGGTGCGGTCGCCATGGTGCTGAACGCCCCGTGGCTGGACATGCAGGGCAGCACCATGATGCGCACCGTCGGCACGGTCGCGATCAAGCGGATCGGTCGCCACACGCCGTACCGCGTGGTGCCGCGCAAGTCCGACGGCCTCTACGCCCGGAGCCTGCACCTGGAGCACGAGGGCGAGTGGGCGTTCGACACCGAGCTCAAGCCGATCCTCTCCTTCCCGGTGTTCGCCGGGTGGCTCCGGGCGATCCGCAGCGGGCACGCTCGCCTGCAGCGCGGGCTCGACGTCGGCTGCCCGGTCCTGGTCCTCTCCTCGGCCAGCACGGCCTGGCCCCAGGCCATGGGCGAGGACGTGCACCAGAACGACGTCGTCCTCGACGTCGAGCAGATCCGTCGCTGGTCGACGTCGCTGGGTCGGCACGTCACCTACGTCGCGATACCCGGAGCGCGGCACGACGTGACGCTCTCCCGGGCCGAACCCCGCGCCCAGGTGTACGAGGCGCTGGACCGCTGGGTCACTGCCTACGTCGACGGTTGAGTCAGCCGGCCAGGAACACCACGAGCGCGGTGACGCCGACGGCGACGATCACCCCGCGCAGCACCAGCGGCGGGAGCCGGCGCCCGACGGTCGCGCCGAGCTGGCCCCCCACGACGGAGCCGGCCGCGATCAGGCCGGCCACCGCCCAGTCCACGTCCGCGACCACGACGAACACGATCGCGGCCACGCCGTTGACGAGCAGGGCCAGCACGTTCTTGGTGGCGTTGTGGCGCTGCAGCGAGTCTGCAACGCCGATCCCGAGGATGGCCACGAGCAGCACGCCCTGGGCAGCGCCGAAGTACCCGCCGTACACCCCGGTGAGGAAGACCCCCGGCCACACCCACCACGCACCGTGCTCCGGCAGTCCCCCGCGGGCGTCGGCCCGGCGGGCCACCCGGCGGGAGATGGCGGGTCCGGTCACGACGAGCAGCACACCCAGGCCGATCAGGACCGGGACCACCGTGTCGAACGCCGCGGATGGCAGCACGAGCAGGAGGCCGGCGCCCGCCACGCCGCCGAGCAGGGACGCCGACCCGAGGCGGACCAGTCGGGACCGCTGGCCGGTCAGCTCGGCGCGGTAGCCCAGGACGCCCGAGATCGAACCGGGAACGAGGCCGACGGTGTTGGACACGTTGGCCGTGACCGGCGGGACGCCGAACGCGAGGAGGGTCGGGAACGTGATCAAGGTTCCCGACCCCACCACGGTGTTGATCGTGCCGGCCGCGAGCCCCGCCAGGAGGATCGCGACGATCTCGGGTGCCGTCACTGCGTGGGAGGCGCTCCCGGCGGCGACGAGTCGGCCACGTCGTCACCCTGATCCGCGGGAGCGGCGGCGTCAGCCTGGGCGGCGCGGGCGGCCTTGCCCGGGTTGGCCGCGTCGGCGGCCGCCGCGATCGCCTCCTGCACGGCGCGGTTGGCCTCGGTCAGCCCGAGCTGGTCCGAGCCCTTGGCGAGCTGCGGCTCGGTGGGTCCCATGTCGACCCGGGTGCGGGGCGTCGCGTCCTTCGGGATGCCGGCGATCTCGTGGATCGAGGAGCCGAGGCCCTCCAGCGCCTTGGTGATCTCCGAGGGGATGACCCACACCTTGTTGGCGTCGCCCTCGGCGATCTTCGGCATCATCTGGAGGTACTGGTAGGCCAGCAGTGACTGGTCGGGCTGACCGTCGTGGATGGCCTGGAACACCGTCTGGATCGCCTGCCCCTCACCTTGGGCGCGCAGGATCTGCGACTCCCGGTCGGCCTGGGCACGCAGGATCAGGGACTCACGGTCACCCTCCGCGTTGAGGATCGAGGACTGCTTGTTGCCCTCCGCGGTGAGGATCGCGGACTGCCGCTGGCCCTCGGCGGTGAGGATGAGCGCCCGCTTGTCGCGGTCGGCGCGCATCTGCTTCTCCATCGCGTCCTTGATCGACGGCGGCGGGTCGATGCCCTTCACCTCGACCCGGTTGACCTTGATCCCCCACTTGCCGGTGGCCTCGTCGAGGACCCCGCGCAGGCCGACGTTGATCTCCTCGCGGCTGGTCAGGGTCTGCTCGAGGTCCATGCCACCCGCGATGTTGCGCAGCGTGGTCATGGTGAGCTGCTCGACGGCCTGGATGTAGTTGGCGATCTCGTAGGTCGCCGCGACCGGGTCGGTGACCTGGAAGTAGATGACGGTGTCGATGGAGACCGTCAGGTTGTCCTCGGTGATCACGGGCTGCGGCGGGAAGCTCACCACCTGCTCGCGCAGGTCGATGAGGTAGCGCACCTTGTCGACGAACGGCACGACCGTCTTCAGGCCGGCGTCGAGGGTCTGCTGGTACTTGCCGAAGCGCTCGACGACGCCGGCGCGCGCCTGCGGGACGATCTTGATGGTCTTCGCCAGCAGCACCACGGCGAACAACGCCAGTAGTGCCATCACGATGAGCACGGTCATCGGGTTCCTCCGTCTGGGTCAGGCCTCGGTCAGGGCTCGAGGCGCGGGACGGGGTGGACGTAGGCGGTGGCTCCGCGGATCTCGAGCACCTCGACCGTCTCCCCCGATTCGATGGTCAGCGACTCGTCGTACGGCTGGGCGGTCCACTCCTGCCCGGACAGCTTGACCTCTCCGGGCGTGAGCGCGGTGATCGTCCGGGTGACGATCCCCTGGGTGCCGATCAGCTTGGTGTGCCCGAGCCGGAGCTCGGGGCCGGTGTGGAGCCGGCGGACCAGGTTGGGGCGGACCAGGGCGAGCATGCCGAGCGCGGTCACGATCGCCACCAGGAACTGGACGATGAGCACGTCGGTGACCAGGCTCGTGAGCACACCACCGGCGGCTCCGATCGCCAGCATGGCGAGGACGAGGTCGAGGCTGAACATCTCCGCGACGCCGAGGAGCACCGCGAGACCCAGCCAGGTCTCGGTGAGGTGCTCCCTGAACCACTCCATGTCCGCCACCCTATCCGGCAGCACCCCGCGGCACGACGCAGATCTGCCCGGCCGTCAGACGTGGGCGCGACGGGTGCGCCGACGGGCGCTGAACCGGCCACCCTCGTGGCGCAGCACGAGCGGCATCCCGAAGGTGGCCGAGAGGTTGTCCTCGGTGACGACCTCGGCCACCGGCCCGGCCGCGACCACCGAGCCCTGGCGCAGCAGCAGTGCGTGGGTGAAGCCGGGCGGGATCTCCTCGACGTGGTGGGACACCAGCACCGTGGCCGGCGAACCGGCGTCCTGGGCGAGCGTGGAGAGGGTGCTGACGAGGTCCTCGCGGCCGCCGAGGTCCAGGCCGGCGGCGGGCTCGTCGAGCAGCAGCAGCTCGGGGTCGGTCATCAGCGAGCGTGCGATCTGGACGCGCTTGCGCTCGCCCTCGCTGAGGGTGCCGAACGTGCGGTCGGCGAGGTGCGCGACGCCCACCTCGACCAACAGCTCCTCGGCCCGCTCGTGGTCGAGGGTGTCGTACTCCTCGCGCCAGCGGCCGACCACGCCGTACGACGCGGACACCACGACGTCGCGGACCCGCTCGCTGCGCGGGATCCGCTCCGCGAGGGAAGCGCTGGTGATGCCGATCCGGGGTCGGAGCTCGAAGACGTCGACCGTGCCGAGCACCTCGTCGAGGATCCCGACGACCCCCGCGGTGGGGTGCACCTGGGCGGAGGCGACCTGCAGCAGCGTGGTCTTGCCGGCACCGTTGGGGCCGAGCACCACCCAGCGCTGGTCGGCGGCCACGTCCCAGTCGACCGAGTCGAGGAGGGTGGCCTGTCCCCGGCGCACGGTGACGCCTGCGAACTCGAGGACGGACATGGCGGCCACCCTATCCGCGCGCTCCCGGGCGGTCCGCGGCGTATCCTCGCGCGCCGTGACCACTTTGCCCTCGGCAGCCCTGCTCGCGTGGTGGAGCACGTCCTGGTTGCGCGGTCACGTGGTCACCGACCTGCTCATCGACGCGGTCAGCTGCCGACCAGCGCCTGCACCGCGACTCCGACGGCGCGGCGCTGCCGGTGGTCCTCGGACGGTTCCGGGCGGCCGGGGCGACCGGGTGCGGGCTGGCCCTGCCGGTGGACGGGGACCCCCTCGGGCTCGGTGGCCCGCCGGCGCTGAACGCGCTGGCCCTCGAGCGCGGGCAGGCACTGGTCTGTGCCGAGGCCGGGCTGGCGCTGGTCCCGGAGGAGGCCGACGAGGTGGTCACCTGGCACGTCATGGCCGCCGCGCGACGCCAGCTCCCCGACGTCGGCGAGGCCGATCGGACCCTGCGCGCCGCCACGGTGGAGGCCGCGACCGCGCTCGCCGCCCTGGAGGTGGCCCGCTGGCGACCCGAGGCGGCGGACCTGTTCCTCGACCGGCGCACCTCAGCGGCTGGACGCGCCCCCCGGCGTCCCGCCGCGGTGCGTCGACCTGGCGGACCGCGCGCTGCGCGCCTGGGCGGTGGCGGACCTCGCCCTCGACGACGACGGCGCGACGGTCACCGCGGCCGAGGCCGGGCTCCGCCGGGCCGCGCTGCTCCCGCTCGAGCGCGCCGCCCGGCGCGGACTCGTCGCCGCCTGCTCCCCCGAGGTCTGGCCCCCGAGCTGACGTCACCCGGTCGAGGTCATCCGGTCGTCATGAACACCCCCAGCACGGTGCCGGCCGGGTCGGCGAAGGTGAACCGCCGGCCGCCGGGGTAGTCCTCCACGGGAGTCACGGCGGTGCCGCCGGCCGCCTCGACGGCGGCCCGGGACGCGTCGACGTCGGCGGACTCCACCAGCACCAGCGCGCCACCGGGGCCGCCGAGGCTGTTCGCGTTGAGGCCGCCGACCTCACCGTCGCCGGAGGCCGCGCGGATGCCGGCGTAGGTGGGGCCGTAGTCGTTGAACTCCCAGCCGAAGGCGGCGGCGTAGAAGGCCGTGGACGCCGCGAGGTCGGGAGCGCCGAGCTCGACGTAGGAGATCGTGTGGTGGGTGTCGTCCATGCGGCCACGCTACGAGCCGCCACCGACAGGAGTTCGCGGTCGGGGATAGCCTCGACCCGACATGGACGAGGACGCAGCGAAGACCCTGCTCATCACGCTCAGCGGCAAGGACCGGCCCGGCGTGACGTCGGCGGTCTTCGAGAGCCTGACCCGCGGCGGCGTCGAGGTGCTCGACATCGAGCAGATCGTGCTGCGTCGCCGGCTCATCCTCGGGGTGCTCGTGACCGCACCGCGCGACTGGAAGCGGTTGCGCGAGGACATCGAGTCCTCCGCCGCCGCCCTCGGGATGACCGTGGACGTCGACCGCGGTGTCGGCGACAACAAGGGGCGCCGCGAGGGCCGGTCCCACGTGACCGTCCTGGGCGCCCCGCTGCGGGCGGCCGACATGGCCGCCGTCGCCGGCCGGATCGCCGACTGCGGCGCCAACATCGACCGGATCGAACGGATGGCGCGCTACCCCGTCACCGCGATCGACCTCCACGTCTCCGGCGCGGACCCCGAGCGGCTGCGGACGCTGCTGGCGATCGAGGCGGCCGCCCAGGGCATCGACGTCGCGGTGCAGCCGGCCAGCCTGATGCGCCGGGGCATGCGGTTGATCGTCCTCGACGTCGACTCCACCCTGATCCAGGGGGAGGTCATCGACATGCTGGCCGCCCACGCCGGCCAGGAGACCGAGGTCGCCCGGGTCACCGAGGCGGCGATGGCCGGCGAGCTCGACTTCGAGCAGTCGCTGCGGGAGCGGGTGGCACTGCTGGAGGGTGTCGACGCCTCCGCCCTCGACGCCGTGTACGACGACCTCGTGCTCGCGCCGGGCGCCCGGACGATGGTCCGGGTGCTCCGACGCCTCGGCTACCGCTTCGCCCTGGTCTCCGGCGGTTTCAGCCAGGTGACCGACCGGCTCGCGGAGGATCTCGGCATCCACTACTCCCGCGCCAACGAGCTCGAGATCGCCGACGGCCGGCTCACCGGCCGGATCGTCGGCCGCGTCGTCGACCGGGCCGGCAAGGCCGAGGCGCTGCGCGAGTTCGCCGAGGCGGTCGGCGTCCCGCTGCAGGCGACGATCGCGATCGGCGACGGGGCCAACGACCTCGACATGCTCAACGCCGCCGGGCTCGGGATCGCCTTCAACGCCAAGGCGGTCGTGCAGGAGGCCGCCGACACCTCCGTGAACGTGCCCTACCTCGATGCGATCGTCTACCTGCTCGGCATCTCCCGCGAGGAGATCGAGGCCGCCGACGCGGAAGAAGGCGTGGTCACACCGGCTCCCCCTCTCTGACCCGCCCCGGCGGTGGGGTCGGCTCAGGCCCGGCCGACGTGGAAGGCGACGAGCCGGGCCGAGGTGGCGTCGAGGTCGGCCCACTCGCCGTCGTACTCGAAGACGGCGAGCGAGCAGGTCGGGAAGCCTCCGGTGGTGAGGGCGGTGCCCGCGGCCTCGTCGCCGTCGCCGTCGTCGATCATGTTCGCCAGGTAGGCGACGGTCGGGTTGTGGCCCACGACCACGACGCTCGCGCTCGCCGCGGGGACCTCGCGCAGGAGGTCCAGCACGGTCTCCGGCTCCGCGGAGTACAGCGACCGCGAGACCTCGGGAGCGACCTCCCAGCCGGCGCCGCCGGCCAGCGCGGCCCAGGTCTCCTGGGCCCGTCGGGCCGAGGAGACCACCGCGTGGTCGGGCCGCACCCCCTGGGCGGACAGCCAGGCGCCTCCGGCGCCGGCGTCGGACCGTCCCTGGTCCGCGAGCGCGCGCTCGGCGTCCGTGGGACCGCTCTGCTCGGCCTCGGCATGCCGCACGATGACCAGACGACGTGACTCCTTCACGGCGCCACTGTGGCAGCCGCTAGCCTCCCTGTCATGCCGACCGGACCCCTCATGATCATCGGCGGCGCCGAGGACAAGCTGCGCAAGCGTGCGATCCTCCGCGACTTCGTCAGCCGCAGCGGAGGCGCCGACGCCCGCATCGCCGTCATCCCGACCGCCTCCTCCATCGGGGGCGAGGTGATGGGCGTGTACGACGCCCTGTTCCGCACCCTGGGCGCTGCCGACGTGCTCCACGTGAGCCCGGAGTCACGCGAGGAGGCGCACTCCCCCGAGCTCGTCGAGCGCCTGGAGGGCGCCACCGGCATCTTCATGACCGGCGGCAACCAGCTCAAGCTCTCCGCGGTCGTCAGCGGCACCCCGGTCGGCGACGCCATCGTGGCCGCCCACCACCGCGGCGCCGTGGTCGCGGGCACCTCGGCCGGGGCGAGCATCCAGTCCTCCCACATGGTCGCGTTCGGCGGCCCCGGGCACGACGCCCAAGCAGCGGATGACCCAGGTCGCCGCCGGCCTCGGGCTGCTCGACCAGGCCGTGATCGACCAGCACTTCGACCAGCGCAACCGCTACGGCCGGCTGCTGATGATCGTGTCCCAGTCACCGCAGCTGCTCGGGATCGGCGTCGACGAGGACACCGCTGCCGTCGTCACCGACGAGGGCGACCGCCGACTGATGAGCGTGATCGGCCGGGGCTCGGTCACCGTCCTGGACCCGGCCCGGCTGGTCACCAACGCCTACGAGGCGAAGCGGTCGAGCCCGCTGCTCACCAGCGGCGTCGTCCTGCACGTGCTGCCCGGAGGGGTCGGTCTTCGACGTCACCCACCGGGTGCTGGTCCCGCAGCGCCAGGCGGTCGACCCCGAGGACGCCGCCGAGCTCGCCGAGGCCCAGCTCGACCTGCGCCGGATCGCCCGCGACATCGCGGCGTCCGACGCCTCCCCCACGACCCTGCGCCGCCGGCAGGCGCGCGTCCGCAAGCTCTCCCCGCACCCCAGGAAGACGGAGCGACACGATGATCCACCCCATCCAGATGCTCACTGCGTTCCGCTCAGGACGGTGGCCCCGGAGATGACCGAACGCCCGACGCCCGACCTCTCCATCCTCGAGACCCGCGTCTACCGGGGCGCCAACGTCTGGTCCTACGACCGTGCGATCCACCTCGTCGTCGACCTCGGCTCCCTCGAGCAGTTCCCCACGAACACGCTCCCCGACTTCACCGAGCACCTGCTCCAGATGCTGCCCGGGCTCCGCGACCACTCCTGCTCCCGCGGACGTCGCGGCGGTTTCGTCGAGCGGCTCAACGAGGGGACCTGGCTCGGCCACGTCTCCGAGCACGTCTCGCTGGCCCTCCAGCAGGTCGTCGGCCATGACATCCGGCGCGGCAAGACCCGCCAGGTGAAGGGCCGCGAGGGCGTCTACAACGTCATCTACGGGTACGTCGACGAGCAGGTCGGCCTGGCTGCCGGCCGGCTCGCCGTACGGCTGGTCAACCACCTCGTGGAGGGCGACCCCGACTTCGACTGGGACGCCGAGCTCGAGGCGTTCATCAGGCGCGCCGAGCGGACCGCGTTCGGTCCCTCGACCCAGGCGATCGTCGACGAGGCGGTCTCCCGCGACATCCCGTGGATCCGGCTCAACCAGCACTCCCTCGTCCAGCTCGGGCAGGGGGTCCACGCCAAGCGGATCCGCGCCACGATGACCTCGGAGACCTCCTCCATCGCGGTCGACATCGCCTCCGACAAGGACCTCACCACCCGCCTGCTCGGGGCCGCGGGGCTCCCCGTGCCCAAGCAGGACTCCGTCCGCTCGGCCGACGCGGCCGTCTCGGCCGCCAACCGGATCGGCTACCCCGTCGTGGTCAAGCCGCTCGACGGCAACCACGGCCGTGGCGTGTGCCTCGACCTCCAGGACGAGGCGGCGGTGCGCGAGGCGTTCCCGATCGCCGAGGACCAGTCCCGGCGCGGGTGGGTCATCGTCGAGTCGTTCGTGACCGGCAAGGACTACCGCTGCCTCATCATCGACGGCCGGATGGTCGCCATCGCCGAGCGGGTGCCGGCCCACGTCGTGGGCGACGGCACCTCCACCGTGGAGCAGCTCGTCGAGGACACCAACGCCGACCCGCGACGCGGCGTCGGCCACGAGAAGGTGCTCACGCGGATCAAGGTGGACGCCGCGGCGGAGGAGGTGCTGACCGCCCAGGGGCACGCGCTCGACTCGGTGCCCGACGAGGGCGAGATGGTCAAGCTCGCGCTGACCGGCAACATGTCCACCGGCGGCATCTCGATCGACCGCACCTTCGACGCCCACCCGGAGAACGTCGACATCGCGGAGGAAGCGGCCCGGATGATCGGGCTCGACATCGCCGGCATCGACTTCATCTGCCCCGACATCACCGAGCCGGTCCGGGAGACCGGTGGCGCGATCTGCGAGGTCAACGCCGCACCCGGCTTCCGGATGCACACCCACCCGACCATCGGCGAGCCGCAGTTCATCGCCAAGCCCGTGGTCGACATGCTCTTCCCGCCCGGCGCCACCTCGCGGATCCCGATCGTGGCCGTGACCGGCACCAACGGCAAGACCACGACCTCGCGGATGATCTCCCACATCTTCAAGGGCCTCGGCAACAAGGTCGGCATGACCTCCACCGACGGCGTCGTCATCGACGAGCGGCTGCTGATCCGGGCCGACGCGTCCGGTCCCCGCTCGGCGCGGATGGTCCTCCAGAACCCCCGCGTGGACTTCGCGGTCTTCGAGGTCGCCCGCGGCGGCATCCTGCGCGAGGGCCTGGGCTACGAGCGCAACGACGTGGCCGTGGTCCTCAACGTGCAGCCCGACCACCTCGGCCTGCGCGGCATCGACACCGTCGAGCAGCTCGCCGACGTGAAGGCCGTGATCGTGGAGGCGGTCCCGCGTACGGGCGCCGCCGTCCTCAATGCCGACGACCCGCTGGTGCGGCGAGATGCGGCGCAAGTGCAGTGGCGAGGTCATCTGGTTCTCGATGGAGGAGCCCGGCAGCGAGACCCGCGACATGATCGACGCCCACTGCCGGCGGGGCGGCAAGGCCCTGGTCCTCAACCCCTCCGACCGCGGCGAGATGATCGTGGTCAAGCACGGCCGGCGCGAGATGCAGCTGGCGTGGACCCACCTGCTCCCCGCCACGTTCGGCGGCAAGGCCCGGATGAACGTGCAGAACACCCTGGCCGCCGCGGCCGCGGCCTTCGCCGCCGGCGCCCCGCTGCACGACATCCGGCAGGGCATGCGCTCCTTCTCCACCAACTACTACCTCTCCCCCGGCCGCCTCAACGAGGTCGAGGTCAACGGCGTCAACGTGATCGTCGACTACTGCCACAACGCGCCCGGCATGAAGATGCTCGGCGACTTCGTGGACCGGGTCGGCGACTCGCTCGCCTCCTCCCACGACCTGGCCCGACCCTCGCGGATCGGCATCATCGCGACCGCGGGCGACCGGCGTGACGAGGACATGCGCGAGCTCGGCCAGATCGCGGCCCAGCACTTCGACGTCGTCATCGTCCGCGAGGACGTCGCCCTGCGCGGGCGCGAGCGCGGCGAGGTGGCCGGCTTCGTCCGCGAGGGCGTGCAGCGAGCGGTCGACGAGGGTGCACGCTGCAAGCAGGTCGAGGTGGTGCTCGACGAGATCGACGCCGTCCGGCACGCGATGAGCCGCGCCAACAAGGGCGACCTGCTCGTCGTCTGCGTCGACAAGCACGCCGTGGTCATGACCGAGCTGGAGAACTGGTCGCACCAGGCGTACGCCGGCGCGGGCGCGTCGGCAGAGGCGCCCGCGGCGGACCCCGACTTCACACCGTCACCCGAGGCCTGAGTGCGGGTCGTCGACCTCACGGCCCTGCCCCACCGTCCGATCGAGGCGCACGGCAGCACCGGGTTCTCGGTGGGGGCGTTCGGCCTCACCGCCGACGCCCACCTCGTGGCCGTCACGCTGGCACCGGGCGGGACCATCGGGCGGCATCCCGCGGTCGGTCGGCAGCTCCTCGTCGTCCTCTCCGGCGAGGCCGAGGTGAGCGGCGCGGACGCCGTCGTGCGTCGGATCCGCGCCGGTGAGGCCGCGGTGTGGGAGCCGGGCGAGACCCACGAGACCCGGTCGCCGGGCGGGATGTCGGCTCTCCTCGTGGAGGGCGACCTGGACCTGGGCACCCCCGGCGAGCACGTGGACCCCGGGGACGTGTGACCCGCAGGACCCGTCAGGACAGGTCGGCGTGCTCCCGGAGCAGCGCCATCCCGATCCTGTCGACGGAGCGGTCCGAGGCCGACAGCACGGCCACCCCGCTGCCGTCCTGCACGCCGATGAAGGACCGGTAGCCGGCGGTGCCGCCGTTGTGCCAGAGCACGCCGCCACCGTCCTTGCCGTGCAACCGCACCCACCCCAGGCACGTGTCCATCCGCCGGCCGGGGAGGCGGACCTGGTGGGTCAACCGGATCGCCTCGCCGAGGTCGCCGGTCGGCCGGTCGAGCTGCGCGGCGATGAACCGCTGGAGGTCGGCGAGGGTCGACCAGAGCACGCCGCAGCCGGCAAGCGCGTCGAAGTGCCAGGTGCCCACGTAGGCCCGGCCGTTGCGTCGGTGGCCGGGGCTCTCGACCTGCGGGTGGGAGGTCGTGGCGTCCATGCCCAGCGGGACGCAGATCCGCTCCCGCACGAGCGCGTCGTAGGTGCTGCCGGCCCAGGTGGTGAGCGCGTGGCCGAGCAGGCCCGCCCCGAGGTTGGAGTACCGCGGACGGCCGGGGGGCCGGGACCGGGTACGGGCGAGCGACGCGATCAGCCGGTCGTGGTCGATGTCCGCGTACGGGTCGGGGTGGCGGGCCACCGCCCGCGAGCCACAGACCGGGCGGGATCCGCGGCAGCCCGGAGGTGTGGGTGGCCAGCTGCTCGAGCGTGGCCCCGCCGGCGGGGGCGGAGGCGAGGTCGGGCAGCAGGGTGCCGACGTGCTGGTCGAGGTCGAGCGCGCCCTCCACGACGTACGTCGCGAGCAGGAGGGCGGTGAACACCTTGGTCACCGAGCCGATCTGGAAGCGGCCGTCGGGGTCGCCGTGCCACAGCACGGCCTCGGTGCCGATGACGCCGCCGGCCGCGGCGCGGGGATGACGCTCGAGCGCCTCAGTCACGGGCCGCCCGGACCTTGGCGGCGAGCGTCTCCGGGGAGTCGGCGGTCCCGCC
Organism: uncultured Actinomycetota bacterium; assembly: GCA_963826015.1. Taxonomy (GTDB): domain Bacteria; phylum Actinomycetota; class Actinomycetes; order Propionibacteriales; family Nocardioidaceae; genus Nocardioides. The sequence goes on along the minus strand of CAWGVI010000018.1, from coordinate 25,417 downwards.
GTGGTCGGCGATCCAGGAGTACACGCCCTGACGCTCCGCGTGGCACATCAGCCCGACGACGTCGCCCGGCTGTCGCCTGGCCGACCAGCCCCTCGAGCCCGGCCACCTCGGTCGGGTAGGACTCGATGTCGGTGACGCCGACGTGCTCGGCGCCGGTCCGCATCAAGGAGTCGAGCTCGTCCTTGGTCCGGCCGCGGAAGTACTTCTCCTTGTGGCAGATCGCCAGCACGTCCGAGCCCATCGCCCCGATCTCGCCGAGCCGCACGATGAGGTCGTCCTGACGGTCCCCCACGGCCCCGAGTCCGAGCATCAGGCGGGCACCCGGGCGCCGTACGCCGTCCATGATCTCCAGCAGCGCCTCCAGCCCGGCCTCGTTGTGCGCGAGGTCGACCACGACGGTGGTCCCCCCGATCGAGAAGACGTTCATCCGGCCGGGGTTGTGCTCGGGGTCGGGGCGGAAGGTGCGCAGCCCCTCGACCACGGTGCCGCGCGGGATGCCGACGGCGAGCGCGGCCGAGGCGGCAGCCAGGCTGTTCTCGACGTTGAAGCGGGAGAGGCCGGCGAGCGTCATCGGGACGTCGACGAGCTCGATGAGCGGGTCTGCGTCGGTGCCGGGGCTCAGCACCGACAGCCATCCGTCGATCACGGTCGTGGCGCGGCCGCCGTCCGAGAGGGTCTCGCGCACGGCCGGTGAGTCGGGGTCGCGGGAGAACACCCAGGGCTGCGCCTTGATGACCGAGCGCATGGCGTAGACCCGCGGGTCGTCGGCGTTGAGCACGGCCCACCCGTCCTTGCGCGTGATCCGGGGGACGACGGCCTTGACCTCCGCCAGCTGGTCGACGGTGTCGATCCCCTGCATGCCGAGGTGGTCGGCGGAGACGTTGGTGACCACCGAGACGTCGTTGCGGGTCAGGCCGATGCCCTTCAGCAGGATGCCGCCGCGGGCGGTCTCGGTCACGGCGAGCTCCACCTCCGGGTGCGCCAGGACCCGGCCGGCGCCGCTCGGGCCGCTGTAGTCACCGGACTCGACCATCACGCCGTCGACGTAGATGCCGTCGGTGTTGGACCACCCGACGAGTCGGCCGTCGGCCCGACCGATGTGGGCGATCATCCGGCTGGTCGTGGTCTTGCCGTTCGTGCCGGTCACGGCCACGACCGGGATCCGCGGCACGATCGTGTGCGGCACCTCGCCCGGCTCCGCGGCCGACACCCGCTCGGCGGCCCGCGCCACCGCCTCCTCGATGTCCGAGCCCGGGATCGAGTCGAGCACGTCGCCGACCGCGCGGCCCATCTCCTGGGCGCGGTCGCGGTGCTTCCACGGGAAGGCCACGACGAGCTGGTGGGCGTCGCTGGTCGGCCGGACCCGGACGGCGAGCTTCGGCGTCCCGGCCTCGGCAGCCACGGTGCGCACCAGCCGGGCCACCGCCCGGGCCGCGAAGCGCTGGCGGAACCCGCTGTCGGGCTCCCCCGGCCGGGAGTCGACCAGCCCGATCCGGCGCGCGAACCGCTCCACCGTCGCCGTCGGGACCGAGGCCAGCCCCGAGATGTCGAGGGTCAGCTTCACCGCGGCACGCGGGAAGTAGAGGTTGGGCCCCTCCAGGACTCGGAGCTCGACGAGTGAAGTCACGCGCCGGAGGCTACCGAAGCCGCTGCACGGGGTCGGCGGTGGCTGAGGTACCGAACCGCACCAGCATGCGGTACCTGACTCACCGCCACCGACGCGCTCGCGGGGCAGCGGTGCGTGAGGTACCGGATCTGCGGCCGGCTTGGTACCTCACTCACCGCCCGGGTCGGTGGATGCGCTCGGACACCAGGACGTCGTGGATCCGGGCGAACAGCAGCTCCCACCGTCCCCGGAACGACGGCGGCGGGCCGGCGTATCCGCGCGACACCAACTCGCGGTGTACCTCGCCCACCAGCGTGCGCGCGTGCCTCAGCTTCTCGTGGGTCACCTGGACGTAGCCGATCCGATGACGGCGCAGCACGGCGTACCGGCCGAGGTCGGAGACGTACTGCTGACGGTCCTCCTGGTGGTGGCTCCCTTCGTACTCGACGACGGTCCGCCACTCCTCGTAGACCAGGTCACCGATCAGCGTGCGGTCCTCGGCCAGCGCCAGCCGACGGTTGACCGCGGGCTCCGGGAGGCCGGCGAACGTGAGCACGGCACGGGTCTCCGACTCCGGGAGGGACCTCGAGCCGCCATCGAGGTGATCGAGCACCCACAGCGCCTCGCTCGCGCCGTCGCGCCACGGTTCAGCCAACGCCACGCGCTGCACCTCCGTCACGGACATGTGGGACCAGTGGAGCAGCCAATCGCCGACCTTGATCGCGTCGATGACCCGGGCCCGCCTGCAGTACGCGAGGAACGCGGCCGCCGGCGTGACTCCCACGTCGTCGGTCGGCGGCAGCTTCTTCGTCCGGTGCAGGAAGACCTCGCCGAAGGCCAGGTGGAGGTCGCCCTCGACCACGAACCGGACGGGGAGGCGGGGTCCCGCACCAAGCCCGAGCTGCTGGATACGCGAGATGCCGGTCAGGTGGGCGTGGTCGGGCAGGGCCAGCCGAGCAGCAACCACCCAGTCGTCCGGCTCCATGTCGTGGTCACGGCAGCGGTACACCGTCGGCAGCACGCGTACGAACCGCCGCCCCAGGAGCATCCGCGCCGTGAGACCGGCGCGGAGCGCCTGCTCCCGCGAGAACGGGCGGTGGCGGAGGTCGTCCGGGACTGGTCGCATGCGACCAGCGCAGCGTCATCTCCCTCCTCACGAGGGCGGCGGCGGGCGACATGTGGAGAGCGGACCGGCGCCGTCCGTCGGTGGACGTCGGTCGGCGCGTCAGCGGTGAGTCAGATACCGAAGCCGCCGGCGATTCGGTACCTGACTCACCGCTCCCCCGGGTTGGGGCTCAGGCACCCATCGCGTGGAAGCCGCCGTCGACGTGGACGATCTCGCCGGTGGTCGCGGGGAAGAAGTCGGACAGGAGGGCGCACACCGCGCGGGCGGTGGGCTCCTGGTCGGTGTTGTCCCAGCCGAGCGGTGCGCGCGTGGACCACATGTCCTCGAGGTCGCTGAAACCCGGGATGGCCTTGGCCGCCAACGTGCGCAGCGGGCCGGCGGAGACCAGGTTGACCCGGATCCCCTCGGGGCCGAGGTCGCGGGCGAGGTAGCGCGAGGTCGACTCCAGGCCGGCCTTCGCCACGCCCATCCAGTCGTACGCCGGCCACGCCGTCGTCGCGTCGAAGGTGAGGCCCACGACGGAGCCGCCGGAGGTCATCAGGGGCCGGCAGGCGACGGCCAGCGACTTCAGGGAGTACGCCGAGACCTGGACCGCCTGGGCGACGTCGGGCCACGGCCCCGCGAGGAACTTGCCGCCGAGCAGCGTCTCGGGGTTGCCGTAGGCGATCGAGTGGACCACGCCGTCGAGGTGGTCGGCGTGCTCGCGCACGGCGGCCTCGAGGCCCGCGAGGTGCTCGTCGTCGGTGACGTCGAGCTCGAGCACGACCGGCTCCACCGGGAGCCGCTTGGCGATCCGGCGGGTGATGCCGAGCGCCCGGCCGAAGTTGGAGATCAGCACGGTGGCGCCCTGCTCCTGGGCCACCTTCGCGGTCGCGAAGCCGATCGAGCTGTCCATGGTCACGCCCGCGACCAGGATCGTCTTGCCGTCGAGGATTCCCATGTCAGTGCCCCATTCCGAGTCCGCCGTCGACCGGGATCACGGCCCCGGTCACGTAGCCGCCGCCGTCACCGGTCAGCCACAGCACGGCGGCTGCGACCTCCTCGGGGGTGCCGTAGCGACCCAGCGGTACCTGCTGCTTGATGGTGTCCTTCTGCGCGTCGGTGAGCACCGCCGTCATGTCGGTGTCGACGAAGCCCGGCGCCACCACGTTCGCGGTGATCGAGCGCGACCCCAGCTCGCGGGTGAGCGAGCGCGCCATGCCGACCAGGCCGGACTTGGACGCCGCGTAGTTGACCTGCCCGGCAGAGCCGAGGAGGCCCACGACCGAGGAGATGAACACGATCCGACCGCGGCGCAGCCGGAGCATGCCCTTGGACGCCCGGCGCGCCAGCCGGAACGACCCGGTCAGGTTGGTGGCGATCACCGAGTCCCAGTCGTCGTCGCTCATCCGGAGCACCAGGGTGTCGGCGGTGACGCCGGCATTGGCGACCAGCACCTCCACCGGACCGTGTTCCTCCTCGATGCGCGCGAACGCCTCGTCGACGGCGGTGCCGTCGGTGATGTCGCAGACGAGGTCGAGGGCGCCCTCGGGGGCGCCACCGCTGCGGCTGGTGACCGCGACGTGGTCGCCCTGGGCGAGGAACGCCTCGGCGATGGCGCGGCCGATGCCGCGGTTGCCGCCCGTGACGAGGACCGATCGGGGTTCGTGGCTCACGCTTTCGACGCTAGTGATTACCCGTGCGTAGCCGCAATCGGGCGTCCCGCGGGGTGTCGACTCACTCGTCGTCCTCGAGCCGGAAGCCGAGCTTCATGCCCACCTGCACGTGCGAGACCTGACCGTCCTTCACCTGTCCCCGGACCTGCGTGACCTCGAACCAGTCGAGGTGGCGCAGCGTCTGGGACGCCCGCTCGATGCCGTTGCGGACCGCCTGGTCGACCCCGTCCGGTGACGTGCCGACGATCTCGGTGACGCGGTAGGTGCGGTTGGACATGGGCACTCCTCGGGGTCGGTCGGCCGCGCCCGGATCGGGCGTGGGTTTGCGATCGTAGCGACGTACGCTGGGGAGCATGCCGCACGACGACGGCTCGATCCGGATCACCACGGCGTCCTCCAGCCGGAACGAGGACATCGCGGCGCGGCAGCGACGCTACCTGCTCTCGATGTCGCTGCGGACGATCTGCTTCGTGCTCGCGGTCGTCACCACGGGGTGGGTGCGATGGGTCCTGGTGGCCGCCGCCGTGATCCTGCCGTACGTCGCCGTGGTGATGGCGAATGCCGCTGCCACGAAGTCCGACGGGTTTGCCTTGACAGACGGACAACCTGGCCTCCGAGAGCTGCCAGGGAGCACTGGATCCGAAGGATCCAGCCGGTCCGACAGTATTTGACTTTCCCCGCTCCCCCGGACCACACTTCGGAGTGAACTGTGTCTCCCCCGTCGCAGTTCACCACGGTGCCGGACGCCCTCGAGGCGACCGGCACCGTGTCATTTCGCGAGTCCTGTCCGTTCGTCCGTCCCGCCCGCTGCCAGGAGGTCCCGTGGAGCCGCTGACCTGCAGCGCGAAGGGCTGCCACGCCGACGCCGAGTGGGCGCTGCAGTGGAACAACCCGAAGCTCCACACCCCGGACCGGCGCAAGGTCTGGCTGGCGTGCGAGGAGCACCGGCACGAGCCTCGGTGACTTCCTCACCGCGCGACAGTTCCTGCGCGAGGTCGTGCCCGCCGCGGAGGGCGAGGCGCGTTAGTCATCACCCGGTGAGGCAAGGAGACCGAGGTCTCGACACGCCGGTCGCGACCTCGTTCCGCTAACCACCGATGGCCGACATCGGCCGGTCGGGCTGGAGGAAGGTCGGGTCGTCGATCCCGTGGCCGGCGCGCTTGCCGCGCATGGCGACCACCCAGCGATCGGCGATCTCGTCGTCGGAGGCGCCGGATCGCAGCGAGCCGCGCAGGTCGGACTCCTCGCGGGCGAACAGGCAGTTGCGGACCTGGCCGTCGGCGGTGATCCGGACCCGGTCGCAGTCACCGCAGAACGGGCGCGTGACCGAGGCGATGACGCCGACGGTGGCCGGGCCGCCGTCGACGTTCCACAGCTCGGCGGGGGCGCTGCCCCGAGGCTCGGACGCGGGCGTGAGGGTGAACTCGCGCTCGAGGCTGGTCAGGATCTCCTCGGCCGTCACCATCTCGGTCCGGCTCCAGTCGTGCTGGGCGTCCAGGGGCATCTGCTCGATGAACCGCAGTGCGTAGCCCTCGGACAGCGCCCACCGCAGCAGCTCGGGCGCCTGGTCGTCGTTGGTGCCGCGCAGCAGCACGGCGTTGATCTTGACCGGCGAGAGCCCCGCCGCCCGCGCGGCCGCGAGGCCGGCGATCACGTCGTCGAAACGGTCGCGCCGGGTGATGGTGTGGAAGGTCTCGCCCCGCACCGTGTCGAGGCTGACGTTGACCCGGTCGAGCCCGGCGTCGGCGAGCGCCTGCGCGGTGCGCTGCAGGCCGAGCGCGTTGGTGGTCAGGCTGACGTCGACCGTCGGGTCGATCTCCTTGGACCGGCGCACGATGTCGATCAGGCCGCGGCGTACGAGCGGCTCACCACCGGTGAAGCGCACCTCGCGGATCCCGAGCCGCCGGATGCCGATGTCGATGAGGCGCACGACCTCGTCGTCGGAGAGGACCTCCTCCCCCGGCAGCCAGTCGAGGCCTTCGGCCGGCATGCAGTACGAGCAGCGCAGGTTGCACCGGTCGGTCAGCGAGACCCGGAGGTCGGTCGCGATCCGTCCGTAGCGGTCCTGGAGGGGGATGGTCGTCACGTCTCGACAGTCTACGGGCGGGGCGGTCGGTGCGGGTGCGCGACCGAGGCCCGGATAGCCTCGCGGCGTGCGTACGTGGGGGTTTCTGCTGAGCCGCCGGTGGGTGTTGTTCGCCATCACGGTCGCGCTGCTCGCCTGGGCGGCGTGGTGGCTCGGCGAGTGGCAGTTCCACCGGCTCGAGGACCGCAAGGCGCGCAACGCGATCGTGGAGCGCAACGAGGCCGCTCCCCCGGCCGCCGTCGCCGACGTGATGCCCCTGGACGGCGAGGTCGACGAACAGGACGAGTGGCGCATCGTCACCGGCACGGGCGAGTACGCCGTCGACGACACCGTCATCGTGCGCTACCGGACCCGCGAGGGGGCTCCCGGCGTCGACGTCGTCGTGCCCCTGCTGCTCGACAGCGGCGGGACGGTGCTGGTCGACCGCGGCTGGGTGCAGACCGAGGCCCGGTCGGTGACCGCGGACGACGTCCCCGCGCCGCCTTCCGGGACCGTCACCATGACCGGCTACGTGCGCGTCGACGGCACCGGGGACAGCACGGCGGTCGCCGACAGCTCGACCCGCGCGGTCTCCAGCGACCGGATCTCCGAGGCGCTCGGGGTCGAGCTGCACGACGGCTTCGTGGACCTGGCGTCCGAGGACCCCGAGCCCGGGACCGCGCTGGCCCCGCCCGAGCTCCCCGAGCTCGACAACGGCCCGCACTTCTTCTACGGGCTCCAGTGGTGGTTCTTCGGGGTGCTGGCCCTCTTCGGGTTCGTCTACCTCGCCTGGGACGAGCGGCGCGGCGGTCCACGCCGCCAGCGCTCACAGGGTGCGCAGAGCGCCACCGTCCACCGGGAGCATCACGCCGGACACGAATGAGGCGGCCGGCGACAGCAGGAACGCCGCGACCCGGCCGAACTCCTCCGGCTCGCCCTGCCGCCCCAGCGGAATGCTGCTGACCGCGCGCTGCCGGTTTCCCTCCGGGTCACCGCTGGCGGCGTCGAGCTCGGCCAGTCGTTCGGTGCCGACCCTTCCCGGCATCAGACCGTTCACCCGGATCCCTTCCGGACCGAGCTCGTCGGCGAGTGACTTCGCGACCATCGCGAGCCCGGGGCGCAGGCCGTTGGACACGGCCAGGTTGCCGATCGGCGACCGGACGCTGCTGGACAGGACGAACGCGATCGAGCCGCCGTGAGGCAGCTCGACGCCGATCTCGCGACCGAGGCGGACCGCGCCCAGGAAGACGGACCCGAACGCCGAGGTCCACTGCTCGTCGGTGACCGAGCGCACGTCGCCGGGCGGGGGTCCCCCGACCGAGACCAGGGCGCCGTCGAGCCGACCCCACGTGTCGCGGGCGGCGGCGATCAGGCGGGCGGGTGTGGCCGGATCGGCGTTGTCGGCGACCACGCTCACCGCGCGGTCGCCCAGCTCGGCGACGGCGGCGGTCAGCGCCTCGTCGGAGCGGCCGGACAGCACGACCCGGGCGCCCTCCGCGACCAGGCAGTCCGCGGTCGCGCGGCCCAACCCGCGGGCGCCGCCGGTGACGATGAAGACGCGGTCGGTGAGCTCGAGGTCCATACCCACGAACCTACGTCGTGACCGCGTCCTCGAGGAACTGGGTGCGGTAGAGGTCGGCGTAGAGGCCGCCCTCGGCGAGGAGCTCGGCGTGGCTGCCGCGCTGGACGATCCGGCCCCCGTCGAGCACCAGGATGGTGTCGGCGTTGCGGACCGTCGAGAGCCGGTGGGCGATCACGAGCGAGGTCCGCGCCGCGAGGGCCGCGTCGAGCGCCCGTTGGACGGCCGCCTCGGACTCGCTGTCGAGGTGGGCCGTGGCCTCGTCGAGGACGACGATCGACGGCGCCTTGAGCAGCAGCCGGGCGATCGCCAGCCGCTGCCGCTCGCCGCCGGAGAGCCGGTAGCCGCGGTCCCCGACCACGGTGTCGAGGCCGTCGGGCAGAGTCCGGACCAGCGTGGCGATCTGTGCGGCCTCGAGGGCCGCCCACATCTGCTGGTCGTCGGCGTCGGGGCGGGCGTAGCGCAGGTTGGCCCCGATCGTGTCGTGGAACATGTGGGCGTCCTGGGTGACGTAGCCGACCGCGTCCTCGAGCGACTGCAGCGTGACGTCGCGGACGTCCTCCCCGCCCACGCGCACCGTGCCGCTGCCGGCGTCGTACAGGCGGGCGACGAGATGGGTCATCGTCGTCTTGCCGGCTCCCGAGGGTCCGACCAGCGCCACCATCTGTCCGGGCTCGGCGCGGAAGCTGATGTCGTGGAGCACCTGCCCGCTCTCGCGGGACTCGGCGCGGGCGACGGTCTCCAGCGACGCGAGGGAGATCTCCTCGGCGCGCGGGTAGGTGAAGCCGACGTCGTCGAACTCCAGTGACGCCGCGGTCCGCGGCAGGGCGACGGCGTCCGGCTTCTCCTGGACCATCGACGGCAGGTCGAGCACCTCGAAGACCCGCTCGAAGCTGACCAGCGCGGTCATCACGTCGATCCGGACGTTGGACAGGCTCTGCAGCGGCCCGAGCAGGCGCACCAGCAGGGTGCCGAGCGCGAGCAGGGTGCCGATCGACAGGGTGCCGCTGATGACGAGGTGGCCGCCCACGCCGTACACGAGGGCGAGGGCGAGCGCCGGGACGAGCAGCACGGCGGCCATGAAGATCCGGGTCACCAGGGCGATCCGGACGCCGAGGTCACGGACCCGCCCGGCCTTGGAGGCGTAGAGGCGATCCTCGGTGCTGCGGTGCCCGAAGAGCTTGAGCAGCATCGCGCCGCCCACGTTGAACCGCTCGGTCATCGCGTTGCCCATGTCGGCGTTGCCGTCCATCTGCTCGCGCGTCAGCGCCGCGAGCCGACCGCTGACCCAGCGCGAGGTGAGCAGCAGGATCGGGAACAGGAGCAGGCAGAGCAGGGTCACCTGCCAGCTCAGCGCGAGCATCACGACGCCGACGACCACGACCGAGATCGCGCTGGAGACGATGTTGGAGAGCGTGGAGGTGAACGCGCGCTGGGCGCCGATCACGTCGTTGTTGAGCCGGGAGACCAGCGCACCGGTCTGGGTGCGGGTGAAGAACGCCAGCGACTGGCGCTGGACGTGGCCGAAGACGCGGGTGCGGAGGTCGAAGATCAGGCCCTCGCCGATCAGCGAGGAGAGCCAGCCGCCGACGACCCCCAGCACGGCGCCGGCCAGGGCGGTCGCGACCATCAGCAGCGCCAGCGTGGTGACCAGGCCCGGGTCGTTGCCGCTGATGCCGTCGTCGACGATCCGCTGGATCAGCAGCGGGTTGACCACGACCAGCAGGGAGTCGAGCACCGTCACGCCGAGGAAGAACCCGATCGGCTTGCGGTGGGGCGCGGCGAAGCCGAGCACGCGGCGCAGCGTGCCCTTCGCGATCCGGGCACTGCCCGCCTCGCGGTCGGTCCGCATGTGGCGCCAGGCCGGTCCCATCCCCATCGACAACGACACTCGGCGACTCCTATCCGCCCATCAGCTGGGCAATCTCCCGGAACCGGCGGACCTGCGCCTCGCGCTCGTACCCCCGCTGTTCCTCCAGGCTCCGTCCGCTCGCCTCGAGCAGCAGGGCCTTGGTCTCGGTCACCGCACCCGGCAGGGGTGCGGTGAGGGCGGCTGCCAGCTCGGCGACGGTCTCGTCGAGCCGGTCGGCGGGCACGGCGCGGACGGCCAGCCCGATCCGGACCGCCTCGTCCGCACCGACCATCCTCGCGGTCGCACAGATCTCCAGCGCCCTGGCGTATCCAACGCTCTCGACCAGCGGCTTTGTTCCCGTGAGGTCGGGGACCAGCCCGAGCGCGGACTCCTTCATGGAGAACTGTGCGTCCTCGGTGACGACCCGCAGGTCGCACGACAGCGCCAGCTGGAAGCCCGCCCCGACAGCGTGTCCGTGCACGGCCGCGATCGAGACGAAGCGCGGGTCGCGCAGGAAGGTGAAGCCGCGCTGGTAGGCGTCGATGGTCGCCGACATCTGCTCGTCGTCCATCGCGAGCAGCCCGGCCACGGTCTCCTGCCCGTCGCCACCGCCCGGCGCGAGCATCGCCCGGTCCAGTCCGGCGGAGAAGGACTGCCCCTCGCCCCGGACCACGACCACGCGGACGTCGTCGGCGATCGCGGCGCCCAGCTCGGCCAGCGCCCGCCACATGGTCGGGGTCTGGGCGTTGCGCACCTCGGGCCGGTCCAGGGTGATCGTCGCGACCGCCCCCGCCACGTCGTAGCGGAGTCCGGCGGCGGCGAGCGCGTCAGGCGTCATGGGCCGGAGTCTAGGGACGCCCTCCGACCCCGACTTCCGCGGTGTTGGTGCAACTCCCGCGGGTGCTGGCGTCCGCGCAAGCGGCGACAACCCCGCGGAAGACGGGTCCGGGGCCGTCAGGCCAGGGAGACGAGGTCGGCGTAGTCGTCGGACCAGAGGTCCTCGTCGCCGTCGGGGAGCAGCAGCACCCGGTCGGGCTCGAGGGCGCGGACGGCGCCCTCGTCGTGGGTCACGAGGATGATCGCGCCGGCGTACTCCCGGATCGCGGCGAGCACCTCCTCGCGGGAGGCGGGGTCCAGGTTGTTGGTGGGCTCGTCGAGCAGCAGCACGTTGGCGCTGGAGACGACCAGGCTGGCCAGCGCGAGCCGGGTCTTCTCGCCACCGGAGAGCACCGAGGCCGGCTTGTGGGCGTCGTCGCCGGAGAAGAGGAACGAGCCCAGCACGCTGCGGGCCTCGCTGTCGGTGAGCTGGGGCGCGGCGCTCTGCATGTTCTCCAGCACGGTACGGCCGGTGTCGAGGGTCTCGTGCTCCTGGGCGTAGTAGCCGACCTTGAGCCCGTGGCCGGGGACCACCTCGCCCGTGTCGGGCCGGTCGACCCCGGCGAGGATCCGCAGCATCGTCGTCTTGCCGGCGCCGTTGAGGCCGAGGATGACGACCCGGCTGCCCTTGTCGATCGCCAGGTCGACGTCGGTGAACACCTCGAGCGAGCCGTAGGACTTCGACAGCTCGGCGGCGGTGAGCGGCGTCTTGCCGCACGGCGGCCGGGGCGGGGAACTTGATCCGTGCCACCTTGTCGGCACGGCGCTCGCCCTCGAGGCCGGCCACCATCTTCTCGGCACGCTTGAGCATCGACTGGGCGGCCGACGCCTTGGTCGCCTTCGCCCGCATCTTGTTGGCCTGGTCGGTGAGGACCTTGGCCTTGGTCTCGGCGTTGACCCGCTCGCGCTTGCGGCGCCGCTCGTCGGTCTCGCGCTGGGTCAGGTAGGCCTTCCAGCCCATGTTGTAGACGTCGATCTCGGCCCGGTTGGCGTCGAGGTGGAGCACCTTGTTGACCGTCGACTCGAGCAGCGCGTTGTCGTGGCTGATGACGACCAGGCCGCCGCGGTGGCTCTGGAGGAACCCTCGCAACCAGACGATGGAGTCGGCGTCGAGGTGGTTGGTCGGCTCGTCGAGCAGCAGCGTCTCCGCGCCGCTGAACAGGATCCGGGCCAGCTCCACCCGGCGCCGCTGACCGCCGGACAGCGTCCGCAGCGGCTGGGCCAGGACCCGGTCCTCGAGGCCGAGGCTGTGGGCGATCTGGGCGGCCTCGGACTCAGCGGCGTAGCCGCCCCCGGCGTGCAGCTCGGTGTCGGCCCGGGTGTAGCGGCGCATCGCGCGGTCGGCGACCGCCGGGTCGGTGCTGCTCATCTCGACCTCGGCCTCGCGCAGGCGTCGTACGACGTCGTCGAGTCCGCGCGCGGAGAGGATCCGGTTGAGGGTGACCACCTCGGGGTCGCCGGTGCGCGGGTCCTGGGGCAGGTAGCCGACCTCGCCGGTCGTCAGCACCTGGCCCGAGGCGGGCAGGCCTTCCCCGGCGAGGATGCGGGTGAGGGTCGTCTTGCCGGCCCCGTTGCGGCCGACCAGACCGACCTTGTCGCCGGGGGCGACCCGGAAGGTCACGTCCGCCATCAGCAGCCGCGCCCCGGCCCGGACTTCGAGGTGCTGGGCGGTGATCATCAGGGTCGCTAGCCTAGGTCCGCGGGCGGAGCCGCCCGCAATCGGCGCCACCACGAGGAGCAACCAGTGCGGTTCAACCCCAAGGCCAGGCTCGACCGGAGCCGTGTGCGCGACAGCGGCGGATCCCGCGGCGGCGGGGGCGGTGTCGGCGGGGGCGGGATGCAGATCCCGATCCCCTCGGGCGCCAAGGGTGGCGCCAGCATCGGCGGCCTGATCGTGCTGATCCTGTTCTTCGTCCTGACCCAGTGCGTCGGCGGCGGTACCGGTGGCGGGCTCGGCCTGCCGACCGACAGCCTCGACATGTCCCGGGTGCAGGGCGCCGACAGTGGCCGGTACGACGCGTGCGAGACCGGCGAGGACGCCAACGAGAGTGCCGACTGCGCCCGGGTGGCCGTGGAGAACTCCCTCACCGACTACTGGACCGATGCGCTCCCGGCCCAGTCCGAGGCCGCCTTCCACCCCGAGGCCGTGATGCAGACCTTCACCGGCTCCGCCGACACCGGCTGCGGACAGGCGTCCTCGGATGTCGGCCCGTTCTACTGCCCGGTCGACGAGGGCATCTACCTCGACACCAGCTTCTTCCAGCAGGTCCTCCAGGAGCAGCTCGGCGGACCGGCGGGCGACTTCGTCGAGCCCTACGTGCTGGCCCACGAGTACGGCCACCACATCCAGAACCTGATGGGCACGATGGGCAGGGTGCGCACCCAGCAGGGCCCGGAGAGCGACGCCGTCCGGCTCGAGCTCCAGGCCGACTGCTACGCCGGCATGTGGACCGCCAACGCCACCGGGACCGACGACGCCGCGGGCGAGGCCCTCATCGAGGAGCTCTCCGCGGAGGACATCAGCCAGGCCGTCGCGGCGGCGAAGTCGGTCGGCGACGACAAGATCCAGGACCGCACGACCGGCCGGGTCAACCCGCGCGAGTGGACCCACGGCTCGGCCGAGCAGCGGGTGGCCTGGTTCATGGTCGGCTACGAGCAGCACAGCCTCGACGCCTGCGACACGTTCAGCGCGTCGTCGCTCTGACCGGCGGCCGGCTCACAGGTCGAGCAGCGCCTCGATCTGCGGGTACTGCCGCTGGAGCGTGCGCAGGTGGGGGGCGACCGCGGGGTGCCGGTACTTCGCGGCGAGCGCACCCTCGCCGCCGGCGACCCGCTCCAGCGCCCACTCGGCGCGCGTGAGTGCGGTGTACACCGCGGTCACCCGGGCCCCGAGCGTGACCTCGTCGGCGGTGGCGGCGTCCGGGTCCAGGCCCATCAGGTAGGTCTCCAGGAGCGGTTCGAACTCCTCACGTGCCGACAGCGCGAGCTGACCCAGGTCGTGCCCGACGTGGCCCACGCCGACGGTCGCCCAGTCCACGGCCACCACCCGGTCGCCGTCGCGGCCGAGCAGGTTCACGTGGGTGGCGTCACCGTGCTGGGCGACCTGGGGCAGCGCCTCGACCTGCTCGAGCATCCCGCCCCTCCGTTGCCAGAGGTGGTCGGCGACGTCGGCGACCGTGGTCCGCGCCAGGGTCGGCCAGCCGCCACGGTGCTCGACCCTGGCCAGCCGGTCGCGGAGCTGGTGGCGGGACAGGAACCGGGGCCGGGCGGTGAGGCTGCCGGCGAAGCGACCGAGCGCCATCGCCACGAAGAGCCCGCTGCTCGCGGCGTCCTCGACCCACTCCCGGGTGATCGTGATGCCCTCCGGGTCCTCCTCGATGCCGGCCGGCACCGAGCGGAGGCCCTCGGTCGCGGCGACGATGCCGGTCTCGAGCACGTCGGCCTCACGCCGCCAGTAGGCGAAGTGCTCCCGGTCGCTGAGCTCGCCCGGGTCGTGCGCGGCCGGCCGCGCCAGTCGTTTGACCACGACCGGCTGGTCGCCGATGGCGGCCCGCCAGACGCCGACGGTGGAGGTACCGGTGCCGCCCGGCAGCGCCAGCCACTCCGGCTCCGGCTCCCACATGATCGCGACGCTAGCCGACGTCGCGCCTCGTGAACGTGAACCAGCCCCCGAAGGCCAGCAGCGTGGCGGCCCCCAGCACGGCCGCGAAGGCCACCGGGTCGAACGGCTCGACCGGGACCCGGGCCAGGTGCTCGAACGGCGAGACGTCCTTGAGCCACTCCGGGAACCGGAGGATCTCGCCCAGCATCATCACCACCACGGCGAAGGCCAGGCCGAGCCACCCGAGCGGTGCCAGCCGCGACGCGGACGCCGTACAGGAGGCGGGTGAGGGCGGTCAGCACCAGGACCGCCGGGAGCCACGTCAGCGTCTGCCAGGTGAGGGGCAGCACCGACCCGCCGTCACCCGTGGTGAGTCCGTCGGCGACGCCGAGCCCGAGGCCACCGACGCCCAGCACGAGGGCGCTGCCGAGCACGGTGACCGACCCGTGGCCGACCAGCCACGCCGTGCGCGACCGCGCGGTGGCCAGCAGCACCTCGGCGTGGCCGGCCTCCTCCTCGGCCCGCGGGCGCAGCACCGAGGAGATCGCGAAGCCGGAGGTGAGCAGGGCGAGGGTGGTCATCGACATCGCCTGGAAGCCGGAGACGAGGTCGCCCCCGGCCGCGATCATCATGTCGCGCGCCGCGTCACTGTCCCCGATCAGGTCGCCGGCGTCGTTGCCGATCGAGCCGTAGGCGAGGCCCGTCGCGAGCAGTCCCAGCGCCCAGCCGGCCACGGCACCGCGCTGCAGCCGCCAGGCCAGCCCGACCGGTGTCCCGAGTCGGTCGCTTCCCCGCGGTGGGCCCGGCCGGGCCGCGACCACGCCGGCCCCGAAGTCGCGGCGCTCCAGCACGGCGTACGCCGCCAGCAGCGTGAGCACGGCCACGGCCACCAGCAGCAGCGCCGGCCACCAGCGGAGCCCGGAGAAGGCGTACATCTGCTGGTACCAGCCGATCGGGCTGAGCCACGTCAGCGCCGGGGCGGACACGTCGCCGGCGGCACGCAGGCCGTACGCCGCGGCGACGACCACCCCGGTCAGCCCGTACGCCGAGCGGGTGCTCGCCGTCAGCTGCGCGGCGACCAGCGCGACGCCGCCGAAGGCGAGGCCGCAGAGGGCGACGCCGACCCCGAGCGCGACCGAGTCGGCCACCGCGAGCGGGACGGCGACCAGGCTGAGCGTGACCCCGGCGCCGAGCAGCCCGTTGGCGACGAGGAGCACCCCGAGGGTGGCCGTGGTGGTGGCCCGTCGCCCGATCGCCCCGGCCCGGAGCAGCTCGTCGCGTCCGCTCTCCTCCTCGGCGCGGGTGTGCCGTCCGGCGAGGAACATGCTCATCAGCCCGGCCAGCACCGCGCCGAAGGCGGTCGCCTGCCAGGCGACCTGGCCGCCGACGGTGTTGAGCGCCCGGGCCGGGCCGGCCATCGCGATCAGGGCCGGGTTGGAGCCCATCATCGTCGCCGCCCGGTCGAACTCGGCCTGGGTGGCGTAGAGGCCCTCCACGCTGATCGCCTGGCTCCAGAACAGGATCACGCCCGCCACGACCCACCAGAACAGCATCCAGCGGTCGCGCCGGAGGAACGTGCGCAGCAGCAGCCCCGCGCCGGTCACTCCGGCTCCTCCTCGATCCGGTCGCCGTAGTGGCGCAGGAAGAGCTCCTCCAGGGTCGGTGGGGTCGCGGTGAGGCTGCGGATCCCGGCCGCCCGGAGCACGTCGAGGACCGGCTCGAGGGCGGCCGTGTCGGCCTCGAACCGGACCCGTCTGCCGGCGACCTCGAGGTCGTGCACGCCCGCCATCCCGGCCAGGGCCGGCGCCGGCGCGCCGAGCTCGGCGGACACCGAGGTGCGGGTGAGGTGACGCAGCTCCGCCAGCGTCCCCGACTCGACGTTGTGGCCCTCGCGGATGATGCTGACCCGGTCGCAGAGCCGCTCCACCTCGGCCAGGATGTGGCTGGAGAGCAGCACCGCGTGGCCGCCGGTGCGGAACTCCTCGACGCAGTCGGTGAACACGGCCTCCATGATCGGGTCGAGTCCCGACGTCGGCTCGTCGAGCACGAGCAGCTCGACGTCGGCGGCCAGGGCGGCGACCAGGGCGACCTTCTGCCGGTTGCCCTTGCTGTAGCTGCGGCACTTCTTCGTCGGGTCGAGGCCGAAGCGCTCCACCAGCGCGTCGCGTCGGCGTACGTCGAGGCCGCCGCGCATCCGGCCGAGCAGGTCGACGACCTCCCCACCGGTGAGGTTGGGCCAGAGGTTCACGTCACCGGGGACGTAGGCGAGCCGCCGGTGCAGCGACGCCGCCTCGCGCCACGGGTCGCCGCCGAACAGGGCCACCTCGCCCGCGTCGGGGCGCAGCAGCCCGAGCAGGACCCGGAGGGTGGTGGACTTGCCCGCGCCGTTCGGGCCCAGGAAGCCGTGCACCTCCCCCGGCGTGACCGTGAGGTCGAGGCGATCGAGCGCCAGGGTGGAGCCGAAGCTCTTGGTGAGGCCGGAGATCTGGATCGGGTTGATCACCACGCGAGCGACGCTACCCCTGGGTTAGCCTCCCCGCGTGACGACCACGCCCTCGGCCCTGCTCGACTCCACCACCCGCGCCCTGCGGCGGATCGCCCTCGAGAAGCAGCGGAGCGCCCGGGTCCCCGGCCTGTACGCCGCGGTGCAGCGCGGCGGCGAGCTGGTGTGGGGTGACGGGGTCGGCTCCGCGGCGGTCGACGACCGGCGTACGCCGGGGCCCGACGACCAGTTCCTCGTCGCGTCCAACACCAAGACGTTCACCGCGGTCATGGTCATGCAGCTGCGCGACGCGGGGCGGCTGTCCCTCGACGACCCGATCAGGACGCATCTGCCGGAGGTCACCCACCCGGTCACGGTGCGGCAGGGGCTCTCGCACCTCAGCGGCCTCCAGCGGGAGCCGGTCGGCGACATCTGGGAGACCCTCGCCGAACCGACGACCGAGGAGCTGATGTCGGGCTTCACCGAGATCGAGCAGGTCGGCCGCCCGCACGACCGCTGGCACTACTCCAACATCGTGTACGCCGTCCTCGGCGAGCTGGTCGCCCGGCTCGACGGCCGTTCGTGGACCGAGTCCCTGCAGGCCCGGCTGCTCGACCCGCTGGAGCTGCGGCGGACGTCGGTGGGCTTCGACGACGGCCCCCGGGTCACCGGCTACTACGTGGCGCCGTTCGACGACGTCCCGAGGCCCGAACCGGTGCTCGGCCGCTCGGCCATGGACCCGTGCGGCGGGATGGCCAGCACCGCCGCGGACCTGGCGCGGTGGTCGGCGTTCGTCGCGTCCCCCGACCCCGCGGTCCTCTCCCCCGACACCCTCGAGGAGATGGTGCAGCCGCAGGCGTTGATGGACGTCGGAGACTGGAGCGCGGCGATGGGCCTGGGCTTCTTCCTGGTCCGTTCGCTGGCCGGTCGCACCTGGGTCGGCCACACCGGCGGCATGCCCGGCCACATCACCGGCGTGTTCACCCACCGCGAGTCCGGCACCGGAGGCATCGCCCTCATGGGCGCGTCGAACGGCTCGGACCCGGCCGGCCTCGCGATCGCCCTGGGTGAGCACGTCCTCGCCCACGACCCGGTCGAGGACGCCGCCTGGGAGCCGGGTGCCGGCATCCCCGAGGAGCTCGCCGGGATCCGCGGGCAGTGGTTCACCGAGGGCTCACCCTTCGTGTTCTCGGTCGTCCAGGGCCGGCTGGAGGCGCGCGCCGCCGGCGCCGCGCCCGGCAAGGCACCCGCGGTCTTCGAGCGGATCGGCGACGACCTCTACCGCACCGTCTCCGGCCGTGAGCGCGGCGAGCAGCTGCGCGTCACCCGCGACGCCGCCGGCACCCCGGTCACCCTCCACTGGGCCACCTACCTCTGCACCCGCGAGCCGCTCGCCTTCGGTGAGACCACGTAGCCCGAGCCGTCAGGCGTTGGTGACGTCGACCTGGAGGGCGCAGGCGTCGAGGACGGCCTGGTCGAGGACGGCGCGACGGGGGTCGGGGACGGCGAGCCACGGTCCGACGACGGTCGGACCGGACAGCCCCGCCAGCCGCGCGTCGGTGAGCACGTCGTCGACGGCGGCGTGGTCACCGCCGGTCACCAGCGGCCCCGCACGCAGGATCCGGGCGGCGTGGTCCGCGGCCGCCTGGTAGGCCGCCCGGGCCTGGTTGTCCCGGCGTCGGGCGAACCGCTGCTGGCTCTGACCGCCGGCCTTGGTGCGGCCCTGCACGTGCCGCTGGCCGATCTTGTGCTCGACCAGCGCGGCACCCTCGAGACGGGCGACCGCGAACCCGCCCTTGCGCACCAGCAGCACCCCCCACGCAGCAGGCGGTACGGCGGCCGCCGCCACCGCGGCCGGGTCGGCCGGCCCGTCGTACGACGCCTCGAAGGGGAGCCGCGCGACGAACGCCGAGCCGTCGGGGGCGCTCCCCCGGAGCGCGCCGTCGGCCGACAGCGTGACGCCGCCGTGCCGCGTGCCGAAGTTGTCGACCCAGCGCACCAGCCGGGCCGCCGGGACCAGGACCGTGCTCGACCCCGCCACGTCAGAGGAAGTCGAGCGGGTCGAACTCGTCGATCGGGATGATCCGGACGCGCGGCAGCGCGGTCCGGAACGCGCCCACGTCGTACTCGAGGTCGAACGTCTCGAGGCCGGGCACCTCGCGGAAGCCGCTGTTGAAGAACTCGTTGAAGCCGAGCAGCCCGACCCGGCGGGTGCCGTCGCAGAGCGCGCCGATCTCCTCCAGGAAGTCGCCGTCATGGCTGCCGAGCACGACGTCGGCGTCGCGCTCGGCCAGGGCCGCGAGCGTGCGCTGGATCGCGATGTCGACGACCTTGCCCTCGCCCTGGAGCGGGATCGGGCGGTAGCCGATGGAGATGATCGCCTGCACGAACGACATCGGCAGCTCGCCGGCGACCGCGAGGAAGAACAGGCCGTCGACCGGCTGCTCCCACCGCTGCTCGACGAACTCGAGCACCCGGTTCCAGCGTGGTCGCTCCTCGGGCATCGGCCGCCGGCCCAGGATCGAGGTGCCGAGGGTGGCGTCGAGGTTCTCACCGTCGATGAGGAGGTAGCTGCGGCGGTCCATGGGTGCTCCTCAGTCCCCGGGAGCCCACACGACGGTGAGCTCCTCGCTGACCTGCTCGTCGGTGACCCGGACGTCGGCGGTGGCGACCAGCGCCCGCGGCCGACCCTCGGCGGTGCACACGATGCCGAGAGCGCCGACCTCGGGCAGCCCGTCGGCGTACTCCGCGCGGCTGCCCGTCATCGTGGTCCCGCCGTCGGCCAGCAGCTGCGCGAGCTGGGTGTCGTCGTCGAAGCCCCAGGCCGGGGGCGGCAACGACTCCAGCGGGGTCGGGCCGAAGTACGTCGGGAGCGTGTTGAGCTTGGCGTGGAAGCGGGCGAGGTTCCAGAACGCGAGGATCTCGCCGTCCGCGTGCGGCTGCTGGTCGTCCGCCGGCTCCGTCATGCCGACACGGTAGCGAGGGTCCGGTCGACCACGTCGCGTACGACGGCCGGGAGGTCGAGCGTGTCGCCGGCGACGCGGCGTTGCCGATCGGCCTCGGAGCCGTCGCGGAGCAGCGACCCGACGACCTCGGACACCAGCGCGTCGTCACCGGTCTCGACCAACGGCTCGCGCACGTGCTCGAGCAGGGCCGACACCACGTCGGCGGCCGGCGCCGGCGTCCGGGTGACCGGGTGGACCAGCTCGCCGGCCAGCCCGTCGCGTCCGGCGCGGAACATCATCAGCGACACCGTCATCGGCGTGACGTCGGACGCCGGCACGCCGTCGTGCCAGTCGCGTGCCGCGCGCTCGACCAGCGCCCGGGAGAGGAGGCCGATCGCGGCGGAGACGTCCAGCCGCGGGCAGACGTCGGCGACCCGGAGCTCCAGGGTGGGGTAGTCCCGCGCGAGCCGGGCGTCGAAGTAGGCCATGCCGTCGTCCACGATCGCGCCGGAGGCCACCATCTCCTCGACCAGCGCGTGGTACGCCGCCGGCGACCCGAACGGACCGGGCGACCCGGCGCACGGCCACCGCCGCCACAGCTGGGAGCGGAAGGACGCGTAGCGCGTGTCGGTGCCCTGCCAGAACGGCGAGCCGGCCGACAGGGCGGTGAGCACCGGCAGCCACGGCCGGACCCGGTCCAGTGCCGCGACCGCCTCCTCCTCCGAGGAGGTCGAGACATGGACGTGCATGCCGCAGACCAGCGCCTCGGCCTGGGTGATCCCGAACTGGTCGGCGATCTCGTGGTAGCGCGGGTCCGGCGTGGTGCGCGGGACGACCGGCAACGGCGAGGTCGGCAGCGCGGCGATCCGGGCGCCCGCCTCGCGCGCGTGCCCGTCGGCCTCCGCGCGCCAGCGGCGCAGCTCGGCCAGCAGCTCCTCGGCCGTGGCGACCGGCGCGGTGCCGGTCTCCAGCTGCTGCTGCATCAGCTCACCCTCGACCCCGGCGCCCTCGTCGGAGGCGTCAGCGGCCGAGCGCAGTGCACCCGCGGCGACCGCCTGCGGCTCCCCCGAGTCGGGATCGACGAGGAGCAGCTCCTCCTCGACGCCCAGCGTGCGGCTCAAACGTTGAACCCCAGGGCGCGCAGCTGCTCGCGACCGTCGGGGGTGATCTTGTCGGGGCCCCACGGCGGCATCCAGACCCAGTTGATCAGGACGTCACCGACCAGGCCCTCCAGCGCCTGGTTGGTCTGGTCCTGGATCACGTCGGTCAGCGGGCACGCCGCCGAGGTGAGGGTCATGTCGAGGACGCAGTTGTGGTCCTCGTCGAGGTGCACGCCGTAGACCAGGCCGAGGTCGACCACGTTGATGCCGAGCTCGGGGTCGACGACGTCCTTCATCGCCTCGGTCACGTCGTCGGGGGTGATCGTCGAGGTGCCGACGGCACCGGATGCCTCCGGGACGTCGGGCAGGTCGCCGTGGTCGACGGGAGTGGTCTGGTCAGTCATCGGAGTCCTCCTGGGCTCGGACGAGGGCGTCCTGGAAGGCCATCCAGGACAGGAGTGCGCACTTGATGCGCGCGGTCAGCTTGGCGGCGCCGGCGAAGGCGATGGCGTCCTCGAGGACGTCCTCGTCGGGCTCCACCTGGCCCTTCCCGCGCATCATCTCGAGGAAGGCGTCGCGGATCGGCTCGGTCTCCGCGACCGTCCTGCCGATCAGCAGCTCGGTCATCACCGACGCGGACGCCGAGGAGATCGAGCAGCCCTGGTTGTCGTAGGAGATGTCGCGCACCACGTCGCCGTCCAGGTGCAGGCGCAGGGTGACCTCGTCGCCGCAGGTCGGGTTGACGTGGTGGACCTCGGCCTCGAAGGGCTCACGCAGGCCGGCGTTCAGCCGACGCTTCGCGTGGTCGAGGATGATCTCCTGGTAGAGGGAGTCGAGTTCGTGGCTCATCGGTCACCCCAACCTGAAGTACGAGCGGGTGTATTCCAGACCTTCGACCAGCGCGTCGATCTCGGCCGGCGTCGTGTAGAGGTACGACGACATCCGGGTCGAGCTCTGCACGCCGAAGCGGGCGTGGGCGGGCTTCGCGCAGTGGTGCCCGGCACGCACGGCCACGCCGCGGGAGTCGAGCACCTGCGCCACGTCGTGGGGGTGCACGCCGTCGATCTCGAAGGAGATCGCGCCGCCGCGCGAGGCGGCGTCGAGCGGGCCGAGGACCCTCAGGCCGGTGACGGTCTGCAGGCCCTGCAGCGCGTACGCCGTGATCGCCTGCTCGTGCCGGTGGATCGCGTCCATGCCGATGTGTCCGAGGTAGTCGACCGCCGCGCCCAGGCCGACGGCCTCGACGATCGGAGGCGTGCCGGCCTCGAACCTGTGCGGGATGCCGGCGTAGGTCGAGGCCTCCATCCGGACGGTCTCGATCATCTCGCCGCCGCCGAGGAAGGGCGGCAGCTGCTCGAGCAGCTCACGGCGACCCCAGAGCACGCCGATCCCGGTCGGTCCGACGACCTTGTGCCCGGTGAAGACCACGACGTCGGCGCCGCTGGCCACGACGTCGACCGGCAGCTGGGGCGCGGCCTGGGAGGCGTCGAGGACGACGATCGCGCCGACCTCGTGGGCCCGTCGGGCGATCTCGGCGACCGGGTTGATCGTGCCGAGCATGTTGGAGACCCAGGTCAGCGTGACGACCTTGGTGCGCTCGGAGATCAGCTCGTCGATGTTCGAGAGGTCGAGCCGACCGTCGTCGGTGATGCCGAACCACTTCAGGGTCGCGCCGGTGCGCTCGGTGAGCAGCTGCCACGGGACGATGTTGGAGTGGTGCTCCATCTCGGTGGTGACGACCACGTCGCCCTCGCCGATCTCGAGCGGTCCACGGGCCCAGGCCAGGGTGTTCGCGAGGAGGTTGAGCGCCTCCGTGGCGTTCTTGGTGAAGATCACCTCGTCCCGGCTGGGCGCGTTGATGAACGCCGCCACCAGGTCGCGGCCGCCCTCGAACGCCTCGGTCGACTCGGCCCCGAGCGTGTGCATCGCGCGGGCGACGTTCGCGTTGTGGCGCTCGAGGTGGTCGACCATCGCGTCGATCACGCACTGCGGCTTCTGCGAGGTGTTGGCGCTGTCGAGGTAGACCAGCGGCAACCCGTCCCCGACCGTGCGCGCGAGGATCGGGAAGTCCTTGCGCAGGACCTCCAGATCGGGGAGCAGGCCGTCGACCACGGTCAGACCGCCGCCCCGACGTACTTCTCGTAGCCGTTGGCCTCGAGCTCGTCGGCCAGCTCCGGGCCGCCGGACTCGGCGATCCGGCCGGCGACGAAGACGTGCACGTGGTCGGGCTTGATGTAGCGCAGGATCCGCGTGTAGTGCGTGATCAGCAGGACCGCCTTGTCGGCGTCCTCGGCGAAGCGGTTGACGCCGTCGGAGACGACCTTGAGCGCGTCGATGTCGAGGCCGGAGTCGGTCTCGTCCAGGATCGCGACCTTGGGGTCGAGCAGCTCGAGCTGGGCGATCTCGTGGCGCTTCTTCTCACCACCGGAGAAGCCCTCGTTGACCGAGCGCGTCGAGAACGACGAGTCGAGGTCGAGGTTCTGCAAGACGGTGTTGACGTCCTTGACCCAGGTGCGGAGCTTGGGGGCCTCGCCGTCGAGCGCGGTCTTGGCCGTCCTCAGGAAGTTGGACACCGAGACGCCGGGGACCTCGACGGGGTACTGCATCGCGAGGAACAGGCCGGCGCGGGCGCGCTCGTCGACGGTCATCGCGAGGACGTCCGCGCCGTCGAGGGTGACCGTGCCGTGGGTGATGGTGTACTTCGGGTGGCCGGCGATGGAGTAGGCCAGGGTCGACTTGCCGGACCCGTTCGGGCCCATGATCGCGTGGACCTCGCCGGAGTCGATGGTGAGGGTGACCCCCTTGAGGATCTCCTTCGGACCGTCCTCGGTCTCGACGCTCACGTGCAGGTCCTTGATGTCCAACTTGCTCACTGGGGAGTCACTCCGTTCAGGGTGGTCTGGGTGTCGACGTAGACGCTCGGACCCTCGGGGTCGTGGCGGATCTCGACGGGATAGGTGGCCACGGGTTCGGTGGCCGGGAGTCCGGTGGGCTTGCCGCTGCGCAGGTCGAACCTCGAGCCGTGCAGCCAGCACTCGACGGTGCAGTCCTCGACCTCGCCCTCGGAGAGGGCGACGGCGGCGTGGCTGCAGAGGTTCTCGATCGCGAAGACCTCGGGACCGTCGGCGGTGTCGTGGCGCGCGATGGCCACGTCACGGGCACCGAGGGTCACGCCCAGGGCCTCGTCGGCCAGGACGTCGGCGAGCGCGCAGGCGCGTTCGTAGGCCATCAGAAGGCCTTCCCGATCACGTTCTTGGCGAGCTCCGCCTCCACGGTCGCGACGAGCTTCTCCTCGATGGCGGGGACGCCGACCTTGCGGATCAGGTCGTTGAAGAAGCCGTGCACCACCAGGCGTCGGGCCTCGTGCTCGTCGATGCCGCGCGAGCGGAGGTAGAACAGCTGCTCGTCGTCGAAGCGACCGGTGGCCGAGGCGTGCCCGGCACCCGCGATCTCGCCGGTCTCGATCTCCAGGTTGGGGATCGAGTCGGCCTGGCAGCCGTCGGTGAGGACCAGGTTGCGGTTCTCCTCGAAGGTCTCGATGCCCTCGGCGACCTTGCGGATCAGCACGTTGCCGACCCACACGGTGTGTGCGCCCTCGCCCTGCAGCGCGCCCTTGTAGCTGACGTGGCTGCGGGTGCGCGGCGCGGTGTGGTCGGCGAAGAGCCGGTGCTCGATGTGCTGGCCGCGGCCCAGGCCGCTGGAGCCGTCGTTGCCGCCGTCGGCGAAGTAGAGGCCGAGCAGCTCCGCGGAGCCACCGGGACCGGCGTACTCGACGTTGGCGTGCATCCGGACCAGGTCACCGCCGAAGGACAGGGCGGCGTGCTTGACGCTGGCGTCCCGACCGACGCGGATCGCGTCGCGGCCGAGGTGGACGGCGTCGTCGTCCCAGTCCTGGATGCTGACCATGGTGAGGTCGGCACCATCACCGACGACCACCGAGGTGGCCGCGGAGTAGCGGGCCGAGCCGGTGTGGGTGAGCACCAGCGTCGCGCGGGCGTGGGCGCCCACCTTCACCAGCAGCTCGCCCCAGACCAGCGCGTCGGCGTCGTCGCCGTGCAGCGTCACCAGGATCGGCTCGTCGGAGGAGAACTCCGCCGGGATGTCGATGACCTGGCAGCCGCCGGAGAGCTCCATCGCCAGGGCGGCGGGGCGCTCGTTGGGCGGCAGCGCACCCTGCTCGCGCGCGTCCGAGCTGGAGATCAGCGGCATGGTGACGCCCTCGGGCAGGCTGGTCTCCCACGTCAGGCAGGCCTCGGAGGGCTCGCCGTCGAGGATCCCGCGCAGCCGCTTGAGCGGGGTGAAGCGCCAGGTCTCCTCCCGGCCCGTGGGGACCGGGTGGTCGGCCAGGTCGTAGGACGCCGGCGGGTTGAGGTGGCTCTCGACCCGCTCGATCTCGAGCGCATCACGACAGTGTCTGCGTTGCAGTCAAAGTGGTTGCTCTCTACGTGTCAGTTACGGGGTTTCGAGGCTCAGGCCGCCAGACGGCCTTCGCACCTCAACCACCGGTCGGTCGCTGTCTGCTGACTCCGT
>CAWGVI010000017.1:0-303415 GCA_963826015.1 uncultured Actinomycetota bacterium | reverse complement strand
ATGCCGTGCCGGTTCTCCTCGGCGGTCCAGCGCCCGACCCACGTCCCCCACGCCCCGTCGCGCCGAAGCGCGTCGCGATCTCGCGGTGGTAGGACGGCAGGTTGTCCTCGGTGAGCAGGTTGGTGAACATCGCGGCCTTGGCCGTCTCCGAGAGCTTCGACTGCTCCGGCGCCCAGTCCTCGCCCCCGAGGAACGCGAAGTCGCGACCCTCGCTCCACGGGACGTAGTCGTGCGGGTGCCACTCCTGCGCGAGCCCGAGGTGGCGGTCGAGATTCTCCGCGACGACGGGCTCGAGCGCCTCCAGCAGGTGGTTCGTGGTGCTCACGGGGACTCCCTCGGTCGGCTGTTCCCCGAGACTACGCCGACGGCGCCTCCGCGTGGCCGTGGCAGTCTGGGCCGATGGCCGACACCACCAAGGACGTACCCGCCACCACCCGCCAGCTCCGCAGCCTCGTCGAGGAGGGTGGATCCGTGCGGGTGTCGATCGAGACGGTCGAGACTCCCGCTCCCCGCTCGCACCAGGTCCTGGTCCGCGTGGAGGCGGCCCCGCTGAACCCCTCCGACCTGGGCCTGCTGCTGGCCATGGCCGACCTCGCCGGCGCGAGCGCCTCCGGGTCGGGCGACGAGCCGGTGGTCACCGCGCCGATCTCCGACAAGGTGATGCCGAGCCTCCGGGCCCGGGTCGGCCTCTCCCTGCCGGTCGGCAACGAGGGAGCCGGCACGGTCGTGGCGGCAGGGGACTCCCCCGAGGCGCAGGCGCTGCTGGGTCGACGGGTCGCCTTCCTCGGCGAGGGCGCCTACGGCGAGCACGCCCTGACCGCCGCGCAGACGTGCCTGCCGCTGCCCGAGGGCGCCTCCGCCACGGAGGGTGCGTCGTCCTTCGTCAATCCCCTCACCGCGCTGGGCATGGTCGAGACCATGCGACGGGAGGGCCACACCGCGCTCGTCCACACCGCCGCCGCGTCCAACCTCGGCCAGATGCTGAACCGGATCTGCCTCGCCGACGGCGTACCCCTGGTCAACGTCGTCCGCCGACCCGAGCAGGCCGACCTGCTGCGCGAGCAGGGCGCGGCCCACGTCTGCGACTCCAGCTCCGAAACGTTCTTCGCCGACCTGGTCGCGGCCCTGGAGGCGACCGGCGCGACGATCGCGTTCGACGCCGTCGGCGGCGGTGGCCTGGCCAGCCAGGTCCTCAACGCCATGGAGGCCGCGGCCACCGAGCCGGAGGCGGCGTACAGCCGCTACGGCACCACCGTGTGGAAGCAGGTCTACGTCTACGGCGCGCTCGACCGACGTCCGATCGAGCTGCGTCGCGGCTTCGGCTTCGCCTGGGGCGTCGGCGGCTGGCTGCTCATGCCGTTCCTCGGCACGCTCGCCCCCGCGGACCTGGCGCGGCTCCAGGGTCGGGTCGCCGGAGAGCTGACCACCACCTTCGCCAGCCGCTACACCGACGAGATCTCGCTGGCGCAGGCGCTCGACCTCGACACCATGCACCGCTACGCCCGTCAGGCCACCGGTGAGAAGTTCCTGCTGACGCCGCAGGCGTGAGCACCGACGAAGGAGACCGCGCCATGAGGACCATGACCTGCCAGCAGCTGGGTGGCCCGTGCGACCTCGCCCACCACGGCGAGACTGCCGACGACGTGATCAACGCCCAGGACCAGCACCTCAAGGACGCCGTGAAGGCCGGCGACGCCTCCCACCAGGGTGCCCGCGACGACATGAAGAGCCGCTGGCGCCACCCCAGGAAGTCGATGGGCTGGTACCGGGACGTGAAGACGACGTTCGCGGAGCTCCCCGAGGACTGACCCGTCGGTCGAGGTCAGTCGGCGTCGCGCTCGCGCCACCAGTGGATGCCGGCGGGGATGACGGTGAGCAGGAGCAGGCCGAGGACCAGGTAGTCGACGTGCGAGGCCAGCCACGGGAACGAGTCGCCGAGGAAGTAGCCGGCCAGGGTGATCGACAGCACCCAGAGCAGCGCCCCCACCAGGCTCCACATGAGGAAGCGCGCGCGGTTCAGCTTGGACGCGCCCGCCACGACGGTGACGTAGGTGCGCACCACCGGGACGAATCGGCCGATCACCAGGGCGGAGCGGCCGTGCTCGTCGAAGAAGCGTTCACTCCGGTCGAGGTGGTCGCGCTTGAGCACCTTCCCGTCGTGCTCGTAGATCACCGGCCCGAGCCTGCGGCCGATCTCGTAGCCCAGCACGTTGCCCAGGAGCGCCGCGCCGACCAGCACGAGGCAGCACAGGGCGAGGTCGAGGAGGACCGGGCCGGGGAAGACCGTCAGCTGGCCGCCGGCGAGGAACAGTCCGACCGCCACCAGCAGGGTGTCGCCGGGGAGGAACGGGAAGAAGAGCCCGCACTCGACCACGATGATCAGCAGGCTGACCCAGAAGAAGCTCGAGCCCAGCTGGTCGAGAAGCCACTCGGGGTCGAGCCAGGTGATCCCGAGCAGCAGGGGGGCGAGCAGGGTGGGCATGGCGCCAGTGTGGCCGAGCCGGGCCCCCGTCGTACGACGGCGCGCGTCACCCCTTCGGGTCACCTGCATGCTGGAGGAATGACCACCGTGAGCAGGACCTTCACCGTGACCCCGCCGCCGTCCACCGTCGTCGACTACCTCAAGGACTTCTCGCACGCGGAGGAGTGGGACCCGGGGACCGAGAGGTGCGAGCGGCTCGACAGCGGGCCGGTGCGGGTCGGCAGCCGGTGGCACAACGAGTCGAAGATCGCCGGGGTGTCGACCGAGCTGACCTACGAGCTGGCCGAGCTGACGGCCGAACGGATCGTGCTCGTGGGGAAGAACGAGACCGCCACGTCGACCGACACCATCACCGTCGTACCTGACGGGACCGGCAGCGAGGTGACCTACGAGGCGGTCATCGAGATGCGCGGCGCCGCCAAGGTGGCCGAGCCGGTCGTGAAGCTGGTCTTCGAGAAGATCGGCAACGACACCGAGGACGACATGACCACCGCCCTCAACCGACTTTGAATCCGGCTTTGACTTCAAGTACTTGAAGTTCCTACCGTCGTAGACGTGACCGCAACACGGACCCAGCACACGTACACGATCAAGGAGGCCGCCGCCCTCACCGGGCTCCCGGCCAGCACGCTGCGCTACTACGAGTCGATCGGCGTGATCGCGCCGATCGGGCGCGGGGCGAGCAGCGGGCACCGGGTGTACGACGAGGCAGACCTCGACCAGGTCATGTGGGTCGCGTGCCTGGCGGCGACGGGCATGTCGGTCGCCGACATGCGTCAGTACGTCGCCAACGGCCGGCTGGGTCCTCAGGCCGCATCACAGCAGATCGGGCTGCTCGCCGAGCAGCAGCACCGGCTGGAGCACGAGGCCGAGCAGGTCGCGCTGCGCCAGCGGTACGTGCGGATCAAGATCGACTACTGGAAGGCGGTCGAGGCGGGCGACACCGCCCGGTCCGACCGGCTCTCCCGCGAGGCACGCACCCTCGCCGACCAGCTCAAGCGGGTCAGCACCACCCCCTGACCCGCTCCCCGAGCACCACCCATCCAGCCCTCACCCTCACGGGAGGAATCCCCATGCGCGTCAACGCCTACGCCGCCCCCGCGGCCGGCCAGCCCCTGGCCCCCACCACCCTCGAGCGCCGCGACGTCGGCGCCAACGACGTCCTGATCGCGATCGAGTTCGCCGGCGTCTGCCACTCCGACATCCACACCGTCAACGGCGACTGGGGGCCGCAGCCCTTCCCGATCACCCCCGGTCACGAGATCGTCGGCCTGGTCACCGAGGTCGGCTCCGACGTCACCCGCCACCAGGTGGGCGACCGGGTCGGCGTCGGCTGCATGGTCAACTCCTGCGGCGAGTGCGTCAACTGCCGCAACGGCGACGAGCAGTACTGCCTCGAGGGCATGGTGCCGACGTACGCCGGCACCGACCGCGACGGCAGCACGACCCAGGGCGGCTACTCCACCCACGTCGTGGTCGACGCCGACTACGTGCTGACCGTGCCGGAGGGCATCGACCCCGCGTCCGCGGCGCCGCTGCTGTGCGCCGGCATCACCACCTACTCGCCGCTGCGCCACTGGGGCGCCGGCCCCGGCACCAAGGTCGCCGTCGTCGGCCTCGGCGGGCTGGGCCACATGGCCGTCAAGATCGCCCACGCCATGGGTGCCGAGGTCACCGTGCTCTCGCAGTCGCTGAAGAAGCAGGAGGACGGCCTGCGCCTCGGCGCGGACCACTACTTCGCCACCTCCGACCCCGACACCTTCGAGCACCTCGCCCGGTCCTTCGACCTGATCGTCAACACGGTCAGCGCGAAGATCGACGTCGACGCGCACCTCGGGCTGCTCGCGGTGAACGGCACCCTCGTCAACGTCGGCGCCCCGTCCGAGCCGCTGAGCCTCAACGTGTTCTCCCTCCTCGGGGGGCGTCGCTCGTACGCCGGCTCGATGATCGGCGGCATCGCCGAGACGCAGGAGATGCTGGACTTCTGTGCCGAGCACGGCATCGGGTCCGAGGTCGAGGTCATCCCCGTCGACCAGGTCAACGAGGCGTACGAGCGCGTGCTCGCCTCCGACGTGCGCTACCGCTTCGTCATCGACGCCAGCACGCTGTGAGGCAGGGGGTGCGGCCCCGGTAGGGTCACGCACCGTGACCGCACCCCACCCCACGTACGAGCAGCTCGCCGCGCTCCCGGCGTACGCCGAGCAGCCGGTGCCGATGGCGTTCGAGGACGCCAACGGCCACCTCAACGTCCGCCACTACACCGGCATCGCGAGCGAGGGGCTGGACGAGTCGCTGGTCCCGCAGGGCATCCTGCAGAACTGGCCGGCCCTGGGCCACGCCTGCTTCTCCGCCGAGCACCACCTCACCTACCTCGCCGAGATGCGGACCGGCGACCGGATGTCGGTCCGGGTCCGGCTCCTCGGCCGCTCCGAGCGCGCCGCCCACGCCCTCGTCTACATGCTCGACGACACCCACGAGCGGCTCAGCTTCGTGATGGAGGAGGTCTTCCTCCACATCGACATGACCACCCGCAAGACCTCCCCCTGGCCCGACGACGTCGCCACCGCGCTCGACGCCCGCATCACCGACGACTCCGCCCTCCCGTGGGAGCCGGACGTGTCCGGGTCGATCGCGCTGCGGTAGCTGTCACCCCCGCTCCACCCACACCCTGGAGTTCGGACCATGATCGGCGTGGTTCATACTTCAGGCGTGCCAGGCTCGACAGAGGCTGGCGTCGCGGACGTGGTGTAGTGGCAGCACGCTTCCCTTCCAGGGAAGGAGTCGAGGTTCAAATCCTCGCGTCCGCTCCAGAGGTCGGGTTCCGCTCGAAGGACGCCGTGAGCGCGTCGATGGTGGTCGTGCGCTCCTTCAGCGCGAGACGACGCAGCACCGGTGAGGCCAGGCCCCACCCGCCGTACGCCGCGAGCGTGGCGCGGTGGCGGACCCGCGTCTCGCCCTCGCCGGCGGGCTCGAGGTGGTAGCTCGGCCAGCCCTCGAACGTGAGGGAGCCGGCCCTCGACTTCTCCCACCAGTGGTAGACGATCGTGCGGGGTGCCTCCAGCCCGGCGATCTCACCGGGCAGGTCGCCCCGGCTGGTCTGGTCGACGTACGTCGAGCCGACGGCGGGCTCGCCGGGGGAGGTGAGGCGGGTGCGCGCGAGCATGCTGCCCGCCCCGGCCATCCACTCGTGGTACCCCTCGATGTCGAGGAGCCGCGCGGAGACCTGCTCAACCGGCGCCCGGACCGTGCGCTCGAGCTCGAACTCGATCGGCCTCATCCGTCCAGCATCCTCGCCCGGGGTCAGCTCGTCCATGCCTTCCAGAGCGCGGCGTACTCGCCGTCCTCGCGGTCGACCAGCTCGTGGTGGGAGCCGAGCTCGGCGACCTTGCCGTCGATGACGACCGCGATCCGGTCGGCGTCGTGGGCCGTGTGGAGGCGGTGGGCGATGGCGACGACCGTGCGCCCCTCGAGGAGGGCGTTCATCGAACCCTCCAGCGAGCGGGCGGTGCGGGGGTCGATGAGGGAGGTGGCCTCGTCGAGGACCAGCGTGTGGGGGTCGGCGATGATCAGCCGCGCGAGCGCGACCTGCTGCGCCTGGGCGGGGGTGAGCGGCGTCTGGCCGGAGCCGATCCGGGTGTCCAGGCCGAGCGGGAGGCGGCGTACCCAGTCGTCCGATCCGACCGCGCGCAGCGCGTCCCAGACGGCGTCGTCGTCGGAGTCCTCGCGGGCGAGCACGATGTTGTCGCGGACGGTGCCGATGAAGACGTGGTGCTCCTGGGTGACCAGGGCGACCTCGGTGCGCAGCACCTCCAGCGGCAGGTCGACCAGGTCGACGCCGCCGACGCGGGCGGAGCCGGTGCGGGGCCGGTTGATGCCGGAGAGCAACCGACCCAGGGTCGACTTGCCCGACCCGGAGGGTCCGACCACGGCGAGCCGCTCGCCGGTCCGGAGGTGCACGTCGACGCCGTGCAACACGTCGTGGCCCTCGCGGTAGGCGAAGCGCAGGTCCTCGCCGACCAGCTCGACGCCGTCGGGGCGCGCGTCGGTCGGGGTGCGGTCGGGCGGCACCTCGGCGATGCCGAGCAGCCGGGCGGTCGACGTGGCGCCGACCTGGAGCCGGTCGAGCTCGCCGACCAGCCGGTCGAGCGGACCGCTGAGCGCCTCGACGTAGAGGACCGCGGCGGTGATCTGGCCCAGCGTCAGCCAGCCGTTGGCGTAGCCCCACGCGCCGACCACGAGCGTGACCACACGCGGGGTGTTGAACGCGACGTCGATGACCGCGAAGAGCAGGTTGCGCAGCGTCATCGTGTAGCGCTCGGCCTGCGCCGACACAGCGATGTCGTCGTCACCCTGCCGCACCCGGCGTCCGGACAGCCCGAGCGCCTCGACGGTGCGGGCACCCTCGACGGTCTCGGTGAGGGTGGTGTTGATGCGGGAGTACGTCGCCCCCTCGGTGATGTAGCCCTTGGGTGCGCGGCGCAGGTAGTTGCGGACCGCGACGAAGCTGGTGCTGATCACCAGCAGCGACGGGATCGCCAGCAGCCACGAGTTGAACAGCATCGCGAACACCGACAGCCCGACGGTCAGCAGCGAGATGATCGCCATCGGCAGGCCGTACTGGACCGAGCGGCTCATGGTGCCGACGTCGCGGGTGACCCGGGTGACGAGGTCGCCGGTGCTGGCGCTCTCCACCCGCCCGAGCGGCAGGCGCAGCACGACGCCGACGATGTACTCGCGAGCGCTCGCCAGCAGGTCCTGGCCGAAGCGGGTCGACACCCACTGGCCGAGGAACGTCGCGAAGGCCTGGCCGACGACCACGGCGACGACCAGCCACGCGGTGGTGGCGATGCCCGCGCCGCCGGAGTCGACGGTCTGGTCGACCAGCCGGCCGAGCAGGGCGGGGACGACCAGGCCGAGGCCGGCCGCGAGGGCGTTGAGCAGCACGAGCGCGGTGAAGAGCCCGCGGCGCTCGCCGATCAGCCGCTTCGCGAACGCGAGCACGGCCCGGTCGCCGGCGACCGGCCACCCGCGCTCGGGGCGGCGGCTGCCGGCGTACGTCACCTCGGCGTTCTCACGCCGCAGGTGGTGGCGCAGCCGCCAGGCCGAGAGCCGCTCCGTGGTGGGCGCGCCGACCGGCGGCACGAGCCGTTGGTCGATCACGGGGATCTCGACGGAGCGGTCGGCCCAGGTGTCGGCCGAGCTGTCCATGAGCACGGTCATCGCACGACCTCCTCGTCCATGCCGCGCGCCACGACGTCGCGGTACGCCGGGTCGCGCAGCAGCTCCTCGTGGCGACCGTCGGCGATCACCCGACCGGCGTCGAGCAGGACGACGCGGTCGGCGTGGTGGAGCCACAGGGGCGAGACGGTGCAGACGACGGTCGTGCGACCGGCGCGGAGCGCGGCGACCCGCTCGGCGATCCGGGCCTCGGTGTGGGCGTCGACGGCGGAGGTCGGCTCGACCAGCACCAGCACCGGCGCGTCCACGCCGAGGGCGCGGGCCAGCACGACGCGCTGCCGCTGGCCGCCGGACAGGCCGCGGCCGCGCTCGTCGATGACGCCCTGCCAGCCGCCGGGCAGCGCGTCGTACACGTCCTCGGCGTTGGCGGCGAGCAGCGCCTCCTCGGCCTGCGCGCGGCTGAGCCGGCGGTGCGGGTCGACGGCGTCCTGGAGGGTGCCGGCGAAGAGCTGGCTGGTGGTGTCGCTGACCAGGACCGTACGCCGGACGTCCGCGAGTGCGGCCTCGGACAGGTCGACCCCGCCCAGCCGGACACCCCAGGCACCGCGGGTGGCCTCGGCGTCGCGGGCCGCGATCTCGGCGCGGCGGCGGGCGCGCTCGGAGCGCGCGCGGCGGGCGGCGCGGCCCTTGGCGTGCTCCTCGTCCTCCTCGCTCACCGGCTCGGTGTCGGGCGGGAGGTAGCGGCCCAGCCGGTCGGCCAGGCGCGCGGTGTCGTCGGGGTGGGCGCTGACCACGATCGTCAGCTCGCCGGGCCGGGCGTTGAATCCGCTGGCGTCGTCGTACAGCGAGCCGTGGGCGTCCAGCGGCGTCGGCCGCTCGGTGTCGCTCCACGGCGGCTGCGGCTCGAAGATCGCGATCGCCTTGCGGGCACTGACCAGCGACCGGGTGACCTTCTGGGCGAACTCGAAGAACGTCCGGATCGGGCCGATCAGGTAGAGGCCGTAGCCCAGGAAGCTGACCAGCTCGCCGACCGTCAGCCGGTCGGCGACGACCTCGCGGGCGCCGAGCCAGAGCAGCAGCACCAGGAAGACGCCGGAGAACAGCACGCCGAGCGCCTCGATGATCGCCTGCCAGAGACCGGCGGAGACGCCGGCCCGGCGGGCGCTCTGCGACTGCCGCTCGTAGTTGCGTCGGAAGGTGCGCTCACCACCGATGCCGCGCAGGATCCGCAGCCCCGCGACGATGTCGGTCGCCAGCGAGGTGAGCTCGGAGTTGCGCGTGCGCTCGACCTCCTGCCGGCGGTGCAGCGGCTTGAGGAACGGCAGCGCGACCGCGAACAGGATCGGCGCGGCGATCAGGACGACCACGCCGAGCCGCGGCGACGTCGCCAGCACGATGGCGGCGACGGCGAGGAAGGAGAGCAGCTGCGAGCCGGCGCGGGCGATGATCTCGGTCATCGCGCCGAACTCGTCGGAGTCGCTGGACGCCACGCTCAGGATCTCGCCGGTCGGCGAGCGGCGGGGCAGCACGTGCCCCATCTGCGCGGCCTTGCGGGTCACCATCTGGGTGGTGCCGTAGAGGCTGATCAGCCAGCTGCGGACCACGAGGGTGTGCAGGGAGATGCCGAAGACCGCGCCGATCAGCGTGACCACGAGCAGCGCGACGGCGAACCCGGCCACGCTGCCGACGTCGCCGGGCAGGATGCCGTGGTCGATCGCCCGGCCGAACAGCCACGGGCCGGCGATGAGCGGCAGCTGCCACAGGACGCCGAACGCGATGCCGACGATGATGATCTCGCCCTGCTGCCGCAGGATCCAGCGCAGGAAGCGGACCGGGGAGGCGGTGTCAGGGGTCGTCGAGGGCTGGTCCCCCTCGGGGGACCAGAACGAGGTCACGCTCGGGGGAAAGTCACGCATGGCCCTCCGAGAATAGGTCCCGGAGCCCCCTTCCAGCGACGGATTTTTCGGTGGTCACGAGGGAGGACGTTAAGTCTTCAAGCAGCCTCGAGGTCAATCCGGGCGACCTACCATGGGGGCATGCTCGAGACGCTCGACCCGCTTGCCGCCGACGAGGTGTACGCCGCGGCCCTGGAGCCGCGCCCGCGCAGCACCACCCGGCGGCTGGTCTTCGGGCTGCTCGACCTGTGGTGCGCGCAGACCGGCGGGCGGCTGGAGCTGACCCGGGCCGCCGACGTGGTCGTACGCCGACGCAGCGACGGGGTGGAGGAGCTGCGGGTGCCCACGCCGGTGGCCGACGACGCCCCGGCCTGGCTCGCGCTGGTGCGCGACGACCTCGCGTCGTACGACCCGGAGGGCTTCCGCGAGGCCTGGGGCATCGCCTGAGGTCAGCCGCCGCTGGCCTTGCGACGCTCGGCGTCGTCGGTGTCGTCCCGGACGAGGCGCCGGGCGCCCTCGACCAGCAGGGGGTCGGCCTCGTCGTGGTGCGCGCCGGTGGGGGCGAGCAGCTCCACGAGACGGCGCTGCATGCGCGGGTCCCAGAACTTCTCGATGTGGGTCCCGATCTGGACCGCCGCCGCCTCGTCCCCGAGGTGGCTGAGCTGGCGGGCGATGTCGTTGCCCATCCGGATCTCGGGAGGAAGCCCCCCGCTCACTGACGGCCCGCCAGGTCGCGCTGCGCCGCGGCCCCGTCGGAGCGCAGGCCCGCGTTGGCGACCCCGACCTGCACCGCGGTCACCTTGTACTCGGGGCAGTTCGTGGCCCAGTCGGAGTTCTCCGTCGTGACCACGTTGGCGCCGGTGACCGGGTGGTGGAAGGTCGTGTAGACGACGCCGGCCGGCATCCGCTCCGAGACGACGGCCGTGAGCGCGGTCGTGCCGACCCGCGAGGACAGCTCCACCCGGTCGCCGGTGGAGATGCCGCGCATGTCGGCATCGGCGGGGTGGATCTCCAGCACGTCCTCGGGGTGCCACACCTGGTTCGGCGTACGCCGGGTCTGGGCACCGACGTTGTACTGGCTGAGGATCCGGCCGGTGGTGAGGATCAGCGGGTAGCGGCGCGTGGTGCGCTCGGTGGTGGGCACGTAGACGGTCTCGACCAGGTTGCCCTTGCCGCGCACGAACTCCCCGACGTGCATGGTCGGGGTACCGCTCGGGGCCGCGTCGTTGACGGGCCACTGCATGGAGCCCTCGGCGTCGAGCCGCGCGAAGGACACACCGGCGAACGTCGGGGTGGTCGCGGCGATCTCGTCCATGATCTCGGCCGACGAGTCGTAGCGCATGTCGTAGCCCATGGCCTGCGCGATCTCGCACACGACGAGCCACTCGTCCTTGCCGACCCGGCTCGGGAAGACCGGGCGCACCCGGTTGATCCGGCGCTCGGCGTTGGTGAACGTGCCGTCCTTCTCCAGGAAGCTCGAGCCGGGCAGGAAGACGTGGGCGAACCGCGCGGTCTCGTTGAGGAACAGGTCCTGGACCACGACCATGTCCATCGCCGACAGCGCCGCCTCGACGTGCTGGGTGTTGGGGTCGGACTGCGCGATGTCCTCGCCCTGGACGAAGAGCCCGCGGAAGGTGCCACCGATGGCGGAGTCGAACATGTTGGGGATGCGCAGGCCCGGCCGGGGGTCCAGCTCGATGCCCCACAGGGACTCGTAGATGTCACGCACCTCGTCGCGGGACACGTGCCGGTAACCGGGGAACTCGTGGGGGAAGGAGCCCATGTCACAGGAGCCCTGGACGTTGTTCTGGCCCCGCAACGGGTTGACGCCGACGCCCTCGCGGCCGATGTTGCCGGTGAGCATCGCGAGGTTGGCCATGCCCATGACCATCGTCGAACCCTGGCTGTGCTCGGTGACGCCGAGGCCGTAGTAGATGGCGGAGTTGGGGCCGGCGGCGAACAGCCGGGCCGCCGCCCGCAGGTCCTCGGGCGGTACGCCGGTGGCGAGCTGCGTCGACTCCGCGGAGTTCTCCTCGCGGGCGATGAAGGCGAGGTAGTCGTCGACGTTCTCGCACCGGCTGCGGATGAACTCCTCGTCGTGCAGACCCTCGGTGACGATGGTGTGCGCCAAGGCGTTGATGAAGGCGACGTTGGAGCCCGGCATCACCGGGAGGTGGTGGGCAGCCTCCACGTGCGGCGTCCGGACGAGGTCGATGCGCCGGGGGTCGGCCACCACGATCTGGGCGCCCTGGCGCAACCGCCGCTTCATGCGGGAGGCGAACACCGGGTGGGCGTCGGTCGGGTTGGCGCCGATCAGCAGGATGACGTCGGCGCTCTCCACGGACTTGAAGTCCTGGGTGCCGGCGGAGGTGCCGAAGGTCTGGTTCAGCCCGTAGCCGGTGGGGGAGTGGCACACCCGGGCGCAGGTGTCGATGTTGTTGTTGCCGAACGCCGCCCGGACCATCTTCTGGACGACGTAGACCTCCTCGTTGGTGCAGCGCGAGGAGGAGATGCCACCGATGGAGCCGACACCGTGCTCGGCCTGGATCGCCTTGAACCCCTCGGCCACGCGGCCGATGGCCTCCTCCCAGGAGACCACCCGCCACTCGTCGTCGGTGGTGTCGCGCACCATCGGGTGCATCTGCCGGTCGTCGTGGCTGGCGTAGCCGTAGGCGAAGCGTCCCTTGACGCAGGAGTGGCCCTCGTTGGCGCCGCCGGCCTTGCTCGGGACCATCCGGACCACGCGGGTGTCGTCACCCTCGCCGGACACCTCGGCCCGGAAGGAGCAGCCCACGCCGCAGTAGGCGCAGGTCGTGTCGACGCTGCGGGTCGGCATCCCGAGCTGCACCAGCGACTTCTCGGCGAGCGCGTCGGTGGGGCAGGCCTGCACGCACGCGCCGCAGGAGACGCAGTCGGAGGAGAGGAAGTCGAGCCCGCCCGGGGTGATCCGGGAGTCGAACCCGCGCCCCTCGACGGTCAGCGCGAACGTGCCCTGGATGTCGTCGCACGCACGGACGCAGCGCGAGCAGACGATGCAGGCGGCGGGGTCGTAGTCGAAGTAGGGGTTGGAGCTGTCGGTGGTCTCGTGCACGTGCTGCTGCCCGAGCCCGTACCGCACCTCGGCGGAGCCGACGCGGGTCGCCAGGGCCTGGATCTCGCAGTTGCCGCGCGCGCAGCCGTCGCAGTCGGCCGGGTGGTCGGAGAGGTAGAGCTCCATCACGCCGCGGCGCAGCCCCTGCACCTGCTCGGTCTCGGTGTGCACGACCATGCCGTCGGCGCAGGGCGTGGTGCACGACGCGGGCACGCCCTTGCCGTCCTCCACCTCGACCA
The DNA here is from genome assembly GCA_963826015.1 of uncultured Actinomycetota bacterium. GTDB lineage: Bacteria > Actinomycetota > Actinomycetes > Propionibacteriales > Nocardioidaceae > Nocardioides. The sequence continues at coordinate 290,530 of CAWGVI010000017.1, read as the reverse complement.
GGCACATCCGGCAGGACCCGAAGGCCTTGAGGGAGTCGGTGGCGCACAGCTTCGGGATCTCGATCCCGGCGAGGGCGGCGGCCCGCATCACCGACGTCCCGGCGGGGACGTCGACCGCCCGGCCGTCGATGGTCACCTGGACCTGGTCGCCCTCGACCTCGGGGGTGCCGAGGTCGGCTTCGCCGGTCCACTGCTCGATGATGCTCATGAGGTGATGCCCTCCGGGTGGGTGGTGCGGTCGAAGTCCTCGGGCCAGTGACGGATCGCGCTCCGGACCGGCATCGGGGTGAGGCCGCCCATGGCGCACAGCGATCCCTTGGTCATGGTGGTGCACAGGTCGTCGACGAGTGCGAGGTTGCGGACGACGTCCCGGCCGGCGAGCACGTGGTCGAGCGTCTCCTTGCCACGTACGGCGCCGATCCGGCACGGCGTGCACTTGCCGCAGGACTCCACCGCGCAGAACTCGAAGGCGAAGCGCGCCATCCGGGCCATGTCGACGCTGTCGTCGAACACGACGATGCCGCCGTGGCCGAGCATCGCCTCGATCGCGGCCAGCTCCTCGTAGCCCATCTGCACGTCGAACTGCTCCGGGGGCACGTAGGAGCCCAGCGGACCGCCGACCTGGACCGCGCGCACCGGCCGGCCGCTCAGCGTGCCGCCGCCGTACTCCTCGACGAGCTCGCGCAGGGTGACGCCGAGGGGCAGCTCGACGATGCCGCCGCGCTTGATGTTGCCGGCGAGCTGGAAGACCTGGGTCCCGCGGGACCGGCCGACGCCCAGCTCGGCGTACGCCGCGCCGCCGTCGGCGAGGACCATCGGCACCGCGCAGAAGGTCAGCACGTTGTTGACGGCGGTCGGCTGGCCGAAGAGGCCCTTGAGCGCGGGGATCGGCGGCTTGGCGCGCACCTCGCCGCGCTTGCCCTCGAGGCTCTCGAGCATCGAGGACTCCTCGCCGCAGATGTAGGCACCGGCCCCGACCCGCACGTGCAGGTCGACACGCAGCCCGCTGCCGAGGATGTCGCGGCCGAGGAAGCCGTGGGTGTAGGCGGTCTCGATCGCCCGGCGCAGGGACGTGATCGCGTGCGGGTACTCGGAGCGGACGTAGACGTAGCCCTCGCTCGCGCCCACGGCGTATGCCGCCACGACCATGCCCTCGATCAGCGTGAAGGGGTCGCCCTCGACGACCATCCGGTCGGCGAAGGTGCCGGAGTCGCCCTCGTCGAAGTTGCAGGCCACGAACTTCGTGTCCGACTCGGCCTCGCTCACGGTCTTCCACTTGATGCCGGCCGGGAAGCCGGCGCCGCCGCGCCCGCGCAGCCCGGAGTCGGTGACCTCCTGGACCACGTCGGCGGGGGTCATGGTGAGGGCGCGCCGCAGACCGGCCCACCCACCCTGGGCCTCGAAGGCGTCGATGTCCTGGGGGTCGATGACGCCGACCCGGGCGAAGGAGACGCGGCGCTGGCCGGCGAGCCACGCGTGGTCGTCGACCACGCCGAGGCAGTCGCCCAGACCGTCGAGGACGCCGGCGGCATCCTGCGGGGTGACGTTCGCGTACCCCACCCGGCCCTCGTCGGTCTCGACCTCGACCAGCGGCTCGGCCCAGAGCATCCCGCGGGAGCCGTTGCGGCGTACGGTCGCGCCGGCGGCCTCGAGGGCCTGTGCGACCTCGTCGGCGCCCACGGACACGGCCGCCGCGTCGGCGGGCACCCACACAGTGGTCGTCGGCGGGGTCATCGCCACTCCCCGGTCAGGGCGGCGATCCGGTCGCCGTCGAGCCGGCCGTGCAGCCGGCCGTCGAGCATCCCGCTGGGGCCGAGCGCGCAGTTGCCGAGGCAGAACACCTCGCGCACCTCGACGTCCTCACGGGCCTCGTGGGCCGCGACCGCGGAGACGAAGACCTGCTCGCCCCCGACCGCCTGGCACGCCTCCCCGCGGCACAGCGCGAGGGTGTGCGACGTCGCCGGGGAGGTGCGGAAGTCGTGGTAGAAGCTCACGACCCCGTGGACCTCCGCGACGGAGAGGTTGAGGACGTCGGCCACCGTGGCGACGTCCTCGCGGGAGATGTGTCCGAACTCCGCCATCAGCTCGTGCAGGACCGGCATCAGGGGTCCGCGCTCGTCGAGGTGCTGCTCGGCGATGGTGCGCGCGCGCTGGGCGTGGGCGCTGAGGGAGTCCGTGGGCAAGGTGCCTCCGCTTCGATGTGACCGGTGTCTCACGGCCTAGTGCACACGTTGGGCGGGACCCGTGTCCACCAACCGTCCGCGTGCTCGGCAGGTGGGTGGTCCGCGTGGCACGATGTTGTCTACATGCGGACGGTTGAGATCGGATATCGGACATGACGTACTACCGACAGGTCGGCGAGGTGCCCCCGAAGCGGCACACGCAGCACCGGGACCCCGAGGGTCGGCTCTACCGCGAGGAGCTGATGGGAGAGGAGGGCTTCTCCTCCGACTCCTCGCTGCTCTACCACCGGGGCGTCCCGTCGGCGATCGTCGACAGCCAGGTCTGGGAGCTCGGCGAGCAGCGACTGACGCCCAACCACCCGCTCAAGCCGCGCCACCTCACGCTCCATACCCTCTTCGATGCTCCGGGCGAGGGCACCGGCGCGTGCCCGGTCGAGGGCCGGCGGCTGGTGCTCGGCAATGCCGACGTCCGGATCGCCTACGTCGTCACCGGCACCGACCCCTCACCGCTCTACCGCAACGCGATCGGCGACGAGTGCGTCTTCGTGCAGGAGGGCAGCGGCGCCGTCGAGACCGTCTTCGGGGTGGTGCCCTACCGCGCCGGCGACTACGTCCTCGTGCCGCGCGCCACCGACCACCGCTGGGTGCCGGCCGAGCCGTCGCGGCTGTACGCGATCGAGGCGAACAGCCACATCGCGCCGCCGAAGCGCTACCTGTCGCGCTACGGCCAGCTGCTCGAGCACGCGCCGTACTGCGAGCGCGACCTGCACGGACCCACCACCCCGCACCTGGTGGAGGGGACCGACGTGGACGTGCTGGTCAAGCACCGGACCTCCGCCGGCGTGGTCGGCAGCCGGCTGACCTACGCCACGCACCCCTTCGACGTCGTCGGCTGGGACGGCTGCCTCTACCCCTACACCTTCAACATCGAGGACTACATGCCGATCACCGGCAAGGTCCACCAGCCGCCGCCGGTGCACCAGGTCTTCGAGGGCTGGAACTTCGTGGTGTGCAACTTCCTGCCGCGCAAGGTCGACTACCACGAGCTCGCGATCCCGGTGCCGTACTACCACTCCAACGTCGACAGCGACGAGGTCATGTTCTACGTCGGCGGCGACTACGAGGCGCGCAAGGGATCGGGCATCAACCTCGGCTCGATCAGCCTCCACCCCGGCGGCCACGCCCACGGCCCCCAGCCCAGCGCCATCGAGGCCTCGCTCGGCGTCGACTACTTCGAGGAGTCGGCCGTCATGGTCGACACCTTCAAGCCGCTCGAGCTCGGCGAGGGCGGCCTCGCCTCCGAGGACCCGTCGTACGCCTGGTCCTGGGCCGGCCGCGGCCCCGACTCCGACGGCTCCGACGGTGGCCCCGCGGTCTTCTCGAACTCCTGAGGGTGGGGACCGTCGGGGCGGCCCATCTCGATAGTCCGTGACGGAAATGTCGTCAGAACGGTCCGTTCACGACATTTCCGTCACGGACTATCGACACGGACGCCCCGATCAGGCAGCGCCGTACGACGGGTAGTCGGTGTAGCCGCTGTCGTCGCCGCCGTAGAACGTCGCCTGGTCGGGGTCGTTGAGGGGGAGGCCGTGCTGGAGGCGGTGGGGGAGGTCGGGGTTGGCGAGGAACGCCCGGCCGAAGGCGACCGCGTCGACCCAGCCCTCGGCGAGCACCCGCTCGGCCTTCTCCAGCGTGTAGCTGCCCGCGGCCACGATGGTGCCGGGGAACGCCTCGCGGAGCTTGTCGCGGAAGCCGTCGGTGAGGGCGTCGCCACCGACCCAGTCGGGCTCGGAGAGGTGGAGGAAGGCGACGCCGCGCTCGGCGAGCAGCTCGGCGACGAGCAGCCCGGTCGCCTCGCCGGCCGGGTCCTCCACCCCGTTGAAGGCACCGACGGGGGAGATCCGGACGCCGATCCGGTCGGCGCTCCACTCGGCCGCGGCCGCGTCGACCACCTCGGCGAGCAGACGCGCGCGGGCTGACGGGGAACCGCCGTACGCGTCCGTGCGCTGGTTGCTGTTGGGCGAGAGGAACTGGTGGAGGAGGTAGCCGTGGGCGGCGTGGATCTCGGCCAGGTCGAAGCCGGCATCACGGGTGTTCGCGGTGGCGAGGCGGTAGTCCTCGACCAGGCGCGGCAGCTCGTCGGTACGCAGCGCGCGCGGCACCGGCGACTCGGCGCGGGTGATCGCCCCGTCGGGGCCGCGCAGGGAGGTCCGGCCGCCGGAGGCGATCGCGCTCGCGGAGACCGGGAGCTCGCCGTCGTGCAGCGACTCGTGGTTGACGCGGCCGGTGTGCCAGAGCTGGGCGGCGATCCGCCCACCGGCGTCGTGCACGGCGTCGGTGATCCCGCGCCAGGCGGCGACCTGCTCGTCGCTGTGGATGCCGGGGGTGTCGGCGTACCCCTGGCCCTCGGCGGAGATCTGCGTCCCCTCGCTGATGACCAGGCCGGCGGAGGCCCGCTGCGCGTAGTACTCGCGCATCAGGTCGTTGGGCAGGTGTCCGGGCGTGGTCGCGCGCATCCGGGTCAGGGGCGCCATCAGCACGCGGTTGGGCGACGCGACGGCGCCGAGGGTCAGGTCCTGGAAGAGATCAGCCACGCCTCGTCCAACCGGTGCGGGCGGCCGGGGCATTCCCCCGCGCGACCGGGTGTGACCTGCGTCTCCGCCCGCGGCGCTCCACCCCCGCGGGTGGAGAACGGCTTCGGTCTGCGAGCAAGGATGGAACTCATGGGACGCCGTTCGAGAGCAGTGGAGATCAACGAGGCCGACGTGGAGGTCGAGCGGCCCCGGAAGGCGGCCGCCGGCGCCGAGGCGGTGGCGATCTCGCTCAAGCGGGCGATCGGGGCGATGGGGGTCACCCGGACCGGACGGACCCTCCTGCGGCTCAACCAGGTCGACGGCTTCGACTGCCAGGGCTGCGCGTGGCCCGACCCCGACCCGGAGCACCGGCACACCGCGGAGTTCTGCGAGAACGGCGTCAAGGCCGTCGCCGACGAGGCGACCCGCGACACGCTCGACGCGAGCTTCTTCGCCGAGCACTCCGTCGAGGAGCTGGCCGAGCACACCGACTACTGGCTCAACCGGCAGGGCCGGCTCACCGAGCCCTACGTGCTCCGGGAGGGCGGCACCCACTACGAGCCCATCTCGTGGGACGACGCGTTCGCGCTGGCCGCTCGCCACCTCAGGGCCGTCGAGCCCGACCAGGCGGTGTTCTACACCTCCGGCAAGGTGAGCAACGAGGCGGCGTACCTCTACCAGCTGTTCTCCCGGGCCTACGGCACCAACAACCTGCCCGACTGCTCGAACATGTGCCACGAGTCCACCAGCACGGCCCTGAGCGAGACCATCGGCATCGGCAAGGGCTCGGTCAGCCTCGAGGACGTCCACCGCGCCGAGCTGATCCTGATCCTGGGGCAGAACCCCGGCACCAACCACCCGCGGATGCTCTCGGCCCTCGAGCAGGCCAAGAAGAACGGGGCGCGGATCATCGCGGTCAACCCGCTCAAGGAGACCGGGCTGGTCACCTTCAAGAACCCGCAGACCCCACGCGGCCTGGTCGGCCCCGGCACCGACCTGGCCGACCTCTACCTCCAGATCCGCACCAACGGCGACCTCGCCCTCCTCCAGGCGTTCGGCCACCTGCTGCTCGAGTGGGACGAGATCGACCGCGGGTTCGTCGAGCAGTACACGGACGGCTTCGAGGAGTACGCCGCCGGCGTGAAGGACCTCGACTGGGACACGGTCCTCGCCTCCACGGGGCTGGCGCGCGAGGAGATCGAGCAGGCCGCCCGGATGCTGGCCGGCTCGAAGGCCACCGTCACCTGCTGGGCGATGGGCATCACCCAGCACCGGAACGCGGTCGCGACGATCAAGGAGATCGTCAACCTGGCGCTGCTCCAGGGCAACATCGGCAAGCCCGGCGCCGGCCTGTGCCCGGTCCGCGGCCACTCCAACGTGCAGGGTGACCGCACGATGGGGATCTGGGAGCGGGTGCCCGAGCACTTCGTCGACGCCCTCGAGTCCGAGTTCGGGTTCACGGCCCCGCGCGAGCACGGGTACGACGCCGTCGCCGCCATCAAGGCGCTGCACGTCGGCGACGCCAAGGTCTTCATGGGCCTCGGCGGCAACTTCGTGTCCGCCGCACCCGACACCGCGTTCACCGAGGAGGCCATGCGCCGGGCGGACCTGACCGTCCAGGTGTCCACCAAGCTCAACCGCTCCCACGTGGTCCACGGCCGGGAGGCACTCATCCTGCCGCCCCTGGGTCGCAGCGAGCGGGACCTGACCGGCGGCATCAAGCAGCGGGTCACCGTCGAGGACTCGATGTCCGCGGTCCACGCCTCGCACGGACCGCTCGCCCCGGCCTCGAAGCACCTGCGCTCCGAGGTGGACATCATCTGCTCGTTGGCCCAGGCCACGCTCTCGGCCGACCTCGGCATCCCGTGGTCGGACTTCCGGGCCGACTACGGCAACATCCGGCGCTCCATCGCCCGGGTGGTGCCCGACTGCGCGGCGTACGCCGAGAAGGTCGACCAGCCCGGTGGCTTCGTGCTGCCCCACCCGCCGCGCGACCGCCGCGAGTTCGAGACGCCCGTCGGCAAGGCGGTGTTCTCGGTCAGCCCGGTCGAGGTGCTGCACATCCCGGAGGGGCGGCTGCTGCTCCAGACGATCCGCTCGCACGACCAGTTCAACACCACGATCTACGGCCTCAGCGACCGCTACCGGGGGATCGAGAACGGCCGCCGCGTGGTCTTCGTCCACCCCGACGACATCAGCTCGCTCGGCTTCGAGGCGGGTGATCTCGTCGACCTGGTCAGCGAGTGGACCGACGGCTCGGAGCGGCAGGTGCCGAGCTTCCGGATCGTGGGCTACGACCAGCCGCGCGGCTGCGCCGCGGCGTACTACCCGGAGGCCAACCCGCTGGTGCCGCTCGAGCACACGGCGGAGGGGAGCAACCAGCCGGCGTTCAAGTCGATCATCGTGCGGCTCGAGCGCAGCACCGGCGGCACCACCGAGATCCGGGCCACCGACGCCCACCGGGTCGCGCCCGACATGCGCGGCGACCAGCGCGAGGTCGAGCCGCACCAGTTGTCCTGACCCGCTGGCACACTGGACGCCGTGAGCGACGTCGAGGTCCTGACCGCCCGCGAGGTGCCGCTCGGCGGCCTCCGCGCCATGCACGTACGCCGGACCCTGCCGCAGCGCGGGCGCTCGCTGGTGGGTGCCTGGTGCTTCCTGGACCACTACGGGCCCGACCGCGTCGACGACACCGGCGGCATGGTCGTCGCGCCGCACCCCCACACCGGGCTGCAGACCGTGAGCTGGCTGTTCACCGGCGAGATCGAGCACGCCGACAGCGCCGGCCACCACGCGCTGGTCCGACCGGGCGAGGTCAACCTGATGACGGCCGGCCGCGGGATCAGCCACTCCGAGGTCTCCACCCCCGGGACCGAGGTGCTGCACGGCGCCCAGCTCTGGGTGGCGCTGCCGGACGCCGACCGCCACACCGACCCCGGCTTCACCCACCACGCCCCCACCCCGGTGACCGGCGACGGCTGGGAGGCGCGGGTGTTCCTCGGCACCCTGCTCGGCGACACCTCGCCGGTGCCGACCTTCACCCCGCTGCTCGGTGCCGAGCTGCTGCTCGACGCCGACTGCGTCCTCGACCTCCACGTCGACCCCACGTTCGAGCACGGCGTGCTGGTCGACACCGGCGTCGTCGAGGTCGGCGGTCAGGAGACCAAGCCCGGCGACCTCGCCTACGTCGCTCCCGACCGCACCACGCTCCGGCTGGCGGCCGGGTCCGAGCCTGCGCGGGTGCTGCTGCTCGGCGGCCCGCCCTTCGGCGAGCCGATCGTCATGTGGTGGAACTTCGTGGGCCGCACCCACGAGGAGGTCGTCGCCTTCCGCGAGGAGTGGCAGCACCGCGTCGAGACCGGCGCCGACGGCCGGTTCGGCCTCGTCGACAACCCCCTGCCGCCGATCCCCGCCCCGGAGCTGCCGAACGCGCGCCTCAAGGAACGCCGGTGAGCGGTGCGGTCGTCGGCGACGACGGCGTGGCCCGCTGCCCCTGGGCGGCCGGTGGCGACGCCGTCTACCGCAGCTACCACGACACCGAGTGGGGCGTGCCGGTCCGGGGCGAGAGCGCCCACCTCGAGCGGCTGACCCTCGAGGCGTTCCAGTCCGGCCTCTCCTGGCGCACCATCCTCGACAAGCGGGACAACTTCCGGGCCGCCTTCGCAGGCTTCGACGCCGACACCGTCGCGGCGTACGACGACGGCGACCGGGCGCGGCTGATGGCCGACGCGGGCATCGTCCGCAACCGGCTCAAGGTGGACGCCGCGATCACCAACGCCCGCGCCACCGTGGCGCTGCGGGAGACCGGCGGGCTCGCGGCGTTCATCGCCGGGTTCCGTCCCGAGCGCGCACCCGAGCCACGGACCGCGGCGGAGGTCGCGACCACGTCCCCGGAGTCGGTGGCGCTGTCGAAGGCGTTGAAGAAGGCGGGGTTCGCCTTCGTCGGACCCACCACGATGTACGCCCTGATGGAGGCGATCGGTGTGGTCGACGACCACGTGCTGGGCTGCCACCGGCGCGGGGTGACCGGTCAGTAGCCTCGCTCCATGACGCGCGTCCACGCCTTCTCCGACGACGCCCTCGGCCACCACGACGCGGTGGGCCTGACCGACGAGCTGGCGGAGGGGAGGGTCTCCATCCCCGAGCTGGTGGAGGCGGCGATCGCCCGCACCGAGGCGGTCAACGACCGGCTCAACGCCGTCGCGTACGCCGACTTCGACCGCGCCCGCGAGCGCGCCGGCGACCCGCGTGGCGGCTTCTTCGCCGGCATCCCGACCTTCGTCAAGGACAACGTCGACGTGGCCGGGATGCCGACGCTCCAGGGCGCGGACGCCTGGGAGCCGCAGGAGCGCCCCGACGACGGCGACTTCGCCCGGATGTACCTCGCGACCGGGTTGCTGCCGCTCGGCAAGACCCAGCTCTCCGAGTTCGGCTTCTCCGCCAGCGCCGAGCACCCGCGGCTCGGGCCGGTCCGGAGCCCGTGGTCGCCCGACCACACCGCCGGCGCATCCTCGGCCGGCTCGGCGGCGTTGGTGGCGGCCGGTGCCGTCCCGATCGCGCACGCCAACGACGGCGGCGGCTCGATCCGGATCCCGGCCTCGGTCAACGGCCTGGTCGGGCTCAAGCCGACCCGCGGCCGGCTCGCCCAGGACGCGCTGAACCGGCAGCTGCCGGTCAAGATCGTCTCGGACGGCGTCCTCACCCGCAGCGTGCGCGACACCGCGGCCTTCTACCGCGAGGCCGAGCAGGTCTACCGCAACCTCCGGCTGCCTCCGATGGGCGACGTCGCCGGCCCCGGCCGCGCCCGGCTCCGGGTCGCCGTGGTCACCGACGGCATCGGCAAGTCCGCGAGCCCCGAGGTCGCCGACCTGACGTACGCGACCGCGTCGCTGCTGGAGGGCCTCGGCCACCGGGTCACCCGGATCGCCAACCCGGTGCCGTCGACGCTGCGCGACGACTTCCTCCTCTACTGGTCGTTCCTCGCGCTGGCGATGGTCCGCGGCGGTCGTCGTACCTTCGGACCGAGCTGGGACGGCGGCCAGCTCGACAACCTCACCCACGGCCTGGCCAAGCACTCCTCCCAGCGGCTGCACCGGCTGCCCGGCGCGATCCGGCGGCTGCGGAGCATGCGCCGCTTCTCGCGCGACTTCTACGCCGAGCACGACGTGCTGCTGACGCCCACCCTCGCGACCGAGACGCCCGTGATCGGCCACCTCGCGCCGACCCAGGACTACGACACGGTCATGGACCGGCTGCTGGACTGGGTGGCCTTCACGCCGCTGCAGAACGCCACCGGGGACCCCGCGATCAGCCTGCCGCTCGCGACCACCGTCAGCGGCCTGCCGCAGGGCATGATGCTGGCCGCGGGATGGGGCCGGGAGGACACCCTGCTGGAGCTCGCGCTGGAGCTCGAGGACGCCGCTCCGTGGGCCCGGATCGACGCCTGATCCAGGGGTTCCCGGAGACCGTCCCGGACGATTTCTCGAACGCCCGAGTCAGTGTGTAGTGTTCTCCGACGTTGCCCCTTTAGCTCAGTCGGTAGAGCGTCTCCATGGTAAGGAGAAGGTCTACGGTTCGATTCCGTAAAGGGGCTCTGGGTGGGGGTTCCGCCGCCGGCGAGGCGGCGGGACGCTCAATCCCGGTGGCGGGGTAGCTCAGGTGGTTAGAGCACACGGCTCATAATCGTGGTGTCGCGGGTTCGAGTCCCGCCCCCGCTACTCAGATCACAGCACCAAGACCAGCAGGACAACCCGAAGGACTTCCCGTGGCCAGCAAGAGCTCCGACGTTCGCCCCAAGATCACCCTGGCGTGCCAGGAGTGCAAGGAGCGGAACTACATCACCAAGAAGAACCGCCGCAACGACCCCGACCGCATCGAGCTGTCGAAGTTCTGCCCGCGGTGCCGCACCCACACCACGCACAAGGAGACCCGCTGACCGCGGCTCCCCTTCCTGCCTCGACCCGTCCGGACCTCCGGGCGGGTCGTCGTCATTTCGAGGCGGTTCCCGCGCCCCCTAGGGTGGGTCGTATGCCGATCGACCAGTCGCTCGTGGGGCGCAGCTTCCCGCCGACCGAGCCGTACGCCGTGACCGAGGAGCACGTCCGCGCCTTCGCCGACTCCGTCGGCGGTGCCTACGACGGTGGGCCCGCGCCGGCGACGTACCCGATCGTGCTGGCCTTCGACGCGATGAACGCCTTCCTCGAGGCCGAGCAGGTCGACCTGTTCCGGATCGTCCACGGCGAGCAGCGGTTCTCCTACGTCCGGCCGGTCGTGCCCGGTGACGTGCTGTCCGCCACGCTGACGGTCGCGTCCCTGCGCCAGATCGGTGGCGCCGACATCATCGGCACCCGGAGCGACGTCACGGATGCCGCGGGCGTGGTGGTCTGCACGACGAGCGCCACCCTCGTCCACCAGGGAGCCGACGCGTGAACCCCGGCGACGCCCTCGAGGTCCGTGAGTACGCCGTGACCCGCGCCGACCTCGTGCGCTACGCGGACGCCAGTGGCGACCAGAACCCGATCCACCAGGACGAGGAGGTCGCCGCGTCCGTGGGGCTGCCGGGCGTGATCGCCCACGGCATGTTCACCCTCGCCCTGGCCGCCCGCGCCGTCGCGGAGTGGACCGACGGTGCCGAGGTCGTCGAGCTCGGCTGCAAGTTCACCCGCCCGGTCGTCGTCCCGGCCGAGGGCTCGGTCGACGTCTCGGTCGCGGCGACAGTGAAGTCGGTGGCCGACGGCCTGGTGACCCTCGCCCTCGAGGTCACCAGCGGCGGCCAGAAGGTGCTCGGGATGCCGAAGGCAGTCGTGCGTGCCTGAGTCCACCAGCCTGCGTGACCACACCACGCTGCGGCTCGGCGGTCCGGCCACCCGCTGGGTGCGGGCGACCACGGAGGCCGAGCTGGTCGAGGCGGTCTCGACCGCCGACGAGGCCGGTGAGCCGGTGCTCGTGCTCGGTGGTGGCTCCAACGTCGTCGTCGCCGACGAGGGCTTCTCCGGGGTCGTCGTCGAGGTCGCGACCACCGGCATCCACCCCGACGTCGAGGACGGCGTCTCCTGCGGCGGGGTCCTGGTGCGCGTGGCCGCCGGCGAGGTCTGGGACGACCTGGTCGCCACCGCCGTCGCGCGGGGCTGGGTCGGCGTCGAGGCCCTCTCCGGCATCCCCGGTGCGGTCGGCGCGACACCGATCCAGAACGTCGGCGCCTACGGCCAGGAGGTCTCGCAGACGATCGCGAGCGTCCGGGTCTGGGACCGGGTCCTGCGCGGCGTCCGCACCTTCGCCAACGCCGACTGCGGGTTCGGCTACCGCCACTCCCGCTTCAAGGCCGACCCCGGCCGGCACGTGGTGCTCGACGTGACCTTCCAGCTCGAGCAGGGCACCCTCGGCCCGCCGGTCCGCTACGCCGAGCTCGCCGGCCGGCTGGGCGTCGAGCCGGGCGGTCGCGCCCCGATCGGCGAGGTGCGCGAGGCGGTGCTCGCGCTGCGCCATGGCAAGGGCATGGTGCTCGACCCCGCCGACCACGACACCTGGAGCGCCGGGTCCTTCTTCACCAACCCCGTCGTCGACCCCTCGACCGTGCCCGAGGGAGCCCCGGGGTGGGAGCAGCCCGACGGTCGGGTCAAGACGAGCGCCGCGTGGCTGATCGAGCACGCCGGCTTCTCCAAGGGGTACGGCGCGGGCCCGGCGCGGCTGTCGACCAAGCACACGCTCGCGCTCACCAACCGCGGCGAGGCGAGCACCGCCGACCTGCTCGCCCTCGCCCGCGAGATCCGTGACGGCGTCGAGGCGGCGTACGGCATCCGGCTCGTCAACGAGCCGATCCTGGTGGGCTGCTCGCTCTAGCGGAGGCACCCCTGCGCGCGAGTAGAGTCCCGCGCCATGGGGGACGGGGGGAGCCGGGGCCGGCTCCGGGACGCGGCTGACGCGTTCACCAGCAACGCCCGCAACGCCGACCTGCGCCGCGCGCAGCTCAGCTTCCTCGGGGCCTGGACCGCCGAGTGGGCCTTCACCGTCGCCCTCGGCATCGTCGCCTACCGCGACGGCGGTGCCACCGCCGTGGGCCTGGTCGGTCTGCTCCGGATGCTGCCCTCGGCGCTGCTCGCACCGCTGCTGTCGCCGATCGCCGATCGCGGCCGACGGGAGCGGGTGCTGATCCTGGTCTCGACCGTCCGCGGCCTCGCGACCGCCGCCGCGGCAGTGGTGGCGGCAGTGTCCGGGCCGCCCGCCGCCATCTACGCCCTGGCCGTGCTCTCGACGATCGCGGCGACCCTCTTCCGCCCGGCCCACTCCGCGCTGCTCCCGTCGCTGTGCCACACCGGGCACGAGCTCGCCAGTGCCAACGTCGTCCGCGGCATGCTCGACTCCGCGGCCACCCTCGTGGGCCCGCTGCTGGCGGCCGTGCTGCTCGGCGTCAGTGGGGTCTCCGTGGTGTTCGGGGTCGCGGCCGGCTCGTCGCTGTGGGCGGCGGTCCTCCTGCTCCGGCTCCGGTACGACGCCCCACCCCGGCCGTCCGCGGCCCAGCGCCCGCAGCTGGTGCGGGAGGCCGTCGAGGGGCTGCGCGCGGTGGCGCAGAGCGCCGACCTGGCGCTGATCATGGTGCTGGCCGCCGTCCAGTCACTGACCCGGGGTGCCCTGACCGTCTTCTCGGTCGTCGTCGCGATCGAGCTCCTCGGCACCGGCGAGGCCGGCGCCGGCACCCTGATGACGGCCGTCGGGGTGGGCGCGGTGCTCGGCTCGCTCGCGGCGTCGCTGCTGGTGGGCACCCACCGGCTCGGCTCCTGGTTCGCCGTCGGCGTCGCGCTCTGGGGACTGCCGCTGGTGCTCATCGGGCTGGTCCCGGAGCCCGCGTTCGCCCTCGTCGTGCTGGCGTTCATCGGGGTCGGCAACGCCCTGATCGACGTCGCCGGCTTCACGCTGCTCGCCCGGCTGGCCCCCGACCAGGTGCTGGCCCGGGTCTTCGGCGTGCTGGAGAGCCTGGTCGCGGTGTCCACCGGGATCGGTGCCGTGGTCGCCTCCGCCGTGATCGGGGGAGCCGGCCTGCGCACCGCGCTCGTCGTGCTGGGCCTGGTCTGCCCGGTCGCCGCGGTCGCCTCGTGGTGGCGGCTGCGCCGTCTGGACCGGTCCGTCGGGGTCCGTGACCGCGACGTCGCGCTGCTCCAGCAGGTGCCGATGCTGCGGGCGCTGCCGCTGCCCTCCATCGAGCAGCTCGCCCGGGCCCTCGAGCCGGTCGAGGTGCCCGGCCGACCAGGTCGTGTTCAGCCAGGGCGACGACGGGCGACTGCTACTTCGTGATCGAGTCGCGGCGAGGTCGACGTGCTCGGGGACGGCGCGGTGGTCGCGACCCTCGGGCCGGGCGACGGCTTCGGCGAGATCGCGCTGCTCCGGCGTACCCTCCGGACCGCGACCGTCCTCGCACGCACCCCGTTGCGGCTCCATGCCCTGCGCTCGGACCGCTTCCTGCCGGTCGTCGTCGGGTACACGCCGAGCGCCCGCGAGGCCGCGGTCGGGGTGGAGGAGCTGTTGCGGCGCTGGTCGCCCGACGGGGACCCCGGGACCTAGCCGCGCCGCTCGGCGTAGTGAGCCGCGATCTGCGCGGCAGTGAGCGTGGTGGTGAAGATCGCGACCTCGTCCAGGTCGCCGGTGTACCGCGCGTTGGTGGGGGCGTTGGTCCAGCCGCTCACCGTGTCGTAGCCGATCCGCCAGAAGCCGTTGTAGGCCGTCCCGGCGGTGGTCACGTCGGTGCGGAAGGCCACCTGGCTGCCGTCGACGTAGAGCCGCATGCCGGTGGCTCCCAGGGTCGCGGCCACGTGGTGCCAGCGACCGTCGAGGTACGTGGCCGGGCTCGAGATCACGGCCTTCGTGCTCGGGTTGACGCCGAAGTAGAGGGTGCCCGTGTCCGAGAGGTAGAGGTGGCGGTCGTTGGAGGTGGTCGCGCTCGCGGCGTTGCGGCTGTTGCCCCAGCCGACGATCTTGCCGCCACCGGTCGTGGTCCGGATCCACGCCTCCAGCGTGAACGTGTTCGTGCTGGCGGCGGACGCGGTGCCCGACATCACGACCTGGCCGGTCGAGCCGTCCAGCCGGACGGCGTACGACGTGGTCTCGCAGGCCGTGGCGCCCGGAACGGCGAGGGTGTAGCCACCGGTGTACGTGCCCGCCGACCCACTGCCGGCGTTCGCCGCCGCGGTCCCGGTGGTCTCGGAGAACCGGTGAAAGATGCGCGGGGAGTTGGCGACCACCGACTGCTGGTAGGTCGTGCCCGTGCCGCAGTACGACGCGGTGGCGAACGCGTTGCTGCCGTTGCCGACCTGCTCGTTGAAGTAGGCACCCGTGCCGCGGGCGAGCAACGCCCCCGACGCCATGGAGACGACCACCACGACCCCGGTGACCACGGCGGGGACCAGCGGACGTCGACGGGGTGTCGTGCGACGGAGGTCGCGGACGGTGCTGCGCAGCTGCGCGCCGGCCAGCAGCAGCAGCGGCAGGCCGAGCACGACGGCGCGTCCCAGCGGTGACTGGAAGAACGCGAGCCAGTAGCCCAGCCGCGGCACCGGGTGCGTCATCACGCCGACCACCGAGCCGGAGGAGGTGTAGTCGGGATCGGGCGTGGCGTTCGCGTCGCCCTGGGTCTGGAGGAAGAGGCCCTCGGGGCGCTGGTGCCGGGCCACGATCCGGTGGGTGGTCAGGTGCTCGACGTCACCGACGGCGTGGAAGCTGATCACGCTGCCGACCCGGAGGTCGTCGGCGTGCGGAGGTCGGACCACGACGGCGTCGCCGGCGCGGAAGGTCGGCGTCATGCTCCCCGACGCGACGACCATCACCTGCTCGCCGCGCAGGTGGAGGACGCCGAGGCCGGCGACCGTCACGGTGGCCGCGAGCAGGGTGAGGCCGACCAGTCCGCGCCCGAGCGCGCCCAACAGGCGCCGGGAGAACCCGACGCCCGCTGGGGACGTGCGTGTGGTGTCCATGACGCGGGATCGCGTCCGACCTGTCAGGGGTTGTTGGTGGTCTGCTCGGCGTCGAAGCGGAGCGTGGCCGTCGTCGTCTTCGTCTGGTAGGTGTTGCCGGTGCTGCTCGGCAGCGACACCTGGACACAGAGGATCTCCGAGCCGCCGGCGGCCAGGGTCCGGTCACCGGTCTGCGCGCCCTGGGCGGCATCGCCGAAGATCTTGGTGCCGGCCGTCGAACCCAGGTCGTTCGGGCCGTAGAGGGCGGTGCCGGTCGCGGAGAAGCCCGCCGTGGTGCACGTGGTCACGCCGGTCTTGACCGTGAGGTCCAGCTGGGCGGCGAGGTCCGGGGTACTGGCGGTGACGGTGGAGAGCAGCGCGTACCGGTACGCCAAGGTGCCGGCGTTGGAGACCGTGAGCGGTGCGGTCACCGTGTCGCCGGGTGCCATCGCGCTGAGCGTGACCACGGCGGTGGCCGGGGTGGCGGACAGGTCGACGCTGCCGGTGCTGAACGTGTTGCCGGTGATGTCCTGCTGGTCGGTGAAGTAGGCGCCGGTCACCACGGTGGTGACGCCGAGGACCGAGACGGCGAGGGCGACCAGACCGAGGACCAGGCGCGACCGCTCCGAGCGGCTGCGCGGGACGGCCTGGGGCAGGGTGGTGGTGCTCATCGGGGGAACCTTTCGGCGGCGGGGCGCGCGGTGGGAACGCGACCACGGGGGGGGTGGGCTGGGCTCCGGAGGGGCCTGATCGACCAGTGAGTCGCATCGGGGGGGTCGGTCGTTCGGGATTCACCCAAAAGGGTGTGAACGGAACCCCGGCCATGGCTGGGGTGGGCCAGGAGTGCAGGACCGGGACTAGTGCACAGGCGCTAACGCGGGCTCAGGCCAACCAGGCGTCGATGTCGGCGTGGGCGCGCTCCACCACGTCGGAGGGGGCCTGCGAGGCGCGGAAGGACATCCGGGCCAGCTCCGCGAGCACCGGGTCCTCGAGCTCGTGGGCGGCTCGCATCGTGGCGTACTGCGCGCCCAGCCGGGAGCCGAAGAGCAGGGGGTCGTCGGCCCCGAGCGCGATCGTCGCCCCGGCGTCGAGGAGCTGGGGGAGCGGTACCGAGGTGAGGTCGGAGTAGACCCCGAGCGCCACGTTCGACACCGGGCAGACCTCGAGCGCGATCCCGCGGTCGACGACCTCGGCCAGCAGTCGCGGGTCCTCGACGGAGCGGACGCCGTGCCCGAGCCGGCCGGGGTGCAGCGTGTCGAGGCAGGTCCGGACGTGGTCGGGCCCGCGCAGCTCGCCGCCGTGCGGCACCAGCAGCAGCCCGGCCCGCTCGGCGATCGCGAAGGCGGCGCCGAAGTCGGCCGTGCTGCCCCGGCGCTCGTCGTTGGACAGCCCGAAGCCCACGACCCCGCGGTCGGCGTACTGGCCGGCCAGCCGGGCCAGGGTCCGGGCGTCGAGCGGGTGGCGGGTGCGGTTGGCGGCGATGACCACCGCCATCCCGAGCCCGGTGTCGCGGGACGCCTCGGCGACCGCGTCGAGCACCAGCTCGGTGAACTCGGTGATGCCGCCGAAGCGGGCGGCGTAGCCGGACGGGTCGACCTGGATCTCCAACCAGCGGCCGCCGTCGGCCACGTCGTCCTCGGCCGCCTCGCGGACCAGCCGGCGTACGTCGTCCTCGGTGCGCAGCACGCTGCGCGCCACGTCGTACAGGCGCTGGAAGCGGAACCAGCCCTTCTCGTCGGCCGCCGACAGCTCCGGCGGCCACTCGCTCACCAGCGAGTCGGGCAGGTGGATCCCGTCGCGTTCGGCGAGCTCGAGCAGGGTGGCGTGCCGCATCGAGCCGGTGAAGTGCAGATGGAGGTGCGCTTTCGGCAGCGCCGCAAGCGGCGCTTGCCTCGTGCGCACCTCGCCTCCCTCGCGCTGCGCGCTCGTGGTGGTTGCGGTGGTGGTGCGCACCTGGCCTCCCTCGCGCTGCGCGCTCGTGGTGGTTGCGGTGGGGGTGCGCACCTGGCCTCCCTCGCGCTCCGCGCTCGTCATGGTGGCGGTGGCCGGCCCGGTGTCAGGGACGGGTGAGCTTCTCGGCGGCGGCGAGGAGCACGCAGGTGGCGACGGCGTCCATCGCCTCGCGAACCTCCTCGAGGACCGGGAAGGTCGGGGCGAGCCGGATGTTGGTGTCGTCGGGGTCGTGGCTGCCGGGGAACGCCGAGCCGGCCGGGGTGAGGGCCACGCCGGCGGCCTTGGCGAGCTCGATGACCCGGGCCGCGGTGCCGGGCAGCACGTCGAGGCTGACGAAGTAGCCGCCGCTCGGGTCGGTCCAGGTCGCCACCTCGCGACCGGCGAGCCGCTGCTGGAGAACCTCGGCGACGGCGGCGAACTTGGGACCGATGACCTCGCGGTGCCGACGCATGTGGTCGCGGACGCCGTCGGGGGAGCCGAAGAACTGCACGTGCCGGAGCTGGTTGATCTTGTCGGGCCCGATCGAGCCCTGCCCGAGGTGGCGGGCGTACCAGGCGACGTTCTCCACCGAGGCGGCGAGGAACGCGACGCCGGCCCCGGCGTAGGTGATCTTGGAGGTGGAGGCGAACATGATCGGCCGGTGCGGGTGGCCGGACGCGGCCGCCAGCGTCAGCATGTCGGCGCTCTTGGCCTCCTCCTCGGTGAGGTGGTGGAAGGCGTAGGCGTTGTCCCAGAAGATCCTGAAGTCCGGGGCGGCGGCCGGCATCGACGCCAGCCGGGCCGCGATCTCGTGGGAGCACACCGAGCCGGTCGGGTTCGCGTAGGTCGGGACCAGCCACATCCCCTTGATGCTCGGGTCGCTCTCGACCAGGCGCGCCACGGCGTCCACGTCGGGACCGTCGTCGTTCATCGGGACCGTGACGGTGTCGATACCGAACCAGCTCAGCAGCGTGAAGTGCCGGTCGTAGCCGGGGACCGGGCAGAGGAAGGTGACCTTCTCCTCCGCCGACCACGGCCGCTCGCTGTCGACGGCACCGTGCAGCCACAGGTAGGTCAGCACGTCGCGCATCATCATCAGGCTGGAGCTGCCGCCTGCCACGACCTGCTCCGGCTCGACCCAGAGCAGCTCCGCGAACATCTCGCGGATCTCGCGGATCCCGTGCAGGCCGCCGTAGTTGCGGACGTCGACCCCGTCGGCGTCGAGGGTGCTGGTCGGCAGGCCGAGCAGGCCGTCGGAGAGGTCGAGCTGCGCGCTGGAGGGCTTGCCGCGCGTCAGGTCGAGCGCGAGCCCGCGCTCCAGCAACGCGTCGTAGGACGCCTGAACGTCGTCGCGAAAGGCGGCGAGCTGGGCGGGGTCGAGGGTGGCGAGGGGTCCGGTCGGGGCAGTCTGCTCGGGCACGCACCCATGCTCGCATCCCCGGCTGTGCCGGTTCGACTCCGCCTCCACCCGGCGGGTAGAGTTCCCACCTGGTGTTCTTCCGGATGCTCCGTCCTGCCCGCAGGCCGACGCCGAGAGCGCCGTAGGGCACTAGCTCAACTGGCAGAGCATCGGTCTCCAAAACCGAAGGTTGGGGGTTCAAGTCCCTCGTGCCCTGCAAGGACCACCCGGATCGTCAGCGATCCACCGAGCACATCGACGGAGAAGAGGAAGGCGATGACGGACAGCCGCGCTGATCGCCGCGACAACACGGAGCAGCGGACCTCCCCGGTCACGTTCTACCGCCAGGTCGTGGCCGAGCTGCGCAAGGTCGTCTGGCCGACCCAGGAGCAGCTGGTCACCTACTTCATCGTGGTGCTCGTCTTCGTGGCGTTCTTCATGACACTGGTGTCCCTGCTCGACCTCGGCTTCGGCAAGCTCGTGTTCGAGCTGTTCACCGGCGGCAGCCCGGAGTGAGCGACCCGGACGTGACCGAGAGCCAGACGGACGACCCCATCAACGACGTGACGGAGCAGCAGGTGTCGGAGCAGTACGACGAGGACCGGGCCGTGGAGTCGGACCCTGTCGAGGAGACGACCGCCGAGGGCGGCGAGCCCGACGAGGCCGCCCCGACCGACCAGGACACGGCGGTCGACCCCGTCGACGCCGCGGACCAGGACGACCAGGACGAGGCAGCCGCCACGGAGGAGACCTCCGACGGTGAGACCGCCGAGACCCCGGCCGAGACCCCCGCCGAGGACGACCCGCTCGAGGCGTTCCGCAACGAGCTGTGGGCCAAGCCCGGCGACTGGTACGTCATCCACACCTACTCCGGCATGGAGAAGCGGGTGAAGTCCAACCTCGAGAACCGGATCAACTCCTTGAACATGGAGGACTACATCCACGAGGTCGTGGTCCCCACCGAGGATGTCGCGGAGATCAAGAACGGCCAGCGCAAGATGGTCAACCGGACCCGCTTCGCCGGATACGTCCTGGTCCGGATGGACCTCACCGACGAGTCGTGGGCCGCCGTGCGCCACACCCCGTCGGTGACCGGATTCGTGGGCCACGCCCACCAGCCGGTCCCGCTGAGCATGGCCGAGGTCGAGAACTGGCTGGCCCCCACGTTCGCCGCCGTCGAGGCCGAGGCCGCCGCGGCTGCCAACGCCGCGGGCGGCGGCAGTGCCACGACCGCGCCCAAGCGCCCGGTCGAGGTCGCCGACTTCGACGTCTCCGACTCCGTGATGGTGGTCGACGGCCCGTTCGCCACCCTGCACGCGACGATCACCGAGATCAACGCCGAGTCGCAGCGGGTCAAGGCCCTCGTCGAGATCTTCGGTCGCGAGACCCCCGTCGAGCTCAGCTTCAACCAGATTCAGCGAGTCTGACGAGCGGAGCTCGTCAGAACCGAGCGAGGTCGCGGCCGCGTGTCGAGACCAGCGAGTCGTGGCGACGATCCGATTTCGGGATCGAGCAATCGCGGGGCCACAATGAGCACGCACGACCTGTGGCAGGGGACACCCCCGTCATGACCACACAGAGAGAAAGAGAAGGCAATGCCTCCCAAGAAGAAGATCGCTGCCCTGGTGAAGGTGCAGCTGCAGGCTGGCGCAGCGACTCCGGCGCCGCCGGTGGGTACCGCTCTCGGTCCCCACGGCGTGAACATCATGGACTTCTGCAAGGCCTACAACGCGCAGACCGAGTCGATGCGCGGGAACGTGATCCCGGTCGAGATCACCATCTACGAGGACCGCTCGTTCACGTTCATCACCAAGACCCCGCCGGCCGCTGAGCTGATCAAGAAGGCTGCCGGTCTCCAGAAGGGCTCGGGCGTCCCGCACAAGGAGAAGGTCGGCAAGCTGACCAAGGACCAGGTGCGCGAGATCGCCACGACCAAGCTGCCGGACCTCAACGCCAACAACATCGAGGCCGCCATGAAGATCGTCGAGGGCACCGCCCGCTCCATGGGCGTCACCACCGACTGATCCGTCCGCACCGGACCCCTTCCCGTGGCAGGGCCGCGCTGGCCCGAGGACCACACCCTCTTTCAGAAACGAGACATCACATGCAGCGCAGCAAGACCTACCGCGCCGCGAGCGAGCTGTTCGACAAGGACGAGCTCTACTCGCCGCTGGCCGCCATCAAGATCGCCAAGAACGGCTCGAAGAAGAAGTTCGACGAGACCATGGACGTCGTCATGCGCCTCGGCGTCGACCCCCGCAAGGCGGACCAGATGGTGCGCGGCACCGTCAACCTGCCCCACGGCACCGGCAAGACCGCCCGCGTCCTGGTGTTCGCGAACGCCGAGAAGGCCGAGGCCGCCCGTGAGGCCGGCGCCGACATCGTCGGCGGCGACGAGCTGATCGAGAAGGTCTCCGGCGGCTGGCTCGACTTCGACGCCGTCGTCGCGACCCCCGACATGATGGGCAAGGTCGGTCGTCTCGGCCGCGTCCTCGGCCCCCGCGGCCTGATGCCGAACCCCAAGACCGGCACCGTCACCCCGGACCCGGCCAAGGCCGTGACCGACATCAAGGGCGGCAAGATCGAGTTCCGCGTCGACCGGCACGCCAACCTGCACTTCATCATCGGCAAGGCGTCCTTCGCCGAGGGCCAGCTCGCGGAGAACTACGCCGCCGCCCTGGAGGAGGTGCTGCGGCTGAAGCCGGCCAGCTCCAAGGGTCGCTACATCCGCAAGATCACGGTCTCCACGACCATGGGCCCGGGCGTGCAGATGGACCCCCACCGCACCAAGAACGTCGCCGGTGACGACGAGGGCCAGGCCTGACGCCTGTCCACACCCGGCTGCCAGGGCCGCCTTCCCGCTCGGGGAGGCGGCCCTTGCCGTTCCCCGTCACCCGTCGGGGGCTGTGATCACTCGGTGTAGACGCGCTCGTCGACCAGCTTCTCGGTGACGACCGAGCCGGCGGGGTCGAAGCGCCCGCGCGCGAAGTCCTTGCGGAACTCGATCTCGGCGCCGGCCCGACCGGACCGGTTCTTCTCCACCGTGAGCACCGACCAGCCCTTGAAGTGCTCGCCGTTGTCGCCGGAGTACATGAGGTGGTGGCGAGCGACGATGTCGGCCTTGTTGGCCAGGATCAGGACCACGTCCGCCTCGTACGCCAGGGCTGTGGAGCCCTTCATGTTCCGCGCGCGCATCCGCTGCCCCGGCTCGAGGCCGGCCCGGTCGGAGGCGGAGATCGCGAGCACCGGGCAGTCGAACTCGATCGCGACGTCCTTGAGCCGCTCGGTCACATGGGTGATGGCGGCCTCCTCGTCCATCAGGTGGGCGGGCCGCAGCTTCTGCAGGTAGTCGATGACCACCAACGGCGCCTGGCCCTGCTCGGCGATCACGTCCTTCACCGCCGCCGTGATGACGTCGAGGCTGGTGTGGGTCGTGGTCGAGCGGTGGATCAGCATGTGGTGGGCGTAGCCCGCGACGACCTCCAGGGCGTCGAGACCGCCGGCGTGGCGACCGAGCCGCTCGGGCAGGCCGCCGGTCACGCCGTCGGTGCCCTCGAAGGCCGCCCGCACCTGGTAGACGTTGACCGGGTTGTCGAAGCCCATGACCGCCGCCTCGGAGGCGATGACCTTCTGGAGCAGCACCTCGGCCTCGAGCTCGAAGGAGAAGAAGAGGATCGGACGGCCGTCGCGGGCGCAGACCTTGGCGATCTGCAGGGCGAAGGTGGTCTTGCCCTCGCCCTGGGCGCCGGCGAGCAGGTGCAGGGCGCCGGAGCGCAGGCCGCCGCCGAGGGCGTCGTCGACCAACGGGAACCCGGTCGGCCAGATCCGGACGTCCTGCTCCGGGGACAGCAGCCGGCCGTCGACGCGCTCGAGCACCTCGCGCAGGGGCAGCAGCGACGGATCCACCCGACAAGGCAAGCACACCTGAGCGCCCGCCCGCGGAGATTTGGCGGTGATGCGACCCGCGGCCTAGAGTGCTCCTCGTAACCAGAGACCGCCGGTGATCCGCGCGTCGTGAGACGCAACGATCGAAGGTTCCGCGGAAGCGGACGGCCAGCGCAGGGAGCAGAGCAGCAGACGTCGTCCGCGATGTCCACGCCCTGGGCCTTGTGCTCGGGGCGTTCGTCATTCCGGGGCCGGGGTGGTCTCACCCAGTCCGGAAGGAGACCCATGGCGCGGGCAGACAAGCAGGCAGCCGTCGCGGAGATCGTTGAGTCCTTCAACGAGTCCGCTGGTGCCGTGCTGACCGAGTACCGCGGTCTCACCGTGAAGCAGCTGCAGGAACTGCGGCGCTCACTCGGCGAGAACGCCAACTACGCCGTGGTCAAGAACACGCTCGCCAAGATCGCCGCCTCCGAGGCGGGGATCGACGGCTTCGACGACCTCCTGACCGGCCCCACCGCCATCGCCTTCATCTCGGGCGACGTGGTGGAGGCCGCCAAGGGTCTGCGTGACTTTGCCAAGGCACACCCCACCCTTGTCATCAAGGGTGGAGTCCTGGACGGCAAGCAGCTCGACGCGTCCGAGGTGGCCAGGCTGGCCGACCTCGAGTCGCGCGAGGTGCTCATGGGCAAGCTGGCCGGCGCGATGCTCGCGTCGCTCAGCCAGGCCGTCTACCTGCTCAACGCCCCGATCTCGCAGGTTGCCCGGCTCGCCGGCGCCCTCGAGGCCAAGGCCCAGCAGGACCCCACGATCCTCGCAGGTGGTGCCGGTGCTCCGGTTGCTGACGCTGCCGAGGAGGCCCCGGCCGCCGAGGAGACCGAGGAGGTTGCCCCCACCGAGTCCGGTGAGGCGACCGACGAGGCCCCCGCGGAGACCGAGTCCACGGACGCCTGACACCTCAGGCCGACGTACCCACCACCTGTCACACACGTACGAAGGAAGGAAGCCATCATGGCGAAGCTCACCACCGACGAGCTGCTCGACGCGTTCAAGGAGATGACCCTCATTGAGCTGAGCGAGTTCGTGAAGCAGTTCGAGGACACCTTCGGCGTCACCGCGGCCGCTCCGGTCGCCGTGGCCGCTGCCCCGGGCGCCGGCGCTGCCGGCGGCGGTGCCGCCGAGGCCGAGGCCGAGAAGGACGAGTTCGAGGTCGTTCTCGAGTCCGCCGGCGAGAAGAAGATCAACGTCATCAAGGAGGTGCGCGCGCTCACGTCCCTCGGCCTGAAGGAGGCCAAGGACCTCGTGGAGGCCGCCCCCAAGACGGTGCTCGAGGGTGCGACCAAGGAGGCCGCCGAGAAGGCCAAGGAGGCCCTCGAGGGCGCCGGCGCCACCGTCACGCTCAAGTGACGACTCGCTGACCCGTGATCGGGGCGGACACCTTCGGGTGTCCGCCCCGATCTCATTGGCGACGCGGTGTCCGCCCCGAGGTGTCGAACATGTGACGAGCGTCAAAATCATGCGTAACCTCGCGGGACAGTTTCCGTTGTTACTCGCGAGTGGCGCGCGTGCCGGGATGCCGCGCGGGCCCGATCGTGCAGGTGGACCGGCGAGTGTCAGGGATGGAGGGTCTGGGGCATGGGCGTGGAGATCCAGGTCGACGACCTGAGCAAGTCCTTCGGCAAGCAGCTCATCTGGGGCGACGTCTCGCTGACGATCCCGGCGGGCGAGATCTGCGTGATGCTCGGCCCCTCGGGCACGGGCAAGTCGGTGTTCCTCAAGACCCTCATCGGCCTGCTCAAGCCCGACAAGGGCTCGATCCTCATCGAGGGCACCGACA
Source organism: uncultured Actinomycetota bacterium (assembly GCA_963826015.1). Taxonomy (GTDB): domain Bacteria; phylum Actinomycetota; class Actinomycetes; order Propionibacteriales; family Nocardioidaceae; genus Nocardioides. The sequence goes on along the minus strand of CAWGVI010000017.1, from coordinate 265,784 downwards.
TCGCCTCCTGCTCCGAGCGCGACCTCTACGAGATCCGCAAGCTGTTCGGTGTGCTGTTCCAGGACGGTGCCATGTTCGGCTCCATGAACCTCTACGACAACGTCGCCTTCCCGCTGCGCGAGCACACCAAGAAGTCCGAGTCCGACATCCGTGCCCTGGTCATGGAGAAGATGGACCTGGTCGGTCTGATCGGTGCCGAGGACAAGCTCCCCGGTGAGATCTCGGGAGGCATGCGCAAGCGCGCCGGCCTGGCCCGCGCCCTGGTGCTCGACCCCGAGATCGTGCTCTTCGACGAGCCGGACTCCGGCCTCGACCCGGTCCGCACGGCGTTCCTCAACCAGCTGATCGTCGACCTGAACGCCCAGATCGACGCCACCTTCCTGATCGTCACCCACGACATCAACACCGCCCGCACGGTGCCCGACAACATCGGGCTGCTCTACCACAAGCACCTGGCCATGTTCGGCCCGCGCGAGATGCTGCTGTCCTCGGAGGAGCCGGTCGTCCGCCAGTTCCTCAACGCCCAGAAGGTCGGCCCGATCGGCATGTCGGAGGAGAAGGACGCCGACGAGCTCGAGGCGGAGAAGGACCAGGAGCTCCCTCCGCTGCCGCCGATCCCGATGCAGCTCGACCCGTCCAACGGCATCGCCCGCCGCAGCCAGCGCCCGCCGGGCGAGTGGTGCCGCGAGAACGGTGTGACCCCGCCCCCGGGATCGTTCGAGGAGAACATGACCCTGGCGACCGGGACGTGACGTGGCGACCCTGACCGCGTCCCGTGCGCTGGCTCCCATCGGAGCGGCCGGCCACCTGTTCGCGTTCGCCCTCGACGTGGGGCGGGCGCTCTTCCGGCGACCGTTCCAGCTGCGCGAGTTCCTCCAGCAGGCGTGGTTCATCGCCTCCGTCACGATCATCCCGACCGCGCTCGTCGCCATCCCCTTCGGTGCGGTCATCGCCCTCCAGGTCGGCGGCCTGATCAAGCAGTTCGGCGCCCAGTCCTTCACCGGCTCCGCGTCGGTGCTCGCGGTGGTGCAGCAGGCCGCCCCGATCGGGACGGCGCTGCTGATCGCCGGTGCCGGCGGCTCGGCGATCGCGGCCGACCTCGGCGCCCGCAAGATCCGCGAGGAGCTCGACGCGATGATGGTGCTGGGCATCGACCCGATCCAGCGCCTCGTCGTACCGCGGGTGCTCGCCTGCATGCTCGTCGCGTTCTTCCTCAACGGCATGGTCAGCTTCGTCGGCGTCGCCGGCGGCTACGTCTTCAACGTCCTGCTCCAGGACGGCACCCCCGGCGCCTACCTCGCGAGCTTCACCGCGCTCGCCCAGATCCCCGACCTCGTGATCGGCCTGATCAAGGCGCTGGTCTTCGGCCTGATCGCGGCGGTCGTGGCGTCCTACAAGGGCATGAACGCCGGCGGCGGGCCCAAGGGCGTCGGTGACGCCGTCAACGAGTCCGTCGTCATCACCTTCCTGCTGCTGTTCATCGTCAACTTCGTCCTGAGCGCGATCTACCTCCAGATCATCCCGCCGAAGACAGGGTGACGACGATGGCCAACCTGCGCAGCGCCGCCCGCCGGCCGCTGGACTCCCTCGACACCCTCGGTGGACAGCTCTCCTTCTACCTCGGGGTGGTTGCGGCGATCCCGCGGTCGATCTCGCGCTACCCGAAGGAGATCCTGCGGATCCTGGCCGAGGTCGCCCTCGGTCGCGGTGCCCTGGCGGTCATCGGCGGCACGGTCGGAGTCATCCTCGGCATGACCTTCTTCACCGGCGCCCAGGTGGGCCTGTCCGGGTACGCCGCGCTCAACCAGCTCGGCACCGCCGCGTTCTCCGGCTTCGTGTCGGCGTACTTCAACACCCGCGAGATCGCCCCGCTGGTCGCCGGCATCGCCCTCGCGGCCACGGTCGGCTGTGGCTTCACCGCCCAGCTCGGCGCGATGCGGATCTCCGAGGAGGTCGACGCCCTCGAGGTGATGGCGATCCCCTCGATGCCGTTCCTGGTCGCCACCCGCGTGGTCGGCGGCCTGATCGCGATCATCCCGCTCTACGTCGTCGGCCTGCTGTCCAGCTACTTCGCCAGCCGGCTGGTCGTGACCCAGTTCTACGGGCAGTCCCCGGGGACCTACGACCACTACTTCAACCAGTTCCTGCCACCAGGAGACGTGCTGTGGTCCTTCGGCAAGGTGCTCGTGTTCGCCGTGACCGTCATCCTGATCCACTGCTACCACGGCTACAACGCGTCGGGCGGTCCTGCCGGCGTGGGGGTGGCGGTGGGTCGTGCGGTGCGGACCAGCATCGTCGCGATCAACGTGATCGACCTGTTCCTGTCGATGGCGATCTGGGGCGCGTCCACGACCGTCAGGCTGGCGGGGTGACGGGCTGATGAGGATCGCGGTCCCCCACAAGGTGCTCGGCGTGCTGTTCCTGTGCGTCCTGCTGATCGGCGTCTACCTGACCTACGCCATCTTCACCAAGAAGTTCTCCTCCTACGACGAGGTGACGCTGCAGACCAGCAAGATCGGTCTGCAGCTGCCCGAGCGCGCGGACGTGAAGGTGCGCGGCGTGATCGTCGGCGAGGTGCTCGACTTCGATGCCACCACCGAGGGTGCCGAGCTGACCCTGGGCATCTTCCCGGGCGAGATCGACACCATCCCGAGCGACGTCACCGGCTCGATCGTGCCCAAGACGCTCTTCGGCGAGAAGTACGTCTCCCTGGAGGTCCCCGAGGGCAGCACCGCGGACTCCGCGTCCGCGCTCCAGGCCGGCGCCACGATCGAGCGGACCGAGGTCGCGATCGAGGTCGAGGAGGTCCTCGCGGACCTCTACCCGCTGCTGCGCACCGTGCAGCCGGCCGAGCTCAACATGACCCTCAACGCCCTCGCCACCGCGCTCGAGGGCCGCGGCAACGAGCTCGGCGAGAACCTCGAGACCCTCGACGGGTACCTCAAGCGGCTCAATCCGGAGATCCCCGGGCTGATCGAGGACCTGCGGCTGACCGCCAAGGTCTCCGACACCTACTCCGACGTGACCCCGCAGATCGCGGAGATCCTCCGCAACACGATCACGACCACGGGCACCCTGGAGGACCGCGACACCAAGGTCCGCGCGCTCTACCAGGACGTGGCGGCCTTCGCCGACACCTCCCGCCAGTTCCTCGACGAGAACGGTGACAACCTCATCCGGCTCAGCCAGCTCGGCCAGGAGCAGCTCCGCGTGTTCGCGAAGTACGCCCCCGGCTACCCCTGCCTGCTCAAGGGGATCGAGAACGCCGCGCCCCTCCAGGCCGAGTCGTTCCGCGGCTTCACCCTCCACATCGTGCTGGAGACGCTGCCGAACCAGCCCCGCGGCTACACCCCCGCCGACGCCCCTCGGTACGGCGACAAGCGCGGCTACTCCTGCCTCAACCTGCCCAACCCGCCGTGGTCGCAGTCCAACCCCGTGCGTCACCAGCCGGACTTCGACGACGGCGTCGACGAGCCGACCGGCAAGGGCACCAGCCGCGTGGCCCCCGACTACGTCCAGGACCGCTACCAGCTCGGTTCCGGGTACGCCGGCAGCGCGGCCGAGGCCGACCTGCTCAAGGCCCTGCTGGCCCCGACCCTCGGCGTCAGCCGCTCGGAGGTGCCCGACCTCGGGGTGCTCCTCGTCGGCCCGATGGCCCGGGGCGCGGAGGTGAGCCTCCGATGAGCCTGCTGGACAAGAAGACCGCCGGCGACCTCGTCCGGCTGACCATCTTCATGGTGATCACCGCGATGGCGACCGGGCTGCTGGTCATCACGATCGGCAACATCACCTTCAGCGGCAAGACCGACTACAAGGCCGAGTTCGTCGACGCCACCGGCGTCGTGAAGGGCGACGACGTCCGGATCGCCGGCGTCAAGGTCGGCAGCGTCAGCGACGTCGAGATCGTCGACCGCTCGCGGGCCCTGGTCACCTTCTCGGTCGAGGAGGACACCCCGCTCAGCGAGGCGACGCACGCCTCGATCCGCTACCGCAACCTCGTCGGGCAGCGCTACATCTCCCTCACCGAGACCATCGGCGACACCGCGCAGCTCTCCGAGAACGCGACGATCCCGGTGGGGCAGACCTCCCCGGCGCTCGACCTGACCGTGCTGTTCAACGGCTTCAAGCCGCTGTTCCAGGCGCTCTCGCCGGAGGACCTGAACCAGCTCTCCTACGAGATCATCCAGGTCTTCCAGGGCGAGGGCGGCACGCTCGAGGGGCTGCTGGCCAGCACCGCCTCGGTGACCCAGACCCTGGCCGACCGCGACGAGGTCATCAACCAGCTGATCGACAACCTCAACGAGGTGCTGGAGAACATCGGCGACCGCGACGAGGAGCTGACCCGGCTGATCCAGTCGTTCCGCACCTTCGTCGGCGGCCTCAAGGACGACCGTCGCGCGATCCTGACCTCGCTCGACCAGATCTCCGAGCTCTCGGTGCAGACTGCCGACCTCGTCGGCGGGATCCGCAAGCCGTTCGTCGAGGACATCAAGCAGCTGCGCCGCTTCGCGGGCAACATCGACGAGAACAAGGCCGAGCTCGACCGGGCGCTCCAGGTGCTGCCGATCAAGCTCACCAAGATCGGCCGCACCGCGATCTACGGCTCGTTCTTCAACTTCTACCTCTGCCAGTTCAGCGGCCAGGTGCGCCTGCCCGGTGGAGTCCCGCCGCTCGACGTCACCTACCCCCTGCCCGGTACGAAGATCTCCGACAGGTGTGATCTCGGATGAACCACCCCACGAAGTCGCACTCTCCGTTCGCTGCGCTCTCTCCGAGCACGACTCCTCGGGGACCCCGATGATGGTCCCCTTCCGCGAGCGCAACCCGGTGGTGATCGGGGCGATCAGCCTCGCCGTCCTCGCCGCCCTGCTGCTGGCGTCCTTCAAGGCGTCCTCGCTGCCGATCATCGGCGGCGGCGACGTCTACCATGCCGCGTTCTCCGAGGCCGGTGGCCTCAAGGTGAACGACGAGGTCCGGATCGCCGGGGTCCGGGTCGGCAAGGTCGAGGGCATCGAGCTCGACGGCGACCACGTGCAGGTCACCTTCCGGATGGACAGCGACGCGGAGTTCGGCGAGGAGACCCGGGCCGCGATCAAGGTGAAGACGCTGCTCGGCTCCATGTTCCTCGCGATCGAGCCGGCCGGCGACGGCCAGCTCGACGAGGGGGAGGAGATCCCGGTCGAGCGCACCCAGTCGCCCTACGACGTGGTCGAGGCGTTCACCGGCCTCGCCGAGACCAGCGAGCAGATCGACACCGACCAGCTCGCCGAGTCGCTGACCACGCTCGCCGACCTGACCCGCAACACGCCCGAGGAGTTCCAGGGCGCGCTCAAGGGCGTCTCGGCGCTGTCGGCGAACGTGGCCGACAAGAACGAGCAGATCGGTGACCTGCTCGGCAACCTGGAGAAGGTCTCGACCGTCCTGGACGAGCGCGACGAGGACATCATCGACCTGATGCAGGACGCCGACGTCCTCTTCCAGGCCCTGGTGAAGCGGCGTGAGTCGATCCACCGGCTGCTGCTGGCGACCTCGGAGCTCTCCCAGGAGCTGACCGCGCTCGTGCGCGACAGCCGGGCGGACCTCAAGCCCGCGCTGACCAACCTCGAGAACGTGGTGCAGGTGCTGAACAAGAACGAGGACAACCTCGACAACAGCCTCCGGCTGATGGCGCCGTTCTACAAGGTGTTCGCCAACACCCTCGGCAACGGCCCCTGGTTCGACACCTACATCCAGAACATGCCGCCCGCGCCCCAGGTGGGTGGGTGATGGACGTGAAGAAGGTCGTCGTCCCGGCCGTGCTGCTCGCGCTGCTCGTCGCCGCCGCCGTCACCATGTTCGGTGGTGACGAGCGCAAGACCGTCACGGCCCTGTTCCCGCGCACCGTCTCGGTCTACGAGGGCAGCGACGTCCGCGTGCTCGGCGTCCCGGTCGGGACCGTCGACACGGTGACCCCGTCCGGCACCGACGTCGTCGTCACCATGTCCTACGACGCGGAGGTGAAGCTCCCGGCGGACGCGGAGGCCGTCATCATCTCCCCGTCGGTCGTCGGCGACCGCTACGTCCAGCTCACCCCCGTCTACGACGGCGGCGACGTGCTGGCCGACGACGCGACCCTCGACCTCGACCACACCGCGGTGCCGCTCGAGCTCGACGAGATCTACCAGAACCTCGACAAGCTCAACGTCGCACTCGGCCCGAACGGCGCCAACGAGAACGGCGCGCTCAGCGACCTGCTCGAGGTCACGGCCGACAACTTCGGCGGTCAGGGTGAGCAGTTCAACGAGACGATCCAGAACTTCGGCGAGTTCAGCGAGACCCTCAGCGACAACCGCGAGGAGCTGTTCGGCTCCGCCCGGGCGCTGGAGGGCTTCGTCAGCACGCTGGCGAAGAACGACCAGACGGTCCGCGACTTCAACCAGTCGCTGGCCGACGTGTCCGGCGTCCTCGAGGGGGAGCGCGACGAGCTCAAGGCAGCCCTGCGCAACCTCTCCGGAGCGCTCGGCCAGGTCTCGACGTTCGTCCAGGACAACCGCGAGATCCTCGGCCGCAACATCTCCGGCCTCAACCGGGTGACCAAGGTGCTGGTCAAGCAGCGCGACGCGCTCGACGAGATCCTCCGGATCGCCCCGACGGCGCTGAACAACCTGGCGCTCACGTACAACCCCCAGGCCGGCACGCTCGACACCCGCTCGAACCTGCAGGAGATCGGCTACCAGATCACCTCGGACCCGGCCGTCTTCCTGTGCGGCTTCGTCAACCAGGCCGACACCTCGGGTGACACCTGCGACGCGATCGAGGACCTGTTCCCGAGGGCCGGCGCGATGAACGGCCTCGAGGGGCTGCAGGGCAAGAACCCGCGCTGGCAGGACCAGTTCGACCAGAGCCTCGGCGGCCTCGTGGAGGTGGACCGGTGATGCGCGCACGTGGCCTGCGGGCCCTGATCGCCGCCACCGCCGTCGCGGTCGTCCTCGGCGGTTGTGACGCCTCGGTGTCGGACATGCCGCTGCCCGGCGGCACCGACGTCGGCGACAACCCGATCCAGGTGAAGGCGGAGTTCGCCGACGTGCTGGACCTCGTGCCGCAGACGACCGTGAAGGTCAACGACGTCAACGTCGGCAAGATCACCGACATCGAGCTCCAGGGCGAGACCGCCCTGGTGACGATGGAGCTGCCGAACGACATCGAGATCCCCGAGAACGCCGTCGCCGAGATCCGCCAGACCAGCCTGCTGGGCGAGAAGTTCATCCAGCTCGCGCCGCCCGAGACGGGCGCCAGCGAGGCGATGCTGGCCGACGGCGACACGATCGACCTCGACGCCACGGGCCGCAACCCCGAGGTCGAGGAGGTCCTCGGCGCGCTCAGCCTGATCCTCAACGGCGGCGGTGTCGCCCAGCTCAAGACGATCGCCTCCGAGCTCAACCTGGCCCTGGACGGCCGCGAGGACTCCGCCAAGTCCGTGCTGCGCCAGATCCGCGCCCTGATGGCGCAGCTCGACGACGGCAAGGAGGACATCGTCGACGCGATCGAGGGCCTCAACCGGCTGTCGGTCTCGCTCAACGACCAGATCGGGACCATCGACGCCGCCCTGGACGAGCTGCCCAGTGCGTTGAACACGATCGACGCGCAGCGCCGTGACCTGGTCAAGATGCTGGGTGCCCTCAACAGGCTCGGCGACCAGGGCGTGCGGGTCATCAAGGCCTCCAAGGACGCCACCGTCGAGTCGGTCAGGCAGCTGGTGCCGGTGCTGACCCAGCTCGCCAACTCCGGCGACGCGTTCGTCAACTCCTTCCACGTCTTCCTGACCTACCCCTTCGTGGACGAGGTCGTCGGGCGTGATCCGCAGGTCGCCCGCAACCTCCACATGGGCGACTACACCAACCTCTCGATCGAGCTCGACGTCGCGCTCGCCGGGGAGGGCGACAGCGTCAACCCGCCGGTCCCCGACCCCTGCGTCACGCTCGACGACATCCGGGAGGAGCTCGGTGACAACATCCCGCTCGACGAGCTGCTCGACTACCTCTCCCACCTGCAGAACCTCTGCGACGGGGCCCAGGACGCGATCAACACCTGCCTGCAGAAGAAGGACGTCAACAAGCTGGTGAACTGCCTGGAGAAGAAGTTCGGCGTCACCATCACCAAGATCACCCAGGGCGTCCTCGACGACACCTGCGCGATCCTCGGCATCCCCGCCGACCAGTGCCCGCAGCTGCCCGACGGTGGCGGTGGCGGTGGCGGCGGCGGCGGAGGCGGGATCATCCCCGACCTGCCGGACATCCCGGGCCTGCCCGGACTGCCGGGCGCCGGGCGGGCGCCGTTCGGGGCCGACGACGTGGGAGCCGCGCAGGGGCCGACGCTCGGTCAGCTCAGCGACGAGTTCGACCCTGCCCTGGTCGAGCTCCTGGTCCCCGGGATGGTGGTCCGATGATCGAGCGCCGTACCAAGCTCCAGCTGCTGGTCTTCGTGATCATCACGCTCGTGGGCGTCAGCTTCGTGGGGGCGCGCTATGCGCGTCTCGACCGGCTGGTCGTGGACGACAGCTACACCGTGGTCGCCCACTTCGCCGACTCCGGCGGCATCTTCGCCGGGGGCGAGGTGACCTACCGCGGCGTCCGAGTCGGCGAGGTCTCGACCATGCAGCTCACCGACGACGGCGTCGACCTGCACCTCTCGATCGACAAGAGCTTCGACGCCATCCCGGCCGACGCGGTCGCACTGGTCGGCAACCGCTCCGCGGTCGGTGAGCAGTACGTCGAGCTCCAGCCGCAGACCGACGCCGAGCCGTTCCTCGGGGAGGACTCCGAGATCCAGGTCGAGAACACCCGGACCCCGATCCAGACCCAGACCCTGCTGACCAACCTCTCCAACACGGTGGAGTCGGTCGACAAGGACGCGCTGCGCACCACGGTCACCGAGCTCGGGGCAGCGTTCGCCGGGACCGGCGAGGACCTCCAGCAGATCATCGACACCGGCAACGCGTTCATCCAGGACGCCAACGCCAACTTCGACACCACTCGCGCGCTGATCCGGGACGGCAACACGGTGCTCCGCGGCCAGATCGCCTCGGACAGCGCGATCCGGTCGTTCGCCCAGGACCTGTCCCTCTTCAGCGGCACGCTCGCCGACTCCGACCAGGACCTGCGCGGCGTGATCGACAGCGGGTCGCTGGCGGCCAACGAGCTGCGCCGGTTCCTCGAGGACAACGAGGTCGACCTCGCCGAGCTGATCAACAACCTGGTCACCACGGGCGAGGTGGTGGTCAAGCACCTCGACGGCATCGAGCAGGTGCTCGTGGTCTACCCCTACGTCGTCGAGGGCGGCTTCACGGTCGTGTCCAAGTCGCCCGACACCGGTCTCTACGACGCCCACTTCGGGCTCATCACCACCGAGAATCCCCCGGTCTGCACGCGCGGCTACGAGAGCACCAACCGCCGCAACCCGACCACCGAGCGGGGCAACGCGCCCATGAACTTCCAGGCGCACTGTGCCGAGCCGGCGAGCGAGAGCAACGCTCGCGGGTCCGCCCACGCACCGCAGCGCGCCGCTGCCGACTACGACGCCCCCGTCGCCGCCACCTACGACCCCACCACCGGCAAGCTCCGGTGGGGGAGCAGGATCCCGGACGGACTGACCAGTCCCGGTACGGTGGCGCCCAGCACGCTTGGAGAGGAGTCGTGGAAGTGGTTGTTCCTCCAGCCCCTGGCGACACCGCAGGAGTGACGGACGAGACCACCCACGAACGACCCCCGCGCCACCACCCTCCGGCTGGCGCTCGCGGGAGTGCTCGTCGTGGTGCTGCTCGCCGCCGTCGGCACCAGCATCTGGCTGGTCGCCACCCGTGGCTTCGACGCGATCGGCGTCGACCGCGGCGCGAGCCAGGTCCAGTCCGAGCGTGAGCAGGTCATGAGCCAGACCCGCCAGTTCATGCTCCGCGCCAACACCTACGGCCCCGACCAGCTCGACGACTCCGGCGAGCTGACCGACTACCGAGCCCTGGTCGAGGAGGTCATCACGCCCAAGCTGTCGGCGTCCTTCGCCAAGGAGGTGACCGCCGCCGAGCAGATCGTGGCCCAGACCGGCGCCTCGCGGACGACCGAGGTGTTCTCCACCGGGGTCGCCACCATCGACGACGACTCCGCGACCGCCCTGGTCGCCGGCACGTTCACCACGTCGTACCCGACGAAGAAGAACGGCACCCAGTCCACCGAGCCCGTGCCCTTCCGGGTGCAGGTCTCGCTCGTCCGGAGCGAGGGTGAGTGGCTGGTCGACGACTTCGACCCGATCACGGGGGGCGAGCAGTGACCGGCCCGAACTGGTACGACGTCCTCGACGTCGACCCGACGGCGAGCAGCGAGGAGATCCGCGACGCCTGGCGCGCCGCCATCGCCGACCTGACCCCGACCGACCGCCGCTTCCGCCTCTACAACGAGGCCGCCGAGGTGCTGCTCGACGACGAGCGCCGCGCGGCGTACGACGCGGCGCTGGCCGAGGAGGCCGAGGTCGAGGCGCGCCCAGGCGGACCCGGGACCCGCCCCGGTCGCGGAGCCCGCGCCCGTGGTGACGTCCGAGCCTGCTCCGCTCGACGACGAGTCGCGCCCGACCCGGACCCTCCCGCTGGTCCCGACCTGGCTGCTCGCCGGCCTGGCCGTGCTCACCGTGCTCGCCCTCGTGCTCGTCGGACTCCTGCTCCGGCAGCCCTCGTCGGACGCCGTCGAGGAGGCCACCGCCGCGGCCCGCTCCGCGGCGGAGCGGGCGATCATCCCCGTCCTCTCCTACGACTACCGCGACCTCGACGGGACCCAGGAGACCGCCCACGGGTTCCTCACGCCGGGCTACACCGACGAGTACGACACGTTCTTCGAGGGCGTCGTGGTCCCCAACGCCGAGGAGACCAAGACGGTGGTGACCGCCGAGCTGGTGTCCTCCGCCGTGGTGCGCAGCGGCGAGGACCGGGTCGAGCTCCTGCTCTTCGTCAACCGGCCCACGACCAACGCCCGCGACACGCAGCCGGTCGTCTACCGCGACCAGGTGCGCGTGGTCATGGAGGACGTCGACGGCTCGTGGCTGCTGGACTGCCTGATCACCACCCCGAACGGGAAGTGCGAGTCCTAGCACGGATCCCCGGGACTCGCCCGGGAACAGCCACGCTTGACCTGTGCGCTCCCGGCGTTCATGATCTACCGCAACGTCGCGGACATGCTCTTGACGCCGATGTTGTGTCATGCCCTCGTTCGAGGTACTCTTCACGTTCGCACCCATTCTCATATGTGCTTCAGCCTGCCCGGATGGCTTTAGTGTGGTGAAGGGTGCCTCTCTCCCAGAGCTTCCCGTGAAAAGGACCCCTCTTGGCCGCGCGCACCGCCACTGGCAACCACCGCCGCATCTCCTTCGCGAAGATCACCGAACCGCTCGAGCTCCCGCAGCTCCTCTCCCTCCAGACCGACAGCTTCGACTGGCTGATCGGCAACGACGCGTGGACCGCCGAGGTCCTGCGCCGTCGTGAGGCTGGCGACGACGTGTCCGAGAAGAGCGGCTTGCAGGAGATCTTCGAGGAGATCTCCCCCATCGAGGACTTCAGCGAGACCATGTCGCTGTCCTTCGAGAACCCGGTCTTCTACGACCCGAAGTACACCGTCGAGGAGTGCAAGGAGAAGGACTTCACCTACTCCGCACCGCTCTACGTCTCCGCCGAGTTCACCAACAACGAGACCGGCGAGATCAAGGGCCAGACGGTCTTCATGGGCGACTTCCCGCTCATGACCCCCAAGGGGACCTTCATCATCAACGGCACCGAGCGCGTGGTCGTCTCGCAGCTCGTCCGTTCCCCGGGCGTCTACTTCGAGCGCTCCGCCGACAAGACCTCCGACAAGGACATCTTCACCTCGAAGCTGATCCCGTCGCGTGGTGCCTGGCTGGAGTTCGAGGTCGACAAGCGCGACCTCGTCGGCGTCCGGCTCGACCGCAAGCGCAAGCAGAACGTCACCGTCCTGCTCAAGGCGCTGGTCGCCGTCGCCGAGGAGACCGGTGAGGCCTACGACTACGACGCCGTGATGGCCGAGCTCCGCGAGTTCGAGTCGATCCAGCTGACCGAGGAGAAGGACAACACCCAGGGTCCTGACGACGCGCTGCTGGACATCTACCGCAAGCTGCGCCCCGGCGAACCGCCGACCCGCGAGGCCGCGCTGACGCTGTTGAAGAACTACTACTTCAACCCCAAGCGCTACGACCTGGCCAAGGTCGGCCGCTACAAGATCAACAAGAAGCTGGGCCTCACCGAGGCGTTCGACCAGCAGACGCTGACCATCGCCGACATCGTCGCGACGATTCGCTACATCGTGGCGCTGCACGAGGGCCGGGAGACCCTGGCGGCGCCCGCCGGCGACAACGTCGTCGGCGCGGACGACATCGACCACTTCGGCAACCGCCGGATGCGCACGGTCGGTGAGCTGATCCAGAACCAGCTCCGCACGGGCCTGGCCCGGATGGAGCGCGTGGTCCGCGAGCGGATGACGACCCAGGACGTCGAGGCGATCACGCCGCAGTCCCTGATCAACATCCGCCCGGTCGTCGCGGCGCTGAAGGAGTTCTTCGGCACCTCGCAGCTGTCGCAGTTCATGGACCAGACCAACCCGATCGCGGGCCTGACGCACAAGCGTCGCCTGTCCGCGCTCGGCCCCGGTGGTCTGTCCCGTGACCGCGCCGGCATGGAGGTCCGCGACGTCCACCCGTCGCACTACGGCCGGATGTGCCCGATCGAGACTCCGGAAGGCCCGAACATCGGCCTGATCGGGTCGCTCGCCTCCTACGGACGGATCAACCCGTTCGGCTTCGTGGAGACGCCGTACCGCCTGGTCAAGAAGGGCAAGGTCAGCGACGAGGTCCACTACCTCACCGCCGATGACGAGGACCGCTTCGTCATCGCCCAGGCCAACGCCCTCCTCGACAAGAACGGTCGGTTCGCCGAGGAGCGCGTGCTGGTCCGCCAGCGCGACGGCGAGGTCTCGGAGATCCTGCCCGACGAGGTCGACTACATGGACGTCTCGCCGCGCCAGATGGTGTCGGTCGCGACCGCCCTGATCCCCTTCCTCGAGCACGACGACGCCAACCGCGCGCTGATGGGCGCCAACATGCAGCGTCAGGCCGTCCCGCTGATCACCAGCGACAGCCCGCTGGTCGGCACCGGCATCGAGTTCCGCGCCGCCGTCGACGCCGGTGACGTGGTCGTGGCCGAGAAGGCCGGTGTGGTCAAGGAGGTGTCGGCCGACCTCGTCGAGACGATGAACGACGACGGCACCTACTCCTCGTACCGCCTCGCGAAGTTCCGCCGCTCCAACCAGGGCACCTGCATCAACCAGCGCCCGCTGGTGAGCGAGGGTGACCGGCTCGAGGTCGGGGCCCCGATCGCCGACGGTCCGTGCACCGACAACGCCGAGATGGCGCTGGGCACGAACCTGCTGGTGGCGTTCATGCCGTGGCAGGGCCACAACTACGAGGACGCGATCATCCTCAGCCAGCGCCTGGTGCAGGAGGACATCCTCACCTCGATCCACATCGAGGAGCACGAGGTCGACGCCCGCGACACCAAGCTCGGGCCGGAGGAGATCACCCGCGACATCCCGAACGTCGGTGAGGAGATGCTCGCCGACCTCGACGAGCGCGGCATCATCCGGATCGGCGCCGAGGTCACCACCGGTGACATCCTCGTCGGCAAGGTGACGCCCAAGGGCGAGACCGAGCTGACCCCCGAGGAGCGGCTGCTCCGCGCGATCTTCGGAGAGAAGGCGCGCGAGGTGCGCGACACCTCGATGAAGGTCCCCCACGGCGAGTCCGGCACCGTCATCGGCGTCCGGGTCTTCGACCGCGAGGACGGCGACGAGCTGCCGCCGGGTGTCAACCAGCTGGTGCGCGTCTACGTCGCGCAGAAGCGGAAGATCTCGGTCGGCGACAAGCTGGCCGGCCGCCACGGCAACAAGGGCGTCATCGCCAAGATCCTGCCGATCGAGGACATGCCGTTCATGGAGGACGGCACCCCGGTCGACGTGGTCCTGAACCCGCTGGGCGTCCCGCGACGGATGAACATCGGCCAGATCCTCGAGCTGCACCTGGGCTGGCTGGCCAAGCAGGGCTGGGACCTCGACCTCCACGGCGACAAGGGCTCGGCTGCCTGGAAGGACCGGCTCGTGTCGATCCACGCCGAGAAGGCGGAGCCGAACACCAAGGTCGCGACCCCGGTGTTCGACGGTGCTCGTGAGGACGAGATCACCGGCCTGCTGGGTGCCACGCTGCCCAACCGTGACGGCAACCGCGTGATCGACGAGACCGGCAAGGCGGCGCTGTTCGACGGCCGCTCCGGTGAGCCGTTCCCGGACCCCGTGTCGGTGGGCTACATGTACATCCTGAAGCTGCACCACCTGGTGGACGACAAGATCCACGCCCGCAGCACCGGCCCCTACTCGATGATCACGCAGCAGCCCCTGGGCGGTAAGGCCCAGTTCGGCGGCCAGCGGTTCGGCGAGATGGAGGTCTGGGCGATGGAGGCGTACGGCGCCGCCTACGCCCTGCAGGAGCTGCTCACCATCAAGTCCGACGACGTGCCCGGTCGCGTCAAGGTCTACGAGGCGATCGTCAAGGGGGAGAACATCCCCGACTCCGGCATCCCCGAGTCCTTCAAGGTGCTCGTGAAGGAGATGCAGTCGCTGTGCCTCAACGTCGAGGTGCTCAGCCAGGACGGGTCGCAGATCGAGCTGAAGGACGCCGAGGAAGACGTCTTCCGAGCCGCTGAGGAACTCGGCATCGACCTGTCCCGCCGCGAGCCCAGCTCCGTCGAAGAAGTCTGAGGGGTATAGATACACGTGTTGGACGTCAATTTCTTCGACCAGCTGAAGATCGGCCTGGCCACCGCCGACGAGATCCGTCAGTGGAGCCACGGCGAGGTCAAGAAGCCCGAGACCATCAACTACCGCACGCTCAAGCCCGAGCGTGACGGCCTGTTCTGCGAGAAGATCTTCGGTCCCACCCGGGACTGGGAGTGCTACTGCGGCAAGTACAAGCGCGTGCGCTTCAAGGGCATCATCTGCGAGCGCTGCGGCGTCGAGGTGACCCGCTCGAAGGTCCGTCGCGAGCGGATGGGCCACATCGAGCTCGCCGCCCCCGTGACCCACATCTGGTACTTCAAGGGTGTGCCGTCGCGGCTGGGCTACCTGCTCGACCTGGCGCCGAAGGACCTCGAGAAGGTCATCTACTTCGCCGCCTACATGATCACCTCCGTCGACGAGGACTCCCGTCACCGCGACCTGTCCTCGCTCGAGGGCAAGGTCGGTCTGGAGCGGGAGCGGCTCGAGAAGCGTCGTGACGGCGCCCTCGAGGACCGCACCAAGAAGCTGGAGGAGGACATCGCGACCCTCGAGGCCGAGGGCGCGAAGGCCGACCAGCGGCGCAAGGTGCGCGACGGTGCCGAGCGGGAGATGAAGCAGGTGCGCGACCGTGCGCAGCGCGAGCTCGACCGCCTCGACGAGGTCTGGAACACCTTCAAGTCCCTCAAGGTCCAGGACCTCATGGGCGACGAGATGCTCTACCGCGAGATGAAGACCTGGTTCGGCAAGTACTTCGAGGGTCACATGGGCGCCATGGCGATCCAGAAGCGCCTCCAGGACTTCGACATCGAGGCCGAGGTGGAGCTGCTGCGCGACGTCATCGCCAACGGCAAGGGCCAGCGCAAGGTCCGTGCCCTCAAGCGGCTCAAGGTCGTCGACGCCTTCCGCAAGACCGGCAACCAGCCGATCGGCATGGTGCTCGACGCCGTCCCGGTCATCCCGCCGGACCTGCGGCCGATGGTGCAGCTGGACGGTGGCCGCTTCGCGACCTCCGACCTCAACGACCTGTACCGCCGCGTCATCAACCGGAACAACCGCCTCAAGCGGCTGCTCGACCTCGGCGCTCCCGAGATCATCGTCAACAACGAGAAGCGGATGCTCCAGGAGGCCGTCGACTCGCTGTTCGACAACGGCCGTCGTGGCCGTCCGGTCACCGGCCCGGGCAACCGGCCGCTGAAGTCGCTCTCGGACATGCTCAAGGGCAAGCAGGGCCGGTTCCGCCAGAACCTGCTCGGCAAGCGCGTCGACTACTCCGGCCGTTCGGTCATCGTGTCCGGTCCGCAGCTGAAGCTGCACCAGTGCGGTCTGCCCAAGCAGATGGCGCTGGAGCTCTTCAAGCCCTTCGTCATGAAGCGGCTCGTGGACCTCTCGCACGCACAGAACATCAAGTCCGCCAAGCGGATGGTCGAGCGCGCGCGCCCGGTCGTCTGGGACGTGCTCGAGGAGGTCATCACCGAGCACCCGGTGCTGCTGAACCGTGCTCCCACGCTGCACCGCCTCGGCATCCAGGCCTTCGAGCCGCAGCTGATCGAGGGCAAGGCCATCCAGATCCACCCGCTCGTGTGCACCGCGTTCAACGCGGACTTCGACGGTGACCAGATGGCGGTGCACCTGCCGCTGTCGGCCGAGGCCCAGGCCGAGGCCCGGATCCTGATGCTGTCGACCAACAACATCCTCAAGCCGTCCGACGGTCGCCCGGTCACGATGCCGACCCAGGACATGATCATCGGCCTGTTCTTCCTCACGACCGATCGTGAGGACCAGGTCGGCGACGGCCGCGTGTTCTCCTCGCCGGCCGAGGCCGTGATGGCCTTCGACCGCGCCGAGATCACGCTGCAGAGCAACGTCAAGATCCGCTTCTCCGACATCGTCCCGCCGCTCGACCTCGAGCTCGGTGCCGACTGGGAGGAGGGTCGTGCGATCACGCTGGAGTCCACGCTGGGTCGCGCGCTCTTCAACGAGGCGCTGCCGGCCGACTACCCGTACGTCAACTACGAGGTCGACAAGAAGGCCCTCGGCGTCATCGTCAACGACCTCGCCGAGCGCTACACCAAGGTCGAGGTCGCCGCGTCGCTGGACGCCCTCAAGGACGCCGGTTTCCACTGGGCGACCCGCTCGGGCGTGACGGTCTCGATCGACGACGTCACGACGCCGGACGACAAGGCGCAGATCCTGGCCGGCTACGAGGCGCAGGCTGCCAAGGTGCAGAAGCAGTTCGAGCGTGGTCTCGTCACCGACGAGGAGCGCCGTCAGGAGCTCATCGAGATCTGGACCCAGGCCTCGAACGACGTGGGCCGGGCGATGGAGGCCAACTTCGACCGCCGGAACCCGATCTACATGATGGTCGACTCCGGTGCCTCCGGAAACATGAACCAGATCCGGCAGGTCGCCGCCATGCGTGGCCTCGTGGCCAACCCGAAGGGCGAGATCATCCCGCGTCCGATCAAGTCGAACTTCCGGGAGGGCCTGACCGTCCTGGAGTACTTCATCGCGACGCACGGTGCCCGCAAGGGCCTGGCGGACACCGCGCTGCGGACCGCCGACTCGGGGTACCTGACCCGTCGACTGGTCGACGTGTCGCAGGACGTCATCATCCGTGAGGACGACTGCGGGACCGAGCGTGGCCTCCCGAAGCGGATCGGCGTCAAGGGCGAGGACGGTGTGGTCCGCAAGGACGACAACGCCGAGACCGCGGCGTACGCCCGCTCGGCGGCCGGCGAGATCACCCACCCGGAGTCCGGCGACGTGCTGGCCACCTCGGGTGAGGACCTCGGCGACGTCAAGATCGGCGAGCTCGTCGCGGCCGGGATCGAGGAGGTCAAGGTCCGCTCCGTGCTGACCTGCGACGCCAAGACCGGAACCTGCGCGAAGTGCTACGGCCGTTCGCTGGCGACCGGCAAGCTCGTCGACATCGGCGAGGCCGTCGGCATCATCGCGGCCCAGTCGATCGGTGAGCCCGGCACGCAGCTGACGATGCGCACCTTCCACACCGGTGGTGTGGCCTCGGCCGACGACATCACGCAGGGTCTGCCCCGCGTCGTCGAGCTGTTCGAGGCGCGGCAGCCCAAGGGCCTGTCGCCGATCTCGGAGGTCACCGGTCGGGTCGAGATCGAGGAGACCGACAAGGCCCGCAAGGTCCTGGTCACCCCCGACGACGGCTCGGACGTCCAGGAGTACGCCGTCAGCAAGCGCTCGCGCCTGCTGGTGGCCGACGGCGACCACATCGAGGTCGGCGCCCAGCTCACGCTGGGTACCCCCGACCCGAAGGAGGTGCTCCGCATCCTCGGCATCCGTCGGGCGCAGCAGCACCTCGTGGACGAGGTCCAGCAGGTCTACCGCTCGCAGGGTGTGTCGATCCACGACAAGCACATCGAGATCATCGTGCGGCAGATGCTGCGTCGGGTGACCGTCATCGAGTCCGGTGACACCACCCTGCTGCCGTCCGACCTGGTCGACCGGGTGATCTTCGAGGAGGAGAACCGCCGGGTCGTGACCGAGGGTGGCAAGCCCGCCTCCGGTCGCGCCGAGCTGATGGGCATCACGAAGGCGTCGCTGGCCACCGAGTCGTGGCTGTCGGCGGCCTCCTTCCAGGAGACGACCCGCGTCCTCACCGACGCGGCGATCAACGGTCGCAGCGACTCGCTGCGCGGCCTGAAGGAGAACGTGATCATCGGCAAGCTGATCCCGGCCGGCACCGGCCTGGAGCGGTACCGGAACATCCGGGTGGAGCCGACCGAGGAGGCCCGCGCCGCG
Organism: uncultured Actinomycetota bacterium; assembly: GCA_963826015.1. Taxonomy (GTDB): domain Bacteria; phylum Actinomycetota; class Actinomycetes; order Propionibacteriales; family Nocardioidaceae; genus Nocardioides. The sequence continues at coordinate 247,161 of CAWGVI010000017.1, read as the reverse complement.
GCGTACTCCGTCACCGGCTACGACTCCTACGACTACGAGTTCGGCAACGGCGGCGGCCAGGCCGTGGCCCTGGACGACTTCGACTTCGGGTCGTACCAGAACTGAGTCATGTGGTCTGAGAAGACCCCCGTCCCGCTGTCGCGGGGCGGGGGTCTTCTGCTTTCCTGAGCAGATGACCACCTCGCCCGGGCGTCGCTTCGTCGACGCCATCGTCACCCGCGACCACGACTCGCTGCGCGCCTGCCTGAGCCCTGACGTGGACTTCAAGGGGCTGACCCCCGGCCGACTGTGGGAGGCCGACACCCCCGACGGGGTGCACGACGTCGTGCTCGGGGCGTGGTTCGAGGAGCACGACCGGATCGTCGGCGTGGCCGGGCTGGACGAGGGCGAGGTCGCGGACACCGCCCGGATCTCCTACCGGCTGGACCTGGAGACCCCCGACGGACCTCGTGTGGCCGAGCAGCAGGCGTACTACCGGGAGGGCCCCGACGGGATCGCGCACCTGCGGATCATGTGCTCGGGCTTCCGGCCGCGGACCTCGTGACGGCGGGCCCCCGTCCTGGGCGTCGACGGCTGCCCGGCCGGGTGGATCGGCGCGCTGCTCGTCGCCGACACAGTCCGGCTGTCGGTCGCGCCGACCGTCGTGACCCTGCTCGCCGGGCTGCCGGTGGCACCGGTCGTGGTCGGGATCGACATCCCGATCGGGCTGCCCGACGCGACCGCGCGCGAGGCGGACCGGCTGGCCCGGACCGAGCTCCCGCCCGGGCGGAAGTCCTCGGTGTTCCCGACCCCGGTGCGGTCCTCCGTGCTGGCCGACACCTGGCCGGAGGCCAACGCCGCCAACAAGGAGGCGACCGGCAAGGGCCTGAGCCACCAGGGCTTCAACCTCTGCCGCAAGATCGCCGAGGTCGACGCCTGGGTGCTGGCCGGTCCGGGCGTGGTGGTGGTCGAGGTGCACCCGGAGGTGTCCTTCGCGGCGCTGGGGGCCGACACCGCCCCCTCGAAGCGGAGCGCGGCCGGCTCCGGCGTACGGCGCGAGGCGCTGCGGCGGGCCGGGCTGCTGCTCCCCGAGCAGCTGCGGGGGAGCGGCTGGGCGCGTGACGACGCGCTGGACGCGTGTGCCGTGGCCTGGACGGCGCGGCGGGTGGCGGCTCGGCGAGGCGCGGCGGCTGCCGGACCCGCCCGAGGTGTTCGCCGACGGCATCGCGGCGGCGATCCACGTCTGAGGCTTGACTTTGCAATGAAGTAATCATGTAATAGATGCATGAGTGATGTGACGTCGTGGTTCACCGGGCGACTCCCGGACGAGTGGTTCGAGGGCGAGCCGGAGGTGACCGTCGACCGTGAGGAGATCACGGTGGTCGGCGCGCTGCCGGCCGTGGAGGGGCAGGACGGCGCCGCCGAGGCGGGCCGGATCGCGCGCTGGCGCGAGGACACCCGCGCGCAGCGGATGAAGATCGCCGACGAGGCCGAGTCGCGCTACGGGCGCAAGGTGGCCTGGGGAGCGGTGTGCGGGGAGACCCGCGAGCTCTTCACGCACCTCGCGGTCCCGGTGATGACCCGGCTCCGCCAGCCCGAGCGTCGCGTGCTCGACACGTTGGTCGAGTCCGGGGTGGCCCGCTCGCGGGCCGACGCGCTGGCGTGGTCGGTGCGCCTGGTCGGCCAGCACGAGGACGAGTGGCTGGCGTCGCTGCGCGACGCGCTCACCGCCGTCCGCGAGGCGCGGGACGCCGGCCCGGCCTCCGGCCGCACCGCCTGATCCGGACCTGATCCACCTGATCCATGCGCCAGGTGCCCCTGGGACCTGTCACCGGACGGTGGCAGGGTGGGGGCATGGGAGACCAGGACAGGATGACCGGCGACCAGGTCGCGACGGAGGGGCTGGCCGACTGGCGGCCCGTGCTCGGGCAGGTGGTCACGCGGTTCGCGACCGGTGACTTCGTGACCGGGCTGGAGCTCGTGACGAAGGTGAGCGAGGCCGCGGAGGCGGCCGGACACCATCCCGACGTCGACCTCCGCTACCCGCACGTCGACGTCACCCTGATGAGCCACGACGTCCACGGGACGACCCAGCGCGACGTCCGGCTGGCGCGGCAGATCAGCGAGATCGCGGCCGGGATGGGCGTCAGCGCCGACCCGGGTGCCCGGACGCTGGTCGAGCTGGCCGTCGACACCTGGGACGCCGACGAGATCGGCCCGTTCTGGGCCGCCGTGCTCGGTGGGGAGTACTCCGACCAGCAGGTCCAGGACCCGGCCGGCACCGTCGTCCCGCTGTGGTTCCAGGAGACCGACCGGCATGACGAGCCGCGGCAGCGCTTCCACTGGGACGTGTGGGTCCCGGCCGACCAGGCCGGGGCGCGGATCGCGGCCGCGGTGGCCGCGGGCGGCACGCTCGTCTCCGACGACGAGGCGCCCAGCTTCGTCGTGCTCGCCGACGCCCAGGGCAACAAGGCGTGCATCTGCGCCTCGGCAGCGCGGGGCTGAGCCGCTCACGCTCCGGTCAGGAACTGGCCGGAGCGGGCCCGGGTACACCTAGGGTCGAGGGCATGGACACGATCTCCCTGCTCCGTCCCGACGGCCTCGTCGTCAGCCCCGCGTTCAGCCACGTCGCGGTGGTCCCGCCCGGCGCCACCACGATCTACGTCGGCGGGCAGAACGCCGTCGACGGATCGGGCGCCCTCGTCGGGGGCGACGACGCGGCCGCGCAGGTCCGGCAGGTGATGGCCAACGTGGTCACCGCCCTCGAGGCGGCCGGCGCGGGGCTCGCCGACGTGGTCAGCATGACCGTGCTGCTCGCCGAGGGCGTGGACGTCGTCGCGGCGTACGGCGCGGCCAGCGAGAGCCTGGCGGGGCTCGACGTCCCGCCGTTGGTGACCGCCGCGATCGTCAGCGCGCTCGGCGTCCCCGGCGCCCTGGTGGAGGTCGGGGCCGTCGCGGCCGTCGTGCGCTGACCTGCGAGAATGGTGGGCGTGAGCACGCCCATCCGCACCGACGTCCTCGTCGTCGGCGCCGGACCCGCCGGGTCGGCGGCCGCCGCGTGGGCAGCGCGCGCGGGCCTGGACACGCTGCTGGTCGACGCCGCGGTCTTCCCGCGCGACAAGACCTGCGGAGACGGGCTCACCCCTCGCGCGATCGGCGAGCTCCAGCTGCTCGGCCTCGAGGACTGGCTGCGCGCCCACACCGTCAGCCAGGGCCTGCGCGCCCACGGCTTCGGACAGACCCTGCTGCTGCCGTGGCCGGGCGGATCGCTGCCCGACTGGGGCTCGGCCGTCGCCCGGACCGAGCTCGACGACCACCTCCGCACCACCGCGATCAAGGCTGGCGCGCGTGCGCTGGACGGCGCCCGCGCCGTCGACGTACGACGCACCGGCGACCGCGTCACCGCCGTCGTGTTCCGCACCGCGGAGGGTGACGTCGAGATCGGCTGCGAGCGCCTCGTCGTCGCGGACGGCGTCCGCTCGCCGCTCGGCAAGGTCCTGGGTCGTGAGTGGCACCGCGACACCGTCTACGCCGTCGCCGGCCGGGCCTACGTCGACTCCGGGATGTCCGACGACCCGTGGATCAGCTCCCACCTCGAGCTGCGCGGGGAGCAGAACGAGATCCTCAGCGGCTACGGCTGGGTGTTCCCGCTCGGCAACGGCTCGGTCAACCTCGGCGCCGGCACCCTCGCCACCGCGAAGCGGCCGGCCGAGGTCGCGATCAAGCCCCTGATGCAGATCTACGCCGACACGATCCGCGAGGACTTCCAGCTCGTCGGGCGAGATGCGGCTGCCGACCTCGGCCCTGCTCCCGATGGGTGGCGCGGTCAGCCACGTGGCCGGGCGCAACTGGGCGCTGATCGGCGACGCCGCCGCCTGCGTCAACCCGCTCAACGGCGAGGGCATCGACTACGGCCTGGAGTCCGGCCGGATGGTCGTGGAGACCATGGTCGGGCACGATGACCTGGCCGAGGCGTGGCCGGCGGTGCTGCGCGAGCACTACGGCGAGTCGTTCTCGATCGCGCGCCGACTCGCCGGGCTGGTGACCGTGCCGGGGGTCCTGCGCGCGCTCGGCCCGGCCGGGATGCGCTCGGACTGGCTGATGACGCTGGCGCTGCGCTGGATGGGCAACCTGGTGACCGACGACGACCGCGACCGGGCCGCCCGAGTCTGGCGCTGGGCCGGTCGCCGGTCGCTCGCGCTCGACGCGCGCCCGCCGTTCTCCTGAGCTCCGCGTGACCGACCGCTGGTACGACGCGACCGTGGGCCTCGGCTCGCTGCTGTTCCGGCTGATCGACCTGCGACTCGAGGTCGAAGGGCTGGAGCGGCTGCCGACCGACGGGCCGGCCGTGGTCGTCGGCAACCACATCGGCTACCTCGACTTCATGACGATCGCGGCGGCCGGCCGCCGAGCCGGCCGCAACGTCCGCTTCCTGACCCGCCACGACGTGTGGGACGTCCCGGTCGCGGGTCGTGCGATGACCGGGATGCGGCACGTCCCCGTCGACCGCGCGGCCCCCGCGTCGGCGTACCTCCTCGCGCGGCGGCTGCTGGAGGAGGGGGAGGTGGTCGGGCTGTTCCCCGAGGCCGGGATCAGCCACTCCTTCGCGGTGCGGGCGCTCATGCCCGGCGCCGCGGCGCTCGCGGCCGCGACCGGCGCCCCGCTGGTGCCGGTGGCGCAGTGGGGGACCCAGCGGGTGTGGACGATCACGCGTCGCCCCGAGCGGGCCCGGCACCGGCCGGTCGACCTGCGCGTCGGCGCTCCGGTGCCGGTGGCGCCCGACGAGGACCCGCGCGTGGTGACCGATCGACTCGGTCACCAGCTGTCCGCGATGGTCGAGGAGCTCGCGCAACGACCGCGCCACCGGCCCGCCGCCGGCGAGGACGCGTGGTGGTACCCGGCCCACCTCGGCGGGGCCGCGCCGGACCGCCGGGCCGCGCTGGCCCTGGACCACGTCCCGACCCGGGCCGTCCCACCCTCGTGGGGACCACCGCCGGGGTAGGGACGGGCACTAGGTTTGACCCGATGGCCAGCACTCCGAAGCGTCAGCGGGTCGCGGCGTACGCCGTGATCGTCCGCGACGACCAGATCCTGCTCAGTCGGCTCTCACCCCTGGTGACGACCGACGAGCTGTGGACCCTTCCCGGGGGCGGCCTCGACCACGGCGAGGACCCCCGTGACGCGGTGATCCGCGAGATCCACGAGGAGACCGGCCTCGACGCCGACGTCAGCGACACCGCCCGCGTCTACTCCGCCCACATGCCCCAGGCGTGGCGCAGCGGACGACGGGTCAACGCGCACGCCGTGCGGATCGTGTACGACGGCTGGGTCCCGCCCGGCGCGCCCGAGCCGCGGGTGGTGGAGGTCGACGGTTCGACGATCGAGGCGGCCTGGCAGCCGCTGGTCGAGGTCCTCGACGGCACGCTGCCCGTGACGCCGCTGGTGTCCGAGGCGCTGGCCGACCACCAGCCGTTCCGGCGGCAGCGGCTGGCGGCGTACGCGCTGGTGAGGCGTACCGGCTCGGTGCTGTTGACGCGGATCTCCGCCCTCGGCCACCACGCCGGGTCGTGGACCCTGCCCGGTGGCGGCGTCGACCACGGCGAGCCGCCCGCGGCCGCCCTCGCCCGCGAGGTCGCCGAGGAGAGCGGGCTCGAGGTGGTGGTGGGGGAGCTGCTCACCGTGCACGACTCCCACTTCACCGGGACCGCGCCGACCGGCCGGCTCGAGGACTTCCACGGGGTGCACCTGGTCTTCGCCGCGACGGCGCCCGACGGCGTCGAGCCGGAGGTCGCCGAGGTCGGTGGCACCACCGACGCCGTCGCCTTCGTGCCGCTGGTCGACATCGAGTCGGGGGCAGTGCCGGTGCTCGACCTGGTCCGGCACGCGCTGGACGTGGCTCCGGGCCGGTGAGCCGGCTGGCGGCACGACCGCTGCTGGACTTCGCGCGCGCGGCTGCTGACTCCCCGCACGGCTTCGCGTGGCTGGACGCCAACGGTCGGCCCGACCCGACGTACGGCGTCCACACCTGGATCACCACGCGGATGACCCACGTCTTCGCCCTCGCCCACCTGCTCGGGGAGCCCGGGGCCGAGGAGCTCGCGGGCCACGGGGTGCGTGCCCTGCGGGGGCCGCTGCGCGATGCCGGGCACGGTGGCTGGTTCAGCGCTGTCACGTCCGTCGGGGAGCCCGTCGCCGGCCCGAAGGAGGCCTACGCCCACGCGTTCGTCGTGCTGGCCGGCAGCAGTGCGACCGCCGCCGGGATCGAGGGTGGCGAGGCCCTGCTCGCGGAGGGGTTGGAGACCGTGGAGCGGTGGTTCCTGGACGAGGACGGCCGCGCGGTCGACGCGTGGGACCGAGCGTTCACCACTCAGGATCCCTACCGCGGCGCCAACGCCAGCATGCATCTCGTCGAGGCGCTCCTCGCCGCCGGCGACGTCACCGGCGACCCGGTCTGGCACCGGCGGGCGCTGGCGATCGTCGAGCACCTCGTGCACGAGGTGGCGGCGCCACGCGGCCACCTGCTGCCCGAGCACTTCACGACGGACTGGCAGCCGCTGCCCGACTACAACGCCGACGACCCGGCCGACCCGTTCCGCCCGTTCGGGGTCACCCCCGGCCACCTCCTCGAGTGGTCCCGGCTGCTGCTCCACCTCGAGGCGTCCCTGTCGGACCCACCGGCATGGTTGGAGCTCGACGCGCGGTCACTCTTCGCGGTCGCGGTCGACCACGCCTGGGCGGCCGATGGGGCAGAGGGATTCGTCTACACGCTCGACTGGGAGCGGCGACCGGTCGTGCGGAGCCGGATGCACTGGGTGCACGCCGAGGCGTACGCCGCCGCCGCGGCGCTGCACCGGCGTACGGGTGAGGCGGTGTACGAGCAGTGGCGATCGGTGGTCGAGGACTTCTGCGCGGCCCACCTCGTCGACGGGGAGCGCGGCAGCTGGCACCACGAGCTGGACGCGGACAACCGGCCCGCGGCCACGACGTGGCACGGGAAGCCCGACGTCTACCACGCCTGGCAGGCGCTGCTGCTGGCCGAGCGGCCGCTCGCTCCGTGCCTGGCGGCGCAGCTCGCCGTCTAGGGTCGGAGGATGACGGAGACCGTCTTCACCTACGGCGCCCCCGGCCTCACGTTCGGCTCCGGCGCCTCCGCCGAGATCGGGCACGACCTTGCCGCGACCGGCGCCCGGCGGGTCCTGCTCGTGACCGATCCGGGCGTGGCAGCCACGGGACACCCGGAGCGGATCGCGGGTCAGCTGGCCCACGAGGGACTCACGGTCACGACGTACGACGGGGTGCGGGTCGAGCCCACCGACGAGTCGCTCGACGCGGCGATCTGCTTCGCCCGGGACGCCGGCCCCTTCGACGCGATCGTGGCCGTGGGCGGCGGGTCGGCCATCGACACCGCCAAGGCGGTCAACCTCCTGCTCACCAACGACGGCGAGCTGCTCGACTACGTCAACGCTCCGGTCGGCGGGGGCCGGGCGCCGGCCCGGCCGCTGCTGCCGCTGGTCGCCGTCCCCACCACCACCGGCACCGGGTCGGAGAGCACGACCGTGTGCGTGCTCGACGTGCTGGCCCAGCACGTCAAGACCGGGATCAGCCACCCGCTGCTGCGGCCCACGCGGGCGGTGGTCGACCCCGACCTCACCTTCAGCCAGCCGGCGATGGTGACCGCGGCGGCGGGGATGGACGTGCTCAGCCACGCCCTGGAGAGCTGGACGGCCCGCTGGTTCGCCGACTTCCCGGCCAAGCAGGCGGGTGAGCGGGTGCCCTACTGCGGCGCCAACCCGATCGCCGACGTGTGGTCGGAGAAGGCGATGTCGTTGCTCGCCGGCTCCTTCCGCACCGCCGTCCACGACGGCAGCGACCGGGCCGCGCGCGAGCAGATGGCGATGGCCGCGACCTTCGCCGGGCTGGGGTTCGGCAACGCGGGCGTGCACGTGCCGCACGCCAACGCCTACCCGATCGCCGGCCGGGTGCGGGACTACCGACCGCCGGGCTACCCCGCCGACGAGCCGATCGTGCCGCACGGGATGGCGGTCGCGATGACCGCGCCGGCGTCCTTCCGCTTCACCTACGACGCCGCGCCCGAGCGCCACGAGCGCGCCGCCCGGCTGCTCGACCCCTCGGTCACCGGGCTCGGGCCCCGACCTGCTCCCCGGGGTCCTGCGCTCCCTCATGCGCGACATCGAGATGCCCAACGGCCTCGCGGAGCTGGGTTTCGGCGACGCCGACGTGGACGACCTGGTCGCGGGCTCGATGAAGCAGCAGCGCCTGCTCGCCATCGCCCCGCGTGACGTCACCGAGGAGGACCTGGCCGCGGTGTTCCGTGGCTCCATGCAGCACTGGTGAGGGGCCGTGGGTCGGGTCCGGGGGTTTCGAGGCTTCAGGCGCCGGGGCGCCTTCGCACCTCAACCACCGGACGGCGCCTTCGCACCTCAACCCCGGACGGCGCCTTCGCACCTCAACCACCGGACGGCGGGTGGGGGAGGCGCGGATAGGATCGGTGGGTGAATCCCCGGCACCGCAGGCTCGTCATCCCGGTGGCGCTGGCGGTGCTGCTGCTGATCGTGGTCGTGGCGGCGGTGCTGCCGTGAGCGACTCGCTGATCGACGTGCTCGACCGGATGCGCGGGCACCTGCTCGACCCCGACACCCTCGTCCGCGCGGTCGGCTCCGGGCGCCGGAAGGCCGAGCAGCCGCGGTGGCGGCGGGTCGAGCTGAGGTACGTCGACCTCAAGGCAGGCCGGCACCTGCAGGTCACGGCGTACGACGACCAGCAGGCGCACACCTCCAACCACCCGGCCGGCGACGGTGCCGCGACGGCGGTCGACGGCCTGCTCGGCGAGCCGTTCGGCAGCTGGCACGTCGACACCACCACCGAGTCCCACCAGCTGCGCGTCACCAAGAAGGGCGAGGCGCTGCTGCACTCCCGTGCGCGGCAGGAGGAGGTCGAGGTCGACCGCGGCCACGACCGGGACAAGCAGCGGCTGCTGCCCGAGGACGACCCGGTGCTCGTGGCGCTCGGGATCTCCGATCACCGCGGCCGGGTGAAGCCCAGCCGGCAGTCGAAGTACCGGCAGGTGGAGGAGTTCCTGCGAATCCTCGACGTCGCCGTGCGGGACGCGATCGACCAGGGCCACCTGCGCCGTCCCACCGAGACCGAGCCGCTGCGGATCGTCGACCTCGGGTGTGGCAACGCCTACCTCACCTTTGCCGCCGATCGGTTCCTCCGACACCAGCGCGACCTGCCCGTCGAGCTGATCGGGGTGGACCGGCGGACCCAGCCGCGGTGGACCGACGAGGCCCTGGCCGACGCCGTCGGCGGGCAGACCCGCTTCGTGGAGGGCACGATCGACGACGTCGTGCTCGATCCGCTCCCCGAGGTGGTGCTCGCCCTGCACGCCTGCGACACCGCCACCGACGACGCTCTCGCCCGGGCCGTGGAGTGGCGCGCGCCGGTGGTGCTCGCCGCGCCCTGCTGCCACCACGACATCGCGGCCCAGCTGCGACGTGCGGACACGCCGGCGCCGTACCAGATGTTCACCCGTCACGGCATCCTGCGCGAGCGCTTCGCCGACACCATGACCGACGCGCTGCGTGCCTCGCTGCTGCGGCTCCAGGGCTACCGGGTCGACGTGATGCAGTTCGTCGAGAGCCAGCACACCCCGCGCAACACCCTGCTCCGCGCCACGCTGACCGGGGCGCCCGTGGCCGAGGGTGGCGTCCGGACGGAGTACGACGAGCTGGTCGACACCTGGTCGGTCCGGCCGCGGCTGGCCGAGCTCCTGGGGCACCGTGCCGGTCCGTGAGGTCCTCGTCGCCGTGCTGGTCGCGGTGCCGTTCGGCGCCGGGGTCGCGGCGGGTGCGGTCGACGGTGACCAGCGCCCGGCCTTCCGCTTCCAGGACGCCGCGATCGTCGAGTCCAGCGGGCTCGCGGTCGTCGACGACCTGGTCGTGACCGTCAACGACTCCGGCGACGAGGCACGCGCCTTCATCGTCGACCCGGCCACCGGCCGGACCGTCGGCGTGACCCGCTGGAGCGGCGGAGCGACCGACGTCGAGGCCGTCGCCGCGGCCGGACCGGGCGAGGTCTGGGTCGGCGACATCGGGGACAACACCGGGGAGCGCGCGTCGGTCAGCGTGGTCCGGATCCCGGTCGGCGAGGGCGAGCAGGACGTGGCCGGGACCCGGGTCGAGCTGACCTATCCCGGAGGTCCGCGCGACGCCGAGGCGTCTGCTCGTCGACCCCGGCGGCCGGCTGCTGGTCGTGAGCAAGGGCGTCTTCGGCGGTGAGGTGTACGCCGCGCCGGTCGACCCGGAGAGCGGCCCGCGCCGGCTGCGCCCGCTCGGCCCGGTGATGCCGATGGTGACCGACGGCGTCTTCCTGCCCGACGGCGACCACCTCGTGCTGCGGGACTACGGCCGCGCCGTCGTCTACACCTGGCCGGGTCTCGACGCGGTCGAGGAGATCTCCCTCCCGGCGCAGCGGCAGGGAGAGGGGATCGCGGTGGCGCCCGGCGGGCGCAGCCTGCTGATCAGCACCGAGGGCGTGCGCGCCCCGGTGCACGAGGTGCGCGCTGCCGTCCTCGCTCGTCGCGCCGGGACGACCCGACGCCGACGTCGTTGTCCCGCGAGGGTCGCGAGCTGCCGCAGGACCCGGCGCTCGGCTCGACAACCCGGCTCCCGTGGCTGAGCGGCTTCGCCCTCTTCCTCGTCGCTCATCGTCGTGCTGGTGCTCGCGCTCAGGTCCGGGGCCGACCCCTCCCCGTTGAGGGTGAGGTCCGCGCTGCGACCGCCAGCGCCGTAGGCTCACGGCCATGCCCCGGCTGCGCCGTACCTCTCCCGATGAACCCGGCTGGACCCGGCGTCGGGCGGGCACCGGCTTCGTCTACCTCGACGCCGACGGTGAGCGCCTCGGCGAGGAGGAGGTCGCGCGCTGCAAGGCGCTCGTCATCCCGCCGGCGTGGCAGGACGTCTGGATCTGCACCTACGAGCGTGGCCACCTCCAGGCGGTCGGGACCGACGACGCCGGACGACGCCAGTACCTCTACCACCCGGCCTGGCGCGAGCAGCGCGACAGCCTCAAGCACGCCCGGGTGCTCGGCTTCGGCAAGGCGCTGTCGCGCGCCCGGGAGCAGGTCCTGGTCGACCTCGGCACCTCGGGGATGACGCTCGAGCGTGCCTGCGCGACGGCCGCGCGGCTGCTGGACCTCGGCTACTTCCGGATCGGCAACGACGTCTACGCCGACAGCAACGGATCGTTCGGCCTGACCACGCTCCAGCGTCGGCACGTGAGCCGCCACGGCGGGAGCCTGGAGTTCTGCTTCGAGGGAAAGTCAGGGGTCGAGCACTGCATCTCCATCGACGACCCCGCCGCGATCGAGGCGCTCGACGTGATGCGTCGCCGGCGGGGCGGCGAGCAGCTGCTGGCCTTCAAGGACGGCCGGTCGTGGAAGGACCTCACCTCCACCCACGTCAACGACTACCTGCGCACGACCACCGGCGAGGAGTACACCGCGAAGGACTTCCGGACCTGGCACGCCACGGTGCTGGCGGCCGCCGCGCTGGCGGAGTCGGAGGAGCCCGGGGAGACGAAGGCGTCGCGGAAGCGGGCGGTCTCGACCGCGATGAAGGAGGTCGCCGCGTTCCTCGGCAACACCCCGACCCTGGCCCGCAACTCCTACGTCGACCCGCGCGTGATCGACCTGTACGAGGAGGGCATCACCATCTCCGGCACCACGCGTCGCCACTACCGGACCACCGACGAGCGTCAGGCCGCGCTGGAGCGCGCCGTCCTGAAGCTGCTGAAGTAGGGGCCGTGGACATCACCGTCGTGCGCGGGGACATCACCGCACAGCAGGTCGACGCGGTGGTCAACGCCGCCAACAACGGGATGCGCGGCGGGGGTGGGGTCGACGGCGCGATCCACCGGGCCGGCGGGCCGGCGGTGCTCGAGGACTGCGTCCGCCGCTTCCCCGACGGCCTCGCGACCGGTGACGCCGGCTGGACGACCGCCGGGGCGATGCCCGCCCGCTGGGTGATCCACGTGGTCGGGCCCGAACCACGCGGCCGGCCAGACCGACCGCGGGCTGCTGGTCTCCTGCTACTCCCGCGCGCTCGAGGTCGCGGACGAGATCGGGGCTCGGACGGTCGCGTTCCCCCTCGTCAGTGCCGGCGTCTACGGCTGGCCGAAGGACGACGCGATCGCCGCCGCCGTCGAGGCGCTGCGGGCCTCCCGGACCGAGGTCGAGGAGGCCCGGCTGGTCGCCTACGACGCCGCGACGTACGAACGGATCACTCAGAGTCTTGTCGACGACGTAGTCGATGCAGCGGGTGAGGGCCTCGACGTCGGCGACGTCGACGGCGGGGTACATCGCGATCCGCAGCTGGTTGCGGCCGAGCTTGCGGTAGGGCTCGGTGTCGACGACGCCGTTCGCGCGCAGGGTCTGCGCGATCGCGGCCGCGTCGATCGACTCGTCGAAGTCGACGGTGCCGATGACCAGCGAGCGGTGGGCCGGATCCGCGACGTACGGCGTCGTGTACGCCGTCCGCTCCGCCCAGCCGTAGAGCGCGTCGGAGGAGGCGGTGGTGCGCTCGACCATGCCGGCCAGCCCGCCCTGCGCGTTCATCCAGTCCAGCTGCTCGGCCATCAGGAAGAGCGTGGCGACCGACGGGGTGTTGTAGGTCTGGTTCTTGCCCGAGTTGTCGATCGCGGTCGGCAGGTCGAAGAACGGCGGGACGTAGCGGTCGGTCGCGGCGATCTCCTCGACCCGGGCCAGCGCGCGCGGCGACAGGATCGCGATCCAGAGGCCGCCGTCGGAGGCGAAGCACTTCTGCGGGGCGAAGTAGTAGGCGTCGACCTCGCGCAGGTCGACCGGCAGGCCGCCCGCGCCGGAGGTCGCGTCGACCAGCACCAGCGCGTCGTCGGCGATGCCGGCTCGGGGCGCACGACGGGCGCCATCACGGCGGTCGAGGTCTCGTTGTGGGCCCAGGCGTAGGCGTCGACGCCGTCCTCGGCGACCGCGGTGGGGAGCGAGCCGGGCTCGCTCGCCACGACCGACGGGTCGGCCAGCCACGGCGCCTTCCGCGCGGAGGTCGCGAACTTGGCGGAGAACTCGCCGAAGGACAGGTGCTGGCTCTTCTCCCGGATCAGGCCGAAGCAGGCGATGTCCCAGAACGCGGTCGCGCCGCCGTTGCCGAGCACGACCTGGTGGCCCTCCGGCAGGGCGAAGAGGTCGCCGAGCCCCTCGATCACGCGGGCCACGGTGTTCTTCACCGGCGCCTGCCGGTGCGAGGTCCCGAGGAGGGACGCCCCGGTCGCGGCGAGCGCGTCGAGGTGGCTGGTCTGGATCTTGCTGGGTCCGGCGCCGAAGCGGCCGTCGGCGGGCAGCAGGTCGGTCGGGATCTGGAGCGCGTCGCTCATCGGGCAACCTTCCGGGTCTGTTCGGGTGGTCGTGCCTGACGACGCTGTCAGCGGTCCCTAGTCTGTCACCCGTGCTGAGGATCGACCGGGTCGGGTTCGGGCATCCGGACGCCCTGACGCTGATCGAGGCGGTCCAGGAGGAGTACGTCGTGCGCTACGGCGGCCGCGACGACACCCCGCTCGACCCCCTGATGTTCGAGCCCCCGGCCGGGCAGCTTCTTCGTCGGCTACCTCGACGACGTCCCGGTCGTGTCGGGTGCCTGGCGCCGCCGTGGGGACGTCGAGGTCTTCGGCACCTCCGTCACCGCCGAGGTGAAGCGGATGTACGTCGTGCCCGCGGCGCGCGGCCGGGGCCTCGCCCGGCAGGTGCTGGCCCATCTGGAGGCCACCGCGGCGGCCGGGCCGGTGCCGAGGCGATGGTGCTGGAGACCGGCACGGCCCAGCCGGAGGCGATCGCGCTCTACGAGTCCTCGGGCTACACGCGGATCGAGGGCTTCGGCCACTACCTCTGGTCGCCGGAGAACCGCTGCTTCGGCAAGCCGCTGCGCTGAACTGCTGACATCGCCGCCGACCCGACCTACCCTCGACGGGGTCTGACCTCCCCCCGAAGGACACCCCCCATGCCACGGATCGTCGCCGCGCTCGCGGCCGCCCTGCTGCTCCTCGCCCCGCTCCCCGCCCATGCGCAGGTCGAGGCGGGCATCGAGGACTACGCGTCGTACCAGCCCCAGACCCGCTGCGCCCCGAAGGCCAAGCCCGGCACCACGGTGCTCGGCCGCTGGATCGTGCGGCACGAGGGCGGTGGCTTCGGCATGATCTCGCGCGCCTGCAAGGACGGCGGGACGTCCGAGCACAAGGAGGGCCGCGCGTTCGACTGGAGCCTGGACGCCACGAAGAAGGCGGACCGGCAGCGCGCCGCGTCGTTCCTGCGGCTCGTCCGCGCCACCGACCAGGCCGGCAACACCGACGCCAAGGCCCGCCGGATGGGGATCATGTACCTCATCTGGAACGACCACATGTACAGCGCGTGGGACGGCTTCCGCGCCGAGGACTACCTCAGCTCGTCGTGCCCGTCGAAGAAGCGGTGCAGCAAGACCCTGCGCCACCGCGACCACCTGCACATCTCGCTCAGCCGCCCCGGTGGCAAGGGGCTCACCAGCTGGTACGACGGCCGGATCGACTGAGGCCGTTGGTGCGGTAGTCCAGTTGATTTCGGGCCCCGCGAGCCCGGTTTCGGGCCCCGAAATCAACTGGACTACCGCGCAGGGCGCCCGCTACCGGGCGAAGTCGGCCTCGACGATCGCCCGGTCCTCGGGGTCGGCCACCTCGACCGCGCGGGCCGCGGCCCAGACGCTGGCGGCGTCGTCGGTACGGCCGAGCCCGTGCAGCGCCCGGGCCTGCGCCTCGAGCGCGTAGGCGAGGTCGAAGTCGGCAGATCCGTGCTCGGCTCGCAGCGCGCCAGCGCCCGTTCGGCGGTCACCAGGCCGCGCCCGGGCTGGCCCGGTGGCGGTGAGCGCCCGCGCCACGAGGTAGTCGGCGCGGACGGCGTTCTCCGGGCCGGCGCCGCGCGCCCGCTCCCAGTGGTACGCCGCGGTGTACGCCAGCCGGAGCAGCCGCTCGTCAGCGTCGGGCCCGCGGTCGGCGTCGAGCAGGTCGAAGGCCGCGTTGTTGGCCTCGACCCCCTGCCGCCGGTGCCAGTCGCCCTCGGCGGGCGCGGTCGGGTCGTCCTCCGGGCTCGACGTCGGGCCGGGGCAGGCAGCGGCCGGTCTCGATCACGCTCTTCATCGCGTCGAGGACCCACACCCAGCCGTCCTTGACGTTGGCCCAGGTGAGCGGGCTGCGCGGCCAGGTCGCCGTGGACCAGCCGGACCCGGGTCAGCCCGTCGCCGACCTGCTCGACGGTCCACTCGACCCGGCTCGGCGGCTCCTGCGCCATCGCCGCGTCGTACAGGACGTGCCAGGTCTGGACGAACCGGCCGGGGACGCCGGCCGCCGGCGGGGTCATCTCCTCGACGATGCCGTCGATCGCGTCGCCGCCGTCGGCAGTGACGGTGCGGTAGCGGGCGCCGGGCGCCGGGCCCTCGGCGTAGGTCGTGCCGTGGAAGTACTCACGCGTCCACTCCGACTGCGTGATCGCCAGCCACACGGTGGCGGCGTCGGCGGCGATGTGGATCTGGTAGACGTGCGCGGTGATGCTCATGAGGCGGGTCCTTCGACGTGCTCCTGGAGGGTCACCAGGGCGGAGGTGAAACGGGCGGCGTACTTGCTGATCCAGCGGTTGGCGACCTGCTCGATCGGCACCGGGTTCAGGTGCAGCCGCTTGCTGCGGCCCTGCTTCACGGCGACGACGAGGTCGGCCTCCTCGAGGACGGCGAGGTGCTTCATCACCCCGAACCGGCTCATCCGGTCCTCGAAGGCCTCGCACAGCTCGCCGACGGTCCGGCCGTCGCGTTCGAAGAGCAGGTCGAGGACCTCCCGCCGGGTGGGGTCGGCGAGCGCCCGGAAGACGGCGTCCTGCGAGTCCATGCCGCCACCATATGTGACCTATTGGTCACATATCAAGAGGTGCTCGACGACCAGGTAGCGGTCGTCGGTGATCGCGCGGCCCCAGAAGACCGGCTCCGGCATCCGGCGCAGCTCGGCCGCGCGCCCGGTCGCCCGGACCAGGTCGACGGTCTGCTCGGCGCTCAGGCCCGCGCCCGTCGACCAGTTGCCCTCGACCAGCAGCAGCCGGCCTCCCGGCCGCAGCAGCCCGATCCAGCGCTGCCAGTGCCTCGGCGGGCGAGGGCATCGCCCAGAGCACGTGCCGGCTCAGGACCACGTCGTACGACGCGGGCTCCAGCGGCGGAGCCGCCGCGTCGCCCTCGACGAACCGGGCCACGTCACCCGCCTTCGCCTGCGCCCGCCGCACCATCTCCGGGGAGAAGTCGACGCCGTCGACGGCGTACCCCTCCCCGGCGAGGAGCAGCGACAGCGTGCCCGTCCCGCAGCCGAGGTCGGCGATGGTGGCGGGAGCGGGCGGCAGATGCTCGAGCAGCAGCGACCGCCACGCCTCCCGGCACGCCGGGTCGGCCAGGCCGTGGTCGGCCGCCTCGTCGAACGTCTCTGCCTCGCGGTCCCACAGGTCGATGTCGCTCATCGGTCCAGCCAATCATCCCGCGTGATCTCGTAGCGGACCTCCCCCAGCTCGGCGCCGGGCAGCGGCTCGTCCCACTGGTCGGACCTCGGTGCGGACGTGCCGCATCCCGAGCTTCGCCATGACCCCGCGCGAGCCGGTGTTGACCGCCATCGTGCCGGCCCACACGACGGGGAGCCCGAGCGTCCGGAAGGCGTGGTCGAGCAGCGCGCGCGAGCCCTCGGTGGCCAGGCCGCGGCCCCACGCGTCACGGCGCAGCCGGTAGCCCAGCTCGGCGGTCGCGTCGTCGTCAGGGTCCAGCGCGAGCGTCCACCAGCCGACGAACGACGTCGTCCTCGTAGGCCGGCCCAGTGCCGATCCCGCGCGCCGCGGCCTCCGGGCGCACCCGGGTGGCGGCCCAGGTGTCGACGACCTCCTCGCGCGACAGCGCGCGCCCGAAGATGAAGCGCAGCACCTCCGGGTCGGCGTCGAGCTCGACCAGCAGCTCGAGGTGGTCCTGCGGTCAGCGGCTCGCAGCCGGAGCCGCTCGGTGACGAGCTCGCGGTCGCCGGTCGGGAGGGTCGGAGGTCAGTCGGCCCACGCCTCGCGCCAGCCGTCGACGGCGGAGGCCGGGCGGGCGTCGGGCCCGGTGTAGATCGCCGAGGGCCGGATCAGCCGGCCGGTCCGCTTCTGCTCCAGGATGTGCGCCGACCAGCCGCCGGTGCGCGCGCAGGTGAACATCGAGGTGAACATCGGCGCCGGCACGGCGGCGAAGTCGAGCACGATGGCCGCCCAGAACTCCACGTTGGTCTCCAGCACCCGGTCGGGGCGTCGCTCCCGCAGCTCGGCCAGGGCCGCCTGCTCGAGCTCCTCGGCGACCTCGTAGCGCGGGGCGTCGAGCTCGCGCGCCGTACGCCGCAGCACCCGGGCGCGCGGGTCCTCGGCGCGGTAGACCCGGTGGCCGAAGCCCATCAGCCGCTCGCCGTCGTCGAGCAGTCGCTTGACGTAGCCCCGGGCGTCGCCGGAGCGCTCGACCTCCTCGATCATGCCGAGGACGCGCGAGGGGGCGCCACCGTGGAGCGGCCCGCTCATGGCGCCGATCGCGCCGGAGAACGCGGCGGCCACGTCGGCCCCGGTGGAGGTGATCACGCGGGCGGTGAAGGTCGAGGCGTTCATGCCGTGCTCGGCCGCGGAGGACCAGTAGGCGTCGATCGCCTTCACGTGCTTCGGGTCGGCCTCGCCGTGCCAGCGGATGAGGAACCGCTCGGCGAGCGAGGCGCCCTGGTCGACGTCGCTCTGCGGGACCACGGGCCGGCCGAGGCCGCGGGCCGCCTGCGCGGCGTACGAGAGGACCATGACGGCGACGCGGGAGAGGTCCTGCCGGGCGTCCTCGTCGGAGATGTCGTAGGTCTGCCCCATCCCGAGCATCGGCGCCAGCATCGCCACGCTCGCCTGCACGTCCGCGCGGACGTCACCGGTGTGGATCGCGATGTTGTAGGGCTCGGCCGGTGGCAGCCCGGGGTCGTAGCTGCCGTCGACGAGCAGGCCCCAGACGTTCTCGAACGGGACCCGCCCGACCAGCTCCTCGATGTCGACGCCGCGGTAGCGCAGCGCCGAGCCCTCCTTGTCCGGCTCCGCGATCTCGGAGGCGAAGGCGACCACGCCCTCCAACCCGTGCTGGACCTGCTGCTCGCTCATGTGACCCTCTCCGTCGTCCGGAGTGCATTCTGCCGCCGGTCTAGGCTCAACGCCATGCACCCCGACGTTGCCGGACTGCGTCGTGAGTATGCCGACCACGGTCTGACCGAGGCCGACCTGGCCGCCGACCCCGTCTCGATGTTCGACCGGTGGTTCGAGGAGGCCCGCGCGGCCGGGCTGCACGAACCGAACGCGATGGTCGTCTCCACGGTCTCGGCGCAGGGGTGGCCCTCCTCGCGGATGGTGCTGCTCAAGGGCGTCGGTCCCGACGGGTTCGTGTTCTTCACCAACCTCGCCTCGCGCAAGGGTGAGGAGCTGCTGGCCGAGCCACGCTGCACCCTGCTGTTCCCGTGGCACCCGCTGGAGAGGCAGATCCGGATCGACGGCGTGGCGCAGCGGCTCGGCGACGACGAGGTCGCGGCGTACTTCGCCGCGCGGCCGCGTGGCTCCCAGCTCGGCGCCCACGCGTCCCACCAGTCGCGCCCGGTCGCCGACCGCGACGAGCTCCAGGCGGCGTACGACGCGGTGTCGGCGCGCTACGAGGGGACCGACGTGCCGGTGCCGGAGGAGTGGGGCGGCTTCCGGGTCCGACCCGAGGCGGTGGAGTTCTGGCAGGGACGGCCGGGCCGGATGCACGACCGGCTCGTGTACCGGCGCGACGGCGACGCGTGGCAGGTGGGGCGGCTCGCGCCGTGACGCAATCCGCTTGTGAGTGAGTGCTCACTCACTTACCCTGTCCGGGTGCCTCCTCGTGCCACGCCCCTGACTCCCGACGACCGGCGGACCGCTCTCGTCGCCGCCACGCTGCCGCTGCTGCTCGAGCACGGCCGGACCGTGACGACCCGGCAGATCGCCGAGGCGGCCGGGGTCGCGGAGGGCACGATCTTCCGGGTCTTCGACTCCAAGGACGACCTCGTCCTCGCGGCGGTCGAGCAGGGGATGGACATCGAGCCGCTGCTGGCCGCGCTGTCCTCCGTCGACCACGACCAGGACCTGCGCGGCCGCCTGCTCGACCTGTGCGCGCGGCTCCAGGTCCGGTTCGAGGGCATCTTCCTGCTGATGAGCGCCATGGGCATGGTCGGCCCGCCACGCGCCCACCGCCACATGGAGGAAGGTCGCCGGCGAGCCGAGGAGCTGATGGTCGCGGCGGTCGAGCCCTTCGCCGACCAGCTCACCTGCCGCCCCGTCGAGCTCGTCCACATGCTCCGGCTGCTCACCTTCGCCGGCACCCACCCGCACCTCTCCGAGGGGCACATCCTGACCCCCGACCAGATCGTGGGGACGCTGCTCGACGGCGTCCTGAAGGAGGCGTGATGCTGCTCCGGCTCGTCCGCACCTACCTGCGCCCCTACCGCGGCCCCCTGCTCGTCGTCGTGGCGCTGCAGTTCGTCGGCACCGTGGCGATGCTCTACCTGCCCAGCCTCAACGCCGACATCATCGACCGCGGCGTGGTCAACGGCGACACCGGCCTGATCCTGCGCCTCGGCGCGGTGATGCTCGGCGTGACGCTGGTCCAGGTCGCCTGCTCCATCGGCGCCGTCTGGTTCTCCGCGCGCAACGCGATGGGCTTCGGCCGCGACCTGCGGGCCGCGATCTTCGCCCGGGTCGGGTCCTTCTCGGCGCGGGAGGTGCAGCAGTTCGGCCCGCCGTCGCTGATCACCCGCGAGACCAACGACGTCCAGCAGGTGCAGATGCTGGTGCTGATGGGCGGCACGCTCATGGTGTCGGCGCCGATCATGATGGTCGGCGGCATCGTGATGGCCATCCACGTGGACGCCGGCCTGTCGTGGCTGGTCGCCGCGATCGTCCCGGTGCTGGCGCTGTCGATCGGGTTCATCGTGAGCCGGATGGTGCCGAGCTTCCGGCTGATGCAGGTGCGGATCGACGAGGTGAACCGGCTGCTCCGCGAGCAGATCACCGGCGTCCGCGTGGTCCGCGCCTTCGTCACCGAGCGCCACGAGACCGAGCGGTTCCGGAGCGCCAACGACGACCTCACCCAGGTCTCGGTGACGGCCGGCCGCTGGCTGGCCGGGATGTTCCCGACGGTGATGCTGGTCGCCAACGTCGCGTCCGTGGCCGTGCTGTGGTTCGGCGGGCACCGGGTGGAGTCGGGCGCGATGCAGGTCGGCGCGCTGACCGCCTACCTCGCCTACCTGATGCAGATCGTGATGTCGGTGATGATGGCGACGTTCATGATGATGATGATCCCGCGCTCGGCGGTCTGCGCCGACCGGATCAGCGAGGTGCTCGACACCGTCACCTCCGTCCCGCCGCCGGAGCACCCCGTCACCGAGCTCTCCGAGCACGGCACGGTCCGCTTCGAGGGACGTCACCTTCGCCTACCCCGGGGCCGAGGTGCCGGTGCTCCACGAGGTGTCCTTCGAGGCCGAGCCCGGCCAGACCCTGGCCATCATCGGCTCCACGGGTGCCGGCAAGTCGACCCTGGTCAACCTGGTCCCGCGGCTCTTCGACGGCACCGGGGGCCGGGTCGTGGTCGACGGCGTCGACGTCCGCGACCTCGAGCCCGAGCTGCTCTGGTCCAGGCTCGGACTCGTGCCGCAGCGGGCCTTCCTGTTCACCGGGACGGTCGCCGAGAACGTGCGCTACGGCAGAGCCGGACGCGACCGAGGAGGAGGTGTGGCAGGCGCTGGAGATCGCGCAGGCCCGCGACTTCGTGGAGCGGATGCCCGAGGGCCTCGACAGCGCCGTCTCCCAGGGCGGCAGCAACCTCTCGGGCGGTCAGCGCCAGCGGCTGGCGATCGCCCGCGCCGTCGTACGACGGCCGGAGATCTACCTGTTCGACGACTCCTTCTCGGCCCTCGACCTCACCACCGACGCCCGGCTGCGGGCGGCGCTGCGACCGATCACCCGCGAGGCGACGGTGGTGATCGTGGCGCAGCGGGTCTCCACGATCCGCGACGCCGACCAGATCCTGGTGCTCGAGGACGGCCGGGTCGTCGGCCGCGGCACCCACGACTCGCTGCTCGACGACTGCGACACCTACCAGGAGATCGTCGCGTCCCAGCTCACGGCGGAGGAGGTCGCATGAGCACCCAGCTGAAGGAGACCGAGCGGGTCCAGGGCGGCCCGGGCGGCCCGGGCCGCGGCCCGATGGGCGGCGGCATGATCGGCCAGAAGGCCTCCGACTTCGGGCCCTCGGCCCGTCGGCTGCTGGCCCGGATGGCGCCCGAGCGCGCCAAGGCGTACGCCGTCGTCGCGCTCACCGTCATCAGCGTCGGGGCGATGTCGATCGGCCCGCGGGTCCTCGGCCACGCGACCGACCTGATCTTCTCCGGGCTGATCGGCGGCCGGCTGCCCGAGGGCGTCACCAAGGCGCAGGCGGTCGAGGGGCTGCGGCAGCAGGGCCAGGACAAGGTCGCCTCGATGGTGGAGGGGATGGACGTGGTCCCCGGCCAGGGCGTCGACTTCGACGCGGTCGGGCAGGTCCTGCTCCTCGTTCTCGGCGTCTACGTGCTCGGCTCGCTGCTGGCGTGGCTGGCCGGCTACCTGCTCAACGACGTCGTGCAGGGCACCGTCCGCCGGATGCGCGCCGACGTCGAGGACAAGGTCCACGCGCTGCCGCTCGGCTACTTCGACAAGCAGCCCCGCGGCGAGCTGCTCAGCCGCGTCACCAACGACATCGACAACGTCAGCCAGAGCCTCCAGCAGACGATGAGCCAGCTGCTCACCTCGCTGCTCACCGTGCTCGCGGTGCTGGGCATGATGATCTGGATCTCGCCGGTGCTGGCGCTCGTCGCGCTGGTGGCGGTGCCGATCACGATGGTGGTCACCGGCCAGGTCATGAAGCGCTCGCAGGGTCAGTTCGTGCAGCAGTGGCGGCGGACCGGCACCCTCAACGCCCACATCGAGGAGACCTTCTCCGGCCACGCGCTGGTCAAGGTGTTCGGCCGGCAGGGCGAGGTGGAGCGGCAGTTCGCCGAGCAGAACGAGGAGCTCTACCGGGCCTCGTTCGGCGCCCAGTTCGTCAGCGGCCTGATCATGCCGATCATGATGTTCATCGGGAACCTCCAGTACGTCGTGATCGCCGTGCTGGGTGGCTTCCGGGTGGCCAGCGGCGCGGTGTCGCTGGGCGAGGTGCAGGCCTTCATCCAGTACAGCCGCCAGTTCACCCAGCCGCTGACCCAGGTCGCCTCGATGATGAACCTGCTCCAGTCCGGCGTCGCCTCGGCCGAGCGGGTCTTCGAGCTGCTCGACGCCGAGGACCAGGTGCCCGACCGGCCCGACGCCACCGCCGGACCAGCGGCCCGGCGAGCGGGCGCGCGGCGAGGTTCGCTTCGAGCACGTGGCGTTCTCCTACGACCCCGCGTCGCCGCTGATCCACGACCTCTCGCTGGTGGCCCGGCCCGGCCAGACGGTCGCGATCGTCGGACCGACCGGCGCCGGCAAGACCACGCTGGTCAACCTGGTGATGCGCTTCTACGAGCTCGACGGCGGCCGGATCACCCTCGACGGGCACGACATCGCGGAGCTGCCGCGCCCGGTGCTGCGCGCGCAGACCGGCATGGTGCTCCAGGACGCCTGGCTGTTCGAGGGCTCGATCCGCGACAACATCGCCTACGGACGCCCGGGCGCGAGCGAGGAGGACATCCTCGAGGCCGCGCGGGCGACGTACGTCGACCGGTTCGTCCACTCGCTCCCCGACGGCTACGACACCGTGATCGACGAGGAGGGCTCGAACCTCTCGGCCGGCGAGCGGCAGCTGGTGACGATCGCCCGCGCGTTCCTCACCCAGCCGGCGCTGCTGATCCTCGACGAGGCGACGTCCTCGGTCGACACCCGCACCGAGGTGCTCGTGCAGCAGGCGATGGCGGCGCTGCGGGCCGACCGGACGTCGTTCGTCATCGCCCACCGGCTCTCCACGATCCGCGACGCCGACCTGATCCTGGTGATGGAGGACGGCGCGATCGTGGAGCAGGGCACCCACGACGAGCTGCTCGCACGCGGCGGTGCCTACGCGCGGCTGCACCAGGCCCAGTTCAGCCGGCCGATGGTGGAGGAGGACGAGGCGGCAGGGGTCCCCTGAAATCCGTTGCCGCGCCCCCACCTCCGACGTACCGTGGACGGCACACGGGAAAGGAGGTGGTCCGAAGAATGATTTCTTTCAGGACGCGTGAGGTGGCTGCCCGCTAGCAGCCAGTAGCAACGCGGGGTGGAGTCATCCCGCAGGCTGCTGACGAATTTCCAGCAGTCACCCGACCCACAGGTGATCCGGACCCACGTCCTCCGGAGCGGCGCCGCACCGCGGCTGCCACGCCTGTGGGTCGTTCACATTTCGGAGGATCCGGGATGGCGGGAATATAGTTGCCTTCAGCAACCTTTCCCCGTCATGGAACGAGATGTCGTGAGCCACGCACCCACCCCCGCGCCCGCCGAGCAGTCCGGCGAGATGAGCCACCGCGAGGTGCTCGAGGCGCTCAGCGGCCTCCTCCTCGCCATGTTCGTCGCGATGCTCTCGAGCACCGTCGTGTCCAACGCCCTGCCGCGGATCGTCACCGACCTGGAGGGCAGCCAGACCGGCTACACCTGGGTGGTCGTGGCCACGCTGCTGACGATGACCGCGACCACCCCGATCTGGGGCAAGCTCTCGGACCTCTTCAGCAAGAAGCTCCTCGTGCAGACCGCCCTGGTGATCTTCTCGATCGGCTCCCTGATCGCCGGGTTCGCGCCCTCCATGGAGGTGCTGATCGGTGCCCGGGCCGTGCAGGGCCTCGGCGTCGGCGGCCTGACCGCGCTGGTGCAGGTCGTGATCGCGAGCATGGTGAGCCCGCGTGAGCGCGGCCGCTACTCCGGCTACATCGGCGCGACGTTCGCGATGGCGACCGTCAGCGGCCCGCTCGTCGGTGGTCTGCTCGTGGACTCGGTGGGCTGGCGCTGGTGCTTCTTCGTCGGCATCCCGGTCGCCGCGATCGCCTTCGTGGTGCTGCAGAAGACCCTGCACCTGCCGGTCGTCAAGCGCGAGGTGCACATCGACTACCTCGGCGCCACCCTGCTGGTCGGCGGCGTCTCGCTGCTGCTGGTCTGGGTCTCGCTCGCCGGCAACCAGTTCGCGTGGGGCTCGACCACCAGCGTCGCGCTGGTCGCCGCGGGTCTCGCCGTGCTCGCGCTGGCCGTCTTCGTGGAGATGAGGGTCGCGATCGAGCCGGTCGTCCCGATGCGACTGTTCCGCGACCGCACCACCTCCCTGGCCACGGCCGCATCGGTGCTGATCGGCCTGGCCATGTTCGGCTCGACGGTCTACCTGAGCCAGTACTTCCAGCTCGCGCGGGGCATGTCGCCGACGGCGGCCGGCCTGATGTCGATCGCCATGGTCGGCGGGCTGCTCGTCTCCAGCATCGTCAGCGGCCGGATCATCAGCGACACCGGGCGCTGGAAGCGGTTCCTGGTGGGCGGCATGGTGCTGGTCATCATCGGCCTGACCCTGCTCTCCACCATCGACGACACCACGCCGCTCGTGGTCGTCGGCCTCTTCATGGCCGTGCTCGGTCTCGGCCTGGGCGCCACCATGCAGAACCTGGTGCTCGCGGTGCAGAACAACACCGCCCAGTCCGACATGGGAGCGGCCAGCTCGGTCGTCGCGTTCTTCCGCTCCATGGGCGGCTCGATCGGCGTCTCCGCGCTGGGTGCCGCGCTGAGCCACAAGGTGTCCGACACCGTGACCGCCGGACTCGACCGGATGGGCATCGAGGCCGACACCGAGAGCCACTCGATCCCGGACCTCTCGTCCCTGCCCGCCCCGGTCCGCGAGCTCTTCGAGCACGCCTTCGGCGTGGCCACCGGCCACATCTTCATGATCGCCGCCCCCTTCGCGGTGCTCGCGCTGGTGTGCGTGGTGATGATCAAGGAGGTCCCGCTGCGGACCACCGTGAAGCGCGCCGACGAGCTCGACCCCGAGGTCGCGGCGGAGCTGCGGGCCTGATGAGCGCCGCGACGATCGCCGACCGCCGGCAGTCCCTGCGGCGGATCGAGCAGGAGGTGGGCGTCCTGGTCCGCCGGGTACGCCGCGTCATCGGCGACCGGGCCCGGTCCGTCCACCCGGACCTGGCGCCCGCGTCGTACCTGCTGCTCGCGCACGTCGCCGAGTCCGGGCCGCTCCGGGCCTCGGCGCTGGTCGACCACATCGGGATCGACAAGGGCGCGCTCAGCCGCCAGCTCCAGCACCTGGTCGACCTCGGCCTGCTCACCCGCACCGCCGATCCCGACGACGGCCGGGCCACCCTGCTCGAGGCGTCCGCGGACGCGCAGGAGCGGCTCGGCCGGATGCGGCGGGAGCGCAGTGACCGGTTCGACGAGCGGTTCTCCGACTGGGCCGACACCGACCTGTCCGAGCTCGCCGACCACCTGGGCCGCTACAACGCCGCGCTGGACGGCTGACCTCAGGGAGTGCGGAGCCAGATGGCGGTGTCGGGCGGAAGCGTGCCGTCCTCGACCGGACCGCTGCTGACCAGCACCTCGCCCGGGGGAAGGGCGACGGCGGCGGTGCCGCAGTTGAGGACGACGGTCAGCGGTCCGCGGACGATGGTCAGGGTGTCGTGGTCGTCCTCGACCCGGACGTCGTCGCCCGCGTCGAGCGCATGGGTACGACGCGCGCGCAGCGCCTCGCGGTAGAACTCCAGCGTCGACCCGGGGCGGTCCCACTGCGCCTCGACGCTCAGCGGACGCCCAGTCGTCGGGCTGCGGGATCCACGGCTGGCCGGCGCCCGGCCCGAAGCCGTACGGCGCGGTGGACCCCGACCACGGGATCGGCACCCGGCAGCCGTCGCGGCCGGCCTCGCCGGTCCGCAGCGCGGCGGGGTCCTGCCAGTCGCCGGGAGAGACCGCGACCTCCTCGAGCCCGAGCTCCTCGCCCTGGTAGAGGTACGCCGAGCCGGGCAGCGCGAGCATCGTCAGCGTCGCCGCGCGGGCCCGGGCCAGGCCGCGGTCGCCGCCGCCGTACCGCGTCACGTGCCGCACGACGTCGTGGTTGCTGAGCACCCAGGTCGGGGCCGCGCCGACCGGCGCCAGCGCCGAGAGCGTGCCGCGGACGACGGACGCGAACGCGGTGGCCGACCAGTCGGCCAGCAGCCAGCCGAAGTTGAAGGTCTGCGAGAGCTCGTCGGGCCGCACGAAGCGCGCCATCGACTCCGGCGTCTGGGTCCACGCCTCGGCGACGGCCATCCGGTCGCCGTCGTACTCCGCGAGCAGCCGGTGCCAGGCACGGTAGACGTCGTGCACCTCGGGCTGGTCCCACATCGGCTCGTCCGTCAGGTGGCGCTCGACCATCGAGCCGGCGTGGGGCTCGCGGTCGCCGTCCACGAGCTGGTCGCGCAGGCTGGCCTCCTTGACCAGGCCGTGCGCGACGTCGACCCGGAAGCCGTCGACGCCGCGGTCGAGCCAGAAGCGCAGCACGTCCTCGAACATCGCCGGCACCTCGGGGTTGCGCCAGTCGAGGTCGGGCTGGGTGGTGTCGAAGAGGTGGAGGTACCACTGGCCGTCCTCGACCTGCGTCCACGCCGGACCGCCGAAGACCGAGTCCCAGTTGTTCGGGGAGTTTCGGCGGGCCGTCCGCGCTGTCGCGGAACAGGAAGCGGTCGCGCTCGGGACTGCCCGGACCGGCTGCGAGTGCGGCCCGGAACCACGCGTGCTGGTCGGAGGTGTGGTTGGGCACGAGGTCGACGATCACGCGCAGCCCGAGCTCGTGGGCAGTCGGCGAGCAGCTCGTCCGCGGCGTCGAGGTCGCCGAACAGGGGATCGACGCCGCAGTGGTCGGCGACGTCGTAGCCGTGGTCGTGCTGCGGGCTCGGGTAGAACGGCGTGATCCAGAGCGCGTCCACGCCGAGGTCGCGCAGGTACGGCAGCCGCGAGGTGATGCCGGGCAGGTCCCCGATCCCGTCGCCGTCGCTGTCGGCGAAGGAGCGCACGTAGACCTGGTAGGTCACCGCGTGCTGCCACCACGGACGCCGTTGGATCGTTCAAAGCTCATGTGCCGAGTCTGACATCTCGCCCGGACGGCCGGGGAAATGCCGGTCAGCCGTTGAATGCCGCCGGGTCGACCGCGAACCACGTGTGCTCCGCGACCGCGACGACCCGACCCCCGGCGTCGTAGAGGGTCGAGGCGGTGAAGGTCTTGCGGCCCTCGGAGCCGCGGGCGCCGCCGACCACGACGTGGGGCTCGCCGACCTCCGGCAGCGCGTCGACCCGGGCGGTCATCCGCCCCAGCACCATCAGCCGCTCCTCGAGGTCGCCGGCCCAGCCGCCGACGCAGTCCAGCGCCGCCCAGGTCACCGCGAGCGAGGCGCGGCGGTGGTCGTCGGTGTACTCGTGCCAGTCCTCGGCCTGGGTGGGGTGCGGGGTCCACGGGGCAGCCACCCGGGCCCGCCCGTCGCCGTCGTCGTCGACCCGCCCGGGGAAGATCCGCAACCCGTCACCCTCCTCGCGGCCGGTGCCGCACGCGAAGCAGGTGGGGAACGGGTGCGAGCGCAGGCCGGCGTACGACGCGGCGGCGGTCGTCGCCGTCGCGAGGTCGACCGCCTCGACCGCGGTCAGGTCGCGCTCGACCACCTCGGCCGAGGCCACCACCTCCCCGGACGGGTCGCTCGCCGTGCCGTCGACGACCGGGAGCGGGGTGTCGAGCGGGGGCGGCCGACGCAGCGTCACCTGCACCGTCGGCCAGCGCGCGGCGTGGTCGGCCGGCACGTCGTGGTCGAGCAGCTCCGCCAGCGCGCCGGCGGTCCAACCGCCGTTGCCGGAGGACGCCGGCCCGCGGAAACGGGCGGGGACGAGGAGGTCGGTCATCGGCGGATCTTCTCCCAACGGTCGAGCGCCTCGCGGCGCTCCTCGGCGTGGTCGACGATCGGGTCGACCGGGGCGTGCGGGTCCGTCGGCGTCGGCGAGCTCGGGCACCCACTGGCGGACGTAGGTGCCGTCGGGGTCGAACTTCTTGCCCTGGGTGATCGGGTTGAAGACCCGGAAGCACGGCGCCGCGTCGGTGCCGCAGCCGGCGGTCCACTGCCAGCCGTGCTGGTTGGAGGCGAGGTCGCCGTCGACCAGCCACTGCATGAAGTGGCGCGCGCCGTGCTGCCACTCGACGTGGAGGTCCTTGACCAGGAAGCTCGCCACGATCATCCGGACCCGGTTGTGCATCCAGCCGGTGGCGCGCAGCTGGCGCATCCCGGCGTCGACGATCGGGTACCCGGTGCGCCCCTGCCGCCACCGGTCGAACAGCTCGCCCGGCTCGTCGTAGGTCATCCGCGGCGTACTCGGGCCGGAGGTAGTCGCGCGCGGTGTCGGGCCGGTGGTGGAGCACGTCGGCGTAGAACTCCCGCCAGGCGAGCTCGGCGCGGTACGTCGCCGCGCCGGCGCCCCCCGTCTCGCTGAGGTCGGCGAGCATCGTGCGCGGGTGGATCTCGCCCCACTTGAGGTGGACGCTCATCCCCGAGGTGCCCGGCACGCCGGGCCTGTCGCGGTCGCGGCCGTAGTGGGCGAGCCGGTCGTCGAGGAAGGACCGCCACCGGCGACGGGCCGCGGCCTCGCCGGCCCTCGGCAGGCTGAGTCCTTCGGGCGGCGTCGGGTCGGGGATCTCGGAGGTGTCGTCGGCGGTGAGGAACGTGGTGCCGCGCGGCGGGTCGACCGGCCCGCGCCAGCCGTGCGCCGACCAGGTCCGGTGGAACGGGGTGAACACGGCGTACGGCGTGCCGTCGTCCTTGGTGACGCGCCCGGGGGAGACGGCGTACGGCGAGCCGGTGCGGACCAGCTCGATGTCGTGCCCGGCCAGGGCCTCGGCGACCGCCTCGTCGCGGGCGGCGCCGTACGGGCCGTGGTCGGCGGCGACGTGCACGCGCTCGGCGCCGACCGCCCGGGCGGCGAGCACGACGCGGCGTACGGGATCTCCCCGGACGACCTGCAGACCGCCGGAACCGCCGGTGCGCTCGCGGAGCGAGGCGTCGAGCGAGCGCAGCGACTCACCGAGGTAGACCTGCCGCGGCAGCCCCGCCGGACCCCACAGCCGGGGGTCGAGGACGAACAGCGGGAGGACGTCGCCGTCGGCCGCTGCTTCGAGCAGCGCGGGGTTGTCGGCCAGCCGGAGGTCGCGACGGAACCACATCACCGAAGTCATCGCCGCCCACTCTGCCAGTCCGACCTGACATGGGTCAGAATGCACGTGTGAGCGACCTGATCGACACGACCGAGATGTACCTGCGCACGATCTATGAGCTGGTGGAGGAGGGCATCGTGCCCCTGCGCGCCCGGATCGCGGAGCGGCTGCACCAGTCCGGCCCGACCGTCTCGCAGACCGTGGCCCGGATGGAGCGCGACGGACTGCTCACCGTCCAGGGCGACCGCCACCTCGAGCTCACCGAGGAGGGCAACCGGCTCGCGACCCGCGTCATGCGCAAGCACCGGCTCGCGGAGCGGCTCCTGGTCGACGTGATCGGCCTCGACTGGGAGCTCGTGCACGCCGAGGCCTGCCGCTGGGAGCACGTCATGTCCGAGACGGTCGAGCGGCGGCTGATCGAGCTGCTCGACCACCCCACCGAGTCGCCCTACGGCAACCCGATCCCCGGCCTCGACGAGCTCGGCGAGACCGAGCACGGCGAGGACTTCATGGCCGGCGTCAGCCCGCTCTCCGACATCGCCGGCCAGGGTGAGTCGCGCGTCCACATCCGCCGGATCTCGGAGGAGATGCAGAAGGACGAGGTGCTGATGGGCGCGCTGCGCCGGGTCGGCGCCCTCCCCGACAAGACCGTCACCGTCGCCCGTACCGCCGAGGGCGTGCTGGTGGGCTCCGGCGGCGAGACCGCCGAGATCATCGACGAGGCCGCCGAGCACATCTTCGTGCGGATTCTTTAGCGGGGCCGCGGCAGCGGACCCGGTGACCCCCGCTCAGCCGAGCGAGCGGGCCTCCGCCAGGGCCTCCAGGAACTCGGTGCACCCGGCGTCCACGCGGTACGACGCCAGCGGGTCGCCCCGGGTCTCCCCGCGGTTGACGATCACGACGGGGACGTCGGCCTTGGCGGCTCGTCGGACGAACCGCAACCCGCTCATCACCGTCAGCGACGACCCGGCGACCAGCAGTGCCCCGCCGTCGGCCAGCGCCTCGACGGCCTCGTAGCACCGCGCGACCCGCGGCGGCGGCACGTTCTCTCCGAAGAACACGACGTCCGGCTTGAGCACGCCGCCGCAGCGCTCGCAGGGGGCGACCACGAAGCCGTCCCAGTCCGACACCTCGACGTCGCCGTCGGGCCGCAGCACCAGGTCGGCGTGGTCCTCCCGCCAGCCGGGGTTGAGGTCGGCCAGGCGTCGCTCGAGCGAGGCCCGCGAGGTCTGGTCGCGGCAGTCCAGGCAGATGACGTCGGCGATCCGGCCGTGCAGGGCGACGAGTCGGCGCTGACCGGCTGCCTCGTGCAGCCCGTCCACGTTCTGGGTGATGACGAGCGCCGGGTCGAGCCGGGCCAGCGCCCGGTGCCCGTCGTTGGGCCCGGCCGTGGAGAACTTCCCGAAGCCGACGTGGACCCGCGCCCAGTAGCGCTGCCGGGCCTCGGGCGTCGACCGGAACTCGGCGTAGGTCATCGGCTGCCGCGGCACCGACCCCGGCCCGCGGTAGTCGGGGATCCCCGAGTCGGTCGACAGCCCCGCCCCGGTGAGGACCACCAGCGACCGGCCGGCGAGGAGGTCGAGGGCGGCGGCTGCGGTAGTCCGTGACGACTGTGTCGTCGACACGCCGTCGGGGACTACCGAAACGTCACGGACTATCGCCATCGGACCGGTCAGGCGCCGTAGCGGGCGGCGGCGCGGGCACGGGCCTTGGTGGCCTCGACCTCGCGGTTCTTCGGCGGCGCCGTGGTGACCAGGTCGTCGAGGAGGTGGCGGGTGACGTGGGCGATCTCGGCGACCGCCTCGTCGAAGATCGCCTGGTTGGCCGAGGACGGCTTGGTCGTCCCGGCGACCTTGCGCACGAACTGGAGTGCGGCGGCGGAGACCTCGTCGTTGGTCGCGGGCGGCTCGAAGTTGTTCAGCGGGCGGATGTTGCGGCACATGCCGCGAGCCTACGTCGCGCGCGGCGGGTCACACCTCGAAGAACGACACGTCCTCGCCGGTCGTCAGCACCACCCGGCCGTCGGGGAGCGGGACCAGCCGGACCTGGGCGACGTCGGCGCCGTACTCGACCTCGACCATCTCGTTGGTCAGTCGGTCGCCGTCGACGCGGAGCACCGACACCCAGCCGGTGGTGCCCTCCCAGCCCTCGGAGACCACGGCGAGCGCGGTGTCCTGACCCGGCAACCAGGTGAACTGTCGCGGGTCGGTGGCGGCGGCCGCGACCGAGCCCTGACGGTAGGTGACGTGGTCGGTCCGCCGCGGGTCGGTGAGGTCGCTGACGTCGAACAGGGCGGCCTGGGCGCCGAGCAGCTGGCCGGTGGTGAGCGCGTCCTGGCCCAGGCCGATCAGCCGCTGTCCCGAGATCGGGTGCAGGTACTCCGAGTAACCGGGGATCTTCAGCTCTCCGAGCAGCCGCGGCTCGAGCGGCTCGGTGAGGTCGACGGCGTACAGCGGGTCGACCTGGCGGAAGGTCACCACGATCGCGAGGTCGTCGAACCAGCGGACCGACTTGATGTCCTCGTCGACGCCGAGCTTGTCGACCCGGCCGATCTCCTCGAGGTCGGCGCCGTCCTCCCGGAGGGTCAGCACCGAGCTGAAGTTGCCGGTCTCGAACGTCGGACCGACCGCGAGCCGCAGCACTCCGTCGTGCTCGTCCATCGACCAGCGGTCCTCGATCACTCCGTCGATCACGCCGGAGGCGGTGTAGCGGGTCGCGATGCCGTCGAGCTCGAAGGAGTAGATGCGGCTGCGGCCGAGGTCCTCGGTGTCGGTGGGGGCGGGCATCCCGCCCACCTCCTCCGACCAGCAGCAGCCCCACCATGTCGACGCCGAGCTCGCGGCGAGGTAGAGGCGCGTCGTGGAGAAGTAGGCGAGCCGGGTGTCGGTGGCGATCCCGAGCACGTCGGCGGACGACGGGTCGTCGACGTCGAAGCCGACCACGGACATGGTGCCGAGCGCGGCTTCGTCGGCGGTCGGGACGACGACCTCGTCGCAGTCCAGCAGCGGCTCCGACCCGGTCGGGTCGCCGTCGACGTCGTACGTCGTGACGGTGGGCAGCCAGTCCTCGATGGTGGAGTCGCGGACGACGTCCCGGTTGCGCTCCAGCGCGCCCTCGGCGGAGCGCCAGAAGCGGGGCTCGACGAAGTCGAGGTCGGGCAGCGCCGAGGTCAGCACGAGCCGGACGTCGTCGTCG
Source organism: uncultured Actinomycetota bacterium (assembly GCA_963826015.1). Classification (GTDB taxonomy): domain Bacteria; phylum Actinomycetota; class Actinomycetes; order Propionibacteriales; family Nocardioidaceae; genus Nocardioides. Next base: position 214,654 of record CAWGVI010000017.1, on the reverse strand, counting down.
TGCTGGACCGCGCGGACCAGGGTGGAGTCGAACCCGCGGTGGTCGACCAGCGTGGGGGCGGCGGGGTCGGTGATGTCGTAGGTGAGCATCCGGGCGTCGCCGAAGCCGGTTCCGTTCTCGACCGAGCCGATGACCACGACCATGTCGTCGGCCAGCATCAGCTCGGCGCCGTCGACCTCGCCCGGCAGGTCGATCTCGCCGACCTCGACCGGCTCGGAGCCGGTCACGTCGTAGATCGCGAGGTCCTCGTCGAGGACCCGCACCACCAGCTCGCCGTCGGTCTTGACGGTGTCGGGCTCGTCGACGCCGGCCTCCTGCACGTTGGTGCCGGTGGCGCTGCTGCCCTGCTCGACCACGGACCCGTCGGCTCCCTCGGAATCGGGAGCGCCGGCGGAGCTGTCCTCCATCGCGCCGGCCATCGGGGCGTCCGTCGCGTAGTAGACGGGTGCTCCGTCCCAGCCGTACGCCGTGACCCGGTCGGTGCCGCGGTCGACGTAGGACTCGAGCAGCGCGTCGCAGCTCCCGGGCAGCCGCAGGTCCGCGTTGACCAGCTGGAGGGGCAGCTCCCTCGGCGGGCCGTCGGGGCCGTTCGGGGTCGACGGTGAGGCCGTCGAGCCGCCAGCGACCGCCATCCCGGCGAGGAAGGAGGTGGTCAGCGCCGTGACGGCTGCTGCGGCGAGGCCTGCGCGTCGTGTTCTGGTCATGCGCATGGGACGACGTGGGTCCGGGGCCGGTTCCCTGCCACGATGGGCCGATGCCGACCCGTGACCTCGACCGTGACTGGACATCGTCCTGTTCGGAGCCACCGGCTTCACCGGTGGCCTCACCGCCGACTACCTCGCCCAGCACGCCCCGGACGGGCTGCGCTGGGCGATCGCCGGCCGCTCGCTGACCAGGCTGGAGGAGGTACGGGCGCGGCTGGTGACGCTGAACCCGGCGCTCGGGGTGCTCGAGCTGGTCGTCGTGGATGCCGCCGACCGCTCGGCGCTCGACGCGGTCGCGGCCCGGACGTCCGTGGTCGCGACGACCGTCGGCCCCTACCTCCGTACGGCGCCCCGCTGGTCGCCGCGTGCGCCGCCGCCGGTACCGGCTACGTCGACCTCACCGGCGAGCCCGAGTTCGTCGACCGGATGTACGTCGAGCACCAGGCGACCGCCCAGGCGTCCGGTGCCCGGATCGTCCACGCCTGCGGCTTCGACTCGATCCCGCACGACCTCGGTGCGTTCTTCACGGTCCAGCGGCTGCCCGACGACCTCCCGATCACGCTGCGCGGCGTCGTCCGCGCCGGAGGCATGGTCTCCGGTGGCACCTTCCACTCCGCGCTGACCGCGATGTCGCGGGCGCGGCAGATGAAGGAGGCGTCCGGGGCGCGGCGCACGGTCGAGCAGCGGCCCGAGGGGCGCTCCTCCCGCGCCGTCGGCACCCGGCCGCGGCGCGACCCGGTCCTCGGCTACTGGCTGCTGCCGCTGCCGACCATCGACCCGGTGATCGTCGCGCGCAGCGGCGCGGCGCTCGCGTCGTACGGCCCGGAGTTCCGCTACTCCCACCACGCCGGCACCAAGACGCTCCGCTACGCCGCCGCCGGTGCCGCGACCGTGGCCGGCGTCGGAGTGGCCGCGCAGGTCCCGCCACTGCGCAGGCTGCTCGGCAGCCGCATCCAGCCCGGCCAGGGCCCGGACGAGACCCGGCGCGAGAAGTCCTGGTTCACCGTCGACTTCGTCGGCGAGGCCGGCGGGAAGCGGGTCCGGACCCGCGTCTCCGGTGGCGATCCGGGGTACGGCGAGACCGCCAAGATGCTCGGGGAGTCCGCGCTCTGCCTGGCCCTCGACGACAACCCCCACGTCGCCGGACAGCTCACCCCGGCGCAGGCCATGGGGGAGCGGCTGCTCGACCGGCTCCAGGCCGCCGGGATCCGGTTCGAGGTCGTGGAATCGTAAAATTGTGCGGCGTGTCGGGGTCTGGCCCTTGTGTGGTCTGGACCCAGCAGCAACACTGGCGGAACGGCTGCTGCTCCTCTGGGGCGGTCCGTGGGGGCAACAGGGGGAACCCGAGTGCGAGGGCGTGGGGCTACGTCCTCCTCGGGACCAGGACCCGATGCGCTCACGGGAGCCGATTGGCGGTGGACCCAAGTCGGGGGGCTGGGGTCCACCGCTCCAATTCCTCCCGGGCCTACCTGCCCGGGTAGAGATGGTCGAGCAGCGAGCGTCAGCAAGCGGGTGTCGAGACCTCCGGTCGTGGCGGTCGGAGGTCTCGACTCTCGCCCTCGCCGAGGGGCTCAGGCGGCTCGACCACCTTTCGTTGCTCTGGGGAGGTGGTCGAGCAGCGAGCGCCAGCGAGCGGGTGTCGAGACCTCCGGTCGTGGCGCGGAGGTCTCGACTCTCGCTCGCCGAGGGCTCAGGCGGCTCGACCACCGTGCTCGGAGGTGGTCGAGCAGCGAGCGCCAGCGAGCGGGTGTCGAGACCTCCGGTCGTGGTGGGTCGGAGGTCTCGACTCTCGCCCTCGCCGAGGGGCTCGGGCGGCTCGACCACCTCGTCGCTCGAGGGTCGGGCGGTCTCGAGCTCTCGCCCTCGCCGAGGGCTCGGGCGGCTCGACCACCGTGCTCACGAGAGGTGGTGGAGCAGCGAGCGCCAGCGAGCGGCTGTCGATTCCTCGGGTGCCCCAGGCAGGAGTCGAACCTGCGACCTTTCGCTTAGGAGGCGGCTGCTCTATCCACTGAGCTACTGGGGCGGGACGTGCGCCATTGCCTGCGCACACCGTCGTGCCGCAGTCTAGTGACGGCTCGGCCGCTGGCCGACGCGCCCTGGCGGGCGTGATCTGCGGTCATGACACGCTGGCAAGATCAATCCCGTGCACGACAGCAGGCCCGCCCCCACACCGGCCGCGGACATCGAGGTCCGTGGGTGGTACCGCGCCTACGGCCTGCAAGTGGTGCTCGCCATCGGCCTGTTCGGCGCTGCCGTCCTGGTCGCCAGGTTCCAGCACCTTCCGGTCCGGGACCCGGATGACGCCGCAGGGCCGTCGTACGTGCGGCTGCCCCTGCTCGCCGTCACCTGCTTCCTGGTCGACGTGGCTGCCCGCAGCCTGCGCGGCGGCGGTGGACTGGTCGGCTGGCGGGCACGGCTCCCGGTGGTGGTGCGCGAGCGCTGGAACGCCCCGCGGGTGCGGCTCGTCCTGATCGGCATGGGGAGCTGGTACGTCGCCTATGTCGGCTTCCGCAACCTCAAGAGCTACGTCCCGTTCGTGCGCCCGCACATGCTGGACGACGACCTGCTGCGCCTCGACCGCCACCTGGCGCTCGGCCACGATCCGGCCACGGTGCTGCACGACCTGCTGGGCACCGGAGTCACCGCGCACCTGATGTCCGGCACGTACGTCGCGTGGATCGTGTTCCTCACCGTGTCCTTGGTGATCGCCCTGTTCTGGACCGACAACCTCGCCACGGCCAGCTGGTACGTCACCGCCATTGCCGTCAACTGGGTGCTGGGGGTGGCGGTCTACTACCTGGTGCCGTCGACCGGCCCGATCTACGCCCACCCCGAGCTGTTCGCCGACCTGCCGGAGACGGAGGTGACGCACATCGCCCAGGGCTGGCTGGCCGACCGGACCGACATGCTCGCCGACCCGTTCGGGACCGATGCGCTGCAGACCATCGCGGCCTTCGCCTCGCTGCACGTGTCCGTCATGGTCACCGCCTCGCTGGTCGCGCTGATGATCGGGCTGCGCCCGGTGTGGATCCAGGTGGGCCTGTGGCTGTTCCTGCTCCTCAACGTCCTCGCCACGATCTACCTGGGCTGGCACTACCTGCTGGACGTGTTCGGCGGGGTGGCGATCGGGGTGGTCGCGGTGTGGACCGCGGCGTGGGGCACCGGCAACGCGCACCGGCTTCCCTCCCTCGTCACCCCTCGCCGCGTTGCCCAGGATCCGGAGTCCCCGTGAGCGCGCCCGCGGCGCTGAGCCGGTCCAGCGGGGCGCCATCGGGGGAGGAGGGTGGCTGGTGGGTGGTCCGCGTCTGGGTGATCGTCGGACTCCTCGCGATCACGACGGCGGTGGGCTCGCACCTCGTCGGCGTCCCGATGAGGGACCCGCACGGGGCCTGGCTGCCCCGGCGCCTCGCGATCTCCGTGGTCCTGCTCGTGCTGGTCGCGGTGGCGGACGCCGCCGTCCGGACCCGGGGACCGGGATGGACGTCGCGCGGGACCCTCGACGCGCTGCGCGTCCGCTGGACGCGACGCCGCGTCGTCCTGGCCGTGACCGGCCTGCTGGCCTACCACCTCGTGTACCTCTGCTACCACAACCTGAAGAGCTGGGTGGTCTTCCAGGAACCGCGTGACGACCTGCTCGAGCGGTGGGACCGCTGGCTGTTCCTCGGGCACAGTCCCGCCGTGCTGCTGCACGACCTCCTCGGCCAGCACGTCGCGGCGTACGTCCTGACGGCGATCTACGTGTCGTTCTCGACCGTCGTGTCCGTGGCCCTGGTGGCTGCCCTGGCCCTCCCCGCCCGGATCCGGCAGGGATACGTCTACCTCGCCTCCGCGATGTGGGTGTGGATCCTGGGCGTCGGCGCCTACTACCTCATTCCCTCGCTCGGTCCGTTCAGCCATGCACCCGACGACTTCGCCGGTCTGTCGCGCACGATGACCCAGGACACGCAGGCGCACTACCTGGCGCAGCGGGCTCGGCTGCTGGAGGAGCCTCACGCGCACGACGCGACGGCGCAGATCGCTGCCTTCGCGAGCCTGCACGTCGCCGTGGTCCTCATGATCGTGCTCATGGCCCGCTACTACGGCCTTCGTCGAACCACCGCGGTCCTGGGCGTGTACCTCGCCGGCACCATGGTCGCCACGATCTACCTGGGCTGGCACTTCGTCGTCGACCTCGCCGGCGGCATCGTGATCGGCGTGTGCCGCCGTGGCCCTGGGACGCCGCACCGTGGACCCGCGCCGCGGGGCCCGGATCCGCCGCCAGTTTGTCTCAGAGGGCGGTCGGGCGATATTGGAGCCCTACTCTCGGACCTGCCACCCGTCGCCTCCCTCGAGGACCACCACTGATGAGCGAACCTGTCGAGCCCCCCGAGGGCGACCTGGAGACGGGTTCCGAGGACGACGAGGGACCCAAGCGCCGCGGCAAGACCCGCACGAAGCACACCATCGCCAAGGTGCTGGTCGCGAGCGTGCTGGTGCTGGCGCTGGTGGTGGGTCTCGGCCTCGTCTACTTCATCCGCCACCTCAGCGGAAACCTCACGGTGCTCGACACCGACACCCTGCTCGGCGACGACCGACCCGAGAAGGTGCAGGTCGAGGCGCCGCAGGAGCCGCTCAACATCCTGGTGATGGGCTCCGACACCCGCGACTGCGACGGCTGTGCCCTGGACAACGAGGCCGGCGGCAACGCCTCCGACACCACGATCCTGATGCACCTCTCGGCCGACCGGGAGCGTGCGTACGGCGTGAGCATCCCCCGCGACTCGATCGTCGACCGGCCCGCCTGCAAGCTCGAGGGCGGCGGCTCGACCACCCCGGTCGACGACATCATCTGGAACGAGGCCTTCGGCGTCGGAGGGCCGACCTGCACGGTCAAGCAGTTCGAGGAGGAGACCGGCGTCTTCGTCGACCACATCGTGGTGGTCAACTTCGCCGGCTTCGAGGACATGGTCGACGCGATCGGCGGCGTCCCGGTGTGCATCCCCGAGAACATCGTCGACCCCGAGCACGGCATCAACATCCCGGCCGGCACCCGCGAGATCTCCGGCCGCGAGGCGCTGAACTACGTCCGCGCCCGCTACACCCTCGGCAACGGGTCCGACATCGGCCGGATCAAGCGACAACAGGCCTTCATCGCGGCGATGGCGCACAAGGTCATCTCGGCCGGCACCCTCGCCCGGGTCGACCGGTTGGTCGGCTTCCTCAACGCGGCGACCAAGTCGCTGACGGTCGACGAGGACCTCGGGAGCGTCATCAAGATCGCCAAGGTCGGGGTGACCTTCCAGGGGATCGGGCTCGACAGCATCAAGTTCCTGACGGTCCCGAACGCCTACTACCCGACGGACTCGGAGTTCTCCGGCCGGGTCTACTGGGAGGACTCGGCGGACCGGATGTGGAAGCAGATCGCGAACGACGAGCCGCTGGACAAGGTCTTCACGAGCGACTCGATCAGCGCGGGCAACCTGCCGGGCGAGGGCAGGAAGCCCCGGACGCCGGAGCAGATCGCCCAGGCCCAGCAGCGGCTCGAGGAAGACGGGCTCTGCGCGTGAGCGAGACCCCGGCCCCGGACGCGGACCTCACCCCGGCACAGCGGCGGGCACGGCTCGACGCGATCTTCGGCGACACCCTCCCCGACACGACCAGCGACGAGCGCGAACCCGGCTCGGGTCGTGAGGCGGAGGAGCGGGGCGACGACTGGCTGCGTGCGCAGGTGCCGCCCCACCACGGCGGCTGAGTCAGACGGTCGGCGGCGTCTGGCCCGCCTGCGCCTTCAGCAGGTCCCGGATCTCCTCGAGCACGATGAGGTCGGCCGGGGTGCCGGCCTCCGCTTCGGGCTTGGGGAAGAACTTCTCCTGCGCCCTCGTGTACGGCATCACGATCATGAAGTAGACGACCGCCGCCAGGATCACGAACGAGATCAGGGCGGTGAGCCACGCGCCCACCGAGATTCCACCCGGGGTGTACGTCGAGAAGTTCGGCGTGCCCCCGGCCTTGCCGATGATGTCCATGATGACCGTCACCGTGGCGGTGACCACCGCGGCGAACGCTGTCGCCATGATGAATGCGACCGCGAGCTCGACCAGATTCCCCTTCATGATGAAGTTCTTGAAGCCCGTCATGTCCCTCCTCCGTCCCCCGGGACGGGAGACTGTTGTTGAGATGTGCTCCGCACGCTAGCGGCTCCACGACCAGCTCAGGAACCACCTGACGGCCGCCTCGCTCACGGCCGGGACCTCGGTGGGCGCCACGCCCAGCACCACGAGGGCGCCGGTGGGGCTGCCGGCCGCGGCGTCGTCCGGATCGGCACGCGGTACGGCGAGCACCAGGGCCCCCGCCGCGACGACCCGGCTCCCGCCCGCCTGCGGGTCGGTGGCGAGCAGGTCGATCCGGTCGCCCGGGTCGAGCAGGGCTGCCTGGCCGGCGTCGGGGAGCCGCACCGGCAACGTCGCGAGGTCGGGGTGGGCGGCGGCGAGGCCGGAGCCGACCAGCCGGACGTCGGTGATCGGCTCACCGGCCCGGACCGGGGACGCCAGGGTCTCGCCGACGGCGGTCCGGGGCACACCCTCCGGGACCGCGTCCGGTGGGAGTCCTCGCAGGACCAGGTCGCCCTCGACGAGCTCGTGGCCGGCCGGGAGGTCGTGGGCCGCCGCGAGCACGTCCACCGTCGGGACCGGGGGAGCGGCGACGGCGTGCACCGTCGCGGACGCGGCGGCACCGAGGCACAGCGCCGCGAGGAGCCGGCGCCGCGCCAGCACCCGGCGGCGTACGACGCGGCGCACCCGGCGCAGCCGGGACCGGAGGTCGGGGGGCTCGGTGGTCACCCCGACGACGCTAGGCGGAGCGGGCGTCCCGTGGGGACGCTCTCCACAGGGTCCAGGTCTGGGTCAGGTCGAGGAGGGCGTCGACGACTTCTCGGCCGGCTTCGAGGTGGTGCTCCCGGACTTCTTCTCGGAGGTGGTCCCGGTCGTCGAGTCCCGGTCGTCGAGCCAGGCTTCGAGTCGGACTTCGAGTCGGGCTTGGTGTCGCCCGTCGTCTCGGCCTTCTCGCTCGTGGTCGAGGCGCCCCGACTGTCGTTGCGGTAGAAGCCGGAGCCCTTGAAGACGACGCCGACGGCGTTGAACACCTTGCGCAGGCGACCGGCGCACCGAGGGCACTCGGTCAGCGCGTCGTCGCTGAAGGACTGGAACTGGTCGAAGGCGTGGCCGCACTCGGTGCAGGCGTACTGGTAGGTCGGCACAAGGGGTCCTGGGGGTCGTTCGATCACCTGACGCACCGGCTGGCACTCCTGCCGGGCGACTGCCAATGGTACGGCACAATGGCAACGCCATGACCTCCGAGCCCACCACCCCCACGACGTCCCGGTTCGAGATCTTCCGGCTGCTGCCCACGCCGATGCGGGTGACGGCGTACGTCGTGGTCGGCCTGGTCGGGATCCTCGTGGTGTCGGTCCTGATGGTCGTGGTGATCACGCGTCAGCCGCTGCCGCAGACCGGCGGCGAGGTCGCGGTCGCCGGGCTGGACTCCTCGGTGACCGTGGTGCGCGACGAGCACGGCATCCCGCAGCTCTACGGCGACACGATGGCGGACCTGATGAAGGCCCAGGGCTACGTGCAGGCGCAGGAGCGCTTCTACGAGATGGACGTGCGCCGCCACGTCACCTCGGGCACGCTCTCGGAGCTCTTCGGCGAGACGACGCTCGAGACCGACATGTTCGTGCGGACCCTGGGCTGGCGTGACGTCGCTGAGCAGGAGGTCCCGCTGCTGTCCCCCGACACGCGCAACGCGTTCGAGGCCTACGCCGACGGGGTGAACGCCTACCTGGAGGAGCGGTCCTCCTCCGAGCTGGGGCTGGAGTACTCCGTGCTCCGTGCGACCGGCCTCCAGTACGATCCCGAGCCCTGGACGACCGCCGACTCGCTCGCGTGGTTCAAGGCGATGGCGTGGGACCTGCGGGGCAACATGACCGACGAGATCGACCGGGTGCTGGCGCTGTCGCAGAACAGTCCCGAGCAGGTCGCCCGGCTCTACCCCGAGTACGACGAGCAGCGCTTCCCGCCGATCGTGTCCGAGGGCGCCGTGGTCGACGGCGTCTTCGACCCGGAGGCGAGTGGTCCGGGCGGGCTGCCGCGCCGCGCCCCGGCGTACGCCGCCGACCAGGGCGCGTTGCGCAGCCTGACCCGGCTCCGCGACGGTCTGGCCCGGCTCCCCGAGCTGATCGGCCGCGGCGACGGGATCGGGTCGAACAGCTGGGTCGTGGACGGCGAGCACTCCACGACCGGGGAGCCGCTGCTGGCCAACGACCCGCACCTGTCCACCTCGATCCCGGGGATCTGGATGCAGATGGGGCTGCACTGCCGGACCGTGACCGAGGAGTGCCCGCTCGACGTCGCGGGCTTCACCTTCTCCGGGGTGCCGGGCGTGATCATCGGCCACAACGCCGACATCGCCTGGGGGTTCACCAACCTCGGACCCGACGTCAGCGACCTCTACCTCGAGAAGGTGGACGGCGACGAGTGGCTGCACGCCGGCGAGCGCAAGCCGATGCGGCAGCGGAGCGAGACGATCGAGGTGCGAGACGGCGACGACGTGACCTTCCGCGTGCGCTCGACCAGCCACGGACCGCTGCTGTCCGACGTCTCGGACGAGTTCACCGAGATCGGCGAGCTGGCGCGGCCGGACCAGCCGACGCCGGCGACGGGCGAGTACGCCGTGTCGCTGGCGTGGACGGCGCTGGAGCCGACCCCCACCGCCGACGCGATCCTCGCGCTCAACACCGCCTCGGACTGGGGCGAGTTCCGCGAGGCCGCGGCCTCCTTCGACGTCCCCAGCCAGAACCTCGTGTACGCCGACCGCGAGGGCCACATCGGCTACCAGGCGCCGGGGCGGATCCCGATCCGAGAGCCCGGCAACGACGGCTACCTGCCGGCCGCGGGCTGGCGCTCGACCGAGGACTGGACGGGCCAGTACGTCCCGTTCGAGGCCCTGCCGCACGTGCTCGACCCCGAGGAGGGGTTCCTCGTCACCGCCAACCAGGAGGTGATCGGCGAGCGGGACTACCCCTACTTCCTCGGGCGCGACTGGGACGCGGGCTTCCGGGCCCAGCGGATCCGCCAGCTGCTCGAGGACCGTGGCCAGCTGTCGGTGGCCGACATGACCGAGCTCCAGCTCGACGACCGCAACCCGATGGCGCCCGCGCTGGTCCCGCTGCTGCTCGAGCAGGACCTCGGCACCGGCTACTACGCCGAGGGGCAGGCGCTGCTGCGTGACTGGGACTTCACCCAGCCGTCGGAGAGCGCGGCCGCGGCGTACTACAACGTGGTGTGGAGCAACCTGCTCCGGCTGGCCTTCCACGACGACCTCCCCGAGGACGCCTGGCCCACGGGTGGTGGTCGCTGGATGCTGGCCGTCGAGGGTCTGGTCGACGAGCCGGAGAACGCGTGGTGGGACGACCGCACCACCGACGACGTGGTCGAGACGCGGGACGACATCGTGCGGCAGGCGATGCTGGACGCCCGCGAGGAGCTCACCCGGATCGAGGCCCGCAACGTGGAGGAGTGGGACTGGGGCCACCTCCACCAGCTCGAGCTCGAGCACCAGACCCTCGGCACCTCCGGGGTCGCCCCGATCGAGGCGCTGTTCAACCGCGGCGGCTGGAAGGTCGGCGGCGGCGGGTCGATCGTCGACGCCACCTCGTGGGACGCCACCGACGGCTACACCGTCACGGCCGCTCCGTCGATGCGGATGGTGGTCAGCCTCGCCGACTGGGACGACTCCCGCTGGATCAACCTCACCGGCGTCTCCGGCCACCCCGCCTCCGACCACTACACCGACCAGACCGACCTCTGGGCCGCCGGCGAGACCCTCCCGTGGGCCTTCAGTCGCGACGCCGTCGAGGCCGCGGGCGAGGACGTGCTGGTGCTGGTTCCCGCGGCTGAGGGCGATAGTCCCTAACAGAACTGTCGTGATCACGCCGGTGGGCACGACATTTGCGGTACGGACTATCCCGACCCGCGGGAACCGGACCGGGGCCCTCGCCAGTCGTACCGTCGTCCTGACGAGCAGACGACGGGGGGCGGGTGGAGTACGAGGAGTACGTCGCCGCGCGACGCACCGCCCTGGTGCGCAGCGCCGTGCTGCTCGGCTGCCCGCAGCGGGACGCCGAGGACGTGGTGCAGTCCGCGCTGCTGCGCTGCTTCCGCCACTGGCGGAAGGTGCAGCGGGCCGACCGGCCCGACGCCTACGTCTACCGGGTGCTGGTCAACGCGCTGCGCGACGACCGCTCCCGTCGGTGGCACGGGGAGACGCCGACCGACCGGCTCCCCGACACCGCCACTGACGACCCCGACCACGCGACCGGGCTGGCGGTACGCGCGGCGCTGGCACGGATGCCGGCCGACCAGCGCGAGGTGCTGGTGCTGCGCTACTACGCCGACCTGTCGGAGGCCGACATCGCCCGGGTGCTCGGCCTCGCGCCGGGGACCGTGAAGAGCCGGGCCGCCCGGGCGCTGCACGCGCTGGCGGCCGAGGAGAGCCTGAGGAGCCAGGGATGAACGAGCTCGAGGACCGCGCCCGCACGTTGCTGCACGCCGCCGCGGAGACCGTCGACGTGGCGCCCGCGCCGCCCGGCGTCGTACGACGTCCGACCGGTGTGGCCGCTGATCGCCGCCGCTGTGGTGGTGGCCGGGCTGCTGGTCGCGCTGCCGCTGCTGGTCCCGGGTGGGGAGCCGGACCGGCCACGGCTCGAGCCGGTCGGACCGGCGTCGACGGTGCGGGTCCCGCAGACCTACCTGATGACGACCGAGCAGGCGGCCATGACTCTCGAGCGCGCCGGGTTCAGCGTCGCCTACCGGACCACCGGCGAGAACGAGTGCGACCTCCCCGAGGGCCGCGTCGTCTCGTCCGACCCCGCGGGTGGGGAGCAGCTGCGAGCCGGGGCGACGGTCCGGCTCGTCCGTCCAGGAGGGTCCGGCTCCACGGCCTACTGCGTTGCTCCTGACTGGGACCTGCTCGACCGCCCTCCTCGACCTCGCGCGGTTCCGGGACAACCGGCTCGCGTTCGCCCCGACGGTGCGTCTGTGGCGCGACGGCGAGGTGACCGCGACCCTCACCGCCGAGCAGGCTGCGAGCGGTGACTGGGGGGAGGGGTCGCCGCTGGACCTGCTGGTCAGCGCGCTCGACGACACCGAGAGGTTCGGGACCTACCTCACGGATCTACGGGACCGGGGTGACCAGTTCGCGTGCGGTGCCGGAGACCCACCGGCCGAGCTCGTCGGCCAGCCCTCCCGGGTGGTCATGGTCGGCGACCAGGTCGACGGCGTGTTCGGGTGCGCCTGGGTCCGGCTCTACCGCGACGACGAGCGCCGGATCACCGACGTGGTCGCGGCGACCACGTTCGACTACTGACCGAGCGCGACCACGCCGCCGCCGGGGCGTGACCACGTGGGTGACCGGCCGGTCGTGCGGCTCGACCGGGACCTCGAGGCCGACCTCGCCGTCGTGGAGGAGCACGCAGGTGAACGTCCCGACCGGGACCCGCGCCAGCGCCCGGTCGTAGCAGCCACCGCCCTGACCGAGCCGGTGACCGTCCGTCGACACCGCCATCCCGGGGACGAGCACCGCGTCGGCGGTCGCGACCGCGTCCACCCCCAGCCGGGGTCCGACCGGCTCGAGCAGCCCGCGGCGGGCGGGCGCGAGCGAGGTGGAGTCCTCGTAGACGGCCCAGTCCAGGTCGAGGTCGGGCAGCACCACGGGGACGATCACGCGCTTCCCGGCGGCCCGGAGCGCGTCGAGCAGCAGCGTGGTGCCGGGCTCCCGCGAGATCGAGACGTACGCCGCGACGGTCGCCGCCCGGCGTACCTCCGGAGCGGCCAGCAGGTGATCGCGCAACGCCTCCGCGGCGGCCCCCAGGCCGGCCAGCGGGAGGCCCCGACGGGCAGCCGTCAGCTGGTCCCGGAGGGCGGTCTTCGCGGGTAGTGGTGGCACGTCCACGGGACCAGCCTACGATCGAGGCATGGGTAGCCCCGGGTTGCGCCGCGCGCGCGAGAAGATGGCTGACGCCGGCGTGGACGAGGTGGCCATCGAGACCTTCGCCCACTACTTCCGGTTGCTCGAGCACGGCGAGACCGGGATGGTCCCCGAGTCGGCCATCGAGCCGCTCGACATGCCCTCGCTCGAGGGCGTCGAGGTGGCCGACGACGTCGCCGCCGCCGCGATCGCCAAGACCGTCGTGGTCAAGCTCAACGGCGGCCTCGGCACCTCCATGGGCATGGACCGCGCCAAGTCCCTGCTCTGCGTACGACGGGGGCTGTCCTTCCTCGACATCATCGCCCGGCAGGTGCTCCACCTGCGCCAGCAGTACGACGTGACGCTGCCGCTGATCTTCATGAACAGCTTCCGCACCAGCGAGGACTCGATGGCCGCGCTGGCCCGCTACGACGGCCTCCGGGTCGACGGGCTCCCGCTGGAGTTCCTGCAGAACAAGGAACCCAGGCTGCTGGCGAAGGACCTGTCGCCGGTCTCCTGGCCCGCCGACCCCGACCTCGAGTGGTGCCCGCCCGGGCACGGTGACCTCTACACGGCGATGCGCGGCACCGGGCTGCTCGACCGGCTGATCGAGGCCGGTTACCGCTACGTCTTCGTCTCCAACTCCGACAACCTCGGCGCCACCCCGGACGCCCGCGTCGCCGGCTGGTTCGCCGAGTCGGGTGCCCCGTTCGCGATCGAGGCGGTGCGCCGTACCGCCTCGGACCGCAAGGGCGGCCACTTCGCCCGCCGCAAGATGGACGGCCGGATCGTGCTCCGCGAGTCCGCGCAGACGCTGAAGGAGGACCAGACGGCGCTGGCCGACCTGAACCGCCACCGCTACTGCTCGACCAACAACCTGTGGTTCGACCTCGAGGCGATGAAGCAGGCGCTGGACGTCCGCGGCGGCATCCTCGGGCTCCCGCTGATCCGCAACCTCAAGCACCTCGACCCCGGCGACCCGAGCACCCCCGACGTCATCCAGGTCGAGACCGCGATGGGTGCCGCGATCGAGGTGTTCGAGGGGGCGCGGACGATCGAGGTCGGCCGGGACCGCTTCGTGCCGGTGAAGACCACCAACGACCTGCTCGTGCTGCGCTCGGACGTCTACGACCTCGGCCGGGACTTCGTGCTCGACCAGATGACGGAGGAGATCCCGTTCGTGGATCTCGACAGCCACCACTACAAGCTGGTCGGCGAGTTCGACAAGCGGTTCCCCGAGGGCGCGCCGTCGCTGAAGGAGGCGACCCGGCTGGCCGTCGAGGGCGACTGGACCTTCGGTCGCGACGTCCGCATCGTGGGCGAGGTCGACCTCGAGGCGTCCAGCGCGAAACGCGTCGAGTCCGGCACCGTCCTCTCGGGCGGGGACGCGGATGGCTGACCCGGCCCCGATCGCGGTCGACGACCACCTGGCGCGGATCCTCGACGCCATCGAGCCGCTCGGCTCGTTCCCGCAACCGCTGATGGAGACGCTCGGCCTGGCCGCGGCCGAGGACGTCGTCTCCTCGATCCCGCTGCCGTCCTTCGACAACTCCGCCATGGACGGGTACGCCGTCCGGCACGCCGACGTCGCCACCGCGAGCGACGACGCCCCGGTCCACCTGCCCGTCGTCGGCGAGATCGGCGCCGGCCAGGCCACGCTGCTCGCCCTGTCCCCGGGCACCTGCGCGAAGATCATGACCGGCGCCCCGGTCCCCGCCGGCGCCGACTCGGTCGTCCCCTACGAGTGGACCGACCGCGGCGTCGCCCAGGTGCGGATCACCCGGGCGCCCGAGCCCGGGCAGCACGTCCGGCCCACCGGCGAGGACGTCAGTGCCGGCGACCTGCTGGTCGAGGAGGGCACCGTCCTCGGGCCGCGCCACCTCGGGCTGCTCGCGAGCGTCGGGCGGGCCACGGTCCGCTCCCGGCCCCGGCCGCGGGTGGTCATCCTCTCGACCGGCTCGGAGCTGCGTGAGCCCGGCACCGAGCTCGGCCCGGACTCGATCTACGACGGCAACTCCTGGCTGCTCGCCGCCTCCGCCCGGCGGGCCGGCGCGATCGCCTACCGGGTCGGGATCGTCCCCGACGAGCCGCGGGCGTTCCTCGACGCGCTCAACGACCAGCTCGTCCGCGCAGACCTCGTGGTCACCAGCGGCGGGGTGTCGCAGGGCGACTTCGATGTCGTGAAGGAGGCGCTGAAGCCGCTCGGGAGCGTGTGGTTCGGCCCGGTCGCGATGCAGCCCGGCAAGCCGCAGGGCTTCGGCACGGTCGGTGAGGACCGGATCCCGATCTTCACCCTGCCGGGCAACCCGGTCTCGTCGTACATCTCCTTCGAGATGTTCGTGCTGCCCGCGCTGCGCAAGCTGATGGGCAAGGCGCCGTACGCCCGCCCGACGACGCGCGCGCGACTCACCCACGGGGTCTCCTCGCCCCGGGGCAGGCGCCAGTTCCTGCGCGGGACGTTCGAGCGCGGCCGGGGCGGGCCCACGGTCTCGCCGGTCGGCGGCGCCGGGTCGCACCTGATCGGCGGGCTCGCCGACAGCAACGCGCTGATCGTGGTGCCCGAGGACAGCAACGGCCTCCCGGCCGGCGAGATGGTGCAGGTCCTCGCGCTGGACGAGGAGTTCTGATGTCCGACCGACTGACCCACGTCGACGACTCGGGCGCGGCCCGGATGGTCGACGTCGGCGACAAGGACGCCACCGCGCGCCAGGCCGTGGCGACCGGGCGGGTCCTGGTTTCCGCGCGGGTGCTCGAGCTGCTGCGTGGCGAGGGCGTGCCGAAGGGCGACGCGCTCGCGGTGGCCCGGATCGCCGGCATCATGGGCGCCAAGCAGACCCCCGCGCTGATCCCGCTGTGCCACCCGCTCGCGATCTCCGGCGTGACCGTCGACCTCGCGCTGGCCGACGACGCCGTCGAGATCACCGCGACCGTCCGCACCACCGACCGCACCGGCGTCGAGATGGAGGCGCTGACCGCCGTCTCGGTGGCCGCGCTCACCGTCGTCGACATGGTCAAGGCGGTCGACAAGGGCGCCGTCATCACCGACATCCGGGTCGAGTCCAAGACCGGCGGCAAGTCCGGCGACTGGAACCGGGCACGATCGATCAAGGACCCCGCGTGACCGGGCTGCGTGCCGAGGTCGTCGTCGCGTCCAACCGCGCCGCGGCCGGGGTGTACGCCGACGAGACCGGACCGCTCATCGTGGACTTCCTCCAGGGGCTCGGCTTCGTGGTCGACCCACCGGTCGTCGTCCCGGACGGCCCCCCGGTCGGCGAGGCGATCCGGGCTGCCGCCGAGGGTGGCGCCCGGGTGGTGCTCACCACCGGCGGCACCGGGCTGACCCCGACCGACCTGACCCCCGAGCAGACCCGGGCCGTCCTGGATCGCGAGGTGCCCGGCATCGCCGAGTCCATCCGCGCCGCCGGTGTCGGCAAGGGCATCCCGACCGCCGCGCTCTCGCGCGGGTTGGCCGGCGTGATCGGGACCTGCCTCGTGGTCAACCTCCCCGGCTCCCGAGGTGGGGTGAAGGACGGCCTCGCCGTGCTCGAGCCGCTCCTCGTGCACGCCGTCGAGCAGATCGTCGGGAGCGACCATTGAGCGTCGGTTGGCCGGTGACCCTGCGGTGCGGTGACGTCACCCTCCGCCCGCTCGAACGCTCCGACCGCGACGCCTGGCGCGACGCACGCCGCCGCAACGCCGACTGGTTGCGTCCCTGGGACGCCACGGTCCCGCCGGGCACGGCCAACCGGCCCTCGACGTACTCCTCGCTGGTGCGCCGGATGAAGCGGTCGTCCCGCCAGGGCTCGACCTTCCCGTTCGCCGTCGTGGTCGGCGGCAGGTTCGCCGGCCAGCTCACGGTCAACAACATCGTGCGCGGCTCGGCGCAGTTCGCCTCCGTCGGCTACTGGCTCGACCAGCAGTACGCCGGGCGCGGGGTGATGCCGCTCGCGGTCGCGATGGCGATCGACCACTGCTTCACCACGGCCGGGCTGCACCGGGTCGAGGTCTGCATCCGCCCGGAGAACACCAACTCGCTGCGCGTGGTCGAGAAGCTCGACCTGCGGGAGGTCGGGCTGGCGCCCCGGTTCCTCCACATCGACGGCGACTGGCGCGACCACCGGATCTTCGCGGTGACCGTCGAGGAGTGCCCCGGGGGCCTGGTGGCGCGGCTCGGCGCGACGCAGAGACCACACCAGTCACACGAGTGATTTCGCGACACACCCTGCACGGTGCCGGGTGTGCCGTCGCCCCACTCCTACGCTCGGCAACGTGGACGACCTCTCTGCCCTGATCTTCGTGGCCCTTGCGGTGGCGTGGGCCGTCTACCTCATCCCGAAGGCGCTCCAGCACCACGAGGACGCGCAGCGCAGCCGGTCGGTCGACCGGTTCTCGCACACGATGCGGGTGCTCGCCCGGCGCGAGCCGGTCAACCGGCGCAACGCCCGGCTGGTCGTGAGCCCGGGGCGGACGCCGTCCGCCCCGATCGTGACGACCAAGCACGTCAGCGAGCCGGAGGAGGCGGTCGCCCCGCCCGCCCCGCTGACGCGTGAGGCCGCCAACCGTGCCGCCCGCCGCCGTCGCCGCGTGCTCGGGACGATCCTGCTCGGGCTGGCCGCCACGGCCGGTGTCGCCGCGTTCTCCATGATCGGCTGGGTGTGGGTCGCGATCCCGGCCACGCTGCTGGTCGCCTGGCTGGTGGCCTGCCGGCTGATGGTGCGCGGCGAGGAGCTGCGCCAGGTCGACGCGTGGCTGCACGAGGCCGCCACCGGTGAGATCCCCGCGATCCGGGCGGAGCTGCCCTCGCTCGACTCCGACGGCGAGGCCGACGGCGGCGACCCGATGGAGGACACCTCCACCACCCCGGCGATCGCCGACCCGAGCCTCTGGGACCCGATGCCGGTCACGCTCCCGACCTACGTCTCCAAGCCCGCCGCCGAGCGCAGCGTCCGCACCATCGACCTCGACTCGACCGGCGTGTGGACCTCCGGGCGGACCGAGGGTGATGCCGCCATCGCCCGCCAGGCCGATCAGGACGAGCGGGCCCGCAAGGCCGCGCGGGTCGAGCAGGAGCGTCGCGCCACCGGCTCCTGACCGGTCCTGACCGGCTACGGTGACGCATGGCCGTCACCTCGCTGTCCGAGTCGCGCGGCTACGCCGTCGATCACGAGCACGCGTTCGCCGTGCTCCTCCCGCTCCCGCTGGAGCGGCTGTTCACGCACCGGCGCGCGATCATCCCTCCGGTCACGGAGGTCCGTGACGCGCCGCCGACCTGGAGCGAGGTCGGCCAGTCCCGCACCATCGTGCTCTCCGACGGTGGCCGGATGCGCGAGACCCTCACCGAGGTCGACCCGCCGCGCACCTTCGCCTACCGGATCACCGATCTCCGGGGCCCGCTCGCGCCGCTGACGACCCTGATCGAGGGTCGCTGGCAGGTCGACCCGGACGGCGCCGACGGGTGCCGGATCACGTGGAGCTGGGAGGTCCACCCGCGCTTCCCGCTGGGCCGTGTCGGGCTCCCGCTGTTCGCCCGGTTCTGGAACGGGTACGCCGCCAAGGCCTTGGACGAGCTCGAGCGTCACCTGGTCACGGCCTGATTCGGAGCCGCCCTGTCCCGGGTGCTACCGTCTGTCCCCGCTGGGGCTGTGGCGCAGTTGGTAGCGCGTCTCGTTCGCAATGAGAAGGTCAGGGGTTCGAATCCCCTCAGCTCCACCAGACACCTGGCGCCGGACACCTCACGCCGGACACCTCACGCCGGACACGACGAGGCCCCCCACCAGCATGCTGCCGGTGAGGGGCCTTCGTGGTGTCCGGGCGGTGTCCTCAGCGCAGGCTGGGGAGCATCTGTCGCTTGGCCACCGAGGGCTGCGGGATGGTGGCGCAGCTGAACTGGATCGTGGCGTTCTGCGTGGTGCCGATGCCGGTGCTGTAGGCGACGGCGGCCATCGTGGTGTCGTTGATGTAGCCGACGGAGACCTGCAGGGGCGAGTTGTCGGTGGCCCAGTAGGCCCAGGCGCCGATGATGGACTGGCCGGTGGGGCAGTCGCCCTCGACGATGAAGTCGTTGGTGTTGGCGGGCACGGCCGTGGCCACCGCCTGGTGGAAGCCGAAGTCGTCGAGGCCGGCACCGGGCGCACCGGGCGCACCGGGCGCACCGGGGGCACCGGGCTCACCGGCCGGGCCCTGGGCACCGCGCAGCGCCGCCCTGGCCGGGGCCGCGATGTCCTTGCGGGTGAGGGTGCCGTTCATGACGTCGGCGGAGGTGAGGGTGCCGTGCTTGACGTCGGCGGAGGTGAGGGTGCCGTTCTCGATGTCGGCGCCCGTGATCAGGCCGGCGGCGGTCGCGCCGCCCGCCACGGAGAGGACCACGGTGGCGCAGCAGAGGGCGGCGATGGGGAGGTGTCGGCGAAGTGTCATGGGGCGGATCGTGTCAGCGCCGGAACGCCCGCGTAGGCGTTCTGCGGAATTCGTTCCTGTCCGATCCGGGGCAATCCGTGGGCTCGGCGTCCCGCATCCGCCGCGCGCTGCCGCGGCCCGGCTTGGAATCCGGGAGGCAACTCCCACTAGGGTGACGAACGCGCCCTGTCCCACGGGGGATCAGGGTCCACGAACCGAGAGGAGTCTTGAATGAACAAGGCAGAACTGAAGGACGCTGTCGTGGCGGCCAGTGGTCTGAGCGGCGCCGACGCCGACCGCGCGATCGAGGCAGTGCTCTCCACGATCGTCAGCACCGTCGCCGGTGGCGACAAGGTCACGCTGCCGGGCTTCGGCACCTTCGAGCCGCGCGACCGCGCGGCCCGTCAGGGTCGCAACCCGCAGACCGGCGCGACGATCGACATCGCCGCGACGACGGTCCCCGGCTTCAAGGCCGGCGCGAAGTTCAAGGACGCGGTCGCGAGCTGACCTGCTCCTGACCCGACGAGGGCCGGTCATCCCCCCGGGGAGGGCCGGCCCTCGCGCAGGTCCGGGGATCCTCGTCGGTGGGAGACTCGACGCCATGGGCATCGTCACGCCGTCCCCGGCCGAGCGGGCGCGGCCGCTGCCGGGCGACGACCTGGTCCGTGACCCCGACGTCGTGATGGACCGCGGCGCGGATCTCCCGGCGCCCCCGGAGGTGGTGTGGCCGTGGCTGGTCCAGCTGGGCAAGCGCCGCGCCGGCTGGTACCTCCGCGCGTCCGTCGAGCGACTCGTCCCGCCGTCCCGCCGTGCGCTCCGGCACGTCGACCCGCACTGGCAGGGCCTCGCGGTCGGCGACGTGATCCCCGACTGGGGTGGCGCCGAGGAGACCTTCACGGTCGAACAGCTCCGCGCGCCGGACCTGATCGTGTACTCGTCCCGTCGCGGGGGCGCGACCGTGAGCTGGGTGCTCGCGCTGTCACCGACCGCGCGGGGCAGCCGGCTCCACCTGCGGCTGCGCGTGGGACCGGTGAAGCACCCCCGGCTGGTCGGCACGGTGGGTGAGGCGTTCGACTGGCTCACGGTCCGGGGGATGGTCAACGGCCTCAGCGAGCGGCTCGGGGATGGCGAAGCCCCGCTCGCCACGGGGGCGGACGAGCGGGGCTAGGCAGAGTCTGCGCGCGGGACACCCGCACCGCCAGCGATGTGGACGGATTTAGTGCATAGGCGTCACGGCGCGGGCGAAACGCACCGCACCGTGGCTGCCGTAGCCCACGAGCCGGCCCCCGACGGGCTCCCCGTCGAAGCCGATCATCAGCAGTCCGTCGTCGTGCTCGACGATCGTGGGCCAGGGGATGTTGGTCGGGTACGGCGCGTCGAGCTCGCCGGTCACGGCCGCGTCGAGGTCGAGCACCGGGTAGCGGCGGGCGAGGCCGTCGCTGGCGAGCACGACCCATCCCTCACCCGCCCGGTGCAGCGTGGGCCCCTCGGTCTCCCTGAGGTGACCGGCCGCGCCGCGGAACGCGAGCGAGTCGAGGTCGGGTCCGCCGGCGACGACCGGGTGGAACCGGAAGAACTTCCGCGCCGAGACGTACGTCGCCAGCCAGCCGTCCTGGGTGCGCACCAGGTGCGGGTCCCAGACGCCGACCGAGGTGAGGCCGGTCGTCGGCAGCGACAGCGGCCGGGTGTCGAGCAGGTGCCGGCCGCTCAGCAGGTCCGCGTCGGTCTCGGCCAGCGTCGCGGCGACGGAGGCGTCCTTGCGGTGGAGGTCGAAGTCGCCCCACGTGCTGGTCGCGAGCAGCCAGCGCTCGCCCCGCTCGTCGGAGACCCGGAGGAGGTGGCTGGCGTGGTCGCCGTACACCCCGGCCTGGTCGGGTCGCCGGAAGAACACGTCGCTGAGGTGGGCCAGCTCCAGCCGGTCGGGGTCCAGGCTCCACACCGAGGTGTGCGCGGTGTCGAAGAAGCCGGGTCCGGCGCTGGTCGCGGTGAGCAGCACCTCGCGCCCCCGTCGGTACGCCGACCCGTCCGCGTGGGTCACCAGCCGGACGTCGCGCAGCCCGAGCTGGCCGAAACCGTGCAGCTCACCACCCTCGGCCGCCACGTCGGCCAGCCACTCCTCGTCGTGGGTGCCGATCCGGTCGCGCAGGTCGACCACCCCGCGGACGACCCAGCCATCCGACTCGTGGCCGTGCACGGCCAGCCGGGTGCCGGTGAGGGTCAGCGCGACCCGGTCCACCGGACCGTCCGGGCGGCCGGCCCGACGACTGCGGTGGTCGGTGGTCTCGTCGCCGCTGGTGACCGCGAGGGAGAACCCCTCCGCGTCGTACCGCACCGCCAGCCGGTCGGTCCCGCTCGTCAGCGCGAGCTCGACCGGCCCCGCGGGCACCTCGGGTTCCACCTCGATCGCGAGGTACGGCGCCACGGCGGCGTCGAGCGGGTCCGGGCGGGAGAGCGCCACCGGTCGGGTGCTGCCGGCGGACTCGAACCGGACGCCGAGGAGTGGGTGGGTCACGGAGAGATCATGCCCTTGACCCCGGGCGGGGCGGCGGGTGACCGTACCTCCATGCTCCGTGCACCACACGAGAACGTGGCGACCGTGCTGGTCGACCCTGCCGTGCTGGTGGAGCTCGAGGTGGAGCTGATGTCCCTCGACCTGTGGCTGTGGCCGGTCGCGACCGCCCCGCAGTGCGACGACGGGCCGCGGCAGGCGTTCCAGATGCGGCGGCGGATGCTGGAGGCCCGCCGTGGCGAGTGGGATCTCGCCGCCGCGTGGGTCGTGGTCTGGGTCTCCTTCGGCGAGAGCTGGCGCGAGGGTGCCGAGCCGCTGTCCTGGCGTGCCCGCGCGACGCTGTACGCCGTGCTGGAGGAGTTCGCCGAGCACGTGCGCTACCGGCGCGGGCTCGGCGGTGTGCCCCCGCTGGACGTGCCGCGGGAGCAGACCGCCTGACGGTCAGCCGCCGACGCAGCCCTCCTCGGACCACGGGCACATGGCCCCCACCAGGTCCATGACCGACTCCGTGTCGTGCAGGGCGAAGAGCCGGAACCTTTCCGGGTCGGTCGACCCCGGCCCCTCGTTGGAGCGCCGCGTGATCAGCAGGGCATTGCCCGACCGCACGACCTGGTAGACCTCCTGGCCGAACTGCGGCTTCCCGTTGCTCGTGAAGTCCCGGGTCACGGTCCACCCCTGGTCGCCCAGGCCGCTCTCGCCGACCTCGGTGCGGGCCACGCTCCCGACCTCGGTCGTGAACTGCGGGCAGGACCGGAACTTCCCGACGTGGTCGAGGGCACGCGCCTTCGCCTCCCGCGCGCTCGCGAACAGCTCGAGGCTGCGGAACTGGTTGTCGCCCGGGACCAGCGTCTGGGCGAACCGGTCGTCGACGGCGGTGTCGGCCATCGAGCTGCTCGCGCCGCAGTAGTCGATGTCGCCCAGCCACGGGTCGGCGTTCGCCTCGTCGGGGTCCTCGATCATGCCGACCGCCAGTGGGAAGTCAGCGGGGATCGTGTCCGGGACCACCGGGGTGTCGGAGGTCTCCGACGCGTCCGGGGACTCCGGCGCGTCGGTCCGTGTGGGCGCCGGCGCGGGCTGGGGATCGGCGCCGCCGTCGGGGCCGAGCAGCAGCGCCCCGGAGGCGACGGCGGCCACGGCCAGGGCGGCGCCACCGGCGACGAGGGCGGAGCGGCGTCGGCGGGCCCGGTCGCCGCGCTGCCGGATCTCGGCGGGGGTGGCGGGGAGCGGCTCGGCACCTGGCGTGCGCAGGGGCGAGAACAGGTCAGACATGGCCGACTCCTTCGGTCATCAGGTCGTGCAGGGCGGTGCGGCCACGGGAGAGTCGCGCCTTGACGGTGCCGACGGGGGCGCCGACCTCGGCCGCGACCTCGGCGACGGGCAGGTCGCAGAGGTGGTGGAGCACCAGCGCGCGGCGCTGGTCCTCGGGCAGTCGCTGGAGCGCGGCGACCAGGGCGACCCGGGCCTCGTCGACCGGACGTGTCGACGCCGCGGGTTGCAGCGCCCGGTCCGGCGTACGACGGGCCAGGCGGGTGCGCCGCCAGCGGCTCACCGCCAGCCGGTACGCCGCGACCCGGACCCACGCCTCGGGCGAGCCGGTCGCGTCGAGCTGCGAGCGGCGGGACCAGGCCTTGACGAACGCCTCCTGCACGCAGTCGCGCGCCTCCTCGCGATCGCCGATCATGGCGTGCACCTGGTTCACCACGCGTGGGTACGACGCGGCGTAGAAGTCGTCGAACTCGGCGGCTTCCATCGCTTCCCCCTTCCTCGGACGGGCCGTACCTCGCGGGACGGTCTCGTGGTGGGTACGCGTGGGACCGGTGACCGGTTGCATCTAATCTTCGGGCACATGGACGAGCAGATCACGACTCTCATCGCCAAGCCGCCCGCCTGGCAGCGCGTCCAGCGCTGGCCCGCGGCGTTCCTGCTCGCGCTCGGCCTGGTCTCCTTCGCCTCCGGGCTGGAGCCGGTGTCGCTGCTGTTCGCCGCGATCGGGCTGTGGGGGACCGCGGAGTTCTGGCGCGGCATCCGGGTCACCGGCGACACGCTCGTCGCGCAGGGCCGGCTGGTGCGCAAACGGGTGCCGCTCTCGGAGGTGCTGGCGATCGGCAGCAGCCGCGCCCGGACCGTGTGGGTGCAGTCGCGTGGTCGGCGCACGCTGGTGCTGAACATGGCCGAGACCCGGATCGACCAGCCCGGCAACGTCCGCGACATCCAGGATCGGCTGCGCGAGCTCGCGGTCGCGGCCGGCGCCTCGCTCGACGAGCCGGCCGACGGGCCCACGAACCCGCCGAAGCCGGCGACGCCGTTCTTCGGCTGGTGATCAGATCCAGCGAGCGAACCAGATCCGGTCCACCCAGTCGGAGTGCGGCAGCAGCTGGTTGGTGTAGATCGGCCAGAACCACGCGAAGTTGAGCAGCACCAGCACGAAGAACGACCCGGCGACCACCACCCCGACCGTCCGGCGGGGGCTCGGCGCGCGCGCGTGCCCGATCAGCTTCCCCATCACCAGGGTCGAGGCGATCACCATGAACGGCACGCACATGATCGCGTAGAACAGGAAGATCGGCCGGTCGTCGTTGGCCAGCCACGGCAGCCAGGTCACCACGGTCCCGATCACGGGGACCCCGAAGCGCCAGTCCCGCTGCCCGATCCACAGCACCGCCGAGGCGAGCAGCGCCAGGATCGAGCCCCACCAGAGGGCCGGGGTCCCCAGCAGCAGCACCTGCCGGAGGCAGTCGGAGTCGGCGGGCGCCGTACAGCCCTGCGTGCCGGGGGCGATGTCGGTGTCCACGGCCACCCCGACCGGTCGGTTGAGGAACAGCCAGCCGCTGGGCTGCGACTCGTAGGTGTGGTCGGAGTCGTCGAGGAAGTGGGTGTGGAAGTCGTAGACGTCGCGGTGGTAGTGCGCCAGCGACCGCAGCGACTGGATCACCTCCCCGAGGCCGGAGGCGTCCGGCTCGGTCGCGGTCGGCCACTGCGTGCCACCGTCGTACTGCGTGTACGAGGTGTTCGACAGGTGCTCCTCGTACTGGTCGGCGTGCATCAGCCACCCGGTCCAGGTGGCGACGTAGACGACGAAGCCGACCAGGACGAGGTGGACGAAGGCCGGGACGCCGTCGACCAGGGCCGAGCGGAGCAGGGGCCAGCCGACCCCGAAGGAGCGGCGCGCGCCGGCGCTCCACAGCCAGGCCAGGAGGCCGAAGGCGGCGAGCACGTAGAGCGCGCTCCACTTGGTGCCGACCGCGAGACCGAAGCTGACCCCGCCGGCGAAGAGCCACGGGCGCCAGAGCAGCCCGCGGACCGGACCCCAGCCGGTCGCGCGGCCGTCGGGGAGGCGGTCGGCGAGCCGGGCCCGGAACCACTGCCGGTCGGCGACCACGCAGTGCACCGCGCAGAGGGTGAAGAACGCGACGAAGATGTCGAGCAGGGCCAGCCGCGAGAGCACGAAGTGCATCCCGTCGAAGCTGAGCAGGAGGCCGGCCACGCAGCCGAGCAGGGTCGAGCCGGTGAGGCGGCGTACCAACCGCACCATCACCAGGACCATCAGCGCGCCGACCACCACCGAGGCGATCCGCCAGCCGGTCGGATCGAGGCCGAACAGCTTCTCGCCGGCGCCGATCAGCCACTTGCCGACCTCGGGGTGGACGATCATCGACGGCTCGGTCTGCCAGAAGCCCCGGGTGTCGCCGTTCATGATCAGCGTGTCGGTGTCCTCGATGTACTTCAGGACGTAGCCGTGGTTGACCAGCGACCAGGCGTCCTTGGCGTAGTAGGTCTCGTCGAAGGCGAGGGTGTCGGGGCGGCCGAGGTGCCAGAGCCGCAGCAGCAACGCGAGCAGGGCCACGGCGAGCGACGCGATCCACCCGAGGCGCGGGTCCTCGAGGCGCCCGAGGCGGCCGGTGGCGCGGCCGGTCGCTCGGTCGGCCGCGAGGGGTACGCCGCGGCCCGCAGCGGTCCGGGAGAGCCCGGCGACGCGCGGCTCGGGCACCGGGGCGCTCATGGTGGTCGACTGTAGACGGCGCCCTCGAAAGGGACTGGGATGATCGGCGGATGACCGGCACCCTCGTCCTGGCGGCAACTCCGATCGGGCAGGTCGGCGACGCCCCGCCGCGGCTCGCCGCCGAGCTCGCCGGCGCCGACGTCGTGGCCGCCGAGGACACCCGGCGGCTCAAGCGGCTGTGCACCGACCTCGGCGTCGAGGTGGGCGGTCGGGTCGTGTCGTACTTCGAGGGCAACGAGCAGTCGCGGACCCCCACGCTGGTCGAGGCGCTGCTGGCCGGCCAGCGGGTGCTGCTGGTGACCGACGCGGGGATGCCGAGCGTCTCGGACCCCGGCTACCGGCTGGTGGTCGCCGCGGTCGAGGCCGGCATCCTGGTCACCGCCGTCCCCGGACCCAGTGCCGTCCTCACCGCGCTGGCGGTCTCGGGCCTGCCGGTCGACCGGTTCTGCTTCGAGGGCTTCCTGCCCCGCAAGGCGGGCGAGCGCGCGCGGCGGCTGGAGTCGCTGGCCGCCGAGGACCGGACGATGGTCTTCTTCGAGGCACCCCACCGCACCCACGCGGCGCTGGCCGCCATGGCCACGGCGTTCGGCGACGACCGTGCGGCCGCGGTCTGCCGCGAGCTCACCAAGACCCACGAAGAAGTACGCCGCGGCCCCCTCGCCTCGCTCGTCACCTGGGCCGGGGAGGGCGTGCGCGGCGAGGTGACGATCGTGGTGACCGGTGCCGTCCCCACCGCCTCCGTCGCCGCCGACCCCGACAGCTACCGCGCCGCCGTCGCCGACCTCGAGGCGTCCGGCACCTCCCGCAAGGACGCCGTCCTCCAGGTCGCCCGACTCGCCGGCGTCCCCAAGCGCGAGGTGTACGACGCAGTGCATGTCGGGCGGGGTTCGGGATAGTCCGTGACGGAAATGTCGTCGTGGGGCCGTCCGGACGACATTTCCGTCACGGACTATCCGGATCCGACCCCCACCTAGGCTGGGCCGCATGACCGACGGACCGATCCGCGAGCGGGCCGCGACAGAGGAGAGGTCGGGGGCGCGGCGCGACCGCGAGCGGCCGCCGGCACCCGAGCCGCTGCCGCACCCGGTCGTCGACAACCACTGCCACCTCGACATCGCCGACGGCGACTGGCTGGCCACCGAGGAGGCGATCGCGGCCGCGGCGGCGGTGAACGTGACCCGGATCGTGCAGATCGGCTGCGACCTCCCGGGCGCCCGGTGGGCGGTCGAGGCGGCGCAGCGGCACGACGCCGTGGTCGCGGGGGTGGCACTGCACCCCAACGAGGCTCCCCGGCTTGCGGCCGCGGGCGGGCTCGCGGCGGCGTACGACGAGATCGAGCGGCTGGCCCGGTCCCACGAGCGGGTGCGGGCGGTCGGCGAGACCGGGCTCGACCACTTCCGGACCGGCGAGGACGGCCGGGCCGCGCAGGAGGAGAGCTTCCGCTGGCACGTCGACCTCGCCAAGCGGCTGGACAAGACCCTGGTGATCCACGACCGGGACGCCCACGACGACGTGCTGCGCGTCTTGGACAGCGAGGGGGTGCCCGACCGCTGGGTCATGCACTGCTTCTCCGGCGACGCCGACTTCGCGCAGGGCCTGCCTGGACCGCGGCGCCCACCTCAGCTTCGCCGGCACGGTCACGTTCAAGAACGCCGCGGCGCTGCGCAACGCGCTCGTGGTGACCCCCGGCGACCGGCTGCTCGTCGAGACCGACGCGCCGTACCTGACCCCCGTGCCGTGGCGCGGCCGACCCAACGCGTCGTACCTCGTCCCGCACACCGTGCGGGCGATGGCGGAGGTCCGCGGCGAGGACCTCGGCGAGCTCTGTGCGGCCATCGACGCGACCACCGAGGCGGCGTTCGGGGCCTGGTAGTGCGTGTGCGCCACGTCACCCGGTGCGTTCGTGGGTTTGTCGTGACCGCCCCTCCTCGTTATCGTTTTGTGATTGTTGGCCGGGATCGGGACAGATTCACAGGCCGGTACCAGGGGTGGACGCCTGTCGTCCGCCCCGCGAAAACCCCCGTTTCGCGCTCACGCACCCACCGGTGAGTGCCGCGCGCCCGGGGTGGGTATCGGCCCCCGAGGCCCGGGGAGTACGACGTTCGGAGAATTGTGCAGAACCCCGGCACGCAGCCCAGCGCCCTCGCGCGGCTGATCCACAGCAAGGCAGTCCTCGTCACCCTCGTGACCGCTGCGATCCTGGCCCTCGCCGGGACCTCGTACGGCTACAACGCCCTGAGCAACACGGTCACCCTGAGCCTCGACGGCCAGGAGACCGAGGTCGTCGTCCTCGGCGACACCGTCGTCGACGTGCTCGCGTCCGAAGGTGTCGACGTCGGGGAGCACGACCAGGTCCTCCCCGCCCCCGACGAGGAGATCACCGACGGCAGCGCGATCAGCGTCCGCTTCGGCCGCCCCCTCGAGCTGAGCGTCGACGGTGAGACCACCACGCACTGGACCACCGCCACCGACGTCGCCAGCGCGCTGGACGACCTCGGCATGCGCTTCGCCGGTGCCGACCTGTCGCTCTCCCGCGGCGGCAGCATCGACCGCGACGGCGCCAGCCTCGAGGTCGTGACCGAGAAGACGCTGACCCTGAAGCTCGCCGGCAAGAAGCCCGTGACCCGCGAGGTCACCGCGCTCACCGCCGAGGACGCGCTCGAGCAGGTCGGGGTCAAGGTCGACCAGCACGACAAGGTCACCCCGCGGGGCGACGCCGAGCTCGAGGACGGCGACACCGTCGTGTTCACCGACTTCCGGGTCGTCACCAAGCGCTTCAAGAGCGAGGTCGTCGACTTCGAGACCGTCGAGCGCGCGGACGGCTCGATGTACGAGGGCGAGACCGACGTGCTGCGCTCCGGCCAGGACGGCAGCCGCGACGTGACCTAC
This sequence comes from uncultured Actinomycetota bacterium, assembly GCA_963826015.1. Classification (GTDB taxonomy): domain Bacteria; phylum Actinomycetota; class Actinomycetes; order Propionibacteriales; family Nocardioidaceae; genus Nocardioides. The sequence goes on along the minus strand of CAWGVI010000017.1, from coordinate 186,159 downwards.
CGGATCACCTTCAGGAACGGCGAGCTCGTGGCCCGCAAGGTGCTGCGCCAGGACGTGCTGGACGCCCCGGTGTCCGCGCTCGTCGCGGTCGGCACCAAGGAGGAGGCCACCACCGACTTCTCCTCCGGCAGCACCGTGTGGGACCAGCTCGCGCAGTGCGAGTCCGGCGGCAACTGGGCCATCAACACCGGCAACGGCTACTACGGCGGGCTGCAGTTCAACCTGTGCACGTGGCAGTCCTACGGCGGCTCGGGCTACCCGCACCAGGCCTCCCGCGAGACCCAGATCGCGATCGCGGAGAAGGTCCGCGCGGCCACCGGTGGCTACGGCTCCTGGCCGGCCTGCTCGCAGTCGCTGGGCCTGCCCCAGTGACCACACGAGCTGCGTGGCTAGCCTTGCCCGCATGACGTCGTCGTCCGCCGGTCCGAGACTCCTCGGGCCGGCGGAGGTTCGTTCGCTGGCGGCCGAGCTGGACCTGCGTCCCACCAAGCAGCGCGGCCAGAACTTCGTGATCGACGCGAACACCGTCCGCCGGATCGTCCGCGAGTCCGGCATCACCGGCGACGACGTCGTCGTCGAGGTCGGCCCCGGCCTCGGCTCGCTGACGCTCGCGCTGCTCGAGGTCGCCGGTCGCGTGGTCGCCGTCGAGATCGACCCACTGCTCGCCGGGCGGCTGCCCGCCACCATCGCCGAGCACGCGCCCGACCAGGCCGACCGGTGCGAGGTCGTGCTGGCCGATGCGCTGCGCGTGACCGAGCTGCCCGGCCCGGCCCCGACCGCGCTCGTCGCCAACCTCCCCTACAACGTGTCGGTGCCGGTGCTGCTGCACCTGCTGGCCCTGCTGCCCTCGCTCGAGCGGGGGCTGGTGATGGTGCAGGCCGAGGTCGCCGACCGGCTCGCCGCCGCCCCCGGCTCCAAGGTGTACGGCGTCCCGTCGGTCAAGGCCGCGTGGTACGCCGACGTCCGGCGCGCCGGCGCCATCGGCCGGACCGTCTTCTGGCCGGCCCCCAACGTCGACTCCGGGCTGGTCGCCTGGACTCGACGAGAGCCGCCGACGACCCGGGTCTCCCGCCAGGACGTCTTCGCGGTCGTCGACGCCGCCTTCGCCCACCGGCGCAAGGGACTGCGCGGTGCGCTGCGCGAGCTGGCCGGCTCGTCGGAGGCCGCCGAGGCGGCGCTGGGGCGCGCCGGGATCGAGCCGCTGACCCGCGGCGAGGCGCTGGCGCTGGGGGACTTCGTGCGGATCGCCGAGGAGCTGTCCGGGGAGCTGTCCGGGGAGCGCGCCCGGTGACGGTCACGGTCCGTGCGCCCGCCAAGATCAACCTCCACCTCGGCGTCGGCGCCCCGCGCGAGGACGGCTTCCACCCGCTGATGACCGTCTACCACGCCGTCGACCTCTACGACGAGGTCACCGTCAGCGACGCCGAGGAGTGGTCGGTGATGTTCACCGGTGAGGGCGTCGACGTGTCGGGCGTCCCTCTCGACGACTCCAACCTCGCCGTCCGGGCGGGCGTGCTCCTGACCGCGCACCACGAGGTCGAGCGCGCTGCCTGCATCGAGGTCCGCAAGGGCATCCCGGTCGCCGGCGGCATGGCCGGCGGCTCCGCCGACGCCGCGGCCACCCTGGTGGCCCTCGACCGGCTGTGGAACCTCGACAGCGGTGACGCCGTGCTCTTCGGGCTGGCCGCCGACCTCGGCTCCGACGTGCCGTTCGCCCTGGTGGGCCGCAACGCGCTCGGCACCGGCCGCGGCGAGCAGGTCGAGCAGCTGCCCGGCGTGGAGTCCCCGCGCTGGTGGGTCGTCGTGCCGTCGCCGGGGGAGGGCCTCGCCACCCCCGCCGTCTACCGCCGCTTCGACGACCTGACGCCCGGTGCGCCGGCCGAGCCGCGGGCGCCGTACCGGCTGGTGGAGTTCCTCGAGGACCCGGTCGCCGAGGTCGCGGCGCTCCTGCACAACGACCTGCAGCCCGCCGCGCTCGACCTGCGTCCCGACCTGGGCACCCTGCTCGAGGCGGGGGAGGCCGCCGGTGCGCTGGCCGGCCTGGTCAGCGGCTCGGGCCCGACCTGCGTCTTCCTGTGCGCCGACGAGGCCGCCGCCGAGGAGGTCGCCGCGTCGCTGCGGTCGTCCTACGACGTCGTGCTGACCGCCCGCGGCCCGGTGACGGGAGCGTTGGGCCGATGAGCGCCGTCGCCAACCTCGTGAACCTCGAGCGGGTCTCCAAGTCCTACGGCGTCCGGCCGCTGCTGACGGAGGTCTCGCTCGGCATCGGTGCCGGCCAGCGGATCGGCGTCGTGGGCCGCAACGGCGACGGCAAGACCACCCTGCTGGAGGTGATGGCGGGCCTGGAGCCCGTCGACAGCGGCCGCGTCTCGCGGCAACGCGACCTGCTCGTCGGATTCCTCCACCAGGGCGACGAGCTCGTCGACACCCACTCCGTGCGCGAGGCCGTCCTGGCCGGGCGGGCCGACCACGAGTGGGCCGCCGACCCGCGCACCCGCGAGATCGTCGAGGTGCTGCTCGCCGACGTCGAGCTCGACCGGGCCGTGGTCGGGCTCAGCGGCGGCGAGCGTCGTCGCTGCGCGCTGGCCGCGCTGCTGCTCGGCGACCACGACCTCGTCGTCCTCGACGAACCCACCAACCACCTCGACGTCGAGGCCGTCGCCTGGCTGGCCCAGCACGTCGCCGGGCGCCCCTCCGCCCTCGTCGTGGTGACCCACGACCGCTGGTTCCTCGACGCGGTCTGCCAGTGGACGTGGGAGGTCCACGACGGCCAGGTCGACGCCTACGAGGGCGGGTACGCCGCGTTCGTCCTGGCCAAGGCCGAGCGGCAGCGGCAGTCCGCCGCCTCCGAGGTGCGCCGGCAGAACCTGGTCCGCAAGGAGCTCGCCTGGCTGCGCCGGGGCGCCCCGGCGCGGACGGCGAAGCCGAAGTTCCGGATCGACGCGGCCACCGTGCTGATCGAGGACGAGCCCCCGCCGCGCGACCGGCTGGAGCTCCAGAGGTTCGCCACCCAGCGGCTCGGCAAGGACGTCCTCGACGTCGAGGACGTCGACCTGTCCCGCGGGGAGAAGTCGCTGCTGCGCCACGCCACCTGGCGGCTCGGCCCCGGCGACCGGGTCGGCATCGTCGGCGTCAACGGCGCCGGCAAGACCTCGGTGCTCTCGTTGCTCTCCGGCGAGCTCCCGCCCGACGCCGGGCGCGTCAAGCACGGCCGCACCATCGCGCTCCAGCACCTCACCCAGCAGCTCGACGACCTCGACCCCGGGGGGCGGGTCCTGGCGACCGTCGAGTCGATCAAGCGGGTGACCCGGACCGCCGACGGCGCCGACGTGAGCGCCAGCGCGATGCTCGAGCGGTTCGGCTTCACCGGCGACCGGCTCACGGCGCGGATCGGCGACCTCTCCGGCGGCGAGCGGCGCCGCTTCCAGCTGCTCCGGCTGCTGCTGAGCGAGCCGAACGTGCTGCTGCTCGACGAGCCCACCAACGACCTCGACATCGAGACCCTCAACGTCCTCGAGGACTTCCTCGACGGCTGGCCCGGCACCCTCGTCGTCGTCTCCCACGACCGCTACTTCCTCGAGCGCGTGACCGACACCGTCTGGGCCCTCCTCGGCGACGGCCAGATCTCCATGCTCCCCCGCGGCGTCGACGAGTATCTCGAGCGGCGGAGCGAGCAGGAGCGTGCGAGGAACGAGCGCGATCCGTGGGTGAGCGAAGGTAGAGCGCGCGACGACGCTGAGGGACGAAGCGTCGTGAGCGCGTCGAAACCCGGTAGTCAGGAGATCCGGGTCGCCCGCAAGACGATGGCGCGAGTCGACAAGCAGCTGCGAGGGGTGACCGCCCGCGAGGCCGAGCTGAACGCCGAGGCCGCGCTGGCGAGCCAGCGACTACGAGCGGCTGGCGGCGATCGGTGCCGCTCTGGCCGAGCTGGCCGCCGAGCGCGAGCAGCTGGAGCTGGAGTGGCTGGAGGCCGCCGAGCTCCTCGAGTGACGCTGCTCGAGCGATCCACTCAGGAGAACGGCGCGAGGAGCGTGCGCAGCAGGCCGGCGAGCCGCTCGCGGTCGGGATCCGGGAGGTCGGCGAGCAGCGCGTTCTCGGCCGCCAGCAGCTCCTCGAACGCCGCGTCGACGGCGGCCTTGCCCTCGGGGGTGAGCCGCACGATCACGCCGCGGCGGTCGCCGGGGTCGGGGTAGCGCTCGACGTACCCCCGCGCGGCGAGCCGGTCGACCCGGTTGGTCATCGTCCCGCTGGTCACCAGGGTCTCGCGCAGCAGCCGTCCCGGCGACAGCTCGTACGGCGCCCCGGCCCGACGCAGCGCGGCGAGGACGTCGAACTCCCAGGACTCGATGCCGTGCCGGGTGAAGGCGTCGCGGCGGGCCAGGTCGAGGTGCCGGGCCAGCCGGGTGATCCGGCTGAACACGGCCACCGGGGCCAGGTCGAGGTCGGCACGTTCGCGCGCCCACGCCTCGGTGAGTCCGTCGACCTCGTCCCGCATGTGGCCACCCTACCCGTTGTCAAGAATCTTGATGTCAAGATATAGTGTCCAGCATGTTCACCTGGGACGCCGACCACTACCTGACCTACGCCGACCTGCGGGGTCGACCGTTCGTCGAGCTGCTCGCGCGGGTCCCGTCCGCGGCCCCGGCCGACGTCGTCGACCTCGGCTGCGGACCCGGCAACCTCACCCGGCTGCTGGCCGGCCGGTGGCCCGATGCCCGGGTGGCCGGCGTCGACGCCAGCCCCGAGATGATCGAGGCAGCCCGTCGCGATGTCGACGGCGTCGACTTCGAGGTGGCCGACCTCCGCGAGTGGCTCGACCGCGGCCTGGCGGTCGACGTGCTGGTCTCGAACGCCACCCTCCAGTGGCTCCCGGACCACCTCGAGCTCGTGCCGCGGCTGGTCGAGCGGGTGCGCCCGGGCGGTGCCGTCGCCTTCCAGGTGCCGGGCAACTTCGGGGAGCCGGCCCACACGATCCGTGGCGAGCTCGCCGCCGAGGAGCCGTACGCCGCCCACACCCGCGGCGTCGCGGCGCCGTCCAGCCACGAGCCCGCGGTCTACCTGCAGGCACTGGCCGAGGCCGGCTGCGAGGCCGACGTCTGGGAGACGACCTACCTGCACGTGCTGACCGGTGAGGACCCGGTCTTCGCCTGGATCTCCGGCACCGGCGCGCGGCCCACCCTGCAGGCGCTGCCCGACGACCTCCGGCCCGGGTTCGAGGCGGAGTTCAAGTCGCGGCTGCGCGCGGCGTACCCGGACACCGGCCACGGTGTCGTGATGCCCTTCCGCCGGATCTTCGCCGTGGGACAGGTCCGGTGAGGCTCCCCGGCCACCGGGCGTAGCGCCCCGCCGGAATAGTGCGTCCGGGGGACCGGTTGACCTGACATGTCCACCATCGAGATCACTGCCGCGAACCTCGACGAGACCGTGACCGGCAACGACATCGTCCTGGTCGACTTCTGGGCGAGCTGGTGCGGCCCGTGCCGCCAGTTCGCCCCTGTCTACGAGGACGCCTCCGAGCGTCATGACGACGTGGTCTTCGGCTCGGTCAACACCGAGGAGGAGCAGCAGCTCTCCTCGGCGGCGGGCATCAGCTCGATCCCCACGCTGATGGCGTTCCGCGAGGGTGTGCTCGTCTTCTCCCAGGCCGGCGCCCTGCCCGCTCCCGCCCTCGAGGAGCTGATCGCCGCGGTGAAGGGCCTCGACATGGAGGACGTGCACCGCCAGGTGGCGGACCAGCAGCAGGGTGCGGTTACCGACGGGTAATGTAGGGTCATGCCCTCCGTGCTGACCCTCTGGACCACCATGACCAGGCTGCCGCAGGGCAGTCGGCTGTTCTCGGTCGCGTTCGCCCGCAGGGCGCCGTACTTCGCGACGATCAAGCCGCGCTTCACCGAGATCCGCCCCCACCGGGCGTCCCTGGTGATCCCGAAGCGCCGGGCGGTCCACAACCACCTCGGCACCGTCCACGCGATCGCGCTGTGCAACGGGCTGGAGGCGGCGATGGGTGCGCTCGCCGAGGCGACGATCCCCGCCGACAAGCGGTGGATCCCGAAGGGGATGACGGTCGCCTACACCGCCAAGGCCACCAGCGACATCACCTGCACCGCCGAGACCGACCCGGACCAGTGGACCGCCGAGGCCCTGCCCGACGAGGGCGGCGACGTCCTGGTGCGGGTCCGGGGGGTCCGCGACGACGGCGTGGCCGTCATCGAGGGCGAGATCCGGCTCTGGGTCACCCCGCGGCCGGCACGCTGACGAACGCCGGGTTGGTCAGCGCCACCATCGGCAGCGACGTCAGGCTGGACATCGGGTCGACCGAGGCGGTCCCCGGGCGCCGTACCTCTCCGCGGACGTAGGCCAGCGCCGACGCCGGCAGCTCCACCGAGACCGTGAGGTCGTCGCCGACGGCGAGCGCGCCGGCCAGGACGCCGGTCGGGCCGATCAGCTGACCCAGGCACCCCGGTACGCCGGAGGCGCTCATGGTCACGGTGACGAGGTCGTCCGCGGCCGCGGTGAGGGTGTCGCCGCACGAGGCGCTGGAGGCGCCGGAGGTCGCGGTGAACGCCAGGTCGACGTCCGAGGACTCCGCGATCCAGGCGTGCCCGCCCTTGACCGCCGCCACGACCTCAGCCGTCGACACCGACCCCAGCCGCAGCACCGACTGGGCCAGTCCGACGGTCTGGCTGCTGTTGTGGGAGTCCGACGAGCCGACGCCGGGGACGAACCGCCCCTGCCGGAGCAGCTTGTCCCAGTTCGTGACCGTCAGCTGGTCGTCGAAGCTCCACGGACCGTTCCAGAGCTCGACCGCGTGCATCGGGCTCCAGTCGGTGCCGAAGCCCCAGCGGATGCTCGGCACCGGGTTGTAGGGGTGGCAGATGATCGCCGCGCCCCCGAGGTCGGAGACCTGCTGGACGAAGGTCGCGAGGTCGCCGTCCTCGGGCCGGTAGCGCCAGTCGATCCAGGTCCCGGCCGGGATCCCCGTCGCGAGCCAGTGGCCGGCCCGGGTCGTGACCTCCTCGCCGGAGACGACGAGCAGGTCGTCGGGCGCGTGCCGGGCCCACGAGAGCGTCGCCGAGCTCGTGTTGTGCTCGGACGAGCCGAGGACGTCGAGCCCCGCAGCCCGGGCCGACTCGGCCAGGTCGCGGCGGCTGCGGGAGCCGTCGGAGTGGAAGGTGTGGGTGTGCAGGTCGGCGCGGTACCAACCCGGCCCCGTCCCGGCCACCTCGGTCGGCGCCGGCGCCGGGACGAAGTCCTTGCCCCGGTCGCCGAAGTGCAGCGTGACGACGACCTTCCACGGCGTCCCCGGAGGCGTGATCAGGTAGGGCCCGAGCGCGATGTTCCAGACGCCCGGCGTGATCGGGCCGGGCAGGTAGCCCGGCGTCGCCCGCTTGCGGGTGAGGTCGAAGCTCCGCCGCGCGCCGCCGGACCAGCCGCGGAAGCCCGCGGCGTCGCCGAGCCCGTGACCCGACGGGTCGAAGATCCCGATGTCGACGACGTTGTTGGTGATGCCGATGCCGGTGTCGGTCGGCTCGTACCGGTAATTCACCGAGATCTTCCGGACCCCGCGGGGCACCCGGAACGGCAGGTAGTGCCAGTCCGGGGTGTCCGGGCTCGTGAACTCGCCCCGGAAGACCGTGGTCCTGGTCCTCCCGGCCTCGGCGGGGGCGAAGACGGCGAGCGGCGCGACGGTCACGACGCCGGCACCGGCGAGGAGCAGGGCGCGGCGGTCCACAGGTGACATGGCGGCAACCTAACCCGCGGCGGATCGATTCTCCGGCGAACCGGACCCCGCCGTACCCTTGAGGACTGTCATGAGTGCACGCACGTACGAGGTCCGCACCTACGGGTGCCAGATGAACGTCCACGACTCCGAGCGGCTGACCGGGCTGCTGGAGGGCGCGGGCTACGCCGCCGCGCCCGAGGGCCAGCAGGCCGACGTGGTCGTCTTCAACACCTGCGCGGTGCGGGAGAACGCGGACAACAAGCTCTACGGCAACCTCAGCCACCTCGCGCCCGTCAAGGCCCGTACGCCCGGCATGCAGATCGCCGTCGGCGGCTGCCTCGCGCAGAAGGACCGCACCACCATCGTCGAGAAGGCGCCGTACGTCGACGTCGTGTTCGGCACCCACAACATCGGCTCGCTGCCCGCCCTGCTCGACCGCGCCCGGTCCCAGGAGGAGGCGCAGGTGGAGATCCTCGAGTCGCTGGACGTCTTCCCCTCCACGCTGCCGACCAAGCGCGAGTCGGCGTACGCCGCGTGGGTCTCGATCTCGGTGGGGTGCAACAACACCTGCACGTTCTGCATCGTCCCGGCGCTGCGCGGCAAGGAGAAGGACCGCCGGCCCGGCGAGATCCTGGCCGAGATCGAGGCGCTGGTCGCCGAGGGCGTCTCCGAGGTGACCCTGCTGGGCCAGAACGTGAACGCCTACGGCGTTGAGTTCGGCGACCGCCAGGCGTTCTCCAAGCTGCTCCGCGCGTGCGGCGAGGTCGAGGGGCTGGAGCGGGTGCGGTTCACCTCGCCCCACCCGGCGGAGTTCACCGACGACGTGATCGAGGCGATGGCGCAGACGCCGAACGTGATGCCCTCGCTGCACATGCCCCTGCAGTCGGGCTCGGACAAGGTGCTCAAGGACATGCGCCGGTCCTACCGGCAGGCGAAGTACCTCGGCATCATCGAGCGGGTCCGGGCCGCGATGCCCGACGCCGCGATCACCACCGACATCATCGTCGGCTTCCCGGGCGAGACCGAGGAGGACTTCGAGGCGACGATGGACGTCGTGCGCGCCGCCCGGTTCTCCGGCGCGTTCACGTTCATCTACTCCCCGCGACCGGGCACGCCCGCCGCCACGATGGAGGAGGTGCCGCGCGACGTCGTCCAGAAGCGCTACGAGCGGCTGGCCGCGCTCGTCAACGACATCGCCTGGGAGGAGAACCAGACCCTGGTCGGCCGCACCGTCGAGCTGCTGGTCGCCGAGGGCGAGGGGCGCAAGGACGCCGCCACCCACCGGCTCTCCGGTCGTGGCCCCGACAACCGGCTGGTCCACTTCACCCCGCCCGCCGACACCGGCGTCCGGCCCGGCGACGTCGTCACCGTCGACATCTCCTACGCCGCGCCGCACCACCTGGTCGCCGACGGACCGGTCCGCGGCGTCCGGCGTACCCGCTCCGGCGACGCCTGGGAGGCCCGCACGGCCGCTCCAGCTGCCGCCGCCGGCGCGGTCGGGCTGGGCATGCCCGCCCTCGGCGTACCGGCGCCTTTGCCGGACGCCCCTACCTGTGGATGACACTCCGCGCGGATCGCCGGCGCGGGTGATGCTGTCGGGGTGTCGGTCACGGAGGTGTTGGAGCAGTGGGGTGGCGTCGCCACCCGCGGCACCCTCATCGCGGCGACCTCACGTGCCGCGGTCGACGACGCCGTCCGGGCTGCGCATCGGCTGACGGGTGTCCTGGTGGGCACAAGCGCTGCCTTGCACCACGGGTGGCCCGTGCTGCGTCCGCCGGCCAGGCCACAGGTGGCCGTGCCGCGGACGAGGCGTCAGGTGGACGCGGCCGGTGTCGACATCAGGTGGCCACGTCTGGGTCCCGACGACATGTGTGGCATCGCCACCTCCCCCGAGCGCACGCTCGCCGACTGCCTGCGGGGCCCGTTCGCCGAAGCGCTGGCGGTGGCCGACTCGGCGCTGCGCGACGGGTTCTCGCCGGACCGACTGCGCGCGGTGGCTCGCGACCTGCGCGGCCCGGGGTCGGCGTCGGCGCGGCGGGTGGCGGCACTCGCGGACGACCGGGCGGCCAACCCCTTCGAGTCGGGACTCCGCGCGGTGGCCCACGGCGTGGCCGGGCTCGACGTCGTGCCCCAGGTCTCCCTGCGCGCTGCGGGGACCTTCCTGGGCCGACCGGACCTCGTCGACGAGCGACTCCGCATCGTGCTCGAGGCCGATTCCTTCGCCTGGCACGGCAACCGCCAGGCGTTGGCGCGGGACGCGCGTCGCTACAACCTGTTCGCTGTGAACGGCTGGCTGGTGCTCCGTTTCACCTGGGATGACGTGGTCCTGCACCCCTGTGAGGTGGAGGTGGTGCTCCGGGCCGCCGTCGTCGAACGGACCAATCAGCGTCCGTGCCGACATGCCGCCGCCTGAGCGCCGACCGCGAAACGCTGGTCGGTCCGTCTGGCTACGGCCGGGACTAGGGTTCTGTCCATGCCAGCCGATGCGCCGACCATCCTGGCGACCTCGGGTGGCCTGCGTCCCGGGACGTCGCCACCACTGGTCAGTGGGACCCCTGACCGAGCTGGCCGTGGACCTCGCGGGGGTCGAGGGGCGGGCGCCGCGGGTCTGCTTCGTCGGGACCGCCGGGGGCGACAACCCCGAGTTCACGCGGGCCTTCTACGACGTCTGCCAGCAGTCCGGCTTCCACGGCAACCACCTCCAGCTGTTCCTGATGCCCAACGTCGAGGACATCACCGCCCACCTGCTCGAGCAGGACGTGGTCTGGGTCTTCGGCGGCAGCGTCGCGGGGCTGCTGGCGATGTGGGAGCTGCACGGGGTCGGTGACGCCATGCGCACGGCGTGGGAGGCCGGCGTCGTGCTGACCGGCGTCTCGGCCGGCTCGCTCTGCTGGCACGTCGGTGGCACCACCGACTCCTTCGGACCCGACCTGCGCCCGATCACCAACGGGCTGGCACTCGTCCCGTTCTCCAACGGCGTGCACTACGACTCCGAGGAGCAGCGCCGTCCGCTCTACCACCGGCTGATCGCCGACGGCACCCTCCCGGCCGGCTACGCCACCGATGACGGCGCGGGCATCCTCTACCGCGGCACCGAGTTCGCCGGCGCGTATGCCGAGGACGGCGACGCCGGCGCCTACTTCGTCGAGCCCGGCCCCGACGGCGCCGTCGAGACCGCGCTCGACGTCACCCGCCTCTGAGGCGGTAGGAGCCCGAGCGGGGGTCGGCCTGGGAGTAGCCCGCCTTGGGCTCGATCCCGTCCGGGTTCTCCTCCGGGGCGCCGGGGCGCTGCTCGGGCGGGGAGTCCTCGTCGTCGGGACGCTCGGTCGTGACGTCGCGGACGCCGTCGGTGCCGTGCTGGTCGGGGCCGGTGGGGCCCTCCCGCTCGCTGCTCACGCCCATGTCGCCCGCGGCGTCGTGGTGGGAGTCGCGGATGTCGCGGGGCTCGGCCCCCTCGCGGTCCTGCTCGTCGCCGCTCATGCCGGGTCCTCCTACGTGGGGGTCGCTGGCGCCGTCGCCCTCGCCCTCCTGCTTCTTGTCCTCGGGCTGGGAGATCTCGTCCGGGACGTGGTCCTCGACCTGCGGGTTCCGGTCGGGGTGGAGGTCGCGGCCCACGGGCTCGGGATCGTCACCCGCAAACGGCGCGTCCTCGTTGATCGCGTCCGCGCCCCCGGGGTTCAGGTCGGGCGGCTCGGTCTCGGCGTCGGGCTTGGGGCCCAGCTTCTCCTCGCTCATACGTGTTCTCCCTCCAGGCTGTCGCTGAATCCGAACGTCAGGTACGACGCTCCCGTACCCAGGGACTCCAGCGCCAGTGCCTCGTGCGGCACGACGGCGTCGGGCAGGGCGTCGAGCGGGTACCACCGCAGGTCAGCACACTTGCGCGGCTCCATGATCCGCGGCTCACCCGTCCAGGTGGTGGTCGTGAAGAAGAAGTCGACCCGCTCGTCGATCGGCTGGTCGTGCCGGGTCCGCTGCATCGTGAATGCGAAGCGGAGGTCGAGCCCGCCGATGCCGAGCTCCTCGGCCGCCTCGCGGTGCGCCGCGTCGTACGCCGTCTCGCCGCGCTCGACGTGGCCGGCCGCGGCGGCCGCCCACAGGTCGTCCATGTAGCCGGTGTTCTGGCGCAGCTGCAGCAGCACCTCGGTGCCGGTCGCGCCCTCGCGCAGCAGGAAGACGTACGACGCCGGGACGACGGCGAACCGCTCCTGCATCAGGCGGTGCCGTCGGACGGCTGGTCGACCGAGGACTCGGCGTTCTCGGCGGCGGCCGACTCGTGGTCGGGGTCGTGGCCGGTGTCGCGCTCGTCGGGCAGGTCGCTGTCGTGCTCACCCGGCGGCGGGCTCGGTCACGTCGATCGCCTCGTTGGACTCCTCGGGGACGGGCTGGGTCACTTCACGTCGCCGTCGTTCTTGCCGTCCAGCTTGTCCAGCGCCTCCTTGGCCTTCGCCTGGCCACCGACGATCTTCTCGGAGTACTTGCCCTTGGTCTTCTGGTCGGCGACCTTCGCGGCCTTGTCGATGCCCTGGGCGATCTTGTCGCCGTGGTCGTCCACGGCCTTCTGCGCCTTGGCCTTGAACTTGTCGAGGAAACTCATGCAGCCGAGACTAGCCCCGTGCCGGAGCCCCGAACGATCGTCGCGCTGGTCGGTGCGACCGCCTCCGGAAAGACCGGACTCTCGCTCGACCTCGCGGAGCGGCTCGGCGGCGAGGTCGTCAACACCGACGCGATGCAGGTCTACCGGGGCATGGACGTCGGTACCGCCAAGCTGCCCGTGGCCGAGCGGCGCGGCATCCCGCACCACCTCGTCGACACCCACGACGTGACCGACCCGGTGTCGGTGGCGGAGTTCCAGGCCGAGGCGCGAGCCGTGATCGGCGACCTGCGCGCGCGTGACGTCGTGCCGGTGCTGGTCGGGGGCTCGGCGCTCTACACGCGCGCCGTGCTCGACCGGTTCGAGTTCCCCGGGATCGACCCGGCCGTGCGGTCGCGGCTGGAGGCCGAGCTCGCCGAGGTCGGGCCGGCGGCGCTGCACGCCCGGTTGGCCGAGCGCGACCCCGAGGCCGCCGCCCGGATCCTGGTCGACAACGGCCGGCGGATCGTCCGCGCCCTCGAGGTCGGGGAGATCACCGGCAGGTCGTACTCCGCGTCCCTGCCGACGCTGGAGTACGCCGACCCGTACACCGTCCAGGTCGGGCTCGACATCGACCGGCCGACCCTCGACGGGCGGATCCGGCAGCGGGTCGACGCGATGTTCGAGGCGGGACTGGTCGCCGAGGTACAGCGGCTGGGACCTCTCGGGCGCACCGCCGCCAGCGCGATCGGCTACCGCGAGGTGACCGCCCACCTCGCCGGCGAGCTGTCGCTGGAGGAGGCGCGCGAGCGCACCGTGGTGGCGACCCGGCGGTTCGCCCGACGGCAGGACGGGTGGTTCCGCAAGGACCCCCGCATCACGTGGCTGCAGTACGACGACCCCGGCCTCGTCGACCTGGCGGTCGCGGCGGTCGGGCGAGTAGTCGGTGGTCGGTGACACGCTCGGACCATGACCCGCACCGTCTACTACACCGCCAGCACGCTCGACGGCTTCATCGCGACGCCCGACCACTCCCTGGAGTGGCTGCTGACGCGCGACATCGACGAGGACGGACCGATGAGCTACCAGGGGTTCAGCGCCGGCGTCGGCGCCTGCGTGATGGGAGCCAACACCTGGCAGTGGATCCTCGACCACGACTCCGACGGCTGGACGCCGAAGCCGACCTGGGTGCTCACCCACCGCGACTTCGCGCCGTCCGAGCAGGTCCGGTTCACCGACGCCGACGTCGCGACGGTGCACGCCGAGATGGCCGTGGCCGCCGGCGGGCGGGACCTCTGGATCGTCGGGGGCGGCGAGCTGGTGGGCCGGTTCCACGACGCGGGGCTGCTCGACGAGGTGTGGCTCCAGTACGCCCCGGTCACGATCGGCACGGGCGCACCGGTCCTCCCGCGCCACGTCGAGCTCTCGCTGGTCGACCTGGCCCGCAACCGCGACTTCGCCTGCGCCCGCTACGAGGTCGTCCGGGCCGCAACCTGACCCCTACGCTGGAGCCGTGAGCACCACGTGGACCGAGATCAGCACCGCCGACGACCTGGTGGCGCTGCTCGGCGTCCCCTCCGATCGCGCCCGCGACAAGGGACGCGACTCGCTGCTCGACGTCGACGTCGCCTGGCTCTCGGCCGCGCCGTTCTGCGTGATGGCGACCGCGGACGCCGACGGCCGCTGCGACGCGTCACCGAAGGGTGACCCGGCCGGGCAGCTGGTCCACGTGATCGACCCGCGCACGATCGCGCTCGCCGAACGGCCGGGCAACCGCCGCGCCGACGGCTACCGCAACATCCTGGCCAACCCCTTCGTCGGGCTGGACTTCCTGATCCCCGGCCGCGGCGACACGTTGCGCCTCAACGGCCGCGCCCGGCTGGTCAGCGATGCGCCGTTCTTCGACGAGATGGTCGTCAAGGGGCACCGACCGCTGCTGGCGGTGGTGGTCGAGATCGAGGAGGTCTTCTTCCACTGCGCCAAGGCGTTCCTGCGCTCGGGCCTCTGGAAGCCGGAGACCTGGGACCCCGAGGCGGCGGTCGCGCGCCGCGCGGTGGTCGCGGCCACGGTCGAGGCCGACGACCGGACCCTCGATGAGCTCGACGCCTACTACGGCCCGTCGTACGAGCAGGGCCTCTATGGCTGACCACCCCTTCTGGAAGGGCCACGGCACCGAGAACGACTTCGTGCTGGTCCCGGCGGAGGTCGAGCTGACGCCCGACCGGATCCGCGCCCTGTGCGACCGGCGGGCCGGGATCGGCGGCGACGGCGTGATCCGGGTCGCCCGCGACGACCGCCCCGGGCTCCGACCGGTGGTTCATGGACTACTGGAACTCCGACGGCTCCGCGAGCGAGATGTGCGGCAACGGGATCCGGGTCCTGGCGCTGCACCTGCGCGACGAGCACGGCGCCACCTTCCCGCTGGAGGTCGCGACCCGGGACGGCGTCAAGCTGCTGACCGAGCACCCGCTCGGCTTCACCGCCGACCTCGGGACCTCGCGCGTCCTCGCGCCGACGTCGGTGTCGGTGGGGGACCGGTCGTGGCCGGCCGTGCACGTCGACATGGGCAACCCGCACGCGGTGGCGTTCGTCGACGACCTCGCCGAACCGGGCCGGCTGCTCGACCCGCCGACCCACGACGAGGCGGTCTTCCCCGACGGCGTCAACGTCGAGTTCGTCGTACGGCGCGGGCCCGGCCACGTCGCGATGCGCGTGCACGAGCGGGGCTCGGGCGAGACCCGTTCCTGCGGCACGGGCGCGGGTGCGGTGGCGGTCGCGGCGGCCCTCGCCGACGGTGCCGAGCGGCCGGCGACCTACCGCGTGGACGTTCCCGGTGGCACCCTCGAGGTGACCTGGACCGAGGACGACCGGGTGCTGCTCAGCGGCCCCGCCGCGATCGTGGCCCACGGGACGACCTCGCTTGTAGGTCGCCTACGGTTTCCCCGGTCGACCGGGGAAACGTCGACTTGGCAGCCGTTGCAACGACTGCCAAGTCGAGGACTCGCCGACGAGGTCCGGCGGGTCCGGGCTCCCGCGCCTCCAGGGCCGCAGCGCGACGGCCCCCGCTAGGGTCGCGGGCATGGACATCGCCGGCTCCTCCGCCCTCGTCACCGGCGCCGCCTCGGGCATCGGCGCCGCCGTCGCCCGCCAGCTCGCCGCCGCCGGCGCCCGCGTCGTCGTCGCGGACCTCCAGGCCGAGAAGGGCGAGGCGCTCGCCGCCGAGATCGGCGGCGTCTTCTGCTCCGTCGACGTGACCGACACCGCCCAGATCGAGGCCGCCGTCGTCCGCGCCACCCAGCTCGGCCCGCTGCGGGTCCTGGTCAACTCCGCCGGCATCGGCTGGGCGCAGCGCACGATCGGCAAGGACGGCGAGTTCGACTCCGCGCACAGCCTCGACGCCTTCAAGAGGGTCGTCTCGATCAACCTGATCGGCTCCTTCGACGCGATCCGGCTCGCCGCCTCCGAGATGTCGAAGCTCGACCCGACCGAGTCCGGCGACCGCGGCGCGATCGTCAACATCGCCTCCGTCGCCGCCTTCGACGGCCAGATCGGGCAGGCGGCGTACGCCGCGTCGAAGGGCGGCCTGGTCGGCCTCACCCTCCCCGTCGCCCGTGACCTCTCCGCCGCCGCGATCCGCCTCAACACCGTCGCGCCGGGTCTGATCGAGACCCCGATCTACGACTTCGCCCCCGACCCCGAGGCGTTCAAGGAGCAGCTCGGCTCGTCCGTGCTGTACCCCAAGCGCCTCGGCACCCCCGACGAGCTGGCCGCCATGGTCCTCGCCTGCCTCAGCAACTCCTACATGAACGCCGAGACGATCCGTGTCGACGGCGGCATCCGGATGCCCCCGAAGTAGGTCAGAACTGCTCGCGGTCCCGCCAGGACGCGACCGCGATCCAGAGCCCAGGCGGACGAGCCACCGTCGTCGGCGCACGCGAACGCGGCGTACGGCGATCCCGGGAGCAGCGCCCGGCCCCTCGCTCGAGGTCGTCCGGACGACCCGCGACGCGACCCGTGCGCGGACAGCGGTCGCCGGGCAGCTGATCCCGGCGAGGACAGACGCCGCAGCCGCGCCGGCCGGCAGGGGGAGCCAGCGCAGCCACCGCTTCATGCGTCGCCCCCGAGGACGGCGAGCGCGTACGCGGTGTCGACGTCGTCGGCGGGGTACGACGAGCCGTCGGCCAGCGCGACCTCGTACCCGTCCGTGGTCCGGGTCAGGGAGGCGAACCGCTCGCCGAGCAGCGTGCGCAGCTGGTGCTCCCGGGGGATCCAGAGCACCTCGGCGGCCTCGATCGAGTCCAGCGCCCACTCGGTGGTGCCGTTGAAGCGGATGTGCCGGCCGCTGGGCAGCTCCTCGACGTCGATCGTCATCTCCGCGACCACGAAGACCTGGTCGAGGTCGCGGCCGGGGATGGTGAAGCGGTCACCGGGGGTCGGCACCCACGGGCGGCCGAGCCCCCGCAGGAAGTGGTCGAGCCGCTCGGCGAGGTGGGTGCTGATCACCCGTCCATCATGAATGCATTCGCGCGGCGCGGAGGACCGACCTAGGCTGGAGGCAGATGACGAACGCACCTGACTTCAACCTCGACGCCGAGCTGGACGCCACCGACGACTGGGACGACGACGCCCCGGCCGAGTGGCAGAGCGGCTACGCCGACCAGCCCGACCCCGAGGACACCGATCTCACCACCGGTGAGCAGGACCTGGCCGAGCGCCACCAGCTCCGCCGGGTCGCCGGGCTGCGCACCGAGCTCGAGGACATCACCGAGGTCGAGTACCGACAGCTCCGCCTCGAGCGGGTCGTCCTCGTGGGCGTCTGGACCGAGGGCACCGCCGAGGACGCCGAGAACTCGATGGCCGAGCTCGCGCTGCTCGCCGAGACCGCCGGCTCGGAAGTCCTCGACAACGTCTTCCAGCGACGGGGCCGGCCCGACCCCGCGACCTACATCGGCCGCGGCAAGGTCGACGGCGTCCGCGAGATCGTGCAGGCCACCGGCGCCGACACCGTGATCTGCGACGGCGAGCTCGCGCCCAGCCAGCTGCGCAACCTCGAGGACCGGCTCAAGGTCAAGGTCGTCGACCGGACCGCGTTGATCCTCGACATCTTTGCCCAGCATGCGAAGTCGAGGGAGGGCCAGGCCCAGGTCGAGCTCGCCCAGCTGAGCTACATGAAGCAGCGGCTGCGCGGCTGGGGCGGCAACCTGTCGCGCCAGGCCGGTGGCCGGGTGGGCGCGGCCGGCGGCGGCATCGGCGGCCGTGGTCCCGGTGAGACCAAGATCGAGACCGACCGGCGCCGGATCAACACCAAGATCGCCAAGCTCCGGCGCGAGCTGAAGGAGATGAAGGGGACCCGCGACACCAAGCGCGCCGAGCGCCGTCGCCACCACATCCCCAGCGTCTCGATCGCCGGCTACACCAACGCCGGCAAGTCCAGCCTGCTCAACCGGCTCACCGATGCCGGCGTGCTGGTCGAGGACTCCCTGTTCGCGACCCTGGACCCCACGACCCGCCGGACGACCACCGGCGACGGTCGCGTCTACACGATGAGCGACACCGTCGGGTTCGTCCGGCACCTGCCCCACCAGCTCGTGGAGGCCTTCCGCTCGACGCTGGAGGAGGTCGCCGACTCCGACCTGATCCTCCACGTCGTCGACGGCTCGCACCCCGACCCCGAGGGCCAGATCAGCGCGGTGCGCGAGGTGTTCGCCGAGATCGACGCGAGCAAGGTCCCCGAGATCGTCGTGATCAACAAGGCGGACGCCGCCGACCCGATGGTGCTCGCGCGGCTGCGCGCCAGCGAGCCCCACAGCGTGGTCGTCAGCGCCAGGACCGGCGAGGGCATCGCCGCGGCGCTCCGGGTCATCGAGGGCGAGCTGCCACGGCCCGGCGTCGAGTTCGCGGCGCTGCTGCCCTACGAGCGCGGCGACCTGATCGACCGGCTCCACCGCTTCGGCGAGATCGACCAGCTCGAGCACACCGCCGACGGCACCCTCGTCACCGGTCGGGCCAACGCCGACCTCGCCGGCGAGCTGGCGGCGTACGCCCGCTGATCGCGGGACGCACGCCGCCTGCTCAGGCCGACTGCTGACTGCTGCCGGTCAGTCCTTGACCGGCCGGCAGGCCTTGCCGATCCGGGCGATCTCGCCGCGGTCGACCACGACCGCGCGGCTCGCCAGGACCTTGCCCTTGCGCAGGCAGGTGACCTGCCAGGCCTCCGTGATCCCGCTGCTCTGCGGCGGCTCGGGGCTCTGGAACGTCACCTCGCCGGTCCAGTCGTCCGCGGCCGAGCCGGCCTCGTAGTTCTCCGCGATCAGCGTGTAGGTGCCGGGCACGGGGTCGGGGATCCTGATGACCTCGGGGTTGTCGAGGGTCGCGCCCGATCCCACCGGCTGGCCGTCGGGGCCCTCGACGTAGAAGTCCCAGTCGGCGGCACCGGGCCAGCCCACGGAGACCGTGGCGAAGCCGTTGTCGACGTCGGGCGGACCCTCGATCTCGAAGGTCGTCTCCTCCCTCCCATCCTCGGCGGGCACGCCGTCGGGGTTGGTGAGCTCGATCGTCTCCTGCGGGTCCGCGACCGGCTCCCGGCCGTACCGGCCCACGACCAGCGGCCGGGTCGAGGGGTTGGCGTCGATCACGAACGAGCCGCCCCGGGAGTCGTAGGTGGTGACCAGGGTGTCCTCGTAGAAGATCTGGCTGCCCGTCGACCCGTCCGGCTGGATCACCGGCGAGGTCGGCGAGATGTGGGTCTTGCTGAGCACGATCCGGGTGCCCTGGGGTGCCCGGCCGCCGATCCGTGAGATCAGCGCGTGGTCCATCGCGGCCTCGGCCGCCTCGTAGTAGGCCTCGCGGTTGCCGCCGTTGCCGGCGCCCGCGGCGGGCTCGAGGCCGAGGTACTCCGCGACCACCGCGTCCTCGTACGCCGGGTGGAACCCGTCGGGACCGATCTCGAAGGTGAAGCCGAAGCCGCCGGTGATCCAGTAGCTCCAGTCCTCGGTGGACCCGGAGGTGTCGTAGAGCTGGTAGGACGCCTGGCTGGTGTAGCCGTTCGCCGCCGCGAAGCGGTCGCCGAGCGCCTGGTAGGCGGGCTCGTCGGGCGACTTGCCGGTCGAGGCGATGGCCGGCGGACGCAGCACCAGGTTGGAGTAGGTGTGGTTGCTGATCATCATCGTGACCGCACGCCCGGAGATGAACTGCCGCACGGCGTCGCTCTCGGGCTCGCTGCCCGGGCCGTCGCCGCGGAAGGTGTCGTTGGACCAGTTCGTGCTGGCGCCGCCGCCGCCCCAGAAGCCGGGGTAGTTGCGGTTGAGGTCGGTGCCGCGGAGCCGCCCGGCCTCGTTGTCGTCGCAGGGCCCGGCGGTGTAGTCGGTCTCGGGACCGGTGGGGGTGTCGACGGAGATGCTGCAGTTCTTCCGCTTCATCTCGTAGTCGAAGATCGAGAAGTCGCCCAGCGGCGCGGCGCTGCGCGAGATCTGGAAGCCGTCGACGTTGACGACCGGCACGATGACCAGCCGCGAGCCCTTCATGATCGCGCGGGCGCGCTCGTCGCCGGCGGCGTAGGACTGGAGCAGGTCGATGCCGAACTCCATCGTGTGCTCGGCGCTGGGCCACTCGCGGGCGTGGTGGGCACCCATCAGGAGGAACACCGGCTTGCCGTCACGGATGTTGTCGGCGCCGGTGGTGATCTCCAGGCCGTGGATGTCCTCACCGAGCACGGTCCGGTTCGGCAGCGTGACGACCCGTGTGAGCCGCGGGTAGTCCTCGTGGAGGGTGTCGATGTCGGTGAGGTAGTCGGCGTAGGTGCGGTAGGAGGTGCGGCCGCTGGGCAGCGGGGACTCCGCGACCCGGGCGGCGTAGCGCCGGTCGGCCCGACGCTGGTCGGCCGCGGCCTGCTCGAGGTCGGCCTCCTCGACGGTCCAGGAGAAGCCCGCCTCGCGCAGGGCCCGGGCGTCCTGCTCGTCGTAGAGGACCACCTCGATGCCCTGGGTCGTGACGTGCTCGGTGATGTCGAGCCCGAGCGCGACGACCTCGTTGCGCTCGTCGACCGTCGGGGCGTCGACCATCACGACCCGCACCGGTCCGTCACCGGGTGGCGCGGGGGAGGGGTCTGGTCCGGAGGCCAGTGACGGCCCCCCGAGCGTGGCGGCGAGGGTGGCGGCGACCCCGAGGGCGGCGATGCCCGTCAGGGTGCGAGAAGGCAGGTGCATGGGTCCTCCCGGGACAGGCCGCCCCCGAGTGGGCCGCCGATCCGACCACCCAACCCCAGGCCGCCGACAAAGTCGAGGAACAGGGTGGTCACACCGGGTGGTCAAACGTGCGGAACGGGAGACTTTCCCGGTACGTGTGTGCACGATGGACGCGTGGCCATCCGGATGTACGGCGGCGCAGCCGCTGCCGTCTTCGCTCCCCTCGACTCGGTCTCCCGGGCCGAGCAGGTCGAGCGACGGCTGACCGATGCCATCGTGCTGGGGCTGATCCCGGCCGACCACCAGCTCCCCGGGGAGGCCGAGCTGAGCCGCCTGCTGGGGGTCTCCACGGTCACCGTCCGCGAGGCGCTGCGCGTGATGCGGGCCGATGGCCTGATCGAGACCCGTCGCGGTCGCCACGGCGGGTCCTTCGTCAGGGAGTCGCGCGAGTCGGCCCTGCGGCGGGTGGTCGATCGGCTGCTCGCCCTCAGCACCGCGCAGCTGCGTGACCTCGGCGACCAGTACGCCGCGCTGTCCGGGTCGGCGTCCCGGCTCGCCGCGCGTCGCGCGACCGAGAGCGACGTGGCCCGGCTGTGGCGCGCCCACGACCAGATCACCGCGGCCGCCACGCTCGCCGAGCGGCGGCGTTCCGCGAGCCACCTCCAGATCGAGATCGCCGCGATCGCCCAGTCGCCGCTGCTGTTCCGCGGCGAGGTCACCATGCAGGCGGAGTTCGGTCCGCTGCTGTGGCTCGGCGCCGGACGCGAGGAGGTGCACGCCCGCACCGCTCGACCTCGCCACGGGAGTCGTCGAGGCGATCTCGGCGGGGGACGGTGACCGGGCCCGCGGCCTCACCGAGGAACGGGTGGCGGCGTGGACCGCCCACCTGGTCGAGCTGCGCCTGGACGAGCTGGAGAAGGTCCGTGGCTGAGGCACTGGAGCTGGTCACCGGGTTCGTCGTGTCGATGCGCGCCGCCGCGACCGAGGTCGCGACGACGACCGAGGCGGCGCTGGCCACCGCCCTGGAGGCCTCGTCGGAGACCCCACCGAGCCCGCGTCGTACCGACGTGGCGGGCGTGGAGGAGGTTGTGCGCCGGCTGCTCGGCGAGCACGAGGACGTCGTCCACGGCGGCGGCTTCGTCGCCGCACCCGACCTGCTCGCGGACGCACCCTGGTGGCTGGAGTGGTTCGCGTGGGACGGCGGGATCGTGCAGCGGCTGGTCGCCGAGACCGACCCGGCGGGTGCCCACTTCTTCGACTACACGCTGATGCCGTGGTTCGCCGGCCCCTGCGAGCGCCCGGACGCCGAGGGCGTGGTCACCGGCCCGTACGTCGACTACCTCTGCACGGACGACTACACGGTCACCTTCAGCCGGGCGGTCCGGTTGCCCGACGGCACCTTCGCCGGGGTCGCCGGCATCGACGTCCGGGTGATGACCGTCGAGCAGCAGCTCCTCTCCGCACTGCGGGCCTCGGGGCGGCTGCTCGGCCTGGTCAACGACCTCGGCCGGGTGGTCGTGAGCAGCACCTCGCGGATGCTCAGCGGCGAGCTGGTCGAGGAGGTCGACGTCCCGGCGCTCTTCGTCGGTGGCGACCCGCGGCTGACCCGGATCTCGGGCTCCGAGCTCGGCCTGCTCGACCTCGGCCCGCGCTGATCTCGTCGCCGGTTTGGTGCAGCCCCCCGGGTGGGAGAGGATGCGCCCCATGTCGCGCGGCGCCTGGTTCCGTCTCCTGCTCGTGGTCGGTCTCCTGGCCGGGTGCGTCTGGATCTCCGTCGAGCGGGAGCCTCGGCTGGGGCTCGACCTGCGCGGCGGCACCCAGATCACCCTCCAGGCCGAGAGCACCGACCGGGTCGAGGCGAACGCCGAGTCCACCGACCGTGCGATCGAGGTCCTCCGCGGCCGGGTCGACGCGCTCGGCATCTCCGAGCCGACCCTGACCCGGGCCGGCGAGAACCGGATCCTGATCGAGCTGCCCGACGTCCAGGACCCGCGCGAGGCGGTCGACGCGATCGGCCGGACCGCTCAGCTGTCCATCCACGCCGTCGTCGGCCCCGCCGCCGACGCCGAGGCGAAGCCCTCCGAGCCGGACAACCTGGTGCTGCCGACCGACCAGGGCGACGTCCTCGAGCTCGCGCCCGCCGCCCTCGACGGTGGCGACATCACCGGCGCCCAGGCCGGCCAGACCCAGGCCGGTGGCGTCGACTGGGTGGTCGACGTCGACTTCAGCGGTGCCGGCTCCGACGCGTTCGGCCAGATCTCCGGCGACGCCGCCTGCGCCCAGGGCGACCAGAAACGGATCGCGATCGTGCTCGACGGCGAGGTCATCTCCTCGCCCGTCGTCCAGGTGGAGTGCGGCGCCAGCATCCGCAACTCGACCCAGATCTCCGGCGGCTTCAGCTTCGACCAGGCCGAGAACCTCGCCGTCCTGATCGAGGGCGGCGCGCTGCCGCTGCCGGTCGAGGTCATCGAGCAGCGGACGGTCGGCCCCACGCTGGGCGCCTCCGCGATCGAGGCGTCCTGGCAGGCGGCGCTGGTCGGCCTGGCGCTGACCCTGATGTTCATCGCCCTCGTCTACCGCGTGGTCGGCTTCCTCGCGACGATCGCGCTCACGTCGTACGCCCTGCTCGCGTACGCGATCCTGGTCCTGCTCGGCTCCACGCTCACGCTGCCCGGCCTGGCCGGCTTCGTGCTCGCCATCGGGTTGGCGATCGACGCGAACGTGCTGGTGTTCGAGCGGGCCCGCGAGGAGTACCACGAGCATCCGGACGCCGGGCTCAAGCGCGCCCTCACGATCGGCTTCAACAAGGCGTGGAGCGCGATCATCGACTCCAACGTCACCACCCTGCTCGCGGCGGCACTGCTCTTCATCTTCGGCTCCGGTCCGATCAAGGGCTTCGGGGTGACCCTGACGATCGGTGTGCTCGCCTCGATGATCTCCGCGCTGGTGATCGCGCGGGTGCTCAGCGAGATCGGCGTCACCTCCACCTTCGTACGCCGACGGCCGCGGATCTCCGGCCTGGCCAACCTCGGCCGGGTCCGCACCTGGCTGGACCGCAAGGACCCCGACCTGATGTCGCGCCGCAAGATCTGGCTGGGCATCTCCGGTGCCCTGCTGGTCGCCGCGCTCGGCGGCATCTTCGGCAACGGGCTCAACCTGGGCGTCGAGTTCACCGGCGGTCGACAGCTGGAGTACTCCACCACCCAGCCGGTCTCCGCCGACGACGCGCGGACGGCGGTCGCCGACGTCGGCTTCCCCGAGGCGACGGTCCAGGAGAGCGACGACGACAAGATCTCCGTCCGGGTCGGCCAGATCACCGACGACGAGGCGGTCGAGATCGAGCAGGCGATCGGCGAGGTCGGCGACGGCGCCACCAAGGAGCGCGACGAGAAGATCGGCGCCTCCCTCGGCACCGAGCTGCGCGACAAGGCCCTGATCGCCTTCGGCATCGCCCTGCTCGTGCAGATGATCTACCTCGCGATCCGCTTCAAGTGGACCTTCGGCGTCTCGGCCGTGCTCGCGATGTTCCACGACGTGGTCATCGTCCTGGGCCTGTTCGCCTGGCTCGGCAAGCCGATCGACGGGGTCTTCCTCGCGGCGGCGATGACGATCATCGGTCTCTCCGTCAACGACACCGTCGTGGTGTTCGACCGGATCCGCGAGCGCTGGCGGCTCTCCCACGACCAGGACTTCACGACCATCGCCAACAAGGCCGCGATCGAGACCATGCCGCGCACGGTCAACACCGGCCTCGGCGCGATGTTCATCCTCGCCGCGCTCGCGGTGCTCGGTGGCGACTCGCTGCGCGACTTCGCGATCGCGCTGCTCGTCGGCCTGGCGATCGGCACCTACTCCTCGGTGTTCACCGCCACCCCGCTGCTCACCTACCTCCAGGCGCGGTGGCCGATGTCGCGGGCGCCGAAGGTCAAGCGGCCCCGCGAGGCCCAGGACTCCGGCGCCGTTATCTGATCGTCACGCGATCGGCTTCCGGGCTGCCGGTCCGCGACGGATGATTCCTCCGTGGTCATCGGGGGTCGGTCCTCTGCGCGCGCCGTGGTGGTGCTCGTGCTGCTGGTCGCGTCGGTGACCGCGCTGTGGGACAGGTCCGCGGATGCCGGCGACGGCGACCGCTGCGCCTCCTTCCGCGCGGGCTCGGCGGCGCGCGCGTCCCTGGTGACCGGTTCCGGCGCCGACACCCTCGTCATCGGCGACTCGTGGTCGGCCGGGCTGGGCCTGTCCTCGCTGGCCGACTCCTGGCCGACCCGGCTCCCGGGCCGGGTGACCGTCGCCGGCTTCTCCGGCTCCGGCTTCAGCCGCGACGCGAGCGAGTGCGGCGACGTCTCCTACGCGAGCCGGGCCGCCCGCACGCTCACCCCCTCGACGTCGCTGGTCGTGGTCGAGGGCGGCCTCAACGACCACGACCGCACCGACGCCGAGATCTCCGCCGGCTTCGCGCGGCTGGTGACCACCCTCTCCGGCTCCCCGGACCGTCGCGTGGTGGTCGTCGGGCCCGCGGCCGCCCCCTCGCGAGCCGCCGCTGTCGTCCGGGTCGACGCGCTGCTGCGCGACCTGACCGCGCAGGCCGGGTGGGAGTACGTGGCGTCGTACGACTGGGAGCTGGGGTACCTCCCCGACGACCTCCACCTCACCCCCTCAGGCCACCGCGCCTTCGGTGACCTGATCGCCGACGCCCTCTCCTGACCCGTCGTCCACAGCCCTCTCGTTCGGGGTTGTCAGGGCTGTTCGCACCCTTGTCGGGCATGGCAACGGCCGACAAGGGTCTGAACCCCCGGCCGACCGGGGGTTCACCCCCGCCCCACCCCCACCCCCGTGTCACCGGCTACGCCTAGGCTGCGCGGGTGCCCGACACCTCCGACCAGTCCGTGAAGGCGGTGCTGGGGGCTGCCGTGGCGGCGCTGGGAGGGCAGGAGCGCGAGGGCCAGGTCGAGATGGCCGAGGCGGTCACGGCCGCGCTCGAGGGCCGCCAGCACCTCCTCGTCCAGGCCGGCACCGGCACCGGCAAGTCGCTGGCCTACCTCGTCCCGAGCCTGCTCCACCGCGACCGGGTCGTGGTCGCGACGGCCACGCTCGCCCTCCAGCACCAGCTCGTCGAGCGCGACCTCCCGCGGCTCGTGGAGGCGGTCGGCGCGG
Organism: uncultured Actinomycetota bacterium; assembly: GCA_963826015.1. Classification (GTDB taxonomy): domain Bacteria; phylum Actinomycetota; class Actinomycetes; order Propionibacteriales; family Nocardioidaceae; genus Nocardioides. The sequence continues at coordinate 160,532 of CAWGVI010000017.1, read as the reverse complement.
ACTTCCCGCAGGTCGACACCTCCTACGCCGTGCTCAAGGGCCGCTCCAACTACGCCTGCCTCCACCGGATCCGGGCCGGCGTCCCCGACGACCAGGGCACGCTCGTCGAGGTGCCCGAGGGGTCGCTGGGCGGCAAGGTCCTCGAGCTGCGCGCGTGGGCGGAGAAGGAGGCCGAGTCCGGCGGCTCCGGCGAGCGCGACGCCGCCCCCCGCCACACCGACCGCGAGTGGCGGCAGGTCAGCGTCGGTCACCGCGACTGCCTCGGCGCCAGCAAGTGCCCCTTCGGCCAGGAGTGCTTCGTCGAGGTCGCCCGCGAGGAGGCCCACCGCAGCCACCTGATCGTCACCAACCACTCCCTGCTCGCGATCGACGCGATCGAGGGCGTCCCGATGATCCCCGACTACGACGCGGTCGTGATCGACGAGGCCCACGAGCTCACCTCGCGGGTGACCCAGGCGGCCACCGACGAGCTCGCGGCCCCGGACGTCGACCGGGCCGCCCGGCGCTCCCAGCGCCACGTCGAGGGCGACCAGGCCAACGACCTCGCCGACGCCGGTGACGCCCTCGCTGTCGCGATGTCCGAGGCGGAGCCGGGCCGGTTCGACACCGTGCCGGAGGCGTTGTCCGACGCACTCGTGCTGGTCCGCGACGCGGCCCGCGCCTGCCTCTCGGCGTACCCCCGCGAGAAGGACAGCGGCGAGGGCGACGCCGGTCGGCAGCAGGCGAAGGGGTCGGTCCAGGAGGTCTTCACCACCGCCGAGCGGATGGCCGCCCGCAGCGACGCCGACGTGCTGTGGCTCTCCGACGGCGGCCAGACCCGCCAGCCGCGCCGGCTGCACGTGGCGCCGCTCCAGGTCTGGGGCCCGATGCGCGACAAGCTGCTCGCCGACAAGACGGTCGTGTTCACCAGCGCGACCCTGCGGCTCGGCGGCGACTTCGGCACCGTCGCCACCTCCCTCGGCCTGAAGCCGACCGAGGAGCTGGCCGAGCCGGCCGAGGGCGTCGTCCCCTGGCGCGGCCTCGACGTCGGCTCGCCGTTCGACTACGGCAAGCAGGCGATCCTCTACGTCGCCCGCCACCTCCCGCCGCCGGGGCGCGACGGGCTGGGGGAGAAGCAGCTCGACGAGATCGCGGAGCTGGTCGACGCCGCCCAGGGCCGCACCCTCGGGCTGTTCTCGAGCCGACGTGCGGCCGAGGCCGCGGCCGAGTACGTCCGCGAGCGGCTGCCCCACCTCACGACGCTGGCCCAGGGCGACGCCCAGCTGCCCGAGCTGGCCAAGCAGTTCGTCGGCGACCCCCACACCTGCCTGTTCGGCACGCTCAGCCTCTGGCAGGGACTCGACGTCCCCGGCGAGACCTGCCAGCTCGTGCTGATCGACCGGATCCCGTTCCCGCGCCCCGACGACCCGCTGATGTCCGCCCGTGCCCGCGCCGCCGACCAGTCCGGCCGCAACGGCTTCATGGAGGTCTCGGCCACCCACGCGGCGCTGCTGCTCGCCCAGGGCTCCGGCCGGCTGATCCGCACCACCACCGACCGCGGGGTCGTGGCCGTGCTCGACCCCCGCCTGGCCACCGCCCGCTACGGCAGCTTCCTCAAGGCCAGCCTGCCGCCGATGTGGACCACCACCGACCCCGCGCTCGTGCGCAAGGCACTGGCCCGGCTCGCGGCCCCCTCCTGACGCCCTCCTGACGCGGCGTGTGCCTGAGAGTGCGCCATGGCGCACTCTCAGGCACACGCGACGGATGGGTCAGGACCGGAAGATGCTCGCGTTGAAGTCGAAGCGCCTGCCGTCGTCGGTCGGCGTGCCCAAGCACGAGAACGGACTGTCCTGGTCGTTCCAGCACGTCGTACGACGGCTGGCGTTCGCGACCACCAGCTCGACGTACTTCACGTCCTTGCTGCTGAAGCCGACGACCTTGCTGCCGAACCCGGTCTTCTTGAACGGCACGGTGGTCGAGGTGACGTTGCCGTTCTTCTTGTAGACCGCGACCCGCGCCACCGGTGCGGTCGCCTTGGCGGGCATGTCGACCTTGACCCGCAGCTTCCAGTCGCCCTGCGTGAGCCCGCTGGCCGGCTTCAACCGGATCGGGATGCTGCTCAGGTGGTCGATCCTCGCGAAGTACTTCGGCGTGCTGCGCCGCGAGGACGAGAGCGTCTTGGTCGCGGCCGGTCGGATCGGGTCGTACGCCGCGGCCCCGCCCTCGCTGTACGTCGACGCCGGTCGGCGGTTGCCGTCGGCGAACTGGCCGTAGAGGGACGTGAAGGACGTGCCCTTCGCCGTGATCACGTCGTGGAGGGCCTGGAGGGAGTAGCGGTCGGGATCGGACGTCGAGCGTGCCTGCATCCGCTCCCACAGGTCGAGGACCAGGGTCGGCATCGAGCCCGTCTCAGCGGGCCAGCGCTCGGTGAGGAACTGGACGAAGCTCCAGTTGCCGTACTGGAACCCCTCACCGAAGTAGTCGAGCGGCACGAAGCGGTGCCGCGATCTGGCTGGCTGCGAGGTACTGCCGGTTGTCGTTGATCCCGTCGAAGAGCTGCTCCTCCGCCCACGTGGCGGTGGCCTCCATGATCCAGGCGTCCTCGAAGAAGTCGTAGGCGAACTGGACGGCGTGGAAGTACTCGTGGGCGAGGGTGACCTGCTGGTTCTCCCTGGGGTGTTCGTCGTGCCGAACTCGGCGTGGCGGATAGTCGTCGTCGATCACGCAGTAGGCCCAGTAGTTGTAGGTTCCGTCGTCCTTCGCGGGCTGGTCGGTGGTGCAGTAGCCGTAGAGCCCCTGGTCGCCGATGCTCGGTCGAGGTAGATGTCGACGAGTGCCGCTGCCGCCGCCGAGGCTGCCGTCGGAGTCAGGTCGCAGGTACCCGGACGCCTGGTAGGTGGCGTTCACGTCCTCGGCGGTGCCGAGCGCCTGCTCCACCGAGTCGGGGATGCCGTTGGCGGGAGTGGTGTCGGTGAGCACCGGGGCGTCGGCGGTGGAGGTCACGTAGTGGATGCACACGACCGTGCCGCACACGGGAGTCGCCTCGGCCACGGTGTAGCCGTCGCCGGCGGGTCACCCGCCGCCGTCGGTCGGCCGGGCGAGCAGCCGGTCGGCGGTGATCCGGTCGGCGGGGGAGAGGTCGGCGTAGGACCGCACCAGCGCGTTGAGCGCCATCGTGGCGTCGGGCCGGGTGGCCGCTCGGCGACGCGCGGCGGCCGGCGACTTCTCGGCGAAGAGTGCCTGCGCCCGGTCGAGGGCCTCGGCGGCCCGCGCGGCGGCGGTCGGGGCCGCGGTCGCCGGCAGCGACGGGCCGGTGAGGTCGCGCGGCTCGGCCGAGGCGGCGCTCTGGCCGAGGAGTGGAGCAGCGAGCAGGCCGGCGACGAGCGCCGGCAGGAGACGTGAACGCATGGTGTTCCCCCGTAAGGCGTGGATTGAGTGGAGGAAACCTAACCCGTCCGGGCTGCGAGCGGAACGTCCGGTGGTGGAGGTGCGAGCGGTGTCCGGTGGTTGAGGTGCGAGCGGAGCGAGCCTCGAAACCCCCGGACCCACGACGGACCACCGTCACATCCGGCGCAGGACCGCCGTGACCTTGCCGAGCACGACCGCGTGCGTACCGTCGATCGGCTCGTACGCCGCGTTGTGGGGGATCAGGAGGACCTTGCCGTTCTTCTTCTGGAAGGTCTTCACCGTCGCCTCGCCGTCGATCATGGCGGCCACGATCTCGCCGTTCTCGGCGGTCGGCTGCTGCCGGATCACGACGTAGTCGCCGTCGCAGATCGCGGCGTCCACCATCGAGTCACCGCGCACCTCGAGCAGGAACAGGGTGCCGTCGCCGACGAGCTGCTTGGGGAGCGGGAAGACGTCCTCGACCCGCTCCTCGGCCAGGATCGGGCCACCGGCCGCGATCCGCCCCACCATCGGCACGTACGTCGCGGCCGGCATCGCGTCGCCGATCCCGGTCTCGTCGACGTCGCTCTCCTCGCCCGAGCCGATGCTCCGGCGGGCGGCCATGACCTCGGGCAGGAAGACCTCGAGGGCGCGGGGCCGCTTCGGGTCGCGCCTGAGGAAGCCCTTCTCCTCCAGCGTCTTGAGCTGGTGGGCGACGCTGCTGGAGCTGGTCAGCCCCACGGCCTCGCCGATCTCGCGCATGCTCGGCGGGTAGCCCCGCTTCTCCATCGCTTCCTTGATGGTCTGCAGCACCCGCTGCTGCCGCGCGGTCAGTCCGGTGACGTCCGCGGGACCGTCGGGCAGCTCGGTGACCTTCTTGGGCGGCTGAGGTGACATGGCCGTCAGCGTGCCACCTCCACCACCCCCAGATCAAACACCTGTTCGAACGGGCGTGTCGTGGTTGACTCGCGCGCATGACCTCCGCGACCCGTTCCAGTGCCGTCGTCACCGGCGGAGCCCGCGGCATCGGCCGCGCCATCGCCGAGCTGCTGGTCGCCCGCGGCCACGCCGTCGTCCTCACCGACGTCGACGGCGCTGCCGCCGCCGACACCGCCGCCGAGATCGGGGCGGAGGAGGGGCTGACCCACGACGTCCGCAATCCCGCCGACCACCGCGCCGCGGCCGAGGCGGCGCTCCACCACGCCCCGCTCGCGGCCTGGTTCAACAACGCCGGCGTCGGCGACGACGGGCGGCTCACGGAGATGTCGGAGGACCAGGTACGCCGCCTGGTGGAGGTCAACCTGCTCGGGGTGATGTGGGGGATGCGGGCCGCGCTCGAGGCGTTCGGGCCCGCGGGCGGCGACATCGTCAACACCGCGTCCCTGGCCGGGCTCGGCCCGGTCCCCGGCTACGGCGTGTACGCCGCCACCAAGGCCGGCGTCGTCTCGCTCACCGCCTCGGTCGGCCTCGAGACGCCGTCGGACGTGCGCGTGCACGCGGTCTGCCCGGACGTCGTCCAGACCGCGATGCTCCACGAGGGCCACACCCACGACTCCCTCGGCTCGCGACTCGCCCACTCCGGCTCCCGGGTCCTCGAGCCCGAGGAGGTGGCGCGCGAGGCGGTCGGCCTGCTCGGCAGCCACCGGGTGATCCTGAGCGTCCCGCGCTCCCGCGGCGCCGTCGTCCGGTTCTCCGCCCTCTCGCCCTCCCTGTCCCGCCACGCCATCGCGCTGGTGGAGGCGAAGGGCAGGCGCGCCATCGCGAAGGACGCGGGACGCGCCGGTCGCGGATGATGCTTGACTCGTTCGAACACGTGCTCTAATTTCGTACATGTGTTCGATCGAACGTCTGATCGAGTGGTTCACCGGCAGAGGTTGTCAGTGGGTCCGGCCAGACTCCGGAGCGAGCACAGACCGACAGGCTGACCGCCGCTTCCCCAGGAGGTCCCGATGAGCACCATGGCCATCACCCCGAGCACCCTCACCACCCCGTTCCACGCCCCGTCCGTGCGGCTCACCCGCCGCGGCCGGCTGGTCGTGTTCACGATCGGGCTGCTCCTCGTGCTCTCCCTCGGCGTGCTGTGGGGCAGCGGCTCGGTCGCCACCGAGCAGCCCGGCACCGACCAGACCCTCGTGGTCCAGGTCGAGCCCGGCGACACCCTCTACGACCTGGCCGCCCAGGTGACCACCGACGGCGACGTCAACGCCATGGTCGAGCAGATCGAGGACCTCAACCACCTCGACAGCTCGATGATCTACGCCGGCCAGAAGCTCCGCGTGCCGGTCGAGTGACCTCAGACTGCTCCGCCCACAACTGAATACCTCTCCGACCAGCGCCCGACTCGACCCCGGGCCTGGTCGGGGGCCGGGGAAGACGAGGGGTGGTCCGCACGCGCTGCGGCCCACCCCTCGCGGCACGTCCGGTCGTCCCGAGTCAGCGTCGTAGGTGGTCGAGCCGCCCGAGCCCCTAGGCGAGGGCGAGTCGAGACCTCCGGTCATCCTGGGCCGGAGGTCTTGACAGCCGCTCGCTGCTCGACCACCCACCCTGCGACGTCGCCGTCGGGCCTTGACTTCGACGAGCTCAGGCGAGCGTGTCGCAGAGGTTCTCCGACGTCCCGTGGGGCCCGAGCGTCAGTGTCCGGGTGCCATCGGCGTTGAACGTCACCTGCGTGTCCTTGCCGCCCACGTAGAACAGCCCCTGGCTGGGCGAGCTGCCCGCCGGGAGTCGAGCGCCGAAGTGCCCGTTCTGGGCCGTGAGCGACTCGGGGTCGCCGTCGTCGCTGTAACGGAACAGGCCCTTGCCGGACTGGTCCCGCACCACCGACTCTCCGGTCTCGGTGTTCGTCCACTCGATGACCAGCGCTCCCCGAAACAGCTGGGTCTTCACAGACCCGTCGGGCCAGGAGGTCTCGCGGTACTCCTCGCGGTCCTCCAGCACGGTGCCGGCCACCGGGAAGGGGCACGGGTCGCCGGCGGCGTACGCGATGTCCTCCTGGTGGTAGGGCATCCAGCTGCTGGCCGCCTCCGCCGTGCCCGCCGGTGCCGCGAGTGCGGCGGCCGCCAGGACCGCCACGCCTGCTCGCCGTGTTCGACTGTGCGTCCTCACATCGTCTCCTAACCGTTGGATACATCTAGACCAGTTAGTACTGGATCACGGCGCGGGGTAACGATTCAAGGCACAATCCTTGTCGTGCACTGGGTGGAGCGCGACGGAGTCCGGATTCCGCGACCGGTCGGCGGGCACGTAGGACTCGACCTCTGCAACACGCGGGCCGGGTGGGGCTCCACGGTCCTCCCGGGGGAGGAGTGGCTGACCGGCTACGAGAGTCTCGCGGCCTGGGCGGGGCACGTCGGACTGCTGGACGCCGCCGAGGAGGCACGGCTCCGACGCCGGAGCGGGTCCCGGACCGATGACGTGCTGACCGACGTACGGCGCCTGCGCACCCTCGTCCGGGCGGCTGTGCTGGATCCCGCCGACGCCCGTGCGCTGGCCGGCGTGAGCGGGTACGTCCGCCGGGCCGCCCTGGGACTCGTGCTGCGGGCGGGGCAGGACGGCGCCCCGACCCGGGTCGTGACCAGCCCACGCGAGGTCGAGCTGCCGCTTCTGCGGGTCGCCTGGGCCGCTGGCGAGCTGCTTGACTCCGGGCAGCTCGACCGGGTCGCCGAGTGCGGCGGTACGCGGTGCGGGTGGCTCTTCCTCAACCCCACCGGCCGCCGACGCTGGTGCAGCATGTCCAGCTGTGGCAACCGAGCCAAGGTGGCTGCGTTCGCCGCCCGGCAGAAGAACGACAGCTAGCGACGCCGTCAGCGTGCCGCGCGCCGCCCACCGGGGACGCGCGGCGGGGGAGGCTCGCGGGGGGTCGAGCGGTCGGAGGTGACCCCGAGCTCCCGCAGCACCCGCGCGCCGAGCATCAGCCCGATGAACAGGCACGCGACAGCGCCGAGGCAGGCGATGGCGAGGAACATCCACGCGTCGGCCGTCCCCGAGCGGGCCTCGATCCCGAAGTCGATGGCGGCCTTGACCAGGTAGCCCCAGGCGACGAACCCGCCGGTGATGCCGAGGGCGAGCAGGAGCACGGTCGGGCGGAACCGGCTCTTCTGCCTGACCCCCGCCCGCTTCCCCGATGTCGCCACGGCGCCATTGTGTCCGATCCCGGGTCAGCGCGTGACAGGGCGGGTGCAGTCGGCGAGGCGCTAGCCGAGCGCGATCACGAGTCCCGCGATCGCGGCGTTGGCGAGGTTGGCCAGCGACCCCGCGAGCAGCGCCCGCAGCCCGAGCTGGGCGACCTCGGAGCGCCGCTCGGGGAGCAGCGAGCCGATGGTGCCGATCTGGATCGCGATCGAGGTGAGGTTGGCGAAGCCGGCGAGCGCGAACGTCACCACCGCGACCGTCACGGGGGAGAGCCCGTCGATCGCGGGGCCGAAGTCGGCGTACGCGACGAACTCGTTCAGCACCGTCTTCTGCCCGATCCAGGACCCTGCCTCGACCGCCTCCGACCACGGCACCCCCAGCAGCCAGGCGAGGGGGGAGACCGCCCACCCCAGCAGCTTCTCGAAGGTGAGCCCGTCCGCCCCGAACCAGCCCCCGACCGCGCCCAGGATCCCGTTCGCCAACGCGATCAGCGCGACGAAGGCGATCAGCAGCGCGCCGACCGTGACCGCGATCTTCCCGCCGGCCATCGCCCCGCGTCCGACGGCGTCGATCACGTTGCGCGACTCCTCGTCCCGCACGGTGCGGACGTCGAGCTCCTGCTCCGCCCGCTCCTCGTCCGCCGGGTCGGGAGCGTCCTCGTCGTCGTCCGGGGTCGAGTCCGGCCACATGATCTTGGCCATCAGCAGGGACGCCGGCGCGTTCATGACGGTCGCGGCGAGCAGGTACTCCAGGGGCGCCCCGAGCAGCGAGTAGCCCACCAACGTCGAGCCGGCGGCCGCCGCGAACCCCGCCGACATGACCGTGAACAGCTGGCCTCGCCGCAGCGAGCGGAGGTACGGCGCGATCATCAGCGGCGCCTCGCTCTGGCCCAGGAAGATCACCGTGCTCGCGTACATCGACTCCACCCGGCTGACGCCGAGCAGCCGGGACAGCGCCCCGCCGATGACGTACGTCGCCCACTGGATCACCCGCAGGTAGAACAGCAGCCCGATCAGCGCGCCGAGGAAGACGATCACCGGCAGCACCTGCAGCGCGAAGATGGTCCCGTCCTCCGGGCCCACCTCCACGAGCGGCCCGAACACGAAGCTGGTCCCCTCCGCGGCGTACCCGATCAGCGTCTCGACCCGGTCCGACACCCACCCCAGCGCCCGCTCGCCCGGCCCCCACCGCAGCACCGCGAACGCGAAGCCCACCTGCAGTGCCAGAGCCACCCCGACCGTGCGCCAGGAGATGCCGCGACGGTGCTTCGAGACCGCCACGGCGACCAGCAGGAGCACCGAGATTCCGAGCAATCCGCGGAAGTCAGCCATGGTCTCGATTGTTCTCATGGTGTGGGGGTCGTCGCCTCACCCCTGAGGGCCGCGACACGCCGTGACGGCGAGGTTCGCAGGCCGCTGACCTGCGGTTTCGGGAATGTCCGGATCCGGTTCCCCGGAAATCTTGCGCGGACTCCCGACCACAACATATGGTAGTTACATCGATGTGGTTTTCCACATCTAGTTCCACAGAAACCCTGATGTGATCCACGGCATAGCGCCGTTCATCCACAGGAACCGGCCACGATTCCACAGCGAGGAGGCCCGCGATGCACTGCCCGTACTGCCGCAGCACCGACACCCGCGTGGTCGACTCCCGCGTCGCCGAGGACGGCGGCTCGATCCGCCGGCGTCGTACCTGCGCGGCCGAGAGCTGTGGCAAGCGCTTCACCACGGTCGAGCTGATGCAGCTCACGGTCCTCAAGCGCTCCGGCGCCACCGAGCCGTTCACCCGGGAGAAGGCCGTCGCCGGCGTCCGCAAGGCCTGCAAGGGCCGCCCGGTCTCCGAGGACGACCTGGCCTGCCTGGGCCAGGCGGTCGAGGACACGCTGCGCCAGAGCGGCGGCGCCGAGATCCCGGCCCACGAGGTGGGCCTGGCGATCCTCGGTCCGCTCCGCGCGCTCGACCAGGTCGCCTACCTGCGCTTCGCGAGCGTCTACCGCGGCTTCGAGTCGGTCGACGACTTCGAGAAGGAGATCGCGGAGCTCCGCGACAGCCGGGCCGAGCAGGCCGCACCACCTCAGCCCGTTCCTTCGGGCTGACCCAGAGCCGGCCCGGCGTGTGTAGTGGGGAAGCTGCACGCGCCGGGCCACACCAACCACCGCCTCGGGCGGCGAGATTGTCGGTGGCAGGAGCCACCATGGAAAAGCACACTCATCTAGGGGAGAAGGGTCCATGACGGAGACCGTGAGCGGCGCCACCACCGGAGCCAAGGGCGCGCAGGGCGTGAGCATCCAGCGCATCTTCAGCACCGAGGGGGTGCACCCCTACGACGAGCTCACCTGGGAGCGCCGCGACGTGGTGCAGACCAACTGGAAGACCGGCGTCACGGTCTTCGAGCAGCGCGGCGTGGAGTTCCCCGACTTCTGGAGCGTCAACGCCTCCACCATCGTCACGACCAAGTACTTCCGCGGCGCCGTCGGCACCGAGGTGCGTGAGCAGAGCCTGCGCCAGCTGATCGACCGCGTGGTGAAGACCTACCGCCAGGGCGGCGAGGACCACGGGTACTTCTCGACCGAGGCCGACGCCGAGCTCTTCGAGCACGAGCTGACCTGGCTGCTGGTCCACCAGTACTTCTCGTTCAACTCCCCGGTCTGGTTCAACGTCGGTACGCCCGTCTCCCCAGCAGGTGTCCGCGTGCTTCATCCTCTCCGTCGACGACTCGATGGACTCGATCCTCAACTGGTACAAGGAGGAGGGGTTCATCTTCAAGGGCGGCTCCGGCGCCGGCCTCAACCTCTCCCGCATCCGCTCCTCCAAGGAGCTGCTCTCCTCCGGCGGCACGGCCAGCGGCCCCGTCTCGTTCATGCGCGGTGCCGACGCCTCCGCCGGCACCATCAAGTCCGGTGGCGCCACCCGCCGCGCGGCGAAGATGGTCGTCCTGGACGTCGACCACCCCGACATCGTCGAGTTCGTCGAGACCAAGGCGCGCGAGGAGGACAAGATCCGCGCGCTGCGTGACGCCGGCTTCGACATGGACCTCGGCGGCGTCGACATCACCTCGGTCCAGTACCAGAACGCCAACAACTCGGTCCGCGTCTCCGACGAGTTCATGCGCGCCGTCGAGGACGGCACCGACTTCGCCCTCCGCGGCCGCAAGAACGGCGAGGTCATCGAGCGCGTCGACGCCCGCGAGCTCTTCACCAAGATCTCCAAGGCCGCGTGGGAGTGCGCCGACCCGGGTCTCCAGTACGACGACACCATCAACGACTGGCACACCAACCCCGAGACCGGCCGGATCACCGCGTCCAACCCGTGCTCGGAGTACATGTCCCTGGACAACTCCTCGTGCAACCTGGCCTCGCTCAACCTGCTGAAGTTCCTCAAGGACGACGACACCTTCGACGCCGAGCTGTTCGCCGACGCGGTCAAGATCATCATCACCGCGATGGACATCTCGATCTGCTTCGCCGACTTCCCGACCGAGGCGATCGGCGACACCACCCGCGACTACCGCCAGCTCGGCATCGGGTACGCCAACCTCGGCGCGCTGCTGATGGCGATGGGCCTGGGCTACGACTCCGACGGTGGCCGCGCGATGGCCGCCGCCATCACCTCGCTGATGACCGGTACGTCGTACGCCCGCTCGGCCGAGCTCGCCGGCGTCGTCGGCCCGTACGCCGGCTACGCCCGCAACGCCGACGCCCACCAGCGCGTGATGCGCAAGCACCAGGCCGCCAACGACTCGCTCCGTCCGCTGCACGTCGCGGACTCGCAGGTCCAGCGGCTGGCCTCGGCCGCGTGGGCCGACGTCATCAAGCTCGGCGAGACCCACGGCTACCGCAACGCGCAGGCCTCCGTGCTCGCGCCCACCGGCACCATCGGCTTCATGATGGACTGCGACACCACCGGCATCGAGCCCGACTTCTCGCTGGTGAAGTTCAAGAAGCTGGTCGGCGGCGGCTCGATGCAGATCGTCAACCAGACCATCCCGCGTGCGCTCACCAAGCTGGGCTACGACGAGGAGAAGGTCGAGGCGATCGTCGAGTACATCTCCGAGCACGGTCACGTCATCGACGCCCCCGGCCTGAAGACCGAGCACTACGAGATCTTCGACACCGCGATGGGCGCCCGCGCGCTCAAGCCGATGGGCCACGTCCGGATGATGGCCGCCGCGCAGCCGTTCCTGTCCGGCGCCATCTCCAAGACGGTCAACCTGCCGGAGTCGGCCAGCGTCGAGGAGATCGAGGACATCTACCTCCAGTCCTGGAAGCTCGGCCTCAAGGCGACCGCCGTCTACCGCGACAACTGCAAGGTCGGCCAGCCGCTCTCCGACGGTGGCGGCAAGGCCACCAAGGACGCCAAGGACGCCGCCGACGCGGCCGCCGCACGGCGAAGGTCGTGGAGAAGGTCGTCTACGCCCCGGTCCGCAAGCGGCTCCCGAAGTCGCGCGTCTCGCGCACCACGTCGTTCACCGTCGGCGGTGCCGAGGGCTACATGACCTCCGGTGCCCACGACGACGGCCAGCTCGGCGAGGTGTTCCTCAAGCTCGGCAAGCAGGGCTCGACCCTGGCCGGCGTCATGGACGCCTTCTCGATCGCGGTCTCGATCGGCCTCCAGTACGGCGTCCCGCTGGAGACCTACGTCTCGAAGTTCTCCAACCTGCGCTTCGAGCCCGCCGGCCTCACCGACGACCCCGACGTGCGGATGAGCCAGTCGATCATGGACTACATCTTCCGCCGCCTCGCCCTGGACTACCTCGACTTCGAGCAGCGCTCCGCCATGGGCATCTACTCCGCCGACGAGCGCCAGCGCTACCTCGAGACCGGCTCCTACGAGCAGGCCACCGAGGAGACCGGCTCCCCGGCAGAACTGATGGAGTCCGACTCTCCGGTGGTTGAGGTGTCTCCGGTGGTTGAGGTGCGAGGAGCGCAAGCGCCGAGCCTCGAAACCCCCGGACGCTCAGAGGAAGCCCGCCCCCAAGGAGGCCCACACCTCCGCCGAGCTCCTGGAGAAGATCACCGGCACCGCCGTCGACTCCCCCCTCTGCATGACCTGCGGCACCAAGATGCGCCCCGCCGGCTCCTGCTACGTCTGCGAGGGCTGCGGCAGCACCTCCGGCTGCAGCTGATCGAGCACGTCAACGGGCGCGGCGGGGATCACCCCGCCGCGCCCGTTGCTGTACGTGCAGACGAGGTACGTCGTCACGTGGGGTGCGGTCGAACCGTCGCGTTCGAGACCCAGAAACTTGGGGCCTTGACCTGTTGCCGGGCCCACGGACGGACCGCCTTCTGTCGCCGCGTGCAGGTTGCTCCGCCTGTATCGGGGCCGGGCCGTCACGCGGGTGGTAGGGCTGCGGCCAAAGCCTGATGCAGCTCGCGGATGGTTGCGGGATCAAGCGGCCCGGCCGTGGAGAACGCTCGGTAGAGCTTCTTGGGCCACATGACGTGAACGCCCCGGGTCGAGAACGCGCCACCGACGAGGGGCCAGTCAGCCTCGACGAAACACAGCACACCCGTCACTGGAACCTCGGGTCCAATGGTGTCGCGCACGACGTGGACCTGTTTGAGGACACCGTCGACCAGGCTGCTGCGGTCGCGTTTGCCGACCATGAGCTTGTCGACGCGGGGCCGGAGGAGCCCCCCCTCGACCCGGAGATGCGGGCGACCTTGGTACTTCTTGGCGTCGATCACGAAGACCCCGGTAGGCGCGATCGCGAGGTGGTCGATGTTGGCGCGGCTCGTGGGGATGCGGCGGTCATGCAGAACCCGAAGCGAATCTCCCGCGAGTTCGTTGAGCCGTGCCCCGAGTCGCTCCTCGCCGATGGCACCGGTAGCCCAGGCGGTTGTGGACTGCGGGGTGGCGCTGACGGCGAGAATGAGCCCGCCGAGCCTGGGGTGCTTGCCCCGGATCCGGTCCTCCCGCGCAGTACTGCGGCGCTCAAACTCGCGTCGCGCCGACGCGCCAGGCACCCCGGGGTCCACCCGCGCCACGACCGGCGCCGGGGTAGCAGCCGGTTCGGTTGGCTCCGCCACGTCAGCGACCTCGTGCCCAAGGCAGCGGACGGTCTTGGCGGCGCGTTCGTAGATGGCCTCGCTACGCGCCGCCAGCTCTGCGCCGCAGATCCTGCACACGCCGGCGTATCTCAGCCGCAGGCGCTTGACGTCAGGGTCCCCCGGTTCTGGCATGCCTTGACGGTAGAAGCCAGAACCTCGCGGCGCTCATGAGATCCGGAAGGTCACGACACCGCTCAGCGTGCATCGCTATCCGGCAGCGACAGTCGCCGATCCGAAGAAGTCAGCGGGCATGGGGCGATCTAGCTGCCAGGTGATGGCGATTGGTCGCTCACCCTCGTGTGAGGCGTAGCGGGCTTGCCCCAGGAACACGTAGGGGGCCGTCCCGAACTCGTCGTGGTGAGTCACGCGCGCAAAGAGGAGAACGTTGCTCGTCCCGTTCAGATAGCGCTGCCCGGTGGGGGACCTCACGGTCGTCGTCGACTGCGACTCCCAATGGAAGAGGGTCGGGCTGATGGGGTAGTCGCGATACATGGTGGTGGGCGAGTAGTCCGCCTCCGACTTCTTCAGCGTGACGAAGAGGATGTCCGCGTTGAACGCCTCGGCGTACGCGACACCCTGCATCACGCTGGTTGGTTTCCGCTCCAGGTTGGCGTAGTCGAGGCCAGCCAGGATCTCCTCGCGCTGGTAGCGTCCGTGGACGCGCAGCGGCACCTCGGCCAGAGTCCCGTCGAGCTCGACGGTCTGGTGTCGGGCCCCGTCGAACGAGAGATCAAGTACCGCTCTCAACTCGTCACGGACGGCGGCCTCCTGCCGCAGGGCTTCGAGTGCATCGTCGTACGACGTGTGACCTCCGCCGTCAGGCCAGAGCGAGAAGAGCAGCATCTTCGCGAGCCGTTGCTCGCTCGCCGAGAGCTGATCAAAGGGGCGGCCGCTATCCCCGAGAAGGCGGGTGTAGACATCGGCTCGCAACGGGTCCTCCACGTGCGTCAAGGCACGCACCCGCCTCAGGAGCTTCTCCTCCCGCGTTGAGCCCTCGCGCGTCGGATGACCGGCGTCCCGTCGCAATTGAGTCCAGGAGCGCTGCCCCTGCCGCAGCACATCTGGAAGCTCGACACCTGACTCATGGAGGAAGGTGGCCAGGTCCTGCTCGCCGTAAGACCGAAGCTCGGCCACCATCTGACTCCACCGGTGGGCTACCTGAGAGCGGATGTTGTCGAGGACGATGGCCTGCGCCTGCTTGTCCATCACGATCTGACATCCGGACGGCAGAAACGGGAAGTCGCGCTGGATCTCGCGCTCGAGGCCACGCCGCGTCTGACCGGTGAGTGCTCTCAGCTTGATGTCGAAGCGGAACTCTTTGCGCTGGTGTCCCACGAAGTCGAGCACGGTCAGCACCGGCTTGGTCGCCGTACGTCGTAGTCCACGACCCAGCTGCTGGAGGAAGACCGTCGCGCTCTCGGTGGGTCGCAGGAAGAGCACCGTGTCGACGTCAGGAAGGTCGAGGCCCTCGTTGAACAGATCGGCGGCAAAGAGCACGTTGACTCGTAGCGCCTTGAGGTCGTCGAGGGCGCGGCTGCGGTCAGCCATCGACGTCGCCCCGCTGACGGCCAGGGCCGGTACGCCGGCGGCGTTGAAGACCTCGGCCATGAACTCCGCGTGGGCGACGCTGACGCAGAATCCGAGCGCTCTCATGGCTCCTGGGTCGAGCACCTTGTCGCGCAGCTGACTGAGCACGATCGCGGCCCGAACTCGATTGCCGGTGTAGACGTTCGACAACTCGGCTTCGTCGTACCGCCCTCGGTTCCAGCCGATCGCTGTGAGGTCAGTGCCGTCAGCGACAGCAAAATAGTGGAACGGGCAGAGGAGATCAGCACCCAGGGCGTCCCACAGTCGGAGCTCGGCGGCCGTCCGACCGTCGAAGAAGGAGCGGACGTCGACGCCGTCAGCTCGCTCAGGGGTGGCGGTGAGACCGAGAAGTTCCTGAGGTGCCAGTCGGTCGATCAGCCGGCGGTACGTCGTTGATTGTGCATGGTGAAACTCGTCGATCACCACGACGTTGAATGCGTCTGCGGGAAGGTTCTCGACGCCGTAGGAGGTGAGCGACTGAACGCTCGCGAACACGTGCTGCCAGCGCTCCGGCCGCGTCCCGCCGACATAGAGCTCGCCGAAGGTCTCGTCCGCCAGCACCTCTCGGTAGGTCCGGAGTGACTGCTCGAGAATCTCACGGCGATGTGCGACGAACAGCAACCGCGGCTGAGCTTGCTCGCTGCAAAGTCGTCGGTAGTCGAGGGCAGCGATGACCGTCTTGCCCGTACCGGTCGCTGCCACGACCAGGTTGCGGTGGCGACCGTGAACGGTTCGCTCGGCCTGGATCTCGTCCAGCATCTCCTGCTGGTGGGGGAAGGGCCGCACCTCGAGTCCAGACAAACTGATGGTGACGCGGCTGTGGCGCGCAGCCCCGGATGCTTCGGCCAGGGCATCGTCGAGACGGTCGCGATCACGGTCGGGGTCGTAGAGCTCGAAACTGACGTCGTTCCAGTACGTATCGAAGGTGGCGTGAAACTTCTCGAGCAAGGCTGGCGTGCCGACACGGGAGAGTCGGACGTTCCACTCCACTCCGTCGAGGAGTGCCGCGCGCGAGAGGTTCGATGATCCGACGTACGCCGTGTCGAACCTGGTGTTGCGCCGGAACATCCAGGCCTTGGCATGCAGTCGGGTTCGCTGCGCGTCGTACTGGATCCGGACCTCGGCGCCAAGCTCTCGGATGAGCCGGTCGAGGGCCGCACGCTCGGTGGCGCCCATGTAGGTCGTGGTAATCACACGGAGTGGCGCGTGGCGCCCCTGCAACCGGCGTAGCTGAGGTTCGAGAAGGCGCAGTCCATGCCACTTGACGAAAGCGCACAGCAGATCCACCTCGTCAGCGGTGTCGATCTCCGCTCGGAGTTCGGCACCCAGGCTGGGTTCGTCCTTACTGTTGGTCAGCAACGCCGCCTCCGACATGGGGATGCTGGGGCGCACGTCCTCGAACGTCGTTGCTCCGGGTCGGACTGGCTGAGAAATACGGAGGAGCTGGCTCGCAGGAAGCGCCACCAGGTCATCGGCGGAGCTCAACTCATGAAGCAGCCTGTTCACGAGTGCGATGCGCGCTGGCTCGTCCTTCGTGCCAGTCAACACCCGTTGGGCGACCTCGTAGAGGTGGCGAGCTAAGACGTGCGGTTGGTCGGCGGCGTCGATCTTCTGAACGTCCGGAATCCCTGCTCGGTTGGCGTCTAGGCCCGTGGAGAGGGCGTCGGTGACGAGCGATTCGTACAGTCCGAGATCCACCACGCGAGCTTGTCAGGATCTTGTGTGCTTGTCTCGTGTTCGAGCACCAGGTGGCAGCCAGCCGTTCCCGAAAAACCTGCAATCAGCCCGCTCGCGTTGGGGGTCATGGCCCCATGCCTCGACGGAAGGGGGCTGAGTCGTGGACCTGCTCCGGTGTCAGTGGTCACCCCTAACGTGGTTCTCGAACACAAGGGGGTCGAGATGACGGATGAGCTCGAGCGTCGCTGGGACGACGCGATGGAGGAGGCCTGGACGGGCTTCCGGGAGAGGCTGGCGGACAGGCTGGCCGGGCTGGACGAGCGGTCGCTGCTCGTGGGGCTGCCGGACGAGGAGCTGCTGGGCGCAGCGCCGTACTGCCAGGTCATGGCGGAGGAGGGCTGGCTGCGGGTCGAGGCGGTCAGCAACGAGTTCCTCGACGAGCAGCACCAGCTCGACGGTGACCAGGCGATCGCGCTGGTCGGGCTCGGGTTCTCCGAGCCCGAGGACGGGGAGTCCCCGAACTTCTGGCTCGACCTCGAGCAGCGGGAGGCCGACCGGGCCGCGTGGCTGGTCGTCCACGCGCTGCGGCACGTGTACGCCGTGCTGCACCCGATCTACCTCGAGGCCGACGGGCTCGAGCCGGACCGGGTGGTCGAGAACGGGCCGGCGGTGGAGGAGCCGGACGACACCCCGCGCTTCCCCGAGTCCAGCGACGAGCTGCTCGCCGGCCTGCAGGTCGTGCTGCGTGAGCTGCTCGGGACCGAGCCGGTGGTCGACGAGGACGGGGACCTGGTGGTGCCGACCGAGCAGACCGTCTTCTTCGTCACGATCGGGACTCGGATGCCCCGCATCCTCGTCCACGCCACGCTGGTCAGGGACGTGGTCGACGAGCAGCGGGCGCTGGTGGAGGTCAACCTGCTCAACAAGGCCGAGTTCGGCCTCACCTTCGTCCTGGCGGACGGGTCGGTCACGGTACGCCGCGAGCTGCCGATGACCGTGCTCGTCCCCGCCGACGTCCGGCTGGAGCTGGGCCGGCTGACCAGCGAGGCCGACCGTTGGGTGAGCGACCTCCTCACTCGCGTCGGTGGGCGGGCCGTGGTCGAGGACGGCGACGCGTGCAGCCGCACGACCGTCAGCCGACGGTGTCGCCGGAGCGAGCCCGACGACGAGCGCTTCAGGAACGCACTGCGGGTCCTGCGGGAGCTCGAGGGGGAGGAGCGTGGGTCGGTGGACCCGGCGACCATGGCCCGGATCTTCCACGGCGATCGCGACCTCCTGCTGGCGCGCCGCCCGCTGGTCGGTAGGTCGTGCCGCACATTGGGGCGAGCGACGCCGCAAGGCGGAGGAGGCGGGCAAGGCCGACTGGGCCAAGGCGTGCCGCGCGCAGCAGCGCTACTACCACCAGCTCCGCGGCCGGATCCGAGCTGCCCTCCGCAGCGTCGTCCAGGCGCCCGCCACCAAGCCGGAGCGCCAGGCACAGCTCTCCCTCTTCGCCGAGGACGAGGCGGGAGCATGACGCGCAGCATCCCGGCGGACCCCAAGTTCGCCTCGCCCGCCGAGCGGGAGGTGTGGGAGCGCCTGATGGCGCGCTGCCGGGCGACGCGACCGTGGTCGCCAACTACCGGCTCCTCGTCGACGGCTTCGACCACGAGGCCGACCTCGTCGTCCTGCTCCCCGACCACGGCGTCGTCGTGCTGGAGGTCAAGGGCGGGTCGGTCTGGTACGACGGCACCTGGCACCAGGGCGACCACCTGATCCACCCGACCGAGCAGGCGCAGCGGGTGAAGTACGCCCTGCGCACCTACGTCGAGGGCGACCCCCGCTGGAGCCGCGGTCGGATCACCTGGGCGCACGGCGTCGTGACGCCGTACTCGACCTTCGGCCGCGACTTCCAGGCGCCGGACTGCCCGCGCACGGCGCTGCACGACGAGGAGGACCTGCACGACCTGGTGACCAGGCTCGAGCGGCAGGCCGACGACGTGCGCATCCACCAAGCGGCCGTCCGTCGACGACCTCGACCTGATGGTCGAGATCCTGAGCGGTCGCGACTTCACCAACCTCGACCTCAACGCCGAGGCCCCGAGCGGCAGGCCGAGGCCGACCGGCTTGACCGCCGAACAGGCGGCGCTGCTGGGTGTCACCCGGCTGATCAACCGGGTCGAGGTGCGCGGGGGTGCGGGCAGCGGGAAGACCGATGCTCGCCCTCGCCCAGGCGAAGGAGCTCACCCGCGGCCGCGACGACGAGCCGCCGCAGCGGGTGGCGCTGCTCTGCTACTCGATCGGGCTCGGCGCAGTTCCTCCGCCGGCAGGTCGAGGCCTGGCCGAAGGGCACCCGGCCGGCGTACGCCGGAACCTTCCACGAGCTCGGGCGCCGATGGGGAGCGCCCGAGGGCACGCGGGAGGACAGCGAGTTCTGGGAGGAGCAGCTGCCGGCCTGATGGCCGAGCTCGCGGCGGGCCTGCCCGAGGGGGAGAAGTACGACGCGATCATCGTCGACGAGGCGCAGGACTTCGCGGACAGCTGGTGGGTGCCGCTGCTGCGCGCGCTGAAGGATCCCGAGCGGGGCGGGCTCTACGTCTACTCCGACGAGAACCAGCGGATCTTCGCCAGGTTCGGCCAGCCGCCCGTGCCGCTGGTGCCCCTCGTGCTCGACCACAACCTGCGCAACACGCGTCAGATCCACGAGACCTTCGGTCCGCTGGCGCCGACCCGGATGACGTCGCGGGGCGGTGACGGGCTCGACGTCACCTTCGTGGCCAGCGACGACCCGATCTCGGCCGCCGACGACGCGGTGGACACCCTGCTCGACGTCGGCTGGCACCCCGGCAACATCGCGCTCGCTCACCACCGGGCTCCCGCCACCCAGTCCAGGTCGAGCTGACCGACAGCCGCGGGCAGGTCGGCTACTGGCGCACGTACTGGGAGGACGACGTGTTCTACGGCCACGTGCTCGGGTGCAAGGGGCTCGAGCGCCCGGCGGTGGTGCTGTGCGCGAACGAGTCGACGGCCCGCGACCGCTCCCGGGAGAAGCTGTACGTCGGGATGTCGCGTGCGACCGACCACCTGATCGTCGTGGGTGACCCCGCAGTCGTGCGCGAGATCGGGGGACCCGCCGTGGCGGAGCGTCTGGGGATCGGCACGTGAGCGCCACGGTGTGCCCCTCGTGCGAGAGCGAGAGCATCGCGCGAGTCCGGTACGGGCTCGTGCCTCCAGACGTCGTAGAGGTGGGCGATGACGACGTCGTGCTCGGAGGCTGTCTCGTGGACGGCTCGGAGCCTGACTGGCGCTGCCGCGACTGCGGTCACGCCTGGCGGATCGACCTGGTGCCCCTCGAGTGGCCGGATCCGCGAGCTCACACGGACGGACAGATGGTCCACGTCGCCGGCACCGTGGGCCGGGTCGTCCTCGAGGCGTCCGGACCCGATGCCGCATGGGCGGACTTCGAGCTGGTCGTGGACGAGTCGTGGCCGCGGCTGAGGTGCGTGGCGTTCCCCACCGCCTTCGCGACGTTGGACGTGGCGCTCGAACCCGGCCTCGACGTCCGGCTCACCGGTCGCATCTCTCGCGGTTCCGGACGCGGACCTGAGCTGCACGTGAAGACGTGGAGCGTCTCAGGCAGCTGAGTCCGGGAGGGCGTCGTCCATCGGGACGGGCACGAGGTCGTGGTCGCAGGCGCGGTGGACGACCTCGACCGCGACGCTCGAGAGCCGGTGCACCTCGTAGAGCGCGGACGCCCAGGCTCGGTCGTCGCTCGGTGAGTCCCGGGAGGCCGGGGCGGGTGCGGAGGAAGGCGACGCTGCCGCCGGGGACGAACTCGGCGACGAGCTGCTCGATCAGGTCGGCCAGGCCCGCGAGCTCGGCGGGCTCGGGTGGGTGGTCGGCCTGCTCGATCTGGGTGAGGTGGGGGACGGGGTGGCCGTCGGCGTCGATGAGCATCAGCCAGATGCTGCGGCCCGAGAAGCCGAGCGGCCCCATGAGGTGTCGCCACGCGTCCTCGAGGTCCTGCTGGGTGCGGATGGTGGGGTCGAAGGTCATGCCGGGCAGCCTTCCCGGATCGTGACGTCGTGCGACCGGTCATCCACAGGGCTCCTTCCTGGGCCGGTTGTCGTCCACGACCGGCACCAGTACGACGCTGTCCACAGGGGTACGCCGGACCTCGCGTTGCTGTCGGTGGGCACGCGGAGCGTGGAGGCATGAGCCAGGAAGCGATCCCGCTGCAGCACCCGATCGAGCGGTGCCTCGAGTCGGTGTCGGCTGCCCTCGACGACGCGGCGGGCAGCTCACCGACGTACCTCTCGACCGCGGGGAAGCGACGTCGTGCTGACGTCCCTGTCCCGTCAGATCGCGCGGCTGGAGGGGCTGCGGCTCGCGGTCGTGGCCGCCGCCGGCGACGTCGCCGAGGAGGACGCCGCCCGTTCGGCCGGCGCGTGGGTGGCGGTCGACGCCGGGCTGGCCCGACCCGAGGGACGACGCCTGCAGGACCTCGCCGAAGCCCTCGACCGCCGCTGCGGCCACGTCGCGGCGGCCCTGGCTCGAGGGGGAGGTGTCGCGTCCGCAGGCCGAGGTGATCGTGGCTGCGCTCGACGCGCTTCCCGCGGACCTGGATCCCGCGCTGCGAGAGGAGGCGGAGCGCCACCTGGTGGCGCAGGCACAGGAGTTCGGGCCGCGAGACCTGCGGATGCTCGGTCAGCGGGTCCTGGAGGTCGTGGCGCCCGACGTGGCCGAGGAGCACGAAGCGAAGGCCCTTGCCGCCGATGAGCGTCGTGCCCGCGGCCGGATGTCGGTGAGCCGCCGCGACCTCGGCGACGGGCTCGTCAGGATCACCGCCCTGCTCCCGGTGCTGCACGCCGACCTGCTCCTCACCCAGCTCCACGCCTACGCGTCACCGCGCCGTGACCACCTCGACGACGTCGACCGGCGTGACCCGGAGTCGGGTGAGCGCGTCCCGTACGCGCGCCTGCTCGCGCACGGCTTCTGCACGATGCTCGAGCGTCTGTCCAGGCAGGTGGTGCCCACGCAGGGCGGCGCGGCCGCGACCGTGGTCGTGACCATCGATCACCACAGGCTCGCCGAGCAGCTCGCCGTCGCCCGGCTGTCCACCGGCACCACCATCACCGCAGGGGAGGCCCGGAGACTGGCCTGCAACGCGGGGATCGTGCCGATGGTCCTCGCCGGGAAGTCTCGGCCGCTCGACGTGGGCCGTGCCAAACGCTTCCACGACTCCGCCCAACGGACCGCGATGAGCCTGCGCGACCAGGAGTGCCGTGCGGCCGGCTGCGACGTCCCCGCTGCGTGGTGCGAGGCGCACCACCTGCGCCCGTGGTCCGCCGGAGGGCGGACCAGCGTGGAGGACGGCGTCCTGCTCTGCGGGTTCCACCACCACCGCGCCCACGACCGGACCTACGACCTGACCCGGCTCGGCAACGGGGACATCAGGTTTCATCGCCGGGAGTGACGGTCACATGTTCTGGAGATTCCGCGAGGTACGACGGACGTAGGTGTCGTTGGCGGTCGCCGGGTCCCCGGCTTCGAGGGAGTTCACGGCCAGCTGCATCCGGGTCGCGTCGCGCTGCAGCTGCTCGTGGGGGAAGACGTACTGGTCGAACACGTCGAGCGCGACCAGCTCGGTGAGGATCAGCCGCTCGGCCTCGAGCATCAGGTTTCCTGCTCGCTTCGAAGGCGATCGCCGGCTGCTGGGCGAGCCGAGCGTCCAGCACTCTCCCGCAGCCTCGGCGAAGCGCTCGACCGAGGCAGCCAGCCGGTCGGCGGCGCTCTGGCTCACCCCGGGCAGAGACATCGAGGTGACGCCCGGCTCGGCCGCGTAGGTGGTTCGGGCCGCAGCCTCGACGGCACGCGCGACGAAGTCGAGCAACGGGAGGGTCGAGCGGTCGTGGTCGACCCAGATGTCGTTGATGACCGCGATGTTCTGCGCCAGGTAGTCGACGTTGATGTTGGAGACGATGTCGTAGTTGGTGTGGTAGTTCCGGGTCAGGTACTGACGTGCCGACGGTGTTGAAGTAGAGCCCCGGGATGCCGGCGGCGGTCAGGGTGAAGTGATCGGCGTTGGCCCAGACCGTGTTCTGGGAGAGAGTTCCGAACGGGGTTCGGGACGGGTCGCTCTCGAGGTGCTCCACGGCGTGCGCGAGCAGCTCGGCGTGGGTCCGGATCAGCATCCGCTCGCCGGGGTCTCCGGTCCCGAGCAGCTCGAAGTCGAGACTCAGGATGGCGCTCTTCGCCCCACTCGGGCCGCTGGTGGGTGACGGCGTACCAGCAGCCGACCAGCCACTCGTAGTAGGCGTCGGTGTAGCCGTACTCCTCGTTGGTGCTGGCCAGGAAAAGCAAGGTACGACGCGGCCGGAAGCCGGTGTCCTTGATCGACTTGGCGATCGCCGAGCATCGCCGCGATCGCGGTGGCGTCGTCGGCGGCACCACGGAACCAGGCGTCGTGGTGGCCGGTGAAGATGATCAACTCGTCGGACCGGTCGGTGCCCCGGATGGCGCCCAGCACGTTGTAGCCGACGCCGCCGTCCTCGGCGCGGGTGAGCTCCACCTGCGACGTCAGGGTCACCGTGGTGGGACCCGCGGCGACATGCGAGCGATCAGGTCGTTGGCGGCGTTCCTGGTGACGAAGACGAACGGGACCCAGTCGTCGTCGTAGGTGCCGTCGAAGCTCAGCAGCCCGTCGTCACGCTTGTTGTAGAACGCGCCACCGGCCGTGGTGCCGGTGTAGAAGATCACCGCCAGGGCGCCCTCGAGGGTGGCCTGATGGCCGTGCCGGTTGACCCAGTAGTCGCCGAAGGCCCAGTTGACCAACACGATCTTGCCGGTGGCGTCGACGCCCTCGTAGTCGTCTGGCCTGTCCGACGCCGAGGTCGAGCACCTCGGCGGTGATGCCACTCCTCCGCGCCCTAGTCTGAGCGAGTGATCGACCCGCAGAAGAAGGCGCGTGACGCGGACCGGGACGCTGCGATCGAGGTGGTCGAGGCGGCGTTCGTGGACGGGCAGATCACGGCGGCGGACCGGGACCTGCGGGTGGAGAGGTTGTTGCAGGCCTCGACGCTCGGGGATGTCGAGACGCACGTGCGGGATCTGCAGCCGGGGGTTTCGAGGCTCGCTCCGCTCGCACCTCAACCACCGGCGACGCGAGCACCGGGGCCGGGGGTTTCGAGGCTCGCTTCGCTCGCACCTCAACCACCGGGGCGCGCTGGGTGGTCCTGGCGGTTGTTGCGGCCGTGGTGGTGGCGGTGCTGGCGGTCATCCCGCTGGTGATCTTTGCCAGCGTGGACGGTGGGGAGAGCTTCCAGAGCAGCGAGGGCGTGGAGGTGGCGGGGGAGGAGCTCGACCTGACCTCGGCGGAGGGGTACGACGCGCTGGTGGCGGCGGTGGAGGCGAAGACGGGGTCGACGACGGTGTTCGACGTGACGGTCTACCCGGGGTACGCCGTGGTCACGGTGCCGGTGGACCGGGACAGCCAGCGGTCGTTCGGGTACTACTTCGACGGCACCTGGCAGGAGTGGACGGGGAGCGGGACGTCGGACGAGGAGCGGTTCGACCTGCGGGACCTCGACGGCGCGACCGTGGCGTCGGTGGTCAAGAAGGCGCGGCGGCAGGTGGAGGCGCCGGACAGCTACTACTACCTGGTCAACCCGTTCGGCCGCGAGGAGTCGGTGTGCGTCTCGGCGTACGCGACCAACGAGTTCGACGAGACGGCGTACCTCGACGCGACCTGCGACGGCGAGGTCGTGCGGACGTACCGGAGCTGACCGAGCCGACGCTCAGCCCTTGGTGGCGCCGAGGGTGAGGCCGGAGACGAACTGCTTCTGGAGCACGAAGAACACGACGAGCACGGGGAGCGCGACCATCACGGCGCCGGCGGCGACGAGGTTGGTGTCGGTGAAGAACTGGCCGCGGAGGTTGTTCAGGCCGCTGGTGACGGGGAGCTTGTCGAAGTCCTGGATCAGGACGGTGGCCCAGAAGAACTCGTTGTAGACCCAGGTGACCTCCAGCGTCGCCAGGGCAGCCAGGGCGGGGCGGACCAGGGGCATGGTGAGCTGCCAGTACTGGCGCCAGACGCCGGCGCCGTCGATCTGCGCCGACTCGTAGACCTCGCGCGGGATCGTCTTCATGTAGTTGCTGAGGACGAAGGTGCAGAAGCCGAGCTGGAACGCGGTGTTGACCAGGATCAGCGCCCAGTAGCTCGACAGCATCGACCCCGAGTCGCTCATCCAGAGGGGGAGCGGGATGTCGCGGAACATCCGGAACACCGGGATCAGCAGTGCCTGCGGGGGGAGCAGGTTGGCGGCGAGGAAGAAGCCGAGCAGGGTGAGGTTGAAGCGCGAACTGAAGCGGGCGAGGACGAACGCGACCAGCGACGAAAGGAACAGGGTCAGCAGTACGGCGGGCACGGTGACGTACAGCGAGTTCAGGAAGTACTTGCCGAACGAGCCGCGGGTCCAGGCCTCCTGGTAGTTGTCGAAGGTCCAGCCGCCGAAGGAGAGGTACCCGTTGGTCTGGGTGTAGGCGTAGTCGCGGAACGAGTTCAGCACCGCCCAGAACAGCGGGAAGAGCCAGATCAGCGCGAGCACCAGCATGATCGTGGTCGCGACGGCGCCGCGGCGACGGTTGAGGACGCCCCCCTCGATCCGGGGCGGGGGGACGTCCTCACGGGCCGCGGTGGCGGCGACGGGGGGTTCCACGAGATGGGTCATCGTTGGTCCTGCTCCCGGAAGACGTTGCGGAGGTAGAGGGCGATGAACACCGAGGAGATGACCATCATGATCACGGCCAACGCCGAGCCGAAGCCGTAGCGGGTGGCCTCGCCGATCACGTTCTGCCCGACCAGGGCGGCGATGATCTCCAGGCCGTTGCGGCCCTTGTTGACCACCCACACCAGGTCGAAGGCGCGCAGCGACTCGATCACCACGATGACGATGACGATCATGTTGATCGGCTTCATCACCGGGAACACGACGCTGAAGAACGTCTTGACCTCACCGGCGCCGTCGACGGCGGCAGCTTCGCGCAGGCTCGCGTCGACGCCCTTCAGGCCGGCCAGGTAGATCAGCATGATGTAGCCGGTGTGGCGCCAGGCCGTGGCGACCAGCACCGCCCAGAGGTTGATCTCGGGGTCGCCGTACCAGTCCACCTCGCTGCCGAAGACCTGGTTGATCAGGCCCTGGTCGCGGGAGTAGAAGAGCTGCCAGATGAAGCCGACCAGGGCCAGCGACAGCACGACCGGCATGTAGAACGCGGTCTGGTAGAACCGGCTGCCCTTCATCTCCCGGTCGAGCACGACGGCGAGCAGCATGCCGAGCAGGGTCGGGATGAAGAACAGGAACGCGAGCCAGATCAGGTTGTGCTTCATCGCCGGCCAGAACGGCGGGTAGTTGGTCGCGACGTCCTTGAAGTTCTGGAACCCGACCCACTCGATCGTGTCGAGGTCGCCGAATCCGTTCCACTTCGCGAAGGACAGCGCGACCGACCCGGCCGCAGGCAGCCAGACCAGCACGAGCACGAGCAGCGCCGGCACCGCGACCATCGCCGTGACGATGATGCGGTCGCCGCGGCCCATCCGGCGCCGCTTGGGCACCTTCCGGGTCGTCGTGGGGTCGTCGTCGGTCGTCGTGGCGCTCATCGCGGTCTCCTCCGGACTCAGAAGATCGACGCCTTCTGCTCCTGGATGCTGGCGGTGATCCCGTCGATGTCGCTGGGGTCCTTCAGGAAGTTCTGGATCGAGGGGATCATCACCGTGGAGGCGAAGTCGGCGTTGGTGTCGCGGTCGAGGAACTGCGCGATGTTCGCGGCGGCGCCCACGACCTCGGCGGACTTCTTCTGCAGGTCGCTGTAGGAGTCGGTGGAGGCGCCGGAGTTGGCGGCGATCAGCGGGGCGTCGGCGTTGGAGTTGGCGGCGTCCGCGGCCTCGGCCGTGCCGAGCCACTTCAGCATCTCCATGCCGGCGTCCTGGTTGGGACCACCGGCGGCCAGGCAGAAGCCGTCGATCGGGGCGTCGAGGGCGTCGCTGCCGATGGTGTCGTCGAGCGCCGGGAAGGTGAAGAAGTCGAGGTCGTCCTGGACGTCGGCGATGGCGTCGGCCACGAAGGTGCCGAGCAGGTACATGCCGCAGTCCTCGTTGGCCATCGACGTCGCGGCCTCCTGCCAGGTGCGACCCAGCGGATCCTCCTGGTGGTAGGGGAGCAGGTCGGCCCAGGTCGAGAAGACGTTCTTGACCTCGGCGCTGTCCCAGTCGGACTCGCCGGCCATCAGGCTCATGTGGAAGTCGAAGCCGTTGAGGCGCATGTTGAGGATGTCGAAGGTGCCCATGGCCGGCCACCCGTCCTTGTCGCCGAAGGCGAACGGGGTGATGCCCTTGCCCTGCATGTCGTCCATGAGGGAGAAGAAGTCGTCCTTGGTCTCCGGCGCGACCCAGCCGTTCTTCTCGAAGACCGACTTCTTGTAGAAGACGGCCCACGGGTAGTAGCCGACGGGCACGAAGTACTGGTTGCCGTCGGGGGCGGTCGCGGCCGTCTTGAACGCGTCGTTCATGCCGTCGATCGGCCACACCTCGGAGATGTCGGTGATCAGGCCGTTCTCGGCGAGCTGGGCCATCCGGAAGCCGGCGAACCAGGTGAACACGTCGTCCGGAGAGCCCTGGAGGTAGGTGTTGAGCGACTCCTGGAAGGTGTTGTGGTCGACCGCGTTGACCTCGACCGTGGTGCCCGACTTCTTCTGGTAGGCATCCGCCATCGCGGCGAGCCGGTCGTACGCCGGACCGGAGCCCTCGGCCTCGTTGATCCCGAACTTCACCGAGCCGCTGCCAGATCCCCCGCCGTCGTCGCCGCCGCAGGCCGACAGGAGGCCGGGGACACCCAGGATCGTGCCGCCGAGCATCGCCGAGCGGAGCAGGTTGCGACGGGTGGTCGCGGCGGTGGCGATGGCCGACCCCGGCATGACGGGGCGGGACGTTCGGGACATGTGTGCCTCCAGGTGACCGATCTGAAACAGACAGAAATGAACAACTTCCAGCAGAGTGACGGCCGTCACTGGTCCCTGTCAAGGCGCAAAACGATCACGATTGGGCGCTCAGGCGGCAATCAACCAACAATTCCCAACGTTGCTCTGGGTGATTTTGTTGACTTTATGTTGACCCGAGCGCCACAGTGACGCCATGCCGACATCCTTGCCCGCCCTCGCGTACGGCGGTGACTACAACCCCGAGCAGTGGCCGGTGCCGGTCCAGGTGGAGGACGTCGAGCTGATGCGCGAGGCCGGGGTCAACCTGGTCACGCTGGCGGTCTTCTCGTGGGCGTGGCTCGAGCCGACGCCGGGCAATTTCGACTTCGGGTGGCTCGACGACGTCATCGAACGACTGCACGCCGGTGGCGTCCGGATCGACCTCGCGACCGCCACCGCGTCACCTCCGCCGTGGCTGAGCCACCGCTTCCCCGAGGTGCTGCCGCAGACCGTCGACGGCACGACCCTGTGGCCGGGCGCGCGGCAGGCGTACTGCCCGTCGTCCCCCGTCTACCGCGAGCACGCGCTGCGGCTGGTCACGGCCCTGGCCGAGCGGTACGGCCGCCACGACGCGCTCGCCCTGTGGCACGTCGGCAACGAGTCGGGCTGCCACGTCGCCCGCTGCTACTGCGACGTCAGCGCCGCGGCGTTCCGCGCCTGGCTGGAGCGGCGGTACGGCGACATCGGCTCCCTGAACGAGGCGTGGGGCACCGCCTTCTGGTCGCAGCGCTACTCCGCGTTCGAGGAGGTGCTGCCGCCGCGGTCCGCGCCGGCCTTCCCCAACCCGACCCAGCAGCTGGACTTCCACCGGTTCTCCTCCGACCAGCTGATCGAGAACTACGTCGCCGAGCGCGACGTCCTCCACGAGCTGTCACCCGGCGTGCCGGTCACCACCAACTTCATGGTCACCGACCACATCCGCGACATCGACTACTTCGCCTTCGCCCGCGAGGTCGACGTCGTCACCAACGACCACTACCTGCGTGCCCACGACCCCGAGGGCTGGCGCGAGCTGGCGTTCTGCAGCGACCTGACCCGGGGAGTCGCCGGCGGGGATCCGTGGCTGCTGATGGAGACCTCCACCAGCGCCGTGAACTGGCAGCCGCGCAACGTCGCCAAGCGTCCGGGCCAGCTGCGCCGCAACGGGTTCCAGCACGTCGCCCGCGGTGCCGACGGGTTGCTCTTCTTCCAGTGGCGCGCGTCCCGCGCCGGCGCGGAGAAGTTCCACTCCGGGCTGGTGCCGCACGCCGGCACCGACACCCGGCTCTGGCGCGAGGTCGTCGCGCTCGGCGAGGACCTGGAGGCGGCCAGCGAGGTGGCCGGCAGCCGGGCGGACAACCGGGTGGCGATGCTCTTCGACTGGGAGGCCTGGTGGGCCTGCGAGCTCGACTCCCACCCGAGCACCGACGTGCGCTACCTCGACCGCGCGCACGACCTGCACCGTGCGCTGACCGACCGGCAGGTCGGGGTCGACCTGGTCCACCCCAGCGCCGACCTCGCGTCGTACGACGTGATCCTGGTGCCGACCCTCTACACCGTCACCGACGAGGCCGCGGCCGCGATCGACCGGGCCGTGCGCGCCGGTGCGACCGCCGTGGTGACCTACTTCAGCGGGATCGTCGACGAGCACGACCACATCCGGCTCGGTGGCTACCCCGGCGCCTTCCGCGACCTGCTCGGCATCCGGGTGGAGGAGTTCCTGCCGCTGGCCGAGGGTGAGCAGGTCGCGCTCTCGGACGGGACCACCTCGAATGTGTGGGTGGAGGACCTGCGGCTCGACGGCGCGGAGGCGCTGGTGACCTGTGTCGACGGACCGTCGCCCGGGGTGCCGGTCGTGACGCGACACCCCGCCGGCGAGGGCCGTGCGTGGTACGTCGCCACCCGGCTCGACCCCGCCGGCACCGATGCGCTGCTCGACCGGGTGCTCGCGGAGGCCGGCGTACCGCGGCAGCCGGCGCAGCCCGGCGTCGAGGTGCTCCGGCGGGCCACGGGGGAGAAGACCTTCGCGTTCGTCATCAACCACACCGACGCACCGGCCGAGGTCGAGGTCGCCGGACGCGACCTGCTCGCGGGCGGTACCTTCGGCGGCACCGTCGCAGCGGGCGCGGTCGTCGTGGTCGAGGAGGTCTGATGCTGGCGGTGCAGCGGCGCTCGCGGATCCTGGCCGAGCTCGACCGTGACGGGTCGGTCCGGGTGAGCGACCTGGTCGAGCTGCTGGGCGTCAGCGACATGACGATCCGGCGCGACCTGCAGGTCATGCACCGCGAGGGGCTGCTCGAGAAGGTCCACGGCGGCGCGACCGTCCGGGCCGAGCCCTCCAGCCTCGAGCCCGGCTTCGAGGCGAAGTCGGCCCGCCGGCTCTCCGAGAAGGAGGCGATCGCCGCCCGTGCCGCCCAGCTCGTGCGACCCGGTTCCGCGATCGCGGTCTCGGCCGGCACCACGACGTACGCCTTCGCCCAGCACCTCGTCGACGTCCCCGGCCTCACGGTCGTCACCAACTCGATCTGGGTGGCCGACGTGCTCCACCGCTCCGGCCAGGACTCCGTGTCGGTGCTGCTGACCGGTGGCCTGCGGACGCCGTCGGACGCGCTGGTCGGGCCGGTCGCGATCGCGGCGCTGCACTCCCTGCACGTCGACGCCGTCTTCATGGGCGTGCACGGCATGGACCCGCACGCCGGCTTCAGCACGCCGAACCTGCTCGAGGCCGAGACCAACCGGGCGATGGTGCGCGCGGGCCGGCGGCTGATCGTGCTCGCCGACTCCACCAAGTGGGGCGTGGTCGGGCTGAGCTCGATGGCCGAGCTGTCCGACGCGTCGGTCATCGTCAGCGACACCGGCATGCCCGCTCAGGTCAGCGCGTTCATCGGCGATCGCGTCGACGAGCTGCTGCTGGTCTCGGCCGATCCGAACGACGCGGACGCCGAAGTCGAGGAGTAGTCGTCCTCCGCCGTCAGGCGGGGACGAGCCGGTCGGCCACCATCCGCTGGACGGCGTCGGGGCGGTTGGAGATCACGCCGTCGACGCCGAGCCGGAGCGCGCGGTCGATGTCGGCGTCGCGGTCGACCGTCCAGACGTAGCTGGCCATGCCGGCGTCGTGCACGGCCTCGACGTACGACGCGGTGGCGCGGCCGTGCCGCGGGTTGACCGAGGATGCCCAGCGCGCGAGGTGGGGGAGGCGGCGCAGCGGCGGATGGCCGAGCAAGCCGACCGGTCGGCCGGTGTCGAGCCGGGAGAACTCGCGCATCACGTCGTGGTCGAAGGACTGCACCACGACCCGGCCCTCGTGGCCGCGGAGGGCGCGGGCGACGTCGACGGCGATCCCGGGGTGGAGCGCCGGCTGCTTGACCTCGAGCAGCAGGCCGGTGCCGGTGCCGCCGAGCACGTCGAGCGCCTGCTCGAGCGTCGGGACGCGCTCGCCGGCGTACGCCGGGGAGAACCAGGCGCCGGCGTCGAGCCGCTCCAGCTCGCGGTGGGTGAGGTCGCCCACCTGGCGGCGGCACCCGGTGGTGCGGGCGAGGTCGGTGTCATGCACGAGCACCAGGACGCCGTCCCGGGTGCGCTGGACGTCGACCTCGGCGAGGTCGCAGCCCAGCTCGATGGCAGCGCGCAGCGCGGACAGCGTGTTCTCGGGGGCGTAGGCGCTGGCGCCGCGGTGGGCGACAGAGAGGACCCGGTCACTGGTCATGGCCACGAGACTGGGTGAGCCTCGTGGCCATGACGTGACGGGCAGGTGGATGCGTCAGGAACGCTGGCGCACCAGATCGATCGCGACTCGCTCAGAGGTTGAGCGGGCGCAGCACGGCGGAGACGCCGTGGGCGATCTGGCGGTTGCCCTTGTTGAGGTTGTTGGCGGCCGGCAGGACGAACGCGTTCATGGCGTCGGTGTCCTTGTCGATCAGGCGCACCAGGCCCGACTTAGGACGGTAGTCGACCGTGAGCTTGGCACCGTTCGCGGTGACCAGCGTGGCTCCGTCCGCCTTCTTGGCGGCGCGGTAGGTGATCGGGGCGCCCGGGACGACGTGGTAGAGCAGGATGCTCTCGATCGTGTCGACGCCGACGCTGGAGAGCACGGCGTAGGTAGCCTCCTCATCGGCGGGCTGGCTGCCCGCGACCTCGGTGACGAGGCGCCGGAAGGCCCGGTCCGTCGGGGCGAATGCGGTCAACCGCACGTCCCCGTCGGCCAGCACGGCGACGGCGCTCTCGGGCTTCGCGGCGATGACGTCGTTGACGGCCTGGTCGAGGATGTCGAAGTCCTTCCAGGTGTCGTCGAACTCGAGTCCGTCGCCGGCGAGGACCTCCGCGAGGCTCGTGGTCCCGAGGCCGTCCGGTGCGGCCTGGGCCGGGGCGACCGTGAGCGAGGCGGCGGTGACAGCGGCGGTGGCCACAGCGGCGAGGGCGGTGAGCTTCGTGCGCATGGGGTGTTCCTCTCGGGATGGGGACGACGTGACGCACACCATAACTAAACAAAAACCTCAACACAATGTTGAAGTACACTTCCCCCATGAATCCTCCTGTCCCGGGCGCGCAACTGGCACGATCGGTCGGCGTGAGCGAACCCGCCGAGCCGTCCCTGCTGACCATCGGTGAGCTGTCCGAGCAGACGGGGTTGTCGCCGCAGCTGCTGCGGACCTGGGAGACCCGGTTCGGCTTCCCGCTCCCGACCCGGCTGCCGAGCGGGCACCGGCGCTACACCCGCGCGGACGTGCGCGTCGTACGCCGCGTCCTCGAGGAGCGCGAGCGCGGCCTGCGGCTCGAGCAGGCGGTCGCGGCGGCGCGGCGGGCGGAGGACGTCACCGAGAGCGGGTCGGTGTACGCCGCCCTCAGCCGACGTCACCCCGAGCTGACCTCGTACACGCTCACCAAGCAGACCCTGCTGGCGCTGTCGTGGGCGATCGAGGACGAGGCCACCGCCCAGGGGACGCACGGGGTGCTGGTCGGGACCTTCCAGCGCGGGCGGTACTTCGGCCGGTCGGCCGACCGCTGGCGGGAGATGGCGCGCACGGCGCGGGCCACCCTGGCGATGGCGGACTTCCCCGAGCACGACGACGACGCGCGGCCGGCCCTCGTGGCGCTGGCGCCCGACTCGCCGCTGCTGCGCGAGTGGATCGTGGTGCACGACGCCCCGACCTTCGCCGCCGCGCTGGTGGCCTGGGAGCTGCCCGGTCAGGAGGGCCTGCGCGGCTCAGAGCGCCACTTCGAGGCGCTGTGGTCCGTGGACGGCCCGCTGGTCCGGGAGACGGCCGTGACCTGTGCGGAGGCGGCGGTGTCGGCCGGGTCGGGGGCCGCGCAGGAGGTGCTGCGGCTGCTGGAGGAGTCGGCGGCCCCCACCGCCACCTCGCTGCAGAGCGCCAATGCGGTGTTCAACCGGATGGTCGCCTACACCGACGGCACCACCTTGCGTGCCAGACGGCGCTGAGCGGCGTACGGTCGCAGCATGACGATCCGCGCCGGCACGGTGGTGACCTGGAACTGGGGCACGTCCGAGGCCGAGGGCACGGTGACCGAGATCCACCACGGCGACGTCACGCGCTCGTCGAAGGGGTCAGCAGGTCACCCGGCACGGGAGCCACGACAACCCGGCGTACGTCATCGAGCAGGACGACGGCACCCTGGTGCTGAAGCTCCAGAGCGAGGTCGAGCGCGCCTAGCTCGTCATCCGGTTCGAGCGGGACCACGGCCCCGCGCCAGCGCGGGAGAGGGCGCGGACCCGGCACCAGTAGGTGCGGCCCTCCGTGAGGCCGGTGACGCGCATCGGGGAGCTGTTGTCGCGCAGGGTCTCGGTGACGGTCGAACCGCGGGTCGGCGCGCACCGGGCGCGGTAGCCGGTGACCTTGGCGCCGCGCGGCGACGCGAGGTCGTAGTCGAGCCGGCCGGTCCGACCGCTGGTCCGGCTCGCGTGGAGGTCGCCGGGACGGGTCGGGACGACGGTCCCGGTCCTCACCCGCAGCTTGCGGACCGAGAACGTCATGTCGGTGACCTCGATCTCGACCGGGGACGACGGTGTCGCCTTGCTGACCGTGACGTTCGAGATCGGGCCGGCGCCGGCGACGGCGAGACCGGCGGGGGTGAGGGTGCCGGGGTCCGGGATGAAGAAGTTCTCGCGCAGGAAGTCGTTCGGGAGGACGGCCTCGAAGTGACCGCGGTACTCCGTCGTGCCGTCGGTCTCGAAGTGCGGCGCGCCGAAGTCGAGTCGCATCGAGGCGATCCCGGTGGCGTCGTCGTACACCACGCCCGGCGGGAAGCTCGACACCTCGATGTTGGTCCAGAAGTCGACGCCGAAGAACGCGGCCCGCTGGGTGGGGTCCTCCCAGAAGTGCCAGTCGAGGTACTGCGCGGCCAGCCGGTAGGCCTGGTCGGTGGCGACCGTGGGGCACGGCCACGGGTACGGCGAGGCGTCGCAGCCGGTCGCCACCAGGGTCGGCTCCGCGGTGGCGACGACGGTCCACGTGTCGTCGAGGTCCTGGGTCCGGGTGACCTCGCCGTGGCGCCCGGTGCCGTAGCTGACGCGCGGCACGGCGGTGCCCATGTCGATCGTGACCTCCCACGACCCGGCTGCGGCCGACGTGAGCTCGTAGGCGCCGGACTGCGTCAGGTTCCACTGCGACGTCGTGGCCGGGCTTGCTGGCGCCGAGGTCGACCTGCCAGGTGGCGTCGGACGCGGTGATCGGGATGCCGTCGTGCTCGACGGAGACGATGCAGGGCGCTACCGCCGCGGTGCACCAGTCGGAGGGTTCCGCGGTCGCTGGACCGCCCGGGAGGACGACGAGCGATCCGGCGGCGAGGACGGCGAGACCGAGCAGGCGTGACGGGCGGTTCATGGGGACTCCTGGGGGCGGGTTGGGAGCCATTCTGGGGTCGTCGTCCGCGTCCCGCCAGCGGTTCGGGGCGTACGGCGGGCGGTGGGGGTGCGACGTACTGTCGAGGAGGACCACCCCCACCCCTGAGGAGCACGCATGGAGTACACCCATCTCGGACGCAGCGGACTCTCGGTGAGTCGGCTGTGCCTGGGCACCATGAACTTCGGTCCGGAGACCGACGAGGGCGACAGCCACGCGATCATGGACCGGGCGCACGAGCACGGGATCAACTTCTTCGACACGGCCAACGTCTACGGCTGGCAGCAGGGGGAGGGGATCACCGAGCAGATCATCGGCCGGTGGTTCGCGCAGGGCGGCGGTCGGCGCGAGAAGACGGTGATCGCCACCAAGCTGTACGGCTCGATGAGCGACTGGCCCAACGACACGTTCCTGTCCGCGCTCAACATCCGGCGGGCGTGCGACGCCTCGCTGAAGCGGCTGAAGACCGACTACATCGACCTCTACCAGATGCACCACGTCGACCGGAGCACCCCGTGGGAGGAGATCTGGGAGGCGATGGAGACGCTCCGGGCGCAGGGCAAGATCCTGTACGTCGGGTCCTCCAACTTCGCCGGCTGGCACCTCGCCCAGGCGCAGGAGGCCGCGAGGGCGCGGCACTTCACCGGGCTGGTGAGCGAGCAGTCGATCTA
The DNA here is from genome assembly GCA_963826015.1 of uncultured Actinomycetota bacterium. GTDB lineage: Bacteria > Actinomycetota > Actinomycetes > Propionibacteriales > Nocardioidaceae > Nocardioides. The sequence continues at coordinate 125,202 of CAWGVI010000017.1, read as the reverse complement.
CAACCTGCTCAGCCGCTGGGTCGAGCTGGAGGTGCTGCCCGCCGCCGAGCAGTACGGGCTCGGCGTCGTGCCGTGGTCGCCGCTGATGGGCGGCCTGCTGTCCGGCGCGCTGCGCAAGGCCAAGGACGGCGGCGGCTCCCGCTCGGGCAAGGGACGGTCCGCCGACCTGCTCGAGGAGCACCGCGAGGCCGTCCAGCAGTACGAGGACTTCTGCGACGAGCTCGGCGAGGACCCGGCCCACGTCGGGCTGGCGTGGCTGCTCTCGCGGCCGGCCGTGACCGCGCCGATCATCGGTCCCCGCACGACCGAGCAGCTCGACGGCACCCTGCGGGCGCTGGAGATCGAGCTGTCCGAGGAGTCACTGACCCGGCTCGACGAGATCTTCCCGGCACCCGGGCCGAACGGGTCCAAGCCCGCGCCCGAGGCGTACGCCTGGTAGCGCGGTCGAGGTGGTCGCTGGCCCGGGTCAGGGCGTCTGTGGGCGTCCGGGGGTTTCGAGGCTCAGGCGCCAGGGCGCCTTCGCACCTCAACCACCGGACGGGGGCTTCGCACCTCAACCACCGGACGGGGCCTTCGCACCTCAACCACCGGAGATCCACCGGAGCCGTCAGTCGTCGGAGGTGGTGAGCTTCTCGAGGCGGGCGCGGAGGGCGGGGACGCGGTGGGAGTTGCCGGTGAGGTCGACGTACTGCTGGCCGAAGATCGCGAGCAGGCCGTCGTCGAGGCGGCGCACGGCGCCGGCGGGGTGGCGGTAGCCCATCTGCCGGATCACCTCGTCGGGGTCGATCGAGCTGAGCAGGTCGCCGAGCTCGTCGAGCGAGGTGATGCCGAGCTCGAGGAGGAGGCCCGCGATCCAGCCGTAGTGGTCGGTGTGGGACCAGCCGGCGTCGGAGTACTGGCCGGCGAGGAAGGCCGCGAGCTCCTGGCCGCTGATCCGCGGGTCGACGGGGTCGGCCTCGGGGATCGGTGACGCCGAGGTCTGGAGCCGGGCCCGGATCGCGGCGAACTCCTGGTCGGCGAGCTCGAGCAGGCCCGCGGCCAGGGTGAAGCGGCGGTCCAGGTCGGAGGCGTGCTCCTCGGGGACGGTGCCCTTGTAGCGGATGTCGTGCTCGAACTCCGCCCACGCGTGCTGGAGCACGGTCCGGACCTGGATGCTGCCGCGGTGCCCGACGAGGTCGTCGTAGGTCGGTGGGGCCGGCTCGGTCACGGCGACCAGCAGGTGCCGGCTGGCGTAGCCGAAGCGGCCCTCGCTGGCGGTCTCCTCGCCGAGGTCGCGGTCGTCGAGGATGGCGAGCTGGTCGGCGAAGACCGCTGCGACCGCGGCCACGTCGCTGTGGACGTAGGTGATGACGCGGACGCCGATCTGGTCGGTGATCGGGACGCCGGGGTTGCTGGCCGCCTTCGCGGCGTACGACGCGACGCTCTTGGTCCGGCCCTCGATGGTCAGGTAGTTGATGCCGGCCTCGTCGAGCAGGCTGTGCACCAGCTCGACGTAGCGCTGCGTCGGCTCGCGGAGGGTCGGTTGGAGCTCGGCGTAGGCCCGGACGGCCTCACGGACCGGGGCGTCGGCGCTCCCGTCGGCAGGGTTCGTCACGGGTACACCCTGCCGCACGCCGCCACGCCCCGTGGGGCCAGGGCGCGGCGCGGACAGCCTCCGCGAGCGTCGTCGCGGGGCGGCCGAGCAGCTTCTCGAGGTCGGTCGGGTCGAGCTCGAGGGCGCCGCGGGTGGCGTCCGCGTCGGCGTCGGCGAGGACCTCGGCGTAGGGCCGGGGGAGGCCGGCACCGACCAGCACCTCGACCAGCTCGGCCTCCGGCAGGTCGGTGTAGGTGACCTCGCGGCCCGAGGCGGCCGACACCTCGGCGGCCAGCTCGGTCAGCGTGAACGCGGGCGCCGCCCAGGTCGAGCACCTGCCCGGCGTACCCCTCGGTGGTCAGCACGACCGCGGCGCCCTCGGCGAGGTCGGCCCGGGTGGCGGCGGAGATCCTGCCGTCGCCCGCGGCGCCGACGATCCCGTGCTCGAGGTAGGTCGGCAGCTGGCCGAGGTAGTTCTCGAGGTACCAGCCGTTGCGCAGCACGACGTGCGGGAGTCCGGAGGCGGTCAGGTGCGCCTCGGTGGCGCGGTGCTCCGCCGGCGATCGTGTACGACGCGGTGTCGGCGTTCGGCGCGCTCGTGTAGACGAGCAGCCCGACCCCGGCGGCCACGGCAGCGTCGATGACCGCGGCGTGCTGGCGGGCGCGCTGGCCGAGCTCGCTGCCGGAGATCAGCAGCAGCGTGTCGACGCCGGCGAGGGCGTCGGGGAGGGTGGCGGGCTCGTCGTAGTCGGCCCGTCGGACCTGGACGCCCCGCTCCGCCCAGTCGTCGAGACGCGAGGTGTCGCGGGCGAGGGCGACGAGGTCGGCGGCGGGAACGCCCCGCTCGCGCAGCGAGGTGAGGACGAGGCGGCCCAGCTGGCCGGTGGCTCCGGTGACGGCGATGGTCATGGTGGTGCTCCTTCGTGGTGGATGGTCATGGCCGGAACCCCGAGGCTCGTCCAATGCTTCCCTTTGGAGAGTAGGCACCTTGAAGTGCGGTATGTCCCTGTAGGAGACTGTTGGCGTGATCGCCGACCCGCTCGACCCGAACTGCCCCAGCCGCCAGGTCCTCGACCGGATCGGCGACCGCTGGAGCGTGCTGGTGATCGTGCTGCTCTCGGGGGGCACGAAGCGCTTCGGCGAGCTCGGCTCCGCCATCGGCGGCATCAGCCAGAAGATGCTGACCCAGACCCTGCGTGGCCTCGAGCGCGACGGCCTGGTGACGCGCACGGTGTACGCCGAGGTCCCGCCGCGCGTCGAGTACGCCCTCACCGACCTCGGCCGCAGCCTGCTCGGCGTGGTCGACGGCCTGATGGCCTGGGCGGTCGGCCACATCGACGACGTCGCGTCCTCGCAACAGACCTACGACGCCCGATGACCCTCGCCGAGGTGCTGGCGCCGACGCTGGCGCGTGGGGTGCGGTGGAGCGTCCAGGTGGGGGAGGAGGCGCACGAGCCGGACCTGCTGCTGCGGACGGCGAGCGTGGGGAAGGTGTTCCTGCTGGTCGTGCTCAGCGAACGGATCGCGTCGGGCGAGCTCGACGAGCGGCAGCCGGTGGATCGGCGCCGGGTGCCGCGGGTGGAGGACTCGGGGCTGTGGCAGGACCTCGCGACCGACGTGCTGCCGCTGGTCGACGTGGCCCGGCTGGTCGGGACCGTGAGTGACAACTGGGCGACGAACGCCCTGATCGACGTGGTCGGGCTGGAGCCGGTGCGGGACTGTGCGGCGCGACTGGCGCCGGGCGGCTCGGCGCTGCACGACCTGGTGCGCGACGAGCGCGGGCCGGAGCACCCGCGGACGTTGAGCGAGGGTGCGCGAGCGACTGGGTGGCGATCCTGCCGACGCTCGACGAGCGCGTGCGGGCGTGGCTGTCGAGCGGGGTCGACCTGTCGATGGTGGCGTCGGCGTACGGCCTCGATCCGCTGGCCCACCGCGAGGATCCCGAGGTCCGGCTGCTCAACAAGACCGGCACGTCGGACGGTGTCCGGGCCGACATCGGCCTCGTCGGGACCACGCCGTACGCCGCGATCGCCAACTGGGACCCGGCTGGACCCGAGGTGGGCGACGGGGTGCGCGCCGAGGTCCTGGCCACCATGCGCGGCCTCGGCGGGCTGCTGGCCCGGGACAGGATCCATGACCCGTTCGGGCCATGCCGGCGCGCCCGATCGGCTCGACCTCGGACGAGTCTTGCGGGTCCGCCCACGGGAAGGGACTCGCCGACCTAGATTGCGAGGACGCGCCCGCCCCCCGGCCGCGAGCCCCCCGAAGGAGTTCCCCGTGTTCCAGCCCACCTCCCCACCCGTACCCGTACCCGCCTCCTGGCCGTCACGGCCCTGGCCGGCCTCGGCCTGTCGGTCGTCCCCTCCGCGGCCGTTGCCGCCGTCACCGAGCGCGACAGCGCCGCGGGCGTCAACCTGGTGAGCGGCAGCAAGACCGTCCGCTCGTTCTGGACCGTGTCCAACGCCGCCGGCATGGCCGACACCCGCTTCTGCGACGGCTCCGTCGGCCTCGGCATCCAGGACGCCGGGCGCGAGGGCACCACGCGCAGCCGCGGCGACGCGTTCGACAACGGCCTGGTCTTCGAGGTCGACGGTCAGCAGCTCGTGGCGCCCGCGACCTGGACGGTGACGTCCCAGCGGATCGGGAAGGGCGACCGCGTCGACCGCGCGGTCACCGCCGGCCCGATGGATGCCAGCGGCCTCCGGAACGTCGTCGAGTACCGCACCCTGTCCGGATCCCAGATGCTCCGCTCGACGCTGCGGGTCACCAACCCGGACGCCTCGGCCCGGACCGTGCCCGTCACGGTGTCCACCAACGTCGGCTCGGACGGCAGCAGCATCGTCCGCGGCACCAGCAACGGCGACACCGACTTCGCCGCCGGCGACCGCTGGGTCGTGACCAGCCAGGGCACCGGCCTGGACAACGACCCGGTCAACATCCACGCCCTGTCCGGCCCCGGCCGGGTGCTGACGCCGGTCGACACCACGACCCAGAGCGTGTTCGACTGCGCCGGCGTCGAGGGCGTCGGCTCCACCTACGAGCTCCGGGTCCCCGCGGGCGCGACGCGGAGCCTGATGTTCTTCAACCGCCTGGCCCCCACGGCGACCAAGGCGCTGCGGATGGCGGAGCGGTTCGACACCTCGCCGCAGCCCAAGAGCGCGCTGGTCTCCGACCTGTCCGCCCACCAGCGGGCCTCGGTCGCCAACTGGGACCTGCGCTGACCCTGCAGTGACACCTGTGTTGACCCGGCCGGGTCGGTCCTCGGACCGGCCCGGCCGTTCGGCGTCCGGACCCCGACCGGACGTGGCCTAGGTTGGGCCGTATGACGTTTCCTGCCCGCGCCGACGTCGTCGTGGTGGGAGCCGGGCTCGCCGGCCTGGTGGCCGCCGGGAGGCTGCAGGCCGCCGGGCTCGACGCCGTCGTCGTCGATCGCGCCGACGGCGTGGGCGGCCGGGTCCGGACCGACGTGGTCGACGGGTTCCGGCTCGACCGCGGCTTCCAGCTGCTCAACCCGGCCTATCCCGAGGCGAAGGTGGCGCTCGACCTCGACGCGCTCGACCTCCAGCCGTTCCTGGCCGGGCTGGTCGTGTGTGCGCGGGGAGCAAGCGCTACCCGCTCGGCGACCCGCTGCGGCTGCCGACGCGCGATCCGCAGCTCCCTGACCGCGCCGGTCGGATCGATGAAGGAGAAGCTCGCCTTCGGCACCTGGGTGGCCGGGCTCGGGCTCGGCTCCGCCGACCCGATCCGCGACTCCGACGACCGGCCGCTGATCGAGGAGCTCCGGGCCCGCGGCATCGGCGGCGGCCTGACCGACAAGGTGCATGCGGCCCGTTCCTGTCCGGCGTGCTCGCCGAGGAGGAGCTGAGCTCCTCGCAGCGGATGGTGTCGATGTTGCTGCGGGCCTTCGCGCGCGGCAACCCGTCGGTCCCCGCGCTCGGCATGCAGGCGATGCCCGACCAGCTCGCGTCCCGGTTGCGGCCGGACTCGCTCCACCTCGGAGTCCCGGTCCGTGCGCTGCGGCCGCGGCGTGGTCGAGACCGACGCCGGGACGGTGACCGCCCGGGCCGTCGTGTGCGCGGTCGGTGGCGAGGCCGCCGGCCCGCTCGGCGTACCGGGTGCGGAGACGCGGGCGCTCACGACCTGGTGGTACGCCGCCGCGGAGCCGCCCAGCGGCCGCGCCCTGCTGCACGTCGACGCGGAGCGGCGCGGCCCGCTCGCCAACACCGTGGTGATGACCAACGCCGCCCCGTCGTACGCCGCGGACGGCCGGGCGCTCGTCGCGGCGACCGCCGTCGGCGCACACCCGGACGCCGAGGCGGCCGCGCGGCGGCACGCCGGGGTGCTCTACGGCGTCGACCCGTCGGGCTGGGAGCTGATCCGCACCGACGTGATCCGGCACGCCCTGCCCGCCCACCCGGCCGGGCAGCCGCTCGCCCAGCCGGTCGCGCTCGGCGACGGCCTCGTCGTGTGCGGTGACCACCGCGACACCCCGTCGATCCAGGGCGCGCTCGTCTCCGGCCGACGGGCGGCCGACGCGGTGCTGGCCGAGCTGTCGCTGCCCGCCCCGGCGGGGTAGTCCAGTTGATTTCGGCCCCTGGAACGGCCCTGGAGGGGCCCATATCCACTGGACTACCGAGAAGCCGGCCTCACTCCCGGACGAGTCGACGCAGCGCGAGCTTCGCGACCGGGACGTACGGCGCCGCGAGGTAGCGGTGGGCGTGGATCCGCACCCAGGCCCGGCTCCCGGTCTCGGTCTCGTCGACGCCGTGGTCCATCCCGACGCCGAAGATCCCCATCCCGACCCACCACGACCACTGGTGGGAGGTGTGGTCGACGTAGCGGATCCGGAACGGCGCGAACGTGAGGGCCGGACCGTGGACGGTCCCGCGTGCGCCGGGGGTGATGACGTCGTCGTCGAGCTCGACGTCGACGCGGCGGATCTGCGGCGCCCAGTCCGGCCACCGGCTGGGCTGGGTGTAGCGGTCCCACACCTGCTCGACGGGGGCGGCTCCCTCTGCGGTGACCAGCATCAGGACCCAGTCTGCCCAGAGGCTGGCTACGGTGGCGAGGTGAAGATCCAGCGCACCGTCGAGACCACCGCCGCCCCGGCCGCCGTGTTCGCCTACCTCAGCGACTTCAGCAACACCACCGAGTGGGACCCCGGCACCGTCACCACGGAGCGGGTCGAGGGCGACGGGGGAGTCGGCACGGTCTACCGGAACGTGTCGGAGTTCAACGGCCGCGAGAGCGAGCTGCGCTACGAGGTCGTCGAGCTGGTCCCCGAGCGGCGGTTCGCGCTCACGGGCGAGGGCAAGGCGGTGCACGCCGACGACACGATGGAGTTCGAGGCGATCCCGACCGGGACCCGCGTCACCTACACCGCGGACATCCGCTTCAAGGGTGCGCTCAAGCTCGCCGAGCCCTTCCTCGGCAAGGCGTTCACCAAGCTGGGCGACGAGGCCGAGGCCGGCCTGCGCGAGGCCTTCGCGAAGCTCTGAGCCTGTCGACCCGGGGTCAGTCGCAGGGCACCGACGCCAGCAGCGCCAGCCCCTCGAGGTCACCGGGCCCGAACTCGGTCCGCCCGGAGTTCGTCTCGTCCATCAGCTCGCCGACGTCGTCGACGTGGGCAAGCCCGAGGACGTGCCCGAGCTCGTGCTGGACGATCGCCCGCAGCGACTCGAACTCGGCGTCGACGGCGCGGTCGGTGAAGACGTCGGTGTCGAGCGCGATCGAGCCGGAGACGTAGTAGGCGCGGCCGAAGCCGTCGCGGGTCGACGCGCTGCCGCCGAGACCGGCGGTGTCCCCGCCGAGCTCCGGCTCGACCTCCTCGTCCTCGAAGCCGATCACCACGGCCTGGGCCAGGCCGGGGACGTAGCCGCGGACGAAGGGCCGACGCTCGGTCGTGCCGGCGTCGACGAGGTCCAGGCCGGTCGCCCACTCGACGTCCGCGACCGCCTCGTCGATCAGGTCCTGCCACTCGTCCGGAGCGCCGGCCGGGTTGACGACGTACTCGATCGGCTCGCAGGGGTTCCACGCCACCGGCTCTTCGGACCCGCGCTGGGTCTGGCTGAACGCGTAGCTCCCCTGACCGGGCGTGACGTCCGGTGGGGCGGAATGGCGCTCCCCGCCGAACCCGAGGAGCCGTCGGGAGGTGGCGAGCTCGTCACCGGGCGAGAGCAACGCCAGCGCGCCGAGGATGACCGCGGCGACGAGCAGCCCGGCGACCGGGGCCGGGACGCCGCCACGGGCCTGGGGATCGCGCACGCAGGAAGTATGCGGTGGCCACGGAGAAAATTTCGTCGGACCTGTCGATTCCGGCCTCGATCGTCCGTCAGGGTGGAGAGGTCGCACTCCGCGGCCCGCGAATCACGACGGAGGAATCCGATGAGCCGATTCCTGATCCTGCTGCCGGCACCCGAGGCCGAGTGGGCGCACCTGCCCGCGTCCGAGCACGAGAAGGGCATGGCGTCGCACGGACAGTTCCACGAGGACCTGAGGGAGGGCGGTCACACGCTGCTCGCGGTGTCACCCGCTCGAGCCCTCGGCGGAGGCGACGTCGATGCGGCCGGACGGCCAGGCGGGCGCGCTGGTCAGCGACGGCCCGTTCACCGAGTCGGTGGAGCAGGTCGTCGGCTTCTACCTCGTGGAGAGCGACGACGAGTCCGGGCTGCGCGCCGCGTGCGAGCGGTTCGCCGCGCGCGGTGAGCACATCGAGCTCCGCCGACTGGCAGTGACAACCGACTGAAGGAGACAGACATGACTGAGTACGTGGTGCTGATCGTGGGCGACGCCGACCGCTGGTGGAGCTCGATGAGCTTCCAGGAGCGGAGCGACGGGTACGCCGAGTACGAGCGCTTCGGCGAGGAGCTGGCCCGGCGCGGGCACCGGGTCACCGGCGGCGCCGAGCTCCACCGGACCGACGAGGCCAAGCGAATCCCCGGTGGCGGCGGCGCCCCCACCGACGGGCCCTACGCCGAGATCACCGAGCAGGTGGGCGGCTTCTACCAGGTGGAGACCGACGACCTCGACGACCTCCTGGAGTGCTGCCAGATCATCGCGAAGCTCGGCGACGCGGTGGAGGTGCGGCGCACGGTCTCCGCGGACGAGCGCTCGTGAAGCGTTACGTCCTGCTGCTCGCCTACGAGCCCGGCGGCTGGGACCCCGACGACGCGGCGCTGGTGCAGTCCTACTACGACGCGCACGACGCCTTCGAGGCCTACCTCGCCGCGCACGGCCGACGGCTCGCCTCCGGCGCGCTCGCCGACGCCGACGTGGCGACCACCGTGCGGCACGTCGACGGGAAGGCGGTCGTGAGCGACGGACCGTTCGTCGAGACGACCGAGATCGTCGGTGGGTACTACGACGTCGAGCTGCCCGACCTCGACCACGCGATCGCGGCGGCCTCGCTGCTGCCCCCGTCGTACGCCGTGGAGATCCGGCCGACGATCGTCGTCGAGGGCTACGAGCAGCCGCCGGCGTGACCCTCGAGACCGTCGTACGCGAGGAGTGGGGACGACTCACGTCCCTGCTCCTCGCGCAGTTCCGCCGGCTCGACCTGGTCGAGGACGCCCTGGGTGACGCGGTCGAGGCCGCGGCGAAGCGCTGGCCGCAGGACGGCACCCCGGACAACCCGGCCGGTTGGCTGCACACCGTGGCCCGCCGACGGGTGCTCGACCGGCTGCGCGCGGAGTCGATGGCCCGGCGCAAGGAGCCGCTGCTGATGACCGACGCCGAGCTGCGGCAGGAAGGAGGGACCGCGATGGCCGACCCCGGCGGCCTGGTCGAGGACGAGCGGCTGCGTCTGGTGCTCATGTGCACCCACCCCGCGCTCGCACCGGAAGCGGCCAGCGCCCTGGCGCTGCGGCTGGTGCTCGGCGTCAGCACCCACGACATCGCCCGGCTCTTCCTGCTGTCCGAGCCGACGATGGCCGCGCGGCTGACCCGGGCCAAGAAGAAGGTCGTCGCCGCGGGCATCCCGTTCGCGGTCCCGGATGCCGAAGCCCTGCCCGACCGGCTCGACACCGTCGCCCAGACCGCCTACCTCGCCTTCACCGCCGGCTACGCACCGGGCAGCGGCCCGGACCTGCTCCGGGCGGAGCTGGCGGGTGAGGCGCTGCGCCTGGTCCGCGTCGTGCTGGCCCAGCGGCCCTCGGAGGCCACGCTGGTGGCGCTGCTGTCGCTGATGCTGCTCCAGCACTCACGCCGCGACGCCCGGGTCGGCGGCGACGGACGCCTGGTGCTGCTGGCCGACCAGGACCGCGGACGCTGGCGGCACGACGAGGTCGCCGAGGCGCTGAGGCTGCTCGGTGACCCGGTGCTCGCCGGCCCGATCACCCCGCTGGCCGCGACGTACGCGGTGCAGGCGCGGATCGCCGCCGAGCACGCGACCGCGCCCACCCCCGACGCGACCCGCTGGGACCGGATCGTCGGCCACTACGACCTGCTGCTTGCGACTGACGCCGTCCCCGAGTGCCCGGCTGGCCCGCGCCGTCGCGGTCGCCGAGCTCTCCGGGCCGCGAGCCGGGCTGGAGGCCCTCGACGGTCTCGACCTGCCGGGCAGCCACCGGCTCGCCGCCGTCCGGGCCGAGCTCCACGCCCGGTCCGGTGAGGTCGAGGCGGCCCGCGCGTCGTACGACCAGGCGATCGCGGCCTGCCGCAACGAGGCCGAGCTCGCCCACCTGCGCGAGCGTCGGGCCGTGCTGGGTCCTTGACCCGGGCAGCCCCGGCGCGGATTCTGAGGGCCTCGGGCGAAGGGGTGTGCCGATGTCGGATCCGCACGACGTGTTCCGCGACCACCTGCGCGAGCTGTGGCCGGCGGTCCAGCCCTACCTCGCGCAGGGCGTGACGATGTCGGTCGACGACGCCCGCCAGCTGCTCGACCGGCACCTCGCCGACACCCCGTACGCCGGGGAGGCGATGCTGCTCGCCGACCGGTTGCACCTGCTGCTGGACCGCAAGCCCGACTGGGAGCAGCGGCAGACCTGCGACGTGCTCTGCGCCGCCGTCCTGTACTTCCTCGAGGTCGACGACTCCTGGAGCGACCTCACCGCCGGCGGCCTCTCCGACGACGCGCGGGTCATCCGCGCCGCGGAGCTCACCGTCGACGCCGGCTGAGGTCTGCTGGCTCCGGGGGTTTCGAGGCTCGCTCCGCTCGCACCTCAACCACCGGTCGCCGGTGGTTGAGGTGCGAGGAGCGCCAGCGACGAGCCTCGAAACCCCCGGGGTGTCACTCGAGCGCGCTGAGGTCGGGCGGGACGTCGACCGAGCTCTCGGTCAGGATGTCGAGGGGGACGACCTCCAGGGCGCGGTAGTTCGTGGAGGCCAGGACGACGGGCGCGGCCACGCCGGCGTCGTAGGACTGCCGCCACCGTCCGGCCACGACGCACCAGCGGTCGCCGGGGTGGAGTCCGGGGAACTGCCACTCCGGGCGCGGGGTGGTGAGGTCGTTGCCGACCGAGCGCTGGTGGTCGAGGAACTCGGGGGTCATCACCGCGCAGACCGCGTGGAGGCCGGGGTCGAGCGGGCCGCAGGTGCACGAGCCGTCGCGGTAGAAGCCGGTCAGCGGGTCGTCGCTGCACGGCTCGAGCTCGCCCCCGAGGACGTTGCGCTGCGACTGCTCGCTCACCCGCCGGCCACCACGTCGTCGTAGATGCCCCGCGTGCGCTCGGCGATCGACCCCCAGGAGAACGCGTCGATCGCGCGCCGGCGTCCGGCGGCGCCCATCGCGGCGGCGCGGTCGGGGTCCAGGACGACCTCGGTGAGCGACTCGGCGAAGGCGGCGACGTAACCGTCGGGGTCGAGCGGGGTGCCGGTACCGTCGTCGGCCTGCTCGATCGGGACCAGCAGCCCGGTCTCGCCGGGGACGACGACCTCGGGGATGCCGCCGGTCGCGGTGGCGACGACGGCGGTCTCGCACGCCATCGCCTCGAGGTTGACGATCCCGAGCGGCTCGTAGATCGAGGGGCAGGCGAACACCGTGGCGGCGGAGAGCAGCGCGACGACGTCTCGCCGGGGGAGCATCTCCCGGATCCACACCACGCCGGTGCGTGACTGCGCGAGCCCGGTGGCGAGCCCCTCCACCTCGGCCTCGATCTCGGGGGTGTCCGGGGCGCCGGCGCACAGCACGATCTGCACCTCCGGCGGGAGCTCGGCGCAGGCGCGGAGGAAGAGCGGCAGCCCCTTCTGCCGGGTGATCCGGCCGACGAACACCACGCTCGGGCGGTCGGGGTCGACCCCCAGCTCGCGCACCCGGTCGGGGTCGCTGACCGGCGTCCACAGGTCGGTGTCGATGCCGTTGTGCACGACCTGCACGCGGGCGGGGTCCAGGGCGGGGTAGCAGCGCAGCACGTCGTCGCGCATCGCGGCCGACACCGCGATCACCGCCGACGCGGCTTCGTACGCCGTCCGCTCCACCCACGACGAGACGGCGTAGCCGCCGCCGAGCTGCTCGGCCTTCCACGGCCGCAGCGGCTCCAGCGAGTGGGCGGTCACCACGTGGGGGATGCCGTGCAGCAGCCCGGCCAGGTGGCCGGCCATGACGGTGTACCAGGTGTGGGAGTGGACCAGGTCCGCGCCGGCGCAGGCGTCGGCGATCGCGAGGTCGACGCCGAGGGTCTTCAGGGCGCCGTTGGCGCCCGACAGCTCCGCCAGGTCGGCGTACGACGCGGTGAGCTCCTCGTCGCGGGGTGCGCCGAACGCGTGCACCCGCGTCTCGAGGCCGGGCAGGGCGCGCAACGCCCGCACCAGCTCCGCGACGTGCACCCCCGCTCCGCCGTAGATCTCGGGTGGGTACTCCTTGCTGAGCACGTCGACGCGCATGGGGCTGACGCTATCGCCCCGACATCGCTAGCGTGGCGGCATGAGCCGCGACTCCCGCAAGAACGTCCTCGCCATCGTCCTTGCCGGCGGTGAGGGCAAGCGTCTGATGCCGTTGACCGCCGACCGGGCCAAGCCGGCGGTGCCGTTCGCCGGCATCTACCGGCTGATCGACTTCGCCCTGTCGAACGTCGTCAACAGCGGCTACCTCAAGGTCGTCGTGCTGACGCAGTACAAGTCGCACAGCCTGGACCGGCACGTCACCCAGACCTGGCGGATGTCGACGATGCTCGGCAACTACGTCGCGCCGGTGCCGGCCCAGCAGCGGGTCGGCAAGCGGTGGTACCTCGGCAGCGCCGACGCGATCTTCCAGAGCCTCAACCTGATCACCGACGAGAAGCCCGACATCATCGTGGTGGTCGGCGCCGACCACGTGTACCGGATGGACTTCAGCCAGATGGTGCAGCAGCACGTCGACACCGGCGCCGCGTGCACCGTGGCGGCGATCCGGCAGCCGATCGGGCTGGCCGACCAGTTCGGCGTGATCGACGTCCAGCCGGAGGACCCGCGGCAGATCCGGGACTTCCTGGAGAAGCCGAAGAACCCGATCGGCCTCCCGGACAGCCCCGACGAGGTGCTCGCGTCGATGGGCAACTACGTGTTCGACGCCGACGCGCTGGTGGAGGCGGTCACCCGCGACGCCGACCTCGACAACAGCGCGCACGACATGGGCGGCGACATCGTGCCCGCGTTCGTCCGGCGCAACCAGGCGGCGGTCTACGACTTCAAGAACAACGAGGTGCCCGGCGCCTCCGACCGTGACCGCGGCTACTGGCGCGACGTCGGGACGATGGGCTCCTACTACGCCGCGCACATGGACGTCGTGAGCCCGCTGCCGATCTTCAACCTCTACAACTTCGACTGGCCGATCTACACCTCCTACGGACCGCAGCCGCCGGTGAAGGTCGTGCAGGGCGAGGGCGGGCAGGACGCCACGATCGGCGACGCCGTGCTCTCACCGGGCGTCGTGGTCAGCGGCGGCTCCGTGCACCGGTCGGTGCTCTCGCCCGAGGTGCGGATCGAGGCCGGGGCCGAGGTCGCCGACAGCGTGATCCTCCACGGCGTCACCATCGGAGCCGGCGCGGTCGTGCGCAACACGATCCTCGACAAGAACGTCGTCGTGCCGCCGGGTGCCGAGATCGGGGTCGACCAGGCCGCCGACCTCGCCCGCGGCTTCATGGTCGAGGACGGGCTGACCGTGCTCGGGAAGGGTCAGCGCTTCCCGGCCTAGAGACTGCTCTCGAGGACGCCGGCGGCACGCGCCGGCTCGGCGTAGGCCACGGCCAGCGAGGCGACGGTCTCGTGCGCGTTGAGGCCGCTCGGGTTCGGCACCACCCACAGCTCGGCACCGCCGAGGTCCTCGGACTGGCGGCCGGGCACGGCGCGGCGTACGCCGAAGGCCGAGCGGTACGCCGTGATCCCGGCGACCGCGACCACCCGCGGCCGGACCTCCTCGACGAGCCGGGTCAGCGCCTCGCCGCCGTCCCGGAGCTCCTCGGCGGTCAGCTCGTCGGCGCGCGCGGTCGCCCGGCGGACCAGGTTGGTGATCCCGATGCCGCGCGCCACCACCCGCGCCCGGTCCTCGTCGGTCATCCCCGCCGCCGGGTCGACCGGCTCGGTGAGGATCCCCGCCGCGAGCAGTGCGGGGTAGAACCGGTTGACCGGGTGCGCGAAGTGGGTCTGCGTCGCGGCCGTCCACAGGCCCGGGTTGATGCCGACGAACAGCAGCCGGACGTCGGGACCCAGCAGGTCCGGCACCTCGGCGTCCCGGTAGGACTCCAGCTCGGCCCTCGTGAATCGCGGCACGGGGGCAGGGTGTCATGGGGGCGTGCGTGAACCCCCGGTCGGCCGGGGGGTCACACGCTTGTCAGGCTTTGCCATGGCCGACAAGGGTGCGAAGAGCCTGACTACCCCCGGCGTCGAGCGGGTCGAGGGGAGGCGTCAGGGGGCGTCGTACAGGACGGCGATGCCGTCGGCGACCTGGCGCTGGGTGCCGTCGGAGGGCTGGTTCAGGAGCCGGACGACGTCCTGGCGGGTGCGGCCGGCGAGGGTGGAGGAGCCGCCGCCGTCGAGGTTGAGGGCGTCCTCGGCGCCGAGGTTCTTCATCATCCGGGCCAGCTCGACGAGGGTGTAGCCGCGGCTGTGGGTCTGCCGGCCGTCGATCACGAGCAGCATGATCCGGCCGGTGTCGCGGTCGATGCCGACGGCGGTGCGGGGGTGGAGGATCCGGTCGTCGGAGGCGCGGATCCGCCCCTTGCTCAGCAGGATGCTCTCGCCGCTGATCGCGAAGGAGGGGTCGCCGGCGAGCTGCCACTGCAGGGTGGCGCTGGCGCCGACCCGCAGCTGCTTGAGCTGCTCGGCGCCCGCGCCCCGGCCGATGAGGACGGGGCCGTTGATCTTCTGGGCGGCGGACAGGTTCGTGGTGTTGGCGACGACGCGACCGCCCTGCACCACGACCATCCGGACGCCGCTGCGCTGGCCGTCGGTGACCGAGTAGCCGGAGGTCTCGCCCCACTTCGGCGTCCAGATCCCGATCCGACCCTCGCGCGCCCGCGGCGAGTTGAGGTTGGTGATCTCCATCTGGGGGTACTCCTGGATCTTCGCCTCCAGCAGCGCCCTCCCGATCGTGGGCGTGCCCGAGCGGCTCATCCAGAACGCGTTGTTCCACGTGTAGCGCGCGCCGTGGAGGAAGCCGCGCTGGCGGTCCTGCCCGACGCCGAGCGGGGCGCCGGTGTCGAAGATGTCGAAGAAGCCGCCGTTCACGCCGGCGACCGCGTCGGCACCCTCGCGCCCGAGCATCCCGGTGACGGTGTTGCGGTCGGGCACGTGGGCGCCGCCGGAGGCGTAGTCGATGCCGACGCCCGGGACGGCCGGGTTGATCGTGACCAGGTAGGCCCGGATCTGACCGCGGTAGTCGGTCCGGTCCCACCGCCGGAACGTGACCCCCGGCGACATCCGCCACGACTTCCGGTGGTCGATCCGCGGCTTCGCCGCGCGGGCGTACGGCGGCAGCTGGGCGGCGAGGTCACCGGCCTCGCCGTCGGAGGTCTGGCGCGGTTGGTCGGTGTCGTCCGAGCCGGCGAGCGAGCCGCGGTCGTCGTCACGGCCGGGGGTGTCGCCGACGGGCACGACCGCGAGCAGCAACGCTGCTGCGAGCAGCACGACGACCAGCAGTCCGACCCGGAGACGCATGGGTTCCAGCCTAGGTTCGCGGCCCGGCAGGAGCCGGGAGGCCGATGCCGTGTTGCCCTGACACGTACCTCAATTTGGGAGAGGTACCCGACCCGCTCCCGGCCTACGCTGGAGGGAACGCAGCATCCAGCCCCGGACGGGCTAGGCCGGGCTGGTTGCTGCGCCTCCGACGTAGAGCGTCTGGCCCTCGGGGACGTCGACGGCGACCGCGGGCAGCTCCTGCTCCCACGCCTGGCCGGTGACCGTGCCCTCGACGGACAACGGGTAGACGTTGTTCTGCACGAGCTTCGCGTTCTCCGGACTCGTGCCGACGGCCAGGCCGTAGAACGCGCGGTTGGTCGAGGCCCCGACGCTCGTCAGGTCGCCGGTCAGGTACGCCGACCCGGCGATCCGGATCGGTCCCTCGGCCACGGGGTAGGCCAGCCACGCCGGGGCACCGGAGGGCGTCGCCACCTGACCCACGTCGTACGTCGTGTCCGGCGCCGCCGACGCCACCGTGGTGCAGGTGTTGCCCAGGGTCGCGAGGTGGAGGTCGCCGTACCCCGTGAGCCCGGTGTCCGCGCCCTTCAGCTGCTCGTCCATGAACCGGAGGGAGAGGTCGTTGAAGCTGCCGCCCGGCCAGCTCCGCGCTGCACGGGTCGCCGGTCGGGTTGTTGCCGGGCGGGACGCTGGTGCCGGCGTTCGCCAGCACGTGCCCGCCGTTGTAGCCCACGAAGATGCTGTTCTCGCGGGCCTGCGGGGTGAGTGCGGTCTCCCAGTTGTCCAGGCCCTGCTGGAGGTTGAAGAGGGTGTCGGTGGCGCCCTGTCCGAACAGCACGGGGATGTCGAGGAGGCGGCCCTGCCCGACGTGCCAGGCCGGGCCGTTCTTCTTGAAGTACCGGTACATGTCCACGCCGCTCGGGCCGGACCCGTCGGGCCACTTGCCGGTCACCGAGCCCTCGGCGAGCGCCTCGTTGATCCGCGGCTCGAGCGCGTTCGACTGGGCCGCCCCGACCCCGAGCAGCTGCGCCCACAGCACCCGCGGCACCCCCTGCGGGCCGAGGCTCTCGCTGAGGTCGTTCCAGGTGATCTGCGGGGCCAGTGCGTCGTAGACGGGCGTGCCCTTCCTCTTGAGCTCCATGAAGGCGCCGAGGAGCTGGAAGCCGCCGCCGTACGAGCCACCCATCGCGCCCATCCGTCGGATCCCGGCCGTTCGACCTGGGCGTACCCGTCGGCTGCTTGGCGCCCGGGAGCAGACATGCGCACTAGGGTGCCGCTCGTGTCCAGCCTCGCGAGCGCGCCGTGGAACGTGTTCGTCGAGGGCGACAACCTGGACGTGCTGGCTCGGCTCGCGCCGGGCTCGGTCGACCTGGTCTACATCGACCCGCCGTACAACACCGGCAACGACTTCGCCTACCGCGACCGCTGGGGCGAGCACGAGGCGTGGGTGGCGATGATGCGGCCGCGGCTGGTCGCGGCCCGGGAGGTGCTCCGCGACACGGGTGCGATCGTCGTCAGCATCGACGACCACGAGGTCGCCCACCTGCGGTTGCTCATGGACGAGGTGTACGGCGAGCAGCACCTGCTCGCGCAGGTCGTGGTGAACCTCAACCCGAAGGGGAGGCAGCTGGGGCCGGGCTTCGCGACCAGCCACGAGTACCTCCTCGTCTACGCGCGCGACGCGGACCGGTGCGTCCTGGACGCCAGCAGCAGCGAGACCGTCGACCCCCGCGACTTCCCGCACACCGAGCCGGACGGCCGGCACTACCGGCGGCTGCCCCTGCGCAACACCAACAAGAAGTTCAACCCCGTCACCGCGCGGACCATGCACTTCCCGGTCTGGGGCGACCCGGGGACCGGCGAGGTGCGCACCGTCCCGTTCGAGGGTGGCGTCGAGGTGCTGCCGGTCTTCGGCGACGGCACCCCGGCGGTGTGGCGATGGTCGCGGCCGAGGATCGACGAGCGGCCCGGCGACCTGGTGTGCCGCACCGTCGACGGGCGGCTGGGGGAGCGGGTCGACGTGTTCCAGAAGGACTGGCTCGCCGTGCAGTCCGGCGTCGAGGGCAAGCGCCGCAAGAAGCTGCGCACGGTCTGGCTGGCCGACGAGGTGGGTTCCACCGACACCGCCGTCGCCGAGCTGAAGGACCTGGTCGGCCACGTCTTCGAGTCCCCGAAGCCGACCGGGCTGCTCCGCCGGATCCTCCACACCATGCCCGCGGACGCGGTCGTGCTCGACTTCTTCGCCGGCAGCGGCACCACCGGCCACGCGGTCGCGCTGGCCAACGCGGAGGACGACGGGCGGCGAACCTGCCTGTCGGTGAACTCCGCCGAACCGACCCGCGAGGGCTCCAACGCCCGCTGCCGCCGGGCTGCTGACGGTCGCGGACATCACCCGGGCCCGGCTGCAGGCCGTGGCCGAGCGGGTCGGCGGCGGGTTCAGGGAGGTGCCTCGGGACCGGCTGCCAGACTGGACGTCATGACGACACGAGTCGCCCTCGTCACGGGTGCGTCCAGCGGGATCGGGGAGCAGACGGCGCTGCGGCTGCAGGAGGCCGGCTTCGAGGTGTACGCCGTCGCGCGTCGCGTCGAGCGGATGCAGGGGCTGGCCGACGCCGGGATCCACGTGTTCGCGATGGACGTCACCGACGACGCGTCGATGACCTCCGGCGTGCAGCGCGTCATCGACGAGCAGGGTCGCATCGACGTGCTGGTCAACAACGCCGGCTACGGCTCGTACGGCGCCGTCGAGGACGTCCCGATCGACGAGGCGCGACGACAGTTCGAGGTCAACGTCTTCGGGCTGGCCCGGCTGACCCAGCTGGTCACCCCGCACATGCGCGCGCAGGCAACCGAGGAGCTCGCGCAGCGCAGCCGGATCGTCAACGTCTCCAGCGTCGGCGGCAAGTTCTACGAGCCGCTCGGTGCCTGGTACCACGCCACGAAGTTCGCGGTCGAGGGCTTCAGCGACAGCCTCCGGATCGAGCTCGCGCCGTTCGGCATCGACGTGATCATCATCGAACCCGGCCCCATCAAGACCGAGTGGAACGAGATCTCCCGCGACAGCCTGGTCGACGTCAGTCGGGGCGGCGCCTACGAGGAGCAGGCCGACCAGGTGAGCCGGGTGATGGCCCGCGCCGACCGTCCGCCGATGGCGAGCAAGCCCGACGTCGTCGCGAAGAAGATCGTGAGCGCCGTCCAGGCGAACACCCCGCGCGCCCGCTACCCCGTCGGCCGTGGCGCCGGCACCCTCGTCCGCGCCCGCCGGCTGCTGCCCGACTCCGCGTTCGACTACGTCGTCAAGGGCGCCTACGGCATGCGCGGCCGCTCCCGCCGACGGTAGGCGTTCGAGCCACCACGACGGTCGGTGGTCGAGCAGCGAGCGCCAGCGAGCGGTTGTCGAGACCTCCGCTCGGGGTGGCCGGAGGTCTCGGCACTCGCCCTCGCCCAGGGGCTCGGGCGGCTCGACCACCTACGTGAGGTGGTCGAGCAGCGAGCGCCAGCGAGCGGTTGTCGAGACCTCCGCTCGGGGTGGCCGGAGGTCTCGGCACTCGCCCTCGCCCAGGGGCTCGGGCGGCTCGACCACCTACGTGAGGTGGTCGAGCAGCGAGCGCCAGCGAGCGGTTGTCGAGACCTCCGCTCGGGGTGGCCGGAGGTCTCGGCACTCGCCCTCGCCCAGGGGCTCGGGCGGCTCGACCACCTACCTCAGGTGGTCGAGCAGCGAGCGCCAGCGAGCGGTTGTCGAGACCTCCGTCACCGGCTAGACGCCGGCGGCCCTCTCGAGGGCCTTCAGCTCGTCGTCGAGGTAGGTGAGCAGGCGCTGGAGGTGGGGGACGGTACGGCGGCAGCCGGTGAGGCCGAAGCACATCAGTCCGTCGTACGACGTGCACGTGATGTTGAGGGCCATGCCGTTGATCGGGATCGACAGCGGGTAGGTGCCGAGCAGCTGCGCGCCGTTCCAGTAGTGGGTGGTCCGCGGGCCGGGGACGTTGCTGATGATCACGTTGTACGGCGGCCGCACGATGCCCTGCATCCGCAGCATCGGGGTCAGGATCGCCGGCGCCTGGCCGAGGGCACTCATGGCGAGGATCTGCATCGGCGTCATCGAGGACAGTCCCTCCTTGCCGTCCTTCATCGAGCGGTGGACCGCGTCGAGCCGGTCGGCGGGGTCGGGCAGCTCGGTCCCCATCCGCACCATGATCGAGCCGACCGCGTTGCCGCCGTCCGAGGAGGCGATCTGGGACTGCTTGGCGTTCAGGCCGACCGGCACCATCGCGACCAGGCTCTGGTCGGGCAGGGCGTCGAGCTCCTGCAGGTAGGTCCGCATCGCCCCGGAGACCATCGCGATCACGACGTCGTTGATGGTGGTCCCGCTGGCCTTGCCGATGCCGCGCAGCCGCTCCACCGGCCAGTCCTGCGCGGCGAACCGGCGGGAGCCGGTGATGCTCTGGTTCAGGATCGTGCGCGGCGCGTGCAGCGACAGTGCCGAGGTCTCGTTGCGGATGCTCTTGTTGAGCGTGCGGATCAGGGCGGCCGGCATCCCCGCTGCCTCGGCGGTGATGCCCATCGCCGTCCGGAGCGCCTGCACCGGCACCTCGGACAGCGGTGTCTCGGCACTGGTCCGCCTCGTGGCCTGCTCCGGGGCGGGCCGCGACCGCTCGGGAGCGGCACCCCACGGCGCGGGCATCCCACGCCGCTCGGGGTCGGTGGAGAGCACGCTCGCGAGCAGTCGCATCGCGCTGACACCGTCGACGAGGGCGTGGTGGGTCTTGGTGTACATCGCGACCCGGCCGTCGCGCAGTCCCTCGATGACGTGGGCCTCCCACAGCGGCCGCTCCCAGGCGAGCCGCGTGGAGTGGAGCCGCGAGCACAGGTCGAGCAGCTCGCGGACCCGGCCCGGCTTGGGCAGGGCGCTGTGGCGGACGTGGTGCTCGATGTCGAACTGCTCGTCGGGGCGCCACACGAGCTGGCCGGCCGTCCGTGCGGAGCGGTGCGGGTGCTTGAGGAAGAGGGGTGCGATCTGCTCGACGTCGCGCATCTCCTCGAACATCTCGCGCACGTAGCTGCGGCCCGCGCCCTCGGGCTTCTTGAAGAGCTGGAGCCCGCCGACGTGCATCGGCATGTTGCGGTTCTCGGCGAGCAGGAAGGCCGCGGACGAAGGGTCGATCGGTGAGACCACACGCACTCCTCGGGTAGGGGTCGATCTTGCCACGGCGCGCGCCACCCCCGAGGCTGGCCGCGGAGGACCGTCCACCAACTCATCTCGGGAGTGCACTGTGATCCGTCGTCTCGCCCTGTTCGTCAGCTCCACGCTCGTCGCCGGCGTCGCCCTCGTGGCGATGCCCGCCACGGCGTACGCCGAGTCCTACTCGGCCCCGCTCATGACCGCCATCTCCGACCTGCCGACCGCCAACGAGGTGCGCACCGGCTACTCGCGCGACCTCTTCCCGCACTGGATCGACGCGGACGGTGACGGGTGCAGCACCCGCAACGAGGTGCTGATCTCCGAGGCCGACGACCCGGTCTCCGTCGGCTCCGGCTGCTCGCTGTCCGGTGGCCGCTGGTACTCCTACTACGACCGGGTGTCGTGGACGAGCACCTCCGACGTCGACATCGACCACATGGTGCCGCTGGCCGAGGCCTGGGATTCTGGCGCCCGCAGCTGGACGACCGCGACCCGGCAGGCCTACGCCAACGACCTCGGCGACTCCCGGTCGCTGGTCGGGGTCACCGACAACGTCAACCAGGCCAAGGGTGACCAGGACGTCGCGCAGTGGCTCCCGCAGTACGACCGGTGCCGCTACCTGCGGGAGTTCGTCGCGGTGAAGCTGCGCTGGCGGCTGAGCGTCGACTCGGCCGAGAAGGCGGCGATGAACAGCCTCGGCTCGGGCTGCACCAACACCACGATCACGGTGACACGCGCCCGCTGAGGGGCCGGTCTGCGTCCACAGCGGGGCCGTCCGCGCGGCTCTCCACGGAGGCTGGCGCGGGCGGCCGTGGTCGTCCCCGGGCGTCCCTAGCGTCCTTCTCGTGCCGGAGTCGCCGGTGCCTGACGAAGGGGGAGACCATGAGAAGGCTGATCGGAGCGGCGCTGGTGACGCTGGGGCTGATGACCGGGGCGGGGGTGGCGGCCGCGACGGTCGCGACCCGTCCGGACACGATCGTCGCGGTCGAGGGTGACCCGGCCAACGGGTTCGGCATCCACTTCCACGACGGGACGTCGATCTACCCACCGACCGACTCCGAGGCGCGGGCCGAGTGCGGGGAGTACGACACGATGCGCGCCCGGGTGCGCTGCCGCACCGAGGTCCGCACCTGGTACCGCGACCTCACCGAGCTGAAGCGGTCACTGCGGTGGGCGATGGAGCAGTAGCCCGTCGGCGGCGGGTGCCAAGATCGACGGGTGACCGAAGCCCGCTGGGTGCTCCACGTCGACCTGGACATGTTCCTGGCCGCGGTCGAGGTGTTGCGCCACCCCGAGCTCGAGGGCCTCCCGGTCGTCGTGGGCGGTCGCGGCATCGTGACCGAGCGGGCGGTCGTGTCCACCGCGTCCTACGAGGCGCGCGAGTTCGGCATCCGGTCGGGGATGCCGCTGCGGACGGCGTTCAAGAAGTGCCCGGACGCGGTGTTCCTGCCGGTGGACTTCCCGGTCTACGAGGCGGCCTCGGCCCAGGTCATGGCGGCGCTGCGCTCGCTGGAGTGGGGTGGCGTGCCGGTGGTGCTCGAGGTCCTCGGCTGGGACGAGGCGTTCCTGGGGGCCGGAGACGGTCACGGTCCGCTGGGCGACCCGCGGGACTACGCGCAGGAGGTCCGCGCCGCCGTGCTGGCCGCCACCGGGCTGCACTGCTCGGTCGGGGTCGGCAACAACAAGCTGCAGGCCAAGATCGCCACCGACTTCGGCAAGCCTCGCGGGGTCTACACGATCACCGACGAGTCCTGGTTCGAGGAGATGGGGGACCGCCCGGTGCGGGCGCTGTGGGGCGTCGGCGCGAAGATCGCCGGTCGGCTCCAGGCGCTCGGCATCACCACGGTCCGCGAGCTGGCGGCCTCGCCGACCCCGCTGGTCGCCGAGGCGTTCGGCCCGACGATGGGGCCCTGGTTCCACCGGCTCGGCCGCGGCGTCGACTCCAGCCCGGTCGACGCGACGCCGTGGGTGGCGCGGGCGCACGGACACGAGGAGACGTACCAGCGTGACCTCGAGTGGCCCGAGGTGCCGGACGCCGTGCGGGCGCTGGCCGCCAAGGCGCTGGCCAGCATCGACGCTGAGGGGCGGCCCGCGATGCGGGTCCACCTCAAGGTCCGCTACCGCAACTTCTTCACCCTCACCCGCTCCCGCAAGCTGCCCGAGCCGAGCCGCGACCTCGCGGTGCTCGGGGACGCCGCCGTCGCGCTGCTGGACAGGGTCGAGCAGGACAAGCCGGTGCGGCTCCTCGGCGTGCGCCTGGAGATGGTGCCGCCCGAGGGCGGCTACTGAGGCAGGTCGAGGGAGCCCATCAGCTCCTCGACCACGGAGGTCACGACCGCGACCAGGTCGCCGTCGGCCGCTTCGGCCACCCGCCGCTGCCGCTGGTACGACGCGCCGCGGACCGGGATCTCGGCGGCCGCCCGCAGCTCGGCCTCGCAGCCGAGCGAGGCCGCGACCGGTTCGAGCCGGGTCAGCAGGTCGGCAAGGTCGTCGGTCACCAGGCGCTCGCGGCACCGGTCATCGACGATGATCTCGGCGTCGAGGCCGTAGCGGGCTGCCCGCCACTTGTTCTCCTGCACGTGCCAGGGCGGCATCGTGGGGAGCGCCTCGCCGGCGGCGAGCCGGCGGTCCAGGTCGACGCAGAGGCAGTGCATGAGCGCGACCAGCGACTCGAGCTCGGCGACCGTGGAGACGCCGTCGCACACCCGGGTCTCGATGGTGCCGAGCGTGGCGGCCGGGCGGATGTCCCAGCGCACGTCGCCCTGGCTCTCGATCACGCCGGTGGTGGTGGAGTCGTGGCAGAACCTCTCGTACTCCGCCCACGTCTCGAACTGGAACGGCAGTCCGGCGGTCGGCAGCTGCTGGAACATCAAGGCCCGGTTGGAGGCGTAGCCGGTGTCGGTGCCCGCCCAGACCGGGGAGGAGGCCGAGAGCGCCTGGAGGTGCGGGTACGTGTTCAGCAGCGAGGACAGCACCGGCATCACCCGGTCGACGTCGGGCATGCCGACGTGGACGTGGACGCCCCAGATCAGCATCTGCCGACCCCACCACTGGGTGCGGTTGATCAGCTCCTCGTAACGGTGACCGGCGGAGACGTGCTGGTCCGACCACGCCGCGAAGGGGTGGGCGCCGGCGCCGAAGAGGTCGACGCCCATGCCGCGCGCGGCCGGGACGACGGCCGCGAGGGTGCCGCGCAGGTCGGCCATCGTCTCCTCGACGGTGTCGCAGACACCGGTCACGACCTCGACGGTGTTGCGCAACAGCTCCTGGTGGAGCTTGCCCTCCTCGACCTGGCCCTCCACCGCGTCGAACAGCGCGTCGGCGCAGTTGGCGAGGTCGCGGGTGCGGTGGTCGACGAGGGCGAACTCCCACTCCACGCCGAGCGTGGGTCGCGAGGAGGCGTGGAAGTCGATCTGCACCTGCTCAGTCTGCGACCACCCGGGCGAGCCACGGAAGATGGGTCTCGCCGTCGAAGGGAGTTTCACCCGCACGGATGGCCCCCTCGACCCACCGCATCGAGGCCAGCGCGCCCTCGGTGACCTCGGCCGGGTAGTCGAACCGGACCCGGTGGTCGGCGAACTCGTCCTCGTCGTCGACCCACACGCGCCCGGTCGGTCCCTCGATGACGTCGAGGTCGAGGTCGACCACTCGCAGCGTGGTGCCGTCCCACTCGGGTGGGGTGGTCATGTCGACGTAGAGCCGGACGTGGCCGCCGGGGGCGTGGAAGGCGGCGAGCCACCAGCGCTGGGGAGCGTCCTCCGCCGGGACGAGCCCGACCTGGTGGTGCTGCATCCGGAGGTCGACACCGGGGCGGGCGAAGCGGGTGCCGGCGGGGAAACCGATCCAGTCGCCGTGGTCGTCGCTGCCGAGGTAGGTGCCGTCGTACTCCCAGTGGGGCTGGTCGCCCCACTTGGTGTTGACGCACCGCACCCGGGTCCCCGGCTCGAACCTCATGACAGGATCACACCATGGCCGTGGCCCCTCCCCTCGACCGGCTCTGGACCCGTGGCCGGAGCTCGATGGCGGCCCGGCTGGCCCGGCTCCGCTCGAAGTCGTGGCAGATCGGGCAGTGTGCCCTCGCCGCCGGCGTCGCCTACTTCATCGCCGCGGAGCTGTTGGGCCACCCGACGCCGTTCTTCGCCCCGATCGCGGCCGTGGTCAGCCTCGGGACGTCGTACGGACAGCGGCTGCGGCGGGTCGCCGAGGTGACGCTCGGGGTCGCGATGGGCGTCTTCATCGCGGACCTGCTGACGATCGGGATCGGGAGCGGCTGGTGGCAGCTGATGCTGATCGTCGCGCTCGCGATGACCGCCGCCTTCCTGCTGGACGGCGGCCAGCTGTTCGTGACCCAGGCGGCCGTGCAGTCGATCGTCGTCTCCACGCTGCTGCCGGACGCCGGGCAGGGGCTGGTCCGTTGGACCGACGCGCTGGTCGGGGGAGCCGTGGCCCTGGTGGCGGCGACCGTGGTGCCGGCCGCGCCGCTGCGGCGACCGCGGGAGCAGGCGGCCCTGGTCCTCGACAAGGTCTCGGCGCTGCTGCGGGCCGCCGGCGAGGTGATGGTCGACGGCGAGGTGGACCCCGCGCTGGACCTGCTGGCCGATGCCCGGGCGACCGACGTCCTGATCCGCGAGCTCCAGCTCGCCGCCGACGAGGGCCTGGCGGTCGTCGCGAGCTCGCCCTTCCGGGTCCGGCACAAGCCGGGGGTCCGCCGGATGGCCGAGCTGGTCGACCCGCTCGACCGGGCCCTCCGCTCGACCCGGGTGATGGTGCGACACGTGGCGGTCGCGGCCTACCACAGACGGTCGATCCCCCCGGCGTACGCCGTGATCTCCCGGGACCTCGCCGACGCCGTCGATGCGGTGGCCGCGGAGCTGCGCGACAACCGGATGGCCAGCGCTGCCCAGCCCGCCCTGCTGGCCGTGGGCGCCGCGACCGGTCAGGTCGAGCGCTCCAGCGTGCTGTCGGCGGAGGTCGTGCTCGCCCAGCTCCGGGGCGTGATCGCCGACCTGCTGCTGCTCACCGGCATGGACAGCCTCGAGGCCAGCGACGCACTGCCGCCGCCCCCGGCCTGACCCGGAGTCCGGGCCGAGGTCGGTCGGTCAGGCGGGGCGCGCGGGCAGCATCCGCCTGGTCGCCCGGGCCACCACGTCCTGGTAGCGGGACCCGGTGAGCTTGGCGAAGTGGTGCATCGCGTGCGCGTCCAGCCCGACCAGGCAGCGGGCCTTGTCCTTCAGCACCGCCGCCACGATGATCTCGGCCGCGCGCTCCGGGGTCATCCTCGCCAGCTTGGTGTCGAAGAGCTTCACGGTCGCCTCCTTGTCGGCCGAGCCGCTGACGCGTGAGTTGCGCACGATGTCGGTCCTGATGCCGCCGGGGTGGACGACGGTGACGCCGACCGGGTGGCCGTGCATCAGCATCTCCTCGCGCAGCGACTCCGAGAAGCCGCGCACGGCGTACTTGGTCGCGTTGTAGAGGCTCTGGCCGGGGATCGAGATCAGCCCGAAGAGGGACGAGAGGTTCACGACGTGGCCGTCGCCGGAGGCGATCAGGTGCGGCAGGAACTCCTTGGTGCCGTGCACGACGCCCCAGAAGTTGATGTCGACGATCCACTGCATGTCCTCGTAGGACAGCTCGTCGACGTCGCCGGTCAGGGAGACGCCGGCGTTGTTGACGACCACGTTGACCCGACCGAAGTGCTCGGCCACCTCGGCGGCGTACGCCGTGAAGGCCTCGCGGTCGGCGACGTCGAGCCGGGTCGTGTGCACGTCCCGGGCACCGGCGTCCTCGGCGAGGTCGACGGTCGCGGCCAGGCCGGCCTCGTCGACGTCGGACAGCGCCAGCAGCGAGCCGCGGGCCGCGCAGTCGAGGGCCAGCGCACGACCGATGCCGGAGCCGGCACCGGTGACCACGACGACCTTGTCGTCCAGCGTCTTCATGCCTGGCTCCTCTCGGGAGTGGGTCGGGGGGCCCTCAGCTCGTAGGCCGTGGGGTCGAAGCGGGAGAGCAGCGAGCGGAAGGCGACGGTCGTCCGCGGCCAGAGGGTGGTGTTGCGGCCGTGCTCGTCGAGGTACCAGCTCTCGCAGCCTCCGGTGCTCCAGACGGTCCGCTGCATCCGGCGGTGCAGGTCGTCGTTCCACGCGTCCTGCTCGGTACGCCGGGGCTCGACGGTCGCGTACTCGTGGTGCGCCATGGTGCGCAGCGCGTCGCGCACGTACTCCACCTGCGCCTCGATCATCAGCACCATGCTCGAGTGGCCCAGGCCGGTGTTCGGGCCGACGATCTGGAAGTAGTTCGGGAAGCCGTGCACGGTCGTGCCCTTGTACGCCGCCATCCCGGCCTCGGCCCAGGTCTCGGCGAGCGAGCGTCCGTCGCGGCCGTGGACGTGGTGCGCGATCGGCTGGTCGGTGGTGTGGAAGCCGGTCGCGACCACCAGCACGTCGACCTCGCGCTCGACGCCGTCCGCGGTCAGGACGGAGTGACCGGTGACCTGGGCGATCGGGTCGGTGACCAGCTCGACGTGGTCCTCGGTGAGGGCGGGGTAGTAGGTGTTGGAGATCAGGATCCGCTTGCAGCCGATCTCGTAGTCCGGCGTGAGCCGCTCGCGCAGGGCGGGGTCCTCGACCGCGCCGGCAAGGTTGCGCAGCGCCATCTTCTTCGCCGGGTACGCCAGCTTGGGCTGCCACGTGAAGCCGGGGACGTAGGCCTCGCGGGCCCAGTAGATGGCCTCGCGGTAGGCCCGCTGGACGCCCGGCACGTGGCGGAAGGCCAGCCGCTCGAGCCGGGTGTAACGGCGGTCGTTGCGCGGGAGGACGTACGGCGCGGTGCGCTGGTAGAGGTCGAGCCTGCCGACGACCTTCGCGAGCTCGGGCACGATCTGGATGGCCGAGGCGCCGGTCCCGATCACGGCGACCCGCTTTCCGGCGAGGTCGGCGTCGTGGTTCCAGCGGGCGGAGTGGAAGATCTCGCCCTGGAAGTCCTCGATGCCCGCGATGTCGGGCAGTCGCGGCTCGACCAGGGCGCCGGAACCGCTGACCAGCGTCCGCGCGACGTACTCGCCGCCGCTCGTGGTGACG
Source organism: uncultured Actinomycetota bacterium (assembly GCA_963826015.1). Classification (GTDB taxonomy): domain Bacteria; phylum Actinomycetota; class Actinomycetes; order Propionibacteriales; family Nocardioidaceae; genus Nocardioides. The sequence goes on along the minus strand of CAWGVI010000017.1, from coordinate 97,328 downwards.
ACCCACCGCTGGGTGGCGTCGTCCCAGCGGGCCTCCTCCATCGTGGTGTCGAACCGGAACCGGTCGAGCAGACCGGAGTCGCGGGCGAGTCGTTCGAGGTAGGCGTGGATCTCCGGCTGGGGCGAGAAGGACATCGACCAGTCGGGGTTGGGGGCGAACGAGAAGGAGTACAGCTGGCTGGGGACGTCGCAGGCCGCACCGGGGTAGGTGTTGTCGCGCCAGGTACCGCCGACGCCGGGACCGCGCTCGATCACGACGACGTCGGTCTCGCCGTCCTCCTGGAGCTTCAGCGCCGTGCAGAGACCGGCGAAGCCGGCGCCGATGACCAGGTGGTCGACCTCGTGACGGGTGTCCATGGCCCCGACCGTATTCGCGTTATTGAACAGTCGTCAATAAGATGGTCTCGTGAGCACCACCACAGGCCGTCGCACGCGGTTGCACCCCGACCAGCGCCGGGAGCAGCTGCTCGACCTCGGGGTGAGCCTGCTCGCGACCCGCTCGCTCGACGACCTGACGATCGACGTGCTGGCCGAGGAGGCCGACATCTCGCGCGGGCTGCTCTACCACTACTTCGGCAACAAGCACGCGTTCCGCGAGGCGCTGGTCCGCCGGGCCGTGGACGACCTGGTCGAGCAGACCGCGCCACCCGCGGGCGGTGACCCGCTCGACCGGCTGCTCGCCTCGATGACGGCCTACGTCGACTACGTCGTGGCCAACTACCGCGGGTACGTCTCGATCGTGAAGGCGGCCCAGGGCGGCAACGAGGCGCTGCGGAGCCTGTACGACGAGGCGCGGACCGCGCTCACCGACCGGATCTTCACCGAGGACACGCTGGGCGACCTGGTCCCGGACACCCCCGGCACCCGGCTGCTGGTGCGGGGTTGGTCGGCGTTCGCCGAGGAGCTCGTCCTGACCTGGGCAGCGGACCCCGGCGAGGTCACGCGCGAGCAGCTGCTGGCCGCCGTCACCGGATCGCTCCCCGCGCTGGTCGGGCTCGACGCGTCCGACTGACCTCAGCCGCGGGGCAGGTCGACCCGCAGTGTCGTGTCGCCGGGCCGCGACGCGAGGGTGACCGAGCCGCCGTGGGCGGCGACGATCGCCCGGACCAGTGCCAGGCCGAGCCCGGCACTGCTGCCGACCTCGCGGGTGCGGGCCGCGTCGCCGCGGGTGAACCGCTCGAAGGCGCGGTCGGCGAGGTCGTCGGGGAAGCCGGGGCCGTCGTCGCGGACCGAGAAGCCGCCGGCGTCGGCCGCGACCGTGACGGTCGTGCCCGCGGGGGTGTGCTTGCGGGCGTTGGTGAGCAGGTTGGTGACGACCTGGTGCAGCCGCTGCTCGTCGCCGGTCACCTCGACCGGTTCGTCGGGCAGGTCCAGCCGCCAGCCGTGGTCCGGGGAGAGCAGCCGCGCGTCGGTCACGGCCTCGAGCAGCAGCCGGGTCAGGTCGACCGGGTCGCGCTCGAGCGGGCGCCCGGCGTCGAGCCGCGCGAGCAGCAGCAGGTCCTCGACGAGGGCGCTCATCCGGTTGGCCTCGACCCCGACCTTGGTGACCGCCTGGCGCACCGTGGCCGTGTCGTCGGGCCGGCCCTCGGCGAGCTCGGCGTAGCCCTGGATGGTGGCCAGCGGCGTGCGCAGCTCGTGGCTGGCGTCCGCGACGAACTGGCGGACCTGGTGCTCGGAGCGGTGCCGGGCGTCGAGCGAGGTCTCCACGTGGGCGAGCAGGGTGTTCAGGGCCGCCCCCACCTGCCCGACCTCGGTGTCCTCGTCGGTGAGGTGTTCGGGCACCCGCTGGGTCTGGCTCGACCTCGCCGGACGTCCAGCGGCAGCTCGGACACCCGGTGGGCGGTGCCGGCGACCTCGCGCAGCGGCGCCAGCTGGCGGCGTACGACGAGGGTGGCCGCGCCACCCGCCACGACCACGGCCAGGAGCCCGAGCGCCAGCTCGACCAGCACCAGCGTCGCCACCGCCTCGTCGACGTCGCGGGTGGGCAGGCCCACCAGCAACCTGCTGCCGCCGACCTCGGCGGTGCCGATCCGGTACTCGCCGAGGCGTCCCAGGTCCGCCTCCTCGATCCGCCGACCGGCGTCGAGCGCCCCCAGGTCGTCGAGCACGCTCTCGTCCACCTCGTCGACCTCGCCGGGTCGCCGGCCCACCACGACTCCGCGCCGCTCGCCGCGGCGCTGAGCACGACGATCAAGGTCCCCGGCGCTTGGTTGCGCGGGTCGTCCGCGTCGCCGCCCGGCCCGCGGCTCGGCGGTGCGCTCGAGGACGGATGCCACCTCGTCGTCGAGCCGGTGGGTCAGCGACTCCCGCATCACCAGCGTGGTGGCGACGCCGATCAGCACCGACACCATCGCGACCAGCGCGACCGCGGTGATCGCCAGCCGCGCGGTGAGCGAGCGGAACCGGCCGGCGCGGATCACGGAGCCGGCTTCAGCACGTAGCCCGCGCCCCGCATGGTGTGGATCATCGGGTCGCGGCCGGCGTCCACCTTCTTGCGGAGGTAGGAGATGTAGAGCTCGACCACGTTGGCCTGGCCGCCGAAGTCGTAGTGCCAGACGCGGTCGAGGATCTGGGCCTTGCTGAGGACGCGGCGGGGGTTGCGCATGAGGAAGCGCAGCAGCTCGAACTCGGTGGCGGTGAGGGCGATCTCGGTGCCGTCGCGGAACACCTCGCGGCTGTCCTCGTCGAGGGTGAGGTCGCCGACCGACAGCACGGAGTGCGCGGTGGTCCGGCGTGCGCCCGCGCGACGCATCAGGCCGCGGACGCGCGCGACGACCTCCTCCAGCGAGAAGGGCTTGGTGACGTAGTCGTCGCCGCCGGCGGTCAGCCCGGCGACGCGGTCCTCGACCGCATCGCGCGCGGTGAGGAAGAGGACCGGGACGTGCGGGTCGACGCTGCGGACCCGGCGCAGCACCTCGTAGCCGTCGAAGTCGGGGAGCATCACGTCGAGCACGATCGCGTCCGGCTCGAGCTCGCGGGCGGCGGCGACGGCGCGGGCGCCGGTGTGGGCCGCCTGGACGTCCCACCCCTCGTAGCGCAGCGCCATGGTGACCAGCTCGGCCAGGTTGACCTCGTCGTCGACGACCAGTACTCGCAGCGGTGATCCGTCGGGGCGGGTGAGCTCCATGCGCCGTACTCTGCCGAGACTTGCTGTGCGTTTCCTGTGAGGCTCCCGGGGTACGGCGTGTGCTGGGCACACGCTGGGCCGCGCGGGTCACAGCCTGTACACAGGGACGCCGCGCAGGTTCTCCTCATGACCGACGAGACCACTCCCGTAGCCGACGCTCCCCTCACGGAGGAGGAGCCCGAGATGAAGCCGTCCCGCACCAGCCGGATCCGCGCCCGCCTGTCCACGATCGGCAGGGGCAGCGTCATCGCCCTGCTCGTCGGCCTCGTGCTCGGCGCCGCTGGCGGCTTCGCGGTGGGCGCGCTGACCGCCGGCGACGAGAGTCACGGCGACCGCGACGGCATGCACGGTCGGCCGTTCGAGGAGTCGGAGGAGCCGGGTGGGCAGGACGACCGGGGCTTCGCACCCCCGCCGGGTGGAGCCCCGGGCGGCCTCCCGCCGACCACCGCTCCCGACCAGAGCAGCAGCGAGCTGAACGGCTGAGCCGCTCGCGTCCGACCCGAGCGGACACACCGCTTCCCCGGGTGGGGGAGAATCGGGGCGTTGTGGACATCACCTACCCGCCCGAGCTCCCGGTCACCCAGCGCCGCGATGACATCGCGGCCGCGATCCGTGACCACCAGGTCGTCATCGTCGCCGGCGAGACCGGCTCGGGGAAGACGACCCAGCTCCCCAAGATCTGCCTGGAGCTGGGTCGCGGCACCGACGGCACACTGATCGGCCACACCCAGCCTCGCCGGATCGCGGCCCGGTCGGTCGCCGAGCGGATCGCCTCGGAGCTGGGGACCGAGCTGGGCGACCTGGTCGGCTACCAGGTGCGCTTCACCGACCGCACCTCGAAGGCCGGGCGGGTGAAGGTGATGACCGACGGCATCCTGCTCGCCGAGCTGCAGCGCGACCGGGAGCTGCGGAAGTACGACACGATCATCATCGACGAGGCCCACGAGCGGAGCCTCAACATCGACTTCCTGCTCGGCTACCTCCGGCGGCTGCTGCCCCGGCGGCCCGACCTGAAGCTGATCATCACCTCCGCGACCATCGACGTGGAGCGCTTCGCACGTCACTTCGATGCCCCGGTCGTCGAGGTCTCCGGCCGGACCTACCCCGTCGAGGTCCGCTACCGCCCGCTCCTGGAGCTCCCCGAGGACGACGAGGAGGGCGAGCCGGTCCAGCGGGACCAGACCGAGGCGATCAAGCAGGCGGTCACCGAGCTCGCGGCCGAGGGCCCGGGCGACGTGCTGGTCTTCCTGCCCGGCGAGCGCGAGATCCGCGACACCGCCGACGAGCTGGCGGACCTCCCGCGGACCGAGATCGTCCCGCTCTACTCCCGGCTCTCGGCCGCCGAGCAGCACCGGGTCTTCAGCAGCCACCCGATGTCGGTCCGTCGGGTCGTCCTCGCGACGAACGTGGCCGAGACGTCGCTGACGGTGCCCGGCATCCGGTACGTCGTCGACACCGGCGTGGCCCGGATCAGCCGCTACTCCTCGCGCACGAAGGTGCAGCGGCTGCCGATCGAGCCGATCAGCCAGGCCTCGGCCCGCCAGCGCTCGGGCCGGTGCGGCCGGGTCGAGGCCGGCATCGCGATCCGGCTGTACTCCGAGGAGGACTTCGACGCCCGCCCGGAGTTCACCGACCCCGAGATCCTCCGCACGAACCTGGCCAGCGTCATCCTCCAGATGGCGTCGCTCGGGCTCGGGGACATCGCCCGGTTCCCCTTCGTCGAGCCGCCCGACCGCCGGAACGTGACGGCCGGCGTCCAGCTGCTCGAGGAGCTCAACGCACTCACCGGCGGGGGACAGGGCGGCCCCCGGCTCTCCCGGGTCGGCCAGCGGTTGGCCCGGCTGCCGATCGACCCGCGGCTGGGCCGGATGATCCTGGAGGCGGAGCGGCTCGGCTGCCTGCGCGAGGTGCTGGTCATCGCGGCGGCGCTCTCGCTGCAGGACCCGCGCGAGCGACCGGTGGAGATGCGGCCGCAGGCCGACCAGCAGCACGCCCGCTTCAAGGACGAGTCGAGCGACTTCCTCACCTGGCTCAACCTGTGGCGCCACCTCCGCGAGCAGCAGCGGGAGCTGTCGTCCTCGGCGTTCCGGCGGATGTGCAAGCGGGAGTACCTCAACTACCTCCGGGTTCGCGAGTGGCAGGACTTCGAGAGCCAGCTGCGGCAGGTGTGCCGCGAGATGCGTCATCGAGATCGCGCCTCACCCCGCGGACACCCGGGGGCCGACGCGGACGGGATCCACCAGGCGCTGCTGTCGGGACTGCTGTCGCACGTGGGGCTGCTCGAGGAACGCGGGAAGGAGCGCGGGCCGCGTGAGTACCTCGGCGCCCGCGGCACCCGGTTCGCGATCTTCCCCGGCAGCGGGCTGAAGGGGAAGAACCCGCAGCTGCTGATGGCCGGGGAGCTCGTCGAGACCGGCCGGCTGTGGGCGCGGCAGAACGCCGCGATCAAGCCGGAGTGGGCCGAGCAGATCGGCGGCCACCTGGTCAAGCGCACGTACTCCGAGCCGCACTGGTCGAAGAAGCGGGCGTCCGTGGTCGCGCAGGAGCGGGTCACGCTGTACGGCGTCCCGCTCGTCGCCGACCGACAGGTGCAGTACGGCCGGGTCGACGCGGTGCTCTCGCGCGAGATCTTCATCCGGCACGCGCTGGTCTACGGCGAGTGGAGCAGCCGGCAACGGTTCCTGGCCGAGAACCGCCGGCTGCTGGAGGAGGCCGAGGAGCTCGAGCACCGCACCCGGCGCCGCGACCTGGTCGTCGACGAGCACACGCTGTTCGACTTCTACGACGACCGGATCCCCGACGGCATCGTCAGCGGCGCCCACTTCGACCAGTGGTGGAAGCAGGAGCGGCGGTCCCGGCCCGAGCTGCTGACCTTCGACCCGGCGATGCTGACCCACGACACGGTCGGCGAGGTCGTGGTGTCGGACTACCCGCAGGAGTGGCAGTCCGAGGGCCTGACCTTCCCCATCCGCTACCACTTCGAGCCGGGCGCGGCCGACGACGGACTCACCATCGACGTCCCGGTCGCGACGCTCAACCGGGTCACGGCGCAGGACTTCTCGTGGAACGTGCCCGGGCTGCGCGAGGAGCTGGTGGCGGGCCTGATCCGGAGCCTGCCCAAGAACCTGCGGGTCGCGGTGGTGCCGGCCCCGAACACCGCGCGCGAGTTCCTCGCCGTCGTCCCGGCCGGGGAGGAGCCGCTGCTCGACGCGCTCGAGCGCTACCTGCGCTCCGCCAAGGGCGTCGTGGTGCCCCGCGAGGCGTGGGACTGGTCGAAGGTGGGCGAGCACCTGCGTCCGACGTACCGCGTCGTCGGCGAGGACGGCGGTGAGCAGGCTCGCGGCAAGGACCTCGAGGCGCTCAAGGAGCCGCTGCGGCCGCAGTTCGCGGCCGCCGTCGCCGAGATCGCCGCCGACACGACCGCGACCGGGCAGACCCGCTGGACCTTCGGGGCGCTGCCGGCCGAGCAGACCTGGAAGCGGGCCGGGCACGAGGTCCGCGGCTTCCCGGCGCTGGACGACGAGGGCTCGAGCGTCGGCCTCACCGTCTGCGGCACCGCCGGCGAGGCGGAGGCCCGGCACCGGGCGGGCGTCGCGCGCCTGCTGCTGCTCGCCCTGCCGCCGGTGGACCTGGTGTCCGGGCTCGACAACGCCGGCAAGCTCGCGCTGGCCGGCTCGCCGTACCCGACCGTGGCCGACCTGGTCGAGGACTGCCGGCGCGCCGTGGTCCTGGACGCGGTCGACTCCCGGACGCCGGTGCGCGACGAGGCGGCGTACGACGCGCTGCTCACGGACGTCGCCCGCGACCTCGAGCCGCGGATGCGGGAGCTGCTGACCACGGTCACCACGGTGCTCGCGCGCTGGCGCGAGGTCGACCGGGCGCTGTCCGGGCGGGCCGAGCTGCTGACCCTCCCCTCGATGACCGACATGCGCGACCAGCTCGCCGGGCTGGTCCACCGCGGCTTCGTCGCCGAGGCCGGGCCGGCCGGCCTGCGCCGCTACCCGACCTACCTCGCCGCGATCCGGCAGCGACGCGAGCGGCTCGACGAGCAGCCGAACCGGGACCGCGACCTGCTCGCGCAGGTGGCCGACCTGCAGGCGGCGTACCGCCACGCCGTCGCGGCGCTGCCCGACGGCCGGCCGCCGTCGGCCGCGCTGCGCGACGTGCGCTGGCTGCTGGAGGAGTACCGGGTCTCGCTGTGGGCCCAGCAGCTCGGCACCCCGCGACCGGTCAGCGACCAGCGGGTCCGCAAGGCGCTCACGGCCGCGACCACGTGAGTCGTAGCCTGATCCGGTGAGTGAGCGCCCCGCCTCCCGACGGCACCACCGGCCGATGCTGCCGGGCGACCGCACGATCGAGGCGGCGTCGGGCGGCGTCGACCCCGGGGAGCTCCAGGAGGCTGCCGACCGGGCCGCGACCCTGCTGGTCCGGGGAGCGCACGACAGCGACGACCAGGGGATCGCGGAGCGGTTGATGCACCTCGCCGACGACGAGGGGATCGAGACCATCGCCGAGGTGTGGTCGAGCTCGCCCGGTGACTCGCTGGCCGGCTGCCTGTGGCGGCTCTACCTGCTGCGCTCGTGGGTGTACGCCGACCCGGTGGGTGTGGCCCGCGAGTTCGAGGCCGGCCGCACCCGGGCGCCGGTGGCGCAGGTCGTGGCCGGTGTCGCCGACCCTCCGGGCCCCGAGGAGCTCAAGGCGATGATCGACCAGGTGCTGGCCGGTATCGCCGTGGGGGAGTTCGCCGACGTGCTCTTCCGCGCGGCGGCCTTCGCCCGGGTGGTCGCGACCGGCCGTGCCGCGGACTCGCGATCGGGGCACGACGAGGTCGCCCGGATGTTGTCGCTGGCCGAGCAGCTCGAGGCCGCCGGACACTCGGAGTTGAGCCACGGACTGGCTTGAGTCGCCGTTACACTGAGGGAGTGTGCCGGGCCGCGGCAGCCCCGGGTCCCAACATCAGCCGCTACGAGCGGCCACGCGCCGTGAGGCGCTCCCGGTCCGGCACACACCTACGCTGGCTCCCATGACCGACGAGCCGACCGAGCAGCCGACTGAGCAGCCGACCTAGGCACCCGAGGTCGACGGTGAGCCCGACCCCGGCGAGGTCGTCTGGGCGTGGGTCCCCTACGACGACGACCCGGCCCGGGGCAAGGACCGCCCGGTGCTGCTGCTGGGCGAGCGGGACGGACAGTGGCTGGCCCTGATGCTGAGCAGCCAGGACCACGACCTCGATGCCGCGGACGAGGCGCGCTACGGCCGCTTCTGGATGGACGTCGGCACCGGCGGGTGGGACGCCGAGGGCCGGCCCAGCGAGGTCCGGCTCGACCGCCTGCTCGTCCTCCCTCGCGACGGGATCCGTCGCGAGGGCGCCGCCCTCCCCGAGGAGCTGTTCCGCACCGTCGTCGCCGCGGCCCGCGAGCACCACGCGTGGACCTGACCCGGTAGTCCAGTTGATATAGGCCCCGAATCGAGTCTCTGAGGGGCCGAAATCAACTGGACTACCGCCACACCCACCCCACTCAGAAGGTCGCGTCGACGGCGGCGCGGGGGAGGGCCCGGGGAAGGGGGGTCCGAGTCATGTCCGAGCGTAGGGACGACGGCGGCCCGATCCGTGCACGACGCGCGTCGGTAGGCTGTGCCGGCGTACTCACGCACGGGTCAGACAGGGCTGGAGGAAAGCGCGTTGCGGTCATGTGGGACCAAGGGCTCTGCTCGTCCTGGGCATGCTGCTCGCCGCCAGCCTGGTCGCCGGGTGCGAGGCCGACGAGGGGGCGGTGCCTCCACCGGACGGGTCCGGCAACATCGCGGTCGACCGCACCCTCACCTTCGGCGTCTTCGGCCCGCCCGAGGAGGTCAACGCCTACGAGTCGCTGGTCGCGGTCTACAACTCGCTGTACGACGACGCGGAGATGGACGTCGAGTCCTACCCCTCCCGCGAGGCGTTCATGGGCACCATGCGTGAGACCGGCGAGGTGCCCGACGTCTTCCTCGCCAGCGACCGCGACCTCGCCTGGTTGGAGCAGGAGCAGGTGCTGCAGCCGGTCGACTCGCTGCTGCTCGACCGCGGCGTCGACTTCGGTGACCTCTACTCGCGCGACTCGGTGCTCGCGTTCAGCGCCGAGAGCCGGCTCCAGTGCATGCCGGTCGGGATCTCGCCGATGGTCATGTACTACAACAGCGAGCTCGTCGACTTCGACGCCATGGTCCAGCGCGGTCATCTCCGCGCCGGCCGAGAACGGCGTCACGTGGAACTTCGACCAGTTCACCGCCGCCGCCGAGTTCGCCAGCCGCCCCGGCCGCGGGACCCGCGGCATCTACGTCGAGCCCTCGATCGAGGGGATCGCGCCCTTCGTCTACTCCGGCGGCGGCGAGGTCTACGACGACCCCACGCTCCCGACCTCGCTGACCTTCTCCGACGACGGCAGCCGCTCCGCCCTGGAGGCGGTGCTCCCCGTGCTGCGCGACCCGCGGCTCACGCTCTCGGAGCAGCAGCTGGAGAAGCGCAGCGCGCTCGAGTGGTTCGAGCGCGGCAAGCTGGCGATGATCCCGGGCTACCGCGCGTGGGTGCCGCAGCTGCGCGAGGTCACCGGGCTGGAGTGGGACGTGATCCAGATGCCGTCGGTGGAGCGCGCGGCGACCGTCGCCGACCTCACCGGCATGTGTGTCTCCGCCGGGACCCGCAACGCCACCGCCGCCGCCGACTTCCTGGTCCACATGTCCTCAGCGGTCTCCGTACGACGCGTGGCGGCCGAGGGCTACCTCGTGCCGGCCAACCTCGAGGTCGCCTACTCACTCGACTTCGTGCAGCCCGGCCGCGCACCCGATCACGCCCAGGTGTTCACCAACGCCGTGCGTAGCGTGGTCCTGCCGCCGCTCATCGACGACGAGCCGGAGCTCGAGCTGTCGGTGTCCCAGGAGCTCGCGGAGCTGCTGATCGCGCCGGTCCTGGCCGACCTCGACGAGCTGACCGCCCGCATCGACCAGGAGTCGCGCAGCGTCCTGGACCCGGATCGCTACGCCGAGGAGCAGGCCGTGCGCGAGGCCGAGGAGTCCGCGAGCCCGAGCGCCACCGAGAGCCCCTGACGGGTCAGGTGGCCGGCCGGTCAGGCGGGCGGTCAGGCGGTGTCCGGGACCGGCTCGTCGGCGACCAGGATCGCCTCGACCAGCACCGGGGTGGCCAGCGCGCGCTGCCAGGGCCGGGCGCCGAGGTCGGCCAGCCGCTGGTCGACGGCCTCGGCGAGCTCGTCGGGATCCCGGGTGGCGGGCGGGGTCCACAGGACCCGGCGGGAGTAGTCGGGTGTCAGCAGGTTCTCGACCGGGAGCTGGTGCTCCTCGGCGAGCGCGGTGAGCGCGGGCTTGGCGTGGGCGAGCCGACGGGCGGCGACGGGTTCCTTCTCGGCCCAGGTGCGCGGCGCCGGCGGACCGTCGCCCCGCGGGACCCGGGTCGGCAGCTCGTCCTCCTCCATCTCCGAGACCTCGCGCAGCGCCTCCGCCCAGCGGGAGGCGTAGCGCTCCGCGCCGCGGCCGTGGAAGCCCGGCGTGTTCAGCAGCGCGCGCCGCTGGGTCGGCAGCTCGATGGCGGCAACCACGATCGCGGAGTCGGGCAGGATCCGGCCCGGCGTGACGTCGCGCTCCTGGGCGATCTCGTCGCGCAGCTCCCACATCGCCCGGACCGCGCCGAGCGCCCGACGGCCGCGCACCTTGTGCAGCCCGGAGGTACGACGCCACGCGTCGACCCGCTGGGTGGGGGTGAAGCCGCGCAGCGCGTCGAACTCCTCCGCGGCCCAGGCGGCCTTGCCGGACTCCTCGAGCTCCTCGGCCAGGACCTCGCGCAGCTCGACCAGGGGCTCGACGTCGAGCGCGGCGTAGAGCAACCACGGCTCGGGGAGCGGCCGGGTCGACCAGTCGGCGGCGGAGTGCTCCTTGGCCATCCGGGAGCCGAGCCGCGACTCGACCAGGGCGGCCAGGCCGACCCGCGGGTGGCCCAGCAGGCGGCCGGCGAGCTCGGAGTCGAACAGGGCGCTGGGGACCAGCCCGACCTCGGCCAGGCACGGCAGGTCCTGGGTGGCGGCGTGCAGGATCCACTCGGCATCGCCGATCGCCGCCTGGAGCGGGGCCATCGACTCGAAGGCGATCGGGTCGACCAGGTGGGTGCCGGAGCCCTCGCGCCGCAGCTGGATCAGGTAGGCGCGCGAGGAGTAGCGGTAGCCCGAGGCCCGCTCCGCGTCGACCGCGACCGGTCCGGTGCCGCCGGCGATCGCGGCACAGGTCGCCGCCAGCGCGGCCTCGGTGTCGACCACCGCGGGCATCGGCTCGCGCAGCTCCAGCAGGGGGACCGGTGGCGCCTCGGGCTCGGTGTCGGGCTCGGTTTGCTGGGTGTCGGGGACGGCGGTGTCGTCTGCGGACATGGACTCAGAGACCCCGGCCCCGCTGGCCGCGCCGGCTGGGCATCGCGGTGACGCCCTCCGGGACGGGCGGGAGGCCGGCGGCGGTGCACATCAGCTCGCCCCACGCCTCGACGTGGCGGCCGAGCTCGTCGGGCTCACCGACCGGGGTCCAGGAGGCGCGGATCTCGATCTGGGCGGTGCCGTCCTCGTCGGACATGCCGCCGAAGCTCTCGGTGGCGACCCGGGTGACGGTGCCGGACGCCGCGGTGTGCTCGGCGCCGTGGGCGGCCAGGGCCTCGTCGAGCCACGACCACCCGACCGCGGCCAGCATCGGGTCGGTGATCATGTCGAGCTCGATCTCGGCCCGCGCGTAGGCCACGCAGCGGAACGTGCCGTCCCAGGCCTCGTTGCCGTCGGGGTCGTGGAGCAGGATGATCCGGCCGGTGCCGATGTCGGTGCTGTCCACGGTGACGTCGCCGCTCAGGGCGAAGGCGTACGGCGCGATCCGCTGCGGCGCCGGCATCTCCTCGCAGAAGACCTCCGGGCGCAGCGGTGCCTCGCGCATGCTTTCGACCGCCGCCCGGAACTCCGGGGGCGCCCCGCCCGCACCCGATCCGGGGTGCGTCTCCTGCCGGACGACCATGTGCTCACAGTAGGTCCGCGCGAGCGGCCCGGATGCGGGAACACGCCGGACGACCTGCGAGGCTGGCGACATGACCGGCCCCAGCCTCTCCGACAGCCCGCTGCTGCGCGCCGCCCGCGGCGAGTCGGTGCCGCACACCCCGATCTGGTTCATGCGCCAGGCCGGCCGGTCGCTGCCGGAGTACCGCGCGATCCGGCAGGGGGTCGGCATGCTCGAGTCCTGCATGGACCCCGCGCTGGTCACCGAGATCACGCTCCAGCCCGTGCGGCGGTACGCCGTGGACGCGGCCATCTTCTTCTCCGACATCGTGCTGCCGCTCAAGGCGGTCGGGGTCGACCTCGACATCGTGCCGGGCGTCGGTCCGGTCGTGGCCTCACCGGTGCGGACGCTCGCGGACGTCGCGGCGATCCCTGATCTCGAGCCCGGTCACGTCCCGTTCATCACCGCGGCGGTCACCGCGCTGGTGTCCGAGCTGGGCGCCACTCCGCTGATCGGCTTCGCCGGCGCTCCGTTCACCGTGGCGTCGTACCTCGTGGAGGGCGGGCCCTCGAAGGACCACGCGCTCACCAAGGCGATGATGTTCGGCGCTCCCGAGGTGTGGGACGCGCTCCTGCGCAAGATCGCGGACATCTCCGCCGCCTACCTGGCGGTCCAGGTCGCGGCCGGCGCCTCGGCCGTCCAGCTCTTCGACTCCTGGGCGGGCGCCCTCACGCCGGCCGACTACGCCGCCCACGTGATGCCCCACTCCGCCAGCGTGCTGGCGCGTGCCGGCGAGCTCGGCGTCCCCCGGATCCACTTCGGCGTCGGCACCGCCAACCTGCTGCCGCTGATGGGCGAGGCGGGGGCGGACGTCGTCGGCGTCGACTGGCGCACGCCGCTCGCCGACGCGTTGCCGCTGGTCGGCGACCGCGCCGTCCAGGGCAACCTCGACCCGGCGCTGGTCTTCGCGCCCGACCGACGTGATGCTCGCCCGCGCCGCGGAGATCGTGGACGCCGGCCGCGCGGCCCGGGGCCACATCTTCAACCTCGGCCACGGCGTGATCCCCTCGACCGACCCCGACCAGCTCGCCCGGCTGACCGACTTCGTGCACGAGTACTCCGGCTGACCGGGCCGAGCGTCGGGGGTCAGGCCTTCTTCGCCGGCTTCTTGGCCGACTTCCTCGTCGGAGTCCGCGCCGTCTTCTGCTTGAGCACGACCCGCTGGTCGCGCCCCGAGCCGGAGACCACGAGGTAGGGCTGGTCGGCGACCAGCGAGCTGAGCTTGCCGTGCCCGAAGCTGCGCGGGTCGAAGGACGGGTGGCTGCGGGCGAGGTGGTTGCCGATCGCCGACACCGTGGTCTGTCCGTCGTCGTCCGCCGTCGCGTTGACCGCCTTGGTCAGGACGCTCTGGAGGTTGAGCTGGGGAGTCGAGTCGGACTCCGAGGAGCCGTCACCGGCGTCGTCGGGCTCGTCGTCGTTGTCGGTCCCGAGCACCTCGAGCCGGATGAACTTGTCGCAGGCGTTCTGGAGCGAGACGGCGGTCGTCTTGCGGCCCAGTCCGTAGACGACCTTGCCCGACTCGCGCAGTCGCAGCGCCAGGCTGGTGAAGTCGCTGTCGCTGCTCACGATCGCGAACGCCTCGACGTTGCCGGCGTAGAGCAGGTCCATGGCGTCGATGATCAGCGCGGAGTCGGTGGAGTTCTTGCCGGTGGTGAAGGCGTTCTGGTGGATCGCGCGGATCGCACGGGTGTTGAGCTCGCGGGTCCACCCGCTGAGGCGGGAGGTGGAGAAGTCGCCGTAGGCGCGCTTGATGGTGGGCGTGCCGTACTTGGCGAGCTCGTCCAGGATCCCTTCGGCGTACTTGGGACTGGTGTTGTCGGCGTCGATGAGGACGGCGATGCGGACGGCACTGGAATCGGTCTCCACCCGATCAGCGTAGGGCCGACCCCGTTCGGCCCGGCACCGCGCCCGGACTCAGGCCTCGGCGGCCGGTCGGCGCACCGGGTGGGCAGCCAGCCACCTGCGCGCCACGAGGGAGGCCGGTACGCCGAGGAGCAGGCCCACCAGGGCGAAGGGGAGCAGCGCGCCGGTGAACGTGGCGAGCCCGGACCCGACGGCGCTCAGGGCGTCCCAGCCGTCCTTGAGGCCGCCGACGAACGCGTTGTCGTCGTCGCGCTCCCGGACCACCGGCTTCGGCTCGTCGGGGGTCGGCTCGAGGTAGACGGTGATCGTCGACAGCGAGGTCTGGTCCTCCAGCCAGGCGAGCTGGCCCTTGAGGGAGTCCAGGTCGGCCTGGCGACGGCTCAGCTGGGCCTCGACGGCGACCACGTCGCGGATGCTCTGGGCCCGGGCGAAGAGCACCTCGACCCGGGCCAGGCTCTGCTCCTGCGCGCGGATCCGGGCGCGGGTGTCGATGACCTCGCCGGTGACGTCCTGGGCCTTGCGGGTCGAGGCGACGACGTCGCCGAGCTTGCCGAGGTCGGTCATCGCGGCGTCGAAGTCGGAGCTGGGGATGCGGAGGACGACCTTCGACAGCTCGACGTCGCCCCCGGAGGTGGCGGTCGTCTTCTCGTCGGCGATCGAGCCGCCGAACGCGTCGACGACCTTCTCGAGGTCGAAGCGGGCGGCCGCGACGTCGTCGCTCTGCAGCGTCATGGTGCCGATCGAGATGACCGCCGGGGCCATGCCCGTCGGCTCGGCCGGGGTGGCGCCGGCCTGGACGGTGCTCGCCCGGTAGGTGTCCAGTGCCTCGCCGTCGGCGAGGTCGGCCGCGGCGTTCCGGCCCGCCGTCGCGGGCTCCTCGGCCTCGGCCGCGAGCGGTGCGGACGCGGGCTCGTCACCGGCATCACCTGCCGTCGAGTCGTTCGACCCGCTGGAGCAGGCCATCAGGCCGAGCCCGGCCGCCAGGAGGAGGGCCGGGATCCGGGTACGTCGCAGGTTCATGGGGCTGGGACGTCCCCGGCCGTGAGACGGTTCCCTAGGCTGGGGGCCGTGACGAGGCGGACGGGTCGCGCGGTCGTGGTCGGCGGCGGCATCGCGGGCCTGACCGCGGCGTACGACCTGGCCGCCAGCGGCACCGTCGACGAGGTGCTGGTGCTCGAGGGCTCGCCGGTGACGGGCGGCAAGCTGCGCACCCACGAGGTGGCCGGCGTGACCGTCGACGTCGGCGCCGAGGCGATGCTGAACCGCCGACCCGAGGGCGTGGACCTGGCGCGGTCGCTCGACCTCGACGTCGTCCACCCGGCGACGTCCCGGTCGGGGCTCTGGACCCGCGGCGAGGTGCGGCCCCTGCCGCGCACGCTGATGGGCGTCCCGCTCGACCTCGACGACCTGGCGGCGTCCGGCGTGCTCAGCGCGGGGGCGCTGGACCGGGTGCGGCTGGAGCCGACGCTGCCCGACTCCGACCTCTCCCGGGACCGCAGCGTCGCCGGGCTGGTGGCCGAGCGGTTCGGCCAGGAGGTCGTCGAGCAGCTGGTGGAGCCGCTGCTCGGCGGGGTGTACGCCGGCCACGCGGGGCTGCTGTCCGTCGCCGCGACCACGCCGCAGCTGGTGGCGCTGGCCCGGCAGGGCTCGCTCCTCGACGCCGCCGCCACCCTGCCCACCAGCGACGCGCCGGTCTTCGCCGGGCTGCCCGGGGGGATGGGTGGCCTGCCCGATGCGTTGGTCGCGAGCGGCGGCTTCGAGGTCTGGACCGAGGCCCCCGCCCGCCGCCTCGACCACGAGGGCGGCCGCTTCGTGCTGACCGTGGGCTCGGCCCACGACCCGCGCCGGGTGACCGCGGACGTCGTCGTGGTCGCCTGCCCGGCCGCTTCCGCGGCCCGGCTGCTGGGGGAGGTGGCCCCGGCCGCGGCCGCCGCACTGGCCACGGTGGAGTCGGCGTCGATGGCCGTGGTGACCCACGCGTTCCGCGCCGACGACCTGGCGGCGATCGACGGGGCGGGGACCTCCGGCTTCCTGGTGCCCCCGGTCGAGGGCCGGCGGATCAAGGCCGCGACGTACTCCTTCGCGAAGTGGGACTGGGTCCGTGCGGCCGGCGACGGACTGCTCGTGCTGCGCACCTCGACCGGCCGGCACCGCGAGGAGGCCGACCTCCAGCGACCCGACGACGAATTGGTCGCGTCGTCGCTGGCCGAGCTGCGGGAGGCGGTCCCCGGTCTCGGGCCGGGCGCGCTGCCGGTGGAGAGCCACGTGCAGCGGTGGGGCGGCGGGCTGCCGCAGTACGCCGTGGGTCACCTCGACCGGGTGGCGCGGGTCCGGGGCGACGTGGCCCGGGTGCCCGGCCTGGCGGTCTGCGGCGCGGCGTACGACGGCGTGGGCGTGCCCGCGGTGATCGGGTCGGCCCGGGCGGCCGTGGCCTCGGTCACCGGGGCAGAATGAGGGCATGGTCAACAAGGTCGCCAAGGCCCGGGACATCAACGCCACGATCCGCTACACGTTGTGGTCGGTGTTCCGGCTGCGTGACGTGCTCGGCCCGGTCGACGGTGGGGCCGACCGCGCCGCCGAGGCCGCCGAGGTGTCCGACCTGCTCGACAAGCTCGCCGCCGACGACACCATCACCCGGGGGGTCTACGACCTCTCCGGCCTGCGCGCCGACGCCGACGTGCTGGTCTGGTGGCACGCGACGACCCCCGAGCAGGTCCAGGACGCCTACAACCGGTTCCGCCGTACCGCCTTCGGCCGCCGGCTCGACCCCGTGTGGAGCCAGCTCGCGATGCACCGGCCGGCGGAGTTCAACAAGGGCCACGTCCCGGCGTTCATGGCCGAGGAGGAGGCGCGCGACTACGTCTGCGTCTACCCCTTCGTCCGCTCCTACGAGTGGTACCTCCTGCCCGAGGACGAGCGCCGCGACATGCTCGTCGAGCACGGCCAGATGGGCCGGGAGTACGCCGACGTCCGCGCCAACACCGTCGCGTCGTTCGCGCTCGGCGACTACGAGTGGATCCTCGCCTTCGAGGCCGACGAGCTGCACCGGATCGTGGACCTGATGCGCCACCTGCGCGCCTCCACCGCCCGCCGGCACGTCCGCGAGGAGGTGCCGTTCTACACCGGCCCCCGCGTCGACCCCGCCGACCTGCTCTCCCGACTGCCCTGACGCCGAGCCGTCACTGCTGCTCGTGGACGACCCGCACCAGGTCGGCGACGGCGCTCGCCAGGCCCCTAGACCGCCACGCCGTGCAGGACGACCGACGGGAGCACCACTCGGACCTTCGTCCCGCGCCCGTGCTCTGACCAGACGTCCATCTTCCCACCGTGACGTGTCACGATCGATGACGCGATGGCGAGTCCGAGGCCAGTGCCCTGGATCGCTTGGTGCTGCGCGGTGGAGGACCGGAAGAAGCGCGTGAACAGGTGCTCCTGCTCCTCGACGGGGATCCCGATGCCGGTGTCGCTGACCTCGAGGACGGCCTGGTCCGCCACCCGCGTCAGGGTGCAGGAGATCGCGCCACCGTCCTCGGTGAACTTCAAGGAGTTGCTCATCAGGTTGAAGAGGACCCGCTCCAGGTGCTGCACGTCCCCGTTGGTCAGGATCGGTTCCGGCGGGATCGAGTAGCTGACGTCGAGGTCTCGTTCGCTGACGACGGGACGGAGGGCGTCCTCGATGCGTCCGACGACGTCACCGAGATCGACCGGCTCCAGGTCCAGGTCGAACTCACCGGACTCCAGTCGGGCGACGGCGAGGAGGTTCTCGGCGAGGGAAGTCAGGCGGTCTCCGTTGCGCTGGATGGTTCGCAACATCTCCGTGTAGGTCGCATCGGCGTCGTCCGCTTGGGCGTCGAGCAGCAGCTCGACGTAGCCCTTGATGCTCGTGATCGGCGTCCTCAGCTCATGGCTCACCGTTGCTACGAACTCGTCCTTGGCCTGGTCCAGCTCCTTCAATCGCCGAACGGCGTCCGCCTCCTTCTCCAGCCCTGCGACCAGGAGGTTCCGGCTCCGCCGCAGCTCGGCCGTGCGCTCCTCGACCCGGTGCTCGAGGTGGTTGGCCAGCGCCTGGTTCTCCCACATGGTCAGGACCTGACGCGCCACGAGCAGGACCATGAGTGCCGAGCGGATCCACGAGACGACGACGTCGGTCTGTCCCGTGCGCAGCAGCTCGATGACCGAGGTCAGCAGTGCCACCGACACCGCGCAGTACGGGAGCAGGTTGCCCAACGGTCGGCTGGCCACATCCTGCTCGGACTCCGGAGCTTCCTCTCGCCCCGGCAACAGCGCCGCGACGAGCATCAGCACGAAGCCGGCGAACCAACCGATGTCGATGACGTTGCCCGAGCTGTAGGCATCGATGGTGGTCAGGTAGGTGAACCCCGAGTCGGCGACTGCGAAAGCCAGCAGCCCGGTTCCGACCAGCGACAAGGACAGGGGCAGGCGTCGGTGCAGGTGACGCGCCCGTAGCCAGGTGTAGAGGACGAGGGTGATGACGATGACGTCACCGATCGGGTAGGCGAGGGAGATCAGCTGCGCCAGGAACGAATCGGAACCAGATCGGATCACCGGGCCCAGTACGATGATCCAGCTGCACAGCAACAGTGAGGCGGCCACCATGAGTCCGTCCAGGAGGGTGCGGACCCGCCCGGCCAGGCCTGGCGCCGACAGGGGCAGCGACAACAGGGCCGCGGCGGCGAACGGGGGCAGCCCCAGATATCCCACGTCGGCCAGCGACGGGAACGGGACCTCCTGGCCGAGCACCGACTCGTAGTAGGTCCACACCATCTGTCCGGCCGACCACGACAGGGCCGCGATGCCCAGGAGCCTCCAGAACCGGGCGACGGAACCCTGGTGGCGACGCGCGCGGAACCAGGCAGCGCACCCGGCCAGCAGGGCGGCGCCCGTGAGGCCGAGGTTCGACAGCTCCTGGGCGGCGGGTGTGTCGGCAAGCACCACCATGCCGAGGATCCAGAGCGCGGCAGCCCCCAGCACCGCTACCAGCGGTGTCGGTGGCCGGGCACGCGTCGCGCGTTGTCTCACAGTTGTGATAATGGGGCGTGCGCGCCGTCAGTTTTGACGATTTAGCAAAATTCGTCCTTCGAGCCTGCTGATAATGGCTCGACACGTCGCTTCATGTAGTCCCGTGGGCCGCCGTTGGGACCGCCCGACAGCGCCACGCCTTCCCCCCTGACACGTGTGAGGAGACCCCCCGATGAGCTCGTCCCTGGCCGTAGAGGTTCGACAACCCCTCGCCCTGCCGAGCCACTGGCCCGCCACCCTCCATCCCAGCGTCCTCAGTGGCCTCGACCTGCCCACGCCATTCCTGGCCACGGACCTCGGGATGCTCGCAGATCGCCTGCGGCGCTTCTCCGGTGCCCTGCCCCGGGTGCAGCCGTTCTACGCGGTCAAGTGCAACTCGGCCCCAGAGGTGCTCAACACGGTCGCGGACCACGGCACCAGCTTCGAGGTTGCCTCACTCGGCGAGCTGCGCATGCTCCAGGAGCTGGGCGTCGACCCGACCGACGTGCTCTACAGCAACACCGTGAAGCCCGCGTCCCACGTGGTCGGGGCAGCCGAGGCCGGAGTGTGGCGCTTCGCTGCCGACTCGGAGGATGAGCTGCGCAAGATCGCGCGGTGCGCCCCTGGCAGCGCCGTCTACATCCGGGTGCGTGTCGACGACAGCGGCAGCGTCTTCCCGTTGTCGCGCAAGTTCGGCGCGGAGGCACGAGAGGCCCGTGCCCTGCTCCTCGCCGCCCGGGAGCTCGGGCTGCAGCCCTACGGCCTCACGTTCCACGTCGGGTCGCAGTGCATGGCCACCTCGGCCTGGGTGCAGGCCATCGCCTCGATGGGGCGGCTGATGCGGCAGCTCAGCAACGACGGCATCCGGATCACGATGCTCAACATGGGGGGCGGCTTCCCGGCCCGCTACGACGACCTGGTGCCCTCCATCGACGAGATCGGTGCCGTCGTCAACCGCGCCCTCGACGACCTGCTGCCGTACCAGCCCTCCCTCATTGCCGCCGAGCCCGGGCGACACATTGTCGCGGAGACGGCGGTCATGGTCGCCAGCGTCCTGGGCCGCGAGCAGCGAGCGGGTGAGGACTGGATCTACCTCGACGTGGGCGCCTACCACGGCCTCATCGAGACCCATCAGACGGTGGGTCAGTGGCGTTACCCGTTGTGGACCTCGCGCCCCGACCACGGGGTGGCGGCGCAGGTGCCGTTCACCGTCACGGGTCCCACCTGCGACAGCGCCGACACCATGTTCCACGGCGCACCGCTGCCGTCCACCATGGCAGAGGGAGACCTTGTGTTCATCGCTTCCGCGGGCGCCTACACCTTGAGCTACGCCTCCCACTTCAACGGCTTCCCGCCGCCGCGGCCGTTCTTCCTGGGCAGCTAGCGAGATGGACCCGCAGGTCGCGCGTCGCCGCCTGGTCCGGCTGATGATGGCCGGGTTGGTGGACTCGCTGTGCCTCTCGGTGGCCTGGACCGTGATCATGCTGCAGGTCGTCGCGTCCTACGGGCTCGCTGCCGCAGGGATGTGCAGCGCGGCGATGCTGATCGGCGTGGCGCTGTCCGCGCCCGTGGCCAGCTGGATGGCGTCGCTGCTCGGCGGCCGACACCTCCTCCGCGCCGCGGCGGCCGCCGAGGCGGCGCTGCGGGTCGGCGTCTTCCTGCTGATCTTCTCCGACGCCCCCGTCTGGGTGCTCGCCCTGTGCATCTCGACCATGAACGTGACGGCCTGGACCGGGTACGCGGGCATGCGGGCCGAGGTGGCTGCCGTCAGCAGCGGCCCCACGGCCCTCACCTGGTACGGAACCATCGTCGCCTCCGTCGAGGCGGCGGGTGTCGCCGTCGCCGCCTTCCTTCCGGCTCGCGGTGGCGTCTCACCGGACACGGTCCTGCTGGCGGTGATGGTCGCCTATGTGCTCGCACTGGTGCCCACGGTCATCGTGGCAGGTGGTTCGTCCATCACCCCGGGCGGCCGGCCCGTGCGAAGGACTGACCTCCGAGGGTGGGCGGCCTGGGCGCCCGCGATGAGCGGCACCGTCTTGATGTTCCTCGCTTCCGCGCCCACGCTGCTCGCGGTCGCCCTGGCAGCCGAGCTCCACGGCCGGGAGGCAGTCGCCCCTGCCGCCATCGCGTTCACCCTCGGGTCGTTGGCCGCTCCCGCGTTCACCCGGCGCATCCCGGAACACCGCACGGAACACCTCGGCCTGTGGATCGCGTGCGCGTTCGGCATGGTGGTGGGCTGGGTCCTGGCGCCCGTCCACCTCGCGCTGATGTGCGTGGCGCAGGTGTCGTCCGGGTTGTTCATGACCGCCCTCGAGGGCTTGCTGGACACCTCTGCTGCGCGTCGTCATCCCGGACACGTGACCGGCGCCCTCGCCCGGGCCACGGCCGGCAGAGCCTTGGGCTCAGCCGCCGGTACGGCGCTGCTGCCCCTGCTCGTGGTGGGGATCAGCCTCGAGGCCACCACCACCGGCATCAGCCTCGTGCTGCTGTCAGCACTGGTCCTGACGGCTCTGTGGGCGCGCATGCACGACACGGCAGCCGTGCGCGCTCCCGGCGTGCACGCTCCGAGCCCGTCGGCACTCCCCGTACCGACGCAGGTCGGGTAGGACCTGACACGTGGGCGCCAGAGATCAGGCGTTGGGCTCGAGGCTGATGCTGATCGAGTTGATGCAGTAGCGGTCGCCGGTGGGGGTGCCGTAGCCGTCGGGGAAGACGTGGCCGAGGTGGGAGCCGCAGTTGGCGCAGCGGACCTCGGTGCGCTTCATGCCCAGGGTGCTGTCGTCGATGTACTCGATGGTGTCGGTCACCGGCTGGTAGAAGCTCGGCCAGCCGCAGCCGGAGTGGAACTTGGTGTCGGACTCGAAGAGCTTGGCCTGGCAGGCCTTGCAGCGGTAGACGCCGGTCGTCTCGGTGTCGGTGTACTCCCCGGTGAACGCGCGCTCGGTGCCCGCCTTGCGGAGCACGGCGTACTCCTCCGCCGACAGCTCCTCGCGCCACTCGGCGTCGGACTTCTCCACGTTGTAGGACATGACGCAAATCTACCGTTCGGGCGGTTGACTTCCACAGTGAACACATGTTCACTCGATCGAATGGCCAGCAGCACGATTCCGTGGACCCGCGTGCGACGCGCGGGAGCCACCCTGACGACCCCGTTGCACCCCGACGACTACCTGCGGCTGCTCAACCCGCTCTGGACCGCCCGCGAGCTCCGCGGGCGGGTGGAGGAGGTGATCCCCGAGACCGAGGACGCCGCCACGCTGGTGATCCGGCCCGGCTGGGGTTGGCGCTGGAACCACCGCCCCGGGCAGTACGTCGGGATCGGGATCCCGGTCGACGGCAAGTTCCAGTGGCGCTCCTACTCGGTCAGCTCGCCCGCCAGGCACGGCCGCACCATCGCGATCACGGTGCGGGCGATGCCGGAGGGGAAGCTCTCCGCCCACCTGGTGAAGGGGCTCGAGCCCGGCACCGTGGTGAGGCTGGCCGCTCCCGAGGGCGACTTCGTGCTCCCCGAGCCGCCGCCCGGGCGGGTGCTGTTCCTGGTCGGCGGGAGCGGGATCACTCCGGTGATGGCGATGCTGCGGACGCTGGACCGCCGCGGCACCATGCCCGACGTCGTCCTCCACTACTCCTCGCCCACGGCCGACCGGATGATCTTCCGGGAGGAGATCGAGCGGCTCGCCGACGCTCACGCGGGGCTGTCCTTCCAGCAGCTCCACACCGACACCGACGGCCTGCTCGACCCCGCCGACCTCGACGCGCTGTGCCCCGACTGGCGCGAGCGCGAGACCTGGGCGTGCGGTCCCGGCCCGATGCTGGACGCGATCAGCGAGCACTTCGAGCGGGCCGGGCTCGAGGACCGGCTCCACATCGAGCGGTTCTCGCTCCAGCTCGGGGGTGACGGCGGCGAGGGCGGCACGATCACCTTCCGCAACTCGGGCAGGTCGGTCGAGGCCGACGGTGCGACCACCGTCCTCGAGGCCGGCGAGGAGGCCGGCGTCGGGATGCCCTACGGCTGCCGGATGGGCATCTGCCACACCTGCACGCTCACCCTCGTCTCCGGCCGCGTGCGCGACCTGCGCAGCGGCGACGAGTACGCCCAGCCCAACGAGCAGGTGCAGACCTGCATCACCGCCGCCGTCGGCGACTGCACCCTCGACATCTGACCCACGAACGACCGAAGGGACCACCATGGCCATCAGTGACGTCCAGGAGTACGCCCACCTCACCGACGAGGAGGTGGAGCAGCTCGGCCGCGAGCTCGACGCGATCCGGGCCGAGGTCGAGGAGTCACGCTGCGCCGACGACGCGGCGTACATCAACCGGATGATCCGGCTCCAGCGCGGCCTCGCCACCGCCGGTCGGGTCGTGCTGGCCGCGACCCCGCACTCGAAGCGCACCCGCGTCGCGGGCGCGGTGGCCGGTGGTGCCCTGCTCGGCGCCGCCAAGATCCTCGAGAACATGGAGATCGGCCACAACGTCATGCACGGCCAGTGGGACTGGATGAACGACCCCGAGATCCACTCCTCCACCTGGGAGTGGGACACCGCGCAGCCGGCGGAGCAGTGGAAGCACAGCCACAACTACGTCCACCACCAGTTCACCAACGTGCTCGGCCACGACAACGACATCGGCTACGGGATCCTCCGGATGGCGCGCGAGCAGAAGTGGCACCCGGCCAACCTCGGCCAGCCCGTCTACAACGCGCTGCTCGCCAGCCTCTTCCAGTGGGGCGTGGCGCTCCACGACCTCGACATCGAGGCGATCCGGAAGGGCAAGAAGGACCCGCAGGAGATGAAGCGCCAGCTCCAGCAGATCTGGCGCAAGGGCCGCAACCAGGTCCTCAAGGACTACGTCGTCTACCCGGCGCTGAGCGGACCCCAGTGGCGGACCACGCTGACCGCCAACGCGACCGCGAACTTCACCCGCAACGTGTGGTCCTACATGATCATCTTCTGCGGGCACTTCCCCGACGGAGCCCTCCACTTCACCGAGGAGGAGCTCGAGGACGAGACCCGCGCGGAGTGGTACCTGCGCCAGATGCTCGGCTCGGCCAACTTCGAGGGCGGCCCGGCGCTGCACATCGCCTCGGGCAGCCTGGGCTTCCAGATCGAGCACCACCTGTTCCCCGACCTCCCGAGCAACCGCTACCCGGAGATCGCGGTCAAGGTGCGCGCGCTGTGCGACAAGTACGACCTGCCCTACACGACCGGCCCCCTGCACCGGCAGTACGGCCAGGCGCTGCGGACCATCATCAAGCTGTCGGTGCCCAACGGCTGGACCAGCAGCGACCAGCCCGAGCCGCCCACGCCGTCGATCGACCGTGGCCGCAAGACCGACGCCGAGCGGCCGACCCGGCGTACCGAGCTCGGCGCCTGGTCGCGGAGGGCGTCGGCATGATGCTGGAGGACCGGGCGTGGGTCACGCAGTGCGCGCTGAGCCGGATCTGCGGCGAGTGCGGCCGGCCCCTCTCGCGACCGGTGGCGTTCGTGGGGACGCCGGGCGAGGTCGGCCGCAACGCCTTCCACGCCCCGCCGCTCCACCTGCCGTGTGCGCAGACCCTGCTGGGCACCCGCGCGGACTGGCAGCTGGTCACGACCGCTGGCTTCGAGTTCGTGCGGCCCGGCCGCGACGACGCCGACCGGCGGCCGACCTTCCAGCCCAACTCCCTGCTCTGAGGCTCCCGCGAGGTCGGTGGGGATCGCTAGGGTCGGCCGCATGGACGGAACCGGCACGAAGGACGACCCCTGGCAGCTCACCACCGCTCCGGGCAGCTCGTCCTACGCGATGTACCGCGACGACGAGGCGGGGCTGCTGGTGTGCCAGGTCGGGACGACGAGGCTGACCTACCTCGCGAGCGCCGTCGACGACCTCCACGCGTGGCTGCGCGAGCAGGGTGACTGGGTGCCGCTGGGCGCCGCCGACGAGAAGAAGTCGGCCGCCGAGGGCACCGTCGAGGCGTTCGGCCGCGCCGAGGACAACCCTGCGGGTGGCTGGTACGGCCAGCGCAAGGGCTACCGCGGCCGATTCGGGATGTACCTCCCGCCCCTGCTGGAGGCCCTCGGACTCGTCGAGCTCGAGCACAACCCCCGCAACAACCGCGTCCGCGCACTCTGACGATGGCCAAGGCCCCTGCCGCGACGGTCGTCGCCGGAGACCGGGAGGTGCGGGTCTCCTCGCCCGACCGGATCATCTACGAGGCGACCGAGCAGACGCCCGAGGTGACCAAGCTGATGGTCGCCGAGTACGTCGCGGCCGCCGGCGACGGGCTGATGCGGGCGCTGCGTGACCGGCCGACGGCGCTGGAGCGGTGGACCTCCGGCGTACGACCGGGGATGAAGCTGGCGACCGGACCCTTCGACCGCGACGCCGACGCGTTCTACCAGAAGCGGGTGCCCAAGGGAGCCCCCGACTACCTCGAGTCCGTCGGCATCACCTTTCCGTCCGGCCGCACGGCCGAGGAGATCTGCCCGACCGAGATCGCGGTGCCGGTGTGGTGCGCCCACATGGGCACGCTGACCTTCCACCCCTGGCCCGTACGCCGCGCCGACGTCGACCGTCCCGACGAGCTGCGGATCGACCTCGACCCCCAGCCCGGCACGACGTTCTCCGACGCGGTGCGGGTCGCGGGCGTGGCCCGGGAGCTGTTCGCCGAGCTCGGCATCACCGCCTTCGTGAAGACCAGCGGCAACCGCGGCGTCCACGTGTTCGTCCGGATCCGTCCGGAGTGGGAGTTCGTCGACGTGCGCCATGCCGCGATCGGGTTCGGCCGCGAGCTGGAGCGGCGCGACGACCAGGTGACGACCGCGTGGTGGAA
Source organism: uncultured Actinomycetota bacterium (assembly GCA_963826015.1). GTDB lineage: Bacteria > Actinomycetota > Actinomycetes > Propionibacteriales > Nocardioidaceae > Nocardioides. The sequence continues at coordinate 71,437 of CAWGVI010000017.1, read as the reverse complement.
GGAGGAGCGCGGGGAGCGGATCTTCGTGGACTACAACCAGAACTGCCGCGACCGCACCATCGCGTCCGCCTACTCCCTGCGCCCGATCGCGGGAGCGCCGGTGTCGACCCCGCTCGCGTGGGACGAGCTGGCCGGCCTGAGCGACCCGCGCGGGCTCAACCTGTTCACCGTGCCCGAGCGGCTGGCCGACGGCGACGCGTGGGCCACGATCGACGACGTCGCCCACGACCTCACCCCGCTGCTGGACCTCTGGCGTGCGCAGGGCGAGGTCGAGCTCAACTACCCGCCGGACTACCCCAAGATGCCGGGCGAGCCGCCGCGGGTGCAGCCCAGCCGCAAGGTCGCCGGGCACTGGGACGAGGACGGCAACCGGATCGAGGAGTGAGCGGGGCAGGAATGACGGCCCGGAAATGCCGGCCCGGAAATGAGAAGTGACCCGCCTGGCTGAGCCTGGCGGGTCTACTCCCTCGGAACCGGATCCCTCTCGGGTGGATCCGGCTTGGCGCCTCATACCCCCCCGGTGCAAGGTGCCTTCGATCTTTTCGTTTCGGTGACCAGGACCCCCCCGGATCTGGCCTACCGTCGGTGTTCGGAACCCCCCGGTTCGAAACCACCGTTGTCAGCGACGGAGAGGCTGACAAGGTGAACGGTAGGCGAGGCCCCTCCTGTTGAGACCCACGCAGGTTCCACAAGTCGGTAACAGTCCTCGTCGGTCCCCGGACGTCAGGCCAGGGGCTCGAATCCGAGGTCCACGAGGAGCTCGTCGATGACGTCGTTCCCGCGTTGTGAGGGGTGGGTGTAGTCGTCGGCGAGGAGGTCTCCGGACGGGCGCCGGCCGTCGTTCCCGTTGAAGGCGCGGGAGAGGTCGGCGCAGGCGAACCCGTGCTCCTCGGCCGAGTCGCAGAGCATCGTGTTCCAGGCATCCAGGACCACGGTCGTCCGCCGCTCGTCGGCCGCGTCGAGGCCGCCGTCCTCCCAGCCGATCCAGTCGTTGTAGCGGTTCAAGGTGATCAGCAGGGTCGGGCTACCTTCGCGGGTCGCGGCCACGCGCTGGAACAGACGGTCGTAGAGCGGTCGGTAGCGTCGCGCGGCGGCGTCCGCGCAGACGGCGTCCACCACCTCCCACCGGGGTTGGCCGTTCACGAGCGGGGCGCCGCAGGGGCGCTCGGAGGAGAGCTCGTTGCTGTTGTGGGCGATCCCGACCACGATCGCGTCCGCCTCCGCGAGGTACTGCTCGAGGGGCTCCAGCCCGGTGAGCAGCCGCTCGAGGGTGAGGCCGGTGTGGTCCGAGAAGTTCTGCACCTCGACGCTGCGGCCGGTGGCCTGTTCGAGCTCCCCGGCGTACAGGTCGACGAAGCCGGTGCACCCGGGGCAGTCGTCGGGGGAGTTGTAGGGGATCGAGTCACCGATCACGACGAGCGTGAGCGATGCGTCGTCGGACGGCGACGCGGAAGGGGTCTCGGACGCGGACGGCGTCGAGGGCGACGTGGAAGGGTCGTCGGCACCACAGCCGACCAGGAGCGCGAGGGTCAGCGGGACGACGGCGCGGGCAAGGCGGCTGCTGATGACGGCCATCGACGGCCCCTGTCCTCGCGGTGTCCGGACGGACCGGCACCTCTGGATCTCGACGGTACGGCGGGGGCCGCCGGGTCGCAACGAGGTTTCGTCCCGGGGAGGAGGGGGCCGTCAGAGGCCGGTGACGCCCTCGCCGCCGCCCGCCTGCTCGTCGAAGGTCTCGTGCTCCAGGAGGTGCAGGACGGGTACGCCGATGCGGCGTCGGGCCCGCGAGGTCCAGTCCACGTGGAAGAACTCCGCGACCACGTGCGGGCGGGTCAGGATGATCGCCTCGCGGCCGTCGACGGCGGTGACGGCCGCGGCCAGCGCCTCGATCGGCGGCTCGCCGACGACCTTGCCGACGGCGTCGCCGCCGACAGCACGGAGCACCTCGAGCGTGGTGGCCAGGTCGGCCTGCGAGCGCTCCTGGCAGTCGCGGCGCACGGCGTCGAGGTCGACGTCGCGCATCGCCATCGACGGGGAGCTCATCACCTCGCCGGCCGAGAGCGAGCCCAGCGCGGCCTCGATCCGGGCGGCGGCGTCCTCGAGGGGCACCAGCACGTGGTAGCGGACGGGGTCCTCGATGTCCTCGTGCAGCGACCGGACCTGCCGGGCGTCCAGCTCGGTCAGGGCCCGCTCGACCAGCAACACGACGTCGTAGCTCATGACGCACCTCCTGACAGGATTTTACCCAGGTCGTAGCCCGCAGGCTCCTCCAGCTGACCGTAGCCGCACGACTCCGGATCGCGGTCGGGGCGCCACCGCTTGAAGTGCGCGGTGTGGCGGAACCGCGAGCCCTCCATGTGGTCGTACTTGACCTCCAGCACGCGCTCGGGACGCAGCGGGGTGAAGGACAGGTCCTTGCCCTGGCTCCAGCGACTCTGGGTGCCCGGCACCCGGCCGGGGTTGGCGACCAGGAACTCGTTCCAGCGACCCCAGGGGTGGTCCGCGATGTCGCACGCCAGCGCCTGCAGCTCCTCCCACAGCTCGGCCCGGCGGGCCGCGGTGAAGCTGGCGCTGACCCCGAGGTGCTGGAGCTCGCCGGCGTCGTCGTACAGCCCGAGCAGGAGGCTGCCGAGCAGCGGCTTCCCGGGCGTCGAGGTCTTGTGCTCGCGCATCCCGGCGAGCACCACGTCGGCGGTCCGCTCGTGCTTGATCTTGAGCATCGTGCGGCCGTTCTGGGAGTACGGCGCGGCGAGCGGCTTGGCCATCACCCCGTCGAGGCCCGCACCCTCGAACTGCTCGAACCACGACTGCGCCTCGTCGGGGTCGGTCGTGGTGCGCGTGAGGTAGCAGGGGCCGCCCAACCCCGTGAGCTCCTGCTCGAGCGCGGCGCGGCGCTCGGACAGCGGCCGGTCGACGTACGACTCGTCCCCGAGCGCCAGGAGGTCGAAGACGACCAGTCCGGCCGGGGTCTCGCGCGCCAGCTTGTCGATCCGCGACTCGGCGGGGTGGATCCGCTCCTGGAGCACCTCGAACCGGAGCCGCGAGCCCTCCTCGTCGTCCTGCGCGACGAACAGCTCGCCGTCGACGACGCAGCGCTCGGGCAGCTGCTCCTTCACCGCCGTCACCACCTCGGGGAAGTAGCGGGTGAGTGGCTTGGTGTTGCGGCTGGCGAGCTCGACCTCGTCGCCGTCGCGGAACACCAGGCACCGGAAGCCGTCCCACTTCGGCTCGAAGCTGTAACCCTCCTCCCGCGGCACGCCCTTCACGGACTTGGCGAGCATCGGCTGCACGGGCGGCATGACGGGCAGATCCATGGCCCGAGGCTAGTCCGAGCCGGCCGGGCCTACCCTTGTGCACCTATCCCCGGTTGGTCTGCCGGTAGGGCCCGCCTGACTTTGAATCAGGACTAGCGACGCAGGTTCGACTCCTGCCCGGGGAGCTCTCCACGTCGTCCCGGCCGACCCGGCCGACCGGTCGGGCCGCGACTAGGGTGCACGGCATGGACGACCTCACCGTGATCGTGCTCGCCGCCGGCGGCGGGACCCGCATGAAGTCGAAGACGATGAAGGTGCTGCACGAGGTCGGTGGGCGCAGCATGGTCGGGCACGTGCTGGCCGCCGTGCAGGAGATGTCGCCGACGCGGGTGGTCGCCGTGGTGGGGCACCAGCGCGAGCAGGTGGGGCCGCACATCCGGTCGCTGCTGCCCGACGTGGTGCTCGCCGTCCAGGAGACCCAGGAGGGCACCGGCCACGCGGTCCGGGTCGCCTGCGAGGCCGCGGGCGTCACGACCGGCACCGTGCTCGTGGCCACCGCCGACACCCCGCTGCTGCGGGCCGAGAGCCTGCGCGCCTTCCTCGCCGAGCACGACGCCGCCCAGCGGGCCGTGAGCATCCTCTCCGGCGTGCTGCCCGACCCCTACGGCTACGGGCGGGTCGTGCGCGACGGGCAGGGCGACGTGGTCGCGATCGTGGAGGAGAAGGACGCGACGCCCGAGCAGCGCGAGATCGACGAGATCAGCAGCGGCATCTTCGCCTTCGAGGCCGGTTTCCTCACCGGCGCCCTGCCGCGGATCGGCAACGACAACGCCAGCGGCGAGTACTACCTGCCCGACACCGTCCGGATCGCCCAGGACGACGGCCTCACGGTCGGCGCCTACCCGATCGAGGACGTCACCGAGACCGAGGGCGCCAACGACCGCGCCCAGCTCGCCGCGCTCGGCCGGATGCTCAACCAGCGGATCGTCACCCGGTGGATGCGGGACGGGGTGACGGTGATGGACCCCGCGACCACGTGGATCGACGCCGACGTCACCCTCGCGCCCGACGTCACGATCCTTCCCGGCACCCAGCTGCTCGGCGCCACGGCCGTCGCCGAGGACGCCGTGGTCGGCCCCGACACCACGCTCAAGGACTGTGAGGTCGGTGAGGGCGCCCGCGTCGTCCGCACGCACGGCGAGCTCGCCGTGGTCGGCGCGGGGGCGACCGTCGGGCCGTTCGCCTACCTGCGCCCCGGAACCACGCTCGGCTCCGGCGGCAAGATCGGCGCCTTCGTCGAGACCAAGAACGCCGCGATCGGGGACGGCGCCAAGGTGCCCCACCTCTCCTACGTCGGCGACGCCGAGATCGGGGCGGGGAGCAACATCGGCGCCGGCACGATCTTCGCCAACTACGACGGGGTGAACAAGCACCGGACCACGGTGGGGGAGGGTGCCAAGACGGGGGCCAACAACACGTTCGTGGCCCCGGTGTCGATCGGTGACGGCGCGACGACCGGCGGCGGCACCGTCGTACGCCGCGACGTCCCGCCGGGGGCCCTGGCCGTCAGCGGTGGCCCCCAGCGCAACCTCGAGGGGCACGCCGGGCGCCGTGCCGCGGCTCGGCAGGTCGGACCCCGAGGTTGGGTCAGCCGCCCGGCGGTGGTCCACAATCCTGAGTGCACCCCCACCCGTGGTCGATCGAGGAGCAGCACGCGACGTGACCGGAATGAAGCGCACCACCGAGAAGAACCTGATGGTCTTCAGCGGCCGGGCCCACCCCGAGCTCTCCGAGGAGGTCGCGACGCTGCTCGGCACCGGGCTGGTCCCCACGTCGGCCTACGCCTTCGCGAACTCCGAGCTCTACGTGCGGTACGAGGAGTCGGTGCGCGGCAGCGACGCGTTCGTGATCCAGAGCCACACGGCGCCGATCAACGAGTGGATCATGGAGCACCTGATCATGGTCGATGCGCTCAAGCGCGCCTCGGCCAAGCGGATCACCGTGGTGCTGCCCTTCTACGGCTACGCCCGCCAGGACAAGAAGCACCGCGGCCGCGAGCCGATCTCGGCCCGCCTGATCGCCGACCTCTTCAAGACCGCGGGTGCGGACCGGCTGATCGCGGTCGACCTCCACGCCGACCAGATCCAGGGCTTCTTCGACGGCCCGGTCGACCACCTGATGGCGCATGCCGATCCTGGCCGACTACGTCAAGGAGAAGTACGGCGACCAGCAGTTCGCGATCGTCTCGCCCGGACGCCGGCCGGATCAAGGTCGCCGAGCGCTGGTCGGCGCGGATCGGTGGCGTACCGCTGGCTTTCATCCACAAGACCCGTCGCACCGACCGTCCCGAACGAGACCATCGGCCAATCGTGTCGTCGGCGAGGTCGAGGACCGGATCTGCGTGCTCGCCGACGACATGATCGACACCGGCGGCACCATCGTGCAGGCATCCGAGGCACTGATGAACGACGGAGCGGCGGGCGTGGTCGTCGCTGCCACCCACGCACAGCTCGCCGATCCGGCCGTCGACCGGCTCAAGAACTGCAGCATCACCGAGGTCGTGGTCACCAACACCCTGCCGATCGACGGCGACAAGCAGTTCGACAAGCTGACGACCCTCTCCATCGCCCCGCTCCTGGCCCGCGCCATCCGCGAGGTCTTCGAGGACGGCTCCGTCACCTCGATGTTCGACGGGCACGCGTAGCTCGTTCGCGGGTCGGAGGGCCGTCCGCGGGAAACCGAAGCCACTCCGCCCCCTCACTCCCGCATGCGGAAGGGGTGGGACAGGCGGCGCAGGGTGTCGCGCACGGAGGTGGCAGGGGGGTGGCACGGAGGTGGCAGGGGACGGCGTCGACAGCGGGGGAGTCGAGCGGCTCCCGGTGGACGCTCGGCATCACGAGCGCCCGCCCAGCCCCGCGACCAGGTCGTCGTAGCGGTCGTCCCAGAAGCGACGGAGCACCGTCGGGACGTCGCCGGCGAGCGCGGCGGCCACGGCGTCGACCTGGGCGTGGGTGAGGGGAATGGCGGGGAACGCACGGCCCAGCATGTCCTCGAAGCTGGCGCCCCTGGCCCGGGCCAGCGCGAGGCCGTCGACGAGGTAGCGCGGCACGTAGTCGACGAGCAGGGCGGTGTGCTCGGGGTGCCAGAAGCCGGAGGCGGTGGCCTCGAACTCACGGTTGGAGAGCGCGGGCTCGGCGGTGAGGCGGGACCACGCGGTCGCCTTGGCGTCGGGCGTGGGCATCGAGGCGAGTGCCGTGGCCGCACCCAGCACGCCCTGGATCGTGCCGTCGGCGGTGCGCTCGTCGATGATCTCGCCGGGCTCGAGGGCACCGAGGGAGGCCAGGCGCTGGATCGCCAGCCAGCGCAGGTGCTGGTCGACCTCGACGCCGGTGTGGGTGACCCGGTCGACCAGCCACTGCTCCAGCAGCATGGCGTCCGGGGTGGTGGTGGCCAGCCGCCGGGTCAGGGTGACCGCGACGTCGTCGTCGGGGCCGTTGGCCAGCCCCGTCTCGCACGCGGCCGCGAGCTGCGCCAGCGCGTCGGTCACCTGCTCGGGCGCGAGGTGCCGGACGACGAGGGTGTCGCCGGCCCAGCCCAGCACCGAGTCGAGGATCGTCGCGTTCGGCTCGCGGGGAAGGTGCCGGGTGACCAGCCCGAGGAAGTCGGTGGCCGGCAGCTCGCCGCAGCGGACCAGGTCCATCGCGGTGGACCAGACGACGGCACGGGTGTCGTCGTCGACCAGCGAGGCGAGGTCGGCCGCGAGCAGCTCCCAGCTCTGCGGGTCGAGCCGCAGCCGGGCGAAGGTCTCTCCGCCGCTGTTCGGGACGACGGCCGCCGCACCCGGCAGCCGGACCGGATCGTCGGCGAGGTCCACCAGACCCCGCGCGGTCGCCGCCAGCGTCTCGTCGTACGCCGTGACCGCGAAGCGGTGCGAGCGGCTGCCCTCACGGATCAGCACCACCTCGTCGCCGTCGCGGGTCACCCGGACGGTGTCGAAGCCCGGCGTGCGCAGCCACGCCTCGACCCAGCCCCGCACGTCGCGGTCGGTGACGCTGTCGAGCGCGTCGACGAAGTCGGCGAGCGTGGCGTTGCCGAAGCGGTGCCGGTCGAAGTAGGTGCGGACGCCGGTCAGGAAGTCGTCGTCGCCCAGCCACGTGACCAGCTGCCGGATCGCGGAGTTGCCCTTGGCGTAGGAGATCGCGTCGAAGTTGTTGGTGGCCTCCTCGGTGTCGGCCACCTCCTCGGCGAGCGGGGCGACCGGGTGCGTGGAGCGGCGCTCGTCCGCGGCGTACCCACCGACCTTCTGGCGGATCGAGAAGTCCACGAAGGCGCCGGGGAACCCGGCGGCGTCGCCGGCGACCCGGAAGCCCATGTAGTCGGCGAAGGACTCCTGGAGCCAGGTGTCCTCCCACCACGTCATCGTGGTCAGGTTGCCGAACCACTGGTGCGCCATCTCGTGGGCGATGATCATGCCGCGGCGCCGGCGCTCGTTCCGGGTGGGTGTCCCCGACGGCAGGATCTCGTCGCGGTAGGTGACGCAACCGGGGTTCTCCAGCGCCCCCCAGTTGAGGCCGGGCACGAAGACCTGGTCGTAGGAGCCGAAGGCGAACGGCTCACGGAACAGCTCGAGGTAGTGGTCGAAGCAGGCGTCGGTGACCTGCCGCAGCTCCGCGGCGTCGCGGTCGAGCTGGGCCGCGAGCGAGGCGCGGGCGTGCCAGCCGAACGCGAGACCGTCGCGCTCCCACGTGACGGAGTGCCACGGCCCGGCGCAGACGGTGAACATCGGCAGCGGGATCGGCGGGGTCGTGCCGAAGGTCCAGGTGCCGTCGTCGGACACGTCGGTCACACGGCCGTTGGCCACGACCCGCCACCCCGCGGGCACCGTGGCCGCGACGGTCACCGGCGCCTTGAGGTCGTTCTGGTCGAAGCAGGGGAAGACCTTCTGGGCGACGTCCATGCCGACGTACGCCGAGACGTACGTCGCGCCGTCGGCCGGGTCGGTGAAGGTGTGCATCCCCTCGCCGTCGGTCACGTAGGGGATCCGCGCCTCGACCACGACCTCGTTGCTGCCGGCCAGGTCGGTCAGGGTGATCCGCCGCCCGTCGTACGCCGTGGCCGGCAAGCCGTCGACCAGCACCTCCTGTGCCGCGGCGAGCTCGAGGAACGTGCTCGCGCCGGGGCTGGCGCAGGTGAAGCGGACCACCGCGCGGCAGGTGTAGGTGTCGGGTGAGGTCAGGTCGAAGTGGAGGTCGTAGGAGACGTCGGAGACCAGGGAGGCCCGCTCGCGGGCCTCGACCAGGGTGAGAGCCATGCCTCGACCCTAGAGGTCCACGATTGGCCTCCCACAGCGCCGGTCACCTAGGATCGGAGAGTTGCCTCGGCGAGGGACCCCTGCCACCGCAGGAAGTCCGTGATCGACAGGGCCGGCCCTCCACGCCGCGCTGTCGCGCGGCGTTCGTCGTCTCCGGGGCCCGATGCTGCACACGAGACGAGAAGAGGACCACCATGGCCGAGAAGATCACCGCCGAGGAGCGCACCGAGTTCGGCAAGGGCGCCGCCCGCCGGATCCGTCGCGACGACAAGATCCCCGCCGTCGTCTACGGCCACGGTGACACGCCCGTCCACGTGACCCTGCCGGGCCACGAGACGATGATGGCGCTGAAGCACGGCGGCGCGAACGCGCTGCTCGACCTCCAGATCGGCGGCACCAGCCACCTCGCCCTGACCAAGCAGGTCCAGGTCGACCCGATCCGCCGCGTCATCGAGCACGTCGACTTCGTCGCGGTGAAGCGCGGCGAGAAGGTCCACGTCGACGTCCCGGTCCACCTGGTCGGCAACGCCGGCCCCGACACCCTCGTCGTCACCGACAACACCGTGGTGTCGGTCGAGGCGGAGGCCACCCACATCCCCGAGTACTTCGAGCTGTCGATCGAGGGCGCCCCGGCCGGCACCCTCTTCCACGCCTCCGACCTCGACCTCCCCACGGGCAGCACGCTGCTCTCCGACCCCGAGCTGCTCATCGTCAACGTGAGCCAGCAGATGTCGGAGGAGGCCCTCGAGGCCGAGCTGGAGGAGGCCGAGACCGAGGCCGGCATCGAGCGTGAGGAGTCCGACGAGGACGCCGCCGAGGCCGCCGGGGGCGAGGCCGCCGAGGGCGGGTCCGCTGCTGCCCAGGGCGACGCCGCGGAGGGCGACACCCAGGAGTGAGGTTCTGGCGACGGGGCCGGGATACTTCCGACATGACCGAGAGCAGCGCCGACGTGTGGCTCGTGGTCGGTCTGGGGAATCCCGGCCCGTCGTACGCCGGGCACCGGCACAACGTCGGCTACCTCGTGACCGACGAGCTCGCCACGAGGCTGGGCTCGCCGTTCCGCGCGCACAAGTCCGGACGGGCCGACGTGGTGGAGGGCCGGATCGGCGCCCCCGGCGCCGGCGGTGGACGCGTGGTGCTCGCGCGGCCGCGCTGCTACATGAACGAGAGCGGGGGACCGGTCAAGGCGCTGGCCTCCTTCTACAAGGTGTCCGCGGAGCGGGTCATCGCCGTGCACGACGAGCTCGACATCCCGTTCGGGACGCTCCGGGTGAAGCTCGGCGGCGGCGACAACGGCCACAACGGGCTGCGCTCGATGCGCTCCGCGCTCGGGACCGGCGACTTCTACCGGGTCCGGGCCGGGATCGGTCGCCCGCCCGGGCGCCAGGACGTCGCCGACTTCGTGCTGTCGGGCTACTCCTCGACCGAGCGCAAGGAGCTGCCGTTCCAGGTCGACCGTGCCGCCGACGCCGTGGAGTCGCTGATCAGCGAGGGTCTCGAGCGCACGCAGCAGACGTTCAACGGTTGACCTCTTCCCCGACCTCTCGCCGAGACCGGACGACCGCGCAGACTAGGGTTGCCGGGTGACTTCCGAGCAGCCGCCCGCAGCCATCGCCACCGACGACCACGCCTTCGCCGGCTGGGCCGCCGACCAGGCAGGCGCTCGCCTGCTGGAGGTCCGGCAGCAGGGGCTGGAGGGTCGAGCGCTCAAGGACGCCGGCGACGCCGCGGCGCAGGAGCTGCTCGCGGGTCTGCTGGCCGAGCACCGGCCCGGCGACCATGTCCTGTCGGAGGAGGCCAGGGACGACAAGGCCCGCCTCCGGGCCGACCGGGTGTGGATCATCGATCCCCTCGACGGCACCCGCGAGTTCTCCGAGCCTCCGCGCGACGACTGGGCCGTCCACGTCGCGCTCTGGGAGCGCAGCGCCCCCGGCGACGGGCTGACCGCGGGTGCGGTCGCCCAGCCCGCGCTCGGCGAGACCTTCGACACCGGGACGCCGATCGCGGTGCCGCCGCGCACGTCCGAGCGGGTCCGGATCGCGGTCTCGCGGACCCGACCGCCGGCCTTCGTCACCGCCCTCGCCGAAGAGATCGACGCCGAGCTGGTCCCGATGGGCTCGGCCGGCGTGAAGGTGATGAGCGTGGTGCGCGACATCGCCGACGCCTACGTCCACGCCGGCGGGCAGTACCAGTGGGACAACGCGGCCCCGGTCGCGGTCGCGCGTGCCGCCGGGCTCCACTGCTCCCGGGTCGACGGCGCGCCGCTGGTGTACAACGAGGACGACACCTCGCTGCCCGACCTGCTCGTGTGTCGGCCCGAGATCGCGGACGTGATCCTCGAGTTCGTGCAGCGCCACGGCACAGACTGACGTCGCGCCGATGACCGTCCGGCACGTGCTGCTCGACGCCGATGACGTGCTCCAGCAGGGGACCGCCTCGTTCCGTGCCGACCTCGCCGAAGCCCTGGGCGACCACGCGCTCTCGTGGCTGCGTGAGACGTTCCACCCCGACGGCGACGTGCTGACCGGTCGGCTCGAGGTCGTACCGCTGCTGGCCCGCCAGCTGGCCGCGACCGGCCACTCCGCGGACGCCCAGGCGCTCTACGACCGGGCCTGGCTCGACATCACCCCGTATCCGCCGGTGCTCGACCTGGTCGCCGGCTGGCGCGCCACCGGGCTCACGGTGCACCTCGCCACCAACCAGGACGCCGGCCGCACGGCGTACATGAAGACGGCCCTGGGGTACGACGCGCTCCTCGACGGCGCCTACTACTCCAGCGACCTCGGGGTGGCCAAACCAGCCGCCGCGTACTTCCACGCGATCCTGGACGACCTGGGCTCGCCCCCCGACGAGGTCGTCTTCGTCGACGACATGGCGACGAACGTCGACGGTGCCCGCACGGTGGGGTTGCGCGTCGTCCACTGGGAGATCGGCGACGGCCTCCCGGTGCTGCTCGAGCGACTGGCGGAGGCCGGGCTGTCCGCCTGAGCACGTCGGACGCGTGAGCGCTAGCACGTCTCGACCAGCCTGACCGCATTTCCCCAATATCGACGAAAACGGGACCACGGTCGTCAGGCCACCCGGTGCTCTCTCCACGCTGGTCCACAAGCCGAGTCGCTGGCGCGACCCGGGCGGGGGAAATACACGTAGCTGGGGGGCCCACGTGACGCTGAACGTAGTGGTGGAAGCACCGGATATCGACATTCCGTCGGTGCAGACGGTGGTTCCGCGCGCTCGCAGGACTGCTGTGCGCGCGCTGGAGGCACTGCACTGGACGGTGCCCGCAGTGGTGGCCGTCGCGACCAGCACACTGGTCGGGGCCGGGGTCCTGCTCAGCGGTTTCGTCATGGTGGTGTGGCTGCTGACCTACGCCGCGACCCAGCGGAGCGGCCGCCAGCGGCTGACCGCCGAGGCAGCGGTGCGTGTGCTCGCCGTCCCGACCGCCGCGACCGCCGTCGGCGTCGTCGTCGGCCTGGTCGGAGTTCCCGCGCTGCGCTCCTCCCTCGCCGCCACCGCCGCCGCCACCCTGGTCGCCGCCGCCGCCACGTGGATGGTCGGCCGGCTCCGAGGCCGCGCACGCGTCCTCGTCGTCGGTGACGACGCCGGGGTCGTGCAGGCACTCAACCGCTGGGCCAGCTCGACCGAGGTCGAGATCGTCGGCCTCCGGGCCCTCCACCAGGTCCCCGACGAGACCCTGGGCCCCGAGCTCGCCCGTCAGGCCGTCGAGCTCGGCGCTGGGGCCGTGGTCGTGCTGCCGGGTGCCCGGCTGGGCACCCAGGGCGTGCAGCGCCTCGCCTGGGAGCTCGAGCGCACCGACGTCGCGCTGCGCATCCAGACCGACCTCGACCAGGTCGCCCGGCACCGGATCCGCCTCTCCACCATCGACGGCGTCACCACCGCGGAGATCGCCCCGAGCCGGGCGCCGTCCCACGTGCGGGCGGCCAAGCACGCCCTGGACCGCCTCGCCGGCGCCGCGCTGCTCATGGTGCTTTCCCCGGTGCTGCTCGCCGTGGTCATCGCGGTCCGGCTCGACACGGAGGGTCCGGCGTTCTTCCGCCAGACCCGGATCGGTCGTGACGGCAAGACCTTCACGCTCTTCAAGATCCGCACGATGATCACCGACGCCGAGGCCGTCAAGCGCACGCTGCAGGCCCAGGACGAGGGCAACGGGGTGCTCTTCAAGATCCACCACGACCCGCGGATCACCCGGGTCGGCGCATTCCTGCGGCGGACGTCGCTCGACGAGCTGCCGCAGCTCCTCAACGTGGTACGGGGCGAGATGTCCCTGGTCGGTCCCCGCCCGGCCCTGCCGGAGGAGGTCGCCCGCTACGACGACCGGGTGCGCCGTCGCCTCTCCGTACGGCCCGGGATGACCGGCCTGTGGCAGGTCAGCGGGCGTTCCGACCTGGACTGGGAGAAGTCGGTCTCGCTCGACCTCACCTACGCCGACAACGTGACCCTCCTGGGTGACATCGCTATCTGCGCGCGGACCGTGCGGGCCGTCACCAGCGGCAGGGGCGCGTACTGATGGCAGGACCAGCACTGCTGGTGAGCAGCCAGGGAGGCCACCTCGCCCAGCTGCTCGTGCTGGAGGAGTGGTGGGGCGCCGGGGAGCGGGTCTGGGCCTGCCCGGACACCCCCGACGTGGTCGACCGGCTCCGGGACGAGCACGTCGTCACCACCCACTCGCCGACCACGCGCCACCTCGGCAACGCCCTGCGCAACCTGGTGCTGGCCGTCCGGCTGCTCCGCAGGGAGCGACCCTCGGTCGTCATCAGTGCCGGCGCCGGCGTCGCCGTGCCGTTCTTCGTGGTCGCGTGGCTGATGCGGATCCCGACCGTCTTCATCGAGGTCTACGACCGGATCGACTCCCCGACGATGACAGGGAGGCTGTGCGGTCCGTTCACCACCCGGCGTTTCGTCCAGTGGCACGAGCAGCTCGCCTTCTACCCCGACGCCCAGCTCGTGGGGCCGTTGCTGTGAGCGTGGTCCTCGTCCTGGTCGGCACCGACCACCACCCCTTCGACCGACTGGTCGACTGGGCCGACTCGCTGGCCCAGCGGCTGCCGTCGACGCGGGTCGTGGTGCAGCACGGCGCGACCCGCGCTCCCACCATCGCCGAGGGGCGCGACTTCGTGCCCCACCACGAGCTGGTCGAGCTGCTCGGCTCGGCGGTCGCCGTGGTGTGCCACGGCGGGCCGGGCACGATCATGGACGCCCGCGACGCCGGACACGTGCCCGTGGTCTGGCCGCGCGACCCCGAGCACGGGGAGCACGTCGACGGCCACCAGCAGCGCTTCGTCCGGCTGCTCGGCGGCTCCGACCTCGTGGTCGCGACCTGGTCCACGGCCGAGGTCGACGAGGCGGTCGCGGAAGCGCTCAGCGGGCGCGGTCCCGCCGCGGGCGTGACCGACACCCGGGCCACCGACGCCGCGCGCGCCGCTGTGGGCCGTGAGCTCGACCGGATCGCCGGGCGGGATCGCTCGCGCCGGGTCGTGCGCACCGACGTACGGGTCTCGACCTGACCCGACGGCCGCGCGGCCACCGCAGCCCGCTCAACCGCGGTGGTAGTACACCCGGTCGACGCGGCCGTTGAACTGGTCCGTCGAGGACACCAGCAGCTCCCCGGTCGACGACAGCTTGCCGCCGACCGACAACGGCATGCTCCGGGCCATCAGCACCGGGCCGATCCGACCGGCGACGGTGCGGCTCTGCAGCCACCGTGGCGGCTCGGACTCCGTGAGGCGCGCGATGTCCAGGGTGACGCTGTTGTCCTGCTTGCTGCACCGGATCCGGTACCACTCGTCGGGTTCCAGCCGTCCCGCGGCGGTGACTGAGACCTCGCCCAGCAGGCCGGCCACCCGGCACGACAACTGGCCGTCCTCGACCTGGATCTTGTACTGGCTCGAGCTCTCGTAGAGCCCGCGCTGCACGAGGTTGTCGCCGTTGTCGGCCGCGGTCCCACTGGTCCGGTCGTCCATGGCGACGTCGGCGCCGAAGGCGAAGTCACGCCGGTCGGGGCTCAGCAGGTCGTCGGGCCCGCGGCTGCGGACCCGCAGGATCGCGAAGTCCTGGCCCTGCGGGTCGTAGCGGGGAAACCGCAGGCCGTGACCGTCCGGCGCGAACCGTGTGCCGGCCACCTCGCCGTCACGCGAGGACACGCGGGTGACGCGCAGGTGGCGGTTGCCGGAGTTCGCGAGCAGGTCGTCGGGGCTGCGACCTGAGAAGTCGAGCACCATGGTGTCCGCGCGCCGGGGGGCGGACTCCACCACCGCTCTCGAGTCGCGCCCCGCGTCGGACGCGGGGTCGGTCGACCCCTCGAGCACGACGGGTGGGTCCACCGCGTCGAGGTTGTCGTCACTGCAGGCGGCGAACGAGGGCAGGAGCGCGATCAGCAGCGTCGGGAGGGCTGCGACCCGCAGCCTCCCACGAGACCACGCGTCGGCGTGCACTAGCCCTTCTCGACCCTCACCCAGTCCACGGCGCCCGCGAAGTAGTCGCAGGTGACGTCCTGTCCGTTGCAGTCGAGCTTGCCGCCGAGGGACATGGGGCGGCTGTTGTCGATGTTGCCGATCGTGCCCCGGATGAACTTGCTCATCTCGTTGGGCTCGCCATAGTTGATGGTCATCTTGACGCCCGTGGTGGTCCGTTCACAGCGAAGCGTGTGCCACTGGTTGTCGGCGACCTTGCTCCCCGGGAGGGTGCTGTTGACGAAGCCGATCGCCTTGGTCCTGTCGAACTCGTCGCGGAAGTGGCAGCGCGGCCAGCCCTTCTTGAGCACGAACTTCCAGTAGCCGCCGGCCTGGTTGGCCTGGCCCTTCTGGATGATGTTGGGGTCGAGCGCGCCGGTCTTGATGCGGATGGTCACGGCGAACGTCGAGGTGCCCGGGTCGAGACTCTCGTCGTCGGGCCAGTTGACCAATCGGTTGTCGTTGACGATCCGCCAGTCGCCCATGAACCGGTAGGCAGAACCGCCGTCGGGAGTCGCCTCGTGCAGCACCACGTCGGGGCCGATGGTGCCGTCGAGCCCGTTGCCCGAGGAGTCGACCATCACGGTCGAACCGGCTGCCTCGTTCATCTCCCAGCTGCCGACGTCACGCGCGAACGCGGCTGCCGGGGCAGCCAGGGCCAGGGCCAGGGCCAGGCCCACCGTCACGGTCGCGCGACGCGCGCGCCGTCCTGATCGAGCCATCACTGCTACCTCTTCCCCCAGACCGTCGAGACGGCGTGTCCGTACGTGCCCATGATCAAACCGCGGGCCGGGCGCTCGGCCCGAGGGTCTGGGGGAAGGTCACCTGTTTTGATGAAACGCCGCACCGCCTGACCCGCCCCGACCCCGGCGGGGCGGCACGATGGCGGAGTGCCGACACCTCCACGCGGGCCCGCAGGCGGACCGGGCTCCGCGGACACAGACGGGACGACAGCCTCGGCGACGGTCTGCTACCTCGGCGCCATCGGTCGCAGCGGGAGCACGCTCGTCTCACGCGTGCTCGGCAGCCTGCCCGGCGCCGTGTCCGTGGGGGAGCTGTGCTGGATCTGGACGTACGGCGTCCTGCGCAACCGCACCTGCGGCTGCGGGCAACCCTTCCTCGAGTGCCCCTTCTGGACCGGCGTCGGCCAGCGGGCGTTCGGTGGGTGGGACGGCGTCGACGCCTCCCGGGCCAACGACCTGCGCCGCAGCGTCACCCGGCACCGGCGCACCGCGGAGCTGCTGACCCGACCGGTCGGGAAGTTCGCCCGCGAGGCTGACGAGTACGTGGCTCTGCTGGGTCCCCTGTACCGCGCGATCTCCCACCAGAGCGGCGGGGCGGTCGTCATCGACAACTCCAAGCAGCCCGAGATCGCCCTCGTGGCCCGGCGGGCCGAGGGGGTCGACCTGCGGGTGGTGCACCTGGTGCGTCGCAGCCACGGCGTGGCCTACTCCTGGACCAAGCACGTCGCCCGCGCCGACAAGGACGGGCGCGAGATGCTGCGCAAGTCGCCGGCGAAGGTCTGTGCCGGCTGGCTGACCGACAACGCGCTCTTCGAGACCATGGGACGCACCGGGACGCCGCGGCTGCTGGTGCGCTACGAGGACTTCGTCAGCACCCCGAAGGACCTCACGCGTGACATCGCGTCGTTCCTCGACCTCGAGGTGGCCGAGGAGGCCCTGCCCTTCGAGGGTCCGACCTCGGTGCGGCTGGCCACGGACCACAGTGTCTGGGGCAACCCCATGCGGCTGCAGACCGGCGCGATCCCGCTCCGTCCCGACGAGGCCTGGCGCGAGGGCCTCTCGGCGCGCGACCGCCGGGTCGTCACGGCGATGACCTGGCCGGGGCTGGTGCGCTACGGCTACCGCGACTGACGCACCGTAGCTCGCCGGCGTCGGCGGTGGTGTCAGGGGCGGCGGCGCAGGCGGCGGGCGAGCGGCTCGGCGACCGAGGCGAGGGCAGCAAGCTCGAGGACGCCGCGACGACGCCAGGCCAGCGCGGCGAAGCAACCGGCGCCGACGACCCCGCACACCAGCAGGCCGGCGAGGGTGGGGCCGGTCACCAGCCGCACGGCGCCGGTGACGAGGAACCAGGAGACCACGCAGACCAGCATCGCCGAGCGGGTGCCCGGACCGAAGGGGTGCAGGCCGGTCGCCCGGTGCACCTGCCAGAGGGCCAGCAGGTTGTTGAGCAGGATCGCGGCAGCCCACCCGAGGGCGGCTCCTGACACGCCCAGCCACGGGACGAGCACCAGGTCGAGGCTCACGTTGAGAGCGAGCGCGAGGCCGGTGTTGAGAAGGCTCTGCACGCTGCGTCCCGCCATCAGCAGCATCGAGTCGACCGGGCCACAGACCGTGGCCACGAGCATCGCGGCGCACAGGACCACCACCGCGACCGACCCACGCTCGTAGGACGAGCCGAAGATGCTCAGCAGCAACGGGGCGAACAGCGACACCAGGAGGTAGATCGGCCAGGACACGAGAGTCAGCCACGTCGTCGTGGTGCGGTAGAGCGCGCTGGCGACGCCCACGTCGTCGACGGCCAGGCTGGAGGCGATGCGCGGGGCCATCACCTGCTGGATCGCCTGCACGAACATCAGGCCGAGCACCAGGAACCGGGTGGCCACGGCGTACACGGCCGCGTCGGCCGGCCCGCGCAGCGCGGCCACCAGCAGCACGTCGAAGCGCTGCAGTGCGATCGTGAAGACCCTCGAGAGCGCCCGCGGCGCCGAGAAGCGCCAGAACTCGCTCGTCATCTCGCGCCACGGGCGCGGCGCGGAGCCCTCTCCCGCCAAGGCGGCCATCCGGCGGAGCCGACCACCGACCCAGAGGGCGATCAGCAGCAGCGCCGCGAGGTAGGGCGCGACCCACGCGACCGTGATCAGGATGATCGGGGCACCGAGGGTCGCGGCCGTGCCGGCCGAGATCGTCTCGGCCGTGTTGCGTCCCATCTTCTCGACGAAGACGAGGGGGCGCACGGAGCCCAGCCCTCGGCTCGAGGCGATCAGCACGACGTACACCACGGCCACGGGGAGGACCACGGCCAGAACCCGTAGCACGCCGCCGAACTGGTCGGCGGCTGCCTGGGTGTCGGTGACCAGGCCCGCCAGCGGCCCGGCGAGCAGGATCACCAGGCCGCACACCAGCAGGCTGAACGCCAGGGCCGGCACCAGGGCGATGACCATCGTGCGGCGCAGGTCGGCGCGCCGGTCGAGCGCCACCGCCCGTGGCAGGAACCGGAGGACACCCGTGTCGGCGCCGACCGTGCCGACGTTGATCAGGATGGTGAGCAGGGCGGCGCCCTGGAAGAAGAGGCCGGCCTCGCCCTGCACGTAGTTGCGGGTGATGATCACCGGCAGCACGATGTTCAGGACGACCGCGACCAGGCTGCCGAAGAGGTTGAGGGAGCTCCCGCGCGCCAGCCGGCGCAGCTCGCGCTCGTCGGAGGAGCGCTCGGGAGTCCCGCCCGGACGCGCGGGGACGGGACCGCGCGCCACGGTGCTCATCGTGTCTCGTCCGGGCTCACGGGTACCTCCGTGCCTGCCGGATGCCGGTCGTGAGCAGCTCCACGGTCCGCCGGTCGCGCGAGGACAGCGACCGCCGCCAAGCCTGGTCGGGGCGGATGGGCACGGGCCCCGTGGTGAACCTGACCGGGTTGCCGGCGACCTGGTGGTGGGGACCGAGCACGACGCCGTCTCGCGTCACCTGGGCGAGGTCGTTCTCGGTGACCTCGAGGCCGGTGGCCTCGAGGACCGAGCGCACGGTGCCGCGCGGATCGGCCACGAAGTCCTCGTAGCGCACCATCGTGCTGCGCCCGCGGTGACGGGCCCGCAGTGCCGAGGCAGCGACCTCGAAGGCCGACCACCACAGGGCCGACTCGGCCGGACTGGTGCGGTGCATCAGGTCCTCGCCACCCGCCTCGGGCCGCGGCACCTCCTTGGACAGCGAGTACGCCACCCCGCGCGGGTCGCGGACGACGTGCAGGAGGTGGAGGTCGACGTCGGCGTGGCCGACCAGGCAGGCCCAGGCCGGCATCTTGCTGGAGTCGACCAGGAGCCGCGCGCCGGACTCCTCGGCCGCGGCCCGGTAGATCGCCTCGACCCGCCCCGCCAGCGTGGTGCGGCGCTGCCGACCGCCCGGGGTCGGGCTGCCGTACAGGAGTCGGGGCAGGTGCCGCGTGCGCACCAGTGCCCGACGCAGGTCGACCAGCTCGTCGGCGTCCACCTCGTCCCACCCGGCGAAGGCCTTCTTGCCCACGGCAGCCCAGAAGGGGCAGCCCGAGAAGGGCCGCCCGCACGCGCAGAGCTCGTCGTCGCGCAAGGCCCGCTCGGGCAGGTGGACCAGCTCACCGAGGGGCACGACGCCCGGCACCTCACCGAGCGCCGCCTCGAGGAGGGTGGAGCCGCTGCGGCCGGAGCCGACGACGACCAGCACCCGGGGGCGGCCGGGCCGACGCTCAGCCATCCTCGGCTCCCGTCGGCGAGGCGGCCACGACCGCCTCCCAGGCGGCGCGCGAGGGCTCGTCGGTGAGCTGGAACTCTCCGCCCACGTCGGCGTCGAAGTAGGTCACGAAGCGGGCTCGTCCCACTGCCCAGGCCGCCGCCTCGGAGATCCAGGCTGCGCGTGCGGTGCCGCCATCGGTGCTGTCGCGGACCGCGCCGAGCTCGGACACCGCCCACTCCGCCCCGGCCGACTGCGCGGCCCGGTAGCCGGCAGCGAAGAGGCGCTCCGGGTCGGCGTACGGGTCGGTGCCCTGGCCCTTCGCGTAGCAGTCGAACGACAGCACGTCGACCCGCCCGTCGGTGGGCACGTAGTCGCGCCAGTCGCGGTCGGACCCCTCCTGCGGGGTCCAGCACATCAGGATCATCGTGGCTCGCAGCCGCGGGTTGCCCACCTCCGCCGCGATCTCCTCGACGTGCTCCCAGGCCTGCTTGAACGCCTGCGCCGTGAAGGAGCCGCGCTCCACGTCGTCCTCGGGCTCGTGGAAGTAGGCCCACCAGGTGTCGCGGTCGGTGGGCGCGGCGCGGAACCACGCCCGCAGGGCCTGGTCGTGGCGACCGTCAAGGATCGACCGGGGCGAGGCCCGGAAGGAGACCACGGCCGGCCGGTCGCCGAGGAGCTCGCCGAGGTCCTTCCACGACACCGGCAACCCCGGCGAGAAGATCCGGGCGACGTGGATCGGTCCGTACGACGCGTTGATGCGGGCGAGCGCCTGCTGCGCCGTCTCGCCGGGCTCGCGGTGGATCGTGCTGCCGACGAGGGTGGGCAACGGACTCCCGGGTGGGGGCACGGCCTCCACCGGCTGCCGGCCCTGACCGTCCTTGCGCGAGCCGGCGTCGCACGCCACGCTCGCCGACACCACGAGCACCGCGACGAGGGCCACGCCCACAGCGCGACGGAGCCGGTCAGGGGCGCGCACGGTGGGCCTCCCCGGCGAGCACGTCGAGGCGGTCGAGGACGTCCGCGGACGCCGTGCCGTCGACCTTGCGCGCGAAGAAGTCGCCCGAAGCGATCACGTGCGGCACGTCCTCGGGGCGCAGGAGCTCGGGGTGAGGGCTGCCCTCGACCCAACGGATCCACCGCTTGCGTTCCCCCCTGATCCGCAGGTGCTCGGCGTCGTTGAGCAGGAGGGTCGGGAGCAGCGCCTCGTCGGGCACGGAGCAGCGGGACAGGTAGCGCTCGATCCGCGCGAGACGCTGGCGCTGCTCGAGCACGTGGTGGACCGCCGGCGCACGCAGGTTGGCCCACATGTCGCCGATGTAGAGCCGGGTGCCACCGCGGAAGGGATGCAGCGGCCGGGGGAAGGGCACCGAACGCCGGTTCCCGGGAATCCGGAGGCGGTGCAGGTAGCGCGCCCGGCAGCGCGCCTGCCACGGGTGCACGTCGTCCTGCGGGTCGTCGGGCACCTCGAAGAAGCGCAGCATCGCGTCGGTGTCGCTCCGCGCGAGCTCCTGCTCGGTGGTGCGCAGGTGCTGGGCGGGGTAGTCCTGGCCGGAGACCAGGAGCAGCCACGCGAGGTCGGGGACGCGCGCCACGCCGGTCTCGAGCAGCCGGAGCATCGCCGTGGCGAGATTCATCCGGCCCCAGTCACATGGTTGGGGATCCTCGACCAGCACCAGACGGTCGTGCGGGACGAGGCCGTGGGGGACGCCGCGAGGGTCGTGGTGCACCAGCGCGACTGTGTGCTCGCCCTCGAGGACGCGGTCGACCAGGCGACGCAGCAGCGCGGGGTCGCGGTGGGACAGGATCCCGACCACGACCGGCCCGTCGAGGACGGGGCCGCTCATCGGCCGGCTCCCGACAGCGCCGGCAGCAGCCACTCGCCGATCCTGCCCAGGTGGCCGCCGGCGGCCTCCTGGTCGTCCACGAGGTAGCGGCAGCCGAGGGTCAGCAGGTAGACGCGGGCCACGACCTCGGCGGCCTCGGGGTCGAGGCCGAGGGGCGCGAGGGTGGCCGGGGCCTGGTCGAGCAGCGCGCTCGCGGCGTCGCGCGGGCCGACGCCGTGGACGGTGATGCCTGCGTGCAGCTCGTGGTGCAGCAGGTCGAGCCCCGGCACCACGCCCGCCTCGTACCGCTCCCAGTCCCACACCGGGCAGGGGCCGTCGACGAGTGCCACGTTGCCCGGGTTGAGGTCGCCGTGCCAGGCGGCGACGCCGAGCGGCAGGTGCGGGGGCAGGGAGTCCGCGTGGGCGCGCAGGCTCGCGACCACCTCGCCCCCTCGCGTCTGCTCGAGCTCGGCGATCCGGGACTCCAGCGTGGAGCGGTAGGGGTGCTCGGCCCAGGGGACCGGAGCGCCGGCCCCGGTGCCGGTCCCGGTGCTGGCGACGTCGCGGACCACCTCCAACAGGCGGCGGTGGGCCGCCTCGCCGGTGAGCCGGTCGGTCGGGATGTCGAGGGCCTCCTGGACGAGGACGGCGTGGGCGCCCCACTCCCGGTGGCCGAGCAGTCGGGGGGTTCGGACGGCGCGGAGCTCGTGGTGCTCGAGGCCCGCCAGCGCTGCTGCCTCGCGTCGGACGAGGGCGCGGGTGAGGGTGCGATCGCCCACCTTGGCGTAGGCCAGCACCCGACCCTCCGTGTCAGTCACCTGCAGCACCGGCTTGCGGTTGGCGCGGGGCGGCCCCACGGGCAGGGTGAGCGCGAGGTCGGCGCGGCCCAGGACGTCGCCGAGCACCTCCTCCACACCGATCGGACCGCTGTCGGCGCCGGTCACACCGACCCGGAACGCCGGCAGCCGCAGCACGCCGGTCGCGGCCGCCACGGTGAGCACCTCCCGCACCACCCGGGTACGGGGCCGGCGCCCGGAGAGCTGGCGTCGTACGACGCGCGCCATCGATCGGCGGCTGCCGAGCGGGACCAGCAGCCGCGGCGAGGCCGGCGAGGGCACGGCGGCCCACGCGCGGGACGTGCCGCGGTCGCCGGTGCGCACCTCGAGCGGCGGCGGGTAGAGCGTGGTCAGCAGCGTGACCGCGCCGGACGTGGGAGGTCGCTGTGTGGTGCTGGTCATCGCCGCCCCACCTCGACGACCTCAGGTGGCACGTCCTCACCGACGATGTCGTCCCCCCGGCGCAGGCGGGCGTTGCGCCAGAGCAGCCCGATGGACAAGAAGGTGATGGCGAGCGGCATCGTCAGCGCCGAGTAGACGAGCGCGTAGACGATCTCCATGCCGACCACGGTGGTGCCGGCGAGTCCGAGCGGGGATCTGTCGCGTACGAACGTGAACAGCGCCCAGAGGAGGAAGCCGACGTAGAGGATGGCGCCGAGGAAGCCCTGCGAGACCAGGAGCAGCGTCAGCTGGCCGGTGCTCCCGATGTTGCGGGCCCCGCACTTGGGGCAGGCCTCGGAGGGGCCGATCGCGATGGACTCGTCGCTGCCCAGGGTCTTGCGGGTGGATCCGAAGCCGATGAACGGCGAGCTCTCCGCCGCGCCGATCGCTGTCCCGAGCAGGGATCCGCGGACCTCGTTGCTGTGGCCGTTCTCCGCCCGGGCGGAGACGAGGTCCTCCAGCGGCGAGGCCGCCAGCGCGCCGAGCGTGACGGTCAGCACGGCGAGCGCGACGATCAGTGCCTTGATCCGGCCCCACAGCGCCAGCCGCACCACGGCCACGGCCACGGCCAGGGTGAGGCCGAGCCACATTCCCCGGTTGAGCGAGTAGATGATCGGCACCATCCCGATGGCCAGCACGGCGACCAGGACCGCCCGGCGCGAGCGGCTGCCGAGCACCCCCCACCCGACGACCAGCCAGACCAGGAGCAGCGAGAGGTTGTTGCCCCACGCGTTGGTGAAGGGGAACGGCGCCGCCGGCCGGGGTGAGGTCTCCCCGAGCACCGGCTGAACCTGGGCCATCTGGACGAAGCCGCCACCCTCGTCCTGCAACGCTCCGGGGAGCAGGTAGGACGCCGGCGTCCTGAAGGTGAAGTCGGGGAAGACGACCGCGAAGGCGCCGAGCGCCAGGCACGAGACCGCGAGGATGCAGAACCACGAGATCACCCGGCGCCGCGGGAGCTCGGCCTCGGTGGTGTTCCCCAGGTAGAGCAGCATCACCGTGAGGGCGAGGTAGTTGAGCAGCCGGAAGCCGAACGCGAAGTAGCGCCCGATCCCGCTGGACATGGCGGTGCCGACCAGCTCCACGTCCAGCGCGAACGCGCTGAGGGTGACCAGCAGGAGGAACAGCACCCAGATCAGGAAGCCCGGAGGGGTCTTCACCCGCTGGCGCCGGTGCAGGCTCCAGGCCAGCGGGATCGCGGCCAAGGGGAAGACGAGGATGGTCACGCCCAGCGCCCACCACAGCGGCCAGCCGGCCACGGCGGCGGCGATCGGCCAGCCCGCCGGCAACCGCCGGTCGCTCCTGGGCACCGGCCACGAGGCCTGGTCGACCCACCGCGGCCGCCGTACGACGGGCAGGCGGACGACGACGCGGTCGTCGAGGTCCGAGCCCAGCGGGTCCCGCACCCACTCGGTCGTCCCCACGCCGCCACCGTCACGGGACTGCTGGACGCTCATCCCCGGTACGCCCGGCTCACGAGTACCCGTACCAGCGGCGTAGCGGCGCGGTCACGAGCTCCACGAGCCGGCGGTCGCGGGTGGGCAGGTCGGCGCGCCACTGCTCGTCGAGCCGCAGCGGCATGGTGCCGTCGTGCAGGCGGATCCGACCCGCGGCGACGACGTGGGTGCGAGGAACGGTGACGTGCTCCGGGTTGACCCAGGAGAGATCTGCGTCGGCGGCGTCCCCAGGACGGTCCGCGGTGAAGGTCAGGATCCGGCGCAGCGACGTACGCGGGTCGGCGACGAGGTCCTCGTAGCGGATCCGCGCGACCGCCACGCCGCACCGGTCGAGCGCGGCGACGGCGAGGTTCACCGTGACCCAGCGGCGACTGACCTTGCGGGTGCTGCTTCGCGGCATCTCGTCACCCAGCGCCGCGCCCTCCGGGAGGGCCACGTGCTTGTTGAAGGAGAACGCCACCCCGCGCGGGTCGCGCACGACCTGGACGACGCGCAGGTCGATGTCGGGCATGGTACGCAGCACGTAGGCCAGGCTCGGTCGCTTGGACGAGTCGACCACGACCTGCTGGCCGGAGACCTCGGCGACCGCGGCGTAGAGGCGGCGCAAGAGGTCGGCGTACTCCGCGAGATCGGTCCCGAACCGCCGCGGCCGCCGCGGCGAGAGCAGCAGCGGGATCGCGGCCGTGCGATCGACGCGAGCCTGCAGGCGCATCACGTGGTCGGCATCGACGGCGTCCCAGCCTCCGAACGCGACCTGGCCGACCTCGGTCCAGAAGGGGCAGGCCGAGAACGACTCGCCGCAGGCGCACAATCCGTCGTGGGCGACGCAGTTGCGCCAGAGGTAGAACAGCTCGCCCACCCCCACATGCCCCGGGAGCTGGTGCAGCAGCAGGTCCGTCAGCGTGGAGCCGCTGCGTGGCATGCCGCCGACGTAGAGCACGCGCTGTCGGTCCACCGCCCGCCGGACCAGCGGTACGACGGAGCGGGGCGCGGGCAGCGGGAACTCCGCGGACACGCCCAGGTCGTCGAAGTCGTACCCGAACCGCTCGACGTCACGGGCGAAGCGGTGGCGCAGCCGGTCGACCCGGAGCCGGGCCAGCGGTGAGGCCGTGTTCCGCATCCGGCGCCAGGTGGCGACGTACCCGTCGCTGCGGCGACCGTCGAACGACGCGTCGGACAGCGGCTCCTCGAGGCCGAGGAAGTCGCCCAACGCGTCGAGGGTGTGCCGCGGCTCACGGACGAGGTCCTCGTAGCGGACGACGTGCACGTTGCGCAGGTGGGCCGCGTCGGCGAGGAACGTCTGGTGCGCGCGGAGCCAGTGCTCGACCAGGCGACCCGTGCGGGTGGTCGGGCCCGACCACTTGAGGGTCGAGAGCGCGACGACGACCGGGTGCCGCACCACGACCACGAACCGCGCGTCGGGGTAGAGGGCCTGGAGGAAGCGGGTCATCACCAGGTTGGGTGGTGACTTCTCCAGCAGCAGCCGTCGATCGAGGTCCCAGTGCCGTGACCACTGGTGGAGCAGTCGGTCGGCGTTGGCGGCCGTGGCGAGGGGAGAGTCCTCGGTCAGGTGCGCCTTCGGGTCGTGGGCGAACCGCCCGGCCCCGCCGTACTCCCGCGCGGCGGGGTAGACGTCCTGGAGGTGCTGGCCCTCGTCCTCCTTGACGCCCGTGTCGCGGAACCCGCTGATCTCGGGATGCTCGGCCAGGAGGCGCGCCAACGGGGTCGTCCCGCTGCGGTGCAGCCCGGCCACGAAGACGAGGCGGGCGGAATCGATGGCGACGGACCCCCGTCGTTCGCGGTCCTCGTCGACCTCGGGAGCGCTCACGGCCTCGCCTCACCGCCGGCAGGGAGGTCGAGCCGACGGACCTCGCGGTTCCTCGACGTGTCGTGGCCGTTCCTGCTCGACGTCGAGCCGGTGCGGGCGGACCGGATCGACCCGTTTCCGTTCGGCGGGCTGCCGTTCGGGCCCCCCTTGGTGCGCGGCGCGCCTCCGGGGGTGGCCGAGCGCTGGGTGGGCTCCGTGGTGGACGCCAGAGCGGCCTCCTCGCCGGTGGCCAGCTCGGGGTGGGCGTTGATCACGTTGAGGCGCTGCGTGCGGTGACGGGCGCGGCGGTGCGGCTTCTCGAGGACGACCACGGCCACGTGCTCGATGCCCGACTTGGTGATGCCGGAGAGCACCGACTCCACCGAGTCACGCCTGGTGCGGCCCAGGGCGACGACGACCACGGCGATGTCCACCTGACGACCCAGCAGTGGCAGGTCGACGAACGGGTCGCTGTTGGGGAGGCCCAGCACCAGGAAGTCGTGCTGCCTCCGGAGGGTGAGCAGCCTCTTGGCCAGGGCCGACGCGTGCACCTCGCCGTCGACCACGGCGTCGATCGACTCGTAGTCGGGCAGGCTGAGCCGGCCCTGGGCGCCGGCCGCCACCGCGCGGTCCGAGGGGGACACCTTGCCCTGTCGAGTGATGTAGAGGGCGGTGGCACCGGCCCGCGAGGCGGTCACGGCGAGCGAGAAGGCGAGCCGCTCGCCGGCCAGGGCCGCCTCGGGGGCGACCACGACGGTCGACTCTGTGGTGACCGGTCCGTTGGCGCGCAGCGAGTGGTAGACCACGCGCACCTCCGCGTCGAGGCGCACGCCGGTCGGGTCGGCGAGGCTGCCGTCGCCCCAGGGCATCGTCGCCAGCGGCTTGACCCCGAAGATCCGCTCGATGTCGACGGCGGAGTGGATCCGCTTGTCACCACGCTCCCGCAGGCCCGCCAGCACGACACCGGCGAGCAGGCCGGCCATCAGCCCCGACGGCAGCACGAGGAGCGGGTTCGGGTCGACCGGGGTCCGAGGCAGCGTGGCGGCGGTCAGCATCCGCCCCGGACGCACCTGCGCGCCGGCCACCGGCGCCAGGTCGCCGTTGAACGACGCGAGCTGGTTGTTCAGGTTCACGCGCTTGGCGACGAGGAAGGCGCGGTCGGCCTTCTGGCCGGGACCACTCAGCGCGACGATGTTTCCGCTGAGGACCTCGATCTTCGACTGCAGCTTGTCGATCTGGTCGCGCAACCTGGTCTCGTTCGCGAGCAGCACCTCCTGCGCCGTGTCACGCCGGTTGTCGAGGTAGGCGTCGGCGAACGCCTGCGCCCCTCGCTGGGCCTCCGCTGCGGTCGTGGCGCGGTAGGTGATCGCCAGCACCGTGGTGTTGGCCGGCACGGTGACCGTGACCCGCGAGGCCAGCCGGCGCGTGGTCTCCTCGCTCTCGAGGAGCTTGGCCGCCTGGTCCGCCACGAGCTCGGACTTGACGAGCTGGGCTTCGGTGTCGAGGTTGATCGCGTCGTTCGTGCGGTCGCCCTCGGACGTGGTGTCGGCCGCCGTCGACTCGACCTGGAGCGTCGCGGTCGAGGCGTAGGTCAGCTGCGCGAGCTGCAGGTAGACCAGGGCCAGCACCAGCCCCACGGCGGCACCACCCACGATGATCCGCCAGCGACGGCGGGCGATCAGCAGGTAGTCCCCCAACTCGCGTGCGTGCGCAGCGGTCGGCTCAGCCATGGTCAGGTCCCCTTCAGGTGGCAGGCCGTGGCGGCTGCCGCAGGTTGGTCGGTCGCGGTGCTACAGGGTGGACTCATGGTGCCACCGTTACGCTCCGCGTGGCGGTGGTTGCCTTGCCCCAGCCGTCGGTCACGGTCAGCGACACCTGGTAGGTGCCGCCGGCGGGGAAGGTGTGCGACGGGCTCGCGGACGTACTGGTCGCGGTGCCGTCGCCGAAGTTCCACAGATAGGTGATCGTGTCGCCCGTGTTGGGGTCCGTCGACGTCGCGCCGCTGAGCCCACAGGTCAGCCCCACGCAGGTCGGCGCGCTGATCAACGCGGTGGGCGCGGTGTTGCCGGTTGGCTCCGTGATGGTCACCGGGAGCGTGGTGGTACCGGTGACGCCGTACTCGTCCTTCACCGTCAGCGTCACCGTGAAGGTGCCCGCCGAGGTGTAGGTGAGGGTGGGCACCGAGCCTGACGCGGTGCGTCCGTTGCCGAAGTTCCAGGCGTACGCCAGGCTCGACGGCGACTCGTCGGTGCTGGTCCGTCCGTCGAAGGTGCAGACGTTGGAAGCGCAGCTCACGGTGGCCCGGGCGACCGGCGCCGCGTTGCTGGCCGGGATGGTCACCGACACCGGAACGTCACGGGAGGCTGGGAACTGGCCGATGTTGTCCACCGGCCGCACGCGCACCGTGTAGCTCCCGGCCGGCACCGCCGGTGTGGTGTAGGAGTAGTTCGAGCCCACCGAGCCCGGCGAGTTGAGGAACGCCGAGATCCAGCGCTCGGTCGTGCCGGAGAAGCTCCCCGAGCTCGACATGTAGAGACCGGAGGAGTTGACCACGGCCACCTCGACCCGCGCCATGGCGACGTCGTCCTCCGCGCGACCGCTGACGAAGATCCTGCCGTCGTCGAAGACCGCGCCGGCGGGCGGGGACACCAGGCTGAGGTTCAGCGCGGGGTCGGCGTCACCCGGATAGACCAGGTACCGGGCGGTCGCCCCGGAGGTGGACAGGTCGGTCTGTCCGGCGGTGTCGACCGCGAAGGCCGTCACGTTCCAGTCGCCCGCTCGCGGCAGGTTGATCGACTTGCTGAAGCCGGTGCTGGTCGCACCCGGCGAGGCCAGGGTCGTGGGCAGCACCTGGTAGCCGGTCCCGAGGGATCCGTCCGGCTGCAGGTAGCGGCCGGAATCGGCCTCGCGCAGCACCAGCCCGACCGACGCCACGCCCCTGTCGTCGGTGGCTGTCCCGGTCAGGTCGAGGTGCAGCACCTCGAGCGACCGGTCCGTGCCGCTGAACGAGAGCAGCCCGTTGGGGGCCGCGTCCCCGGGGACGGCCACGTTGATCGTGATCCGGCCCTGGTTGGACGAGGACGTCGTCAGGTCCTGCTTGTCGGTGGCCCGGACCGCGAAGCTGTAGGTGCCCGGCTCGAGGTCCTCGGGCATCGTGTACGACCAGGTGTACGACGTGGCACTGAAGTTGGCCGGGGAGATCTTGTGGAACCCGGCGATCACGTCCGGCCCCCACGACCCGTCGGCGCCCAGGTTGTCCCGGGTCACCGAGTTGCGCAGACTCACCTCGACGGTCGCGAGGCCCTGGTCGTCGGTGGCGGTCCCGGTGAAGGTG
Organism: uncultured Actinomycetota bacterium; assembly: GCA_963826015.1. Taxonomy (GTDB): domain Bacteria; phylum Actinomycetota; class Actinomycetes; order Propionibacteriales; family Nocardioidaceae; genus Nocardioides. The sequence continues at coordinate 42,262 of CAWGVI010000017.1, read as the reverse complement.
ATCCTGCCGCCCGGCGCCATGGTCAGCGCGGGCGACGTGGTCGGTGGCGTCACGGCGATCGGGCTGGTGATGGTGACCGACGGCGCCTTGCCGCTGCTGTCGACGGTGTAGTCGGCCACGGCCTGGCGGGTGTCGGACTGGCCCGCGGTGTCGACGGCCGTGGCGCTGATCTTCCAGTTGCCCTCGCTAGGCAGGTCGAGCTGGTACTGCCACGTGGCCGACGTCGCGCCCGGCACGTCGGGGTCGATCCGGAACGTCGTGTACCCGTCGACCATGCCGTCGGGAGTCAGGTAGCGTCCGGTCGCGATCTCCTTGACGTACAGGATGATCGAGCTCACGCCCTTGTCGTCGGTCGCGCTTCCGCGCAGGACGAACGACGGCGAGGTCTGCAGGGTGCTGGTGGGCGACGTGATGCTCGTGTTCGGGGGCAGATCGTCGAAGCTGAAGGACTCGATCTTCTTCTCCGCCTTGACCGGGTCCTGGGCCCCCGAGGAAGCCACGGCCCGCGCCCGGACCACCATCTCCTGCGCCGACGTCACCGTCAGCGGCAGCGACCACGGGGTCGTCCCGCCGGACGGCGAGCCGAGCTGGGCGTCGATGGTGTTGAAGGTGTTGCTCCACGTGGTGAGGTTGTCCTGCAGGTAGGCGCTGCCACGCTGGACCTCGACCTGCACCCGCGCGACCGAACCAGTGCCCACCGTGGCGTCGCCCTGGACGATGAACGGCGCGTTGGTGTGCACGACGCGGCCCTGGATCGGGCTGGTGATCGTCGTGTCGGGCGAGCTGGGTGCCGGATTGTCAGCGAAGGAGAAGAAGGCCACGCGACCGGCGCTCACCCCGCCCTGCCGCTTGGCGTCGCCTCCGGAGAGCAGACCCCGCGAGGTGGCCTCGAGCGCCTTGTTGCCCTCGACGGAGTTGGAGCCGGGGTGCCACTCGAGCGCCTTGCCGGTGACGGGGTCGAGCGCGCCGAGGTGGTCACGGCGGACCACCTCGTCACCGAGACCGTAGCCGGAGAGCCCCTGCCCGGTGCCGTAGCCGATGTCGTCCTGACCCGGCCACGGGTCGGGCGCGGTCGGCGACTCGTTCCACTGGAAGTGCCCGCCGATGTAGACGGCCTTCTCGGTGATGGCGACCGAGTAGATGCTGTCGAAGGCGCGCGAGACCCACAGGGGTTCGACGCCGTCGCCGCCGCTGAACGAGAAGGCGACCGCGGTGTCGTTGATCGGCGGGCGGTCGCCGCCGGAGCCGCTGCTCACGACGAAGAAGGAGTCGTCGGGCGCGATGTCGCCGGCGTAGATGCGCTGGATGCCGCCGACGAACTGCAGGTTGTCCTCCCACAGGTGCGTCCGCCACGGCAGGAGCTGCTTGCTCGCGGTGTCGATGAGACCGATCCCGTAGCGGTTCTGGTCGTCGATGCGTCGCGCCGTGTGGATGACGACGAGGGTGCCGCTGTCGTGGGTGAGCTTCAGCTGCTGGACGGTCAGCGTGCCGTTGGTCCCGATGCCGCCGGACAGCTGGTTGTCGAAGCCCAGGTCGACGGCGCCCGTGCTCGAGCTGACCGCGGCCAGTCCCACCCGCGTGACCCCGTTGATCTTGCTGAACCGGCCACCCACGTAGACGGTGGTGTTGCTGACCGCGAGGGCGTTGCCCTGACTGTTCGCGTTGGCGGTGAAACCGGCCACCGGCGCGCCGGTGCTGGGGTTCAGCGAGGCGATCTTGTTCTTGCTCGCCCCGTTGACCGTGTTGAAGGTCCCGGTGACGAAGAGCCTCGTGCCGTCGGGGGACGCCTCGACGGCGTTCACGCCGCCGCCGCCGAAGCTCGGCCGGAACGTGGTGTCGATCAGCCCGGTGTCGAGGTTGACGGCCATCAGGCTCGGCTGGGTGACGGTGGCGCCGTTGCCGGCGACGTTGACCGCGGAGCTGAAGGTGCCGGCGACGTAGGCCTTGTTCCCGATGGTCTCGATGTCCCAGATCTCGCCGCTGGTGATCCGCGGGAACGCCGCGTGCGCCTTCTCCGGTACCAGCGTCGTGTGGCCGGGCTTGGGCTGGTTGCCCTGGGAGACGGGCGCGGAGACCGTGACCGACTGGGTGGTCTGGCTGGTGGTCGACCCGTCGTTCACCGTCAGCACGACGTTGCGCGCGCCGGCGGCGGCGTAGCTGTGGTTCGGCGAGGCACCCGTGGCGGTGCCACCGTCACCGAAGGTCCAGGCGTAGGACAGCGGGTCGCCGTCGGGGTCGCTGGAGCTCGTGGCGTCGAAGCTGCACGCGAACCCGCCGCAGCTGTAGGAGAAGTCCGCCACGGGTGGGCGGTTGCCGGCGACCCCGGGGCTCACCGCCAGCGAGAACAGGGCGGTGCGGTTGACCGTGGTGCTGGTGGTCGCGATGCGTCCGGCTGCGGTTCCGGTGACCACCGGGCCGCCCGAGTCGCCGAGGACCTGGCTCACCTTCCCCGAACCGGTGGTGGTGCCGGTGGCGCGCGAGACGGTGCCGGTCGGCAGCGTCCACGTCGTCGCGGAGGCGGACTTCTCGGCCCACGCGTTGACCACCCACGAACCCTCGTCCACGACCGGCACGGACGGCGTGGTGTGGCTGGCGCCCGGGACGTCGGAGCCCCCCTGCGCCGACGCCGTGACCGTGGGTCCCACGCCGGTGCTGCGGTAGGCGCTCAGTGACATGACCGACTTGGCCTTGGCAGCGGTCGTCGCCCGTACGGTGGTGCCGGCGTCGACGGCCGTCGCCACCTTGGTCCAGACACGGCCGGTGATCCCACTGCCGGCGTGGGTCTGCAGGCTGGTCCAGCCCGTGGGACCGGTGACGGCGGTCTGCGAATTCCAGGTCAGCACGACGACGAGCAGGTCGCCTGCCTGGACCGACGCGGGGACGGTCACGGTGTGACCCGTGCGGTTGCCGGCGGTGGTGGCCGTCCCCGCCTGGGTCAACGTGGCGGGAGCACCCGACGCCGGCGGCGTCGCCACCAGGGTGGTGCCGAGGGCAGTGACCAGACCGACGGCGAACGTCGTCCCAGCCGCGGCCAGCCGGCGCCCGGGGCCACGGCGGATCCGGGCACGATGGGTCGGCGCAGACGTGAAGAGTGCCACTGGATGTCCCACTTTCTCCGAGCGCGGGCCACACGACCCCCGTGAAATGCTGCATCGGGCACACGCCTCCACGCGCGATGCCTGCGTGACGTCCCCCATTTGGGGGAGGACGCCACTCCTCCTGGTGGAGGCTCACCTTCCGGGACTTGCCCCCCCGCCGGGTCCGTGGTCTACAGTCGGTGACCATTCGCGCGGGGATGCGCCAGAACTGAAGACCGATCCGCAGGAGCCCCCCTTTGCCCCCGCCCCTCTTCCGCACGCCGACCGGCGCGCGTGCCCTCGCGACCAGCGCTCTCACCGCGCTGCTGCTCTGCGTCGCACTCGTGCTCCCGATCTCCTCGCCCGCCACGAGTGCGACTGCGTCCCGCTCCGGCGGTGGCCCCATGTTCGGTGCCACCGTCTTCCCGGGAGCCGGCGAGTCCTACGACGCTGCCTACGACCGCGTGATGAAGAAGTACGGCGGCCTCGAGGCCATCCGCATGTTCTTCCCCGGCCTGCCGTCGCCGTGGTCGAAGATCCGCGGCAAGGTCCACCAGACGCCGGTCGTGGTGTCCTTCCGGGCCGACCCCGGCGCGATCATCGACGGCCGGTACGACGCCCAGCTCAGGCGCTGGTTCAAGACCGCGCCGACCTCACGTCCCACGCACTGGTCCTACTGGCACGAGCCCGAGGACGACGGTGTGGACGCTTCTCGATACCGCCAGGCGTGGCGCCACCTCAAGAAGCTCTCCCGGGCGGCGCACAACCCGCGGCTGAAGTCGACCCTGATCCTCATGTGCTGGACCCTGGCTGACAGCTCGGGTCGGAACTGGCGCTCGTGGTACCCCGGCGACGCCACCATCAACACGCTCGCCTTCGACTGCTACAACACCGGCCGCAAGAACAACGTCTACAAGCCCCCGGCCGACATCCTGCGGCCCGTCGTGCGCGTGGCGCGACGCACCGACAACAACTGGGGCGTCGCCGAGTTCGGCAGCACGGTCATCACGTCGGACGGTGGCAAGGCTGGGCGCGCCCGGTGGTTGCGCCAGTACGCCAGGTACGTCCGTCGGCACGACGGTCAGTTCGCGACGTACTTCGACAGCATGGTCGGCTACGACTACCGGCTGCACGACTCCCGTTCGAGCCGGGCGTGGCGGAGGATCGTGTCGGACTGACGCCGACGAACATCCCCAACTTCGGTGATCCCGCGGGGTCCTCGCGCACCTAGGCTTCGCGTGAGAACTATCGCGTGGAGGGGGACGACGTGCGACGACCCAGCGTGGTCGCCGTGCTGGTGGGAGTGGTCGCCGCGGCGGTCGCCGGCATCGGCACCGTGACCGTGGGCACTGCGGCTGCTGCCGACCCGATCTCGCACGTCGCCGACGTCGCGGTGAGCCGGTCGGTCTCGACCCCGTTCATCGACGTCCCGGTCCAGGTCGCGGCCGGTGACCGGCTGGTGCTGGTGCTGTCCGTGAGCGCGGCGGCCCGCACCGCCACCGCGCCCGCCGGCTGGACCCTCGAGGGCAACCGGGTCGCGGGGACCATGCGGTCGCTGGTGTGGTCGCGCACCGCGGGTGCCGGTGACGCGGGCTCCCGGGTCACCGTCACGCTCGACGCCTCGGCGAAGACCACCGTCCAGCTCGCCGCCTATCGCGGGGTGGACACCTCGGCGCTCACGGTCGCCTCGGCGGCGTACACGACGAGCAGCACCTCGCGCCGTACCCCCGCGGTCACCGCCGACCCGGGCGACTGGGTCACCTCGTGGTGGTCCGGCAAGTCCGGCGCCGCCACGTCCTGGACGCCTCAGGGACTCACCGCACGCTCGGGCGCCGCCAACACCGGCTCCGGCCGCATGGTCAGCCGGCTCGCGGACCCCGGGGCACCGGTCGGTGGCGGGGCGGACGGCGACCGCCTGGCCACCTCCGACGCCGCCACCGGGTCCTCGGTCACCTGGAGCGTCGTGCTGCCGGGCTCGGGCACGTCCGACTCCACGCCGACGGCGGCCTTCACCCAGCAGTGCACCGGTCTCACGTGCAGCTTCGACGGCTCCGGCTCCAGCGACCCGGAGGGCCCGCTGGAGTCCTGGTCATGGACCTTCGGCGACGGCAGCACCGGGTCGGGCGAGATGACCTCACGCACCTACGCCGCCGCCGGCAGCTACTCCGTCACGCTGACCGTGCGTGACGGTGCCGGCACCACCGGCTCCGTGACCCGCACCGTGGTGGTCGGCAGCACCGGCGGGGTGACTGTCGTGGCGTCCGACGACGAGACGACCCCGGTCGGCCACACGGGCGACACCGCCGACGACCCCGCGATCTGGGTCCACCCGACCGACCCGTCCCGCTCCCTGGTCATCGGCAACGACAAGCACGGCGCGCTGGAGGTCTACGACCTCGACGGCACCCGGCTGCAGCAGATCACGAGTGCGACGTCCTTCTGGGGCAACGTCGACGTCCGGCAGGGCGTCGACCTCGGCGAGGGGCCGCGCGACGTCGTCGCGGCGTACAACGGCGGGATCCGCACCTTCGAGGTCGACCCCACCACCCGCACGCTCGTGCCGGTGGGGGACGGCAGCGGAACCATCCCGACCTCGGGCGGAGAGGGGTTGTGCTCCTACCACAGCTCGAGCGGGGCCCTCTACGTCTTCGTGGTGACCCGGCCCGGCCGGGTCCGCCAGTACCTGCTCCACGACAGCGACGGCGACGGCCTGCTCCAGGGCACCCTGCAGCGCGAGTTCCAGGTCGGGTCCGAGGCCGAGGGCTGCGCGGCCGACGACGCCTCCGGCATCCTCTACGTGTCGGAGGAGGACCACGGGCTCTGGCGCTACGGGGCCGAGCCCACCTCCGGCGCCTCGCGCACCCTGGTCGACGCGATCGCGCCGAACGGCCACCTCGCCTACGACGTCGAGGGCGTGACGCTCGTGCAGACCGGACAGGCGGCGGGTTACCTGATCGTCTCCGCCCAGAACGGTGCCGACCCGCAGCGGTCCTACTTCGCCGTCTACGACCGGCAGACCAACGACTACATCAGCTCCTTCCGGATCGGCGCCGGGCCGACGTCCGACGGCTGCGAGCGCACCGACGGGATCGCCGCCTACGCCGGCAACCTCGGGCCGGCGTTCCCCGCGGGGCTGTTCGTGTGCCAGGACAACGGCAACACCGCCCCCGGCGTGGGCAACCAGGACTTCAAGTACACCGCCCTGGACAAGATCCTCCCGGTCGGCTGACGGACGAGTGAGGAAGCCGACGATGACCGACCTCATGGCCCGCCTGGAGGACGCACCGAGCGCCCGGCTGGCGCGTAAGCACGTGCGACGGCTCTCCGACGCGACCCTCGAGCTGACCGGCCCCGCGCGCACCTTGCCGGACTTCCTGGTCGTGGGCGCGCAGCGCTGCGGCACCACCTCGATGTTCAAGACCCTGGTCCAGCACCCCGACGTGGTGAGGCCCTTCCTCCGCAAGGGCATCCACTACTTCGACCTCTCCTACGATCGCGGGGAGCGTTGGTACCGCGGTCACTTCCCCCTGGCGATGACGCAGCGGGTCCGTGGCGGCTCTCGCCGGGCCCTGACCGGCGAGTCGAGCCCCTACTACATGTTCCACCCGCTCGCGCGGCAGCGGATCGCCGGCGATCTGCCGGGCGTGAAGCTCATCGTCCTGCTGCGCGACCCGGTGGTCCGTGCCTACTCCGCGCACAGCCACGAGCGGGCCCGCGGCTTCGAGGACCTCGAGTTCGAGGCAGCCCTGGCGGCCGAGCCGGAACGGTTGGCCGGCGAGCGGGAGCGGCTGATGGCCGAGCCCGGTTACGACAGCCTGCACTGGCAGCACCACGCCTACGTCACACGCGGCCAGTACATCGAGCAGGTCAAGGCGCTGGAGGCCCTGGTCGGACGCGACCGGCTCTGCGTCGTCGACAGCGGGGACTTCTTCGTCGACCCCGAGCCGGTCTTCGACCAGGTCCGGGAGTTCCTGGGCCTCGCGCCCTGCTCCGACATCGCCTTCGAGCAGCACAATGCCCGCTCGCGCTCACCGCTCGAGCCAGCGCTGCGGGCCCGCCTGGAGGCGCACTACGCGCCGTACGACGAGGAGCTCGCCGCCTGGTGGGGGCACACGCCCTCCTGGCGCCGCAGCTGAGGCCGCCACGGCCGCAGACAGTCGTCCGACAGGGCCGCGGTCAGGATGCGGCGATCAGATGCCGCGGCCGAACCGGTTCGCGACGTGCAGCACACGGTCGGCGGACACCACGCCCGACAGCACCAGCAGGGTGGCCAGAGCGCGCCGCTCGCGCGGGTTGGCGCGCACCGTCTCGCGCCAGTGCGACCAGGCGGCGGTGCGGTCCTTGACCGCGGCGGTGGCGAAGGCGCGCTGTCCGTGGATGCGCGCGGCGCCGCGGGGGTCCTGGGCGATGTCGGGGTGCTTGGCGAGGAGGTAGCCCAGCGCCTCGTCGATGACCTCCCACTTCCGCGTGAAGAACGAGCCGGGGTGCCAGAGGACCTCGACCATCGGCTCGGCGACACAGGCGATGTCGGTCAGTCGCGCCACCCGCAGCAGCCAGTCGTAGTCCTCGCCGTACCCGCCGGGGAGCACCTCGTCGACCGGCCCCGCCTGCTCGGCGACCTCACGGGTCACCAGGTAGCTCGACGGGTGGGCGGCGGTGACCCGGTCGCGGACCAGGTCGGCATGGCGCAGCACCGGGGTGGTGCACCGGCGGTGCCGCACCTTGTCGCCGTAGTGGATCCGGATGCTGGTGACCGAGGCGCCGGCGCCGCGGGCGGCCATCGCGGCAGTCTGGGCGCGGAGCTTGGCCGGCAGCCATGAGTCGTCGTCGTCGCAGAAGGCGACGAGCGGGTGGCTCGCCAGCGCGATGCCGGTGTTGCGGGCCCCGGGGAGCCCGGGAGTCCTGGAGTTGCTCACGACCCGGACGCGGCGGTGCGGGTCGTCGCGCTCGAGGCCGGGCGTGGGCTCGGCCTGGTCGAAGACGGCAATGACCTCGATCGGGCCGGGGTAGTCCTGCCGGAGGGCAGCCTCCACGGCGATCGCGAGGAGCTCGGGCCGGTTCCGGGTGGCGACGACCACGCTGACCCCAGGCATCGGGACGGTCTCCACGCGTGCTCCTCTGGTCGGGCTGGCGTCACGATCGTAGGAAGCCCGCACCTGCTGCTGGAGCGTCGGGCGGCGACGTCCCCCATTTGGGGGAGATGGTGGCCACCGCTCGGGCCGTGGCGGGCCGTTCGACGCCGCGGTGCCGATGCGGTCGTTACCGTGGTCGCGTGACGACCACGGCGACGGGGGGTCAGGGCGCGGACCGGGGTCGGCTCGCCCGCGACAGCCCGCTCAGGCACCTGCAGCGAGGTGGGACTTCGCCCGCGCGACGGCACGCCGCGCTGCCGGCGGTCGGCCTCACACTCCTGCTCTGGCTGACGGGCTGCACCGACGGCGAGCAGCCCGTGGAGCCCTCGACCACCGAATCGGAGTCCGACCCGCTGCTGGCCAGCGGCGAGCGGGTGCTCGTCCTCGACTTCGACCCTCCCGAGGGGCAGGGACCCGTGCTGGGCACGCTCGAGAACGACGGGTCCGCGCCGGTGGACGCCACGGTCGTGACCAGCGGACGTGGTCAGGTCCTCGCCACCCCGTCCGTCGACGGGCAGGGTGCCGCGACGCTGCCCGCCTACGCCGGCGGTGCTGCGGACTTCGCGGTGGTCCGGGTGCTTCCGGTCGGCACGGAGGACCACCTTGCCCCAGGAGCGCGCGACTTCCTCATCGGCGCCGACGTCCGGCTCGACGAGATCACCAGCGGCGCCCCGGCCGACAACGGCGACAACCTCCTGCAGCGGGGCCTCTTCGACGGCAGCGGGCAGTACAAGCTGCAGGTGGACCACGGGCGGCTGTCCTGCCGCCTCGCAGGCACCGAGGGTGAGCTCGTGGCCAAGCTCGGCCAGCGGCTCGACCCACGTCGGTGGTACCGGACAGAGTGCCGGAGGGTGGGCGACTCGGTGCAGCTCCGGGCCGCGGAGCTGACGGCGAACGGCACCGGTGCCTGGTCGACTGCCTCGGCGTCGGGACCGATCGGCGTCATCGACGTCGCCTCGGATGTCCCGCTCTCCGTCGGGGGCAAGCTGAACGCCGACGGCGCGATCGTGATCACGGCCAGCGACCAGCTCAACGGGCAGATCGATCAGGTTCTGGTGCTGATGGGGCCATAGTGGCCAGATCCCCAACATCGGGGATTGCCCACGCGGGCGGGGGAACGCGATCGTGGGAGAAGGCCCCCACAGGCCGACCCCAGGCTCACCAGTCGCCCGACCCCGATGGACGTGGCGCACGTCATTGGCGTTCCCCGCGCGGACGCGTCGTCCGTCCGTCACGATCCCCGGCAGCCCACGAGCCGGTGGACGAGGGGCGACTGGTGGGTCCGGCCCACTGCCCGGCTCGGCTGCCCGTGCTCAGCTGCCCGGCGGCCGCCAACCGACTCGGTGTGCCGCCCCCACGGCAGCCAGCTGCGAGGAGACCTCGAGCTTGGCGAGGATCGACTTCACCTGGGTGCGGACCGTGGCCTCGGACACGACGCTGTCGCGGGAGATCTCGCGCACGGTGCTGCCCTCCATGAGCCTGCCCAGGACCTGCTGCTCGCGGCCGGTGAGGCGTTCGAGCCTCGCCGCCAGGTCACCGTTCCGCTCGTGGTCGGCCTTCCGGGCGTCGAGCAGCCGCTCGCGCTCCTCCACGTCCATCACCGCGAATCCCTGGTTGAGCCGACGGACCGTGGCGAGGATGTCGTTGAGCGGCCGTGACTTGCTCAGCACCTTGCGGGCCCCGCGGGCGATGCACTCGCCCCACCGACCCTCGTCGCTCGACGCGGTCACCACCACGACCGCCGCCCCGCCGCGCGCCAGCGGCGAGATCATCCGGACCCCGTCGCCCAGCTTGCCGAGGTCGAGGTCGAGGAGCACGACCCGGGGCTGGAGCCGGAGCGCCGCCGAGAGGGCGGTCGCGATCGTGGTGCCCTCGGCGACCGGGATCCGGCGCACGTCGTAGCCCTCCACGGTGAGCGCGACGTCGAGCGACTCCGCGAAGAGGGTGTGGTCCTCGATGAGGACGATCCGGACCCGACTACGCGGAAGCTGCGGCTGCGTCATGGGCGCTCCGGACGGCGGTGAGGACCGGTCGGATCGACCGGGCAGGGGGCAACAGGATCTCGAACACCGCACCGCGGTCGACGCCGGGCACGAGGACCAAGCTGCCGCCGTCGTCCTCGACCAGGCGGCGGGCGACGTGCAGCCCGATGCCCATCCCCGGGGAGTCGGCGGCGCGGGCGCCGAAGTCGAAGAGCCGCTCGGCGACCTCGTCGGCGACCCCGGGGCCGAGGTCGCAGACCCGGATCGAGACGACATCGGTGTGCGACGAGACAGCGATCGAGACCGGCGAGCCGGCAGCGTGACGGGCGGCGTTGTTGAGCAGCGTGGTCAGTACCTCGGCGAGGTGGCGGGGGTCGCCGCTGGCCCTGACCCCGGTCGGGCTCCAGTCCACGTTGCGGCCCTGGATGCGCTGCGCGAGGACCACGGGCTCCAGGATGTCGTCGAGCGACACGTCGCCGATGTCGGCGGGCGTGCCCAGCGCCATCTGCTGAAGACGGACCAGCTCGGTCTCCATGACCCGCTGGAGCTGGTCGCGACGCTGGCGGGGGATGGCGGACTCCGGGTCGTGGATCAACCGGGACGCGGTCGCGATGCCGGCGATCGAGGCGTTGAGCTCGTGCAGGCGCTCGCGGTCCTCGCGGTTCTGGAGCTCCACCTCCTGGACCCGGTGCCGGAGGTCGGCGACGGCGCCGGCACTGTCGGCACCGAGCTGCCGCATCACACCCAGCGAGGCCGTGGTCACCAGGGAGACGCCGGCCAGCTGGACGCCGACGAGGAGCAGGCCGACCCGATCCAGGTCCGTCGTGACGGACACGACCTGGCTCACGCCGACGGCGAGGACGCCGACGACCAGCCGGCCCCTGACCCACGCGGGGCAGGTGCTGGCCAGGTCCACCAGCCCGCGGACCAGGATCGTCAGCAGCAGGGCCATGGCCGTGGCGGCCAGGATCGTGAGCAGCAGGTAGTCGGTGATCCGCAGCCCCCGGGTCAGGCCCAGCGACGGCACCAGAACGGCGGCCAGCGCCGACACGATGCCCACGGAGAACCCCACCAGGGCCGGGTCGACCGTGGTGGCGCGATCCGACGCGATGGTCAGGGTCACGACGGCCGCCGCGCAGAACAGCACCTGCACGAGCACCAGCCCGACGCCGACGTCGAGCAGGTCAGGGCCGTGGGCGGCGTGCAGCCCGGCCATGGTGAAGCCCTGGATCGCGATGACGATCAGCGTCGAGGACAGCCACGGCAGGTTCTCCTCGCCGGTGAGTCGCCACGCGAAGTACATGATGATCCCCGCGGCCAGCATCACCGGGAAGGTGGCCAGCCCGAAGACGGCCGTGACGCCGTCGATCGATCGTGAGTCCGGATCCAGCCACATCACGAACGCTGTGGGCAGAAGCACGGTCAGCAGCACCAGGACGGTGCCCTGCCATGTCCACGCCTCTCGTGGAATACGTAGGTATGTCCCCATTCGTCGCCCCCCGCGAAGAACAGAGCCAAGGCATCAAACAACCCGCTCGCACAACCCGCATCGCCCCGTCGACCCTGACGGAGCTGACCCCAGAAATGCGAACCAGTCTCCCTTCCCCCCTGGAAGAGACCCCCCTGGCTCGACTTGGCCTCCAGCGTCTCCCACAAATCGGGGATGCGCCAGAGCGGGCGGGCGAATGTAGGCGCGCTTATACCGAACTGTGGGGATTCCGTGTGGGACGTCGGCGGCGACACGGCTTCCCTGGTCTGGCCCACCAGCACCGCGTCGTCCCCCCGGCCGCCACGGCCGGGAGGTGGAGATCGGGGGACGGGGACCGGGGGTCAGTCACCGCAACCCGACCCGACGACGCGGGTTCGCTGGTGGGCCGTCCAGGGTCGTACGAACCCGTCAACCACGATTGCAATGCTCGGGTTCGAGCGGCATCCCCAAAAGTAGGGGAGATCATGATTAGCCGGCCTGAGCAACGTCTCGTGGGCCGGACGATGGTCCGGCGGCCACCAGTGCTCTTCCCACGGCCGGCGAGGAGGCACATGTTGATGACCGTCGGGCTGACGAGGATCGTCGTCGCCTCCAGCCTCCCGCTCGTCGCCGACACGGTGGAGGCTGCACTGAGCAGTCGGGGATTCCAGACGTGCGTGCTCCAGCGCGAGGTGGACGTGCTCGGGATCTCGCGCTTCCGCCCCGAGGCAGGGGTCCTCCTGAGCGACATCGCGTCCGCGGCCCAGCTCCAGGAGGCGCGCCAGTTCCTGGCTTCCGGCGGCGGCGTGCCGTGGCTGCTCCTCAGTGGCGCTCCGGCGGGACCCATCTGGGGTGCCGCGATCGAGGCCGGGGCCGTGGGGGTGTTTCCCAGCGGCTCCTCCCTCGAGGAGGTGGACGACGTCCTGCGCCGGCTCGCGGCCGGTCAGGAGGTCATGGGGGAGCAGGAGCGTCAGGGATGGGTTGACACGTGGCACCGGGCCCGCAGCAGGCATGCCCTCGTGCTGCAACAGATGTCCTCCCTGACCCCGCGCGAGCGCGACGTCCTGATGCTGCTCTACCGCGGCCGCCGGGTGCGTGACATCGCGACCGACCTCGAGGTGTCGGAGGCCACCGTCCGCAGCCACGTGAAGACCACGCTCCGCAAGCTCGGGGCGAGCTCCCAGATCGACGCAGTGGCGCTGCTGGCCTGGCTCCGGGACAACCCCCAGCTCGGACTTCCGGACTGATCGGCCCGCGGTCGGGATGACGTCGTTCTGGATGACCGGGGGTGAGGGCCACGACGTCCTCCACGGCCATGCCGGCCGGGACCTCCTGCACGACGAGGACGTCAGTCCGGTGGGAGCAGCTGGCCGGCGGGGGCGACGAGGTCGCCCGGCAACGAGGTCTCGTCCTCGCCGCTCACCCAGACCAGCCCGTCGTCCCGCATCTCCAGTCGGCCGCCCGCCTGCCACCACGTGGTGACGGTGTCGTTGTCCTCGACCACCTCCCACGAGCCGTCGTACGACCAGGTCCCGGCGCCGGCCCCGGCCGGCCTCCCGTCGGTCGGTTCCGGCTCGTAGAAGCGGACGGCCACCCGGTCGTCGACCTTGTCCAGGGCCACCACGCGCCACGAGTCGTCGTAGCCGTCGGGCATGCCGTAGTTGCGCACCACCTCGCCGGTCGCGGGGTCGAGCTCGACGACCTCCTGCGGCACGACGCATCCACCGCAGTCCTCGCCGTCGACCTGGCGCAGGGCCAGCAGGGCGGCACGGTCGGCGGAGGGCCACAGGTCGACGATGCCGAACGTCGCCACCTCCGTGGTCTCGCCGTCCACGATCCGCAGCAGCCCGCGCCCACCCTCCGGCACGTCCTCCCCGTCGGGGTTGTAGTCGCCCCACTGGACCCAGCTCGCGGAGCCGACCGTGGCGACCGTGCCGAAGTGCCCGCGGTAGAGGTCGGCCTCGTCGGTGCCCGGGAGCCGGACGCGGTCGACCGGCTCCAGGTCGAGGTCGTAGGTCACCAGCCAGCGGTCGCGCACGAGGTGGATCGCGTTCGGTCCGGCGGTGATGTCGGACAGGGTCCGCAGGGACCGGCCCAGCTCCCCGTTCGCGATGTCGACCGCCTGGTAGCGACGGCCGTCGGTCACCAGCGCCCGCCCGCCCGGGAGGAGGGTGGCCTCCTTCGCCCACGGCACCACGACCTGCTCCTCGCCCGACCGCACCGCGAGGCCGCCGGGGACCATGGCGGCGTACGCCGGCGGATCGAGGTCGAGGTCGACCGGCTCGGCCGCGGACTCGAAGACCGCGGGGTCGCCGAAGAAGTCGCGGATCGTCCCGCAGCCGGTCGTCAGCAGCAGGAGCGCGCACGCCACCGCCACCGGTCGATGCGCACCCAGTCCCTCCACGAGCACACCGTAAACTGGGGGATGCACCCCCTGTCGGACGCGACCGGGGGCTCGATGCGTGTCCGATGCGTGTCCGACGAAGGGAAGTCGTGAGCCTCACCGGCCTGAAAGCCGCCGTCCTCGCCGAGCCCGTCCTCGCCCGGGCGATGGCCGACGCCGAGGCGGCGTGCTCCCCACGCTCGAGCTGACCGGCCCGGCCGGGCTGCGCCCCTTCGTCGTCGCGGGGCTGGTCGAGCACGGCCGGACGGTGCTCGCGGTGACGCCGACCTCCCGTGAGGCCGAGGACCTCGTCGCCGCCCTCGGCGACCTCGTCGACCCGGCACGGGTCGGCTACTACCCGAGCTGGGAGACGCTGCCGCACGAGCGGCTCAGCCCCCGCAGCGACACGGTCGGCCGCCGGCTCGCGGTGCTGCGACGGCTGTGCCACCCCGGCACGGACGCCACCAACGGACCGCTCGACGTCGTCGTCGCCCCGGTGCGCTCGCTCCTCCAGCCGCAGGTCCCCGGCCTCGGTGACCTGACGCCGGTCGAGCTGTCGCCCGGCGACACCGCGTCCCTGGACGACATCGTCGAGCGGCTGTCCGCGGCGGCGTACTCCCGCGTCGACCTGGTCGAGAAGCGGGGCGAGTTCGCGGTGCGCGGCGGCATCGTCGACGTCTTCCCGCCGACCGAGGAGCACCCGCTCCGGGTCGAGCTGTGGGGCGACGAGGTCGAGGAGATCCGCAGCTTCGCCGTCGCCGACCAGCGGACGCTGGAGGACGTACGCCGGCTCTGGGCGCCGCCGTGCCGCGAGCTGCTGCTGACCGACGAGGTACGCCGCCGGGCTGCCGCGCTGGGGCAGGCGCACCCGCAGTTGCTCGAGCTGACGGACAAGATCGCCGCCGGCATCGCGGTGGAGGGCATGGAGTCCCTGGCCCCGGTGCTCGTCGACGAGATGGAGCTGCTCGTCGACCTGGTGCCCCGGGACACCCACGTGGTCGTGCTCGACCCCGAGCGGGTCCGGTCCCGCGCGCACGACCTGGTCGCGACCAGCGAGGAGTTCCTCGGCGCCAGCTGGGCGGCGGCGGCCTCGGGCGGTCGGGCGCCGATCGACCTCGGCGCCGCGTCGTACCGCGAGCTCGCCGACGTCCGGCAGCACGCCCTCGCCGGCGGCCGCGCCTGGTGGAGCGTCAGCCCGTTCGGCATCGAGGGCGGGTCCGGCGACGGTGGCGTCGAGACCCGGTTGCTGCCGGCCAAGGTCGCGGAGTCCTACCGCGGCGACCTCGAGCAGGCCGTCTCCGACATCCGCGGCTGGCTGGCCGCCGACCACCGTGTCGTCGTCCTCCACCCCGGCCACGGCCCGGCCCAGCGGATGGTCGAGGTGCTCGCCGACCACGACGTCCCGGCCGCCCTCGTCGACCCCGAGGTGCTCGAGCCCCGGGTCGGCGTGGTCACCGTGTCGTGCGGTGCCCTCGACCACGGCTTCGTCGACCCGACGACCCGGCTCGCGGTCCTCACCGGCGAGGACCTGTCGGGCCAGAAGTCCTCGACCCGCGACATGCGCACGATGCCCGCGCGCCGCAAGAAGCAGATCGACCCGCTCGAGCTGAAGGCCGGCGACTTCGTCGTCCACGAGCAGCACGGCGTCGGCCGGTTCGTGGAGATGAAGCAGCGCGAGGTGCAGGGCGCGACCCGTGAGTACCTCGTCCTCGAGTACGGCGCCTCCAAGCGGGGCGGCCCGGCCGACCGGCTCTTCGTCCCGGCCGACGCGCTCGACCAGGTGACCCGGTACGTCGGGGGCGAGCAGCCGAGCCTGGACCGGCTCGGCGGCGGCGACTGGACCAAGCGCAAGAACCGCGCCCGCAAGGCGGTCCGCGAGATCGCCGCCGAGCTGATCAAGCTCTACGCCGCGAGGCAGGCCACCCGCGGCTACACCTACGGACCCGACACCCCGTGGCAGCGCGAGCTCGAGGACGCCTTCCCCTTCCACGAGACGCCCGACCAGCTGACCACGGTCGACGAGGTCAAGGCGGACATGCAGCGCAGCGTCCCGATGGACCGGCTGGTGTGCGGCGACGTCGGCTACGGCAAGACCGAGATCGCGGTGCGGGCGGCGTTCAAGGCGGTGCAGGAGGGCAAGCAGGTAGCCGTCCTGGTACCGACCACCCTGTTGGTGACCCAGCACCTCTCGACGTTCGAGGAGCGGATGAGCGGCTTCCCGGTCAGCATCAAGCCGCTCTCGCGCTTCCAGACCGACGCCGAGGCCCGGCAGGTGATGGCCGGCCTGGCCGAGGGCTCGGTCGACATCGTGGTGGGCACGCACCGGCTGCTCAACCCCGACGTCCGGGTCAAGGACCTCGGCCTGATCGTCGTCGACGAGGAGCAGCGCTTCGGCGTCGAGCACAAGGAGCAGATGAAGCGGCTGCGGACCTCCGTCGACGTGCTGAGCATGTCGGCCACCCCGATCCCGCGCACGCTGGAGATGGCGGTGACCGGCATCCGCGAGATGTCGACGATCACCACGCCGCCCGAGGAGCGGCACCCCGTCCTCACCTACGTCGGCTCCTACGACGACAAGCAGGTCACCGCCGCGGTCCGCCGCGAGCTGCTGCGCGACGGCCAGGTGTTCTACATCCACAACCGGGTCAGCTCGATCGAGAAGGCGGCCGCGCGGCTCCAGGAGCTCGTGCCGGAGGCGCGCGTCGCGACCGCACACGGCCAGATGGGCGAGCACCAGCTCGAGCAGGTGATGCTGGACTTCTGGGAGAAGCGCTTCGACGTGCTGGTCTGCACGACCATCGTCGAGTCCGGGCTCGACGTCTCCAACGCCAACACCATGATCATCGAGCGGGCCGACACCCTCGGCCTCTCCCAGCTCCACCAGCTGCGCGGTCGCGTCGGCCGCAGCCGTGAGCGGGCGTACGCCTACTTCCTCTACCCGGCGGAGAAGCCGCTCACCGAGACCGCCCACGAGCGGCTCGCCACGCTGGCCCAGCACTCCGACCTCGGCGGCGGCATGGCGATCGCGATGAAGGACCTCGAGATCCGCGGCGCCGGCAACCTCCTCGGCGGCGAGCAGTCCGGCCACATCGCCGACGTCGGCTTCGACCTCTACGTCCGGCTGGTCGGCGAGGCCGTCAACGAGTTCAAGGGCGAGGGCGGCGAGCCGGAGCTGCGCGAGGTCCGCATCGAGCTGCCGGTCGACGCCCACCTGCCCCACGACTACGTGCCGAGCGAGCGGCTGCGGCTGGAGATGTACAAGCGGCTGGCCGAGGTGCGCGCCGACGAGGACGTCGACCTCCTCCGCGAGGAGATGGTGGACCGGTACGGCGAGCCGCCCGCGCCGGTCGCCGCCCTGCTGCTCGTCGCCCGGTTCCGCGCCCGGGCCCGGCAGGCCGGGGTCGGCGAGGTGACCATCGCGGGCCGCAACGTCCGGTTCGCGCCGGTCAGCCTCCCGGAGTCGCGCACCATCCGGTTGCAGCGGCTCTACCCCAAGAGCATCGTGAAGGCCCAGCTCGACACCGTGCTGGTCCCGCGGCCGGGCACCCCGGGGCACCTCGGGCGTCCGCTGGACGGGGTCGCCCTGCTTGAATGGGCGCGCAACGTCATCGACTCCGTGATCGATCCTCCGGAGCAGCAGAAGGAGCAGTCGTCGTGATCAAGTCCCGCACCCTCGGTGCCGTCGGGGCCCTGGCCGTGCTGGCCCTCACCGGATGCGGCGCCGTGCAGCCCGGCACCGCGGTCGAGGTCGGGGACGAGTCGATCTCGACCGCTCGCATCGACGAGGTCGCCGGCGACTACTGCACCGCCATCACGGCGCAGCTGGACCAGCAGGCGCAGACGATCCCCAACGGCTACCTCCGCGGCGGCATCGCCGGCACCCTCGCGCTCCGCTCGGTCGCCGACCAGGTCGCGACGGAGTACGGCGTGGAGGCCGACAGCGAGCAGTACCTCACTGCCCTCAGCGAGCTGCGCACCAACGTGGCCACCGTTCCCGAGGACGTCCGCGACAGCGTGATCGAGGTCGAGGCCACCACGCCCTACGTCGAGGCCGTGCAGGCCGCCGTGGGCGAGGTCGTGCTCGAGGGCGGCGGTGAGTACGAGGAGTTCGTCAACGCCGGGGGCGACGTCTTCGCGTCCTGGATCGCCGAGCACGACGTCGAGTTCGCCCCGTCCCTCAACACCACGGTCACCGACGGTGCGATCTCGGCTCGCGACGAGTCCCTGTCGTTCGCGGTGAGCGAGGACGCCAAGGCCGGTCTCGAGGAGCAGCCGAACGCCGTCCTGGCGCGCGAGCTGCCCGAGTCCCACCGCTGCGGGCGCTGAGCGGACGCCGGTGGCCGGCGACGACGAGGCGGTCCTCGGCTTCCTCGACGTGATGCGTCGGCTGCGCGCCGAGTGCCCGTGGAAGGCCGCGCAGACCCACCGGTCACTCGCGCGCTACCTGCTCGAGGAGACCCACGAGACCCTCGAGGCGCTCGACACCGACGACGCCACGCTGCTGCGCGAGGAGCTCGGCGACCTGCTCCTGCAGGTCTTCCTCCACACCGCGATCGCCGAGGAGGCGGGGGAGTTCACGACGGCCGACGTGGCGCGCGAGGTCACCGAGAAGATGCACCGCCGCAACCCGCACGTGTTCGGTGACCCGGCCGACCGACCAGCGGGCGACCTCGATCCCGCCCAGGTCAACGAGGTCTGGGAGGCGCGCAAGGCCGCGGAGAAGCAGCGCGACTCGGTCACCGACGGCCTGGCCCCCGGTCTGCCCGCCCTGCTCTACGCCGACAAGGTGCTCGACCGGCTCCAGCGGGCCGGCACCCCGGCCCCGGCGCCTGCCGGGGACGACCTCGGCGACCGGCTGCTCGCGCTCGTCGCCGAGGCGCGCGGCTCCGGCACCGACCCCGAGCAGGCCCTGCGCGACGCCGTCCGCCGGCTCCTCTAGGGCCCCTCTCCTTCCGGGGCGCGTGGTTGCGGTCCCGGGTCGGGTGGACGCGAGGCTGACCTACTCCCCGGTCGGCACTAGTCTCGACACGGCTTCGTCCTCGACCAGCAAGGAGCACCCAGTGGCTGTCATCTCCGCCGTCGGCGCCCGCGAGATCCTCGACTCACGCGGCAACCCCACTGTCGAGGTCGAGGTCGTCCTCGACGACGGCGTCTTCGCCCGGGCCGCGGTGCCCAGCGGCGCGTCCACCGGCGCCTTCGAGGCGGTCGAGCTCCGCGACGGCGGCAAGCGCTACGGCGGCAAGGGAGTCGCCAAGGCGGTGGACGCCGTCGTCGCGAAGATCGCGCCCGCGGTCGAGGGCCTCGACGCCGACGACCAGCGCCTCGTCGACCAGACGATGCTGTCCCTGGACGGCACGCCCAACAAGGCCAACCTCGGCGCCAACGCGATCCTGGGCGTCTCGCTCGCCGTGGCCCGCGCGGCCGCGGACTCCTCGGGCCTCGGCCTCTTCCGCTACGTCGGCGGCCCGAACGCGCACCTGCTGCCGGTGCCGATGATGAACATCCTCAACGGTGGCTCGCACGCCGACTCCAACGTCGACGTCCAGGAGTTCATGATCGCGCCGATCGGTGCGCCGACCTTCCGCGAGGCCCTCCAGCAGGGTGCGGAGGTCTACCACGCCCTGAAGGCCGTGCTGAAGAAGAAGGGGCTGGCCACCGGGCTGGGCGACGAGGGCGGCTTCGCCCCCGACCTGTCCTCGAACCGGGCGGCCCTCGACCTCATCGCCGAGGCGGTGAAGTCGGCCGGCTTCACCCTCGGCAAGGACATCGCGCTGGCCATGGACGTGGCCGCCTCGGAGTTCTTCGAGAAGAAGAAGTACGCCTTCGAGGGCGGGAAGAAGACCTCCGCCGAGATGGTCACCTACTACGCCGACCTCGTGGACTCCTACCCGATCGTCTCGATCGAGGACCCCCTCGACGAGGAGGACTGGTCGGGCTGGAAGGCGATGACCGACGAGCTCGGCGACAAGATCCAGCTGGTCGGTGACGACCTGTTCGTGACCAACGTCGAGCGGCTCCAGCGGGGCATCGACGGCGGCCAGGCGAACGCGCTGCTGGTGAAGGTCAACCAGATCGGCTCGCTGACCGAGACCCTCGACTCCGTCGAGCTCGCCCACCGCAACGGGATGCGCTGCATGATGAGCCACCGCTCCGGCGAGACCGAGGACACGACCATCGCCGACCTCGCCGTCGCGACCAACTGCGGCCAGATCAAGACCGGCGCGCCGGCCCGCTCCGAGCGCGTCGCCAAGTACAACCAGCTGCTCCGGATCGAGGATGAGCTGGGCGACGCGGCTCGCTACGCCGGCTCCGGCGCGTTCCCCCGGTTCGGGGGCTGACCCCGTCTACCGTGGGGCCGGTGAGTGAACGACGCACCGGCCCCGGGAGCTCGCGCCGCCCGGGCCAGCGCACGAGCGGCTCGCGGGGCTCCGCGCGGACGCGTGCTGCCGCCGCCGTCGTGACCGACGAGCCGCGCCGGCCGCGCTTCACCGGCCGGATGGCGGTGCTGGTGCTCGTGGTCGCGGTCCTGGCGGTCTCCTACGCCTCCTCGCTCAAGGCCTACCTCCAGCAGCGCGCGCACATCGCGGAGCTCAAGGAGCAGATCGCCACCACCTCCGCGGAGATCGACGACCTCGAGCGTGAGAAGCGGCGCTGGAACGACGAGGCGTTCGTGCGGGCCCAGGCCCGTGAGCGGTTCGGCTACGTGATGCCCGGCGAGACGGCGTACGTCGTCCTCGACGAGCACGGCGAGCCGATCGAGACCCGGGCCCGCCTGCACGACCCGAGCGAGGTCCTCGCGGAGGAGCCGCAGGCGTGGTGGGAGGACGCGTGGTCCTCGGTCGAGCTCGCCGGTGACCCGCCCGACGACCAGCCCCCGCCGGCGACCGACCTCGAGGCGCCCGAGCAGGAGCCCCTGAGCTAGTGGCCGACATCGACCCCGCCGACCTGGCGGCGATCGAGCGCCAGCTGGGCCGGACCCCGCGCGGCATCGCCGCCGTCGGGCACCGGTGCCCGTGTGGCCAGCCCGACGTCGCCACCACCGAGCCACGGCTGCCGAACGGCACACCGTTCCCCACGACGTACTACCTCACCTGCCCGCGCGCGGCCTCCCGCATCGGCACCCTCGAGGGCTCCGGGCTGATGAAGGAGATGGAGGCCCGGCTGGCCTCGGACCCCGACCTGGCCGCGTCGTACCGGGCCGCCCACGAGGCCTACCTCGCCGACCGCGCCGAGCTCGGCCAGGTGCCCGAGATCGAGGGGATCTCCGCCGGCGGGATGCCCGACCGCGTGAAGTGCCTGCACGTGCTGGCCGGCCATGCCCTGGCAGCCGGGCCCGGCGTCAACCCGTTCGGCGACGAGGTGCTCGCCGCGCTGGGGGACTGGTGGTCGATCGGCCCCTGCGCCCACCCCTCCGACGATGAGTGAACCGGTCGCCGCGATCGACTGCGGCACCAACACGATCAAGCTCTTCATCGGGACGCCGCCCCACGCGCTGGTCCGCGAGGCCCGGATGGTGCGGCTCGGCCAGGGGGTCGATGCCACCGGTCGGCTGGCCGACGAGGCGCTGGAGCGGGCGTTCACCGCGCTGGACGAGTACGCCGCGCTGGTCCGCGAGCACGGCGTCCCGGCCGACCGGATCCGGTTCTGCGCCACCTCCGCCACCCGTGACGCCTCCAACGCAGCCGTCTTCCGCGAGGGCGTCCGGTCCCGGCTCGGCGTCGAGCCGGAGGTCCTCAGCGGTGACGAGGAGGCGGCCCTCGGCTTCGCCGGCGCGATGGCCGGGCTCCCCGACGTCGCGACCCCGGTGCTGGTGGTCGACGTCGGTGGCGGCTCGACCGAGGTGATCCTCGGCGGCCGGGACGGGGTGCAGGCGGCCCGCTCGATGGACGTCGGGTCGGTCCGGCTGCACGAGCGCCACGTCCGCCACGACCCACCCACCCCCGACGAGCTGGCCGCGATCGCGCGTGACGTCGATGCCGCGCTGGACGACTGCGGCGTCCCGCTCGAGCGTGCGGTCTCGGTCGTCGGCATCGCCGGCACGTGCACCACGCTCGGGGCCGCGGTGCTCGACCTCCCGGCGTACGACCGCGACGCCCTCCACGGCACCGTCCACGCCCTCGACGACGTGCGCGCCACCGTCGCCCGACTCGTCGCGATGACCGTCGAGCAGCGGCGCGCCCTCGGCTTCATGCACCCGGGCCGGGCCGACGTGATCGGCGCCGGCGTGATCGTGGTCGAGCGGGTCCTGGCCCGCACCCACGTCTCCGCCCTCACCGTGGGCGAGTCCGACATCCTCGACGGCATCGCGGCCTCGATCCCGTGACCCCGGACGGCACGCACCCCCACCCGCTCACCGGCCAGGAGTTCGGGTCACCCGTACCGCCGGGGGAGGGATGGCCGGAGGACCCGGCGGACGGCTCGACCCCCGTAGCCCGGACGGCCGCCCAGGTGCGCCGGCTCGCCGCGACCGACGGGCCGGAGGCGCTGGCCGAGCTCGACGCCCGGGTGAGCACCTGCGCCGCGTGCCCGCGGCTGGTGCGGTGGCGCGAACAGGTGGCGACCGAGAAGCGGGCGTCGTACGCCGACCAGCCGTACTGGGGGCGACCGATCGCGGGCTGGGGCGAGACCGAGCCGCGGGTGCTGATCGTCGGGCTGGCCCCGGCCGCCCACGGCGGCAACCGCACCGGTCGCGTGTTCACCGGCGACTCCAGCGGCGACTGGCTCTTCGCCAGCCTCCACCGGACCGGCTTCGCGACCCGCTCGACCTCCGTCCACGCCGGTGACGGACAGGAGCTGGTGGGCGCCCGGATGGTGGCGACGGTCCGCTGCGCGCCGCCGCAGAACAAGCCGACCGTCCGCGAGCGCGACACCTGCGAGCCATGGCTGGCCCGGGAGGTGCAGCTGCTGCTGCCGTCCCTCCGGGTCGTGGTGGCGCTGGGCGCCTACGGCTGGGCCGGGTCGCTGCGGGGGCTGGCGGCAGCCGGGGTCCCGCTGCCCAGCCCGCGCCCCCGGTTCGGCCACGGGGCCGTGGCGGACCTGGCGGGCGTCACCCTGCTGGGCTGCTACCACCCCAGCCAGCACAACACCTTCACCGGCCGGCTGACACCCGAGATGCTCGACGCGGTCTTCCTCCGCGCGCGCGCCTTGTCAGAATGACCGTGGCCCCGGTATCCCAACCGGCAGAGGAGACCGCCTTAAAAGCGGTTCAGTGTGGGTTCGACCCCCACCCGGGGCACCCCCTGAGAATTCGCCCTCGGCAGCGCCCGTGCGGAACAGTGCGGGCTCGCCGCACGTTGTACCGATGTCGGCCAACTAGACTGGAATGACACGGCGACCATCAGATTGATGGCCGCCCGGCCTCCAAGGAGGAGACCATGCAGAGCAACAACCCCGTGTTCCGCAACTCGGACGCGTTCAACGGGCGGGGAACCAACGCCCACGGCAACCAGACCTACCCGGGCAACGGCACCGCGTTCGACGCCTACGGCCAGTCGCCGACCGGGTACGCCGAGCCGCAGGCTCCCGTCCGCTCCGGCGAGCGGATGACCGTCGACTCCGTCGTCCAGAAGACCGGCATCACGCTGGCCATCGTGTTCATCGCGGCCGCGGCCACCTGGTTCCTGACCGGTGACATCCGCACCAGCGAGGACAACCTCGGCGGCCTCTACCTCGCGCTGATGGTGGGTTCGTTCGGCGCGTTCGGCCTGTCGATGGTCAACTCGTTCAAGAAGGTCATCAGCCCCGGACTGGTGATCGCCTTCGCCGCCCTCGAGGGCGTCGCGATGGGTGCGTTCAGCAAGCTGATCGACGCCATGTTCGTCAACGAGCAGGGCTTCGGCAGCAACATCGTGCTCCAGGCCGTGGTCGGCACCTTCGCCGCCTTCGCCGGCACGCTCGCCGCCTACAAGCTCCTCGACATCAAGGTCGGCCAGAAGTTCCGCACCTTCGTGATGGCGGCGATGTTCGGCATGGTCGCGCTCGGCCTGCTCGAGGTCGTGCTGGGCATGTTCGGCAACGCCATCGGGTTCCTCGGCTTCGGCGGGTTCGGCCTCCTGTTCTCGGTCGCCGGTCTGGTGCTCGGCATCTTCATGCTGATCCTCGACTTCGACTTCGTCGAGCAGGGGATCGAGGCCGGCATCCCGGAGCGCGAGTCGTGGCGTGCCGCGTTCGCGCTGACCGTGAGCCTGGTCTGGATCTACACCAACCTGCTCCGCATCCTGGCGATCTTCAGCCAGGACTGATCAGGCCCGCGCAGCGGACCTGATCAATCGAAGGTGGTCGAGCGGGCGAGCGTGGCTGAGGAACGAAGCCACGACCGAGCCTGTCGAGACCCGGTGAGCTGAGAACAAACAGCAAGCAGCAAGCGAACGGCCCCACCCGATCCGGGTGGGGCCGTTCGTCATGCCTCGGCGTGCACCTCGTCGGCGTCGGGCGCCTCGCTGTCGGTGGCGGGGTGCCGGCGACGGTGCCGCAGCTCGACCCAGATCCCGCGGACCCCGCGCCTGGACCCACCGACCTCGGTCCCGCCGAGCTCGGTGCCGGGGGTGTTGGCTGCCTCGATGGCCGCGACCGCCACCGGACGCAGGCCCTCACCGCGGTCGGCCTCGGGCTGCTCGGCCGCGTCGGGGCCGAGCCCGAGGGCGGCGAGCGCGCTGGGCAGCATCACGTCGGCCAGCGCGCGGTAGCCGGCGCCGGAGGGGTGGAAGCGGTCCGGTCCGAACATCATCGCCGGGGCGGCGTCGAACTCGGGGCCCAGGATGGTGCCGAGCGAGACGGTGCGGCCACCCTGCTCGATCACCGCGATCGCCTGCGCCGCGGCCAGTCGCCGCGACCACGCGCGCCCGACCTGCCTGAGCGGGGGAGGGATCGGCCGGATCGTGCCGAGGTCGGGGCAGGTGCCGACCAGCACGGCGCAGCCGGCGTCGATCAGGCGTCGTACGGTCTCGGAGAGGTTGCGGACCGAGGTCGCCGGTCGCACGGAGTGGGTGATGTCGTTGACGCCGATCAGCACGACGGCCAGGTCGGGGCTGGTGGGCAGCGCGCGGTCGACCTGGCCGGCGAGGTCGCGCGACTGGGCGCCGACGACGGCGTGGTCGCGCAGGTGCACCCGCCGGTCGGCGAGGGCGGCCAGGCCGCTGCCCAGCCGGGCGCCGGGGGTGTCCTCGACCCGGTCGACGCCGTAGCCCGCCGCGCTGGAGTCGCCGAGCAGCGCGACCTTGATCGCGGGGCCGGGCCGGCCGCGGCCGTACCAGCCGGTGGCGTCGGGAGTCGTGGGGTCGGCCGGCTCGCCGATCGCCTTGCGTGCCAGTGCGGCCTCGAGCCGGAGCACGCCGTAGAGACCTCCGCCGAGCGCGGACAGGCCGCCCCCGCCGTATGCAGCAGCGGCAGCCAGCTTTCGTGCAGCAGCAGCCTTACCCACGCCCCAACCCTACGGGGACCGAGGATGGGGCCGTGGGCGGTTCCAGCGCCTAGATTGGCGGGATGCAGTACGTCGACTCGCTCGTGGACCTGATCGGCAACACCCCCCTCGTGCGCCTGCGCCGCGCCCTCGACGGGGTCGAGGAGCCACTCGTGCTCGCGAAGGTGGAGTACCTCAACCCCGGGGGCTCGGTGAAGGACCGGATCGCCAGCCGGATGATCGAGGCGGCCGAGGAGTCCGGCGCCCTCCAGCCCGGCGGCACCATCGTCGAGCCCACGTCCGGCAACACCGGCGTCGGGCTCGCGATGATCGCGCAGCAGAAGGGCTACCACTGCGTCTTCGTGTGCCCCGACAAGGTCAGCGAGGACAAGCGCAACGTCCTCAAGGCGTACGGCGCGGAGGTCGTGGTCTGCCCGACCGCCGTCGCGCCCGAGCACCCCGACTCCTACTACAACGTCAGCGACCGGCTCGCCTCGCAGCCGGGCGCCTGGAAGCCCGACCAGTACTCCAACCCCCACAACCCGCGCTCCCACTACGAGACCACCGGTCCGGAGATCTGGGCGCAGACCGAGGGTCGGATCACCCACTTCGTCGCCGGCGTCGGCACCGGCGGCACCATCACCGGCGTCGGGCGCTACCTCAAGGAGCAGAACCCCGAGATCCAGGTGATCGGCGCCGACCCGGCCGGCTCCGTCTACTCCGGCGGCACCGGGCGGCCCTACCTCGTCGAGGGCGTCGGCGAGGACTTCTGGCCCGAGACCTACGACCGCGACGTCGCCGACCGGATCATCGAGGTCTCCGACGCCGACTCCTTCGCCTACACCCGACGCCTGGCCCGCGAGGAGGCGCTGCTGGTCGGTGGCTCGTGCGGCATGGCGGCGTACGCCGCGAAGCTGCTGGCCGCCGAGCTGGCCGCCGAGGGCCGGACCGACGCCGTGATCGTGGTGCTGCTGCCCGACTCCGGCCGTGGCTACCTCACCAAGATCTTCAACGACGACTGGCTGGCCCGCTACGGCTTCCCGACCAGCGACGACGGACACGGGCACGAGCAGACCGTCGGGGAGGTGCTGCGCGGCAAGGACGGGCGGCTGCCCGACCTGGTGCACACCCACCCCAAGGAGACGATCGCCGAGGCGGTGCAGATCCTGCGGGAGTACGGCGTCTCGCAGATGCCCGTCGTGCTGGCCGAGCCGCCGATCGTGGCGGCCGAGGTGGCCGGCTCGGTCTCCGAGCGGACCCTGCTCGACGCGCTCTTCGCCGGCACCGCCCGGCTCACCGACTCCGTCGAGGACCACATGTCCGAGCCGCTCCCGACCATCGGCTCCACCGAGCAGGCCCACGACGCGGTGGCGCTGCTCGAGCACGCCGACGCGGCCCTCGTGCACGAGGACGGCAAGCCGATCGGCGTCCTCACCCGGCAGGACCTGCTCGCGCACCTCGCCCTCGGCTGACCCATCTGGTGGTAACAGGCATGGCCCGAACGGGCCATGCCCAGGACTCCTGTCGGAGGACGTCCGTCGTAACCATTGCCCTCATTTCGCCGATGTCAGTAACACTGCGTCCACGTTTCGTGACCGTGACAGACAAGCAGCCCGGATCGCCCAGATTTCCGACTTACGTTCCTCCCTGCAACGTGATCCCGACGGGGGATCGCTTCTTCCAAGGGGATTCGCAATGAACAAGATGATCAAGGGTTCTGTCGCCGGTGCCACCGGCGTCGCGCTGCTCATGGGCGGCTTCGGCACCTACGCGCTGTGGAGCGACAGCGAGCAGCTCGCCCAGAACGGCGTGCAGTCCGGTGACCTCACCATCGACACCGTCGCCGGCTCCTACGACGACGCCAACACCGCCGCCGCCGGCGACTGGGTCGCCAGCGACAAGATGGTCCCGGGCGACACGATCACGTACACCCAGACGTTCACCGTCACCGGCACCGGCAAGAACCTCAAGGGCACCATCAAGCTCAACGCCCTGCCGATGTCGCCCAACGGCTTCTCGACCGCTGACCCGCGACGTCGACGTCGTCCCTCCAGCACCGCCACCATCACCAAGGACAACGCGACGGACTTCTCGTTCGCCGCGCCCTTCGGCTCGGCCACGCTGACCGCGAAGGTCACCTACGTGCTGCCCGCCAGCACCTCCGGCACCACGGACCAGCTGAAGTCGGCCACCACCCCGGCCTCCACCTTCACCATCGCCCAGCTCCTGACCCGCAGCGATCGACTCGACTGAACTGAGCTCATGAATCCCAGGATCCCGTTCGTTGCCGCCGTGGTCGGCGCCCTCCTCATCGGGGGCGCCACCACGGGTGGCACGAACGCGTCCTGGAGCAGCCAGCGCACGCTGGCGGCGAGCTCGGTCGTCGTCGGGTCAGATGAGCTACACGGCGACCACCCCGGGCGGCGTGACCGTCTCCGTGGCCGGCGCCTTCGCCGACACCACGCTGGTGCTCGACGACACGTCGGTCGGCAAGAAGCTGGCCAGCGCATCACGGCCACGGTGGGGACCACCCCCGCCGGGGTCACGGCGACCGTGGGCACCACGTGCCTCGGTGCCGCGTGCAGCGACCACGCCGACCAGCGCGGACCAGACGCCCTGCCGTCCGGGTCTCCTCCACGACAGCCGTCAGCGCGCCGGCGACCGCGACCACTCAACCTCAGCAGTGCCGCTCAGCGGGCGCCCGGTCCGCCGGCTGGACCACCACGCCGATCACCGCGACCCTCGCGTAACCGTGACCATCCCGGTCCGATCACGCAGGCGGCACCGCCCATCACCCGGCATCTCGCCGTGGCACGCGGAGCAACGATGTTCCGTCTACGTGGACGATGCGTTCTGGCGAGACCTACACCGTCTACCAGCTCCACGACTACGGGTCGACCACTGGCTCGGGTACGGTCACGACCGGCCACGACCGTCACCCACGGCTCGCCAGCGCTCCGGACGCAAGCATCACCTCGGAGGGTGCAGGGTCCAGCGCACGTCGGCACGACGCTCCGCTTACAGCAACACGCTCGCAGCATCCGACGCGGCAGCGGCAGCAACACATCACCTGCTCGGGGTGACCCCATGACCAGCGCCCGGAACTTCATCGTCCAGGTCCTCAGCTGGACCCTGCTGCTCGCGGTCATCGCGGCCGCGGCGGCGCTGATCATCGTGCCGAAGGCGTCGGGGGCCAAGCCCCTGACCGTGCTCAGCGGATCGATGACCGGCACCTACGACATCGGCGACGTCGTCGTCGTGAAGCCGGTCGACACCGCCCACCTCGCGGTGGGTGACGTGATCACCTTCCAGCCGCGGTCCGAGGACCCGACGCTGACCACCCACCGGATCGTGGGGATCAACGTCGGCAGCGAGGGCACGTCCTACGTCACGCAAGGTGACGCCAACGACGCCGCCGACCTGAGCCCGGTCGAGCCGGCCCAGATCCAGGGCACGGTCTGGTACTCCGTGCCGAAGCTGGGCTGGGTCTCGGTCTGGATGGCCGGCGGCTGGCTCGGTGTCGCCACCGACGTCTTCGCTGTCGGGCTGCTGCTCTATGGCGGCTGGTTCATCGCGGCGGGGCTGCTCGAGCGCCGTCGACGCCCTGAGGAGGTCCTGGCATGACCCGGTCGTTCCGGCTCCTGGCCGCCCTGCTCGTGACCGCGCTGCTGGCGCTGGTCGGCGGCTCGCCCGCCCACGCCGACCCGCAGCGGCTCCTGCTCAGCATGAAGCAGACCGGCCCCTTCACCGAGTCGCTGTCGACGCCCCTCTTCACCGGGACCTACGTGCCCGGCACGGCGACCAGCACCTTCTACGTCAAGAACGACTCGTCCTCGACGACCCGCGCCACGATCGCGCTGGTCCCCAAGGACGCGGTCAACGACTTCGAGCGCGCCCTCAGCTTCTCCGCCACCGTCGGCGGCCAGTCGGGCACGGCGGTGCCGCTCTACCAGGACAAGAAGAAGAACGAGTGCCGCACCATCGTCACCGGCCCCACCGTCAACCCCGGTGGCGTGCAGCGGATCGACGTCACGATGCTGATCGATCCGAACCTCAGCCGGGCGGCGATGAAGCAGAGCGCATCCTTCACCTTCGTCGTCACGCTCAGCCAGGTCACCAACAAGGGCAAGGTCGACGTCTGCGGTGCGCAGTCGCCGGGCGGGTCGGTGCAGGTGCTCGGTGCGCAGGCCAACGCCGCGTTCACGACGGGCGACACGCACCCGTGCAGGAGCTCTCCGCGTCGCCGCGGAGCAGCGCCTTCGTCGCCGGTACGGCCCTGGCCTTCGCTCGTCAGTGGCGGACTCTTCCTCCTCGCGGTACGTCGCCGGCGGCGCACCGAGCCCGACGCCTGACCCGCTCTTGCGGGGCGCAGTAGCGTCGAGAGGGTGACTGAGGCTCCGACTCCTTCCACCCTCGGCGAGCTCCGCGCGAGCGGCCACGTCCACACCACGCTCCGTGAGGAGCTGCGCGGCAACCTGCTGGCCATGCTGGCCGCCGGGCAGGATCCGTGGCCCGGCCTGCACGGCTTCGACGACACCGTCATCCCGCAGGTCGAGCGCGCGCTGATCGCGGGCCACGACATGGTGCTGCTCGGCGAGCGCGGCCAGGGCAAGACCCGGCTGCTGCGGTCGCTGGTGGGGCTGCTCGACGAGTGGTCGCCGGTGATCTCCGGCTCCGAGCTGGGCGAGCACCCCTACGACCCGGTCACCGTCACGTCGAAGCAGGCCGCCGCGACGTACGGCGACGACCTGCGCGTCTCGTGGCGCCACCGCGACGAGCGGTACTCCGAGAAGCTGGCCACCCCCGACACGAGCGTCGCC
Source organism: uncultured Actinomycetota bacterium (assembly GCA_963826015.1). Taxonomy (GTDB): domain Bacteria; phylum Actinomycetota; class Actinomycetes; order Propionibacteriales; family Nocardioidaceae; genus Nocardioides. The sequence continues at coordinate 12,002 of CAWGVI010000017.1, read as the reverse complement.
GACCTGATCGGTGACGTCGACCCGATGAAGGTGGCCGAGGGTCGCCACCTCGGCGACCCCGAGACCATCCACTTCGGCCTGATCCCGCGCAGCCACCGCGGCATCGTCGCCATCAACGAGCTGCCCGACCTCGCCGAGCGGATCCAGGTCGCGATGCTCAACGTGATGGAGGAGCGCGACATCCAGATCCGCGGCTACGTGCTGCGGCTGCCGCTCGACGTGCTGGTCGTGGCCAGCGCCAACCCCGAGGACTACACCAACCGCGGCCGGATCATCACTCCGCTCAAGGACCGCTTCGGCGCGGAGATCCGCACCCACTACCCGACCGAGCTCGCCGACGAGATCGCCGTGGTCCGCCAGGAGGCCCACCTCGTCGCCGAGGTCCCCGACCACGTGGTGGAGACCCTGGCCCGCTTCACCCGCAACCTGCGCGAGTCCGGCAGCGTCGACCAGCGCAGCGGGGTGAGCGCCCGGTTCGCGATCGCCGGAGCCGAGACCATCGCGGCCGCCGCGCTGCACCGCGCCACCCGGCAGGGCGAGGAGCGGGCCGTCGCCCGCGTCGTCGACCTCGAGACGGCCGTCGACGTGCTCGGCGGCAAGATCGAGTTCGAGACCGGTGAGGAGGGACGCGAGCGCGAGGTGCTCACGCACCTGCTGCGTACCGCCACCGCGGCGACCGTCCGCGACCGGCTGCGCGGCCTCGACTTCGCCCTGCTCGTCGAGGCGATGGAGGAGGGGCGGATGGTCACCACCGGTGCCCAGGTCACCGCGCGCGACTTCCTCGCCGGGCTCCCGGTGCTCGGCGAGTCCGAGCTGTACGACGAGGTCTGCGAGCGGCTCGACGCGCACGACGACGGCACCCGTGCCGCCGCCATCGAGCTCGCGCTCGAGGGCCTCTACCTCGCCCGCAAGATCGGCAAGGACTCCGACGGCACGGAGACCGTCTACGGATGAGCATCCGTCGGGCCACACCGGAGGACACCGAGGCGATCGTGAGACTCGGGTCGGTCGTGGTGCCCTCCACGTACGGACCGATCGACGAGCATTTCGCTGCCTGGCAGCTCGAGCGCTGGTGGTCCGCCGAGGCCGTGCGGTCGGGGCTGGACCGGCTGCCCCACTGGGTCGCCGAGGAGGACGGCCGCGTGGTGGGGGTCGCCAACCTCGGCGAGAACAACGGACTCCCCGCGATGTGGAAGCTCTACGTCCACCCCGATCGGCAGGGGTCGGGCGTCGGCTCGGCCCTGCTTGCGCAGGTGGAGGCCGCGGCGAGCGGCTCCGTCCTCACCGTGGAGCACGTCGGGGGCAACGACCGAGCCGCCGCCTTCTACGCCAGCCGGGGCTTCGTGGAGACCGGCCGCACGACCTTCGAGGAGTACCCACACCTGGACTGGGTCTGGATGCGGAAGGAGGTGTCGTGAGCCGCTACGGCAAGTACGCCGGCGGGGACCCGCTGGCCCCGCCGGTCGACCTGGCCGAGGCGCTCGACGAGATCGGCGAGGAGGTCATGGCCGGGTACAGCCCGGAGCGCGCGATGCAGGAGTTCCTGCGCCGCGGCGGCCGTGACCAGACCGGGCTGGACGACCTGGCCCGCCGGGTCGCCGAGCGGCGCCGCGACCTGCTGCGTCGGCACAACCTCGACGGCACCCTCGAGGAGGTCCGCGAGCTGCTCGACCGGGCCGTCCTGGAGGAGCGCAAGCAGCTGGCCCGCGACGTCGAGATGGAGGACGCCGACCGTGCCTTCCGCGAGGTGCAGCTCGACAGCCTCTCGCCCAGCACCGCCGCCGCGGTGAACGAGCTGGCGTCGTACGACTGGCAGAGCCGCGAGGCACGTGAGGCCTACGACCAGATCAAGGACCTGCTCGGCCGCGAGCTGCTCGACCAGCGCTTCGCCGGGATGAAGGAGGCGCTGGAGAACGCCACCGACGAGGACCGGACCGCGGTCAACGAGATGCTGACCGACCTCAACGACCTGCTCGAGAAGCACCAGCAGGGCGTCGACACCCAGGCCGACTTCGACGCCTTCATGGACCGGCACGGCGACTTCTTCCCCGAGCGCCCGCAGAACATCGACGAGCTGCTCGACGCGCTCGCGCAGCGCGCGGCGGCGGCGCAGCGGATGATGGCCTCGATGTCGCCGGAGCAGCGCGACCAGCTGATGCAGCTCTCCCAACAGGCCTTCGGATCCCCGGCGCTGATGGACCAGCTGGCCCGGATGGATGCCAACCTGCGCTCGCTGCGCCCCGGCGAGGACTGGGGCGGCTCCGAGCAGTTCGAGGGCGGCGAGGGGCTCGGCCTCGGCGACGGCACCGGCGTCCTCCAGGACCTCGGCGAGCTCGACCAGCTCGCCGAGCAGCTCTCCCAGTCCTACGGCGGCGCGCGGCTCGACGACATCGACCTCGACCAGCTCGCGCGACAGCTCGGCGACCAGGCGGCCGTCGACGCCCGCACCCTCCAGCAGCTCGAGCAGGCGCTGCGCGACAGCGGCTACCTCACGCGCGGCTCGGACGGGCAGTACCGGCTCAGCCCGCGAGCGATGCGGCAGCTCGGCAAGGCGCTGCTGCGCGACGTCGCCCAGCGGATGTCGGGTCGGCAGGGCCAGCGCGAGCTGCGGGCCGCGGGCGCCGCCGGCGACCTCTCCGGTGCCACCCGGGAGTGGCAGTACGGCGACACCGAGCCGTGGGACCTGCCGCGCACCGTGCTCAACGGCGTACGCCGACGAGCCGCCGACCCGTCGGGCCGGGTGATGGAGATCCAGGACGTCGAGGTGCAGGAGACCGAGGCCCGCACCCAGGCGGCGGTCGCGCTGCTGGTCGACACGTCGTTCTCGATGGCCATGGACGGTCGCTGGGTGCCGATGAAGCGGACCGCACTGGCGCTGCACACCCTGATCCGCAGCCGCTTCCGCGGCGACGCGCTCCAGCTGATCACGTTCGGCCGTGCGGCACAGGTGATGGAGATCGAGGAGCTCACCGGGCTCGACGCCCGCTGGGACAAGGGCACCAACCTCCACCACGGGCTGCTGCTCGCCAACCGGCACTTCCGCAAGCACCCGTCGGCGCAGCCGGTGCTGCTGATCGTGACCGACGGTGAGCCGACCTCCCACCTCGAGCCCGACGGCGAGGTCTACTTCGCCTACCCGCCGCACCCGCTCACCATCGCCAACGCCGTCCGCGAGCTCGACAACGCGGGCCGGCTCGGTGCACAGACGACCTTCTTCCGGCTGGGGGAGGACCCCGGCCTGGCCCGGTTCATCGAGTCGATGGCCCGCAGGGTCGACGGGCGGGTCGTGGCCCCCGAGCTCGACGACCTCGGGGCCGCCGTCGTCGGCTCCTACCTCGGGGACCGGTCGCGGGCGTCGTACCGGGACCACTTCGGTGACTGGGCGGGTGGCGGCCGCGGCTTCTGGGTCGGGGACTGAGCCCGCTTCAGCGCGGGTGGAGCAGGTCGGCGAGCTCCTCGACACCGTCGAGCAGCCGGGTGCCGGGCCGGGCCCACGAGGCGTCGGCGTCGACGGCGTGCACGCGTACGCCGTCCGGGAGCAGGCCGTCGGCCACGAGACCGTCCGCCAGCGAGCGGGCACCCGCCCGGTCGTAGCCGCAGGGCGCGACCACGACCACCTCGGGCGCCGACGCGTGCACCTCGTCCCAGGTGATCCTCCGGGACTTCTGGCCCCACGCCCCGAGCAGCGGCTCGCCGCCGGCGGCATCGACCATCTCCGGGATCCAGTGGCCGGGGGCGAAGGGTGGGTCGGTCCACTCCAGCAGCAGCACCCGAGGTCGAGGGCGGCCGGCGACCCGTGCCCGGACCGCGTCGAGCCGGGCCCGCTGATCGGCGGCGAGCGCGGCCGCGGCCGCCGTACGCCCCGTCGCCCGGCCCAGGGCCTCGATCGAGGCGAACACCTCGCCGAGGGTGTGGGGGTCGAAGGTCAGCACCTCGGCAGTGCAGCCGAGGTGGGCGAGTGCGTCATCGACCACGGTGACGTCGACGGCGCAGACCGCGCACAGGTCCTGGGTGACGACGAGGTCGGGGTCGAGTCCGGCCAGGGCGTCCTCGGCGAGGTGGTAGAGGTCCTCGCCGTCGGCCACTGCGGCCACCACGAAGGCGTCGATCTCGGCCGGTGCGAGCCCCTCGGGCATCGCCGACGTCGAGACGATCGTGCGGGTCCTGGCCTCGGCGGGGTGGTCGCACTCGAAGGTGACCCCCACGACGTCGTCGCCCGCGCCGATCGCGAAGAGGATCTCGGTGGTGGAGGGGAGGAGCGACACGATCCGCACGGACCGACCCTACGATCTGCCGCATGACAGAGACGCTGGCAGCGCTGGAGCAGGTCGCCCGGGAGCGGACGGAACGGGACGGTCTCACCGCCGCGCTCGCCGCGACCCAGGCCCGGGCCGAGGGGGCACGGGCCCGGGTGCGCGATGCCCGGAGGAAGCTGGCCGACGAGCGGGCCGACGTCGCCGCGCTCGAGTCGGTGTCGATGACCCGGGTGCTGGCGGCGCTCCGGGGTCGCCGCGACACGGATCTCGACCGCGAGCGGGCCGAGGCGGCCGCGGCGGAGTACGCCGTGGCGGAGGCCGAGGCCCGGGCGGCCACCGAGTCGCGCGAGGTCGCGTCGCTGGAGTCGCGGCTCGCGGCGTACGGCGACCTGGAGGGCCGGTACGCCGAGCTCCTGACCCGGCGTGAGGGCGAGGTGCGGGCAGACCCGGCCGGGACCGACGCGGCCGCGCGCCTCACCGGGCTGGCCGACCGCGTGGGCGAGCTGCGCGCGCGGGCGACGCAGCTCGACGAGGCCGTCGAGGCCGGGCGCGCCGCCCACGCCGCGCTCGAGCAGGCATCCCGGCACCTCGGCAGCGCCGGGTCGTGGGCGACGTACGACACCTTCTTCGGCGGCGGCCTGATCGGCGACATGGTCAAGCACGACAAGCTCGACCGGGCAGCGACGCTGATGCGGCACGCCGACCTCTCGCTGGTGAGGCTCTCCACCGAGCTGGCCGACGTCGGCCTCGACGAGGTCGGTGGGATCGGCATCACCTCGATGACCAAGGCGCTCGACGTGTGGTTCGACAACATCTTCAGCGACTGGGCGGTCCGCGACCGGATCAACCAGGCCGCCGACCGCGTGCACCAGCTGCTCGCCTCGGTGGTGCAGATCGGCCACGAGCTGGTCCGCCGCCAGCAGGAGACCGCCGCCGCGCTGGTGTCCGCGTCGGCCGAGCGGGAGCGGCTGCTCACCGGGCAGGGGTAGCCGCCTACCATCGTGCGGTGTCCGACCCGACCCTGACCGTGCTGCTCCTGCTCGGGCTGGCGGGGCTCTCGGCGGGCTTCGTGGACGCGGTCGTGGGTGGCGGTGGGCTGGTACAGCTCCCCGCCCTCCTGCTCGGACTGCCGGGTGCGAGCCCGGTCCAGGTGCTGGCCACCAACAAGCTGGCGTCGATCTGCGGCACCAGCGTCAGCGCCGCGACGTACTACCGCCGGGTCCGACCCGACCCCCGCACCTTCCTGCCGCTGATGGCGCTCGCGTTCGTGGGCTCGGCGCTCGGCGCGCTGGTGGCGACCCGGATCCCCAAGTCGGCGTTCGACCCGATCGTGCTGGTCGCGCTGGTGCTCGTCGGCGGCTACGTGCTGCTCAAGCCCAAGCTGGGCGAGGCGACCGCCCTCCGCTTCACCGGTCACCGCCACCTGACCGCCGCGATGGGCACCGGCCTGGCCGTCGGTTTCTACGACGGCGCGCTCGGCCCGGGCACCGGCAGCTTCTTCGTCTTCACCCTCGTCGGCCTGCTCGGCTACTCGTTCCTCGAGGCCAGCGCCAAGGCGCGGCTCGCCAACTGGACCACGAACCTCGCCGCCCTCGTCGTCTTCATCCCGACCGGTGCGGTGCTCTGGAAGGTCGGGCTGGTGCTCGGCGCCTGCAACCTGGTGGGCGGCTACCTCGGCGCCCGGGTCGCGATCTCGCAGGGCGCCGGCTTCGTCCGGATCTTCTTCATCCTCGTCGTCTCCGCCTTCGTCATCAGGATCGGCGGCGACCTGCTCGGGCTGTGGTGAGGGGACCTCCGAGATAGTCCGTGACGCTTAGGTCGTCAACGGACCGTTTTGACAGCACAATCGTCACGGACTATCCGGATCCGCCCCACTCACCCGCCGGCAAGGACGTACGCCGGCCGGGCGAGCAGGACACTGATCATGGGGTGTACACGCGCCGACCACCGATCTGGTTGGCTGGCAGGCATGCATCAGGTGAGAGCAGTCGTCGCCCACGGCAAGGGCGAGCCCGTCACGATCGAGACCATCAACGTCCCCGACCCGGGGCCGGGCGAGGCACTGGTGAAGGTGCAGGCCTGCGGGGTCTGCCACACCGACCTCCACTACCGGGAGGGCGGGATCAACGACGAGTTCCCGTTCCTGCTCGGGCACGAGGCCGCCGGCGTCGTGGAGTCGGTGGGGGAGGGCGTGACCGGGCTGGAGCCGGGTGACTTCGTGGTCCTCAACTGGCGCGCGGTCTGCGGCAGCTGCCGGGCCTGTGACCGGGGCGAGCCGTGGTACTGCTTCGCCACCCACAACGCCACCCAGAAGATGACCCTCCAGGACGGCACCGAGCTCTCGCCGGCCCTCGGCATCGGCGCCTTCGCGGAGAAGACGCTGGTCGCGGCGGGCCAGTGCACCAAGGTCGACCCGGACGCGCGCGCCGCGGCCGTGGGCCTGCTGGGCTGCGGGGTGATGGCCGGCCTGGGTGCCGCCATCAACACCGGCAACGTCAGCCGCGGCAAGACCGTGGCGGTCATCGGCTGTGGCGGGGTGGGCGCCGCCGCGATCGCGGGCTCGGCGCTGGCCGGTGCCCGCACGATCATCGCCGTCGACCTCGACGACCGGAAGCTCGAGGGCGCGCGCCGGCTCGGCGCGACCCACACCGTCAACAGCAGCACCACCGACCCGGTGGCGGCGATCAAGGAGATCTGCGGCGACGACGGCTCCGACGGCGCCGACGTCGTGATCGACGCGGTCGGCCGCCCCGAGACGTGGAAGCAGGCCTTCTACGCCCGCGACCTCGCCGGCACCGTCGTCCTCGTCGGCGTGCCCACGCCCGACATGAAGATCCCCGACATCCCGCTGATCGACGTCTTCGGCCGTGGTGGCTCCCTGAAGTCCAGCTGGTACGGCGACTGCCTGCCGAGCCGTGACTTCCCGATGCTGGTCGACCTCTACCGGCAGGGCCGGCTCGACCTCGACGCGTTCGTGTCCGAGGAGATCGCGCTCGAGGACGTCGAGGCGGCCTTCGACAAGATGCACACCGGCGACGTCCTCCGCAGCGTGGTGATCTTCTGATGAGCGTCCGCGTGGACCACGCCGTCGTCAGCGGCACCTTCTCCCTCGACGGCGAGACGCACGACGTCGACAACAACGTCTGGGTGGTCGGTGACGACGACGAGTGTGTGGTCATCGACGCGCCGCACGACGTCGACGCGATCCTCGAGGTCGTCGCCGGGCGCACGGTGAAGGCGATCCTCTGCACCCATGCGCACGACGACCACGTCCGGGTCGCCCCCCAGCTGCGGGAACGCGTGACGGCGCCGATCCTGCTGCACCCCGACGACCGTCCCCTCTGGGAGCTGACCCACACCGACCACCTGTGGGACGTCGACCTCGAGGACGGGCAGACCGTGAAGATCGGGGGCGCCTCGCTCAAGGTCCTCCACACGCCGGGGCACGCGCCCGGCGCCGTCTGCCTCTACGTCCACGACCTCGGCTGCGTGTTCACCGGCGACACCCTTTTCCAGGGCGGTCCCGGCGCCACGGGCCGGTCGTTCAGCGACGAGGACCTGATCGTCGCCTCGATCCGGCGACAGCTGCTCGCGCTGCCCGACGAGACGGTCGTGCACACCGGTCACGGCGACGACACGACCATCGGCGCGGAGCGCGCGAACCTGTCCTGAGCCGGTGGCGCACCCCCCGATCAGGTGGTCTACTGGAGATCTTCTGACCTCCGATCGGGGGTTCACCGGATGGACCCTCGCGCCGAATACTGGGCCGCGCTGGCCGCGGCCGACCGGTCGCGCGCCCAGGCCGCGGTCGAGGCCGCGCTCGCCGACGGCTGGACCGCGAGCCAGGTCGTCGACGAGCTCGTCGTCCCCAGCCAGTTCGACGTCGGCCAACGCTGGCTCAGGGGCGAGTGGACCGTCGCCCAGGAGCACGCCGCCACCTGCGTCAACGAGGCGGTGGTCCACTGGCTCATCTCCCGGTTGCCAGAACCCGCGGCCGACGCCCCGTCCGTGCTCGTCTCCTGCCTGCAGGGCGAGCGGCACGCGCTTCCTGCCCTGGTACTCGCCCACGACCTCACGCTCCGAGGCCTCACCGTGGTCTACCTGGGTGCCGACCCCGAGCCGTCCAGCCTGCTCTCGGCGATCCTCGCCCTCCGACCGCGCGCGGTGCTCTTCAGCGCCTCGCTGACCTCCAGCCTCAGCAACCAGCGGATGTTCTTCCACGGGATCGCGACGATCGGCATCCCCCTGATCGTCGGCGGGCGTGGGTTCGGGGGACGCGAGCTCGGGACCCGGCGGGCGCTGGCCCTGGGGGCCACGGCGTACGCCGAGACCGCCGACGAGGTCCTCGACCTGCTCGCCGAGCTGCCGGAGCGGATGCCCCGGCCCGACGCCCCGGAGCTGGGCGCGGCCGACGACGACGCGGAGTGGCTGGACCACTTCGGACTCCAGATCGTGCCCGAGGTCATGTGGACCCTGGGCCAGCGTCACCGCCACCACGACGTCGTCGGGGACCGGTGGCCCGAGATGGCCCAGCACATCGAGCACGTCCTGGGGTGCCTCGCCGCCGCGGTCTCCACGCGCGACGAGGCGATGATGCTCGAGGTGCGCGACTGGCTGGTCGACGTGCTGGTGCACCGGGGGCTGGACCCCGTGCTCGTCGACGAGCTCTGGGAGCTCCTCGCCGAGCCGCTCCAGGGCCACCCGGTCGCCCGCGTCTTCCTCGCCGCGTCCCGGCGCACGGGGGATCTGCAGGCCTGAGCCCTCAGAAGGGGTCGACGAGCAGGGCGGTCCCGTGACCGTCGACCCGCGTCATCACCAGCGTCGCCGTCGCGTCGCCGCGCAGGGCGAGCCGCTGACGGAGCGCGTCAGGGCTGACCGAGACCCCGCGCTTCTTGATGGTCAGCACGCCGATGCCGCGTTCGCGGAGCGCGGCCTTGAGCTGCTTCTCCCGGTAGGGGAGGTGCTCCAGGACGCGGTAGCCCCGGGCGAACGGGGTGCGGTACGACGCGTCGCCGGTCACGTAGGCGATCTTCGGGTCGAGCAGGCCGCCGTCGACCCCGGCCGCCACGGCGGTCACCAGGCCGGCCCGGATGACCGCGCCGTCCGGCTCGTACAGGTAGTCGCCGACGGGTCGGACCCCTGCCCCGGGGTCGTCCTCCTCGGTCAGCGTCGCGAGGCCGCCGCGGCCGATGACGGTCGCCCGGCGACGGGCCGAGGCGAGCCGGCCGGACCACAGGGCGGCTTCCTTGACCTCGCCGTGGTCGCTGACCCATTCCGCCTCGACGCCCTCGGGGGACCAGGTCGTGGGGGATGCCGGGGGCGACCTTCACGCACGAGTCGCGGTGGAGCAGGCCCTCGACGAACGACCACGGCGGCGTCCACCCGTCCGGGCTGAAGGTGCGGCCGTGGCCCGAGCGGCGAGCCGGGTCGGCGTACGCGACGTCGAAGGGGGTGGTGTCCACGGTGGTCGCGTCGACGACGGCCACCGCGCCACCGAGCCCGAGGGCGGCCAGGTTGGCCTCGGCCACCGCGACGCGCAGGGGGTCCAGGTCGACACCGGCGACGGTGATCCCGGCCTCCGCGACGGCCACCAGGTCGCCGCCGATCCCGCAGCCGAGGTCGACCACGCTGCCGGTCGACGCCGCCTGCAACCGGCCGGCCCGGTGCCGGGCCACGGACAGCCGGGTGGCCTGCTCCAGACCCTCGCGGGTGAAGTACATCCGCCCCGCCAGCGCCCCGAACTTGGCGTCGGCGTGCCGGCGGAGCTCCACCTGGCCGAGCGCGGCCGCGACGTGCGCCGCGCTCGCGTCGCGCCGCAGCTCGGTCTGCCGGGCCAGCTCGTCGCCGCTGGACGCCGCCGCCCGCGCCAGCAGCTGCTGGCCGTCGTCGGTCAACAGCCACCGGAAGGCGTCGAGGTCCACCCGGGCATCCTGTCAGTCCGGAGGGCCCACCCGGCTGCCCGCCACCTGACGACCCCCGTTGGCACTCCCACGGGTCGAGTGCTAGCGTCAGGATTGGCACTCTCACCATGAGGGTGCCAGCGCTTGCGATGACGTACGGCACCCGCGACGACGTCCGTCCCCGCAGGCCCACACGTCCCGGAGCCCTGTGCTCCTTCACCGGTAGTACGAGAAGAGAGAGGTTGATCTGAAGTGTCGGTCAACATCAAGCCGCTCGAGGACCGCATCGTCGTCAAGCCGCTGGACGCCGAGCAGACCACCGCCTCCGGGCTGGTCATCCCCGACACCGCCAAGGAGAAGCCCCAGGAGGGCGAGGTCCTGGCGATCGGTCCGGGTCGCATCGACGACAACGGCAACCGCGTTCCGCTCGACGTCGCCGTCGGCGACAAGGTCATCTACAGCAAGTACGGCGGCACCGAGGTCAAGTACGCCGGTGGCGACTACCTCATCCTGAGCGCGCGCGACGTGCTCGCCGTCGTTTCCTGATTGCTTCCCGGGTCGTGTGCCTGAGGGTGCGCAGCAGCGCTCCCTCAGGCCCACGACCCTCCTTCGTCTAGGAGAGTCATGCCCAAGATCCTGGAGTTCGACGAGAACGCCCGCCGCAGCCTCGAGCGCGGCGTCGACGTCCTGGCCAACACCGTCAAGGTCACCCTCGGCCCCAAGGGCCGCTACGTCGTCCTCGACAAGAAGTGGGGCGCCCCCACCATCACGAACGACGGTGTGACCGTCGCCCGTGAGATCGAGCTCGACGACCCGTTCGAGAACCTCGGTGCCCAGCTCACCAAGGAGGTCGCCACCAAGACCAACGACGTCGCCGGTGACGGCACCACCACCGCGACCGTGCTCGCCCAGGCGATGGTCCACGAGGGCCTGCGCGCGGTCGCCGCCGGCGTCAACCCGATGGGTCTCAAGCGGGGCATGGACGCCGCCGCCGAGGCGGTCGGCGACGCCCTCAAGGAGGCCGCCCGCGAGGTCGAGACCAAGGAGGACATGGCCTCGGTCGCCACGATCTCCAGCCGCGACGCCGTGATCGGCGCGCTGCTCGCCGAGTCCTTCGACAAGGTCGGCAAGGACGGCGTGATCACGGTCGAGGAGTCCAACACCATGGGCACCGAGCTCGAGTTCACCGAGGGCATGCAGTTCGACAAGGGCTACATCTCGGCGTACTTCGTCAGCGACCCGGAGCGCATGGAGGCCGTCCTCGACGACCCCTACATCCTGCTGCACCAGGGCAAGATCTCGGCCGTCTCCGACCTGCTCCCGCTGCTGGAGAAGGTCATCGCCGCGGGCAAGCCGCTGTTCATCCTCGCCGAGGACGTCGACGGCGAGGCGCTGTCGACCCTGGTCGTCAACAAGATCCGCGGCACCTTCAGCGCCGTCGCGGTGAAGAGCCCGGCGTTCGGCGACCGTCGCAAGTCGATGATGCAGGACATCGCGACCCTGACCGGTGGTCAGGTCGTGGCGCCCGAGGTCGGGCTCAAGCTCGACCAGGTCGGCCTCGAGGTGCTGGGCCAGGCCCGCCGCGTCGTGGTCACCAAGGACACCACCACGATCGTCGACGGCGCCGGCGACTCCGCCGAGGTCGCGGGTCGCGTGAACCAGATCAAGGCGGAGATCGAGAACACCGACTCCGACTGGGACCGCGAGAAGCTCCAGGAGCGCCTCGCCAAGCTGGCCGGCGGCGTCTGCGTCGTCAAGGTCGGCGCGGCCACCGAGGTCGAGCTCAAGGAGAAGAAGCACCGCATCGAGGACGCCGTCTCGGCGACCCGCGCGGCCATCGAGGAGG
>CAWGVI010000016.1:0-55897 GCA_963826015.1 uncultured Actinomycetota bacterium | reverse complement strand
ACCTCCACCACCGGAGAGGGCCCGCCCGGTGGTTGAGGTGTGAGGAGCGCCAGCGACGAGCCTCGAAACCCCCGGGCCGCCGCGCGGGGTCAGCGCTGCTTGAGCGCCTTCCAGCCGAGGCGGCCGAGGAGGGCGGCGATGAGGACGTTGACGACGATCAGGACGGAGTGGGCGACCCAGTAGCCCGTGGCGCGGTCCTCGCCGGAGGAGTACGCCGAGGCGAGGTTGCGGGCGAACATGCCGAAGGTGAGCACGTTCCAGGCGGCGACGCCGAGCAGCAGCAGGGCGTGACGTCGTTCGAGCTTCACGAGGGGTCCTTCCGGCGCCGCAGGAGCGCGACCAGTCCGAGCATCGAGGCACCGCCGGCCGCGAAAGCGGCCTTGGGGCCGACCCGCGAGGCACCGGTGGGGGCAGGGGTCTCGCGGAGCTCGACGTGGGTGAGCTCCTTCATGGCGTACTCGGTGCGGTCGGCCTCGAGCGCCTCGCGGTCGCGCTGCTCCCTGGCACTGCGAGTGGTGTGGGCCCACGCAGCGGCATACATCACGACCCGGGAGAAGTAGTAGATCCAGACCACGAGGATCAGCGCGATCCCGAACAGCTGGAACGCCTCGGAGTCCTTGGTCGAGCCGAGCAGCAGGAAGGAGAGCCGCTTGAGCAGCTCGAAGCCGATCGCGCCGAGCACGGCGCCGGACCACAGCGACCGGCGCGGGGTGCGGGGCTGGGCGAGCAGGACGAACATCGTGAAGAACAGCAGCACGTTCGCCGCGAGGCCGAGGACGATGGTGAGCAGGTCGACCAGCGGCGCCAGCGTGGTGTCGAGCTCCAGCCAGCCGAGCAGGTCGGTGGCGAAGCCGCTGACCAGGCCGGTGACGGCGACGCTGATCATGAGGGTCAGACCGATCACGACCAACGTGGCCAGGTCGCGCAGCTTGCCGACGATGAAGTTCGGCTGCTCGCGCGCCGGCTCCTCGAACATCACGATCAGGGCCTCTCGCATCGCCGAGAGCCAGCCGAGGCCGGCATACAGGACGCCGGCGACACCGATCAGTCCGGCGGTGGCCGCGCCGTCCTCGAACGCGCTGAGGTCGAGCTCGATGTTGGAGGCGAAGAGCCCGCTGATCGCGGTGACCAGCATGTCGCGGGCGTCGGGGTAGACCTTCGAGAGGTACCCCACGACGAAGAACGCCAGGGCCAGGATCGGGAAGAAGGACAGGAAGCCGAAGTAGGTGACGGCGCCGGCCTGGAGGTTGCCCTTGACCGAGCCGTAGTGCTGGACCATCCGGACGACGTGGTCGACGAGGGGACGTCGCTCGCGGAGTGCCGCGAGCCGCTCCTGGGGTGAGGTCATCAGGTGGTGGCCAGCGCGAAGTCCCGGGCGGGGCGCCAGCCGTTCTCCTCGTCGTGTCGGTAGAGGTGGAACTCCCCGGCGTCGAAGGTGCAGTCGAAGCCGGCCAGCTCGTCGAACGCGCGGTCCAGGACCGGGTCCGACAGGTGGTGCGCGATCGTCACGTGGGGGTGGAACGGGAACTGCAGGGGTACGTCGAGCGGGCCCCGCCGGACGCGGGCGGCCAGCGCCTCGCACTGGGAGATGCCCTCGACCAGTGACACGAAGACCACCGGGGAGACCGGCCGGAAGGTGCCGGTGCCGCGCAGATGGATGCAGAACCGGTCGGTGGCGTCGGCGACGTCGACCAGGTGGGCCTCCGCGGCGTCGATCTGGTCCTCGGAGAGCTCGACGGGCGGCACCAGCGTGATGTGGGTCGGGATCAGGCCCGCGGTGTCGTCACCCAGACCGGACCGGTAGGTCTGGAGGTCGCTGGCCCACGGCTCCGGCAGGGCGATGGCGACTCCGATGGTGGGCATCGTTCGACCCTAGCGGGCGGGTGGCACGAAGCCGACCCGCTGGTAGACGTCGGCGCAGTGTCGCCTCGGCGACCGCCCCCGCGACCTCGGCGCCGCGCCGCAGCACGTCGTCGAGCCGGGCCTCGTCCTCGATCAGGCCGAGCGTGCGGTCGCGGAACGGCGTCACGAACTCGACCACCGCGTCGGCCAGGTCGCCCTTCAGCGCGCCGTACCCCTGACCGGCGTACTCCTGCTCGAGGTCGGCCACCGACCGCCCGGTGAGCGCGGAGAAGATGGTGAGCAGGTTGGAGATGCCGGGCTTGGCGTCTCGACGTCGAACCGGATCTCCGACTCCGAGTCGGTGACCGCGGAACGGATCTTCTTCGCGCTCGCCGACGGATCGTCGAGCAGCTCGATGATGCCGGCCGGGGAGGACGACGACTTCGACATCTTCGACGTCGGGTCCTGGAGGTCGGTGATCTTCGCGGTGGCCTTGAGGATGTAGGGCTCGGGCAGTCGGAACGTCTTCTTGTAGCGGTGGTTGAACCGCTGCGCGAGGTCGCGGGTCAGCTCGAGGTGTTGGCGCTGGTCCTCGCCGACCGGCACGTACTGGGGCCGGTACAGCAGGATGTCGGCCGCCTGGAGGATCGGGTAGGTGAAGAGGCCGACCGAGGCCGCACCCTCCCCGCCCTTGGCCGACTTGTCCTTGAACTGGGTCATCCGGCGCGCCTCGCCGAACCCGGTCAGGCACTGGAGCACCCAGCCGAGCTGGGCGTGGGCCGGGATCTGGCTCTGCACGAAGATCGCCGAGCGCTCGGGGTCGACCCCCATCGCGAGGAGCTGGGCGGCCGCCCGCAGGGTCCGGTTGCGGAGCACCTTCGGGTCCTGCTCCACGGTGATCGCGTGCAGGTCCGCGATGAAGAAGAACGGCTGGTGCTCCTCCTGGAGGTCCACCCACTGCCGCGTCGCGCCGAGGTAGTTGCCGAAGTGGAAGGAGTCCGCCGTCGGCTGGATCCCGGAGAGGACCCGCGGTCGGGCGGGGGTGGCGTCGGGCATGGCCGCGATTCTGTCAAACGGTCGTCCGTGACCGGCGGGCGGTGGGTCAGCCGTGGCGGTGGCGCAGCTTGGCGGACCAGGCGAGCACGAGCACGCCGAGCAGGGCCAGGACGGCGCCGACGACGCCGGGGGCGCGGTAGCCCCATCCGGCGGCGATGACCAGGCCGCCGAGCCAGGCGCCGAGCGCGTTGGCGACGTTGAGGGCGGCGTGGTTCATGGCCGCACCCATCGTCTGCGCCTCGGCGGCGACCGACATCAGCCGCAGCTGCAGCGAGACCACCAGCACCGAGCCGGTCAGCGTGATGCCGAAGAGGACGGGCAGCGTCCACCAGCCGGCGGGAGCGAGCAGGCTGAAGACCAGCAGCAGCACGCCCTGGCCGATCCCGCCGATGAACATCGAGCGCATCACCGACCAGTCGGCCATCCGGCCGGCGACCCAGGTGCCGGCCACCATGCCGAGCCCGAAGGCGAGCAGGAAGAACGGCGCCACCGACTCCGGCAGCCCGCCGACCTCGGTGATGGTCGGGACGACGTAGGTGTAGACGGCGAACATGCCGCCGAAGCCGATCGCACCGGCGAGCAGCGTCAGGATCACCTGCGGCCGCTTGAACGCCGCGATCTCGCGGCGCCAGGTGGCGGAGCGGTCGCCCTCGCTGGAGGGGACGAACAGGAGCACGAGGAGCACGGTGAGGAGGCCGAGCACGGCGACCAGCCAGTACGCCGCGCGCCAACCGAGGTTCTGGCCGAGCCAGGTGGCGGCAGGGACGCCGAGCACGTTGGCGACCGAGAGGCCGAGCATGACCGAGGCGATCGCGCGACCCTTGCGGTCGACGGCGACCAGGCTCGCGGCCACCAGCGACGCGACACCGAAGTAGGCGCCGTGCGGGAGGCCGGCGGCGAAGCGGGCGACCAGGAGCGCGCCGTACGACGTGGCGAGGGCCGAGGCCGCGTTGCCGATCGCGAACGCCGCCATCAACCCGACGAGCAGCGCGCGGCGCGGCAGGCGGGCGGCGAGGAACGCGATGGTCGGGGCACCGACCACGACGCCCAGGGCGTACGCCGAGATGGCGTGGCCGGCGGCCGGGATCGAGACCTCGACCCCGCGCGCGAGCTGGGGCAGCAGCCCCATCGAGACGAACTCCGTGGTGCCGATCGCGAAGCCGCCCATGGCCAGCGCGAACAGGGCCACCGTCGCGTGACGGGGCCCGTGCTCGGTCTGCTGGGCCCCGGGGGCGGTCGCGGTGCTCACGTGAGGCGGCAACACCGGCTCGCCACCGTGCATTCCGTGCGGCTCACGTGACCTGCACCCCTCCGCACTCCCGTGGGACGTCAGCCCGCCGCCGCGACCAGGGCGTCGCCCAGCGCCGTCCGCCAGTAGAGGACCTCGCGTCCCGACCGGCGGCGCTCGGCGAGCCCGCCCTCGCGCAGCACCCGCAGGTGGCCGCCGACCGAGCCGATCGGCAGCCCGGTCAGGGCGGCGAGGCCGGTGGTGCTCGACGGGCTGCCGAGCGCGGCCAGCAGGCGGGCCCGGTTGGGGCCGAGCAGCCGGGCCGCGGCGCCCGGCAGACCGGACTCCAGGCCGGCGAGCACGCCCGCGACCGGGTAGTAGACGGCGTACCGGCTCGGCAGGTGCCAGCCGACCGAGCTGGCCGGGCCGTGCACCGGGACGAACCAGAGCTCGCTGGCGCCGTCGAGGTCGCGTGGCGGGTTGTCGTGGACGTTGATCCGCAGCTCTCCCCCGCCCAGCCAGGCCCGGTCACGCCCGAGGTCGCCGAGCACCGACTCCCAGCCGTGCGCCGCCAACCGCGACGTCCGCCCCACGATGTCGGCCCGCAGCACGCGCTCGCGGCGTGGCCAGTCCGTCGCGACGACGTGCACCCACACCCAGTCGAGCAGCGCGCTCGCGTGACCGGCCACCCCGGGGCGACGGAGCACCGCGGGCAGCGGCCCGCCGGAGGTCTCCACGAGGTCGGCCCGGATCCGCCGGTCGCCGAGGTCGGTCAGCATCGCGAGGTGGTCGGGGAACGACATCGGCCCGCCGTGCGGGGGGAGGCACAGGAAGTCCGCGGTCCAGCGCGGCCCGAAGGAGTGGGCGAGCACGGCCGCCCGGCCGGGGTGGCGTTCGAGCATCGATCGGAAGGCGTCGCCGTGCAGCGCCGCCACCGCCCGCTCCGTGGGCGTGCGGGCCTGGGCCAGCCCGGCCAGCGCGGCCACCACGTCGGCGTACGGCGACACGGTGAAGCGTGCCCGCGCCAGCAGGTCGGCCGGAATCCGCCACGTGCCCATGTTTCGCCTCCGCACGAAACATTAGCGCCGACGCCGGACATCGTCGCAGGATCGTCGGGTGAGGACCTACCGCGACCTGTTCGGCGTCCCCGAGTTCCGGGTGCTGTTCGTGACGCAGTGCCTGACGATGGCCGCGGCGGCCACGGCCGGCCTGGCGCTGGGCACGATCGTGCACGAGGAGACCGGGTCGGCGGTGCTGACCGGACTGAGCATGTTCGGCGGACCCCTGGTGGCGCTGCTGGCCTCGGCGTTCCTGCTCTCGGCCTCCGACATCATCCGGCCGCGGCGGGCGCTGGTCGCTGGTGGCGGCAGCGATCGCGGTCGCCGACCTGGTGCAGGCGGTCCCGGGGATGCCGTGGCAGGGGCGGTTCGCGCTGCTCGCGGTGGTCTGGCTGGTGCTGTCGACATCGGCCGGCGCCGGCGTCGCCTACATGGCGGACCTGCTGCCGCCGGAGGCGTTCGTGCTCGGCCGGGCGACCCTCAACATCGCCGTCGGGGTCGATGCAGATCGTGGGCTACGGGATCGGCGGCGCCCTCCTCATCGCGCTCAGGCCCGAGAGCCTGTTCCTGGTCGCGGCCGGGTGTGCCGCGCTGGCGGCCGTGCTGCTGCGGCTGGGGCTCGAGGACCGGGAGGCCCGCGCGAGCGGACCCGTCGTCCGGCGTACCCGCGAGGTCAACCGGCGGCTCCTCGGCTCCCCGGTGCTCCGACCGCTCTACCTGAGCTCGTGGGTGCCGAACGGCCTGATCGTGGGCTGTGAGGCGCTCTTCATCCCGTTCGCGGGTGAGCGCGCGGGCTACCTGTTCGCCACCACCGCCGCCGGGATGCTGCTCGGTGACGTCGTCGTGGGGCGGTTCCTCGGCCCCGCCACCCGCGACCGGCTCGTCAACCCGCTGCGGTTCCTGCTGGCCGCGCCGTTCCTGCTGTTCTGGTTCGACCCCCACCTCGGCCTCGCGCTGGTGCTGGGCATGGTCGCCGCCATCGGGTACGCCGACAGCCTGCCGCTGCAGGAGCGGCTGATGGACCGGATCCCGGAGGACATCCGCGGCCAGGCGATGGGCCTGCGCGCCACCGGTCTCGGCGCCGGCCAGGCGATCGGCGCCCTGCTCGCCGGCGGCACCGCCGACCTGCTGGGGGTCGGGCCCGGGGCGGCCGGCCGCGCGATGGCCGTGATGGCGGTGCTGTCGATCCTGGTCAGCCTGTCCCTGGTCCCGGGCCTGCGCCGCTCTCGACGACCCCGGCCCGGCACGGTCGGGTACGGTGCCGAGCCATGGCGGGTCGGGGGACGTGGCGCTGGCTGATCGCCGCGCTGGTGACGACGAACGTCGTCATGTTCCTCACCTTCGTCGGCGCTGCCGGCTCGACCTCCCAGGCGCTCCGCTCACTGGACGGTGCGACAGTCGGCGCCTGCTCCGACCGCGCGGCAGCCGAGCTGGCCACGTCGTACCTGGTGCCCGGCGAGCCCCGGTTCGCCGGTCCCGACACCATCCGCTTCGCAGCGACCGATCCCGACGGCCTCGACGTCACGGTCACCTGCAGGCTCGGCGAGCCCGACGTCGACACCGACGGCGCCCTCCCCGTCCGCACGGTGGAGGTGGAGCGGTGACCGGATCCACCCGCGCCCTCCTCCTCGTCACGGCCGGCAACCTGCTGCCGCTCGTGCTGGTCGCGACCGGCTCGCTGGACCTGCCGCTGCTGCTCGTCTGCTACGGCATCGAGGCCGTGCTGCTCCCGGCGGACCCGGACGACACGCTCGCCGACACGCTCAAGCTGCGGGCGATCGCCGCCCTCGTCGGGCTGATCCTGCTCGTCCGCGCCCTGGCCGCCGTCTCGTGGTCGCCCGGGACCGTGCTGGTGCTGGTCGCGACGGTCGCGATGACCCTGGGCGGCACCTGGGCCGCCCGCCGCGACCCCCGCGCCACCGACACCCCGGGTGGCATCGGCGCGGTCCTGTGGCGCCTGCTGGTGCTGCTGGTCGGCGGCGTGGTCGCCCTCTCCTACGCCCAGGACCTGACCGTGCTGCAGGCCCACGGCTGGGTCCCCGAGTCGGTCGGCCACACCCTCGCGACCGGGCCGGCCAGGGCCTTCAACGAGCTGGTCCACGCGTTCGACCTCGCGCCGCTGACGGCCGCCGCCCTCGTCCTCGTCGCGTTCAAGACCGTGAACGAGGGCCTGTGGACCGCGATCCGGTCGCTCAGCCCAGCGAGGCCAGCGCGTCGTTGAACGTCTGCGAGGGACGCATGACCTGCGCGGCCTTCTCGGGGTCGGGGCGGAAGTAGCCCCCGACGTCGGCCGGCGAGCCCTGCACGCCGTTCAGCTCCGCGACGATCGTGTCCTCCTGCGCGGCGAGCGTCTCCGCGAGGCTGCCGAACGCCTCGGCGAGCGCGGCGTCGTCGGACTGCGCCGCCAGCTCCTGGGCCCAGTAGAGCGCGAGGTAGAAGTGCGAGCCACGGTTGTCGATCCCGCCGAGCTTGCGGGTCGGCGACCGGTCCTCGTTGAGGAAGGTCCCGGTGGCCCGGTCGAGGGTGTCGGCCAGCACCTGTGCCCGCGCGTTGTCCTGACGGTCGGCGAGGTGCTCGAAGGACGCGGCCAGCGCGAAGAACTCGCCCAGGCTGTCCCAGCGCAGGTAGTTCTCCTTGAGCAGCTGCTGGACGTGCTTGGGCGCCGAGCCCCCGGCACCGGTCTCGAAGAGACCGCCGCCGTTCATCAGCGGGACGACCGAGAGCATCTTGGCCGAGGTGCCGAGCTCGAGGATCGGGAAGAGGTCGGTGTTGTAGTCGCGCAGCACGTTGCCGGTCACCGAGATGGTGTCCTCGCCCTTGCGGATCCGCTCCAGGGAGTACGCCGTGGCGTCGGCCGGCGACATGATCTCGATGGTCAGGCCGTCGGTGTCGTGCTCGGGGAGGTACTCCTCCACCTTGGCGATCAGCGTGGCGTCGTGGGAGCGGGTCTCGTCGAGCCAGAACACCGCGGGGGTGTCGCTGGCCCGGGCGCGGGTGACGGCGAGCTTGACCCAGTCGCGGATCGGGGCGTCCTTGGTCTGGCAGGCGCGCCAGATGTCGCCCGGCTCGACGTCGTGCTCGAGCAGCACGTCACCGTTGCCGGCGACCACCCGGACCTGCCCGGCGGAGGGCACCTCGAAGGTCTTGTCGTGGGATCCGTACTCCTCGGCCGCCTTGGCCATGAGCCCGACGTTCGGCACCGAGCCCATGGTGGCCGGGTCGAAGGCGCCGTGGGCGCGGCAGTCGTCGAGGACGGTCTGGTAGACGCCGGCGTAGGAGGAGTCCGGGATCACCGCGAGGGTGTCGGCCTCCTCGCCGTCGGGACCCCACATGTGGCCGGAGGATCGGATCATCGCCGGCATCGAGGCGTCGATGATGACGTCGGAGGGCACGTGCAGGTTGGTGATGCCCTTGTCGCTGTCGACCATGGCCATCGTCGGGCCCTCGGCCAGCCCGGCCTCGACGGCGGCCTTGATGGCGGCCCCGTCCGGCAGGTCGGCCACGGCGTTGAGCAGCGCTCCCAGCCCGTCGTTCGGCGAGATGCCCGCCTCGGCCAGCTGCGCGCCGTACTGCTCGAACAGCGTGGGGAAGAAGGCCTGCACGACGTGGCCGAAGATGATCGGGTCGGAGACCTTCATCATCGTGGCCTTGAGGTGGACCGAGAACAGGACGTCGTCGGCCTTGGCCCGGGCGATCTGCTCGGTGAGGAAGCGACGCAGCGCGGCGACGCTCAGGAACGTGGCGTCGACGACCTCGCCGGCGAGGACCGGCACGGCGTCCTTGAGGACGGTGGCGGTGCCGTCGGCGGCGACGTGCTCGATGCGCAGGGTGTCGTCGGCGTCGAGGACGACCGACTTCTCGTTGGACCGGAAGTCGTCGTGGCCCATGGTCGCGACGTTCGTGCGCGAGTCGCTGCTCCAGGCACCCATCCGGTGCGGGTGCGACTTCGCGTAGTTCTTGACCGAGGCGGGGGCGCGACGGTCGGAGTTGCCCTCGCGCAGGACCGGGTTGACCGCGGAGCCCTTGACCTTGTCGTAGGCGGCACGGGCGCCCTTCTCCTCCTCGCTCTGCGGGTTCTCGGGGTACGCCGGGATGTCGTAGCCCTGCTCCTGCAGCTCCTTGATCGCGGCCTTCAGCTGCGGGGCGGAGGCGGAGATGTTCGGGAGCTTGATGATGTTGGCCTCGGGCGTCGTGGCCATCTCACCCAGCTCCGCGAGGGCGTCACCGATCCGCTGCTCCTCGGTCAACCGGTCCGGGAACTGCGCCAGGATCCGGCCCGCGAGCGAGATGTCACGGGTCTCGACGGAGACCCCGGCCTGCGCGGCGTACGCCTCGATGACGGGCAGCAACGAGTAGGTCGCGAGCAGCGGCGCCTCGTCGGTGTGGGTGTAGATGATCGTGGAGCCATCGGTGTCGGTCACCCCTCCGACGCTACTAGAGTGATCGGGAGACGCGAACCGCGGTCCGGAGTCGCCGGACCGCCCGCACACGGGGGTTTTGCAGGACATGACGGGCTCCACCACCGCCCAGAAGGTCGCCGCCGAGGTCATCGGGACCGGCGTCCTCGTGCTCTTCGGCTGCGGCTCGGTCGTCTACGCCGTGGAGAGCGCCGGCGACGCCGGCTTCGTCACCACGACCACGACCGTCGGCCTCACCTTCGGCCTCGCGCTGATGGTGATGATCTACGCCTTCGGCCGGGTCTCCGGCGCCCACTTCAACCCCGCCGTCTCGGTCGGGGCCGCGATGGGCGGCCGGCTGGCGTGGAGCCAGGTGCCGGTGTACGTCGCCGCGCAGCTGGTCGGCGCCGTGGTCGGCGCCGGGCTGCTCTTCGCCCTCCTCCACGGCTTCGAGGGCTTCGACCCCGACGGCAACATGGGCCAGAACGGCTTCGGCAGCGAGTCCGCCGGCGGCTACGCGCTCTGGGCGGCCCTGCTGCTCGAGCTCGTGCTCACCCTGGTCTTCGTGTGGGTGATCCTCGCCGTCACCGACGAGCGCAACGAGCACCCCGCCCTCGCGCCGCTCGCGATCGGCTTCACGCTGACCGCGATCCACTTCGTCGCCATCCCGGCCACCGGCACCTCCGTCAACCCGGCCCGCTCGATCGGGCCGGCGCTGTTCGCCGGCGGGGAGGCGATCGGCCAGGTCTGGCTGTTCGTGGTGGCTCCGCTACTGGGCGGCGCGATCGCCGGCCTCACCTACGCCCTCCTCTTCGGCCCCAGCGGCACGCCCGTCGCGGGCTCCGGCCTGAGCTTCGGCCGGGCACCGGCCGCGGTGCCCGGGTACGGCGCCCCCGACCAGTACCAGCAGCAGTGGGCCGGCACCGAGCACCCCGCGACCCCGACCGAGCACCAGTGGACCCCCGAGCAGATCGCCGCCTGGGAGGCGCAGGAGGCACGCCGGGCCGGCTCGCAGCAGTGGACGCCCGAGCAGATCGCGGCCTGGCAGGCGCAGCAGGCCCAGCAGCATGTCCAGCAGCATGTCCAGCAGCATGTCCAGGAGCCGCAGCAGGTGGCTCCCCCGCCCGCCGCACCCCAGACCGGCCAGCAGCCCGGCTGGCCCCACGACGGGGACGCCGAGCGGACCCAGATCCGGCCGCCGAGCTGAGGGTCCCCGCGGTCAGGGAGCGGTGAACTCCACGAGCTCGACCAGCCCCTCGCCGCCGCTGACCGTCTCCTCGAGGACCACGCCGGTGCCGCGGGCGTAGTACTTGCGCTCGACGAGGTCCGGCTCCAGCGGGGTGGTGTCCTCGGTGACCAGCAGCCCGTCGTACAGGACGCCGTCGACCTGGCGGGTCTCGTCGAGGGAGAGCACCTCGGCCTGGTCCTCGGCCTCGCCGGCGTAGTACTCCTGCGCGTAGCCGTCGCCCCGCCGCGGGGTGGCCGGCATGGCGAGCCCGGCCTGCGCGCCGTCGACGCCGGCCTCCCACGAACCCTCGGTGTCGGGGCGGCCGCGGCGGTCGTACTCCGTGGTGTCCTCGCCGAGGTACCAGACGTTGCCGTCGCGGTCCTGGGCGAACCAGTCGTAGGTGTCCTCCACGACCTCGCCGTCCGCGTCGGTGACGACGTCGTGGACGACGGTCGCGGTGACGCCCGCGACGACCTTCGTCTCGTCCGTGACGGTCACCGTGATCATCTCCGGCTCCTCACCGGTGGACTCGTAGACCCACTTCGTGCCGGGGCGCAGCGGCAGGTACGGGTTGTCGATCCGACGGACGAAGTCGGCCGGATCGGGCGAGGCGAGCGGGATCTCCAGCCCGTCCACGCCGGAGGGGTCGATCGGCTCGGGCGCTCCCCCGCAGCCGGCCAGGAGCAGTGCGGGAAGCGTCACGAGAAGGGTCAGCAGGGGGCGGATCCTGCGCGACGGGGCCATGAGCACAGCATCCCGCACCGCTGCTAGCGTCGGAACCATGACCTCTCCTCTCAAGGTGACCGTGACCGGCGCCGCCGGCCAGATCGGCTACAGCCTGCTGTTCCGCCTCGCGAGCGGTGGGCTGCTGGGACCCGACCGCCCCATCGAGCTGCGGCTCCTCGAGATCGAGCCTGCCCTGAAGTCCCTCGAGGGTGTCGTCATGGAGCTCGACGACTGCGCGTTCCCGACGCTGGCCGGGGTCGAGATCGGCTCCGACGCCGAGCAGATCTTCGACGGCGTCAACCTCGCGCTGCTCGTGGGCGCCCGCCCGCGTGGACCGGGCATGGAGCGGGCCGACCTGCTCGAGGCCAACGGCGCGATCTTCACCGCGCAGGGCAAGGCGCTCAACGCCGTCGCCGCCGACGACGTCCGGATCGGCGTCACCGGCAACCCCGCCAACACCAACGCCCTCATCGCAATGTCGAACGCCCCCGACATCCCGGCCGAGCGCTTCTCCGCCCTGACCCGGCTCGACCACAACCGGGCGATCTCGCAGCTCGCGGCGAAGACCGGCGCCCCCGTCACCGACATCACGAAGATGACGATCTGGGGCAACCACTCCGCCACGCAGTACCCCGACCTCTTCCACGCCGAGATCGGCGGCCGCAACGCCGCCCAGGTCGTCGACGACCAGGCCTGGCTGGAGAACGACTTCATCCCGACCGTCGCCAAGCGCGGCGCGGCGATCATCGAGGCCCGCGGGTCCTCCTCCGCCGCCTCGGCCGCCTCCGCCACCATCGACGCGGCGCGCGACTGGCTGACCGGCTCCGCCGACGGCGACTGGGTCTCGATGGCGGTCCGCTCCGACGGCTCCTACGACGTCCCCGAGGGGATCATCTACTCCTTCCCCGTGATCACCCGCGACGGTGACTGGGAGATCGTCGAGGGCCTCGACATCAACGACTTCTCGCGCGGCAAGATGGACGCCACCGCCGCCGAGCTCGAGGACGAGCGCAACGCCGTCCGCGAGCTCGGGCTCATCTGAGCCGCGCTGGCGGGATAGTCCCTACCGAAACGGTCGGGACACGCCGTAGGCAACGACAGTTTCGGTAGGGACTATCCCGCCAGCCCACCACACGCGTCAGAACGGTTGGTTGGGGATGTCGCCGGCGAGGAAGTAGAGGGCGGCGGCGACGCCGGCCAGCATCAGCACGTCCACGACGCGGTGGCGTACGGCGAGCATGCCGGCCTGGCGGGTGGGCAGCACCAGCCGGCAGAGCGCGGCGAAGGTGAGGGCCGCGGCGAACCAGCGCATGCCCGTGCGCCAGTCATCGACGACCGCGACGCCGAGGCTGGCCAGGACGCCGACCAGGGTGAGCAGGTAGAGGGCGCCACCGACCGTCGAGGGGTACCGCCGGGGCGGCGTCTCGGGCGGTTTGATCTCCGGATCGGGCGCGGGGTCGGACACGGGGTCTGACACGGTCAGCCGACTGCCCGCTCGGCCGCCTCGACGATGTTGGAGAGCAGCATCGCGCGGGTCATGGGGCCCACCCCGCCGGGGTTGGGCGAGACCCAGTCGGCGACGTCCCAGACCGAGTCGGCCACGTCGCCGGCGATGGCGCCGTCCACGCGGGAGACGCCGACGTCGAGGACCGCCGCCCCCGGCTTGACCATCTCGCCGGTGATGATGCCGGGTACCCCGGCGGCCGCGATCACGATGTCGGCCTCGCGCACGTGGGCGGCGAGGTCACGGGTGCCGGTGTGGCACAGGGTCACCGTCGCGTTCTCCGTACGCCGCGTCAGCAGCAGGCCCAGCGGGCGGCCGACGGTGAGCCCGCGACCCACGACGACGACCTCGGCGCCGGCGATCGGTACGTCGTGGCGCCGGAGCAGCTCGATCACACCGACCGGCGTGCAGGGCAGGGGGCCGGTCTCGCCGAGCACCAGCTTGCCGAGGTTGGTCGGGTGCAGCCCGTCGACGTCCTTGTCGGGGTCGACCCGTGAGAGCAGCGCGAACTCATCGAGACCGGTGGGCTGCTGCACCAGGAAGCCGGTGCAGGACGGGTCGGCGTTGAGGTCGTCGATGACGGCCTCGACCTCGGCCTGCGGGGTGCCGGCCGGCAGGTCGCGGCGCAGCGAGGTGATCCCGATCTCCGCGCAGTCCTTGTGCTTGGCGCCGACGTACCAGTGGCTGCCGGGGTCGTCACCGACCAGCACCGTGCCGAGCCCGGGGACCACGCCCTTCTCGGCGAGCAGCCGCACCCGTTCGGTCAGCTCGGCCTTGATCACCTTGAGGGTGGCGTTGCCGTCGAGTCGCTGTGCGGTCACGGGTGGATCCTTTCAGGGATGCTGTTGCCTGTCGTCTGACTGGGTTTCGACACGCTCCGTCGCGACCTCGCAGGCTCGGTCGGCGGTCGCTGCTCAACCACCATCGATCGCCCCGGCTCCGCCGGGGCGATCAGTGCGCAAAGTGCCGGGTGCCGGTGAAGTACATCGTCACACCGGCGGCCTCGCAAGCCCGGACGGTGAGCTCGTCGCGCATCGACCCGCCCGGCTGCACGATCGCGGTGACGCCCGCGTCGAGCAACACCTGTGGGCCGTCCTCGAAGGGGAAGAAGGCGTCGGAGGCGGCGACCGACCCGGCCGCGCGCTCCCCCGCCCGCTCGACGGCCAGCCGGCAGGAGTCGACCCGGTTGACCTGGCCCATGCCGATGCCCACCGAGGCGCCGTCGCGTGCGAGCAGGATCGCGTTGGACTTCACCGAGCGGCAGGCGCGCCACGCGAACGCGAGGTCGGCCAGGACCTGCTCCGACGCCGGTGCGCCGGTGGCGAGGGTCCAGGCGCGCGGGTCGTCGCCCCCGCCGTCGGCGACGGCGTCGACGTGGTCGACCTGCTGGAGCAGCAGGCCGCCGCTGACCTGCCGCAGCTCGGTCCGCGCGGGCTGCGCGTCGACCGGGCACACGAGGACGCGGATGTTCTTCTTCTGCGTCAGGATCTCGACCGCACCCTCGTCGTACGCCGGCGCCACGATCACCTCGGTGAACACCTCGGCGACCTGCTCGGCCATCGCCACCGACACCGGGCGGTTGACCGCGATCACGCCACCGAACGCGGAGACCGGGTCGCACTCGTGGGCCCGGCGGTGCGCCTCGGCGACGTCGGCGCCGACCGCGAGACCGCACGGGTTCGCGTGCTTGATGATCGCCACCGCCGCGCCGTCGAAGCCGTTGGCGGCCCGGCGGGCGGCGTCGGTGTCGACGTAGTTGTTGTAGGACATCTCCTTGCCGTGCAGCTGCTCGGCGTTCGCGAGCCCGGCGCCGGAGCCGTCGGTGTAGAGCGCCGCCGACTGGTGCGGGTTCTCGCCGTAGCGCAGGACCGACTCGCGCTGCCACGCGCCGCCGGTGAACGCCGGCCACACCTGCTCGGGCTCCGCCGCCAGCTCCTCGGCCATCCAGCCCGCGACCGCCACGTCGTACGAGGCGGTGTGGGCGAACGCCTCGGCGGCGAGCCGCTGCCGCTCGGGCAGGGTGAACCCGCCGTCGGCGACCGCGGCCAGCACGGCGTCGTAGCGCTCCGGCGAGGTGACGATCGCGACCGAGGGGTGGTTCTTCGCGGCCGCCCGGACCATCGACGGGCCACCGATGTCGATCTGCTCGACGCACTCGTCCTGGGTGGCACCGGAGGCGACCGTCTGGGTGAACGGGTAGAGGTTCGAGACGACCAGGTCGAACGGCTCGATCTCCAGGTCGCGCAGCTGCTCGACGTGGGACTCCAGGCGGCGGTCGGCGAGGATCCCGGCGTGGACGCGGGGGTGCAGGGTCTTCACCCGGCCGTCGAGGCACTCGGGGAAGCCGGTGAGGTCCTCGACCCGGGTGACCGGAAGGCCGAGGCCGTCGATGAGGGCGGCCGAGCCGCCGGTCGACACCAGCTCGACGCCGGCCTCGTGGAGGCCGCGGGCGAGCTGCTCCAGGCCGGACTTGTCGTAGACGGAGACGAGTGCGCGGCGGATCGGGATGCGGGTCACGGAACGACTCCTCGTGTGTGCTGAAGAGGTCGGGCACCCAGGCGTTCGATGCCCGACGTCGGTCACTCCCCGGTGGTCACCCACCTGCGCCAGTCGTGTGTCGTCAGCCTATCCGGACCCGGCGCCCGTCGACGGACCAACCCTCACGGGCCATCCTGCCCACCGCGTCGACCAGCATCCGGCGCTCGGCGACCTTGATCCGATCGTGGAGGGAGTCCACGTCGTCCGCGTCCTCGACGGGGACCGCCACCTGCGCCACGATCGGACCGGTGTCGACGCCGGCGTCCACGACGAACAGCGTCGCGCCGGTCACCGTGACGCCGTACTCCAGCGCGTCGGCCGCGCCGTGCATGCCCGGGAAGGCCGGGCACAGGGCCGGGTGGGTGTTCACCATCGGGAAGCGCGCGAGCACGTCGGCGCCGACGAGCTTCATGAAACCGGCGGAGACGACGAGGTCCGGGGCGTGCTCGGCGAGCGTCGCGGCGAGGGCGGCGTCCCAGTCCTCCCGCGTGGTGTGGTCGCCGACGCGATGGACGAAGGTCGGGACGCCTGCCCGCTCGGCGCGGGCCAGTCCCTCGATGCCGTCACGGTCGGCGCCGACGGCGACGACCTCGGCGCCGTACGCCGGATCGGCGCAGGCGTCGAGCAGGGCCTGGAGGTTGGTGCCGGAACCGGAGACGAGGACGACGAGCCGCACGCCGGGAACTCTAGAGGGGTGGTCAGTCGGTCGTGCGCAGCGTCCGCCGCTGCCACCACGTCATGACCAGTCCACCGATGAGACCGCCGATGCCGAGGGCGGTGATCGCGTGCACCAGGAGGTCGAAGGTCAGGGGGCCGACCAGCTGCATCCGGCCGGGACCGACGGCACCGCCCGCCAGGGAGCCCAGCCAGCCCAGCAGCACCCCCGCCAGGACCCCACCGGCACAGCCACGCAGCGCGCCCTCCTCCCACCGGACCGTCGGGCGACGGCGCTGGGCGAGCGCGGCGCCGAGGGCGGCCGCGAGCGGCGGGACGGCGACCAGGCCGACCGCCCAGCCCGGGACCGACCCGCTGTCGGGCAGTGCGGCGAGGAGCGGGAAGGCCGGCAGGGCGCCGGTCACGACCACCGTGGGCGAGACCAGCGTCTGAGCCCCGACGGCGAAGCCCGGGCCGAGCAGGTAGGACGCCGAGAAGATCGTCGCGTTCGGCACGACCAGCAGCGAGAGCACCGCGAAGAGCGTCATCTCCCCGCTGCTGAGGCCCAGGCCCGACATCACGTTCACGGCGGTGGCCAGGTCGAGGACGAACGCGACCGCGAGGGTGACGAACGCGGCGAGGAGCACGGCGCGCAGCACGGCCCGGCAGCTGGCCGCGGTGGCCCGCAGGTTGCCGGGCAGCACCGCCGCCCAGATCGCGGCCCGGCCACTGCCGATGGCGATGGCGGGTCCCCCCACGGCCATGCCGAGCACCAGCGCCCAGCCGACAGCGCGCGCCGAGGAGGGAGCGGTCCCGGGAGTGCCGGCGAGCGAGGCGGTCACGGCCGCGACCGCGGCGTACCCGAGGGCGAAGGTGGCGACGCCGACCGGCACCGTCCAGTCGCGCTCGCCGTCGGCGATCTGGTCGGCGTCGGGGCCGTGCCCGGAGATCGAGGTGCCGACCCGGTGCCCGACCCGCCAGGCGGACCACGCCGCCAGCAGGGTCAGCAGCAGCGGCACGACGGTGACGGTCGTGCCGGCGACCCGGATCCCGGAGCCGTGCGCCATCAGCCAGCCCAGGGCGCCGACCCGGAGCGCGTCGCGGGGCGCTCCGTGGGAGGCGGCATCGCTGGCGAACCATCCGATGACGGCCACGCCGAGGCAGAGGACCAGCAGCGCCAGGGCCGCGGCGACGCCGCCGAGGGCGGCCACGGCGACCAGCGGCCGTCGGTGCCGGGGATCGGCGGCCTGGCGGGGAGCACGGGTCGGGGCCGGGAGCAACGAGGTCATGGCCCCGCCATCATCACCCGGCTCCGAGCGGCCTCCGCGCTCCCACGCCGGTGTGCGCCAGGACCCGGAACGCTCGTACAGTGGATCGGTCATGATCCAGCCCGAGGCCTTCGACGCGTTCTACAAGGACGCCCGCGCGCGGTTGCTGCTCCAGACCTACGCCCTCACCGGAGACCTGCCGGCGGCCCGCTCGGCGGTCCGCGACTCCTTCATCGTGACGTGGCACCACTGGCGCAAGGTCAGCCGCCTCGGCGACGCCGAGGCGTGGGTCCGCCCGCACGCGTGGGCACAGGCCCAGCGCCGCCACACCGCCCGGATCTGGCACCGCGACAAGAGCCTGGACGCCGACGCGCGCGCCACCTTCGACGCCCTCGGGACGCTCTCCCTGACCCAGCGCAAGGCGCTGGTGCTGGAGCAGACGTCATCCCTCGAGGCGATCGAGCGGGCCCGCGAGCTGGGCCTCCCGGTGGGTGAGGCGGCCCGGCTCACGACCGCGGCGACGGAGAAGTTCTGCGCGCAGCGGGAGGTGACCGCCGACGCGGTGCCCGCGATGTTCGCCCAGCTCGGCACGCTCGTGGCCGACACCCGGCTCCCCCGAGCCTCCATCCTGCGCCGGTCCGGCGCCGCCCGTCGTCGCACGCACACCCTCGTCGGCGCGGCCGCCGCCGTCGCCGCCGTCGTGGTGACCGGCACCGTGGTGAGCGGCTCGACCCTCGAGGGCACCCCGTTCGTGGGCAAGGACGACACCACCGTCGCCGGCACCGCCGGGGATCCGCTCGCCGCCTTCACCGCTGCCCGGCTGCTCGAGGCCGACGAGGTCGGCGACGTGGTCGGAGGCGACGGCTGGCTCGAGGGCGAGACCTCCGACAACTCCGAGGGGACCGGCCGGGTCGCGCCCTGCCAGCAGGAGCGGTACGCCGACCCGCAGGGCGTCTCGACCCTGGTACGGACCTTCGACAGCGGCAGGCGCGGCGTCTCGGCCGTGCAGTACGCCGAGCTGTCGTCGACCACCCAGCACTCCCGCCGGGCCTGGGAGCGGATCCTGCGCTGGTACGGCGGCTGCGTGACCCCGCGGACCCAGCTGATCGACACGATGGCGGTGACCGGCGTCGGCGACGAGGCCATGATGTTCCGGCTCCGCAGCTGGAAGGGCGACGGCGAGATCTACCTCGTCGGCGTCGCCCGCACCGGTCAGATCGTGACCACGACGCTGACCCGCAACCCGGCCGACGACGGTGCCGACGTGAAGGCCGGCGTCCGGCTCCTCGGTGACGCGATCGACTCGCTGTGCTCGACCACGCCGAACGCCCGCTGCACCGAGGAGCCGAGCGCGGAGTCGGTGGCGCCGGTCCGGGTCGGCGAGGTGCCGGGCCTGCTCGTCGAGGCCGACCTGCCCCCGGTCACCGGGGTCAGCAAGCCGTGGGTCGGCACCGTGGCCCGCGAGGCCCGCAGCAACACGGCGTCCACCCGCTGCGACCGGACCGAGTTCACCGCCGGCTACATCAGCAACGCCGTCACCCGGACCTTCCTCGTCCCGGAGGCCCAGCTGGAGGCCTCCTTCGGCCTGACCGAGACCGTCGGCACCATGTCCTCGCGGCGCGCGAGCGAGTTCGTCGCCGACATCCGACAGAAGATGTCGAGCTGCTCCGACCGCGACGCCGCCACCGATGTCACCTCGGTCGCGACCAGCTCCACGAAGGACCGTGACGTCTCGATCTGGAGGGTCACCTCCGAGGTGAACGACCAGGAGTCGGTCACCTACCTGATGGGCATCGCGCGGGTCGACGGCGCGATCGGCCAGGTGGGCTTCGTGGCCGACCGCGGCGTCGACATGCCACCGGGCGCCTTCGCCTCCCTGCTGCGCCGCGCGACGGACCGCCTTGCGCACCTCCCGCACCGACGCTGACGACGGCAACTTTCGACACCTCCGGTGCGTCACCAGCGCATGAGAACTCTTGCGCTCGCCCTCACCGCCGTCCTGGTCGTCGGAGCCGCCGGCTGCGGCGTCGAGCGCAGCGCGTCGCCGGAGGTCGCTCCCGAGACCTCTCCGGACGCCTCTCCGGACGCGGCTGACCCGCCGGCGAGCATCGACCTCGAGTCGATCCCCCTGGCATCGGGCTACCCCGAGGACGATCTGGCCGAGCCGGGCCGCCGCTACGGGCTCGCCGGGCCGTCGCGAGGACTCGAGCCGATGCCGGTCTGGGTGTGCGGCGAGGACCTCGAGCCGACCGGCTACGACGACCGGCTGGCCGCGCGGTGGACCAACGTCGAGGACTTCCGCGCCCGCGAGCTGCTGCAGTTCCCCGACGCCGAGACGGCCGGCGACGTCGCCGGTTCCCTCGTCGCCGCGTGGGAGTCCTGTCCCCGGCACGACGGCGGCGACGGATTCACCTCGGTGCAGTCCGTCCGCGACCTCGGCGCGGGCCAGGAGGGGCACACCCTGGTGACGTGGTCGGAGTACGACGGGGCTCCCGCCATCGGACTCACCGTGCTCCAGGTCGTCCGAGTCGGCGAGATCGTGCTGCTCGACCTCACGTCCAACGAGGGCGGCTCCGGCGCCGCGGACGACCAGGTCCGCGAGCAGGCCCGGGCAGCCGCCTCGGTCGTGGACGCGATCTGCCACCAGACCCACGAGCGGTGCTGACCGGCCGTGGCTAGGGTCACCGGGTGTCCACCGGGTCCATGAGCGTCTGGCGCCTCGAGTTCGCGCAACCTCCCGGCGCGCGGATCGAGTGGCTCGGCCCCTACACCTCGCAGTGGCTGACTGCCGAGGCGGAGGAGATCGTCCGACACATGGAGGCCGAGCACTGCGTGACGCACCCGCACCCGCGTGACCCCGGCATCTTCGAGCTGCACCCTGGTGCGGACCGACTCTCGTGCGGGTGTGCCTCCCGCGCGCTTCTGGAGCAGTGGTTCGGCAGCTATCTTCCACGGCTGCTCGACCAGGGCGCCCACATCACGCACTACTCGGTCCCCCGGGATGCCGTGGTGGAGGATGCGCCCGAGCAGGTCCTCTTCATCACGCGCAGGGCGACCGTGCTCGAGCGGTCGGGCCACGAGCCGCCCGCACCGCTGATCCGCAGCAGCGCGGGGTCGCGGGCCTCGATCATCGCGGCCAGCGGCGAGAGGTACGGCGTCAGGTGAGACCCCGGACGCGGCGAGGGGCCGGACCTCGCGGTCCGGCCCCTCACCCGTCCTACGTCGTGCGTGTCAGAGGGTGGCGACGATCTCGCGCATCAGCGCAGCCGTCTCGGACGGCGTCTTGCCGACCTTCACCCCGACCGCCTCGAGCGCTTCCTTCTTCGCCTGGGCGGTGCCCGACGAGCCGGACACGATCGCACCGGCGTGACCCATGGTCTTGCCCTCGGGAGCCGTGAACCCGGCGACGTAGCCGACGACCGGCTTGGTCACGTGGTCCTTGATGTAGGCCGCCGCACGCTCCTCGGCGTCGCCTCCGATCTCGCCGATCATCACGATCGCCAGGGTGTCGGGGTCGTTCTCGAAGGCCTCGAGGGCGTCGATGTGCGTGGTGCCGATGATCGGGTCGCCGCCGATGCCGATGGCGGTCGACATGCCGAAGTCCCGCAGCTCGAACATCATCTGGTAGGTCAGCGTGCCCGACTTCGAGACCAGCCCGATCGGACCCGTGCCGCAGATGGTGTGCGGCGTGATGCCGGCCAGCGACTCCCCCGGCGTGATGATGCCGGGACAGTTCGGACCGATCATCCGGGTGGACTTGCCCTCGAGGTAGGCGAAGACCTCCGCGGAGTCCTGCACCGGCACACCCTCGGTGATGACCACGAGCAGGCCGATGCCGGCGTCGATGGCCTCGATGCAGGCGTCCTTGGTGAACGCCGGCGGGACGAACAGCACCGACACGTCGGCACCGGTCTCGGCCATCGCCTCCGTGACGCTGCCGAAGACCGGCAGCTCCTTGCCGGCGAGCTCGACCGAGGTGCCGGCCTTGCGGGCGTTCACGCCGCCGACGATGTTCGAGCCGGCGTCGAGCATGAGGGTGGTGTGCTTGGAGCCCATCCCACCGGTCATGCCCTGGACGATGATCCTGGAGTCCTTGTTCAGGTAGATCGACATCTCAGTTGCCTCCCGCGTTCGCCAGCTCGGCAGCCTTGTCGGCCGCGCCGTCCATGGTGTCGACCTGCGTCACCAGCGGGTGGTCCAGCTCGTCGAGAATGCGTCGGCCCTCGTCGACGTTGTTGCCGTCGAGCCGGACCACGAGCGGCTTGGTCGCCTCGTCGCCGAGGATCTCCAGGGCACCCTTGATGCCGTTGGCGACCTCGTCGCAGGCGGTGATGCCGCCGAAGACGTTCACGAAGACGCTCTTGACCTGGACGTCGTTGAGGATCACGTCGAGGCCGTCGGCCATCACCTGGGCGTTGGCGCCGCCACCGATGTCCAGGAAATTGGCGGGCTTGACCCCGCCGTGCGCCTCGCCGGCGTAGGCGACCACGTCGAGGGTCGACATGACCAGACCCGCGCCGTTGCCGATGATCCCGACCGCGCCGTCGAGCTTGACGTAGTTGAGGCCCTTGTCCTTGGCCTTGGCCTCGAGCGGGTCGGACTCCTCGCGGATCGCGAACTGCGCGTGGTCCTCGTGGCGGAACTCAGCGTTCTCGTCGAGCGACACCTTGCCGTCGAGGGCCTCGAGCTTGTCGCCGGTCAGCCGCGCGAGCGGGTTGACCTCGACCAGCGTGGCGTCCTCCTCGGTGAAGACGGTCCACAGCTGCTGGACCATCTCGATCGCCTGGTCGCGCAGCACGGCCGGGAAGCCGGCCTCGTCCACGATCGCGGCCGCCTTCGCGGCGTCCACGCCGGTGCCGGCGTCGATCGGGATCTTCTTCACGGCGTCGGGGTTGGTCTTGGCGACCTCCTCGATCTCCACCCCGCCCTCGACGCTGGCGATGCACAGGTAGGTCCGGTTCGAGCGGTCGAGCAGGAAGGAGAAGTAGTACTCCTCCTCGATCGAGGCGCCGGGGACCACGAGCACGCGGTTCACCGGCAGGCCCTTGATCTCGAGGTCGAGGATCGCGCGGGCGGCCTCCTCAGCCTCCTCCGGGGACTTCGCGACCTTGACGCCACCGGCCTTGCCGCGACCTCCGGCCTTCACCTGGGCCTTGACGACGACGACGCCACCGATCTCCTCCGCGGCCGCGCGAGCGTCCTCGGGGGTCTCCACGGTGATGCCGAGCGCGCCGGCCACTCCATGCTTGGCAAAGAGCTCTTTTGCCTGGTACTCCATCAAGTCCACTGTTCGCCCAGTCCTTCGTTCAGCTCGCATGCGTGGGTACGGGCTTCGCACCCTAGCCCCGTGTCGCGGGTCACGGCAGGTCGGGTCGCGGGGCGGAATCCGCGCGCCCCTCGGCACGCCGCCAGTGGAGCTCCGCACATCGGTGCAGTGATCCACACGTCGGTCCGGTGGGCGGGTTCCGACCGTTTCATCCACAGACTGTCCCCAATCGGGCCACATACCATCCACAATGGTGCAGTTCGGGTTTCCCTCGGGCGTGATCGATCCGTTACAGTCCTTTCTCGTTGTCTCCCGGCCCAGACCGCCCCCGACCTGGAAGCATTTTTCACCCCTATGGGTAACCACCGAGCGGATCGTCGCGGCACTCGCCGTACGTCCGAGCCGACCCCTCAGCGGGTCGCTGCTGCGCCCGTCTCGGACGCTCCCGGACGTCGGAAGGCCAGCAAGCACACCGGCTCGCGAGGCTCCCTGTTCCGTGGTCTGCCCTCGGTCCCGGTGCTCCTCGGCCTCGCAGCCCTCTCCATCTCCGCGGGTGGCGCTGTCACGATGTCGGACTCCGACCTCACGCCCGCCGGCAACCACCGCCTGGTCGCCGCGAACGCGCTCAGCGGTGCCAGCGGCCAGTCGAGCAGCGACGCGCTGGAGGGTCGATCGACGCTCTCGCGCGACTCCCGCCGCGACGCGCTGGCCGACGCGGCCGACGCCGACCTGGTGGCCGAGGCCGAGGCGATGACCAAGCAGCGCGACGCCGCCCTCGCCCGGCTGGCGCAGCTGACCGAGGAGCAGTCGAAGAAGATCGAGCTCAACCAGTGGGTCCTTCCGCTGAGCCCGTCGATCACGACCGCCGAGTTCGGCGACTACGGCCTGTGGGCCAGCTACCACACCGGCCTCGACTTCAACGGCGTCGAGGGCCAGCAGATCATGGCCATCGCCAACGGCGTGGTCACCTCCGCCGGCTACGACGGCTCCTACGGCAACAAGACGGTCGTCACCCTCGATGACGGTACCGAGATCTGGTACTGCCACCAGAGCAGCATCGGCGTCTCGGAGGGCCAGGAGGTCCGGGCCGGCGACATCATCGGCGCCGTCGGCTCCACCGGCAACGTGACCGGCTCCCACCTCCACGTGGAGGTCCGCCCCGGTGGCGGCGACCCGGTCGACCCCTACGCCGCGTTCATCGTGCACGGGGTCACTCCCTGAGTCGGACCGCGCCAGCGGGCCGACTGATGGTGGTCGAGCGAGCCGTCCGTCCCTGAGCCCGCGAAGGGACGGAACCGGCGTGTCGAGACCCGGTGAGCCTTCCTCGACGACGGCGACCTCCGCCAGAGCCCTTCTGAGCGTCATCATGGGTGAGGGTCAGGAGGCTCACCCATGGCACACATGGCCGACGAGGCAGCGTTCAACGAGTTCGTCCTCGCGCGCACCCCGGCCTGACCCGCACGGCGTACCTCCTCACCCATGACCACCAGCTCGCCGAGGACCTCGTCCAGACGGCGCTGTTCAAGGCCGCCAAGGCCTGGGACCGGATCGAGGGCGGCCCGGAGCCGTACGTGCGGCGGATCCTCTACACCGAGAACGTGTCGCGGTGGCGACGGCGTCGGGTCGTGGAGATCTTCTGGCCGGGACCGGACGCCCCGGCGACCTCCGGCGGCGACCCGGACGTCCACCTGGACCTCGAGCGTGCCCTGGCCGAGCTGACCATGCGGCAGCGGACGGTGCTGGTGCTGCGCTACTACGAGGACCTGACGGAGGCCGAGACAGCCCGGGTCCTGGGTAACGGTCTCGGCAAGACTCACCGCCGGTCTCGCCTCGGCCACCATCGGCGGTTCTCGGGCGCTTCGCAGCCGCACGAAGCTTCTCGACGGGGGCGTAGCGGAGCAGCAGCCGCTTGACGCCCTCGCTGCCGAAGTCGATCGAGGCGACCGCCTTCTCCGCGGCGCCCTCGACCGCGACGACGGTGCCCATGCCGAAGGAGTCGTGCAGGACCCGGTCGCCCGGGGCCAGCGTCGGCACCTCGCGGGTCCGCGTGGCCTTCGAGGCCGCGTCGGCGCGGGCTGCGGCAGCGGAGAAGTTGCGCCGACCCGCCGCGGTGGGCTGGCTCCACGCCCGGCTGCCGCTGGCGAGGTCGGGACGGCCCCACTGCGCCTGGGCGGCCTCGGTACGACGCCAGTCGACGAGGTCGACCGGCATCTCGTCGAGGAACCGGGACGCGGGGTTGTGGGAGGGCGCACCCCACGCGGACCGGACCACGGCACGGGAGAGGTAGAGCCGCTGCTCGGCCCGGGTGACGCCGACGTAGGCGAGCCGACGCTCCTCCTCCAGCTCCGGCTGGTCGCCCAGCGAGCGCGAGTGGGGGAACACGCCGTCCTCGAGCCCGGTGAGGAAGACGACCGGGAACTCCAGGCCCTTGGCGGTGTGGAGGGTCATCAGCGTGACCACCCCGGAGTCGTCGCCGTCGGGGGTGTCGGGGATCTGGTCGGTGTCGGCGACCAGCGCGACCCGCTCCAGGAAGTCGGCCAGCCCGGGCGCGACCGTACCGGCGTCGACGTCGGTGGGATCGGCCGAGGGCCCGGCGACCGGGTCGTCGGAGAACTCCCGCGCGACGGCCACGAGCTCGGCGAGGTTCTCCAGCCGGGTCTCGTCCTGGGGGTCGTCGGAGGCCTCGAGCTCGGCGAGGTAGCCCGAGCGGTCGAGCACGCTCTCGAGCACCACGTCGGGCCGCTCCCCCGCGTCGACCATCGACTGGAGCTCCTCGACCATGTCCGACGAAGCCGCGGATCGCGTTGAGGGAGCGCGACACCAGCCCGGGAGCCTCCTCGGCCCGCCGCAGCGCCTCCCAGAAGGTGACCCGCTCGCGCTCGGCGTACGCGGCGACCATCGCCTCGGCACGGTCGCCGATGCCGCGCTTGGGGGTGTTGAGGACCCGGCGCAGCGAGATCTCGTCGTCGGAGTTCACCAGCATCCGCAGGTAGGCGACCGCGTCGCGCACCTCGCGGCGCTCGTAGAAGCGCACCCCGCCCACGACCTTGTAGGGCTGGCCGGTGCGGATGAACACCTCCTCGAAGACCCGTGACTGCGCGTTGGTGCGGTAGAAGACCGCGACGTCGGCGGCCCGCACGCCCGAGGCGTCGGTGAGGGTGTCGATCTCCTCGCTGACGAACCGCGCCTCGTCGCGCTCGTCGTCCGCGACGTACCCCACGATCCGCTCGCCGGGGCCGGCGTCGGACCACAACAGCTTGGGCTTGCGGCCCTTGTTGTGGCCGATGACGGAGTTGGCGGCGTTGAGGATGGTCTGCGACGACCGGTAGTTCTGCTCGAGCAGGATCGTCTGGGCCTGGGGAAAGTCCTGCTCGAAGTCGAGGATGTTGCGGATGTTGGCCCCGCGGAAGGCGTAGATCGACTGGTCGGCGTCGCCGACGACCATCAGCTCGCTCGGCGGGACCCGCTCGGCCTCGGGGTCGAGGTCCTCGGGGTCGTCGGCGCAGAGCTGGTGGATCAGGGCGTACTGGGCGTGGTTGGTGTCCTGGTACTCGTCGACGAGCACGTGGCGGAACCGGCGCCGATAGT
Source organism: uncultured Actinomycetota bacterium (assembly GCA_963826015.1). Taxonomy (GTDB): domain Bacteria; phylum Actinomycetota; class Actinomycetes; order Propionibacteriales; family Nocardioidaceae; genus Nocardioides. Next base: position 29,544 of record CAWGVI010000016.1, on the reverse strand, counting down.
TCTCCCGCACGTCGGGGAAGGCCTGGAACAGGTGGACCGTGGTCATGATCAGGTCGTCGAAGTCGAGGGCATTGGCCTCGCGCAGCCGCCGCTGGTAGTTCGTGTACGCCGAGGCGCAGCTCTCCTCGAAGCCGTTGCGGGCCTCGCGGGTGGCCTCCTCGGGGTCACGCAGCTCGTTCTTGTGGTCGGAGGCCCAGTTGAGCAGGACGTTCGGCGGGTAGCGCTTGGGGTCGAGCTCGAGGTCCTTGGCGACCAGCGTCATCAACCGCTTGGAGTCGGCGGAGTCGTAGATGGAGAACGACGACTTGAAGCCGAGCTTGTCGATCTCCTTGCGCAGGATCCGCACGCAGGACGAGTGGAACGTGCTGACCCACATGATCCGGGCGCGCTTGCCGACGAGGGCCTCGACGCGCACCTTCATCTCCGCCGCGGCCTTGTTGGTGAACGTGATCGCCAGGATGGAGCCCGGGTGGGCCTTCCGCTCGCTGACCAGCCACGCGATCCGCCGGGTCAGCACCCGGGTCTTGCCCGAGCCGGCACCGGCCACCACGAGCAGCGGCGCACCCTCGTGGACCACGGCCGCACGCTGGGGGTCGTTGAGCCCCTCGAGCAGCTCCTCCCTGCTCGGACCGCGCCGGGACGGCGGCGGGTCGGCGGAGGCGGCGAGGTGCTCGAAACCGGGCAGCGGTGCGGACGTACTCATGTCGTCCCAACCCTACGGCGCGGCGCCGACCGCGCCGACCCCGCTCGGAGGTGTCGGGCGGGGGTTGGGGGGCCGCGAACCCCCGCACCCGCGCACGGCGCCCCTACTTCTTGCCGCGCTTCTTCGGAGCGGGTCGGACGACGAGCACGGGGCAGGGGGCGTAGTGCTGGACGCGCTGGGCGGTGCTGCCGACCAGGACCGTGTCACTGATGCCGCGACCTCCGGCGGCCACCACGACCAGCCCGGCGCCGGCCTGGGTCGCCGCCTTGATGATCTCGTTGGCGGGTGAGCCGGAGCGGATCTTCTTGGTGACCTTGGGGCCCCAGCCGTCGAAGACGGCCGCGACCGCGTCGACCGCGGACTCGGCCGAGGAGCGGAAGCCGCCGGTCTCGGCGTCGGCCTTCTTCTTGTCGGCCGGCGCGAGGTCGTCGGCGAAGGCGACGGCCGCGAGCGGCCGGATCACCGCCACCACGGAGATGGCGGTGATCTTCGTCGGGTCGGCGAAGGACTTCAGCTGCTGGGCGGCCCGCAACGACTGCTGGCTGCCGTCGGTGGCGACGATGACGTGCACGATCAGGCTCCTTCGCTGGTCGGGGTACGGCTGGCGGTGCCCTTGCTGCCGAAGACCTGCTCGACGACGTAGAGCACGCCCCCGAGCCCGATCAGGGCGGCACACCAGAGCAGCGAGCCGGGGTCGGTGCTGATCACGTAGTAGAGGAGCACCACGTTGCCGACCAGGCCGAGCACGAGGAGGCCGCTGGGGGCCTTGAAGGTCTCGTCGGACTCGTCCTGCCCGCGCAGCTTGAAGCAGGAGACGATCACGCCGGCGTAGACGACGAGCAGCAGCACCACGGTGACGGCGGCCAGCCGCTCGACGATGTCCACCTTGAGCCCGATCTCGTTCAGCAGGGACCCGACGACCACCAGGGCGATCACGACGGCGGCGCTGAAGATCAGGGCGTTGACGGGGCTACGACGGGAGGCGTGGACCTTCGCGAAGGCGCCGGGGACGACGTCCTCGCGGGCCATGCCGTACAGGATCCGCGACTGGGTGACGACCTGCACCAGCGTGGTGTTCGTGATCGCGATCATCGCGATCACCGCGAAGACCAACGTCATCACCGCCACCGAGATCGGCAGGATGCCCGCCTTGATGACCTCGAGCAGCGCGGCATCGGAGTTGGCGAGCGTCTGGACGTCGACGGTGAGCGCGGCGGAGATCGACACCAGCACGTAGATCACGCCGGCGGCCGCCATGCCACCGACCAGGGCACGCGGGAAGTTCTTCTGGGGGTCGATCGTCTCCTCGGCCACGTTCGCGGCGTTCTCGAAGCCGGTCATGGCGAAGAACGAGAGCGCGACGCCGGCGATGATCGCGAAGATGATGTTGTCGTCGGAGCTGAAGTCCGTCAGCACCGCGAAGTCGGCCTTGCCCTGGCCGATGTAGATCACCGCGCAGATCATCACGATCACCAGCCCGGTGATCTCGACGAACGTCATCAGCATGTTGGCCACCACCGACTCGGTGATGCCGATGAAGTTCAGGAGCGCGAGCACGAGGATGAACGCGATCATCACGAGCAGCACGGGGGGCGCGCCCCAGACCTCGCCGAAGTACTTCGCGAACCCGGCGGCGAGCGAGCCCGCGGCCGCGAACGTCGCCGACAGGTAGGTCACCGTCGTGAGGAACGTCAACGCCTTGTTCTTGAAGGCCCGGTTGACGTAGAGCGAGGCCCCGGCCGCCTGGGGGTACTTCGTGGCCAGCTCGGCGTAGGCCAGGCCGGTGAAGCCGGCCACGGTCACGCCGACGGCGAAGGCGGCCCAGAAGGCTCCCCCGACCTCGCCCGCGACCGCACCGATCAGGACGTAGATGCCCGATCCGAGCACGTCGCCGAGGACGTAGAAGAACAGCAGGCGTCCGGTGATGGACCGCTTGAGGCCGCCCTCGTCGGCCTCTCCGTCGATGCTCGCAGTACCTGGTTCGGCCACGGGTGGTGCCTCTCTCCGAGTCGGGAAACGACCCTTCACCGAAGCGAATTCGGGTAGGGGTTGTCAAACACCCGACGGGGTGAGCCGGTCAGAGCAGGTGCCGGTCCGAGGCCCAGCGGGTGAGCTCGTGGCGCGAGCTCAGCTGGAGCTTCCGGAGCACCGAGGACATGTGCGTCTCGACGGTCTTGATGGAGATGAACAGCTCCTTCGCAACCTCCTTGTAGGCGTAGCCGCGGGCGATCAGCCGCATCACCTCACGCTCCCGATCGGTGAGCCGGTCGAGGTCCTCGTCGACGGCCGCGACCTCGATCGAGCCGGCGAACGCGTCCAGCACGAAGCCGGCCAGCCGGGGCGAGAACACCGCGTCGCCGTCGGAGACCCGGCGGATCGCGTCGACCAGCTCGGGGCCGGTGATGGTCTTGGTGACGTAACCCCGGGCGCCACCGCGGATCGTGCCGATCACGTCCTCGGCGGCGTCGCTCACCGACAGGGCGAGGTAGCGGGTCTCCTCGCTCCGGGACCGCTTGATGACCTGGACGCCGCCTCCGCCGGGCAGGTGGACGTCGAGCAGCACGACGTCGGGGCGCTGCGCGTCGATCACCGTGACCGCCTCGTCGACGTCACCGGCCTCACCCACGATCTCGACGGATCCGGCGGCCGCGGCGAGCTCGCCGCGGACCCCGCCGCGGAACATCGCGTGGTCGTCGACGAGGACGACGCGTACCGGCTGGGGGGTGGTCTCACTGGTCATCGGTGCCTCCTGGGACGACGGGGAGGTGCAGCCGCACCTCGGTCCCCTCTCCGGGGGTGGATCGGATCTCCGCACGGCCGCCGTGGCGCTCCATGCGGTCGTGGATGCTCTGGCGGACGCCGTAGCGGTCATCGGGGATGGTGCCCGGGTCGAAGCCGCGGCCCCGGTCACGGACGAAGACGGTGACCTCGGCGTCGGTGACCTCGGCGTAGACGTCGACCCGGTCGACCCCCGCGTGCTTCGCGGCGTTGGTCACTGCCTCGCCGGTGGCCTTGACGACCGCCGACAGCCCCTCGCCGTAGGGCAGGTCGCCGACGACGACCAGCTCGACGGGGACGCCGTGGGAGTCCTCGACGGTCGCCGCGACCCGGCGCAGCGCGCCGGCGACCGTGCTCTCGTCGGTCGACTCGCCGCTGTAGAGCCAGGCGCGGAGGTCGCGCTCCTGGGAGCGGGCCAGCCGGGCGACGGTCCCGGAGTCGTGGGAGTTCTTCTGGATCAGGGCGAGCGTCTGCAGCACCGAGTCGTGCAGGTGGGCCGCGACGTCGGCGCGGTCCTGGGTCCGGACCCGCTCGGCCCGCTCCGCCGTCAGGTCGGCCGCCAGCCGGTAGATCCACGGCCCCACCACGACGCCGAGCCCGACCACGGCCAGCAGGGACACCAGCGCCACGTCGCGCGCCAGCGACAACGACGTGCCGCCGCGCAGCGACAGCAGGACCATGGCCCCCACGATGAGGAGCACACCCGCGCCCAGCCGTGCGTACGACGCCCAGCCGCCGTTGCCCAGGATGACCCGGACCGGGTCGACCCGACCGGTGCTGTCGAGCCAGCGCTCGCGCTGCGCCTCGTCGGCCTGCCGCCACAGCAGGGCCACGCCGCCCACGCCGAACAGGGCGGCCCAGAGGAACGCGCCCTGGCCGAACAGCGCCTCGGCGAGCAGCACGGCACCGACCGCGAGTGCGAACAGCACGTGCAGCGGACCGACGTCGGTGACGAGCCGGCGGATCCGGCCCTGCCGACGGCCGTCGCGGGTCGCGCCCTCGATGCCCGGGGCGGCCCGCTGGAAGCCGGCGTCGCCGGGCAGCACCATCCAGAGCGCGCCGTACAGGAAGACGCCGAGGCCGCCGAGGGTCGTGGTGAGCACGAAGAAGATCCGGACCCAGAGCACGGGCAGGGCCAGGTGGCGTGCGAGACCGCCCGCGACCCCGCCGATGATCGGCTCCTGGGTGTCGCGGGTGGCACGGCGGACGCCCGGGTCGACAGTGGTACTCATCTCGTCGTCCATCGTCACACAGCGCAGGGGGCCCGACCATGAGGCGAACCCCGGCCCGACCCCCGAAACGACCCCCGATCCGACCCTGAGGCGCGGAGCCACGGAAGAGGGCATGATCAGGGTCGTCCCCGATGGCCCGGGGCCTCCCGACGCCCCACGCTGGATGACATGACCACCACACCTCCTCCTCCGCCCGCCGAGTCCCCGGCCGACGCCCCGACCGACGCCCCGACCCACGCTGCGACCGACGCTCCGACCGAGGGCTCGACCGAGGCATCCGGCGGCCCCCGCGTCAGCCGCGACGAGGTCCGTGACCTCGGCCGCCTGCGCCGCAGCGTCACCGACCGCAAGGTCGCCGGAGTCGCCGGCGGCCTGGCCCGCCACCTCGACGTCGACCCTCTCCTGCTGCGCGTGGGCTTCGTCGTCCTCGCCTTCTTCGGCGGCGCCGGCCTGATCCTGTACGCCGCCTGCTGGGCGCTCGTGCCCGAGGAGGACCGCGACCGCGCGCCCGTCAACCTCGACGAGCGCAGCCGCACCATCGCCCTCGTCGCCCTCGGGGTGATCGCGGTGCTGGCCCTGGTCGGCGACTCGTGGGGCGGCGACTGGTTCCCGTGGCCGCTGGCCATCATCGGGCTGGTCGCCTTCGTCTGGCTCAGCCGCAGCCGCGACAAGCGTGCCAGCGCGGCCGCCCGTCCTTCGGCGTACCCCAGGGCCTACACGGCCGACGCCGCCCCGGACGGCGGCGAGCCGACGGCTCCGGTCGCCCCGACCTACGCCCCCCGGCCTCGTGACCCGCGCAAGCGTGGCCCGATCCTCTTCTGGTTCACCCTGTTGCTGATCGGCGTCGCCGAGGGCGTGCTGGGCATCCTCGACGGGGCCGGCCTCGCGGTCGCCGACTCGGCGTACGCCGCGCTGGCCGTGGGCGTCATCGCCGCCATGCTGCTGGTCGGCTCGGTGCTGGGCCGCGCCGGTGGGCTGATCGCGCTCGGTCTGGTCGCCAGCCTCGGCCTGGCCGCCGCGACCGCCGCCGACCGCTGGGACGGCGAACGCTACGAGTACCACCCGTCCTCGTCGCAGGAGGTGTCCGACACCTACCGCGTCGACACCGGCTCGCTGGTCCTCGACCTGACCCGGCTGGACGACCCCGGGGAGCTCGACGGCCGCACCCTCGAGCTGAGCAGCAACGTCGGCGAGATCGTGGTCACCGTCCCCGAGGACATGAACGTCGAGGTCGTCGCCGACATCGACGGTCCCGGTGGCTACCGGCTCTTCGACCGGCGCGACGGGGGTGGGTTCGACACCCACGTGACCGAGACCTGGCGCAGCGCCGCCACCGACCCCACCCTGACCATCGAGGCCAACCTCGAGGTCGGCCAGATCACCGTCGAGACGGAGTGACGACCATGACCGAGAACCACGACACCTACCGCTACGACACCGACTCGTGGCAGACCGAGTCCCACGAGTCCGACGAGCGGCACCGGTGGCGTCACCAGGTCAACGTCGGCCACCTGGTGATGGGCATCGCCTTCGCGGGCATGGTCCTGGTCTGGGCCCTGATCGCCGGCAACGTCGTCGAGGACGGCGACATCCGTTGGCTGATGCCGATCCCGTGGGTCAGCGCCGGCGCTGCCGGCCTGGTCGCGATGGCGGTCGCGGCCCGACGTCGATCCTGACGGTGCCTAGGGTGGGCGCGTGAGCCTGACCCTGGGGACCCTCGACCTGCACCGCGCCACCTCCCGACCGGACCTGCTCGCCGAGCAGGTCCGCTCGGCGTTGGCGGCCTGGCCGCACGCCGACGCGGCGTACGTCGCGGCCATCGACCCCGAGCTGGCCGACACCGCCGCCTGCTCCGAGGCGTACGCCGTCCCCCTCCACGCCGGCGCCAACTGCGTGGTGGTGGCCGGGAAGCGCGACGGCGAGGAGCGGATCGCCGCGTGCGTCGTCCGCTCCGACACCCGCGCCGACGTCAACAACCGGGTGAAGCGGCTGCTCGACGTCCGCAAGTGCTCCTTCCTCGCGATGGATCGGGCGGTCGAGGAGTCCTCGATGGAGTACGGCGGCATCACGCCGGTCGGACTGCCCGCCGGCTGGCGGCTGCTGGTCGACGAGCGGGTCCTCACGACCGACCTGGTGCTGATCGGCTCCGGCGTGCGTCGCTCCAAGCTGGTCGTCCCGGGCCGGCTGGTCGGGGAGCTCCCGGGAGCCGAGGTCGTCGAGGGACTCGCCCTCTGACGTTCACCCGCGCGCCATGTCGTCCACGCCTGCCGGTGGCGTGGCGCGCCCACGCTGGGGCCATGACGATCACCCTGCGCGACCTCGTGCTCGGCCTGGCCTTCGTGCTGGCCTTCCCCCTCGCGATCACGATCACCTCGCTCGCTCGGTGATCCTGCTCCAGCACCTCGGTCACCCTCGGGCTGGTGGTGCTGATCGGCATCCCCGTGCTGATGCTGATGATCGGCCCGCTCCTGCGACCCTCTGCAGACGCGCTCCAGCGCACCAGCGAGCCCTGATGGGTCAGCTCGCCAACACCGCCACCGACATCGTCAGCGGCCTGCGCGTGCTGCGCGGGATCGGCGGCGAGCAGGTCTTCCACGACCGCTACCGCCGCGAGTCCCAGACGGTCCGCGGCGCCGGCGTCGCGGTCGCCCGGCTCCAGTCGGTGCTCGAGGCGCTCCAGGTCTTCCTGCCCGGCCTCTTCGTGGTGGTCGTGGTCTGGCTCGGAGGCCGCGCGCGCCGTCGAGCGGCTCGATCACCCCGGGCGAGCTGGTCGCGTTCTACGGCTACTCCGCCTTCCTGCTGATCCCGCTGCGCACCGCGACCGAGTACGCCGACAAGCTGATCCGCGGCAGCGTGGCCGCCTCGGCGGATCTGCACCGTCCTCGCGCTCGACCCCGACTCACGTCGACCCGGCCGAGCCCGCGCCGTCCCCCGCTCCGGGAGCGTGCTGGCCGACGCCCGCACCGGGCTGCGCTTCGAGCCCGGCCTGCTCACCGCGATCGTCTCGGAGCGTCCCGACGAGACCGTGCAGGTCGAGCGACCGGCTGGGCCTGTGCGCCGCGGAGGTCGACGACGACGTGTCGCTCGGCGGCACGCCGCTGACCCACCTCGCCTCGCGCGGAGGTACGACGCCGCGTGGTCGTCTCGGACACCGGCTCGCACCTGTTCGCCGGACGGCTGGGCGACCGGCTCGACGTGCGAGGCGTCGGCGGCGGTCGACGCGTGCCTCTCGCCACGGCCAGCGCGGAGGACATCCTCGACGCCCTGCCGGACCGCCTCGACGCCGAGGTAGACCGAGCGGGGCCGCAGCTTTCTCCGGCGGCCAGCGGCAGCGGCTGGTGCTGGCCCGCGCGCTCTCTGGCGGATCCCGAGGTGCTGGTGCTCGTCGAGCCGACCTCCGCCGTCGACGCCCACACCGAGGCCCGGATCGCGGCCCGGCTGCGCGAGCACCGCGCCGGCCGCACCACGGTCGTGGCGACCAGCAGCCCGCTGATGCTCGACGCTCGTCGACGCGGTGGCGTTCCTGCGCGACGGCCGGGTGGCCGCCACCGGCACCCACGCTCGAGCTGCTCGACCGTCGACCCGGCGTACCGCGCGCGTGGTCACGCGCGAGGCCGAGGAGGACGGCGCCGATGAGGATCTCCCTTCCCGATCGCCGACGGCCCCGACGTCCGTCGGTACGCCGTCGACTCTCGCCCGCCGCCACCCGCGGCTGCTGTGGGGCGCGCTCGCGCTGCACGCCACCGCCGCCCTGGCCGCGCTGGCGGCACCCCGGCTGCTGGGCGACCTCGTCGAGTCGGTCGAGGGCGGGACGACCGCCGGCACGGTCGACCGGATCGTGCTGCTGCTCGCCGCCTTCCTGGTCGCTCCAGACGGTGCTGACCCGCTACGCCCGCTACTCTCAGCCAGGTGCTCGGCGAGCAGGTGCTGGCCGAGCTCCGCGAGGACTTCGTCGGCAACGCCCTCGCCCTGCCGGTCGGGGTCGTCGAGTCGGCCGGCTCCGGCGACCTGCTCACCCGCACCAGCCGCGACGTCGACCAGCTCGGCTGGTCGGTCCGGCACGCGCTGCCCGAGTGGACGATCGCCGTGGTGACGGCGGTGCTGACCTTCGTCGCGGCGCTGCTCGGTCGGGTGGTGGGTGGTGCTCCCGTGCCTGCTGGGCGTGCCGCCGCTGGTGATCGGCCTGCGCTGGTACCTCGCCCGGGCCAAGGACGGCTACCTGCGCGAGTCCGCGTCGTACTCCGTCATCAACGCGACGCTCACCGAGACCGTCGAGGGCGCCCGCACCGTCGAGGCGCTCGACCTCGGCGACGAGCGGGTCGGGCAGGTCGACCGGGACATCGAGGAGTCGTTCGCGCGCCGAGCGCTACACGCTGTTCCTGCGCACCGTGTTCTTCCCCAACATGGAGATCGCCTACCTGCTGCCGACGGTGATGACCCTGCTGCTCGGCGGGTGGCTCTACACCCGGGGCGAGGTCTCGCTCGGCGACGTCACGGCCGCGACGCTGTACGTGCAGATGCTGATCGACCCGGTCGACCGGATCGTCAGCATCCTCGACGAGCTCCAGATGGGTGCCGCGTCGCTGGCCCGGCTGCTCGGCGTCGCGCTCGTGCCCGACGACCGCGAGGTCAGCGGTGCGCAGCCGACGGGCGAGCGGATCGAGGCCGACGACGTCCGGTTCGCCTACGTCGAGGGGCGCGACGTGCTGCACGGCGTCGACCTCGACGTCGGCGGTCGGCGAGCGGATCGCCATGGTCGGCCCGTCGGGTGCCGGCAAGTCGACCCTGGGCCGGTTGCTCGCGGGCATCCACCCACCGCGGACCGGCGCCGTGACGGTCGGCGGGGTGGGCCTGGTCGAGCTGCCGCTGGGCGACCTGCGCGGCCACGTCGCGCTGGTCACCCAGGAGCACCACGTCTTCGTGGCCTCCCACTGACGCCAGGCGGGCGGCTCCCACGCCGCCCTCGGGGATTCCTGGAACGGCCGGCACTGAGATCATCCTTGAAACCGTGACAGCGTTACTGTCACGATGACGCGGTGAAGCTCTCCTACTCCCTGATGTACGACGGCAACCCGCGGACCGCGGCCGACCAGCTCGCCGGGCTGGAGCGGGCCGGGATCGACGTGGTGTGGGTGGCCGAGGCCTACGGCTTCGACTCGCCCACGCTGATGGGTTACCTCGCGGCGCGCACCGAGCGCGTGGAGATCGGCTCGGCGATCCTCAACATCTACTCCCGGACGCCCGGCACGCTGCTGCAGACCGCCGCCGGCCTGGACAACGTCTCCGGCGGACGAGCGATCCTCGGTCTCGGCGCGTCCGGGCCGCAGGTCATCGAGGGCTGGCACGGCGTGCCGTACAGCAAGCCGCTGGCGCGGACGGCCGAGATCATCGACCTCGTCCGCCGCGGCCTCAAGCGGGAGAAGCTCGTCAACGACGGCACCTTCAAGCTGCCGCTGACGAAGGAGGACGGCGCGGTCACCGGACTCGGCAAGCCGCTGAAGATCCTCACCCACCCCGAGCGCGACTCGATCCCGATCTGGATCGCGGCCCTCGGCCCGAAGTCGGTCGAGCAGGCCGCCTCCATCGCCGACGGCTGGATCCCCCACCTCTTCCACCCCGAGAAGTCGCACCTGGTCTGGGGTGACGCCCTCGCGGCGGGGCGCGCGACCCGCGCTCCCGAGCTCGGCCCGCTGCAGATCACCGCCGGCGGCATGGTCGCCATCGGTGAGGGCCCGGAGACCAAGGAGCTGCTCGACTTCGCGCGGCCGCTGTTCGCGCTCTACGTCGGGGGGATGGGCGCCAAGGGCAAGAACTTCTATAACGACGTGGCCCGGTCCTACGGCTACGAGCAGGAGGCCGAGGAGATCCAGGACCTCTACCTCGCCGGTCGCAAGAAGGAGGCCGAGGCGAAGGTCCCGACCGAGTGGCTCGAGGCGTGCAACCTGGTCGGCCCCGCGTCGTACGTGAAGGAGCGGATCGCGGCCTTCCGGGAGGCCGGGGTCACCCACCTCACCGTGATGCCGGCCAGCGAGGACCCCGCCGGCACCGTCGCGCAGGTCAAGGAGTGGGTCGCGTGAGCGCCCACCAGCCGCTCTACCTCGACGAGCACGAGGACTTCCGCAAGACCGCCCGGACCTTCTACGAGCGCGAGGTCGTCCCGCACCACGAACAGTGGGAGACCGACGGGATCGTCCCCCGCGAGCTCTGGCGGGCCGCCGGCGAGGCAGGCCTGCTCTGCTTCGACGTCCCCGAGGCGTACGGCGGCGCCGGCATCGGCGACTTCCGCTTCAACGTCGTGCTCTCCGAGGAGCAGACCCGGTGCGGCGCCTCCGGACCGGGCTTCTCCGTCCACACCGACATCATCGTCCCCTACCTCACGAGCCTCGGGACCGAGGAGCAGAAGCAGCGCTGGCTCCCCGGCTGCGTCAGCGGCGAGATCGTCACCGCGATCGCCATGACCGAGCCGGGTGCCGGCTCGGACCTCCAGGGAGTCCGGACGACCGCGCTGGACGCCGGCGACCACTACGTCGTCAACGGGTCGAAGACCTTCATCAGCAACGGCATCCTCGCCGACCTGGTGGTCGTGGTCGCGCGGACCGACCCCGACGCCGGTCACCAGGGCATCAGCCTGCTCGTCGTCGAGCGTGACATGGAGGGCTTCGAGCGGGGCCGCAACCTCGACAAGATCGGGCTGCACGCCCAGGACACGGCCGAGCTGTCGTTCACCGACGTCCGGGTACCGAAGACCAACCTGCTCGGCGAGGAGGGCCAGGGCTTCCTCTACCTGATGCAGAACCTCCCCCAGGAGCGGCTCATCATCGGCGCCCAGGCCGTGGCCGCGATCGAGGCCGTCGTCGAGATGTGCCTCGACTACGCGAAGACGCGCGAGGCGTTCGGGCGGCCGATCGGCACGTTCCAGCACAACCGCTTCCTGATCGCGGAGATGTCCACCGAGGCCCGGGTCGCCCGCGCGTTCCTCGACGACTGCGTGCGCCGCCACCTCGACGGCGCGCTGACCGCCGTCGACGCCGCGATGATCAAGTGGTGGGCCACCGAGCTCCAGAACAAGATCGTCAACCAGGGCGTGCAGCTGCACGGCGGCTACGGCTACATGGCGGAGTTCCCGATCGCCAAGGCCTACCTCGACAGCCGGATCTCCACGATCTACGGCGGCACCACGGAAATCCAGAAGGAGATCATCGGGCGCAGCCTCGGCGTCTGAGGCCTCGCGGCGTCGTAGGATCCAGCTGGTCGACGACTCCCGCACGGTCGGCCCGGAACGAGGACGGGGAATGGCCGGTTTTCCGAGGGTCGGTGACGTGTACGCCGACCGCTACCGCATTGCCCGCGAGCTGGGCCACGGTGGGCTGGGCATCGTCTACGAGGCACACGACACCGTGCTGGACCGCCCGATCGCGCTGAAGGTCGTGGTTCCCTCGGCCTCCGACCGCGAGGACTACCAGCGGCGCTTCGCCGCTGAGGCCTCGGTGCTCGCCCAGATCCGGTCCCGGCACGTCCTCGGGATCCACGAGTACGGCGAGCACGACGACACCGCCTACGTCGTCACCGAGCTGATCCCCGACGGCACCCTCGCGACCTGGCTGGTCGAGCACGGACCGCTCGAGCGCCGGGCCGCGCTCGTGCTCGTCTCCGAGGTCTGCGCCGCGCTCGCGGACGCGCACGCGGTTGGGGTCGTGCACGGCGACGTGCGGCCCGGCAACGTGCTGGTGTGGGACCGCCCCGAGGCACTCGTGCCCTACGTCGCCGACTTCGCGGTGGCCCACGACGTGGACCAGTCCCTCACTCCGAGCGGGCACCTGCTCGGCGCCCCGGCGTTCATGCCGCCCGAGCGACACTTCGGTCGTCCGTCCGACGAGCGCGGCGACGTCTACGCCGTCGGCTGCTTGCTCTGGGCGGCGCTCGCGGGCGCACCGCCGTACCCCGGCACGGACTTCCAGATGACCAACTCCCACATCAACGACCCCGCGCCCCAGCTGGCCACCGGCGACCCGGTCGACGACCGGATCGACCGGCTCCTCGGGGAGCTGATGGCCAAGCAGCCCGAGCAGCGCCCGGAGGGCGCGGCCGACGTACGCCGCCGGCTGCTCGACCTGGTGGCCGACCTCGACACACCCGCCGGCTCCGCCGTGGTGGCCGAGCCCGGGCAGCGGCCGCTGCTCGTGGCGGCCCTGGTGCTGGTCGTGCTCGCCGTGGTCGTCGGCGTCGCCGCGCTGGCCATCGGCTGACCGGCGGCGTGAGCCGGGCCTAGGAGCCCGACCCGTCCTGGCTGTCCAGGAAGGCGTACGTCGCGGCGTAGCGCGTCGGCAGCTGGGCGGGGTGGGTGTCGCGGCCCTGCACGAAGCCCCGCGCGAGTGCCCGGCGCACGAGGTCGAGGTGGCGCTGCCACACGGTGAGGACCGGCTCGTCCTCCTCCGCGACGTCGAGGGTCGTGCCGTCGGCGACGCGGACCGGCGTGTCGTGGGTGATGGCGCGCACGAGTGTCAGGGCGTGGTCGGCGATCCGGGCGGCCCCGAAGCCCTCGGGGACCAGCGTCACGGTGGTCAGCCGGTCCTGCGCGGCGTGCAGCATCCGGGCGAGCTCGATGGTGCCGTCGGGTCCGAGCACGGCGCGCGCGTCCTCGACCTGGAGCTCGAAGCGGATCGTGCCGCTGACGTCCTTCTCGAGCCGTTCGGCGAGGTGGACCAGGGCCTCGACCTGGGGGAGCCCGGTCACCGAGCGGACGGTCACGACGAAACCGTCGGGGACCTCCCCGACGCCGTCGAGGAAGCGGGCCAGGGTGCGGACCGCGCGCTGCCGCGTCTCGGGCGCCAACGAGGGGATCCGGATCCCGGCGAACGACGGGAGATCCCCCGCGTCGGCCACGGTGCGCCAGCCGGTGGCGGCCCGGTCGACGACGCGGTCGCCGGTCCACGCGGTGAAGTCGAGCCGGAGGTCCTCGACCGGCTCGGTCGCCAGCTTGTCGAGCACCCGGCCCATCAACGCGTCGTCGCCGCCGAGGACGCCGAGGAACTCCTCGGCGTGCTCGAGCACCACCCTCTCGGCGTCGCGCCCGCTGTCGCGCAGGAGGTCGGCGTGGAAGTCCCCGGCCGGGACGTACAACGTCTGGATCGGCCCCCGTTCCGACCCGGAGCCGGGGAACTGCCGGGCGGACGCCTCGTCGGCGTCGGCCAGGAGCTCGTCGACCTCAGCGGTCAGCCCGTCCAGATCCATGGGGGGAGCCTAGTAGTGACCGTCCGGCGGGCCGAACGCCCGGTCAGGTCGCAGACAGCACCAGGGACAGCGCGATCCCCGCGAGCGCACACACCCCGAGTGTCCGCAGCGCCGACCACCGCAGCCGGAAGATCAGCAGCAGCGCCAGCACGGTGAGACCGACCGACGCGAGACCCACCGAGCCGGGCACCGGCAGCTCCAGCGAGACCGGGCCGGCCGTCACCTCGCGGTGCTCGTCGAACAGCGTGTGCAGGGCGAAGTAGACGGCCAGGTGGGCGATCACGCCGACCACCGCGGCCGTGATCCCGGTGAGGGCGGCCGCCAGTCCGCGCTGGTGGCGCAGCCGCTCGACGTACGGCGCTCCGAGCAGGATGAACAGGAAGCACGGGACGAACGTCACCCAGGTGGTGAGGAGCGCCGCCAGCACCGCCGCGACCCACGGGTCGAGGGTGCCGGGGTCGCGGTAGGCGCCGAGGAAGGCGACGAACTGGACGACCATGACGAGTGGTCCCGGCGTGCTCTCCGCGAGAGCCAGGCCGCGCACCATCTCCCCCGGCGCCAACCAGCCGTAGACGTCGACCGCCTGCTGGGCGACGTAGGCGAGCACGGCGTACGCGCCCCCGAAGGTCACCAGGGCGGTGCCACCGAAGAAGATCCCCTGGTCGACCAGCACGCTGCCGCGACCGAGCAGGAGCCCCGCCCCGACCACGGGGGCCACCCAGAGCACCAGGCCGACCGCGAGGACCAGGGCCGACCGGCGGGCCGAGGGCGGCTCGGCGTGGAGGGCGTCGTCGGCGATCAGGGGTGGCGGCCCGTCGTCGTCGCCGTCCGGCTTCGCCTGCGGGACCAGGTCGACCCCCGCCCGTGCCAGCAGCCACCCGGCCAGTGCCGCCGCCCCGACCACCGCCGGGAACGGCACGCCGAGGGCGGTGAGCGCCACGAACGCCGCCACCGCAAGCACGACCAGCGCCCGGCGGTGGAGTGCCTTGGAGCCCAGCCGCCACAGCGCGCTGACCACGATCGCGATCACCGCCGGCGCCACCCCGAGGAAGACGGCGTCGACCCAGGCGGTGTCGCCGTACGCGACGTACACCCCGGACAGCGCGAGCAGGGCCACCACACCCGGCAGCACGAACAGGATGCCCGCGACCAGCGCGCCCGCGGACGCCGTTGAGCAGCCAGCCGACGTACGTCGCCAGCTGCTGGGCCTCCGGGCCGGGCAGCAGCGTGCAGTAGGACAGCGCGAACAGGAACCGCTGGTGCCCGATCCAGCGCCGCTCCTCCACGAGCGTGCGCTCCATCACCGCGATCTGCCCCGCCGGCCCCCCGAACGTCTGCAGCGAGATCAGGAACCACGCCTTCGTCGCCTCGCGCAGCGGGACGACGTCCCCGGAGCGCTCGCGAGTGGCCACGGCCTAAGTCAACCAGTCCGACCGAGTTACGGGTCGCGGGTGCCGGTAGTCCAGTTGATTTCGGGCCCCAGGCAGGTTGAGGTGGCCCGCAGGAAGGCCTTGAAGGGGCCGAAATCAACTGGACTACCGCATTGCCAGACCGCCGCGCACGAGGGGAGGTCACTCCCACTCGATGGTGCCGGGGGGCTTGGAGGTGATGTCGAGGGCGACCCGGTTGACCTCGGCGACCTCGTTGGTGATCCGGGTGGAGATGGTCTCGAGCACGTCGTAGGGGAGGCGGGCCCAGTCGGCGGTCATGGCGTCCTCGGAGGTGACCGGGCGGAGCACGACAGGGTGGCCGTAGGTGCGGCCGTCGCCCTGGACGCCGACCGAGCGGACGTCGCCGAGCAGCACGACGGGGAACTGCCAGATGTCGCGGTCGAGGCCGGCGGCGGTCAGCTCCTCGCGGGCGATCGCGTCGGCGCGACGGAGGATGTCGAGCCGCTCGCGGGTGACCTCGCCGATGATCCGGATGCCGAGGCCGGGGCCGGGGAAGGGGTGGCGCCAGACCATGGACGGCGGCAGGCCGAGCTGCTCGCCGACCGCGCGGACCTCGTCCTTGAACAGGGTGCGCAGCGGCTCGATCAGCTCGAACTGGAGGTCGTCGGGCAGGCCGCCGACGTTGTGGTGGGACTTGATGGTGGAGGTGCCGTGGCCGCCGCCGGACTCCACGACGTCGGGGTAGAGCGTTCCCTGGACGAGGTACGCCGTCGTCTGGGCCCCCGACGCGAGGTCGCCGAACACCCGGACCTCGGCGGCCTCGAACGTGCGGATGAACTCGCGGCCGATGATCTTGCGCTTCTCCTCGGGGTCACTGACCCCCTCGAGCGCGTCGAGGAACTGGTCGGAGGCGTCGACGACGTCGAGGTCGCTGAAGACCTCCTCGAAGTCCCGCCGGACCTGCTCGGTCTCGCCGAGCCGCATCATCCCGTGGTCGACGTAGACGCAGGTGAGCCGGTCGCCGATCGCGCGCTCGACGATCGCGGCCGCGACCGCGGAGTCGACGCCGCCGGAGAGGGCGCAGATCGCGCGGCCCTCGCCGACCTGGGCGCGGATCAGCTCGACCTGCTCGTCGATGATGTTGAGCATCGTCCAGGTGGGCCGGCAGCCGGCGATCTCGAGCAGGAAGTGCTCGAGGACCCGCTGACCGTGCTCGGTGTGGAGGACCTCGGGGTGCCACTGGACGCCGGCGAGCTGGCGGTCGAGGTCCTCGAACGCGGCGACGGGCGTACCCGCGGTGGCGGCCAGCACGTCGAAGCCGGCGGGGGCGGCCGTGACCGAGTCGCCGTGGGACATCCAGACGGTGTGCTCGGCCGGGAGGTCGGCCAGCAGGGTGCCGGCGGCGGAGACGTTCACCCGGGTGCGGCCGTACTCGCGGGCGCCGGTGGGGGCGACCTCGCCGCCCAGTCCGGCCGCCATCAGCTGGAAGCCGTAGCACATGCCGAACACCGGGACGCCGGCCGTGAACACGGCGGTGTCGATGCCCGGCGCCCCGTCGGCGTACACGCTCGAGGGGCCGCCGGACAGCACGATCGCCTTCGGGCCGCGGGCCAGCATCTCAGAGACCGGCATCGTGTGCGGGACGATCTCGGAGTAGACCTTCGCCTCCCGCACCCGACGGGCGATCAGCTGGGCGTACTGCGCGCCGAAATCGACGACGAGGACCAGGTCGTGGTCGGGCGTCTCCGTCATGGCCAGAGCCTATCGGCGCTCTGCCGTGGACATGGGCCAGGGCCCGACCGGGGAGGGAGGTTGGTCGGGCCCTGGACGTCCACACAACCGCTGTCCGGCGAGTGGACGGTGGTGCGACCCGGCCGGTGGAGGGAGCAATGCGTGGCCGGGCCTCGTCTGCCCAACGAGGCCCTGCACGGGTGGTTACGGCCCGTGACGGCGAGTTTTCGACCACGGTCCGGGCGGCGTCGTACGACGGGTCAGGAGACGTCGACGATCGGCAGCCGGAGCGCCCCCGGCGCCGACTCCGGGACCACCGGCGACCGCGGTGCCACGGGCGGGATCCGCTCGTAGCGCTCACCCAGCCCCGGGCGCGGGTCGACCTCGCCCTTGTTGGGCCAGAACGCCATCGCCCGCTCCGCCTGCGCGGTGATCGTGAGCGACGGGTTCACGCCCAGGTTGGCCGAGATCGCCGAGCCGTCGGCGATGTGCAGGCCGGGGTAGCCGTAGACCCGCTGGTAGGGGTCGATCACGCCCGCCTCGACGGAGTCGCCGATCGCGCAGCCGCCGATGAAGTGCGCGGTCAGCGGCATGTTGAAGGGCTCGCCGATGTTGCCGCCCGGGATGCCGCCGATCGTCTGGGCCATCCGTCGGACGGCCTCGTTGCCGAGCGGGATCCACGTCGGGTTGGGGGCACCGTGCCCCTGGCGGGAGGTCATCCGCCAGCGGCCGGTGAAGCGGCCGCGCTTGCCGTAGGTGGTGATGGAGTTGTCGAGGCTCTGCATGACCAGCGCGATCACGGTGCGCTCGGACCAGTGCTTGAAGTCGAACAGGTCGCGGACGTTCGCGCGCTGGGTCCACATCTCGCGCAGCCACATCCGCCACCGCGGGATGGCGAGGTCACCGTCGGTGAGCACGGTCTGGAGGAACGCCATCGCGTTGTGGCCCTTGCCGTAGCGCACCGGCTCGATGTGGGTGTGCTCGTCGGGGTGGAAGCTGGAGGTGATCGCGACGCCCTCGGTGTAGTCCGTGGTGTCGGACTTGGGGGCGATCGCGCCGAGGATCGACTCGGAGTTGGTCCGGGACAGGAAGCCGAGCCGCTCCGAGAGCCGCGGCAGGTGGCCCTCGTCCTTCATCCGGTGCAGCAGCTTCTGGGTGCCGAGGGACGCGGCCGCGAACACGACCTGGTCGGCGGTGAGCGTCCGGGTCGACGCCGCGGTGGCCCGCTTCGCCTTGGTGTACTTCACGGTCAGCTCGTAGCCACCGCCCACGCGCGGCCGCACGCGGGTGACCGTCGTCAGCGGCAGCACCGTCGCGCCCCGGCTCTCGGCGAGGTAGAGGTAGTTCTTGACCAGCGTGTTCTTGGCGTTGTGACGGCAGCCGGACATGCACTCGCCGCAGTTCACGCAGGTACGCCGCGCAGGGCCGGCACCGCCGAAGTACGGGTCGGCCACCTCCTCGCCGCGCCGCTGGCCCGGGCCGCCGAAGAACACCCCGACCGGAGTCGGGTGGAACGTCTCGCCGACGCCCATGTCGTGGGCGACCTTCTCCATGACCTCGTCGGCCGGGGTGCGGTAGGGGTACTCGGTCACGCCGAGCATCCGCTTGGCCTGGTCGTAGTACGGCGCGAGCTCGTCGCGCCAGTCCGTGATGTGCGACCACTGCGGGTCGGCGTAGAACGGGGCGAGCGGCTCGTAGAGCGTGTTCGCGTAGACCAGCGACCCGCCGCCGACGCCGGCCCCCGCCACGATCAGGGTGTCGCGGAGCGCGTCGATGCGCTGGATGCCGTACATCCCGAGCGCGGGCGCCCACAGGAAGTTCTTCACGTCGAAGGTGCCGGTGGTGAAGTCGGAGTCCTCGAGCCGCGGCCCGGCCTCGATCACCCCGACCGAGTAGCCCTTCTCCGTCAGCCGGAGCGCGGTCACGGAGCCGCCGAAGCCCGAGCCCACGACGAGGACGTCGAAGTGGCTCATGCGCGGCCCAGCTTCTTCATGAGTCTGAGGTTGGCGGTCATGACCTTGGCGTACGTCTCGTCGGACATGCCGAGCATCGGGGCGAACCGGATCAGCCGCTGGGTCGCGACCGACTGCGACTCGGTGTAGCGGTGCATCGCCCTCGCTCCCCTGCCGGCGACCCATGCCCGACTGCCGCATGCCGCCCATCGGGGAGTCGATGCTGGCGAAGGTGGCGCCGAAGGCCTCGTTGATGTTCACGGTGCCGCACTTGATGTGGCGGGCGATCGCCCGGGCACGGGTGCCGTCCTGGCTGTAGATCGAGCCGTTGAGGCCGTACTCCCCCGCGTTCGCCCTCGCCACGGCGTCGGCCTCGTCGTGGAACCGGTAGAGGGAGATGACCGGGCCGAAGGTCTCGTGGCCGAAGCAGGTCATCTCGGGCGTGACGCCCTCGAGGATCGTCGGCTCGTAGACGAACGGGCCGAGGTCGGGACGGTGCCGTCCACCGGTGAGCACCCGCGCACCCTTGGCGACGGCGTCGGCGACGTGCGCCTCGACGGTGTCGAGCTGGTCCTGGCTGATCAGCGAGCCCATGTCGACGCCCCAGTCGAGGCTGGCCCCGAGCGTCATCGCCTGGGTCCGGGCCACGAACCGCTCCACGAACCGGTCGTAGACCTGGTCGGCGACGAAGAGCCGCTCGGTCGAGACGCAGAGCTGGCCGGCGTTGGAGAAGGAGGCGCGGACGGCACCCTCGGCCGCCTTCTCGAGGTCGGCGTCGCGCAGCACGAGCAACGGGTTCTTGCCGCCGAGCTCGAGCGAGCAGCCGATCAGCCGCTCCGCACAGCCGGCCGCGACGAGCCGGCCGGTGGCGGTGGAGCCGGTGAAGCAGATGTAGTCGGCACGCTCGATGATCTGGGTGCCGACCCGGGAGCCGGGCCCGGCCAGGACCTGCCACAGGTCACGCGGGAAGCCGGCCTCCTCGAGCAGCTCGGCTGCCAGGAGTGCCGAGAGCATGGTCTGGGCGTCGGGCTTGGTGACCACGGCGTTGCCCGCGAGCAGCGCCGGAAGGCCGTCGCACAGGGCCATCGTGAAGGGGTAGTTCCACGGCGAGATGATGCCGACGACGCCCTTGGGCACCCGGTTGACCTCGACCCGGGTGAGCCCGGGAACCACGCCCAGCTTGCGCGAGGTGTCGAGGTGGTCGTGGGCGGTCCGGGCGTAGTAGCGCGCGGTCAGGGCGATGTGCAGCGGCTCGTCGAAGGCGTGCTTGCGGGCCTTGCCGGACTCCCAGCAGATCAGGTCGATGATCTCGTCCTGCCGGTCGAGCACCAGGTCGTGGAGCCGCAGCAGCATCGCGCTGCGCTCGTCGAGCGACGTGCGCGCCCACTGCTCCTGGGCCCGCCGGGCACGCGCGAAGGCCTCGTCGACGTCGGCCTCGCTCGACTGCGGGACGTGGGCCAGCGGCTCCCCCCGCAGCGGCGAGTGCACCGCGGCGGTCCGGCCGCTGGTCGCGAGGACCCGGTCGGTCAGCCGGGCGACGTACGCCGGCTCGAGGGCGTACGACGCGGTGGGGTCGTGCTCGGGGTCGGCCGGTCCGTCGACCATCGGGCTGCCGGACGGGTGCTGGGCGCTCATGCCTACTGAGGGTATGTGACCGGGGTCTCGCTATCTACCCTTCGGTAGCGAAGAGAGACGCTTGACACATGACCCCTCGATGTCAAGAGAGCCGGCCCGGCGGCGCGCTCACCGGGGTCAGACGATGTCGGGTGCCTGCACCCGCGCCTCGTCGGCCTCCTGGTCGGTCGACTTCTGCTGCGACTGCCGCTCGGCCTCGACCCGCCGCAGCCAGTGGTCGACCTCGTCGTCGACCCGGGCGTCGTCCCAGTCGAGCTCGCCGGCCATCAGCTCCGCGGCCGGGCGGGCGGCCTGGGTGCCGCGGTCGAAGGTCTCGATCGAGATCCGGGTACGCCGTGCCAGCACGTCGTCGAGGTGGCGCGCGCCCTCGTGGGTGACGGCGTAGACGACCTCGACCGCGAGGTAGTCCTCGGCGCCCTCGAGCGGCAGCCCCAGCTCGGGCCGGTCGGCCACCAGGGCCAGGAGCTCGTCGATCAGGCCACCGTGGCGGCTCAGCAGGTGGTCCACGGCACCGATCTCCAGCCCGGACCCGCGGCTGATCGCGACCCGCTGGTTGGTCCGGGCCTCGAAGCCGGAGGCGCCGACCAGGGGCACCCGGTCGGTGATGGACCCGCGCACGTCGGGGACGTCGCGGACGGCGAGGTCCACGGCGTCGCGACCCATCACGCGGTAGGTGGTCAGCTTCCCGCCGGCGATGAGCACGAGTCCGGGGACCGGGCTGAGGGTCGTGTGCTCGCGGGAGATCTTGGCGGTCTCACCCTCCCCCGGCCTGGTCTTCACCGGCTTCAGCAGCGGCCGCAGCCCGGCGTAGACGCCGACGACGTCCTCGTGGTCGAGCGGGTCCTTGAGGAGCCGGTTGACGTGCTCGAGCAGGTAGTCGATGTCGGCCCGCGAGGCCGCCGGGTGGGCGAGGTCGAGGTCCCACGGGGTGTCGGTGGTGCCGATGATCCAGAAGCCGCGCCACGGGATGACGAACAGCACCGACTTCTCGGTCTTGGAGATGATCCCGGCCTCGCAGCGGATCCGGTCGCGCGGGACGACCAGGTGGATGCCCTTGCTGGCGTCGACGTCCATCGCGCCCTCGCCGCCCATCATCTCCTGGATCTGGTCGGTCCAGACGCCGGCGGCGTTGATCACGGCGCCGGCGCGCACCTCGAGGTCCACGCCCTTCTCCAGGTCCCGCGCGCGTACGCCGACGACCCGGTCGCCCTCGCGCAGGAAGCCGGTGACCTCGGTCCGGGTGGCGATGTGGGCGCCGTACGACGCGGCGGTCCGCGCGACGCTCATCACCAGGCGGGCGTCGTCGACCTGGGCGTCGTAGTAGCGGATCGCCCCGTGCAGGTGGTCCAGCTTCAGGTCGGGCGCCATCCGGGCGAGCTTCTTCTTGAAGATGTGGCGGTGCCGCGGCACGCCCCGCTCGTAGCGGCCGGCCATCGCCAGCCCGTCGTAGAGGGCGAGCCCGGCGCCGACGTAGGGGCGCTCCCGGGCCTTCTCGAGCGGGTAGAGGAACGGTTGCGGGCGGACCAGGTGCGGGGCCAGCCGGGTGAGCAGCAGCCCCCGCTCCTCCAGCGCCTCCTTGACCAGCGCGAAGTCGAGCATCTCCAGGTAGCGCAGGCCTCCGTGCACGAGCTTGCTGCTGCGGCTCGACGTCCCGGAGGCGAGGTCCCGCTGCTCGATCAGGCCGACGCTGAGCCCGCGGGTCACGGCGTCCAGCGCCGCACCGACGCCGACGATGCCGCCGCCCACGACCAGGACGTCGAGCTCGCCGCCCGCCATCGTGGCGAGGGCGTCGTCCCGCTGGTCGGCGCTCAGGGCCTTGGCGAAGATCATCGCGCCGAGCTCCTTGAGCAGGTTCGCGGCGAAGCGGGTGCCCATCTGGTTCAGCACCTGCTGCATCACCGTCTGGACCGCCGGCCGGGCCAGGCCGGGCAACGGCAGCTGGGCGGTCACGGTCAGCTCGATCCGCAGCCGGGTGCCGACGTCGATCGGCTCGAGGTCGTAGCGACCCTCCGCGCCCGCCTTGATGCCGGAGCCGAGCGGTGGGTGGGTGAAGTCGATCCGCGACGTCGGCGTGAACGTCATCTCCTCGGTCATCGTGAGGTCGAGCCGGCGGCCCGGCACCGGCACGCCCTGGAGGCACCAGACCCAGCGCTCGTGCTCGTCGACGTCGATCGAGGCGACCAGCGGGGTCATCCGCGCGATCGCGGCCGGGTCGGCAAGCAGGTCCCACACCGCGTCGACGGGGTGCGGGATGTCGGCGGTGTCGCGGCGGCTGCGCGTGAAGACGGCCATCTACTCGACGACGACCTCGACCCGCTGGAACTCCTTGAGCTCGGTGTAGCCCGTGGTCGCCAGTGACCGGCGCAGCGCGCCGATCAGGTTCATCGTGCCGTCGGCCACGCGGGACGGGCCGAACAGGATCTCCTCGAGGGAGCCGACCGGCTCGAACCCGACGCGCTGCCCGCGGGGAAGCTCGCTGTGGTGCGCCTCGGTGCCCCAGTGGAAGCCGCGGCCGGGCGCGTCGGTGGCCCGGGCGAACGGGGAGCCGACCATGACGGCGTCGGCACCGCAGGCGACGGCCTTGGCGATGTCGCCGGACCGGCCGATGGAGCCGTCGGCGATGACGTGGACGTAGCGGCCACCGGACTCGTCGAGGTAGTCACGCCGGGCGGCGGCCACGTCCGCGACCGCGCTGGCCATGGGCACGGCCACGCCGAGGACGGTCCTGGTGGTGTGGGCGGCACCGCCGCCGAAGCCGACGAGGACACCTGCCGCGCCGGTGCGCATCAGGTGGAGCGCGGCCTGGTACGTCGCGCACCCACCGACGATCACGGGGACGTCGAGCTCGTAGATGAACTCCTTGAGGTTCAGCGGCTCGGACTGGCTGGAGACGTGCTCGGCGCTCACCGTCGTCCCGCGGATCACGAACATGTCGACGCCGGCGTCGACGACGGTCTTGGCGAACTCCTTGGTGCGCTGCGGGGACAGCGAGCCGGCCACGGTCACCCCGGCCGCCCGCATCTCCTTCAGCCGCGCGGTGATCAGCTCGGGCTTGATCGGCTCGGAGTAGATCTCCTGCATCCGGCGGGTGGCGTCCGTGCCGGTGAGGCTGGCGACCTCCTCGAGCAGGTCGGTCGGGTCCTCGAAGCGGGTCCAGAGGCCCTCGAGGTTGAGCACCCCGAGGCCACCCATCTGGCCGAGCGCGATCGCCGTCGCCGGCGACATCACGGAGTCCATCGGGGCGGCGAGCACCGGGATCTCGAACCGGTAGGCGTCGATCTGCCAGGCGACGCTGACCTCCTCGGGGTCGCGCGTGCGCCGCGAGGGCACGATCGCGATGTCGTCGAAGGAGTACGCCCGACGGCCGCGCTTGGCCCGTCCGATCTCGATCTCTGTCACCGGATCAGTCTGTCACGGGCCGACCCCACGGCTGTCCCGGCCCGTGACGTCGGGATCGCAGTGAGGCAGCATGACGGCATGGCACCCGTGCGCGGCTTCACCGGTTGGGTCGGCACCATCCTCGGCACCCCCGACCCGGTCGGGCTCGGCCGGTTCTACGAGGGGCTGCTCGGCGGGAGCCTCGACGACGGTGACGCCACGTTCGTCACCCTGAAGGTGTCGACCACGGACACGACGTACCTCGCCTTCCAGCTCGAGACCGAGCACGTCGCACCGGTGTGGCCGGCCACCGGCACGGGGGACCAGCAGATGCAGGTCCACCTCGACGTCGGTGTCTCCGCCCTCGCCGAGGCGGTCCAGGACGCTCTTGCCCTCGGCGGCCGGCTCGCCGACGAACAGCCCCAGGACGACGTCCGGGTCGTGCTCGACCCGGCCGGCCACCCGTTCTGCCTCTACCGGGACGTCTGAGCCGGCTCGGCCGCGGCCAGCAGGGCGCGGCGCAACCAGGCGCCGTAACGCTCGACGCTCCAGCCGCAGGTGCGCACCAGGGTGAGGAAGGTCTGCGACCGGAGCAGGACGTAGACCTGGTCGACGGCGTCGTCGTGGACGGCGTTGCCGTCCGCGAGCAGCCGGACCACCTCGCCGGCCACGTGGCGGAGGCTGGCCTCGGAGGCGGTCACGAGGATCTGCAGCTCGGTGTCCTGGTCGGCGGCGAGCGGGAGCACCGCGAAGATCGGCGCCATCGCGTCGAGTGCGGTGCAGGCCAGCCCGACGATCCGGTCCACGCGGACGTCGCGATCCGGCTCGTCCTCGAGGCCGAGCGCCTCGAAGGCCTCCAGGAGGTTGAGGTGGGTCCCGAACCCCGACCCGGCGCAGGGCCGCCATCAGCAGACCGGCCTTGCCTCCGAAGGCGGCCGCCACGGTGTCGGGAGAGACGTTGGCGGCCTCGGCGACGGCCGTGAGGGTCGTGGTGGACCAGCCCCGCTCGGCGAACATCTCGGCCGCGGCCCCGGCGATCAGGAGCCGGCGTTCCTCCGCCGCCGCGCGACGCCCGCTGGCGTCGTACCGCCTCTTGGTGACCACCCGCCGAGCCTAGGTGACGCTGCTGTGCCCGCGCTGTGCCCGCGCCGTGGGGACCGGAGGGCTGCGTGGGCCGGGGGCGACCGCCGGTGCCGTCCCCCGCGCGGCACCAGGCGGTGAGCGCCACCGGCCCACGCATTGGTTCATGGTGAACCGGGACGAATATAGCGTGCTCGCCCGACCTTGTCGGCGAGTCGTCCGCCTGGTGTTCGAAATTTCGGGTGCGAAGTCGCGGTTTCCCCGGTCGACCGGGGAAACCGACAGGCCGCTCAGCGGCCGGAGTAGTTCGGCGCCTCGACGGTCATCTGCACGCCGTGGGGGTGGGACTCGGTGAGGGACGCCGAGGTGATCCGGACGAAGCGGCCCTTCTCCTGGAGCTCGGGGACGGTCCGCGCGCCGACGTAGAACATCGACTGGTTGAGGCCGCCGACGAGCTGGTGGGCGACCGCGGCGAGCGGCCCGCGGTAGGCGACCTGGCCCTCGATGCCCTCGGGCACGATCTGGTCGTCGCTGGTGACCTCGGCCTGGAAGTAGCGGTCCTTGGAGTAGGACTTCTTGCCGCGGCTGCTCATCGCGCCGAGCGAGCCCATGCCGCGGTAGGACTTGAACTGCTTGCCGTTGACGAACACGAGGTCGCCGGGCGACTCCTCGCACCCGGCGAGCAGCGAGCCGACCATGACGGAGTCGGCACCGGCGACGATCGCCTTCGCGATCTCACCGGAGTGCTTCATGCCGCCGTCGGCGATGACCGGGACGCCGGCCGGCTTGCAGGCCAGCGACGCCTCGTACACCGCGGTGATCTGGGGTACGCCGACGCCGGTGACGACGCGCGTGGTGCAGATCGAGCCGGGTCCGACGCCGACCTTGACCGCGTCGGCGCCGGCGTCGACGAAGGCCTGCGCACCCTCGCGGGTGGCGACGTTGCCGCCGATGACCTGGACGTCGCGGGTGGCGGGATCGGTCTTGAGCCGCTGGACCATGTCGAGCAGCATCCGCACGTTGCCGTGGGCGGTGTCGGCGACGAGCACGTCGACGCCGGCCTCGATGAGGGTGGTGGCCCGCTCCCAGGCGTCGCCGAAGTAGCCGATCGCGGCGCCGACCATCAGCCGGCCGTGCGCGTCGTTGGAGGCGTGGGGGAACTGCTCGGACTTCACGAAGTCCTTGACCGTGATCAGGCCGGCGAGCCGGCCCTCGCCGTCGACCAGCGGCAGCCGCTCTCGCTTGTGCTTGCGCAGCAGCAGCGTCGCCTCGTCGCGGGCGATCCCGACCGGTCCGGTGATGAGGGGCATCCGGGTCATCACCTCGTCGACCTTGGTGGAGGCCCACTCCGCCACCGGGGTGAACCGGAGGTCGCGGTTGGTGATGATGCCGAGCAGGTGGTGGTCGATGTCGACGACCGGGAGGCCGGAGACGCGGTACTCGCCACAGATCCGGTCGAGGTCCTCCAGGGTCGCGTCCGGACCGATGGTGACGGGGTTGGAGATGATCCCGGTCTGGGTCCGCTTCACCAGGTCGACCTGGTAGGCCTGGTCCTCGATCGAGAGGTTGCGGTGGAGCACGCCGAGGCCGCCCTGGCGGGCCATCGCGATCGCCATCCGCGACTCCGTCACCGTGTCCATCGCGGCGCTGACCAGCGGCACCCGCAGCGAGATCTCGCGGGTCAGCCGGGTCGTGGTGTCGATGTCCTGGGGCGCGAGGTCGGAATGACCCGGCAGCAGCAGGACGTCGTCGTAGGTGAGACCGAGGGCGGCGAACTTCTCAGGGACCTCCACCCGCCCAGTCTACGGCCCGGGGACCACGCCTCGATCAGCGCACGGCCGTGAGCTGCTGCACCGGGATCCGCACCGTCAGGTCGTCCGATCCCATCCGGATCCGGCCGCGCAGACCGGTCCCGAGGACCAGCGGGAGCACCGCCTGGTTGTCGGCCGCGGTGGTGACCACGATCTCGACCGCCGAGGACTGTCGGGCCACCCGGGCGACCTCCAGCAGCAGTCGCGAGCCGATCCCCCGGCGCCGCCAGGCGGGGTCCACCCCGAGGTCGAGGTGCCACGCGCGCTCCCGGTCGGTGGACCACGAGACCGACCCCACGACGGTCCCGTCCACGAGCGCCACGACGGCGCCGTCGCCGGTCTCGAACGTCGGGGTGCCGTCCCCGGCCGCCCGGCGGCCGGGCTCGGGCACCGGCCGGAGCGTGGTCACCGCGAGCGCGTCGCTGACCAGCTCGGCCAGGGCGGTGCCGCGGGCGTGCTCGGTGGCGGTGAACGGCGCCGTACGACGCACCTGCACGGACACCTCCCCCACGACGAGGTCCATCACGTCCTGCACCGCGTCGAGCGGCGACCCGTCCGGGTCGGACTCGGCGTCGAAGAGCTGCGCGACCACCTCGGGGAAGCCGGCCGGCTGGGCCAGGATCCGGCGCGCGGCGAGGACGTAGCGCGTCGGCTGGTCGGTGAGCGCGGACTCGGTGCAGGGCAGCACGCTGACCTTGGTGCCGCCGGCGTCCTCCACCAGCTCGGCCAGGTCGGCGAGCGTCCAGCCGTCGGGAGTGCGCAGGACCAGCTCGTCGGTCACGCGGTCGACCCCCGGGAAGATCTGGAGTCCCAGGATGTTCACGCCGGACTCGCCACAGCTCGCGGCCAGCTCGGCCAGCGCCCCCGGTCGGTCGGCCAGGGTGGTCCGGACTCGCCACAGCATCGCGTTCTCCCTCGTCGTCCCGGTCGTAGGACGGGAAGTCTGGCCGAGTGATGTTTCGGGAGCCGCTCGCCGCGTTTCGGCCGTGTCACATCTGGACGGGCGTGCGGCGGCCGACGGCGAGGTGCCACAGCCAGAGCCCCAGCCCCGCGGTGACGATCACCGTCGAGGTCGCGGCGAGCGTGCCGAGCGAGTCGCTGACCCGGGGCAGCAGGAGGCTGGCGATCAGCCCGTTGAGGAGCAGGGTGAAGAACGTGAACAGCGAGACCGCGGAACCCCGGCCGGTGGGGAACATGTCGAGCAGGATCAGCTGCATCGTGGGGTACGCCGTCACGGTGCCCAGCGCCAACAGCGCCGGGCCGAGCACCACCCACGGGAGCCCCGCACCGCTGGCGGCGATCGCCGTGTTGACCACCGCGGCCCCCAGGGCGAACACCAGCGACCCCGTGACCAGCGCGTTGCCGGAGATCCGGCCGGCGGCCCAGCTGCTGATCTGCGAGCCGATCATCACGGCGCCGACCAACGGGGCGAACAGCTTCCAGAAGTCGAGCTCGCCGAGCCCGAGCAGGTCCACCACGATGATCGCGGCGCCGCTGACGTACACGAACTGGCCGGCGAAGCTCAGCGCCGCGGCCCACGCCACCCGGTGGAAGGCCCCGGAGCGACCGACGTCGGCCAGGCTGCGCACGAGCGACCCGACGCGCAGCGGGATCCGGCGCTCGACGGGGTGGGTCTCGGGGAGCGCCACCGCCACGACCGCGACCAGCACCAGCGCGACCGCGGCCATGAACCAGAACGCGATCGGCCAGGCGCCCAGCTGGAGCAGCAGCCCGCCGATGACGGGCGCGATCGCCGGGGCGATGCCGAAGATCAGCATCACCCGGCTCATCAGCCGTTGCGCCTCGGGGCCCTCGTAGACGTCGCGGATGATCGTGCGGCTCACGATCACGCCGCCGCCGGCGCTGAGGCCCTGGAGCACGCGGAAGACCAGCAGCGCCTCGAGGTTGGGCGAGAGGGCGCAGCCGATCGAGGCCGCGGCGTACAGGACGACGCCGCCGACGATGACCGGCTTGCGACCCAGCGCGTCGGAGAGCGGGCCGTGGAAGGGGCTCATCACGCCGAAGGCGATGAGGTACGCCGACACCACGAGCTGCATCTCGGCGCTGGTGACGTCGAAGTCCTCGGCCATCTGCCGGAACGCGGGGAACGGGGTGTCGATGCTGAACGGACCGAGCATCGAGAGCCCGGCCAGGATCAGCGGGACGAGGAACACGAACGACCCGCCCCGGCCGGAGCCGGAGCGGGTCGTCCCAGGTGCGTGACCTGGGGTGGGATCAGTGCCCGTGGCCGTGCCCGTGGCCGGTTCCGGCCCCGGACTCCTGGTCGTCGGCGGGCTTCTCGACGATGAGGGTCTCGGTCGTGAGCAGCATGCCGGCGATCGACGTCGCGTTGACCAGCGCGGAGCGGGTCACCTTGACGGGGTCGAGGACACCCTGGGCGACCAGGTCGCCGTACTCCTCGGTGGCGGCGTTGTAGCCGGTGCCGACACCACCCTCGCGGACCTTGGCGACGACGACGAAGCCGTTGACGCCGCCGTTCTCGGCGATCCAGCGCAGCGGCTGGTCGGCGGACTTGCGCACGATCCGCACGCCGACCGCCTCGTCACCGGTGAGGCCGAGGTCGTCGTCGAGCACCGAGACGGCGTGGACCAGCGCGGAGCC
>CAWGVI010000015.1:0-329650 GCA_963826015.1 uncultured Actinomycetota bacterium | reverse complement strand
CTCGACGAGTTCCCGCTGCTGCGCACCGACGTGATCGACGCGCTGCGCCAACCCCTGGAGAGCGGCGAGGTGTCGGTGGCCCGGGGCGAGGAGTCGGTCACCTTCCCGGCCCGGAGCCTGGTCGTCTTCGCCGCCAACCCCTGCCCCTGCGGCGACTTCCACCCCGACGCCGGGCAGAACCACTGCCGGTGCCGCAGCCGGCAGATCCAGGACTACCAGGCGCGGGTGCGGGGTCCGATCACCGACCGGATCGACATCGTCCGTCACCTCGAGCCACTGCGACCCCACGACGCCCGCGACTCCTTCGCGACCCCGGACTCCTCCGACGTCGTGCGGGCCAGGGTCCAGCAAGCCCGGCTGCGACAGGCCGGGCGCTACCACGAGCGCGGCTGGCGGCTGAACGGGCAGGTGCCCGGCCCCGTGCTGCTGCGGGAGTGGCCCCTGGACCGCCGGTGCCAGGACCTCGTCGACCGGCAGATGTACGACGGCAAGCTCAGTCGTCGGGGCGCGACCCGGGTCCACCGGCTGGCCTGGACGGTCGCCGACCTGGGGGGTCACGACCAGCCCACGCCGGCCGACACCGAGGCCGCCCTCGCGCTGAGGGCGGGGACGCCGCTGGCGGGCGCGGTCCTGAGGCGCGCCTCGTGACCGACGAGCGGGTGGCCAGGGCCGGGCTGAGCAGGCTGACCGAGCCGGGAGATCCGCGGGTCGCCGGCGTCGTGGCCGAGGTGGGTGCGGCGATGCTCTACGACGACGTGGTCGCCAGGCGGGGGGAGCGCGAGGTCGACCGCGATGCCGAGTCACGGCTCGGGCAGCTCGATCCCGTGCGAGAGCTGGAGGACGCCGCCGCACTCGGCATCCGGTTCGTGATCCCGGGCGACGCCGAGTGGCCGGCCCAGCTCGACGCCCTCGACCACGTGGCGCCGCTCCAGGAGATGCGCGGTCGGCCGCTCGGCTTGTGGGTGAAGGGACCGTTGCGCCTCGACTCCCTCCCCGGCGCGGTCGCGGTCGTCGGATCCCGCGCTTCCACGAGCTACGGCGAGGGGGCCGCCCGCGAGGTCGGCGCCGGGCTCGCCCGCCACTCCCGCTGCGTCGTCTCCGGCGCCGCCTTCGGGATCGACCAGGCCGCCCACCGTGGCGCCCTCGCCCTCGGTGGGACGTCGGTGGCCGTGCTCGCGTGCGGGGTCGACCGTGACTACCCCGCCGCTCACCGGGACCTCCT
Organism: uncultured Actinomycetota bacterium; assembly: GCA_963826015.1. Classification (GTDB taxonomy): domain Bacteria; phylum Actinomycetota; class Actinomycetes; order Propionibacteriales; family Nocardioidaceae; genus Nocardioides. The sequence continues at coordinate 328,428 of CAWGVI010000015.1, read as the reverse complement.
CGCCCACCTCACGGCGGTGGGCGCGGTCGTCTCCGAAGTCCCGCTCGGGTGTGCACCGATGCGGATGCGCTTCCTGGCCCGCAACCGGATCATCGCCGGGCTGGCCGAGGGCACGGTGCTGGTCGAGGCAGCGGTCCGGAGCGGGGCGCTCAACACCGCCAGCTGGACCACCCGACTCAACCGGACCCTGATGGCCGTCCCGGGTCCGGTCACCAGCGCCCAGTCGCAGGGTGCGCACCACCTGCTCCGCAGCGGTGCGGCCGCGCTGGTGACCGGCCCCTCCGACGTCCTCGAGCTGGTCGGGGTCGCGGGGGAGCACCTCCAGGAGGAGCCGCGCGAGCCCGACCGGCCGCGCGACCGGCTGGGGCGCCGGCACCGGCAGGTGCTGGAGGCCGTCCCGGTCTCGCGGGCCGTGGACGTGGCGGCGATCGCGGCCACGGCGGGGGTGGACCTGTTGGCCGCCCGGACCGCCCTCACCCATCTGCAGAGAGGAGAGTTCGTCGTCCTCACCGACAGCGGCTGGCGACTCGGCCCCCGGGCCGGTCCCGACCTCCCGGTCCCGTAGGCGACGCGCACCTACGATCGAGGGCATGGTCGAGGAGAGTTCCGCACCCGCGCCGGGCGGAGCACTGCCCGAGGCATTCGCGCGGGTGCTCGGGACCTACGAGCGCCACCTCGTCTCCGAGCGCGACCTCTCGGCCCACACCGTCCGCGCGTACCTCGGCGACGTGGAGTCGTTGCTCGACCACGCGGACCGGCTCGGCATCGAGCGCCTGACCGACCTCGACCTGCGGGCGTTGCGCAGCTGGCTGGCCAACCAGCAGAGCCGCGGCAAGGCCAGGACCACCCTGGCCCGGCGTGCCACCGCGGCCCGGGTGTTCACCGCCTGGTTGGCCCGGTCCGGGCAGGTGGAGGTCGACCCCGGGGCCAGCCTCGGGTCGCCCAAGGCGCACAAGACGTTGCCGGGCGTGCTGCGCGCGGACGAGGCCCGCGACCTGCTGGACGCGGCCGTCGCGCTCGCCGACGACGGCAGCCCGCTCGGGCTGCGCGACGCCGCGATGCTCGAGCTGCTCTACGCGACCGGGGTACGGGTGGGCGAGCTCGTGGGCCTCGATCTCGACGACCTCGACGACGACCGCCAGGTGGTCCGGGTGCTCGGCAAGGGGCGCAAGGAGCGCAGCGTGCCGTTCGGCCACCCCGCGGCGCGGGCGCTGGACAGGTGGCTCCAGCTGGGCAGGCCGCAGCTGCGGGCGACCGGTTCCGGGGCCGCGCTGTTCCTCGGCGCCCGCGGTGGCCGGATCGACCAGCGCGCCGTGCGGTCGCTCGTGCACCGCCGGATCGCGGAGGTCCCGGGTGCGCCGGACCTCGGACCGCACGGCCTTCGGCACAGCGCCGCGACCCACCTCCTCGAGGGCGGGGCCGATCTCCGGTCGGTGCAGGAGCTGCTCGGTCACGCCTCGCTGGCGACCACGCAGCTGTACACGCACGTCACCACCGACCGGCTCCGCCGGGCCTACCAGCAGGCCCACCCGCGCGCCTGAGCCTCACCAGAGGCGTCGGACGGCCGTCCAGACCCGCAGCAGCGGCGACCAGCCGGCGTAGGGAGTGGTCGACCCCGTGCTGACCGGCATCCCGTCGAGCGGGAGCAGCCGCACCGGCCCGCCGCCGACCAGTCGAAGCGGATCGAGGTAGGTGTCGTCGCGTAGCCACCCCCAGTGCAGGCAGGTAGCCGGGAAGCAGTGGGAACCCGGGAGCACCAGCAGCCCGACCGCCTGGCCCTCGGCGACCGGATCGCCGACGGCGAGCGTGGACGTCACCGGTTCGTAGGTCGTGCGGGTGGGGCCGTGGTCGACCACGACCACGGCCTTCCCCGCGATGGTGCCCGCGAACGACACGGTGCCGGGCAGCGCGGCTCGCACCCGCTGGCCGGGTGAGCCGGCCAGGTCGACGCCGCGGTGTCCGGCTCCCCAGGCGGAGTCGGGCAGGTCGAAGCCGTGGACGACCTCCGGTCGCGGCTGGAGGGGCCAGCTGCCCACGGGGTCGACGCCGGTCAGCAGCAGGGCGAGCAGCACGGTCGGGAGGGGCATGCCGGCAGCCTCCGCGCCACGAGAGCCCCTCGCGAGTCGTCGACGGGTGGCGGGGGAGGACGCGGTGCGGAGGCGGGTGGTGGACGCCCGGTGGCTCCGTACCGCCTCGATTACCGAGGCTCCGGCCGGGTCGACTAGGCTGTGTGAAGCATCCCACCCAGGTGGGGTGACTTCGCACGTCGACAGACCGCGACGGAGTTGGATCCCTGGCTCCGATCGCCCGCGGGCGTCGGTCCTCGGTCCCGGGTCAACCGGGTCGGGCCGCGCGTGGACGTCAGGGCCGACGGCACCCGCCGGAGGCAACGAACTGAAAACACACCAGAGCGGGCGTGAGCCGGCTCGGCCTGCCGCGGTCGCCCGCGGTCGAAGGCCGGGCACGACGGTGGCGCCCCTCGCCACACAGGAGATACCCATGGCAGTCGTCACCATGCGCCAGCTGCTCGAGAGCGGCGTCCACTTCGGTCACCAGACCCGTCGGTGGAACCCCAAGATGAAGCGCTTCATCATGACCGAGCGCAACGGCATCTACATCATCGACCTGCAGCAGTCGCTGGCCTACATCGACCGGTCCTACGCCTTCATCAAGGAGACCGTCGCCAAGGGCGGCACCGTGATGTTCGTCGGGACGAAGAAGCAGGCCCAGGAGGCGATCGCCGAGCAGGCGACCCGCGTCGGCATGCCCTACGTCAACCAGCGCTGGCTGGGCGGCATGCTCACCAACTTCCAGACCGTGCACCAGCGGATCAACCGCCTCAAGGAGCTCGACGAGATCGACTTCGAGGACGTGGCCGGCTCCGGTCGCACCAAGAAGGAGCTCCTCCAGATGCGCCGCGAGCGCGACAAGCTCGACAAGTCGCTCGGTGGCATCCGCGAGATGAGCCGGCCGCCGGCCGCCGTCTGGATCGTCGACACCAACAAGGAGCACCTCGCCGTCGAGGAGGCCCGCAAGCTGCGGATCCCGATCATCGGCATCCTGGACTCCAACTGCGACCCCGACGAGGTCGACTTCCCGATCCCGGGCAACGACGACGCCATCCGCGCGGTCGGCCTGCTGACCCGGGTGATCGCCGACGCCGTCGCCGAGGGTCTCATCGCCCGCTCCGGCGCCAAGGGTGCCGAGGGCGCGACCGCGACCCCGGGTGCCGAGGAGCCGCTGGCCGAGTGGGAGCGCGAGCTGCTCGGTGGCGACGCCGACAAGGCCGCCGTCACCGCCACCGGTGGGGACGCCGCGACCGAGGAGACCCCGGCCGCCGAGTCGACCGGTGCCGCTGCCGAGGCGCCTGCCGCCGACGCTGCTGCCGAGGCCGCCACCGAGGCACCGGAGGCCGAGGCTCCCGCCGCCGAGGCACCGGAGGCCGAGGCTCCCGCCGCCGAGGCACCGGAGGCCGAGGCACCGGCGGCCGAGGCTCCCGCCGCCGAGGCCCCCGCCGAGACCCCCGCCGAGTCGACGGACGCGTCCGCCGAGGGCGAGTTCGGCGCCGACTCCGCCGCTGCGCTGGAGAACGGCGAGGCGCCGGCCGGCTTCGACATCAAGGGCAACAAGACGTCGAAGAAGTTCCACGCGCCGTCGAGCCCCTGGTACGACCGCACCAACGCCGAGGTCTGGTTCCGCACCGCCGAGGCCGCCGAGGCCGCCGGGTTCGTGAACGCCGAGGCGAAGGCCGAGGACAAGGCCGAGGCCTGAGCCTCCGCCTGATCCACTGCCTGATCCACCACCGACACTCGAGGAAGAGGGAAGATGGCTACCTCCGCTGCTGACGTCAAGAAGCTCCGTGAGCTCACCGGCGCGGGCATGATGGACTGCAAGAAGGCACTCGACGAGGCCGAGGGCGACTTCGAGAAGGCCTCCGAGCTGATCCGGGTCAAGCTGGGCAAGAAGATGGCCGAGCGCGGCGCCGAGCGCGAGGCCTCGGCCGGTCTGGTCGCCACTTCCGGTGGCGCCCTGGTCGAGCTCAACTGCGAGACCGACTTCGTGGCCAAGGGTGACGACTTCGTCGCCGCCGCCCAGGCGATCGCCGACGCGGCCGCCGAGGCGCAGGCCGCGGACGCGGAGGCGCTCAAGGGCGTCCAGGTCGGCGACAGGACCGTGGGCGAGCTCGTCGACGGTCTCGCGATGACCATCGGTGAGAAGATCGAGCTCGGCAAGGTCGCCTACTTCGGCGGCGCCGTCGTGTCCTACATGCACAAGCGGTCCGCCGACCTCCCGCCGGCGGTCGGCGTCCTCGTCGAGTACGACGGCGGCGAGCAGGGTGCCCGGGCCGCCGCGATGCAGATCGCCGCGATGCGCCCGAAGTACCTCACCCGCGACGAGGTCCCGGCCGACGTCGTGGCCAAGGAGCGCGAGATCGCCGAGGCCACCTCCCGCGAGGAGGGCAAGCCCGAGCAGGCGATCGCCAAGATCACCGAGGGCCGCCTCAACGGCTTCTTCAAGGAGGTCGTCCTCCTCGAGCAGCCGTCGGTGACCGAGAACAAGAAGAACGTCAAGACGGTCATGGACGAGGCCGGCACCACCCTGACCCGCTTCGTGCGGTTCGAGGTCGGCGCCTGACCAGCCCAGCACCTGTGAAGGCCGGCCGGACCCTGTGGTCCGGCCGGCCTTCGTCGTTCCACGGGTGGGTGCCGGCGCTGGTGCTGGCCCTGGTCCTGTCCGTGGGCGCCTGCACCGGCTCGGAGCCGGGCCAGCAGCCCGCGGATCGAGAGCCCACCGCCGGGTCGGCGTACCGCGCTCCGGCGGGGCTGCTGCTCGCCCGTCCCCAGCCCGACGGGCGGGAGGACCGCAACCCGACCTTCCGGGTGCTGCTGGACCTGATCGGGCACACCCCGGCCGGCGAGCGGATCCGGATCGTCGGGAACTCCTTCTCCTACGTCCCGGTCGCCGAGGCGCTGGTCGACGCCCACGAGCGCGGTGTCGACGTCCAGGTGATCGTGTACGACGCGGTCTCCCGCGACTGGAAGGCGCCGGCGCTGCTCCGCACGGCCCTGGGGGCGGACCGGGAGGCGGACTCGTGGATCTGGCTCGCCCCCGGTGGGGTGCACCAGAAGGTCTGGTCCTTCACCCGGACCGGTGACTCCCGTGACGTCACGCTGATCGGCTCGCTCAACCTCACCTACTACTCGGCCGGGCAGTACACCGACGTGTACTCCTACGTCGACCGCCCCGACGTACGACGCCGGCTCGACCGGCGTTTCGACCAGCTCGCCCGTCGGCTGCCCGACCCACCGCCGCTCGGCCCGCTGGACCTGGGCCGCGACCGGGTGTGGTTCTTCCCGGGCTACTCGCGCGACACCGACCCGGTGCGCGCGATGCTCGACGACGTCCCGCCGCAGGGTGCCCGGATCCGCGTGGTGATGTACGCGTGGCTCGACGAGCGGGGCCTCGACCTCGCCCGGCTGCTCGCGGCCAAGGACGCGGCCGGCGCGGACGTGGAGGTCGTGGTGGGTGCCAGCACCGGTCCGCTGGTCCGCGAGGTGCTGGACGCCTCCGGCATCGAGGTGCATCCCGGGGTGTTCGCCAACGGCGACGACATCCACCACAAGCTGACGCTGGTCTCGCACCCGGACGCCGACGGCGGCCGGACCCGCTACGTCCTCACCGGCTCCGACAACTGGACCACCGCCTCGCTGGCCCGGCCCGAGCTGCTGCTGCGGCTCGAGGGGGAGCGCGCGACGTTCGACGGCTACGACCGATGGGTCGACGTCCTCGTCCGGCGGGGCGAGCGCGAGCGGGACTGACGTCCTCGAGCGGCCTCCTCGGCCTCCTCGACCGGCCTCCTCGACCGGGCGCGATAGGGTCGGCGGTGGCCGTCAGCCAGCCCGAAGGAGCCGTGTGACCAGGTACCAGCGCGTGTTGTTGAAGCTCTCCGGTGAGGTGTTCGGCGGGGGCAGCGTCGGGGTCGACCCCAACGTCGTCTCCGCGGTCGCCCACGAGATCGCCGCCGTCGCCCGGCAGGGCGTGGGGGTGTGCATCGTCGTCGGCGGAGGCAACTTCTTCCGGGGCGCCGAGATGCAGCAGCGCGGCATGGACCGCGCCCGCGCGGACTACATGGGCATGCTCGGCACGGTGATGAACTGCCTGGCCCTCCAGGACTTCCTGGAGAAGGAGGGCATCGAGACCCGCGTGCAGACCGCGATCGCGATGGGGCAGGTCGCCGAGCCCTACATCCCGCGCCGCGCGATGCGCCACCTCGAGAAGGGCCGGGTCGTGATCTTCGGCGCCGGTGCCGGACTCCCGTTCTTCTCCACCGACACGGTCGCCGCGCAGCGCGCCCTGGAGACCCGGTGCGAGGTCGTGCTGATGGCCAAGCAGGGCGTGGACGGCGTCTACACCGCCGACCCGCGGCTCGACCCGACCGCCACCAAGCTGGACCACGTGACCTACCAGGACGCGCTCCTGCAGGGGCTCCGGATCGCCGACGCGACCGCGTTCGCCCTCTGCATGGAGAACAAGATGCCGATGATCGTCTTCGGGGCCGAGGAGGAGGGTGCGCTGGCGCGCATCGTCGCAGGTGAGAAGATCGGCACACTCGTCAGCTCGGACTGACCCGCAGCACCGGACCCACCAGCACTCACAGGAGCAGCCGTGATCAACGACATCCTCAACGAGGCCGACCAGAAGATGGACAAGTCGGTCGCGGCGACCCGTGAGGAGTTCGCGACGATCCGGGCAGGCCGCGCCAACCCGGCGATGTTCGCCAAGCTGACGGCTGACTACTACGGCAGCCAGACCCCGCTCCAGCAGCTGGCGTCGTTCACCTCGCAGGACGCCCGGACGATCCTCGTGGCGCCGTTCGACGTGACCTCGCTCCCCAACATCGAGCGCGCGATCCGCGACTCCGACCTCGGCGTCAACCCGGCCAACGACGGCAAGAGCATCCGCTGCGTGTTCCCCGAGCTGACCGAGGAGCGGCGCAAGGAGTACATCAAGCTCGCCAAGGCCAAGGCCGAGGACGGCCGGATCGCGGTCCGCAACCTGCGTCGTGGCGCCAAGCAGGGCCTGGAGAAGCTCGAGAAGGACGGTGACGTCGGCAAGGACGACGTGACCGGCGCCGAGAAGCGTCTCGACGGCATCACCAAGAGCCACACCGACGCCATCGACGACCTGCTCAAGCACAAGGAAGCCGAGCTCCTCGAGGTCTGAGCCCATGACCGACACCCCCGCACCGGCGAAGGACCACGGCCGCGCGGGCCGGAACCTCCCGGCCGCGATCGGGTCGGCCGTCGTGCTGCTCGCCGCCATCGCCGCCTCGTTGGCGTTCTGGAAGATCGCGTTCCTCGGCATCGTGGCGGCTGCCGTCGTGGTGGCGATCTGGGAGCTGCGCCAGGGCCTGCTGGCCAAGGGCATCGACCTGCCCGAGCAGCCGCTCATGGCCGGCGGCGTGGTCATGGTCGTGGTCGCCTACTTCTACGGCGCCCCGGCCCTGGTGACCGCCACCGCCGTCAGTGCGCTGGTCACGATGCTGTGGCTGCTGCGCCGCGGCGTCGACGGCTACGTCAACACGGCCACCGGGTCCGTGTTCACCCTCGTCTACGTCCCCTTCCTCGGTTCGTTCGTGGCGCTGCTGCTCGCCGAGGGCGGTGCCACCGGCTTCGAGCGCTTCGACGACGGCGTGAAGGGCATCATCGTCTTCATCCTGGTCACCATCGCCTCCGACATCGGCGGGTACGTCGCGGGCGTGCTGTTCGGCCGGCACCAGATGGCTCCGGTCATCTCGCCGAAGAAGTCCTGGGAGGGCTTCGTCGGGTCGCTGGTCTTCTGCGTCGCAGCCGGCGTGCTCCTGGTCGTCCACCTGCTGGAGGGCGACTGGTGGGTCGGGGTGGCGCTCGGCCTGATCGCGGCCGTGATGGCCACGCTCGGCGACCTGTGCGAGTCGGTGATCAAGCGCGACCTCGGCGTGAAGGACATGAGCCAGGTCGTCCCGGGCCACGGCGGGCTGATGGACCGGCTCGACTCGCTGCTCGCCACGATCGCCCCGATCTGGCTGCTGCTCCACTACACCGTGTTCTGACCCGCTCGACCGCCCGCGCCGAGCCTCCGCGAGCCGGCCGGCCGCGCGTCGTACCGTGGATCCATGCAGACCCTGGAGAGCGACGGCACGGCGCCGACCAGCTCCGTGGACGAGACCCCGGGTCCGCCCCGGGACTGGTGGCACCGCGACCACCCGACGTTCGCGGCCATCACCGGATTCTTCTCCGGGATGCTCTTCGTGACCGTCGTGCCCGGTGGGTTCGCCGGGGTGCTGCGGCTGCTCTTCGACTACGACACGGCCGCTCGCCTGTTCCCGCTGGTCGGGGTGATGCTGGTGGTGCCGACCGCCCTGGTCGCCAACGGGCGCACCCGCCGCTTCGGGATGCACTTCGTGCTCGGCATGGTGCTCACCGCCCTGGTGGTGCTGGGCGTGGCCTCGCTCGTCCTGTACTTCCTGGTCCGCTACGAGGCCTGAGCGGCCGCCGGGGGCCTCGCCCGACGAATCGGCGCCCCTCGCGGGGGCGTGGGACACTCGAGACGATGTCCGATGACGCCCCCACCCCCGCCGACGAGCCGGTGACGCAGCTCCCGCTCGTCATGTCCGAGCCGCGCGGCCGCGCGAAGCCGCCGCGCCACCTCGCCGACCTCACCGTCGACGAGCGCAAGGCCCTGCTCGAGGAGCAGGGGCTGCCGGGATTCCGGGCCAAGCAGCTCTCCAACCACTACTTCTCCCGCCTCGTCGACGACCCCGCCGACATGACCGACCTGCCGGCCGGCCAGCGCGACGAGCTCGTCGGGTGCCCTGCTCCCGCACCTGATGACGCCGCTGCGGACGATGGAGGCCGACCAGGGCACCACGCGCAAGACCCTGTGGAAGCTCTTCGACGGCGCGCTCGTCGAGTCGGTGCTGATGCGCTACCCCAGCCGGGTGACCATGTGCGTCTCCAGCCAGGCCGGCTGCGGCATGGCCTGCCCGTTCTGCGCCACCGGCCAGGGCGGCCTCCAGCGCAACATGTCGACGGCCGAGATCGTCGAGCAGGTCGTCGCCGGCGCCCGCTCGCTCGCCCGCGGCGAGGTGGCCGGCGGCCCGGGTCGGGTCTCCAACGTGGTCTTCATGGGCATGGGCGAGCCGCTGGCCAACTACAAGGCGGTCATCGGCTCCCTACGACGCCTCACCGACCGTGCACCCGGCGGACTCGGCATGTCGGCGCGGGGCATCACCGTCTCGACCGTCGGGTTGGTCCCGCGGATCCGGCAGCTGACCGACGAGGGGATCCCGGTGACGCTGGCGCTGAGCCTGCACGCCCCTGATGACGAGCTGCGCAACGAGCTGGTGCCGATCAACACCCGCTTCTCGGTCGCCGAGACCGTCGAGGCCGCCTGGGACTACGCGCGGGTGACCAAGCGCCGGGTGTCGATCGAGTACGCGATGATGCGCGGCATCAACGACCAGGCGTGGCGGGCCGACCTGCTCGGCGACGTGCTCAACTCCTACGGCGACTGGGGCTGGGTGCACGTCAACCTGATCCCGCTCAACCCGACGCCGGGGTCGAAGTGGACCGCGTCCGACCCGGCCGACGAGCGCGAGTTCGTGCGCCGGCTCGAGGCCAAGGGTGTGCCGACCACGGTCCGCGACACCCGCGGTCGCGAGATCGACGGCGCCTGCGGCCAGCTGGCCGCAGCCGAGTAACCGCAGCCGAGTAACCGCAGCCCCAGCCTCAGCCCTGGCTCAGTTCAGCGAGGGTCGGGGGAGCACCAGCTCGACGTTGCGGGCGTTCCGCTTGCCGCGGCTCTCCTCGTGCAGCTGCCAGTCGTTGGCCGACAGGGTCCGCGACAGGGACGCCAGCTGCAGCACCCGGTCGTAGCTCCCCACCCGTCGACGGGCGGCGTGGTCGACCATCGTGCAGAAGATCGACAGCGTGTCGTCCTCGTTGTTCACGATCTCGACCAGCCGGGCCTGCTGGGGCCAGTCGATGTGGGACGCGGTGTTGATCTCCCAGAAGCCGCCGCCACCGGCCGCGGCGTGCGGCCGGACCTGGTTGTCGTGGGTGTGGCCGTTGACCCAGGCGATGACGTTGGGTGGGAGAGGAACAGCTCGACCAGCGCGGGGCCGAGGACCCGGGGCTCGGCCCCGGTCGAGACCCGGGCGTTGTCGGTCGTCCACGAGGTGTGGTGGCTGGCCATGACGACGAGCGAGCCGGAGGCCGCAGCGAGCTCGTCCTGGAGCCACTCGAACTGGGTCTCCGAGACCGAACCGTCGGGGCCGCCGTTCTGGTTGACGGTGTCCATCACGATGAAGCGCACGGGGCCTTGGTCGAACGCGTAGTAGCCCAGTCCCGAGGTGCGGTTGTCCTCGGTGAAGCCGTGGCCGACCGGCAGCCCGGTCGTGGTGAAGTGCTCCTCGATGGTCTCGGCCCGGCTGAGCAGCCGACGGTCGGGATCGGCGGTGACGGTGCGGACCGTCTCGGCGTACGGCTTCTGGTCGCCGACCGCCCGGTTCTGCCACGGGGTGATCTGGGTGAAGTTTCCCTGCACGAGCTGGTCGTGGTTGCCGAACACGGCGTACCACGGCATGGCGAGCCCCGTGGCCTGGAACGGGCGGCGGCAGGCGTCGAGCAGCCCCGGCACCTTGGGGAACCCGAACTTCCGGGTCGGACGGTCCTTCGCCGCGCCCCTCGGCTGGCCCTCCGGGTGCCAGAAGTAGGGGTCGTAGTGCTCGGCGTTGCGGTCCATGACGCCCTCGTACTCGGTGAGGTCACCGGAGTCGGGGACGATCTCCTCACCGTCGAGCAGGTCGATGTTCCACCGGATCTCGTTGTACTGGCTGTTGTCGGAGTTGTCGCCGGTCTGGATCGCGAAGGCCAGGGGCGCGGCGCTGACCGGGCCGCTGGCGATCTGGTTGAGCCGACGGACCATCGACTCCGCGACGTGAGCGGTGAGGATCTCCTGCGGCCGGTACGCCGAGGTCGAGACGCCCTCCTCGCGCTCGAAGCGCATCGGCGACTGCGCGTCGACGATGTGGACGTCGCTGAGGTGCGCGAAGGCGAGCACCGTCGTACGCCGCGTCGCGCGGCCGGCCTGCGCGGCGGCGCCCAGCCCGGCGCGCACCACGTGGGGCTCGCCGGGGCCGCGCACGACGCGGGACCAGCCGTCGGCGTTCGGCTTGCTGATGAGGAAGGTCTTGTCCAGGGTGGTGTGGGAGGTGCCGGCGACCGCCTGGGCGGCGAGTCCGGACCCGACCACGGCAGCGCCCCCGAGGGCAGTGGCGGCGCCGGCGGCGCCGGCGGTCCTGAACAGGTCACGACGGGAGAGCTCCATGCGCGGAACCCTAGGGCGTGGAGTCACCCATCGGGGGATTTTCTGGCGACGACCTTCACCGCATCCTCGACGTCGTCCACCAGGTGCACGTGGCCGGCCATCGCGCGGCCCTCCGCGAGCGAGCGCAGGAGGGGCCAGACCGGCAGGTCGCGGTCCAGTAGCGCTCGCCGACGAGCACCATCGGCGCCACCGAGGCCGGGTCGGCGTAGTAGTTCTCGCACGCGTCCTGGAACACCTCCTGGACGGTGCCGCCCGCCCCCGGGAGGAACACGATCCCGGCGTCGCAGATCTCGAGCAGCACCGCCTCGCGGACGGCGTTGCGGACGTACTTGGCGATCGCGGTGGCGAACACGTTGGGCGGCTCGTGCCCGTAGTGCCACGTCGGGACGCCGAGGGTGTCGGTGAGCGGGCCGCCGGCCTGCTCCAGGGCGGCGAACCCGCACGCGGACCAGGCGCCGACGTCGCGGTCGAAGTCGGGGACCTCGGCGAGGGTCGTGAGCGCCCGCTCCAGCGCAGGGTCGGGCCGCGCGGAGAGCGCGGCCCCGAGGTTGGCCGCCTCCATCGCGCCCGGACCGCCGCCGGTGGCGACCGTGTGGTCGTGGCCCAGCAGCCGGCCGAGCCGGGCGGCCTCGGCGTACGACGCGTCGCCGCGCCGGACCGCGTGGCCGCCCATGACACCGACCAGGTGGCGGCCCCGTGCCCACTCGGCGAGCGCGACGTCGATCGCGTGGTCGTGCAGGGTCGAGGCGAGCAGCCGGTCGGTGTCGTCGGCCTGGCTCCAGGCGTAGGTCCGCGCGTCGAGGCTGTCGGCGTACCGGCCGGTCCCGTAGAGCTCGCGCGGCGGTGTAGAGGTCGCCCCGGTAGACGTCCACCGGGGTGTCCGGCGGTGCCGGGAACACCACCGCGCCGCGCGTCTCGACGTCGGCCTCCGCCCCGCGTCGAACGTGCAGCCCAGGAACATCGCCCCGGCGACCCGGCAGTGGTCCAGCCGCGCCCCGGTGAGGTCCACCGAGCGCACGCGCCACCCGCGCAGGTCGCGGGCGCCGGCGGCGAGCCGCCGGTCGAGGTCGGCACGGGTCTCGACCTCGGTGATCCGTCCTCGGGTGTGCCTCACGCCCGCGAGCCTAGGGCGCCGTACGGCCGATGTTCCTGAGCGAGTCGTCATGTTCCCGAGGGATCCAGCGCCCGTAAATCACTGGTTCCCCGGATATCCGGGAACCAGCAGTCCGCCCAGACGGTCTCGACACGATCGGTGGGCGTCCCTCGCAGGCTCGCTCCGCCCCGATCGAGCTCGACCCGGCCACCCGACGCCGGAGCCGCTCGCGAGCTCGCGGCGCCGGCCGGGCGGCTCAGAACGCGTACGCCAGCAGCTCGCCGAGCAGCTCGTGCTCGTCCACGGCGAGCCCGCGAGCACGGAACCAGCGGCACACGTTGGCGCAGTCGCGGAGCAGGAAGTCCACGCCGCTGGGGTTGCCGACCAGGTCGATCACCTGGGGCAGGTCGATCACGACGAGGCGCTCACCCGCGGCGAGGATGTTGTACGGCGACAGGTCGCCGTGCACCAGCCCGTGCCGGGCCATCTCGGCCAGGAAGGCGCGCACCTGCTCGAAGTACGACGCCAGCAGGTCCGGTTCGGGCCGGGTCTGGGCAAGGCGGGGCGCGGTGTCGTCGTCGACGGTGATCCACTCCATCAGCAGCTCGGTGCCGTCGAGCTGGACGGGGTAGGGGACCGCCAGCCCCAGCGACCAGAGCCGGGTGAGGGACTCCCACTCGGCCCACGCCCACTGGCCGGCCGCGACCGACCGGCCGTGCGAGGACTTCTTCGCGACCGCACGGTTGTCACGGGTGTTGCGGACCCGTCGGCCGTCGGTGTAGCCGGCCGAGCGGTGGAAGTCGCGGTGGTCCTCGCCGCGGTAGCGCTTGGCGGCCATGACCACCAGCTCACCGGTCGCGTCGGACCCGGGGACCGCGCGCTCCAGCAGGAAGACGTCGGCCTCCTTGCCGGTCTTGAGCACGCCGAGCTCGGTGTCCACGGCGGCCTGTGAGGTCACGACCCAGGCGGGGCGAGGTTCGGGGCCACGGCAGAGAGGCTCGACGCTGAGCCACGTCGACCAGCGCTGCCGGTCGTCGTCGGGCTCGTCAAAGCTCTGGAAGTCGAAGACGAAGCGAGGGTCGATGCCCTCGCGGGGTTGATCGAGCCGGTCAGTCCCCGGCTCCGGGACGTAGGAGTGCATCCATGCTCCAGGTGAAGGAAGAGGTGTGGTCTGCGGACAGGCCAGCGACAGTGATCGTCATGTCACGCCTCCTCGGATCTGGGGCACGGCTCGGTACGCCGCGCGGCTCCACCATGGTGGCGGGGGGGCCGCGCGACGGCAACCGGTTTAGCCGGAGAGCAGGGCGGCGGGGCCGTCAGCGTCCCTGCCGCGGAGGGTGTCGACGTCCGTGCGGCGGCCCAGGGATATAAGTCAAGTGAAGTAGTACAATTTTATTCCTTACCCGACGTTCACGCCACTCGGCACCCGCGGGTCGGCTAGATTCGAGTCATGCCGTCCGTCACGTCGTACCCGCGCGCCCGTCGCGCGAGCGCGTTGCTGGGCCTGGCCACCGCCCTCGTGGCGGGCGTGCTGTCGACACCGGCACCCGCGAGCGCGGCGCCGGAGCCCGGCGCCCCGGGCATCGGCGACTCCTACTTCCCGCTCGACGGCAACGGCGGGATCGACGTCCTGCGCTACCGGATCCACGACCGCTACCGCTTCGCCAGCGGGCGTCTGAGCGGCCGCACCCGGCTCACGGTGCGCGCCACCGACGACCTCTCGTCCTTCAACCTCGACTTCCTGCTGCCGGTGCGGTCGGTGCGCATCGACGGCGACACGGTCGACCACAGCAAGCCGGTCAAGCACGAGCTCACGGTCGTCCCGAACGACCCGATCCAGACCGGCGACCGGTTCGACGTCGTCGTCCGGTACGCCGGGAGGCCCGACGCCTACGGCTACCTCGGCGAGCGCAACTGGCTGGCCGACCGCCGCGAGGTGGTCGCGATGAACCAGCCCCACATGTCGACGTGGTGGTTCCCCGCGAACGACCACCCCAGCGACAAGGCACTGATGGACATCTCCATCACCGTGCCGCGCGACAAGCAGGTCTTCGCCAACGGAGCGCGCGTCTCCCGGGTCCGTCACGGCAAGGTCGTGACCCACCGGTTCACGGCGGCAGAGCCGATGTCGACCTACCTCGCCATGTTCGCGGCCGGCGACTTCGCCGTCGACCGTGGGGAGCGCGGCGGCCTGCCCTGGACCGCCATCGTGTCCCGCCAGCTCGGGCCGCGCTCGCGCGAGTCCAACCTCGACCTGATGCGACGTACGCCGCGCGTCGTGGAGGCCCTCGAGGGAGACCTCGGCGACTACCCCTTCGAGACGGTCGGCGGCCTGGTCACCGGGCTGCCGATCAACTTCGCGCTCGAGAACCAGACCCTTCCGACCTACCCCGCGCTCGGCCGCGGCTACAGCGAGTTCGTCGTCCACGAGATCGCCCACCAGTGGTTCGGCGACTCCGTGGCGCTGCGCCGGTGGCGCGACATCTGGCTGAACGAGGGCGCGGCGACGTTCATGGAGGTCCGCTGGGACGAGACCCACGGCGGTCCGACCGGCAAGACCTGGCTGTGTCAGAGCTACGCCGACCGCCCCGAGAGCAGCTCGTTCTGGGACCTCGAGATCGGTGACCCCGGCGCCGGGCACATCTTCGCCGGCCCCGTCTACTACCGCGGCGCGATGGTCTTCCAGGCGCTGCGGAACCGGATCGGCTCGGCCGACTACTGGGCACTGCTCCAGCGCTGGGTCGAGGAGCGGGCCGACGGCACCGGCACGCGCGCGCAGTTCGAGCGGCTGGCCGAGGACGTCAGCGGCCGCCAGCTCGACGAGTTCTTCCGGGTGTGGCTCGACGTGGGCAGCAAGCCGGCCGACGTCCGGGCCAACGGCCTGGGCTGCGTCTCGACCCAGTAGGACGCCTCAGCCCAGCAGGGGAGCGACCGCTCGCGCGAGCAGGCTCGGTCGACGGGTCAGCCGTTCCTCGGCGTCGGCCCACGTCATGGCACGCAGCCCGGCGTTGATGCCGAGCCAGCGGAGCGGCTCCGGCTCCCAGCGCGGGGAGCGGTGGCCGACCCAGGGGAGCCGGGTGAGCTCGGTGTCCCGGCCGAGCACCAGGTCGCGCAGGGTCCGACCGGCCAGGTTGGTGGTGCTCACCCCGTCGCCGACGTACCCGCCGGCCCAGCCGACGCGCGTCACCGGATCGAGGCCGACCGACGCGCACCAGTCGCGGGCGACGCCGAGCGGGCCGCCCCACGCGTGCGTGATCGGGGTGTCGTGAAGCACCGGGAAGAGCTCGACGAGGGTCGCTCGCAGGTCGGTGAACACCCGCTCCTCCGCGTCGTACGACGGTCGGATCCGCGATCCGAGGTGGTACGGCGCCCCACGGCCGCCGAACACCAGTCGGTCGTCGGCGGTGCGCTGGCCGTAGATGATGAGGTGCCGGTGGTCGCTGAACGTCTCCCGACGGGCCAGCCCGATCCGGTCCCACACCTGCTGGGGCAGGGGCGCGGTGGCGATCACGAGGGAGTAGACGGGGACGACGTCGCGACGGTGGCCGGGCAGGGTCGAGGTCCAGCCCTCGGTGGCGCGCAGCACGGTGCCGGCGGCCACCGTGCCGCCGGCGGTGCTCACGCGGCCGGGGTCGAGCGCGGTGGCGCGGGTGTGCTCGTGGATCGTGACCCCGCGCTCGACCAGTGAGTCGGCCAGGCCGCGCGCGAGCCGCAACGGATGGAGGGCTGCGCAGTCGGGGGTGTACGTCGCGCCGGTCGTGCCGGCCGCGTCGACCACCGACCGTGCCTCCGACTCGTCGAGCAGACGGAGGTGGTCCTCGCCGATGCCCCAGCTGCGGGCGTGCTCGACCTCGGCCCGGGCGCGCACGGCCTGGGCAGGGGAGCGGACCAGGACGATGGTGCCGCTCTTGGCGAGCTGGGCGTCGATGCCGAGCGCAGCAGAGGCGCTGGCGACCTCGTCGACCGAGTCGCGCATCGCGGCGTCCTGGGCCACGGCCGCCTCCCGACCACCGAGGGCGGCCAGGGAGTCGAGGGAGGCCGGGAACAGGGCCGAGCACCAGCCGCCGTTGCGGCCGGACGCGCCGAAGCCGACCGTCTCCGCCTCGAGCACGACGATCCGCAGCGACGGGTCCGCCTCGGCGAGGTAGTGGGCTGTCCAGAGCCCGGTGAAGCCGGCCCCGACGACGGCGACGTCGACCTCCACGTCGCCGGTGAGCGCGCCGTGCGACGCGGCGGCAGGGGCCGTGTCGGCCCAGAGCGCGCGGGCGCCGCTCAGCGGACGCCCCACGAGTAGGTCTGCTTGCGCAGCTTGAGGTACATGAAGGTCTCGGTCCGGCGGACGCCGTCGATCCGCCGGATCTTGTCGGAGAGCAGCTCGAGCAGCCGCTCGTCGCTCTCGCAGACGACCTCGGCCAGGATGTCGAAGGTGCCGGCGGTGATGACGACGTAGTCGACCTCGTCCATCTCGGCGAGCGCCTCGGCCACGGGCTCCAGGGAGCCGGCCACCTCGACGCCCACCATCGCCTGCCGGGCGAAGCCGAGCTGGAGCGGGTCGGTGACCGCGACGACCTGCATCACGCCGCTGTCGATGAGGCGCTGCACGCGCTGCCGCACGGCCGCCTCGGAGAGGCCGACCTCCTTACCGATCGCGGCGTAGGAACGCCGCCCGTCCTGCTGCAGCTGCTCGATGATGGCCTTGGCCACGTCGTCGAGGACCGCCCCGGCACGCTCCTGCTTCCTGGTCATGGTCGGTCATGGTTCCACACCGAGGCAGGGTTCCACCATGAACGGCGAGTGATTCCGTTGTTTCACGCAGGTTTCCCCACGGAATCCCTTGTCACTAGGGGGTCGTCGTGACACGATCCGAGGGTTCCGGGGGGAGCACGTGGGGTTGGACGGAAGGGTCACATGAACGCAGGCAGGGGTGGTACGACCCGGCGCGGGTTCCTGCAGGGGGCCGGCATCGCCGGACTCGCCATCGGCAGCGCGGCGGTGCTCCCATTGTTCGGGGCGGACGGCGCGCAGCAGGACCCGGCGCGGTGTCGGGCGACCGACGCCTCCGACAGCGATCCACGGCTGGTGATCTCGAACTGGCCGGCCTACATCGATCCGCGCAAGAAGACGACGTCGACACTGGCGGTGTTCCAGGAGCAGACCGGGATCACCGTCGACTACACCGACGACGTCAACGACAACGCCGAGTTCTTCGCCAAGGTGCGCAACCAGCTCGGCGCGTGCGAGCCGATCGGCCGCGACATGATGATGCTGACCGACTGGATGGCCGCCCGGATGATCAGCCTCGGCTGGATCCAGCCGTTGGACAAGGCCGCCGTCCCCAACCTCCACAAGAACCTCATCGAGCCGTTGCGCAACCGGCAGTGGGACAAGAACCTGACCTACCACGCGCCCTGGCAGAGCGGCCTCACCGGCATCGCCTACAACGCAGCGAAGACGGGGGAGATCAAGAGCTTCGACGAGCTGATCACCCGCGAGGACCTCAAGGGCCGGATCACCCTGCTCTCGGAGATGCGGGACACGATGGCGTTCATGCTCCGGACCGTCGACGCCGACCCGGACGACTTCACCGGCGACGAGTGGGCCAACGCGATCGACAAGCTCGCCGGCGTGGTCTCCAGTGGCCAGATCCGCGCCTTCACCGGCAACGAGTACATCCAGGACCTCACCGCCGGCAACATCGTGGCCTGCGAGGCGTGGTCCGGTGACGTGATCCAGGCCCAGTTCGACAACCCGGACATCAAGTTCGTGGCGCCGGAGGAGGGCCTGTCGCTGTGGAGCGACAACATGATCGTCCCGAACCTGGCGACCCACACCGACAACGCCGAGAAGTGGATCGACTACTACTACGAGCCCGAGGTGGCGGCCAAGCTCGCCGCCTGGGTGAACTACATCTGCCCGGTCGAAGGTGCCCGCGAAGCCATGGAGAAGATCGACCCCTCGCTGGTCGAGAACAAGCTGATCTTCCCCGAGGCGAGTGACCTGGAGGACACCTTCGACTTCATGCCGCTCGACGACCAGACGTCGATCGCCTACGAGAGGGACTGGTCCAATGTCATCGGTGGCTGAGCAGGAGAGCACCGCAGCCGAGGCCGTGGGGGGCGGCCTCGAGCTGAGGTCGCTGACCAAGGAGTTCGGCGCGTTCACGGCCGTGAAGGACCTCGACCTCGACGTGCCGAAGGGATCCTTCTTCGCGTTGCTGGGCCCGTCGGGCTGCGGCAAGACGACGACGCTGCGGATGGTGGCCGGCCTCGAGTCGCCCACCAGCGGCACGATCACGCTGGCCGGTGAGGACATCACGCGCACCAAGGCGTACCAGCGCCCGGTCAACACCGTCTTCCAGAGCTACGCGCTGTTCCCGCACCTCGACATCTTCGAGAACGTCGCCTTCGGCCTTCGACGCCGCAAGCAGTCCGACGTGGACACCCGCGTCAACGAGATGCTGGAGCTGGTCGAGCTGACCACGCAGGCGCGCAAGAAGCCGGCCCAGCTGTCGGGTGGCCAGCAGCAGCGGGTGGCCCTGGCCCGGGCGCTGATCAACCAGCCCGAGGTGCTGCTCCTCGACGAGCCCCTGGGCGCCCTCGACCTCAAGCTGCGGCGCTCGATGCAGCTGGAGATCAAGCGGATCCAGACCGAGGTCGGCCTCACCTTCATCCACGTGACCCACGACCAGGAGGAGGCCATGACCATGGCCGACACCGTCGCGGTCATGAACGGAGGCCTGATCGAGCAGATGGGTGCGCCCGACGAGCTCTACGAGAACCCGCGCACCACCTTCGTCGCGAACTTCCTGGGCCAGTCCAACCTCATCGAGGGCCGGATCAAGAGCCGGGCCGGCGACGTCATCACCGTCGACATGCACGGCACGGACGTGTCCGTCACCACCGCCCGCAGCCACACCGACGGCGACCTCGGCTGGATCGGGATCCGGCCGGAGAAGGTGCTGATCGGCGAGGAGGGGGAGAACCTCGACGCCCCCGGCAACTCGATCCGCGGCGGCGTGGTCCGCGACGTCAGCTTCGTCGGCGTCAGCACCCAGTACCTCGTCCGGATGCCGTGGGGCCAGGAGCTCCAGGTCTTCGAGCAGAACACCGGCCGGCGTCGGCTGTTCCGGCGCGGCGACGAGGTCGAGCTCTCGTGGCGGCCCGAGTTCGCCTTCCTGCTGGACCACAGTCAGGACGCATCTGCCGGCGCGCAGCGCATGGACGCCTCGTGAGCGAGACCGTCCGGCGTCCTGGCCGGACCGGGTACCTCCTGCTGGTCCCGGCGGTGATCTGGCTCGGCCTGTTCTTCCTGGTGCCGTTCTACAGCCTGGTCGCGACCAGCCTCTACAACCCCGACGGCTCGGTGTTCCGCGGGTACGAGATGACCTGGTCCTTCGGCAACTACGCCGACGCCATCTCGGCGTACTGGGGACCGCTCGTGCGGTCGCTGATGTACGGCGGCATCGCCACGGCGATCTGCCTGGTGCTCGGCTACGTGCTCGCCTACGCCATCGCGTTCAAGGCCGGCCGCTGGAAGAACCTGATGCTGGTGCTGGTCATCGCGCCGTTCTTCACCAGCTTCCTGGTCCGCACCCTCTCGTGGAAGCTGATCCTCGCGGACGACGGCTTCATCGTGCAGACACTCCAGGCGCTGCAGGTCCTCGGCGACGACGGCCGGCTGCTCGCCACCCCCGTCGCCGTGGTCGCGGGCCTCACCTACAACTTCCTGCCGTTCATGGTGCTGCCGCTGTTCGCCAGCATCGACAAGATCGACCCGCGGCTGATCGAGGCCTCCAACGACCTCTACGCCAGCCCGATCACCGGGTTCTTCAAGGTGACCTGGCCGCTCTCGCTGCCCGGCGTCATCTCCGGGACGCTGCTCACGTTCATCCCGGCGTCCGGTGACTACATCAACGCCCAGCTGTTGGGCAGCCCGAACCAGCGGATGGTCGGCAACGTCATCCAGGACCTGTTCACCGACGCGAACGACTACCCCGCGGCCGGAGCTCTCTCCATGATCATGATGATCCTGATCGTGGTGATGGTGCTCTTCTACATCCGCCGGGCCGGGACGGAGGACCTGCTGTGATCACACCCCACGAAGGCGCGCGAAGGGGCGCTCCGCGCGGTGGCACGCCTCCGCGGGGACCCCGACCAGCATGAGGTGGATCAGGGAACGGATCGTGCTCCTGCTCGGCATCGCGGTCCTCATCTACACCTTCATCCCGATCTTCGTGGTCGTGCTGATGTCCTTCAACGATCCGGCCAGCCGCCTGGTCTACCGCTTCGACGCGTTCACCCTGCACAACTGGCTGAACCCGTGCGAGGACCCCAGCATGTGCGAGGCGCTGGTCCGCTCGATGGAGATCGGGGTCCTGGCCACGTTGGCCTCGACCATCCTCGGCACGCTCGCGGCCTTCGCGCTCGTGCGGCACCAGTTCGTCGGGCGCTCCTCGATGAACCTGCTGGTCTTCCTGCCGATGGCCACGCCCGAGATCGTGATGGGCTCCTCGCTCCTGGCGCTCTTCGTGGCCGCCGGGTTCGCGGGCAACCTCGGCTTCTGGACGATCCTGATCGCCCACATCATGTTCTGCCTGTCCTTCGTCGTGGTGACCGTGCGCGCCCGGCTGGCCGGTATGGACGACGTGCTCGAACAGGCGGCGATGGACCTCTACGCGACCCCTCAGCAGACGTTCTGGCGGGTCACCTTCCCGCTGGTGTTCCCGGGCATCCTGGGCGCCGCGCTGCTGAGCTTCTCGCTGTCCTTCGACGACTTCATCGTCACCAACCTCAACGCCGGCACCACCACGACGTTCCCGATGTACGTCTGGGGCGTCGCCCAGCGCGGTGTCCCGATGCAGGTGAACGTGATCGGCACCCTCATGTTCATCGTCGCGATCGCGATCGTGGTCGGCGGCGAGATCCGCTCCCGCCGCCGGGCCGCCGCCCTCGTCTGACCGACCCGGGCCCGCACCCACCGCCCGGAGGCGTCGGTGCGGGGCCGGGGGTCTGTCGTTTGGTCACCAACGACAGGTTTCGGGCCTGGTTCCTGTCGTTGGTGACCGAACGGCGGGGTTGGGGGCGGGGCTGGGCCGGGGGTTTCGGGGCTCGTCGCTGGCGCTCCTCGCACCTCAACCACCGGCCGGCTGGCGCTCCGGTGAGCGGTGCGGGGCCGGGGGTCTGTCGTTTGGTCACCAACGACAGGTTTCGGGCCTGGTTCCTGTCGTTGGTGACCGAACGGCGGGGTTGGGGGCGGGGCTGGTCCGGGGGTTTCGAGGCTCGTCGCTGGCGCTCCTCGCACCTCAACCACCACCGGCAACAGACCCCGGGCATGGAGAAGGCGCAGGGTGCGTCGCCTCTGGCAGTCGAGTCGTGATCCGCACCCTGCGCCTTCGTCACGTGACCGTCGCGCCCCCCAGCGGTGCGGTCCCGTCCCTCCCTCAAGGGTCTTGTGTGCGCCTCCTCAGAGCAGCGTGAACGCCTTGTCGAGGACCACCCGCAGGATCTGCTCGATCTCGTCGAAGTGCTCCTGGTCGCAGATCAGCGGTGGGGCCAGCTGGATGACCGGGTCGCCCCGGTCGTCGGCCCGGCAGTAGAGGCCTTCGTCGTACAGGGCCTTGGACAGGAAGCCGCGCAGCAGCTTCTCGGCCTCGGCGTCGTCGAAGGTCTCCTTGGTGTCGCGGTCCTTCACCAGCTCGATGCCGTAGAAGTACCCGTCACCGCGGACGTCGCCGACGATCGGCAGGTCCTTCAGCTTCTCCAGCGTGGAGCGGAAGGCGCCCTCGTTGTCGCGGACGTGCTGGTTGATGCTCTCCTTCTCGAACACGTCGAGGTTGGCGAGCGCGACCGCGGTCGAGACCGGGTGGCCGCCGAAGGTGTAGCCGTGCAGGAACGTCGTGTCGCCCTTCAGGAACGGCTCCATCAGCCGGTCCTGGGCGATCATCGCTCCGAGCGGGGAGTAGCCGGAGGTCAGGCCCTTCGCGCAGGTGATGATGTCGGGCTCGTATCCGTAGCGCTCGGCGCCGAACATGTGGCCGAGCCGGCCGAACGCACAGATCACCTCGTCGCTGACCATGAGGACGTCGTACTCGTCGCAGATCTCGCGGACCCGCTCGAAGTAGCCCGGGGGAGGCGGGAAGCAGCCGCCGGAGTTCTGCACCGGCTCGAGGAAGACGGCGGCAACGGTGTCGGCGCCCTCGTTCTCGATGGCGACCGCGATCTGGTCTGCCGCCCAACGGCCGAACCGCTCCGGGTCGCTGCCGTCGAGCAGGCCGCTGGTGACCTCGTGCGCGCGGTAGATGTTGGTGTTGGGCACCCGGAAGGTGCTCGGGACCAGCGGCTCGAACGGCGCCTTCATCGGCGGCAGCCCGGTGATGGACAGCGCGCCCTGCGGGGTGCCGTGGTAGGCGAT
This sequence comes from uncultured Actinomycetota bacterium, assembly GCA_963826015.1. Lineage (GTDB taxonomy): Bacteria > Actinomycetota > Actinomycetes > Propionibacteriales > Nocardioidaceae > Nocardioides. The sequence continues at coordinate 305,555 of CAWGVI010000015.1, read as the reverse complement.
GGCCCGGCTGATCACCTTGTGCTTGGTGGGCTTGCCGGTGAGCTTGAAGTAGTTCTTGGCCAGCTTCCACGCGCTCTCGACGGCCTCGCCGCCGCCGGTCGTGAAGAAGATCCGGTTGAGGCCGCCCGGCGCGTAGCCGGCGATCCGCTCGGCCAGCTCGATCGCGGACGGGTGCGCGTAGGACCACAGCGGCATGAACGCGAGCTCGCGCGCCTGCTTCGCGGCGGCGTCGGCGAGCTCGGTCCGTCCGTGGCCCAGCTGGCTCACGAAGAGCCCGGCCAGGCCATCGAGGTAGCGCTTGCCCTGGTCGTCCCAGATGTAGGCGCCCTCGCCCCGCACGATCACGGGGATCTCCCCGCCGTCCTGGTACGTCGAGTGGCGGGTGAAGTGCATCCAGAGGTGGTCCCTGGCGGCCTGCTGGCGCTGGTCGTGTTCGGGCGACATGCGCACATCATCACCCTGGGGCAGGACGAATCGCAAGGGAATCCGTGGCCGAGATGCCGTTAGGATTCGAAATCCGTAGTTGTGCGACCCCAGAAGTGAGGACCTCCATGGAACGGACCGTGCTGACCGGTGGTCAGGTCTTCGACGGGCACGCCCACCGCGGCCCCGCGAGCGTCGTGGTCGAGGACGGCCGGGTCGTCGCCGTCGGTGACCCGGACCCGGCGCTGCTGGCGGGTGCCGAGGTCGTCGACGTCGCCGGCGGACTGGTCGCGCCCGGCTTCACCGACGCCCACGTCCACACCGTGCAGGGCGGCATCGAGCGCACCCGCTGCGACCTCTCCGAGCTCGGCTCGCGCGCGGAGTACCTCGCCGGCGTCGGGGAGTACGCCGCGGCGCACCCCGACCTGCCGTGGGTGCTCGGTGGCGGCTGGGCGATGGCGGAGTTCCCCGGGGGCACCCCGACCGCGGCCGACCTCGAGGGCGTCGCGCCCGGCCGCCCGGTCTTCCTGCCGAACCGCGACCACCACGGCGCCTGGGTCAGCCCCGCGGCCCTCGCCCTGGCGGGCATCGACCGGCACACCCCCGACCCCGCCGACGGCCGGATCGAGCGCGACGCCGACGGCCACCCCACCGGCACCCTGCACGAGGGGGCGATGGCGCTGGTCGGCCGGCTGGTCCCGCCCACCACCGAGGCGGAGTACGACGCGGGGCTGCTCGCCGGCCAGGCCTACCTGCACTCGCTCGGCGTCACCGGCTGGCAGGACGCGATCGTCGGCGGCTACGCCGGCATGGACGACCCGGGGCCTGCCTACCGTCGCGCCGCCGAGCGCGGGACGCTGACCGGCTGGGTCGTCGGCGCGCTCTGGTGGGCCCGCGAGCGGGGGCTCGAGCAGCTCGCCGACCTCGAGGAGCGGCGGGCGTCGTACTCCTCGGGTCGCTTCCGGGCCACGAGCGTGAAGATCATGCAGGACGGGGTCGCGGAGAACTTCACGGCCGCGATGTCGACGCCGTACCTCGACCGCTGCGGACACGCGACCAGCAACACCGGCCACTCGTTCGTGTCGGCCGAGGCCCTGCTCGAGGCGGTGCCGGCGCTGGCCACGGCCGGCTTCCAGGTCCACGTCCACGCGATCGGCGACCGGGGCACCCGCGAGGCGCTCGACGCGTTCGCCGCGGCCCGGGAGGCGACACCCGACGCCGACCTGCGGCACCACGTGGCACACCTCCAGGTCGTCGACCCGGAGGACCTGGCGCGCTTCGCCGAGCTCGGTGTCGCGGCCAACGCGCAGGCGCTGTGGGCCTGCCACGACGACCAGATGGTCGACCTGACCCTGCCGTTCCTGGGGGAGGAGCGCGGCCGGTGGCAGTACCCCTTCGGTGGGCTGCACCGGGCGGGCGCCCGGCTGGTCATGGGCAGTGACTGGCCGGTCTCGACCCCGGACCCGCTGGCCGCGATCCACACGGCGGTCACCCGCACGGCGTACGGCGCGGAGGGCCGTGAGGGGAACGACCCGTTCCTGCCGGAGCAGGCACTCGACCTGACGACCGCGTTCGCGGCGTACACCTCGGGCAGCGCCTGGGTGAACCACCGCGACGACGCCGGCGTGCTGGCTCCCGGCGCCGTGGCCGACCTCGTGGTGCTCGACCGCGACCCGTTCGCCGGACCGCCCGAGGAGATCGGTGCCGCACGGGTCGCCTCGACGTGGATCGAGGGGCGAGCGGTCTTCGTCAGCTGACGTCGCGCGCGTCCTCGAGCTCGTCGTCGGGGTACTTGCGGAGGTACTCGCCGATCTCGTCGTCGGCGACCGCCTTCCACAGCAGCGTCGATCGCGCCTCGTCGATGATGTTGATCGACCCGAGCTCGGGGTCGTCGCCGTAGCGGGCGAAGGGCAGGGTCACGAACCGCACGTCCTTGGTCGCCAGGCCGCGCAGGTCGAGGGCCAGGCCGCGCAGGTCCCCGTTGGTCCAGGTCTCGTCGATGGTGAGGTTGTGGACCACGGCCTCGAGCGTGCGGGTGAACTTCACGGGGTTGCCGACGGTGCCGTCGGAGAGCGTCTTCTCGAGCACCGCTCGCAGGAAGTTCTGCTGCCGCGCGACCCGGTCGAAGTCGCCGTTGAGCAGGCCGTAGCGCATCCGGACGTACTTCAGCGCCAGCTCGTCCTCCAGGTGGACCGTGCCCTGGTCCCACTGCTGGTCCTGCTGGGAGTCGTAGACCGACTCGGGGATGTAGACGTCGACGCCGCCGATCGCGGTGGTGAGGTCCTTGAACCCGCCGTAGTCGATGATCGCCATGTGGTCGAGGCGGAGGCCGGCGAGGTTCTCGACCGTGCGCCAGGTACCGAAGGGGCCGTACGCCGAGAACGCCTCGTTGACCTTGTTCTTGCCGTGCGGGTCGCCCGTGTCGTCGTAGATCGTGACCAGGGAGTCGCGTGGGATCGACACGACGTAGGCCGCCTCGCGGTCGGCGGGGATGTGCACGACCATCACCGTGTCGCTGCGGTAGGCGCCGGGGTCCCAGCCGTCGCCGGCGAGCAGCTCGGCGATCGTGGGCTTGTCGACCAGGCGGGTCGGGTTGTCCGCCCCCATCAACAGGATGTTGAGCGCCTCGGTCGGCTCCTCGGGCGCGGGCGGCCGATCGCCCGCTGAGCGGAGGGACCGGGACCCGCGTGATGTCCCCGAGCTTGTCGTTGAGGTTCCAGGCGTACCAGCCGACCGTGGCAGCGGTGACGACGGCGCCGGCGGCCAGCAGCGCCGGACCCTTGCGGTGGCCGCGGCGGAAGTCCCACACCGCGGTGCCGAGCAGCCCGAGGACCGACACGACCAGCAGGATCGCCGTCAGCGTGAGGAACCCGTTGAGCATCAGGAGGTAGAGGCAGCCGATGACGACGGGGACGGCCACGAGGCCGAGGATCGTGGTCCGCTTCACACGAGGATCATGCACCACGGTCCCGGCCAGTGGCCGTGTTGCGACGGGGCAGAGGGTCGCCACGGCCTAACCGTTCATTCACAACGGAATCCGTCATCCAGGGCCCCCGCCCCCTACCGAATCCGTAGATCCAACCGTTAGGGTCGGCCCATGGCAGACACGACCTTCCAGAACATCGTCAACGGTGAGCGGGTGTCCGCCGCGTCGGGGGAGACCTACGACGTCGTCGACCCCACCACCGGCGAGACCTACGCGACCGCGCCCAAGTCCGGCGCGGAGGACCTCGACCGCGCCTACGGTGCCGCCGCGACGGCGTTCGAGACGTGGGGTGAGACCACGCCGCAGGACCGCGCGTCCGCCCTGCTGAAGCTCGCCGACGCCATCGAGTCGCGGATCGAGGAGATCAACGAGGTGGAGTGCCGCGACACCGGAAAGCCGCGCGGGCTGACGATGGACGAGGAGATGCCCTACGCCTCGGACCACTTCCGCTTCTTCGCCGGCGCCGCCCGGGTCCTCGAGGGACGCTCCGCCGGCGAGTACATGGCCGACCACACCTCGTGGGTACGCCGCGAGCCGATCGGCGTCGTCGGCCAGGTCACCCCGTGGAACTACCCGCTGCTGATGATGATCTGGAAGATCGCCCCGGCCCTGGCGGCGGGCAACACCGTCGTGCTCAAGCCGAGCGACACCACGCCGGCCAGCTCCACCCTGCTGGCCGAGATCGCCCAGGAGTTCCTCCCGCCCGGCGTCCTCAACGTCGTGTGCGGCGACCGCGACACCGGTCGGGCGCTGGTCGAGCACCCGACGCCGCAGATGGTCGCGATCACCGGCTCGGTGCGCGCGGGCATGGAGGTCGCGAGGTCGGCGGCCGCCGACCTGAAGAAGGTCCACCTCGAGCTCGGCGGCAAGGCACCGGTGATCGTCTTCGACGACGCCGACATCGCCGCGGCCGCCGAGGGCATCGCGGGGGCGGGCCTCTTCAACGCCGGCCAGGACTGCACCGCCGCCACCAGGGTGATGGCCGGCCCCGGCATCCACGACGAGTTCGTCGCCGCGCTCGCCGAGGCGGCGAAGGGGATGCCGACCGGTGACCCGATGGCCGAGGGCACCTACTACGGCCCCCTGAACAATGCCAACCAGCTGACGCACGTCAGCGGGATGGTGGACCGGCTCCCCGACCACGCGACCATCGAGACCGGCGGCACCCGGCACGGGGAGCGTGGCTACTTCTACGACCCGACCGTGGTCTCCGGCCTCCGGCAGGACGACGAGCAGATCCAGACCGAGATCTTCGGGCCGGTGATGACGGTGCAGAAGTTCACCGACGAGGCCGAGGCCCTGCGGTGGGCCAACGGCGTGCAGTACGCCCTGGCCTCCAGCGTCTGGACCAAGGACCACGCCCGGGCGCTCCGCATGTCGAAGCGGCTCGACTTCGGAGCCGTGTGGATCAACACCCACATCCCCTTCGTCTCGGAGATGCCCCACGGTGGCTTCAAGCACTCCGGCTACGGCAAGGACCTGTCCATGTACGGCCTCGAGGACTACACGCGCATCAAGCACGTCATGTCCTACATCGGTGAGTGAGCAGCGGACCGTGAGGAACGAACGGGCCGCGTCGCGACGCCAGGTCGAGCCCGCGCCGCGACCGAGGAACGAGGTCGCGACGCACGCCTTGTCGATGACCCGGTGACGACGCCAAGGAACCTGACGTGAGGATCCTCCTGGTCGGCGCCGGAGGCGTCGGCGGTGCGTTCACCGCCATCGCCGCCCGCCGCGACTTCTTCGAGACGATCGTGGTCGCCGACTACGACCTGGCTCGGGCCGAGAAGGCCGCCGCCACCGACGAGCGGTACGCCGCCGCGCAGATCGACGCCTCGGACGCCGGGTCGGTCGAGGCCCTGTGCCGCGAGCACGGCATCACCCACGTGATGAACGCCGTCGACCCGGTCTTCAACATGCCGATCTTCGAGGGCGCCTTCGCCGCCGGTGCCGACTACGTCGACATGGCCATGTCGCTGTCGAAGCCGCACCCCGACGCGCCGTACTCCAAGTGCGGGGTGAAGCTCGGCGACGAGCAGTTCGCCCAGGCAGGGGAGTGGGAGGGCGCCGGCCGACTCGCGCTGGTCGGGATGGGCGTCGAGCCCGGCCTGTCCGACGTGTTCGCGCGCTACGCCGCCGACCACCTGTTCTCCGACATCGACGAGCTCGGCACCCGCGACGGCGCCAACCTCGTGGTGACCGACGACGACGGCAACGAGATCTTCGCCCCGTCGTTCTCGATGTGGACCACGATCGAGGAGTGCCTCAACCCGCCGGTGATCTGGGAGCGGGCGAGCGCCGACGTGGACGGCGGCTGGTTCACCACCGAGCCGTTCAGCGAGCCCGAGGTCTTCGACTTCCCCGAGGGGATCGGACCTGTCGAGTGCGTGAACGTCGAGCACGAGGAGGTGCTCCTCATGCCCCGCTGGGTCGACTGCAAGCGGGCGACCTTCAAGTACGGCCTCGGCGACGAGTTCATCAACATCCTCAAGGTGCTCAACACCCTCGGCCTCGACCGGACCGAGAAGGTGCGGGTGAAGGGCGTGGAGGTCAGCCCGCGCGACGTCGTCGCCGCGGTGCTCCCCGACCCGGCCACGGTGGGCCCCCGGATGAAGGGCAAGACCTGTGCCGGGCTCTGGGTCACCGGCACCGGCAAGGACGGCCAGCCGCGCTCGACGTACCTCTACCACGTGGTCGACAACGAGACGGTGATGGAGGAGTACGGCCACCAGTGCGTCGTGTGGCAGACCGCGATCAACCCCGTCGTGGCGCTGGAGCTGCTGGCGCGCGGCACCTGGAGCGGTGCCGGGATCCGCGGTCCCGAGGCGTTCGACGCGCAGCCGTTCCTCGACCTGCTGACCGAGTACGGCTCGCCGTGGGGGATCAAGGAGATGACGCCGTGAGTGGATCCGAGCTCGAGCAGAAGCGGCACCTCGTCACCGAGGTGCCGGGACCGGAGTCCCGCGCCCGCCTGGAGCGCAAGAAGCAGTACGTCGCCGACGGCGTCGGCACCATGCTGCCGGTCTTCGTGACCCGGGCCGGCGGCGGCGTGATCCGCGACGTCGACGGCAACACCCTGATCGACCTGGGCTCCGGCATCGCGGTCACGACCGTGGGCAACAGTGCCCCCGCCGTCGTCCGCAACGTGCAGGCGCAGGTCGAGGCGTTCACCCACACCTGCTTCATGATCACGCCGTACGACGCGTACGTGGACGTGTGCGAGCAGCTCGCGGACCTGACGCCGGGCGACCACGCGAAGAAGTCCGCGCTGTTCAACTCCGGGGCCGAGGCGGTCGAGAACGCCGTCAAGATCGCGCGGGTGGCGACCGGCCGCGACGCGGTCGGCGTCTTCGACCACGCCTACCACGGCCGGACCAACCTGACGATGTCGATGACGGCCAAGAACATGCCGTACAAGCAGGGTTTCGGGCCGTTCGCCGGCGAGGTCTACCGCGCGCCGATGTCCTACCCGCTGCGCGACGGCCTGACCGGCGAGCAGGCCGCGGCCCGCGCGATCGACCACCTCGACAAGCAGGTCGGCGCCGGCAACCTGGCCTGCCTCGTGATCGAGCCGATCCTCGGCGAGGGCGGCTTCGTCGTCCCCGCACCGGGCTTCCTGCCCGCCCTCGCGGAGTGGTGCCGGGCGAACGGCATCGTCTTCGTCGCCGACGAGATCCAGTCCGGGTTCTGCCGGACCGGCGACTGGTTCGCCTGTGACGACGAGGGCGTCGTCCCCGACCTGGTCACCGTCGCCAAGGGCATTGCCGGCGGCATGCCGCTCGCCGCCGTCACCGGCCGGGCCGAGCTGATGGACACCGTCCACACCGGCGGCCTCGGCGGCACCTACGGCGGCAACCCGGTCGCGTGCGCCGCGGCGCTCGGCGCGATCGAGGAGATGCGCACCCACGACCTCGCGGGGAGAGCGCGCGACGTCGGCGCGATCATGCGGACCCGGCTCGAGGCGCTCCGGCAGGACCATCCCGTCATCGCCGAGATCCGGGGTCGCGGCGCGATGATGGCGATCGAGCTGTGCACACCCGGGACCGGGGAGCCGGACGCCGCGCGCGCCGCCGCCGTCAACGCCGCCTGCCACCGGGCCGGCGTGGTCACCCTCACCTGCGGCACGTGGGGCAACGTCTTCCGCTTCCTCCCGCCCCTCTCCATCCCCGACGACCTCCTCCTCGAGGCCTTCGACGTCGTCGCGGAGGCCTTCGCCACCACCGCCTGACTGTTGAGTTGCCACTGAGGCCGGTTGAGTCGCCACGGCCGCCGTGGCGACTCGACGCGCCTCAGTGGCAACTCAACGGTGGGGGGCTGGGAAGATGCGCGGGTGAGCAGACGTGACGTGGTCATCCTCGGGTCCACGGGGTCGATCGGCACCCAGGCGCTCGACGTCGTGCGGGCCAACCCCGACCGGTTCCGGGTCGTCGGGCTGACGGCGGGCGGGTCGCAGGAGGAGCTGTTCGAGTCCCAGGTCGCCGAGCTCGCGCCGGCGTACGCCGGGCTCGGTGAGGACGCGAGCGTCGAGGCGGCCGGTCTGGAGTGCGACGTCGTCCTCAACGGCATCACCGGTGCGGTCGGGCTGCGCCCGACGCTGGTCGCCCTCGAGGCCGGTACGACGCTCGCGCTCGCCAACAAGGAGAGCCTGATCATCGGTGGACCGCTGGTGCAGGAGGCCGCGGCACCCGACCAGATCGTGCCGGTCGACTCCGAGCACAGCGCCATCGCGCAGAGCCTGCGCGCCGGCCGGCGTGAGGAGGTACGGCGTCTGGTGCTGACCGCCAGCGGCGGCCCGTTCCGCGGCCGGACCCGCGACCAGCTCGCCGACGTCACCCCCGAGCAGGCGCTCGCCCATCCGAACTTCGCCATGGGCCGGGTGATCACCACCAACTCGGCCACCCTGGTCAACAAGGGGCTCGAGGTCATCGAGGCGCACCTGCTCTTCGACGTCCCGTTCGAGGCCATCGACGTGGTCGTGCACCCGCAGCAGATCATCCACTCGATGGTCGAGTTCACCGACGGTGCCGTGGTGGCCCAGCTCGGGCTGCCGACGATGCGGGCGCCGATCGCGCTCGGGCTCGGCTGGCCCGACCGGGTGCCCGACGCGGAGACCCCGATCGACTGGTCGCAGGCCGCCGACTGGCGCTTCGAGCCGCTCGACGACACCGCCTTCCCGGCCGTGCTGCTGGCCCGCGAGGCAGGGGCCCGGGGCGGGACGGCGCCCGCGGTCTTCAACGCCGCCAACGAGGTCTGCGTCGACGCCTTCCACGACGGCGTGCTGCCCTTCGTCGACATCGTGCCCACAGTCGCCAGCGTGCTGGCCGCCCACGACGTACCCTCGAAGGAGCACCTCACCGTCGACGACGTCCTCGCCGCCGACGGCTGGGCCCGCTCCACCGCCGCCGACCAGATCAGAGCCAGTCACACCGAAGGACGTGCATGACCGCCTTGTACTACACGCTGGGCGTGGTGATCTTCGTGGTCGCCATCCTGGCCTCGATCGGCCTCCACGAGTTCGGTCACATGATCCCCGCGAAGAAGTTCGGCGGGAAGGTCACGCAGTGGTTCATCGGGTTCGGCCCGACCGTGTGGAGCAAGCAGGTCGGCGAGACCGAGTACGGCGTCAAGGCGATCCCGCTCGGCGGCTACGTCAAGATCGTCGGGATGTTGCCCCCGGGCGCCGAGGAGCTCGACGAGGACCGCCAGCACCCCGTGTACGACGAGAACGGCGAGCGCGTCGTCCGGGTCCGCAAGTCCAACACCGGCCTGTTCACCCAGCTGATCTCCGACGCCCGCGCCGCGGAGTGGGAGCACGTCAAGCCCGGTGACGAGGGCCGCCTCTTCTACAAGATGGCGTGGTGGAAGAAGGTCATCGTGATGGCCGGTGGCCCCACGGTGAACATCCTCATCGCCTTCCTCATCTTCGCCCCGGTCTTCGCCCTCTACGGCAACCCCAACGACGTCCAGATCAACACCACCGTCGACGAGGTCGCGCCCTGCCTGGTGCCGGCCGACCAGGACGGCCGCGCCTGCACGCCGCGCGAGCTGAGGGAGAGCCCGACGCCCGCGGCCGCAGCCGGCTTCGAGGAGGGCGACCGGTTCGTCTCCTTCAACGGCGTCGACGTGACGTCGTGGGAGTCGCTCCAGCGCCAGATCCGCGACAACGACGACGGTGAAGCGGTCATCGTGGTCGAGCGTGGCGGCGAGGAGGTCACCCTCACCACGAACACCACCGTCCAGCTCCGACCGACCAGCATGACCGACGACACCCTCGTCCAGGTCGGCTTCCTCGGCGTCGTCCCGCAGGCCCGCCTCGGCACCGGCGGCGTCGGCTACACCCTCGGCCAGATGGGCGGCATGACCGTCGACACGGTCCAGGCCCTCGGCACCCTCCCGGTCAAGGTGTGGGGTGTGGCCAAGGCCATCGTCGGTGCCCAGGAGCGCGACCCCAACGGACCGGTCAGCATCGTCGGCGGCGGCCGGCTCGCGGGTGAGACCGTCGCCCACGACGCCTTCCCGGTGAAGGAGAAGGCGATCTTCCTGCTGATGCTGGTCGCCGGCTTCAACTTCTTCATCGGCATGTTCAACTTCGTGCCGCTGCTGCCGCTGGACGGCGGCCACATCGCCGGCGCCCTCACCGAGGCCGTACGCCGCGGCCTGGCGCGGGTGCGCGGCCGACCCGACCCCGGCTACGTCGACGTGGCCCGGCTGCTGCCGATCGCCTACGTCGTGGCGTCGGTGCTGCTGGTGTTCGGCGTGGTGCTGATCGTCGGCGACCTCGTCGTACCCCTCCACCTCGAATCCTGACCGTCGCGCGTTCCGCCAGTAGGCTCGGAGGCATGACCGAGATCAACCTGGGCATGCCCGCGTCGCCGCCCCCCGTGCTCGCCCCACGCCGCAAGACCCGCCAGATCAAGGTCGGCAAGGTGGGGGTCGGCAGCGAGAGCCAGGTCTCGGTGCAGTCGATGACCACGACGCTCACCTCCGACGTGAACTCGACGCTCCAGCAGATCGCGGAGCTGACGGCGTCCGGCTGCGACATCGTGCGGGTCGCCTGCCCCAGCCAGGACGACGCCGAGGCGCTCCCCGCGATCGCGCAGAAGTCGCAGATCCCGGTCATCGCCGACATCCACTTCCAGCCCAAGTACGTGTACGCCGCCATCGAGGCCGGCTGCGCCGCTGTCCGGGTCAACCCGGGCAACATCCGCAAGTTCGACGACCAGGTCAAGCAGATCGCGCAGGCCGCGAAGGACCACGGCACCTCGATCCGGATCGGGGTCAACGCCGGCAGCCTCGACAAGCGGCTGCTGGAGAAGTACGGCAAGGCCACCCCCGAGGCACTGGTCGAGTCCGCGGTCTGGGAGGCGAGCCTCTTCGAGGAGCACGACTTCCACGACTTCAAGATCTCGGTCAAGCACAACGACCCCGTGGTCATGGTGCGCGCGTACGAGATGCTCGCCGAGGCCGGTGACTGGCCGCTCCACCTCGGCGTGACCGAGGCCGGCCCCGCCTTCCAGGGCACGATCAAGTCGGCCGTGGCGTTCGGCCACCTGCTCAGCCAGGGCATCGGAGACACCATCCGGGTCTCGCTGTCCGCGCCGCCCGTGGAGGAGGTCAAGGTCGGCATCCAGATCCTCGAGAGCCTCAACCTCAAGCCGCGGCGCCTCGAGATCGTCTCCTGCCCGTCGTGCGGCCGCGCCCAGGTCGACGTCTACAAGCTCGCCGACGAGGTCACCGCCGGCCTCGACGGCCTCGAGGTCCCGCTCCGCGTCGCCGTCATGGGCTGCGTCGTCAACGGCCCCGGCGAGGCCCGCGAGGCCGACCTCGGCGTCGCCTCCGGCAACGGCAAGGGCCAGATCTTCGTCAAGGGCGAGGTCATCAAGACCGTCCCCGAGAGCCAGATCGTGGAAACCCTGATCGAGGAGGCGATGCGGATCGCCGAGGGCATGGAGCCGGTCGAGGGTGGCGCGGCGAGCGTCTCGGTGTCGTAGGTCCGGCCGTAGGTGGTCGAGCCGGGCGAGCCATCCGGTCACGTGCATCCGAGGTCTCGACAGCCGCTCGCTGGCGCTCGCTGCTCGACCCACTACTGGGGTAGGTGGTCGAGCCGGGCCGAGCCCTCCGGTCACGTGGATCCCGTGGTCTCGACAGCCGCTCGCTGGCGCTCGCTGCTCGACCAACTACTGGGGTAGGTGGTCCAGCCGGCCGAGCCCTCCGGTCCTCTGCATCCGTGGTCTCGACAGCCGCTCGCTGGCGCTCGCTGCTCGACCCACTACTGCGGTAGGTGGTCGAGCCGGCCGAGCCCTCCGGTCACGTGCATCCGAGGTCTCGACAGCCGCTCGCTGGCGCTCGCTGCTCGACCCACTACTGGGGTAGGTGGTCGAGCCGGCCGAGCCCTCCGGTCACGTGGTCTCTCGTAGGTCCGTCCCTCAGCGGTAGTCGGTGATGTCGGCGTCCTCGTGGTCGAAGCCGTGGTCGGCGATCAACCGCCAGCAGTCGGGCTGGGAGCCGTCGGTGTCGGTGACGCCGTACGCCGCGGCGAGGTCGTGGGAGGAGAGGCAGGTGCCGGCGTGGCGGGCGTGGCCGGGGTCGCCGGCGAGGGCGGCGACGCCGCGCCCGACGTACGTCGGCGTCTCGCTGATCGCGAATCCGGGCACTCGCTCGAGGGCGTCGCGCCAGGTCGCCTCGGTGACGCCGAAGTGCTCGAGCATCGCCTCGGAGCGGATCCAGCCGGGGGTGACCGCGAGGGGCGTGACGGGGAGGTCGCGGAGCTCGTGGGCCAGGGCCAGCACGATCCGGGAGACGTTGGCCTTGACCAGGTCGTAGTAGAGGCCGACTCCCTGTCGGAACTCGCGGTTGGCCTCGGCGGTGCCGTCGGTCATCTCGACCAGCAGGGCGGGGGAGTCGGCGGTGCCCGTGCGCAGCAGGAGCGGCAACGCGTGGTGGGCGGTGACCAGGTGGGTGTCGACGCCCATCCGGAGCATGCGCAGGCCGCCCGGGAGGTCGTGCTCCCAGAGCGTCGAGCCGAACTGGGCGTAGCGGTCGCCGCCGAAGATGTCGTTGACCAGGACGTCGAGCCGTCCCCGCTCCGAGTCGATCCGCGCGACCAGCGCGGCGACCTGGTCGGCGTCCTCGTGGTCGACGACGAGTGCGGCGCCGGAGCCGCCCGTGGCGGCGATCAGGTCGCCGGTGTCCTCGATCGTCTCGGGCCGGTCGATCTCGGACCGGCCGGACGCCCGGCTCGAGCGGCCGGTGGCGTAGACGTGCACGCCGGAACGGGCCAGCTCCACGGCGATGGCGCGGCCGGCACCACGGGTGGCACCGGCGACGAGGGCGACGCGCTGCGGGGAGGTCATGCCCCGAGCAGACCACGCCGGCCGGGCCGCACACCTGACCGTGCTTGCGGTGTGGCGTTATCCCGTTGCCGCTCCTCCGGTCCCCGCCTACCGTCTCGGGCATGACGGCACACCTGCGCGCGATCAGCTTCGACGCCCACGAGCCGGAGGTGCTGGCGGACTTCTACGCCGGCCTGCTGGGCTGGGTCCGGGTCGCGGACCCGCGCGGTGAGGTGGCGATCGCCTCCCCGGACGACGCGGGCTACCGGCTCCGCTTCCCGCCGACCGACGTCCCCAAGACCGTGCAGAACCTCATGCACTTCGACCTCACCAGCCCGAGCGTCGACGGGCAGCAGGGGACCGTCGCCCGGGCGCTGGGCCTCGGGGCGCGCCATCTCGACATCGGGCAGGGGCCCGACGCGCCCAACGTCGTGCTCGGGGACCCCGAGGGCAACGAGGTCGACATCCTCGAGGCCGGCAACAACTTCCTCGCCAACTGCGGCGTCCTCGGCGCGCTCGCCTGCGACGGGTCCGAGGCGGTCGGTCACTTCTGGAGCGAGACGCTCGGCTGGCCGCTCGTGTGGGACCAGGACGAGGAGACCGCGGTGCAGTCCCCACGCGGGGGTACCAAGATCACCTGGGGTGGCCCGCCCCTGGAGCCCCGGTCGGGCAAGGGACGGGTGCACCTGGACCTCGAGGCCGGCGGTGACCTCGACGTGGAGGTCGCCCGCCTGCTCGCCCTCGGCGCCACCCGCGCCGACATCGGCCAGGGCGACGTCGCCTGGGCCGTGCTCGCCGACCCCGACGGCAACGAGTTCTGCCTCACCGCGCCGGTCACCACCCAGTAGGGTCGCGCTGTGCTGTCCACGCGCCACGGGGTCCGGGTGCTGGGCGGGGCCGACCTGGGGGACTTCCAGGAGCTCGCGGCGCGTGATCCCGTCGTCAACGTCTTCGCGTCCCACCGCGCCCGGGTGACGAACCTGGAGCCTCGCTGGCTCGGGGGTGAGGTCTGGGGCCGCTACGAGGACTCGCGGCTGCGCGCGGCCTGCCACGTCGCCGCCAACCTGGTGCCGGTGCAGGCCTCCGTCGAGGACGCTCACGTGTTCGCCGAGCGCGCGTTGGCCCGCTCCCGCACGATCTCCACGATCCTCGGGCCGCAGGAGCCGGTGCAGGCGTTCTGGGACGTCGTGGCCGAGTCGTGGGGGACGCCCCGCGAGCAGCGCTGGGACCAACCCCACCTCGAGATCGGGAGCGCCCCCGTCGTCGCGGCCGATCCGCTGGTCCGGCGGACGACGCTCGCGGACGTCGCCGTCCTCTATCCCGCGTGCGTCGCGATGTACACCGAGGAGGTGGGCGTCAGCCCGGAGCTGTTCGGGGGGGCCGACTTCTACCGCACCCGTGTCCGCAACCTGGTCTCGCGCGGCTGGTCCTTCGCCCGGATCGACGGGGACCGTGTGGTGTTCAAGGCGGAGGTCGCGTCCCTGTCTCCCGCCGCCGCCCAGGTGCAGGGCGTCTGGGTGGACCCCGAGCTCCGCGGCCGGGGGATCGGCACCGCCGGGATGGCCGCCGTCGTCGACGCCGTACGCCGCGACCTCGCACCCGTGGTGTCCCTCTACGTCAACGACTACAACGTGGCCGCCCGCCGGACCTACGAGCTCGTGGGGTTCCGGCAGACGGCCACGTTCGCGACCGTGATGTTCTGACGGGTCAGGGGCTGGCGGTCTCGAGGTCGGAGGCGCGCTCGCACTCGAGCTCCAGGCACCGCACCGTCGCACCCTTGCGCTTCCCCCGGGCGTCGAGCAGCAGCGTGGCGTCGTCCTCCCAGCGGATGTCCCCGAACCAGTTCGCCTCGTAGCGGACCAGCCGGGTGCCGTCGAACTCTCGCAGCTGCACCTCGCCGGGGCCGACCCCGTCCGTCATCAGCGCGAAGGTCGCCATCCGCTCGCCACCGGGGGAGAACGCAGCGACCAGCTGCTTGCAGGACTTCCAGAGCTGCACCTTCGGCTGGGAGAGCGGCACGATCACGCTGCAGCCGCCGAGGTAGGGGTCCTTGGTGAAGTACGCGAGCCGGTCGGCACCGGCGTCGGCCTGGTAGCCGATGCCCCGGGCGATCACGGTCCGGGTGTCGGTGTCGACGTTCCACGCGAAGGTGCGCTTGCGGTCCCAGGATCCGACGACCACGTCGCCGTCGGCGGCCGCCAGCGGGCTGGCGGTCCCCTGGAAGGTACGACGCGCCTCCTCGGCGCCGGTGGTGGCGTCCCGCAGCACGATCGTGGTCTCGCCGCGGCGGAAGCGCTCGGTGACGAACTGCGTGCCGTCCTCCGACAGCAGCGCGAGGCCCCGGGCGGCCCGGCCGTCCAACAGCACGGTCTGGGTGCCGTCCCGCTCGACCCGGGTCACCGTGGAGCCCCCGTCACCGTCGGAGGTGGAGACCAGGTAACCGTCGAGGGAAGGGCCGGCAAGGAACACGTAGATCGCGTCGTCGATCTCGATCCGCAGGTCACCGTCGACGAGGGTCGTGCCCTCCACGTGGGGGATCCGGATGTCGTCACCGCGGTCCAGGCTGCCCGGCCGGCTGAGGTCGACGTGGCCGTCGTGCGCGAGCGCCGGTGGTACGGCGAGCGCGAGCGTGGCCGCGGCGGTGGTCAGGACGCCGGCGAGGACTGCGTGGTGGCGCTTCATGGGTTCTCCCCCGAGTGCATGGCCGGGTCCGTCCCGGTCTCGACTGTGAAGACGCGCGGGGACGCTGCTTGGTTGCGTCCGGAACTGGTTGGTCCCGGCGGTCGGGCCACAAGTAGCCTTCGCCCCATGATCCTGCGGATGTCCAGCCTCTTCGTGCGCACGCTCCGGGACGACCCGAACGACGCCGAGGTGCCGAGCCACCGGCTGCTGGTCCGCGCGGGCTACATCCGTCGCGCCGCGCCGGGCATCTACACCTGGCTGCCGCTGGGCCTGCGGGTGCTGCGCAACGTCGAGGGGATCATCCGCGAGGAGATGGACGCGATCGGCGCCCAGGAGCTGTCGTTCCCGGCGCTGCTGCCGCGCGAGCCCTACGAGGCCAGCAACCGCTGGACGACGTACGGCAACGGCATCTTCCGGCTCCAGGACCGCAAGGGCGGCGACTACCTGCTCGGGCCCACGCACGAGGAGATGTTCACCCTCGCGGTGAAGGACATGTACTCCTCCTACAAGGACCTGCCCGTCTGGCTCTACCAGATCCAGACCAAGTATCGCGACGAGGCACGTCCCCGCGCCGGCGTGCTCCGCGGCCGCGAGTTCATCATGAAGGACTCCTACTCCTTCGACACCTCCGACGAGGGCCTCGACCGCTCGTACGCCGCCCACCGCGCGGCGTACATCAAGACCTTCGACCGGCTGGGCTTCGACTACGCCATCGTCAAGGCGACCAGTGGCGCGATGGGCGGCTCGAAGTCCGAGGAGTTCCTCGCCAAGGCCGATGTCGGCGAGGACACCTACGTCCGCTGCACGAACTGCGACTACGCCGCCAACGTCGAGGCCGTCGCGGTCCGCGCGCCCGCGCCCGTGTCGTACGGCGACGTCCCCGCCGCGCACGCGGAACAGACGCCCGACACCCCGACCATCGACACCCTGGTCGACCACCTCAACGAGAGGTTCCCCCGCAACGACCGCCCCTGGGCGGCCGGCGACACCCTCAAGAACGTCCTGGTCGTGCTCAAGCACCCCGACGGCACCCGCGAGCCGCTCGCGATCGGCGTACCCGGTGACCGCGAGGTCGACCAGAAGCGCCTCGAGGGCCAGCTCGAGCCGATCGAGGTCGAGCCGATGGACGAGGCCGAGTTCCGCAAGCACGAGGCGCTGGTCAAGGGCTACATCGGTCCCGGGGCGCTGGGGGAGGAGTTCGGCGTCCACGATCCGCTACGTCGTCGACCCCCGGGTCTCCGTGGGCACCCGCTGGGTGACCGGTGCCGACGTCCCCGGCAGCCACGTGATCGACCTCGTCGTCGGCCGCGACTTCACCCCCGACGGCACCATCGAGGCCGCCGACGTGCGCGACGGCGACGCCTGCCCGAACTGCGACGAGGGCACGCTGGAGACCGCCCGCGGCATCGAGATGGGCCACATCTTCCAGCTCGGCCGCTGGTTCGCCGAGGCGCTCGACCTCAAGGTCCTCGACGAGAACGGCAAGCTGGTCACCGTCACGATGGGCTCCTACGGCATCGGCGTCACCCGCGCCGTGGCCGCGATCGCGGAGGGCAACATCGACGAGCTCGGCCTCGTCTGGCCGCGCGAGATCTCGCCCGCCGACGTCCACCTGGTCGCGGCCGGCAAGGACGGCGCGATCTTCGAGGCCGCCGCCCGGATCGCCGAGGAGCTCTCGGCGCGCGGCGTCACCGTGCTCTACGACGACCGCACCGGCAAGGTCAGCCCCGGCGTGAAGTTCAAGGACGCCGAGCTGATCGGCGTCCCCACGATCGTGACCGTCGGCCGCGGGCTCGCCGACGGCACCGTCGAGGTCCGCGACCGGGCGTCGGGGCAGCGTCAGGAGGTCGCCGTCACCGAGGCGGTCGACCACGTCGCCGGGGTCGTCCGCGGTGGCTGAACCCGAGGCCGTCCTCTTCGACTGGGGCGGCACCCTCACCCGGTGGCACGACGTCGACTTCCACCAGGAGTCGGTGGCGCTCGGGGCCGCGGTGGTCGGCAGCGACCACGAGCCGCACGAGGTCACCGCCCGCCTGCTCTCCGCCGGTGACCGGGTCTGGGGCCGCAGCCGCGACCACCAGCGGAGCGCGACCATCGGCGACCTCTTCGACGAAGCGGGCCTGGACCACGACCCCGAGCTGCTGTCGGCGTACTACGAGTTCTGGGAGCCGCACACCACCACCGACCCGGAGGTCGGGCCGATGTGGGAGGCGCTGCGCGAGAGCGGGCTGAAGGTGGGCGTGCTCTCCAACACCGTCTGGCCGCGGGAGTGGCACGAGGGCTTCTTCCGCCGCGACGGGGTGCTCCACCTGCTCGACGGCGCCGTCTACACCAGCGAGGTGCCCTGGACGAAGCCGTCGCCCGAGGCGTTCCGCGCCGCCGCCGCCGCGGTGGGCGTCGAGGACCTGTCCCGGTGCGTCTACGTCGGTGACCGGCTCTTCGACGACATCTGGGGTGCGCGAAACGCCGGCATGCGCGCGATCCACGTCCCGCACTCGACCATCCCCGCGACCCAGGTCGGCCACACGGAGGGGGAGCCCGACGCCGTCGTCCAGCAGCTCTCCGAGATCCCGGAGCTCGTGCGCCGCTGGCGCTGATCCGGCGTACGTCCTGCGTCGGCACCCTCGCCAAACCGGCGATCCTCGGGCAGGGTGTTCGGCAGCCGGTCTGAACCGGTCTCGGGAGGCCGCCACCACGCGGCCCGGATGGAAGGACCTCTGCTCCCATGCACAGCACCCCCCTGCGGCGACTCGCCGCCAGCACCCTGGGCGTCGCCGCCCTCACCCTCGTCGGCCTGCAGGCGCCGGCGTCCGCGGTCGTCGTGTCCGGCGGCCCGACCTGCGTCGTCCCCGACGGTGCCCCCAGCGACCGTGCCGGGGAGTCCGCCTCCGCCCGCGGCGGCTGGGGCGCCGACACCCGCTCGGTGTCGGCCGCCGAGCAGCGTCAGATCCGTCGGCAGACCGACCGCCGGCTCGAGGGCCAGCGTGGCCAGGCGGCGGCCGCCGGCGCCTCCGTCCCCGTCTACGTGCACGTGATGGCGGCCGCGGACGGCACCGGCGACGTCACGAACGCCCAGATCGCCGACCAGATCACGGTCCTGAACCAGACCTACGCCGGTGCGGAGTCCTCCGCTGCCGCGCAGACCGGCTTCACCTTCACCCTCGCGGGGGTCGACCGCTTCTTCAACAACACCTGGCACCGCGACGGCAGCTCCTCGAAGTACCGCAAGGCCACGCGTCAGGGCGGGAAGAACGCGCTGAACATGTGGCTCGTCGACTTCAACTACCTCGGGATCGCCACCTTCCCCTGGGACTACAAGAAGTCCCCCGGCGTCGACGGCGTGCGCGTCCACTTCGACTCGTTGCCCGGCGGCGGGATCGCCAACTACAACCTCGGCGAGACCGCGACCCACGAGGTCGGGCACTGGCTCGGGCTCTACCACACGTTCCAGGGCGGCTGCACGAGCGTCAACGACGAGGTGGGGGACACCCCGGCCCAGAGCAGCGCGACCAACGGCTGCCCCGAGGGTCGCGACTCCTGCTCGCTCCCCGGGCTGGATCCGATCCACAACTACATGGACTACAGCTACGACACCTGCTACACCCAGTTCACCGGCGGCCAGAGCAGCCGGATGAGCCAGATGTGGGCGGCCTACCGGGCCTGACCCGACCCGCGGACGGGCCGCGGCCGACCCCTCGTCGATTGCAAGTTCGTGCAATGCGAAAAGGTGAGGATCCCATACGGTCGCGGCCTGACCTGCGGTGATGCAGAGTTTTGCACGAGGCAGTTCCGCCGGTCCCCCCACGACAGGCGGAACACCACGTCTCTGCCGGAGTGCGCTCCGGCTCAGCGGTCCGTGAACTCGCGCAAGCCGGGGAAGATCTCGGGACTTCCCCGGTAGGCGAGGGCACGGACCGCTGTCTTCGTCAGGGCCGTCACGGCCAGCCGCCGGTCGGCGCCGCTGGTCTGCCCCACCAGCCACGCGTACGTCGTCTCGCAGCGTCGCTCCACCGTCAGCGCCGCCCGGGTCACCCCGTCCGGCGTCCCCAGCCCCTCGGGCAGCGCGTAGGCGGCCTCGGCGGCCACCGGCTCGGCGCCCCGGTCGCGCACCCGCGCGGTCAGCAGGTCGCGCCGCGCGCGGTGGTCGGCGTACGACGCGGAGACGGTGGCGAACAGGCCGGGGGTGGCCGACACCGAGGTGTGGGCACCGAGCGCGCCGTACACGTGCAGCGCCGCGTGCTCCGCCGCGAGCGCGGTCTGGAGTGCGTCGAGCGGCGTCATGGGCGAGCTCCCGGGCCAGCTCCTGCGCCACGGCGGCCGACATGCTGGCGAGCAGCGAGGCCAGGGACCCGCTCTCGGCGGCGACGGCGGCCTCGGCCAGCCGGCGCTGGAGCCGGGTCTCGGCGCCCCGGACGCGGGAGAGGGCCGCGGCGTCGTTGCCGCGGACCGGCGTTCGAGGGGCGGCGGCGGCACCGTCGGACAGCTCGTCGAGGTGGGACCGGTGCAGGCGGTCGAACCCACGCAGGGTCCGGGCCACCTTCGGTCGGCCGCGACCGGCGCCCGTCACCACGGCGGCGGTCGCTGCCATGTCGGTCCGGACGTCCTCGACCAGGGCGGTGTCGGGATCCTCGACCGGGGTCTCGGAGGGCTCGGGTGTCGGTCCCCGTCGAGGCGCTGCTGCCGGGCTCCGGGTCGCGGTCCGCGAGGGCCTCGCAGCCCCCGACCAGCACCGCCACGCCTCCGGCCAGCCCGCCCGCGAGCGCGACGCGTCGCGTCGCGCGCAGGGCGTCGGGGCGAGGGGCGTCGGCAGGCACGGCCAGACCCTATCCCCGGCCGGACCCGCGCCTCCCCGGCGCCATCGGGCAGCCGCTATCGTGGCCATTTCCAATTCCACAAGGAGGTCGCCCCCGTGAACGCCAGGCACGACGCCACCCGGGACCGCATCGAGGCGGAGCTGGTCGACCCCTTGTCCGTCCTCGGCCTCGACGTCGAGGCCGTGGAGATCACGCCGGCCGGCCCGCGCCGCATCCTGCGCGTCGCGGTCGACAAGGACGGTGGCGTCACGCTCGACGACGTCGCCGATGCGACCCGTGAGGTCTCCCGGGTCCTCGACGAGTCCGACGTGATGGGGGAGCAGCCCTACACCCTCGAGGTGACCTCGCGCGGGGTGGACCGCCCGCTCACCCTGCCCCGCCACTGGCGTCGCAACGCCGACCGGCTCGTGAAGGTGACCACCGACCGGCGGCGAGACGATCACCGGCCGGATCCTCGAGTGCGACGACGAGGGCGCGCACCTCGACGTGTCCGGGACCCGCCGCGAGGTCGCGTACGCCGACGTCGCCAAGGCGCTGGTCCAGATCGAGTTCAACCGCCCCGGCAACCGTTCCCCAGACCTGGAGGCCTGACCCATGGACATCGACCTCAACATCCTGCGCACGCTCGAGCGCGAGAAGGAGATCTCCTTCGAGGTGCTCGTGGAGGCGATCGAGCAGGCCCTGCTCACGGCGTACCACAAGACGCCCGGGGGCGCAGGAGAAGGCGCGGGTCGAGCTCGACCGCAGCAACGGCCACGTGACCGTGCTCGCCGCGGAGGTGGACGAGGAGGGCACCCAGGTCGGGGAGTACGACGACACGCCCGACGGGTTCGGCCGGATCGCCGCCACGACCGCGAAGCAGATCATGCTCCAGCGGCTGCGCGACGCCGAGGACGACATCAAGTTCGGTGAGTTCTCCGGCAAGGAGGGCGACATCATCTCCGGCGTCATCCAGCAGGGCCGCAACCCCGACGACGTCATGGTCGACCTCGGCAAGATCGAGGCGCTGCTGCCCGCGGGCGAGCGCGTGCCCGGCGAGGACTACACCCACGGCACCCGCATCAAGTGCATCGTCGTCTCGGTCCGCAAGGGCATGCGCGGGCCGCAGATCACGCTGTCGCGCACCCACCCCAACCTGGTCAAGAAGCTCTTCGCCCTCGAGGTGCCCGAGATCGCCGACGGCTCGGTCGAGATCTCCGCGATCGCGCGCGAGGCCGGCCACCGCACCAAGATCGCCGTCCGCTCCACCGTGGCGGGCGTGAATCCCAAGGGCGCCTGCATCGGGCCGATGGGCCAGCGGGTGCGCAACGTGATGTCGGAGCTGCACGGCGAGAAGATCGACATCATCGACTGGTCCGACGAGCCCTCGCAGCTGGTGGCGAACGCGCTGTCGCCGGCCCGGGTGACCGCCGTCGAGGTCGTCTCCGAGGCCGAGCGCTCCGCCCGGGTCATCGTCCCGGACTTCCAGCTCTCCCTCGCCATCGGCAAGGAGGGCCAGAACGCCCGCCTCGCCGCCCGCCTCACCGGCTGGCGGATCGACATCCGCTCCGACGATGAGACGAGCAGCGACGCCTGAGGAACGAGGGCGGCGCGTGGGCTCGGCCAGGTCGAGCTCGCCCCGCGACGGAGGAACGACGTCGCGACGGGCGTGTCGAGACCGGGGCAGTGTCGAGTGGGGTATGCCCAGGTGGTGTGGGCTCGGCCAGGTCGAGCTCGCCCCGCGACGGAGGAACGACGTCGCGACGGGCGTGTCGAGACCGGGGCAGTGTCGAGTGGGCCGAAGAACGGCGGGAGGGCGACCAGTGCTGCCCCGACGAGCGCGGGCGGGACGATCGACTCGTCAGGGAATCGTCGCTGGGCGTCGGGATGTTCCACGAGCGACAGACGTGTCCCGCGTGAGAGTGGTTCCAGCTCGCCCGGTTCGCTGTTCAGCAGCGCGACCGGCTAAGGTTGCCGGTGGTGGTCTCCCCGATGTCTGAGCCTGTACGGACACCCGTCCGCACCTGCGTGGGCTGTCGGGAGCGGGCCGCCACGCGCGAACTGTTGCGTGTCGTCGCCGGCACGGACAGCGACGGTCGACCGGCCGTCCTGCCCGATCCGGAGCGCACGGCACCCGGACGCGGGGCGCACCTGCACCCCACGACCGCGTGCTACGACCTCGCGGTGCGCAGGCGAGCATTTCCCAGGGCCCTCCGGGTCCCGGAGGCGCTGGCCTGCGAACCGGTGGGGGACTACCTCGCCGCGCACACCACCTGACCGACCGACAGAAACTGGAGCAGCAGCTCATGAGCACTCGATGAGTACTTCGCGATGAGCCCCTTCGCACGCTGCACTGCCGCGAAGAGCACCGCCTTCCAGCATCCATTTACGGTCTGAGAACTACCCCGGAACCGGGTCTCAGGCCAGAAGGAGAAACGTGGCCAAGACCCGAGTTCACGAACTCGCCAAGGAGTTCGGAGTCGAGAGCAAGTTCGTTCTCGAGAAGTTCAAGGAGATGGGGGAGTTCGTCAAGTCGGCGAGCTCGACCGTCGAGCTCCCCGCGGAGATGCGTTTCCGCAAGGAGTACGGCGATCAGCTGAAGACCGCTGCCCCCGCTCCCGAGCCTGCCGCGGCCCCGGCCGCGAAGCCGGCACCCAAGCCTGCCGCGAGGAAGGCCGACCCCGCGTCGGCCGAGGCGCCGGCCGCTGAGACCCCTGCCGACGCCACTGCCGAGGCCCCCGCCGTCCAGACGCCCAGCGTCGAGACCCCTGCTGCCGAGGCGCCCGCTGCCGAGGCCGCTCCGGCCCGCGCGACCCCGCGCCCGCCGGGCAAGGCTGCTCCGGCCGGCGAGCCGGAGGCCCACGAGCCCGAGGCTCCGGCCGCGGACGCTCCCGAGACCTCGGACTCGCCCAAGCCGGCACCGCGTCCCGGTGCCCGTCCCGGCGCCCCGCGTCCGGGCAACAACCCGTTCGCGTCCAGCCAGGGCATGGGCCGCCGTCCGGCGCCCGCGCCGCGTGAGGGTGCGACGGACGACACCCGTCCGCCGCGTCCGCCTGCGGGTGGCAGCGGTGGCCGACCCGGCATGCCGCGCCCCAACCCGGCGATGATGCCGAAGTCCCCGGCCGCGTTCGGCTCCGGACCGGGCGGACGCCCGGCTCCCGGTGGCGGCCGTGGCGGTGGCGCTCCCGGTGGTCCCGGTCGCGGCGGTGCTCCCGCCCGCGGTCGTGGTGGTGCCCCCGGTGGCGGCGCTCCCGGTGGTGCCCCCGGTGGGGCTCCGGGCCGTCCCGGCGGTTTCGGCGGACGTCCCCGTCCCGGCCAGCGTGGCCAGACCCAGGGTGCCTTCGGTCGCCCGGGTGGCCCGTCGCGCCGTGGTCGCAAGTCGAAGCGGGCCCGTCGCCAGGAGTTCGAGGCCATGGAGGCCCCGACGTTGGGTGGCGTGCGCGTCCGCAAGGGCAACGGCGAGACCGTGCGTCTGGCCCGTGGCTCCTCGCTGACCGACTTCGCGGAGAAGATCAATGTCGACGCGGCTGCCCTGGTGCAGATGCTGTTCTCGCTCGGCGAGATGGTCACCGCGACCGAGTCGGTCAACGACGAGACGTTCGAGCTGCTCGCCGAGGAGCTCAACTACGTCGTCGAGGTCGTCTCCCCCGAGGACGAGGACCGCGAGCTGCTCGAGTCGTTCGACCTCGAGTTCGGCGCCGACGAGGGCGACGAGGACGACCTGGTCATCCGACCGCCGGTCGTCACCGTCATGGGTCACGTCGACCACGGAAAGACCAAGCTCCTCGACGCGCTGCGCGACGCCAACGTGGTCGACAAGGAGGCCGGCGGCATCACCCAGCACATCGGTGCCTACCAGGTCACGACCGAGGTCGACGGCAACGAGCGCCGGATCACCTTCATCGACACCCCGGGTCACGAGGCGTTCACCGCCATGCGTGCCCGTGGTGCGCAGGCGACCGACATCGCGATCCTCGTGGTCGCGGCCGACGACGGCGTCATGCCGCAGACGGTCGAGGCGCTCAACCACGCCAAGGCCGCCGGCGTCCCGATCGTGGTCGCGGTGAACAAGATCGACAAGCCCGACGCCGACCCGACCAAGGTTCGTGGCCAGCTGACCGAGTACGGCCTGATCCCCGAGGAGTACGGCGGCGACGCGATGTTCGTCGACGTGTCGGCGAAGTCCGGCACCAACCTCGAGGGTCTGCTCGAGGCCGTCATCCTCACGGCTGACGCCTCGCTCGACCTGCGGGCCAACCCCGAGCAGGACGCCCAGGGCCTCGTGGTCGAGGCCCACCTCGACCGTGGCCGCGGCCCGGTCGCGACCGTGCTGGTCCAGCGCGGCACGCTGCGGGTCGGTGACTCGATCGTCGCCGGTCCGGCGTACGGCCGGGTGCGCGCCATGCTCGACGAGCACGGCGACAACATCGAGGAGGCCGACCCGGCGCGCCCCGCCATGGTGCTGGGTCTGAACGCCGCCCCGGGCGCCGGTCAGAACTTCATCGTGGTCGACGACGACCGGATGGCGCGCCAGATCGCCGAGAAGCGGGAGTCCCGCGAGCGGGCGGCCATGCAGGCCAAGCGCCGCGTGCGCCGTACCCTCGAGGACTTCATGGCCTCCATGGAGAAGGGCGAGAGCCAGGAGCTCAACCTCATCCTCAAGGGCGACGTGTCCGGTTCGGTCGAGGCCCTCGAGGACGCCCTGTCGGCGATCGACGTCGGCGACGACGTCAACCTGCGGGTCATCGACCGCGGTGTCGGTGCGATCACCGAGACCAACGTCGACCTCGCCGCCGCCTCCGACGCGATCATCATCGGGTTCAACGTCCGCCCGCAGGGCAAGGCGACCGAGATGGCCGACAAGGAGGGCGTGGAGATCCGGTACTACACCGTGATCTACCAGGCCATCGACGAGATCGAGGCCGCACTCAAGGGCATGCTCAAGCCCGAGTTCGAGGAGTCGGTCCTCGGTCAGGCGCAGATCCGCGAGATCTTCCGCTCGTCCAAGGCCGGCAACATCGCGGGTTGCATGGTCACCAGCGGTGTCCTGCGCCGCAACGCCAAGGTCCGGCTGATCCGCGACGGTGCGGTCGTGGCCGACAACCTCGACCTGGCGTCGCTGCGCCGGGAGAAGGACGACGCGTCCGAGGTCCGCGAGGGCTTCGAGTGCGGTCTGGTGCTCCGGAACTACCAGGACATCAAGATCGACGACGTCGTCGAGGCGTTCGAGATGCGCGAGATCCCGCGCGACTGATCGCGTTGACTGGGGTGTGATGGCCCCTCCGTCGGGGCCATCACACCCCACTCGCGGGGCCATCACGCCCAACTCAACGGAGAGGCACATGAGCAGCACGAACCCCCGGGTCCGCAAGATCGCGGACCGGATCCACGTCATCGTGGCCGAGATGCTGGAGCGCCGGATCAAGGACCCGCGGCTCGGGTTCGTGACCGTGACCGACGTCCGGGTCTCCGGTGACACCCAGCAGGCGACGGTCTTCTACACCGTCCTCGGTGAGGAGGGTGACCTCGAGAGCACCGCTGCGGCGCTCGAGTCGGCCAACGGCCTGATCCGCTCGGAGGTCGCCAAGCAGCTCGGCATGCGGCACGCGCCGTCGGTGGCCTTCGTGGCCGACGCCCTGCCCGAGAACGCCCGCCACCTCGACGAGGTGCTGGCCCGGGCCAAGGCGCTCGACGAGGAGGCGGCCTCCCGCCGCGTCGAGACCTACGCCGGCGAGGCCGACCCGTACAAGAAGCCGCGTGAGGCCGACGAGTCCGACGCCGCCGACGGGGACGACGAGGTCGAGTGAGCTCCGCCTCGGGGCTGGTCGTCGTCGACAAGCCCGGCGGGCTGACCTCCCACGCGGTGGTCTCGCGGGTGCGCCGGTTCGCCGGCACCCGCAAGGTCGGTCATGCCGGCACCCTCGACCCGATGGCGACCGGCGTGCTGGTCCTCGGCGTCAACCGCGCCACCCGTCTGCTCGGGCACCTGATGCTGACCGAGAAGCGGTACGACGCCACGGTCCGGCTCGGCGTCACCACCTCGACCGACGACGCCGAGGGTGAGGTCGTCGCCGAGGTGCCGACCGACCACCTCGACCAGGCGGCCGTCCGGGAGGCGTTCGCCGCCTTCGTCGGCGAGATCGAGCAGGTGCCGAGCGCGGTGTCCGCGATCAAGGTCGACGGCAAGCGCGCCTACCAGCGGGTCCGCGACGGCGAGGAGGTCGAGCTCGCCGCCCGGCGGGTCACCGTGCACGACCTCACCGTCCACGAGGTCCGCGGCGCCGAGGTGGACCTGTCGGTCCACTGCTCGAGCGGCACCTACATCCGGGCGATCGCCCGGGACGCCGGACGTGCGCTCGGGGTGGGCGGTCACCTCACCGCGCTGCGGCGTACCGCGGTCGGCCCGTTCGACCTCGCCTCCGCGCGCACGCTCGAGCAGCTCGAGGAGGACTTCGCGATGACCCCGATCGCGGAGGCCGCCCGCGCCGCGTTCCCGGCGTACGACCTGGACGAGGCGCAGGCGACCGACGTCCGGGTCGGGCGGACGGTCGAGGCCGCGCTGCCCGCGGCCGGACCGGTCGCTGTGTTCGCCCCGGACGGTGCCTTCCTCGCGCTCTACGAGCAGCAGGGCGAGCGTGCCCGCGCGGTCGCCGTCTTCGTGGGCGCGGACGGTCAGTAGGGTTCCTCCGTGCAGGTCTGGCGCTCCCTCGACGAGATCCCCGACGACCTCGGTGCGGCCGTGGTCGTGATCGGCAACTTCGACGGTGTCCACCTCGGCCACCGCTCGGTCATCGACCGGGCCCGCGCGATCGCCGACCGCGAGGGCCACGCCGTCGTCGCCGTCACCTTCGACCCGCACCCGATGTCGGTGCTGCGGCCCGAGCACGCACCGTCCGCGCTCTCCAGCCTCCCCGAACGCGTCGTGCTGCTGGCCGGCGCCGGCGTCGACCACGTCTTCGCCGTCCCGTTCTCGCGCGAGATCGCCGCCTGGTCGCCCGAGGAGTTCGTCGACCGGGTCCTGGTGGGCGCGTTGCATGCCTCGGCCGTCGTCGTCGGCGCCAACTTCCGCTTCGGCAACCGGGCGTCCGGTGACCTCACGACGCTCCGCGAGCTGGGGGAGTCCCGTGGGTTCGAGGCCGAGGGGGTCGAGCTCGACGGCGGCCCGCAGGTCTGGTCCTCCACCTATGTCCGCACCTGCCTGGCCGCCGGCGACGTCGCCGGTGCCGCCGAGGCCCTCGGCCGCCCCTTCGCCGTCCGCGGCGTCGTCATCGTCGGCGACCGGCGCGGCCGCGAGCTCGGCTACCCGACCGCCAACGTCCCCATCGCTGCCGGCATGGCCGCGCCCTCGGACGGTGTGTACGCCGGGTGGCTGACCCGGACCGACACCGGCGAGCGGTTCCCCGCGGCGATCAGTGTCGGCACCAACCCGACCTTCGCCGGCGACCGCGACCGTCGGGTCGAGGCCTACGCCCTCGACCGCGACGACCTGGAGCTCTACGGAGTCGAGATCGAGGTCGGCTTCGTCGAGCGGATCCGCGGCATGGTCCGGTTCGACGGCATCGAGCCGCTGCTGGAGACCATGGCCGGGGACGTCCGCCGTACCCGTGAGGTCCTGGGAGCGGGATGACCCGGCGCGCCTGGGAGAGCGAGATCGAGCCCTGGTTCCTGCGCAACGGGCTGCCCTACTTCGTGCCCTCGGAGCGGGCGCGCGCCCGCGCGGCGCTGCGGCCGCGCAAGGTGGTCCCGCTGATGGTGCTCGTCGCGCTGGCCGCGGTGGGCGGTGCCGTGGCGCTCACCCTGCTGACCGGGCAGCCGTCGTTCGCCCCGGCCACCCTCACGCTCGTCGCCGTGCTCACCGCGCTCGCCTACGCCCTCACCGCGATGCGGGCCCGGCCGATCCTGGGCTGGGCGCTGCGGCGTACGCGCGGCAGCCTGCGACAGCTGGTCCCGCTCGCGACCCGTGCGCTGCCGCTGCTGCTGCTCTTCATCACGTTCCTGTTCATCAACGCCGAGGTCTGGCAGCTCTCCGCCAGCCTGGACGGTTCGGTGCTCTGGCTGACGGTCCTGCTCTTCGCGGTGATCGCGGTGCTGTTCCTCCTGGTCCGGCTGCCGGAAGAGGTCGACGCCGTCGACGACGAGATCGACGTCGAGCTGGTCCGGCGCGCCACTCGGCGTACCCCGCTGGAGGAACCGGTCGCGGCCCTGCTGGAGGAGCGGGGGGAGGACCTGCCCTTCCAGGAGTACGGCGACGTCCCCGGCTACGAGCGCTGGAACCTGATCATGGTCCTGCTGGTCACCCAGATCGCCCAGGTGCTGCTGCTCTCCGTGGCCGTGCTCGGCTTCTTCCTGCTCTTCGGCGGGATCGTCATGGCGCCGGACGTCCAGGCGGCGTGGACCGGCGACCCGGCCCCCCGCGCGAACCTGTCGCTGGAGCTGGTGCAGGTCTCGATCTTCCTGGCGTCGTTCTCCGGGCTGTACTTCACGGTCGCGGTGATGACCGACGAGACCTACAAGGAGCAGTTCTTCAGCGACGTGCTCAACGAGCTCGAGCGGGCGGTCGGCGTTCGTGCCGGCTACCTGGCGTTGGGCGGCGGGGAGGGTAGTCCAGTTGATAACGGCCCCCCAGACGCGGTCTGAGGGGCCGAAATCAACTGGACTACCGCGACGGACTCAAGTCGCGTCGAGGTCCTGCTCGACGAGGGCCGCGATCGCGTCGAGCGCGGCCTGGTCGTCGCTCTCGACCTCGACGGTGTCGCCGCTCTTGGCGCCCAGGGTCATGATCATCAGCGAGGAGCTGGCGTCGACACCGTTGATGGTGACGTCGACTCCGAGCTCACCGGCCTTCTCGGCGATGATCGCGGCGGGGCGGGCGTGCAGGCCGACGGCGGAGCCGACGACGACGGACTTGCTGGGCATGTCGTGCCTTTCGGGTGGAGTGACTGGGTCAGACAGTAGCGAGGTCGGTGTCGGCGCGGCCGAAGCTCTTGAGGACGATCACGAGGGCTGCGGACACGAGCACGCCGGCCACGAGGGCCACCAGGAACCACAGCTTGTTGTCGACGGCGAAGAGCACGAAGATCCCGCCGTGCGGTGCACGGAGCCCGACGTCGAGTCCCATGGACAGGGCTCCGGTCACCGCGCTGCCCGCCATGATGCTGGGGATGACGCGCAGCGGGTCAGCGGCGGCGAACGGGATGGCTCCCTCGGTGATGAAGGAGGCACCCATCGCCCACGCCGCCTTGCCGTTCTCGCGCTCGGGGACTGTGAAGAGCCCGGGGCGCAGGACGGTGGCCAGGGCGAGCGCCAGGGGCGGCACCATGCCGGCGAGCATGACGGCGGCCATGACCTTGAGCTCGGGCGCGTCGGTGGCGGTGGCCGCGGCGCCGAGACCCGCGGTCGCGAAGGCGTACGCCGTCTTGTTGAGCGGACCGCCCATGTCGAAGGCCATCATCAGCCCGAGGATCATGCCCAGCAGGATCGCCGAGCCGCCCTGCAGGCTGTTCAGGCCGTCGGCCAAGTTGGTCATCAGGGCGCCGAGGGGCTTGCCGAGGAGGACCACCATCACGAAGCCCGAGATGAGCGTCGCCAGGAGCGGGATCACCAGCACCGGCATCAGGCCGCGCATCCAGACGGGCACCTTCCAGCGCGTGATCCACAGCGCCACGACGCCGGCCAGCACGCCGCCGACGATGCCGCCGAGGAAGCCGGAGTTGAGGGTGCCGGCGATGGCGCCCATCACGAATCCGGGGGCGATGCCGGGGCGGTCGGCGATGGCGTAGGCGATGTAGCCCGCGAGCGCCGGCACGAGGAACCCGAACGCGGCGGCGCCGAGTGTGAAGAGCAGCGCCCCGAGGTAGGCGAAGAGCGAGCTGCCGAACAGCGCGTGGTCGAGGCCGAACTCGTCCACGTCCGGCAGGTTGAACAAGGTGTTGCTGGTGGCGATCGACTGGCCGTCGTTGACGATCTCGTAGCCTCCGAACAGGAAGCCGAGGGCGATCAGGAGGCCACCCGCGGCGACGAACGGGATCATGTAGGAGACGCCGGTCATCAGCACCCGACGGGTCGTGGCCCCGACGGACTGCTTCCCCTGGGCCGAGGCGCCGGCCTCGCTCGCCGTGCCCTCGACCTTGGGGGCATTGGCCGGGTCTGCTGCGTAGCGCAGTGCCTCGGCGATCATGGCGTCGCCGTCGTCGATCGGGCGCTTGACGCTGGAGGAGACGACCGGCTTGCCGGCGAAGCGGCCGCGGTCGCGGACCCCGACGTCGACGGCGAAGATCACGGCCGCGGCGGATTCGATCGTGGCGGGGGCCAGTGGGGTCGAGCCGGCCGAGCCCTGGGTCTCGACGTGGATGTCGACGCCCGCCCGCTCGGCGGCGGCCTCGAGGGCCTCCGCGGCCATGTAGGTGTGGGCGATGCCGGTCGGGCACGCGGTGACCGCGACCAGGCTCTGGCGTCCCGTGGTCGCGGCGGCGGGGGAGGCTGCGGCGGCCGGGGCGGCGGCCACGGGGGTCGCCGAGGGGGTGGGGGTGCTGTCGAGACCGAGCTCGCGGCGGACGAGCGCGACGACGTCGTCGGCGGACTCGGCGGCGCGCAGGGAGTCGGTGAAGGCCGGCTTCACCAGCGCCCGGGCGAGCTGGGTCAGGATCGTGAGGTGGTCGGCGTCGCCGCCGGCGGGTGCCGCGATCAGGAAGACGAGGTCGGCGGGGCCGTCCTTGGCGCCGAAGTCGACCGCCGGGTCGAGCCGCGCGAAGGCGAGCGTGGGTTCGTCGACCCCCGCGGTACGACAGTGGGGGATCGCGAGTCCGCCGGGGAGCCCGGTGGCCGAGGTCTCCTCGCGCGCGAACGCGTCGGTGACGAGCTGCTCGACGTCGGTGGCACGACCGGCCTCGCCGACGACGGCGGCGAGGGAGCGGATGACGTCGTGCTTCGCGGCGCCGAGGGAGGCGTCCAGTCGCACCAGGTCGCGGGTGATCAGATCTGACATGTTGTCTCCTCAGGAGAGGCCGAGGGGGGTGACCTCGACCAGGGTGGGGTCCACGTGCTGGGGCTCGGGGATGGTCGTGCCGGGGAGGCCTGCGGCGGCGCTGCCGTAGGCCACGGCGAGGGCGAGCCGGTCGACCGGCGATCGCCCCTCGATGGCTGCCAGGAGGTAGCCGAAGAGACTGGAGTCGCCGGCACCGACGGTGCTGACGACGGTCGTGGGGGGAGGGGTGGCGTGCCAGGCGCCCCCGGCGGTGACGAGGACGGCGCCCCGGCCACCGAGGGTCACCAGGACGGTCTCGACGCCCTGGTCGACGAGCATCCGGGCGGCCTTCGCGGCGGCCGCGGGGTCCTCCTCGAGGGCGTCGCCGTCGAGGCCGGTGAACGAGGCGAGCTCGTGGCCGTTGGGCTTCATCAGGTGCGGGGCGGCGGTGCCGAGACGCTCGACGAGCGCGCGCAGCGGGGCGTCGCTGGTGTCGACGGCCACCCGGGCGCCGGTGTTGGCCAGGGCAGTCACCAGCTCGGCGTACCACTCCGGTGGGGCGCCGGGCGGCAGCGAGCCCGCGAGCACGACCCAGTCGCCCTCTCCGGCGCGCAGCTGAAGGGTCTGGGTGACCGCGGCGCGGGTCGCGTCGGTCATCTCGGGACCGGGGCTGTTGAGCTTGGTGGTGGTGCCGTCGGGCTCGCTGATCGTCACGTTGACCCGCAGCGTGCCCTCGTGGTTGACCGGCCGGCAGTCGATGCCGGCGGAGAGCAGCTCGAGGACGAACGGGTCGTCCTTGGGCGCCGGCAGCACCGCGAGGGTGGGGACTCCCGCCGAGACCGAGGCGCGCGAGATGTTCACGCCCTTGCCGCCGGCCTGGGAGATCACGGAGACCGCGCGCTGCACGGCGCCGCGGTGGAGCTCCTCGGGCAGCGCGACGGTGCGGTCGTGGCTGGGATTGGCGGTGAACGTGATGATCATGCGACGACGACCTCCAGCCCGGCCTTCTCGAGCGCCCGGCGGGCGCCGGTGTCGATACCGGAATCGGTGATGAGGACGTCGATGTCGCCCAGGGACGCGAAGCGTTGCGCGGTCTCGACGCCGATCTTCGAGGAGTCGGCGAGCACGACGGTACGCCGCGCGGCGCCGGCGATGGCCCGCTTGGTGGCGGCCTCGTCGCGGTCGGGGGTGGTCAGGCCGAACTCGACGCTCAGCCCGTTGGTGGCCAGGAACGACACGTCCGCGCGCAGGTCGTGGAGCGCGGCGACGGTGTCGGTGCCGACGGCCGCGTGCGTCGTGGGCCGGACCCGGCCCGGCAGCAGGTGGAGCTCGATGTGGGGCAGGCCGGCGAGCCGTGCCGCGACCGGGACCGCGTGGGTCACGACGGTCAGCCGGATGTCGCGGGGGAGCACCCCGGCCAGCCGGGCGGTCGTCGAGCCGGCGTCGATGATGATCGTGGAGTTGGTCGGCGGCAGCTGCTGCACGGCGGCGACCGCGATCGCGTCCTTGGCCGCGGTGTTGGACTGGTCGCGCTCGCCGAGTCCGGACTCGATCACGGAGAGCGAGGAGGAGGGCACGGCGCCACCGTGCACGCGTCGGACCAGGCCGATACGCTCCAGCGAGGACAGGTCGCGCCGTACGGTCTCGGTCGTCACGTCGAAGGTGTCGGCGAGCTGGGCGACCGACAGCCGGCCCTGCTGTCCGATCAGCTGGGCCATTGCCTGCTGGCGCTCCTCGGCGTACATCCGGTCCTCTCGATCGCGAATCTGTACATCTGTGGTTTTACGCCCGAACATGTTGACTGTCAAGGGGGGCGCGGGTCTAGATTGTGGCCATGGCCACACTGACCGGCACTCCCGTCGTCCCGGGAATCGCTCACGGACCCGTCCTCGTCGCACGCACCGACGTCTCCGAAGCGGCCGTGGCCGCCTTCGATCCGTCGACGTTCCCGGACGAGGAGTCCGCGATCGCGCGGTACGACGAGGTGGCAGGCCAGGTCGCCGACGGCTTCGCCGCCAAGGGCGCCAAGGCCTCCGGTGCGGCCGCCGAGGTGCTGACCGCCTCCGCCGGACTCGCCCGCGACAAGGGGCTCCGCTCCGGCGTCCTCAAGCAGCTGCGCCAAGGCGACGACCTCCTCCAGGCGGTGCAGGCGGCGGTCGACTCGTTCGTCACCGTCTTCACCGGCATGGGTGGGCTGATGGCCGAGCGGGTCACCGACCTGCGTGACATCGAGCGCCGGATGGTCGCCCGCCTCGTGGGTGAGCCCGAGCCTGGCGTCCCGGTGCCCGACGGGCCGTGCGTGCTCGTCGCGGCCGACCTCGCCCCCGCCGACACCGCCGGCCTCGACCCGTCGGTCGTGCTCGCCCTGGTGACCGAGCGGGGCGGACCGACCAGCCACACCGCGATCATCGCCCGCCAGCTCGGCATCCCCTGCGTGGTCGGCACCACCGGCGCCCTCGACCTCGCCAACGGCGGACGCGTCCTCGTCGACGGCACCACCGGCGTCATCGAGATCGACCCGGACGCCGCCGACGCCGACCGCCGCGTGGCCGACGACGTCGAGGAGCGCAAGGCGCTGGCCACGTGGGCCGGCCCGGGCCGGACCGCCGACGGCAAGCCGGTCCGGATCCTGGCCAACGTCGCCGACGGAGAGTCCGCCCGCTCCGCGGTCGAGTCGGCGCCCGTCGAGGGTGTCGGCCTGTTCCGCACCGAGCTGAGCTTCCTCAACCGCAAGGAGGAGCCCACGGCCGCGGACCAGGCGCAGGTCTACGGCGACGTGCTGTCGGCCTTCAAGGGCGAGGGTCCCGGCGGGCGCGAGCGCTACGTCGTCGTCCGCACGCTCGATGCCGGCTCGGACAAGCCGCTGGCCTTCGCCAACATGCTCGACGAGGAGAACCCCGCCCTCGGCGTACGAGGGCTGCGGCTGGCGTTCGGCAACCCCGGCCTGATGGAGCGCCAGCTCGACGCCATCGCGCTCGCCGCCAAGACCGTCGGGACCGAGACCTGGGTGATGGCGCCGATGGTCGCCACCGTCGCCGAGGCCACCGAGTTCGCCGCGTCGGTGCGCGAGCGCGGACTCAAGGCCGGCGTGATGGTCGAGGTGCCCAGCGCGGCGCTCCTCGCCCACCGGATGCTCGAGGTCGTCGACTTCCTCTCCATCGGCACCAACGACCTCACGCAGTACACGATGGCGGCCGACCGGATGGCCACCGACCTGGCCCACCTCACCGACGCCTGGCAGCCCGCCGTCCTCCAGCTGATCGCGATCACCGCCGAGGCCGGCCGGCAGGCCGACAAGTCGGTCGGCGTCTGTGGCGAGGCCGCCGCCGACCCGCTGCTCGCCTGCGCGCTGGTCGGCATGGGCATCACGTCCCTGTCGATGGCCGCGGCCGCCGTCCGCCCCGTCGGCGCCCAGCTCGCCCGGGTCACCTTCGACCAGTGCGAGGAGGCCGCCGAGGCCGCCCTCGCCGCCAGCGACCCCATGGCCGCCCGCGAGGCGGTGCGTGCCGTGCTGCAGCCCTGAGGACTCCTGGTCGACCACCACCTCACGCCTCATCAACCCCAGACGGACCCCGCACCCTCGGAGGAAGCATGACGTCAGCGTTCGACCACTACCGGGCCGCCGACGGCGACCTGCCCGACCAGAGCTGGGCCTGGAACCTCTGGGGCGCGGGTGAGGAGAACCTGGGCAAGGACGGCGGACCGGAGCTGGTCCCCGTCCCCGAGCCCGATGCCGATCACATGCTGGTGCGCATCGACAGCGTGGGCCTGTGCTTCTCGGACGTGAAGATCATGCGCCAGGGGGGCAGTCACCCCAAGCTCTACAACCGCGACCTCGCCGCGGACCCGACCCGGCTGGGTCACGAGGTCAGCCTCACCGTCATCGAGGTCGGTGAGAACCTGCAGGACCGCTACCACGCCGGCCAGCGGCTCGCCGTCCAGCCCGACATCTACCAGGACGGCACGAGCACGGCCTACGGCTACACCATCCCCGGCGGGCTCATCCAGTACCACCTGATGGGCACGGAGATGCTCGACACCGACGACGGCGCCTGCCTGCTGCCGATCCCCGACTCGATGGGGTACGCCGAGGCGTCCACGCTGGAGCCGTGGGGCTGCGTGATGGCCGCCTACACCCAGCGTCGGCGCCTCGAGCCCAAGGTGGGCGGGACGATGTGGATCCTCGGCCGGCCCGGCGACGAG
Source organism: uncultured Actinomycetota bacterium (assembly GCA_963826015.1). GTDB lineage: Bacteria > Actinomycetota > Actinomycetes > Propionibacteriales > Nocardioidaceae > Nocardioides. Next base: position 270,173 of record CAWGVI010000015.1, on the reverse strand, counting down.
CGCGAGTACGACTTCTCCGCCGGGCTGGACGCGCCGGGCACCATCGTGCTGACCGACGTGCCCGCCTCGGTGAGGGCGCTGGTGGAGCGCGCGTCGGCCACGGTCGTCGTGAGGGACGGCCTCGGCGCCGAGGACTACCCGGCGCTCGTGGACGAGCTGACCGGAGGCGCCGGCTTCGACGACATCGTGATGCTCGACCCGCGCTCCGCGGCCACGGCCGGTGCCGTCGCCGCGCACATCGCCCGTCGCGGCACCCTCAACCTCGTCGGCGAGACGGCGCTGGACGGTCTGGTGGACCTCGACGTGGGTCGGCTGCACTACGACTACACCGCCTACATCGGCGGCCGGGGCCCCGACATCGCGGCCTCCTACGGCGAGGCGCGCAACCGGTGCGACCTGCGCGGCGGGGGCACGACGGTCTTCGTGGGCGCCGGGGGTCCGATGGGGCTGATGCACGTCCAGCGGGCCATCCAGCAGCCCGACGGGCCCCGCACGATCGTCGCCACCGAGGTGAGCGACGAGCGGCTGAAGAGCCTCGAGGACCGTCTGGCCCACCTGGCGGAGAGCAACGGCCGCGAGCTGATCACCTTCAACTCCCAGACCTCGGAGGCGTCGCTCGAGGACTTCGTCAGGGGGATCACCGACGGCCGGGGGGCCGACGACGTGGTGGTCAGCGTCCCGATCGCCGACGTGATGGCCGAGGCCGACACGTTGATGCGGTCCGACGGCATGCTCGTCTTCTTCGCCGGCGTCCCCAACGGCACGCTCGCACCGATGAACCTGAGCGCGGTCTACCTGGACAACGCGCAGTACACCGGCACCTCGGGGCTGACCATCCACGACCAGCAGCAGGTGGTCGACCTGGCCACCGCGGGCGCGCTCTCCCCGGGGTCCATCGTGGGTGCCGTCGGCGGGATGCGGGCGGCCATGGAGGGCCTTCAGGCCCTCGTCGAGGGCCGCTACTCCGGGAAGGTCCTGATCTTCCCGCAGATCCACGACCTCCCCCTCACGGGGCTGGACGACCTGCAGGACACGCTGCCCGAGGTGGCGGCCGCGCTGGGCCCCGGCGACACCTGGAACAGCGAGGCCGAGAGGGCCTTCTTCGACAGCCAGCTGAGGGGTTGACCCGAGCGTCGTCCGGCGCGATCCGGGCCAAATACCACAAGGACGGGCAGAAATATGTGCCCGAATGCTTGGCAATCGCCCCGGTTGTGAGGTTTACTGCCGGATAGAGCGTGTGATTGAGGTCACCCGGCCTCGGTCGCGAGAGAGATCCCGGAGGAGTCAGATGTCCACCACCACAGCGACACCGCGCACCGGCGCGCGGGTCAAGGTGCAGCAGTTCGGGACGTTCCTGTCCAACATGGTCCTGCCGAACATCGGCGCGTTCATCGCGTGGGGCCTGATCACGGCCCTGTTCATCGAGGTCGGCTGGATCACCCTCATCGGTGACAAGGTGTTCGGCTACGAAGGCGGCTACGGCTTCGTGGAGGAGCTCGGTGCCTGGGGTTCCGGCGCCGACCAGCCCGGCATCGTCGGCCCGATGATCACCTATCTGCTTCCGCTGCTGATCGGTTACACCGGCGGTCGCATGATGTACGACGACAACATCCGCGGCGGCGTGGTCGGCGCCATCGCGACCATCGGTGCGATCACCGGCGCGAGCGTGCCGATGTTCCTCGGTGCCATGATCATGGGTCCCCTCGGTGGGTGGTCGATGAAGAAGATCGATGCCCTCTGGGACGGGAAGATCCGGCCCGGTTTCGAGATGCTGGTCAACAACTTCTCGGCCGGCATCTGGGGCATGGTCCTGGCGATCGTCGGCTTCCTCGTGGCCGGTCCGTTCGTCACGGCGTTCTCCAACGTGGCCGAGAAGGTGGTCGACTTCCTCGTCAGCAACAGCCTGCTGCCGCTGACGTCGATCTTCGTCGAGCCCGCCAAGGTCCTGTTCCTCAACAACGCGATCAACCACGGTGTCTTCACCCCGCTCGCGACGGCCGAGGCGGCCGAGGACGGCAAGTCGATCCTGTTCCTCATCGAGGCCAACCCCGGCCCCGGCCTGGGCCTGCTGCTCGCGTTCGCCGTGTTCGGCAAGGGCATCGCCAAGGCGTCCGCCCCCGGCGCGATCATCATCCAGTTCATCGGCGGCATCCACGAGATCTACTTCCCGTACGTCCTGATGAAGCCCAAGCTGATCCTCGCCGTGATCCTCGGCGGCATGTCCGGTGTCGCGACCAACCTGGTCTTCGACTCCGGCCTGCAGTCGGTGGCCGCCCCAGGCTCGATCATCGCGGTCTGGTTGGCAGCACCCGCCAGCTCGCTGCTCGGGGTCACGGCCTCGGTGATCATCGCGGCCGCGGTCACCTTCGTGGTGGCCGGCTTCCTCCTCAAGACCGACCGGTCCGACGACGAGGGTGACCTCACGTCGGCCACGGCCAACATGGAGGAGATGAAGGGCAAGAAGTCGATCGCCAGCAGTGCGCTCGGAGGCGGCACGGCAGTGGTCACCGGCACGATCGACACGATCGTGTTCGCCTGCGACGCCGGCATGGGTTCCTCGGCCATGGGTGCCTCGGTGCTCCGCAAGAAGATCCACTCGGCGGGCTACACCGGCGTCTCCGTCGTGAACAAGGCGATCTCCAACCTCGCCGACGACGTCGACCTCGTGGTCACCCACCAGGACCTGACGGCGCGGGCCCAGCAGAAGACACCGTCGGCTGTCCACGTGTCGGTCGACAACTTCATGGCGAGCCCGAAGTATGACGAGATCGTCGAGATGGTCCGCCAGGCCAACGGCGACCCGTCGTCCTGATCGTCCACGAAGAGGAGAGTGACCAGGTGAGCTCAGAGGTGCTGTCAGAGGAGTCGATCGTGCTCAACGGGACCGCGAGGACCCGTGACGAGGCGATCACCGAAGCCGGCCGGCTGCTGGTCGCGGCCGGCGCGGTGGACGACTCCTACGTCGAGGCGATGCACGAGCGGGAGAAGTCGGTGTCCACGTTCATGGGGAACGGGCTCGCCATCCCGCACGGCACCAACGAGGCCAAGCCGTCGATCCGACGTACCGCGATCTCGTTCGTGCGGTACGCCGAGCCGATCGACTGGAAGGGCCAACCGGCGGAGTTCGTGGTCGGCATCGCCGGCGCGGGCGACGACCACCTCTCGGTGCTGTCCTCGCTCGCGGGGATCTTCACCGACGACGCGGCGATCGAGCGGCTTCGCTCGGCCGGCGCACCGGGCGACGTGCTCGCGGCGCTCGAAGAAGTGAGTACCTGAATCACCCCCCGCAGTTGAGTTGGGCCTCCGCCGCACCCCTGGGTGCGACGGGGGCCCGACTCATGTGCCGCGCAAGCCCGGCTCAACTGCGGGCCCTCAGGCGTGGGCGGCCACCGGGTCGACGGTGACGGGGACGCCGTTGAGGGCGGCGTTGCCCGAGAGGTCGAGGCGGTCGGGGTCGGTGAGGTCGTTGATCGAGACGCCGGGGACCGCCGCGGCGCCGGCCATCCGGGTGCCGCTCATCTGGTGGCCGTAGCCGTGGGGGAGCGAGACCACGCCCGGCATCACGTCGGCAGTCAGCGCCACCTCGACCTCGACCGACCCGACCCGCGACTCGACACGCACCGTCGCGCCGTCGGCGATCGAGCGGGAGCCGGCGTCCTCGGGGTGCATGAGGAGGTGGTGGCGGGGGCGACCGCGGGTCAGCCGGTCGACGTTGTGCATCCAGGAGTTGTTGTCGCGCTGGTGGCGCCGCCCGATCAGGAGCAGCCCCTCGGGAGCGGTGCCCAGCTCGGTCCGGACCCGGTCGAGGTCGGCGAGGATGACCTCCTGGGCCAGGTCGATCCGGTGCCCGGACGTCCGCAGCCGGTCGGGGAGGGTGGGCCGGAGCGGGCCGAGGTCGATCCCCTCCGGCGTACGGCGCAGGTCCGTGATCGTCGTCTTCCGGCCGCGCCGCAGCAGCGCGCCGATCGCGAAGGTCGGGCTCAGCCCGAGCCGCGCCCGCTGCGTGAGCCGCACGGTCAGCGGCGGCTTGTGGTCGAGCCGCTCGCCGATCCGCAGCGTCAGGTCGCGGAAGATCTCCCAGTCGTGCCGGGACCCGCGCGGCTTGTCGAACACCGCGGGTGTGAACCGAGCGGTGTTCCGGACCGCGAGGCCGTGGAAGACGATGTCGTAGTGGTCCCGCTCGAGGATCGTGGTCGGCGGCAGGATCACGTCGGCGTGCCGGGTGGTCTCGTTGACGTAGATGTCGACCGCGGCCATGAAGTCCAGGCCCGCCAGCGCTTCCCCGAGCCGGCGCCCGTTCGGCGTCGACAGCACGGGGTTGCCGGCGACGGTCAGCACCGCGCGCACCTGCCCCTCGCCGGGGGTCTCGATCTCCTCGGCCATGACGGAGACGGGCAGCTCGCCGCCGTACTCGGGAGCGTCGCGGACGCGGCTGCGGTAGAGGTCGAAGTGGCCGCGACCGATCAGGCCGGTCGCGACGAAGTCGATCGCGGGCTCGGTGAAGAGCACGCCGCCCTCGCGGTCGAGGTTGCCGGTCAGCGCGTTGAGGCAGGCGATCGCCCACTGGCAGACCGAGCCGAAGCCCTGCGTCGACAGCCCGAGCCGGCCGTACGCCGCGGCGCCGTCGGCGTCGACGAGCTCTCGGGTCAGCCGCCGCACGGTCGCCGCCGGGATGCCGCTGACCGCCTCGGCGTGCTCCGGCGTGAAGTCCGCGACCGCCTCGCGGACCCGCTCGACGCCGTCGACGTACGCCGCCGGTCGGACCGCACCCTCGATCTCGAAGAGCTCGCGCAGCATCGCGAGCAGGACCACCGCGTCGGTCCCCGGCCGGACGAAGACGTGCTCGTCGGCGACCTTGGCGGTCTCGGTGAGGCGCGGGTCGACCACGACCATCCGGCCGCCCCGGGCCTTGAGGTCGCGCAGGCGTTGCGGGAAGTCGGGGACCGTCATCAGCGAGCCGTTGGACGCCATCGGGTTGGCGCCGAACACCAGGAAGTGGCTGGTCCGGTCGAGGTCGGGGATCGGGATCATCAGCTGGTGGCCGAACAGCAGGGACGCGATGAACTGGTGGGGGATCTGGTCGACGGAGCTGGCGCTGAACCGGTTGCGGGTGCGCAGCGCCTTGACCATCGCGATGCCGTGGGTGGCGAAGCCGAGCGAGTGGGCGTTCGGGTTGCCGAGGTAGACCCCGACGGCGTCGCGGCCGTGCTGGTTGACGGCGCCGGCGATGCCGTCGGCGACCAGGTCGAGCGCCTCGTCCCAGGAGATCTCGTGCCACTCGTCGGTGGCGCGGTCGCGCCGGACCGGTCGCCGGAGCCGGTCGGGATCGTGGTGCAGGTCGCCGATCGAGACGCCCTTGGGGCAGATGTGCCCGCGCGACAGCGGGTCGTCGGGGTTGCCGCGCACGCCGGTCACGCGGTCGCCCTCCAGGGTGATCCGCAGTCCGCAGATCGCCTCGCAGATGTTGCAGACGCCGATCTTCTCGGTGGGAGTGGCTGCCACGCGTCGACTCTCCCACACGGCGTCGACACGCCGGTGGCGCCTGCTGGCACTACTTCGTATTGCGCACTACTGTCCGATCCATGGATGCGACACAGCTGCTCAAGGGAGCGCTGGACCTGATGGTCCTCGCCGTCGTCGAGGACGAGGACGGCTACGGCTACGACGTGGTCCGACGACTGCGGAGCGCGGGCTTCGACGACGTCGGCGACGCCTCGGTCTACGGCACGCTGCGCCGGCTCTACGCCGCCGGGTTGCTGGCGTCGTACGTCGTGCCGTCGGAGTCCGGACCGCACCGGAAGTACTACGGCATCACGCCCCAGGGGCGCGCCGAGCTCAAGCGGCAGCGCGGTGACTGGGCGCACTTCGCCCAGGCCGTCGACCGCGTCCTCGTCCAGACCGAGCAGGGGGAGACCGTCCGATGAACACCGAGAAGCTGGACCGCAGGGTCATCGAGTACGTCGACCGGGTGCGTGCGCTGCTCGACGACCTCGACGAGGAGGCCCGCGCCGACCTGGTGGAGGGCCTCGAGGCCGATCTCCTCGAGCTGGTCGCCGAGCGCGGGCACGAGGCGCTGCCCGCGCCGGAGGAGTACGCCGAGGAGCTGCGCGCGGCCGCCGGTCTGCCCGCCCGGCGCGGCACCGCGCTGCTGCGCGACCGGGTACGCCGACGTCAGCAGCGCCGCGACCTGCCGCTCGGCCAGCGTTTCGACCTCCTGTGCGACCGCTGGCGTGACCGGTTCCTCGCCCAGGTGGCCCGACCACGGCTGGCGCCGGCGTGGAGCATGGCGCAGGCCGTCCGGCCCGCCTGGTGGGTGCTGAGGGGATACCTGCTGGTGCAGGCCGCCGACGTCCTGACCGGTGGCTGGGAGGCGCTCGACCCGGTCCCGCAGTTCGGCGTGCCCGCCCTGGGGCCGGCGCTGCTGGTGGTGGCGATCGTGCTCAGCGTCCAGGTGGGACGCGGCGTGGTCTGGCCCGGCGACCACGGGAACGCGAAGGTCGCTGCCAGGGCCGCCCTGCTGGCGCTCAACGCCGGCGCACTGGTCGCCTCGATCCCCGTCATCGACGCGCTCGACCGGGTCGGGGGCGAGTACATCTCCTACCGCGACGCCTCCATGTACGTCGACCAGAGCGGGCTGCGGCTGCGCGGCCAGCGGATCTGCAACATCACGCCGTACGACGCGCAGGGCCGTCCGCTCGAGGGAGTCCAGCTCTTCGACCAGGACGGGGAGCGGATCACCACGAGCTGCACGAAGTGGGACGAGAGCAGCAACGCCCAGCACTACCCCTGGACCAGTGGCGGCGGGGACCGCTGGAACGTCTTCCCCCAACCCGAGCGCGCCGGGGACGGTCGGGTCAAGCAGGACGCCTGGGAGTCCGACACCCCGCCGCTGCTGCCGCAGCCCGAGAGCCTGCGGGTGCCCGCGGTGACGCTGCCGGCGCCGGAGCAGGACAAGGCGGAGAAGGCCGACCAGGCCCGGGAGCGGGACTCCACCCCTCGGGGTGAGGCCCGGCGGGGGAGCGCGACGCGCGAGCGCGGGCGCCGCTAGCCTGCCCGCAACCGGCCATCTGGTGGCCGGCAACCGAAAGGGGCACGACCATGGGTTACGGAGGAGGCATCGGCCTCATCGTGATCGGCCTGATCCTGGCGCTCGCCGTGAACGACGAGCAGATCGGTCCGGTCGACGTGGGCATGATCGGCTGGATCCTGACGCTGGGCGGCATCCTGCTGCTCGTGCTGGCCATCGCCCAGAACAACTCCCGTCGCAAGAACACCACGGTGGCCACCACCACCCACGCGGACGGCTCCCAGACGACGCAGCAGCGGTCGACGGAGCAGGACCCGCCGCCCCCGGCGGTGTGAGCACCGTCTGAGCACGGTCAGCGGGGGCGACCGGCGATTTCGGGAGCCGGTCGCCCCGCTGATAATCTCCTCAGGTTGCCGTGAAACGGCCGCGGATCCAGAGTGCCCGGGTGGATGTGCCCCGGCGCGCCGCGCAACGAGAACCCGAAGGAGCCTTCATGTCGATCGGAACCGACGCGGAGACCAAGAACAAGATCATCGCCGAGTACGCCACCACTGAGGGCGACACCGGGTCGCCGGAGGTGCAGGTCGCTCTCCTGAGCCACCGCATCAGCCACCTCACCGAGCACCTCAAGATGCACAAGCACGACCACCACAGCCGTCGTGGACTGCTGCTGCTGGTCGGCCAGCGTCGTCGGCTGCTGAACTACCTGCGCGACACCGACATCGCGCGCTACCGCTCGCTCGTCGAGCGCCTCGGCCTGCGCCGCTGAACGACAGGGCCCGCCTCCCACGGGGAGCGGGCCCTTGCTCGTCCTACGCGCTAGATTGACGACGCACCTCCCACAACTGAACACGCAATCCATCCAAGGAGCGATCCGCTGACGTCGGCGCGGTCCTCGGTAGTGGCTCTCAGGGCAGCTTCACGGCGCTGCGGGCCTCGATCGAAGACCGGCCGCTTGGCACCCACCACTGGGCCGCGGGTCAATTCGCGGGATCGCTCCGCGAACAGAAAGGGACCACGACACAGTGGAACCCACCATTTCCGCCGTCGAGACCGTTCTCGACAATGGCAAGTTCGGCACGCGCACGGTCAAGTTCGAGACCGGCCTGCTGGCCCGGCAGGCGGCCGGTTCGGTCACCGCCTACCTCGACGACGACACCATGCTGTTGTCGGCGACCACCGCGGGGAAGCACCCCAAGGACCACTTCGACTTCTTCCCGCTGACCATCGACGTCGAGGAGCGGATGTACGCCGCGGGCCAGATCCCCGGCTCGTTCTTCCGGTCCGAGGGTCGGCCCGGCGAGGACGCGATCCTCACCTGCCGCCTGATCGACCGCCCGCTGCGCCCGACCTTCAAGAAGGGCCTGCGCAACGAGGTCCAGGTCGTCATCACCGTGATGGCGCTCAACCCCGACGCCCCGTACGACGTGCTCGCGATCAACGCGGCCTCGCTCTCCACCCAGCTCTCCGGCCTGCCGTTCTCCGGCCCGGTCGGCGGCGTCCGCGTCGCCCTCATCGACGGCCAGTGGGTCGCCTTCCCGTCGCACAGCCAGCTCGAGGACGCCGTCTTCGACATGGTGGTGGCCGGTCGCGTGACCGACACCGGTGACGTCGCGATCATGATGGTCGAGGCCGAGGCGCCCGAGCAGGCCTGGCACCTCATCGAGGGCGGCGCCCAGTCGCCGACCGAGGAGGTCGTGGCCAGCGGCCTCGACGCCGCCAAGCCGTTCATCAAGCAGCTGGTCGAGGCCCAGGTCGAGCTCGCCAACGTGGCCGCCAAGCCCGTCCAGGAGTTCCCGGTCTTCCTCGACTACGAGGACGACGCCTACGCCGCCGTCGAGGCAGCCGTGAAGTCCGACCTCTCCGCCGCGATGACCATCGCGGACAAGCAGGAGCGCGAGGCCCGCACCGACGAGCTCAAGGCCGGCGTGCTCGAGAAGCTCGCCGCCGAGTTCGAGGGTCGCGAGAAGGAGATCGGCGCGGCGTTCCGCTCGGTCAACAAGGAGCTCGTCCGCGAGCGCGTGCTGCGCGACAAGGTCCGCATGGACGGTCGCGGCCTGGCCGACATCCGGCCGCTCCACGCGGAGGTCGGCGTGCTCCCGCGCGTCCACGGCTCCGCCCTGTTCGAGCGTGGCGAGACCCAGATCCTGGGCGTGACCACCCTCGACATGCTCAAGATGGAGCAGCAGCTCGACACTCTCTCCCCGGAGAAGAAGCGCCGCTACATGCACAAGTACGTCTTCCCGCCGTTCTCCACCGGTGAGACCGGCCGGGTCGGCTCGCCGAAGCGTCGCGAGGTCGGCCACGGTGCGCTCGCACGCCGCGCGCTGATGCCGGTGCTGCCCAGCCGCGAGGAGTTCCCCTACGCCATCCGCCAGCTGTCGGAGGCCATGGGCTCGAACGGTTCCACCTCGATGGGTTCGGTCTGCGCCTCGACCATGTCCCTGCTCGCCGCCGGCGTGCCGCTGCGCGCGGCCGTCGCGGGTATCGCCATGGGCCTGATCTCCGGTGAGGTCGACGGCAAGACCGAGTACGTCGCGCTGACCGACATCCTCGGCGCCGAGGACGCCTTCGGCGACATGGACTTCAAGGTCGCCGGCACGCGGGAGTTCGTCACCGCGCTGCAGCTCGACACCAAGCTCGACGGCCTCCCGGCCGAGGTCCTCGCCTCCGCGCTGACCCAGGCCAAGGACGCCCGCCACGCCATCCTCGACGTGATGAACGAGGCGATCGACGCTCCCGAGGAGATGTCGACCTACGCCCCGCGGATCATCACGATCCAGGTGCCGGTCGACAAGATCGGCGAGGTCATCGGCCCCAAGGGCAAGATCATCAACCAGATCCAGGACGACACCGGCGCCACGCTGTCGATCGAGGACGACGGCACGGTCTACATCGGTGCGACCAACGGCGAGGCGGCCGAGGCTGCCAAGGCCGCGGTCAACGCGATCGCCAACCCGACCATGCCCGAGGTCGGCGAGCGCTACCTCGGCACGGTCGTGAAGACGACCAACTTCGGTGCCTTCGTGTCGCTGATGCCGGGCAAGGACGGGCTGCTGCACATCAGCAAGCTGCGGTCGCTCTCCGGTGGCAAGCGGGTCGAGGCCGTCGAGGACGTCGTCTCGGTCGGCCAGAAGATCCAGGTCCAGATCGCCGAGATCGACGACCGCGGCAAGCTGTCGCTGATCCCCGTCGTCGACGAGGCCGACGGCGGCTCCGACGAGGCCGGCTCGGACGAGGCGGGCTCGGACGAGGACGAGTGACCTCTCGCACCACCCATCGGGCGACCGGCCGGCAGCATGCTGCCGGCCGGTTGTCCGTTGACCAGAAGATCGGCGCCACCCGCACCCTCGAGACGGTCAAGAACGCCGAGGGTGCCGTCACCTCGCGCGTGCGTCGCACCGTCCTGCCCGGAGGGCTGCGGGTCATCACCGAGCAGCTCGCCGGCGTCCGGTCGGCCAGCGTGGGCGTGTGGGTCGGGGTCGGCTCGCGCGACGAGACGCCGACCCTGCACGGCTGCTCCCACTTCCTCGAGCACCTCCTGTTCAAGGGAACCCGCAGCCGTACGGCGATGGACATCTCCGTCGAGCTCGACGCCGTCGGCGGCGAGTTCAACGCGTTCACCGCGAAGGAGTACACCTGCTTCCACGCACGCGTGCTCGACGACGACCTGCCCCTGGCGGTGGACGTGCTCGGCGACATGGTCACCGACTCGCTGCTCCACCCCGACGACGTCGAGGCCGAGCGTGACGTGATCCTCGACGAGATCGCGATGCACGACGACGACCCCGACGACGTCGTGCACAACCTGTTCGCCCAGCAGGCCTGGGGCGACAGCCCGCTCGGCCGCCCGATCGCGGGGACGGTGGCCTCGATCGCGGGCCTGTCCCGCGACCAGGTCGCCCGCTTCCACCGGCGGCACTACCGCCCGGCCAACATGGTCGTCGCCGCCTCCGGCAACCTCGACCACACCGCCGTCGTCCGGCTGGTCCGCAGGGCCTTCGGCCGCAACGGCTTCCTCGCCCGCGACGAGGCGCCGGTCGTGCACCGGCAGACCAGCCGCACCCGCCGGGTCCACCCAGGCAGCGCCTCGGTCAGCCGCCCGTTCGAGCAGGTCAACCTGGTGCTCGGCGTCAACGGCCTCACCCGCCACGACGAGCGCCGCTACGCGCTCGGCGTGCTCAACACCGCTCTGGGCGGCGGGACGTCGTCCCGGCTGTTCCAGGAAGTGCGCGAGCGCCGGGGTCTTGCCTACAGCGTCTTCAGCTTCGCCTCCCACCACCACGACGCCGGCCTGGTCGGGGTCTCCGTCGGCTGCCTGCCCCACCGCCTCGACGACGTGCTGGCCACGGTGCGCGGTGAGCTCGTCGCGGTCGCCCGCGACGGCATCACCGACGCCGAGCTCGAGCGCGGCCAGGGCCAGCTCCGGGGCGGCCTGGTGCTCGGCCTCGAGGACAGCGGGGCTCGCATGTCACGGCTGGGCAAGGCCGAGCTGGTCTACGACGAGCTGCTGCCGATCGACGAGGTCATCGCCCGGATCGACGCGGTCACCGCCGACGACGTCCGTAGCGTCGCCCGCACCCTCTTCTCCCAGCCCGAGATCCTCGCCGTTGTCGGCCCCCTCCGCTGAGGTCGCCGCTAGCACGCTGGTCGCGGCTCCGCTGACACCGGGTTTCGACACGCTCGGTCGCGACCTCGTTCCTTGGTCGCGCTCGTGCTCAACCACCGACGATCACGCCCTCGCAGGCTCGGGCGTCATCAGCGCTTGCCGACGAGTCCGACGACCGGGGGAGCCTTCTGCTCGACGACCGAGACCCGGAAGCCGGCCTTGGCGAGGGCGGCGGAGCCCTTCTTGACGATGGTGGGCACCAGCTCGGGCTGCGAGGCTTCGTAGAAGAGGTAGACGGCGCCGCCGGGGACGACGCGCTCGTGGAGGAGCGCGACCTCGTCGGCGCAGTCGCGCACCCAGAAGAGGTTGACGTTGAAGGCGAAGACCTTGTTCAGGCGCTTGACCGGGACCCGCAGGGTGGCCAGGTCGATCTGCCGGACCGTGAGCCGGCCGACCTCGACGTGCTTGGCGCAGCGGCGCTTGGTGCGGTCGACCCCCGACTCCGAGCGGTCGATCGCGAAGAGCTTGCCGGTCTCGAGCTTCGAGCAGATCAGCTCGGCACCGTGGCCCGGGCCGCAGCCGATCTCGAGCACGTTGTCATCGGGCTGCACGTCCATCAGGTCGACGGCCCACCGGATGCGCGGCGGGATCTGCGGCTGGGGCATGACCCCTAGCCTGCCACTACCGGCGCTGCACCGTCAGCGACCCCCGGCTAGGTTGGGATCCGTGAGCAGTGGTGGCGCAGCGATGAAGGTCGGCGTGCTCGGCGCCCTGGGCAAGGTGGGCCGCGAGGTGTGCCGCGCGGTCGAGGACGCCGAGGGCCTCGAGCTGGTCGCGCAGGTCGACGCGGAGGACTCCCTGGAGGCCCTCGTCGGGGCGGGGGCCGAGGCGGTCGTCGACTTCACCCACCCCGACGTGGTCATGGACAACCTCCGGTTCTGCATCGAGCACGGCATCCACGCCGTCGTCGGCACGACCGGCTTCGACGACGACCGGCTGTCCACGCTGCGCGGCTGGCTCGCGGAGTCGCCCGCGACCGGCGTGCTCGTCGCCCCCAACTTCTCGATCGGCGCGGTGCTGATGATGCGCTTCGCGGCCGAGGCGGCACCGTTCTTCGAGAGCGTCGAGGTCGTCGAGCTCCACCACCCCGACAAGGCGGACGCCCCGTCGGGGACCGCGCGTCGTACGGCGCAGCTGGTCGCGGCGGCCCGCGCGGCAGCCCACGCCGGACCCGTCCCCGACGCCACCTCGACCGGCCTCGACGGTGCCCGCGGGGCCGAGGTCGACGGCGTCCGCGTGCACTCCGTGCGCTCGCGCGGCCTGGTCGCCCACCAGGAGGTCATCCTCGGCGGGCTCGGCGAGACCCTCACGATCCGGCACGACTCGATGGACCGCGCGTCGTTCACCCCCGGCGTCCTCACCGGCCTCCGCGCCATCGCCGACCACCCCGGCCTCACCGTGGGCCTCGAGGGGTTGCTCGGTCTCGACTGAAGGAGCCTCAGGCGCCGACCGCGAGGGAGGCGGCCTCGATGGTGTCGGGGGAGAGGGCGTGGCCGATCGCGAGCGCGGCGGCGCCGAGGATGCCGGCCCGCTCGCCGGCGACGGAGGCCACCAGGTGGAGCTGCTCGGTCGCGAGGGGCAGCGAGCGCTGGTAGACGACCTCCCGGATGCCGGCGATGAGGTGCTCGCCGGCGAGGGCGAGTGAGCCGCCGACGACCACGACGGAGGGGTTGACCAGGTTGACGAGCATCGCCAGTACCTCGCCGAGGTCGCGGCCGGCCTGACGCACGGCCTGGATGGCCGTGACGTCGCCGCCACGGCACAGGCGTACGACGTCGCCGCCGTCGGCCGCGTCGAGCCCGGCCTCCCGCAGCGCGGTGGCGACGGCGACACCCGAGGCGATCGCCTCGAGGCAGCCCTCGTTGCCGCAACGGCACCAGGTGCCCTCGCCGCGGGGGATCCGGACGTGCCCGACGTCGCCCGCGGTGCCCTGCGCCCCGCGCTGGAGGGCGCCCCCGGAGATGATGCCGGCACCGATGCCGGTGCCGACCTTGACGAACACCAGGTCGCTCACGTCGGGCAGGTGCTGGTGCTGTTCGCCCAGCGCCATGATGTTCACGTCGTTGTCGACCATGACCGGTACCTCGATCGCGCGCTGCACGTGGCCGGGCACGTCGTACCGGTCCCAGCCGGGCATGATCGGCGGGTTGATGGCGCGGCCGGTCGAGTGCTCGACCGGCCCGGGCAGGCCCATCCCGATGGCGGCGAGGTCGCCACGCTTGCGGCCCGCCTCGGTCAGCAGGCCGAGCACCGCCTCGGTCGCCCAGCCGAGCACGCGGTCGGGTCCCTCCGCGATGTCGAGGTCGGTACGACGCTCGGCCAGGACGGTCCCGGAGAGGTCGGCGATCGCCACCCGCGCGTGGGACGCGCCGAGGTCGACGCCGGCCACGACCCGGGCGGCGGGGTTGAAGGCGAGGAGGGAGGGGGGCCGGCCGCCGGTGGAGGCGGCGTCCCCGATCGGGACCACCAGGCCGAGCCGCATCAGGGTGTCGATCCGGGAGGTGATGGTGGAGCGGGCCAGGCCGCTGGTCTCGGCCAGCTGCGCCCGGGTCCGGGGCTGCCCGTCCCGGAGGAGGTCGAAGACGTCGCTGGTCCGCACCCGCAGAGTGAACCACCCGCGAACTTGTGTACGTCCAGCGAAGAACTTCTGCCGGATGCTCGACAAAAGCCGGTGACGCATGCCACAGTGACGCCGTGAGCCTGACCCCGCCCGTGGACGCCGCGACGCTGCCCGCGCCCGACAGCCGGCTCGGCGACGTCGTCCTCCGCGGCCGCGGCCTCACCAAGTCCTTCGCGGGCCACACCGTGCTCGCCGACGCCGACCTCGAGCTGCGCGCCGGGCAGGTGCTCGGCCTGGTGGGGGAGAACGGTGCCGGCAAGTCCACGCTGATGAAGGTGCTGGCCGGCGTCCACCACCCCGACGGCGGCACCATCGAGGTCGCGGGGAAGACGGTCGCCTTCGGCCACCCGCTCCAGGCCCAGCACGCCGGCATCGCGACCGTCTTCCAGGAGTTCAACCTCCTCCCGGAGCGCTCGGTCGCCGAGAACGTCTGGCTCGGCCGTGAGCCGCGCCGCCGCGGCTCGGTCGACACCGGCCGGATGCAGCGCGACACCCAGGCCCTGCTCGACGGGCTCGGCGTGACCGGCATCCGCCCCACGCAGCGGGTGCGGACGCTCTCGGTCGCCGAGCAGCAGATCGTCGAGATCGCCAAGGCGATCAGCTTCGACGCCCGCGTCATCCAGATGGACGAGCCCACCGCGGCCCTGGCCGACCACGAGGTCGAGCTGCTCTACGGCATCATCCGCGGCCTCACCGAGCGCGGCGTCGCGATCCTCTACGTCTCCCACCGGCTCAAGGAGGTCTTCGACCTCTGCGACACCATCACCGTCCTCAAGGACGGCCAGCAGGTGACCACGAAGCCGGCCTCCGAGCTCGACGACGCCGCCCTGGTGCGGCTGATGGTCGGCCGTTCGATCTCCTCCTTCTTCCCCGACCAGGTCGACGGCACCGAGGTCGGTGAGCCGCGGCTCGAGCTGCGCGGCGCCGGCAACGGGTACGTCGACGGGGTCGACCTCACCCTCCGGGCCGGCGAGATCGTCGGCATCGCCGGGCTCCAGGGCTCCGGCCGCACCGAGCTGCTCGAGGCCGTCTTCGGGGTCCGCCCGTTCAGCCGCGGCGAGCTGCTCGTCGAGGGGCGCTCCCGATCGGTGGGCTCGCCCCGGCAGGCGGTCCGGGCCGGGCTGGCCATGATCACCGAGGACCGCAAGGCCACCGGCCTCGCCCTCCACCAGACGATCCTCGACAACGCACTGGGCGTCGTCCGCGCGGTCTTCCCGCGGCGTACGGCGCAGGCGCGGCGCGAGATGCCGGGCCTGCTGTCCTCGCTGGCGGTCGGCGCCCGGGCGATGGACCAGGAGGTGCAGTTCCTCTCCGGCGGCAACCAGCAGAAGGTCGTGCTCGCCCGCTGGCTGGCCACGCGTCCCCGCGTGGTGCTGATGGATGAGCCCACCCGCGGCATCGACGTCGGCGCCAAGCACGGCATCTACGAGCTGATGCGCACCCTGGCCGCCGAGGGCGTCAGCGTGCTGATGGTCTCCAGCGAGCTCCCCGAGGTGATCGGCATGTCCGACCGGATCCTGGTCATGCGCGACGGCCGCCCGGCGGGCGAGCTGCCCGGCGGCGCCACCGAGGAGCAGGTGCTCGCGCTCGCGACCGGCGTCGCCGACATCGAGGGTGGTGCCGCATGAAGCGGCTCACCTCGACCGGCATCGTCGTCGGCGTCCTGCTGCTGGTGATCGTGGTCGGCGCGGTGCTGACGGCGGTCGAGGGCCGCAACTTCTTCAGCGTCGGCAACATCCGCTCGATCCTGACCCTGATGAGCGTGCTCGGCTTCATCGCGATCGGCCAGACGCTGGTGATCCTGGTCGGCAGCCTCGACCTCTCGGTGCCCTACGTCGCCAGCCTCACCAGCGTGCTCGCCGGCGGGATCATGGCGGGCCAGTCCGGCAACGTGCTGCCCGGGGTGCTGGCCGCGGTCGCGGTCGCCGCCCTGATCGGGCTGGTCAACGGCCTGGTCGTGAGCCGGCTCGGCGTCCACGGGTTCGTCGCCACGCTCGGCACCGGCCTGGTCATCAGCGGCTACCTCGCCACGAACTACCAGGGCAACCACGGCTCCGCCCCCCGCTCGTTCCGTCTGATCGGCGCCACCCAGGTCGGCCCGGTGCCGGTCTCGTGGCTGATCATGATCGGCTGCGCCCTGGCGGCGATCTGGATGCTCCGGCGCACCCGCCTGGGCCACCACCTCTACGCCGTCGGCGGCAACCCCGAGGTCGCCCGGATGTCGGGCATCCGCACCTGGGTCCCGGTCGTCGCGGCCCACGTCCTCTGCTCCGTGCTCGCGGCCCTCGCCGGGCTGCTGCTCCTGGCCCGGCTGAGCGTCGGCAGCCCGACCATCGGCAGCCAGGGCGGCTACGACCTGATGTCGATCGCGGCCGTCGTGCTCGGCGGCACCCTGCTCGCCGGCGGCAAGGGCAACGTCGTCGGCACCATCGCCGGCGTCGCGATCTTCGCGTGCCTGGACAACGTCATGGGCGTCATGCAGGTCAACCCGTTCCTGCGCGACGTGATCCGGGGCGTCGTCATCGTCGCGGCCGTCGCCGTCTACGCCCGCCGCGAGATCGACCGCCGGCCCGCGCCGTTCGAGCGCCCCACCGCGCTCGACGCCGCCCTCCAGGAAGCGAGGTAGGGCCGTGTCCGACGTCCTGCGCACCCTCACCACCGGCCAGCGCGAGCCGCTGCCCGCCCACCGCGGCGGCTGGGGCGCCCGTACGGCGGCCACGGTCAGCACCCCCGGCGGCTTCGTCTTCGTGCTCGTCATCGCGCTGGTCGTCGCGACCGCCCTGGCCAACCCCAACTTCGCCGACCCCGGCGTCCTGATCCGCTTCGTCGGCCGGACCGCGCCGATCGCGATCGCTGCGATGGGGCAGTACTTCGTGATCGTCTCCGGCGAGTTCGACCTCTCGATGGCCGCGGTCGTCACCACCCAGGTCGTGATGGCCGGCAACCTGATCGGTCAGGACAGCAGCCGGATCTTCCCGGTGATGCTCCTGATGCTGGCCGTCGGCGCCCTGATCGGCCTGCTCAACGGGCTCGCGACCACGATGCTCCAGGTCCCGAGCTTCATCGTGACCCTCGGCATGATGCTCGCGCTCGGCGGACTCGTCCGCTACCTCACCGGCGGCGCCGCGACCGGCAACCCGGTCGACGAGTTCCGCCAGATCGGCCGCGGCGCGATCGAGAACGTGCCGGTCGTCGACGTCATCCCGTACCCGTTGCTGATCTTCGTCGTGCTCGCCGCGGCCGCCTCGTGGCTGATGCGTCGTCCGTTCGGTCGCAGCCTGGTCGCGGTCGGGGACAACCCCGCCGCCTCCGCCGTCTCCGGGACGCCGGTGTGGTGGCTCAAGACCCGCGCCTTCATCCTCTCGTCGCTCTCCGCGACGGTCGCCGGGATCATCCTGGTCGGGTACGCCGGGGTGCACCCCTCGGTCGGCCAGGGCTACGAGTTCACCGCCATCACCGCGGTGGTGCTCGGCGGCGTGCTCCTCGGCGGCGGTCGCGGCTGGGTGCTCTCCGCAGCGGCCGGAGCGTTCGCGCTCGAGCTGCTCTTCACCCTGCTCACCGCGCTCGAGGTCGCCTCCACGTGGCGCGACACCGTGCAGGGCCTGATCATCATCCTCGCCGTCGCGGCCGCCGGCCGCGCCTGGCAGGTCGGCCGCCGCCCACGCGGTGCCAGCCGGCCACCCGAAGCTCTCGGAAGCTCCACCACCACGCCCGCACCGGGCACCAACCAGAGGGAGAACAACTGATGCGCAGTCGGAAGATGAGGGGCGCCCTCGTGGCGTCCGCCGCGGTGCTGGCGCTGCTCTCGGCGTGCAGCACCGACAGCTCGCTGGACGACCCCGACGCCGCAGGCGACCCGGGCGACGGCGAGTCGAGCTCCAGCGAGGAGTGGTTCGTCCAGGCGGACTTCGACGAGCAGATGGAGCAGATGGACGCCAGCTTCGAGGGCGACCCGTCCGAGCCGTGGCTCCAGTACATCGACGGCGAGATGACCGACACCTCGGAGTTCGCCGGCGGTGGCGGCAACAAGGTGTGCTTCGCCAACGCCTCGATCTCCAACCCGTGGCGCCAGACCGGCTGGATCACCATGAACCAGCAGCTCGAGGTGCTCGTGGACTCCGGCGTGATCTCCGAGATGGAGACCCGCGACGCCCAGGACGACGACAACACCCAGATCGACGACATCGACTACTTCATCAGCGAGGGCAACTGCGACGCCTTCATCATCTCGCCGAACTCGACGGCCGCGATGACCCCCGCGGTCGAGCGCGCCTGTGAGACCGGCAAGCCGGTCGTCGTGTTCGACCGTGGTGTCGAGACCGACTGCCCGACCACGTTCATCCACCCGATCGGTGGCTACGCGTGGGGCATCGCGACCGCGAACTTCCTGGTCGACAACCTCGAGGAGGGCGACAAGGTCGTCGCGCTCCGGATCCTGCCCGGCGTCGACGTGCTCGAGACCCGCTGGGCCGCGGCCGAGAAGATCTTCGAGGAGAACGGCATCGAGGCGGTCGACTACTTCACCGGCGCCGACCCGGCCGAGATCAAGAAGATCATCACCGACGAGCTCGCCGGTGGCGAGGTCCAGGGCATCTGGATGGACGCCGGTGACGGTGCCGTCGCGGCCATCGAGGCGTTCGAGGACGCCGGTGTCGACTACCCCGTCATGACCGGCGAGGACGAGATGAGCTTCCTGCGCAAGTGGGAGGAGACCGGCCTGAACGGCCTGGCCCCCGTCTACTCGAACTTCCAGTGGCGCACCCCGCTCCTGGCGCTCGACAAGATCTTCGCGGGCGAGGAGGTGCCGGCCGAGTGGGTGCTCCCGCAGGAGCCGATCACCGAGGGTGAGCGCGCCGACTACCTGGCGGCCAACGAGGGCATGCCCGACGGCCACTACGCCAAGTTCGGCGGCGAGGACCTGCCCGGTTACCCGCAGGTGTGGCAGGACCGCGTCATTCCGTGACGCACGCCTGAACCAGGTCTGAAGCACCTGTGAACCACGGGGCCGGCCGCCGGGCAGCAGCCGGCGGTCGGCCCCACCCACCCCTCCACCACGACTCCGACAGGAGCAGCTCGTGAGACCCATCGGCGTCAACACCTGGGTGTGGCAGTCACCGCTCACCGACGCCACCCTGCCCGCGCTGGCCCGCCGCGTCGCCGACCTCGGCTTCGACGCGATCGAGCTGCCGCTGGAGAACGTCGGCGACCTCACGGTCGACGGGGTCCGCGCCGCTCTCGACGACACCGGCCTCGCGCCGTACGTCGTCGGGGCGATGGCGCCGGGTCGCAACCTGGTGTCCGCGCCCGAGTCCGAGGTCGCCGCCACGCAGGACTACCTCCGTGCGTGCCTGGACCTCGCCTCGGGCATCGGCGCCCCCAGCGTCTGCGGGCCGTTCTACGCCGCGACCGGACGGGTGTGGCGGATGGACGACGCGGAGCGCGCCGAGGCGTACGCCGAGTGGCGCGAGCACCTCGCGCCCGTGGTCGACCACGCCGTCGACGCCGGTGTCGCGATCGGCATCGAGCCGCTCAACCGCTACGAGACCTCGCTGGTGAACACCGTCGCCCAGGCCCTGACCGGGCTCGGCGACCTGCTCGGCGAGGGCTGCGGTCTCGCGCTCGACACCTACCACCTCCAGATCGAGGAGCGCTCCAGCGCCGACGCGATCCGGGCGGCCGGGGCCCACCTCGTGCACGTCCAGGTCTGCGGCAGCGATCGCGGGGCTCCCGGCGGCGACCAGGTCGACTGGGTCCGCGTGCTCGCCGCGCTCGACGAGGTCGGCTACGACGGCGCCCTCAACATCGAGAGCTTCACCCCCGACAACGAGGCCATCGCCCGCGCCGCGTCGATCTGGCGGCCGCTCGCGGCCTCGCCGGACGCGCTCGCCGCCGACGGCCTGGCCCACCTGAGGAGCCTCGCATGACCCGCTGAGAGCCAGCGCACCCTCGGCGTCGCCATGGTCGGCCACGCCTTCATGGGCAAGGCCCACTCCAACGCCTGGCGCAACGTCGGCGCCTTCTACCCCGACGTCCCGCGGGTCCGCCAGCACGTCGTGGTCGGCCGGGACCGGACGAGCCTCGAGGTCGCCGCGAGCACGCTCGGCTGGGACTCCGTCTCCACCGACTTCGACGCAGTCCTGGCCGACGGCGCCGTCGACATCGTCGACCTCTGCGTCCCCGGCCACCTCCACGCCCCGATGGCGATCGCCGCCCTGGCCGCCGGCAAGCACGTACTGCTCGAGAAGCCGCTCGCCAACACCGTCGCCGAGGCCGAGCAGGTGGTCCGGGCCGCTGCCGCCGCGGCGGCGCGGGGCGTGCACGCGATGGTCGGCTTCAACTACCGGAGGATCCCCGCGCTCGCGCTCGCCCGGGGGTACGTCGAGAGCGGCCGGCTCGGCCAGGTCCGGCAGGCGCGGGTCGCCTACCTCCAGGACTGGCTCGCCGACGACGACGCCCCCATGACCTGGCGGCTGCGCCAGGAGACCGCAGGCTCCGGCGCGCTCGGTGACCTCGCCTCCCACGCCGTCGACCAGGTCCGCCACCTCCTCGGTCAGGAGGTCGTCCGGGTCAACGGCGAGGTCCGCACGTTCGTCCCGCAGCGGACGGGGGAGCAGGGCCGCGAGGACGTCACCGTCGACGACGCCGCCTGGGCCACGCTCCAGCTCGACGGGGGAGCGGTCGCCTCGGTGGAGGTGACCCGGATGGCGACCGGGCGCAAGAACTCCCTGCTCATCGAGCTCTACGGCTCCCGCGGCGCCGTCCGCTTCGACCTCGAGGCACTCAACGAGCTCCAGGTCTGCCTCGACGGTGCCACGTCGTTCACCCGGCTGCTGGTCACCGACCCCGGTCACCCCTACGTCGAGAGCTGGTGGCCGCCCGGCCACGTCCTCGGCTGGGACCACACCTTCACCTCCCAGGCCGCCGACTTCCTGCGCTGCCTGGCCGAGGGCCGTGCGCCCACGCCGTCCTTCGCCGACGGCCTCGCCGTGCAGCGGGTGCTGGCGGCGATCGAGCAGAGTGCGGCAGGCTCCGGCGTACCCGTCGACCCGAAGGAGACCCGATGACGAGTCGCCGCCCGTACACCCTCTTCACCGGCCAGTGGGTCGACCTCACGCTCGAGGAGGTCGCGGCGCACGCGGCCGGCTGGGGGTACGACGGGCTCGAGATCGCTGTGTCCGGCGAGCACCTCGACGCCTGGCGCTGGGACGACGACGACTATGTCGCGGAGCGGCTCGGGATCCTCGAGAGGCACGGGCTCGAGGTCTGGGCGATCTCCAACCACCTGACCGGCCAGGCCGTGTGCGACGACCCGATCGACGCGCGCCACCAGGCGATCGTGGGGTCGCGGGTCTGGGGCGACGGTGATCCCGAGGGCGTCCGGCAGCGTGCGGCCGAGGAGATGCAGCACACCGCGCGGCTGGCGCAGCGGCTCGGCGTCGACACGGTCGTCGGTTTCACGGGCTCCTCGATCTGGCAGTACGTCGCGATGTTCCCGCCGGTCCCGGCCGCCCGGATCGAGGCCGGCTACCAGGACTTCGCCGACCGCTGGAACCCGATCCTCGACGTCTTCGACGAGTGCGGCGTCCGGTTCGCGCACGAGGTCCACCCCTCCGAGATCGCCTACGACTACTGGTCGACCCGGCGCACCCTCGACGCCGTCGGCCACCGCCCGGCGTTCGGCCTCAACTGGGACCCCTCCCACATGGTCTGGCAGGGCCTCGACACGGTCGCGTTCATCACCGACTTCGCCGACCGGATCTACCACGTCGACTGCAAGGACACCCGGATGCGGATGGGCGGCGGCCGCAACGGCATCCTCTCCTCCCACCTGCCCTGGGGCGACCAGCACCGGGGCTGGGACTTCGTGTCCGCCGGTCGCGGCGACGTGCCCTGGGAGGACTGCTTCCGTGCGCTGAGCGCCATCGGCTACGA
This sequence comes from uncultured Actinomycetota bacterium, assembly GCA_963826015.1. Classification (GTDB taxonomy): domain Bacteria; phylum Actinomycetota; class Actinomycetes; order Propionibacteriales; family Nocardioidaceae; genus Nocardioides. The sequence continues at coordinate 247,925 of CAWGVI010000015.1, read as the reverse complement.
CGGCCCGATCTCGGTGGAGTGGGAGGACGCGTCGATGGACCGCCTCCACGGTGCCCCCGAGGCCCTCGAGTTCCTCCGCCGCTTCGACTACCCCGCCCCCTCCGCCTCCTTCGACTCCGTCTTCGACCAGCAGGGGTAGGCGGATCGCTGGGGGGTGGGGTTCCCCGCCCAGGCGGGGAAACCGGGACTTCGTGACGGAACCATGCCGCGCTAAGTCATGGACTCGCGCACGAAGTCTCGGCGGTCAGGCCACCAGTCGGAGGAGGGCTGCGACCAGCGCGGCACCGAACACGACGACCAGGAACGGCGCGCGGAGGAGCAGGAGTACGACGGCGACCGCGAGCCCGGCCAGCCGGGCGTCGACGACGAGCGACCGGCCGGTGGTGAGGACCTGCACCGCCACGAGGGCGGAGAGCAGGGCCACGGGGATGTAGTCGGCCACCCGGGCGGCCACCGGGTGCTCGACCACGCGCGCGGGGATGGAGAGTCCGGCCGAGCTTCAGCAGGTAGCAGCCGATGCCCGCGCCCACCACGGCGATCCACAGGGTCATGGGGCCCTCCGACCGAGCACCCCGGCCAGCAGTGCGACGCCGCCGGCGGCGAGCACGGGGACGCCGGCGGCCGCGACCGGGACGAGGGCGAGGGCGAGGGCCGCCGAGGCCAGCGCCACCACCCGGTTGCCACGTTCGCGCAGGCGCGGCCACAGGAGGGCGAGGAAGGCCGCCCCGACCGCGGCGTCGAGGCCGTAGGTGCGGGGGTCGCCGAGGGCGGTCCCCGCGACGGCGCCGAGCAGGGTGAAGAGGTTCCAGAGCGCGAAGATCGCCAGCCCCGTCGTCAGGAAGGCGACCCGGGCCAGGGACCGGTTCGGCTGGGAGACGGTCATCGCGGTCGACTCGTCGATGAGCAGGTGGGCGGCGGCCACCCGCCGGCCCCCGGTCCAGCCCAGCATCGGCCCGACGCGCAGCCCGTAGAGGGTGTTCCGGGTGCCGAGCAGCAGGGCGGTGACCGCCCCGGCGAGCGGCGTACCACCAGCGGCGACGACGCCCACCAGGGCGAACTGGGAGGCGCCGGTGAACATCAGCAGGGACATCACGCAGGTCTGCGGGACCGAGAGCCCCGACGAGACCGCGATCGCGCCGAACGACGTGCCGTACAGCCCGGTGGCGAGCCCGACGCCCAGGCTGTCGCGCACCACGGTGCCGCGGGTCGGGGCGTCGGTCGTCGTCACGCCGCCGACCCTAGGTGTCGCAGGTCAGCGACGCCGCGCCCGCGGGGAGAAGTCGTGGGTGAGCAGGAAGCCGAGGAGGCACCCCGCCCCGATCCCGACGCCGATCCCGTCGAGCGGGAGCTCGAGCCGGGCGGCCAGCCACAACCCACCGATCAGGCTCACGACGAGGGCCAGGCCGACGACCAGGACGGTGTGGAGCTGCGGGAGCGGTCCCATGGCGTCAGTCTGCACCCGATGCCCAAGCGCAGTCTGAGAGGTGGCTAGGAACCGATCGCGGTGTGCAACCGGACCTGCTTGACGGTCGTGGTGCCGGTGCCGTCGAGGTCGAGCTCGCGGTGCGCGGTGTCCGCCGCCCAGCCCGCGGAGGAGAGGAAGCCGCGTACGGCGTCGTCGGTGGCGACCGCCCAGAAGACGGCGCGCGTGAAGCGGTCGGCGGCCAGGGTGTCGACGCCGGCCTGCACGAGCCGTGAGCCGTGACCACGGCCGCGGTCCTCGGGGTCGACGGTGAGCTCCATCAGCTCGCCGTCGACCGAGGGGTCGGTGTCGGGGTCGGTCGCGGGTGCGGTGATCGCGAAGCCCACGACCCGGTTGCGCTCCAGCGCGACCAGCACCCGGACCCGTGCGTCTCCGGGCCGGGCCAGGGCCTGGAGCCAGGCGGCCTCGGCCTCCTCCGCCTCGACGGCCAACGCCTCGGCAGGCAGGAGCGCCGCCAGGTCGTGCTGTCGGGCGCGGAGCTGCAGCCGGGCGATCGCGGGAGCGTCGTCGGCCCAGGCGACCCGGCAGGAGACGTCGGCGGTGGGGCTGTCCATGACCTCATCCTGACACCGGACAAGGCTTGTTACAGCAGTCCGGTGGTGATGCTGATTTCTGTAACAACTGGTGGTAACGTCGGAGACGTGTACGGCAACGACTTCACCGCGCCCGACGACCCGGCCCAGCAGCGACCCCGCCCCGCGGGCGGCGCCGACGAGCCGGCGTCCTTCACCGCCGTCCTCGCCACGGACGGCCGCGTCGAGCCGCGCGACGAGATGCCCGAGGGCTACCGGAAGACGCTGGTCCGCCAGATCGCCCAGCACGCCCACTCCGAGATCATCGGGATGCAGCCCGAGGGCAACTGGATCAGCCGCGCTCCCAGCCTGCGGCGCAAGGCGATCCTGATGGCCAAGGTGCAGGACGAGGCCGGCCACGGCCTCTACCTGTACGCCGCGGCCGAGACCCTCGGCGCCGACCGGGCCGACCTGCTGGACATGCTCCACGACGGCCGGCAGAAGTACTCCTCGATCTTCAACTACCCCACCCTGACCTGGGCCGACATGGGCGCGATCGGCTGGCTGGTCGACGGCGCCGCCATCGTCAACCAGGTGCCGCTGTGCCGCTGCTCCTACGGCCCGTACGCCCGCGCGATGGTCCGGGTCTGCAAGGAGGAGTCGTTCCACCAGCGGCAGGGCTTCGAGATCCTCCACACCCTGTCCCACGGCACTCCCGCGCAGCACGCCATGGCCCAGGACGCCGTCGACCGCTACTGGTGGCCGAGCCTGATGATGTTCGGCCCGCCCGACGACGACTCCCCGAACTCCGCCCAGTCGATGGCGTGGGGCATCAAGCGCTTCAGCAACGACGACCTCCGCCAGCGGTTCGTCGACATGACGGTGCCGCAGGCCGAGGCACTCGGGCTGACGCTGCCCGACCCGGACATCCGGTGGAACGAGGAGCGCGGTCACTACGACTTCGGCGACATCGACTTCACCGAGCTGTTCGACGTGATCAAGGGCAACGGCCCCTGCAACGAGCAGCGCCTCTCCCACCGGGTCCGCGCCCACGAGGACGGCGCGTGGGTCCGCGAGGCCGCGACGGCGTACGCCGACAAGCAGGCCGCCCGGGCCCAGGGAGCAGCATGAACAACCCCTTCGAATGCTCGCTGCGCCCCGCGTCGAACGGGGACCCCGTATGAGCAACCGCGAGTGGCCGCTCTGGGAGGTCTTCATCCGCTCCCGTCGCGGCCTGTCCCACGTCCACGCCGGCTCGCTGCACGCGCCCGACGCCGAGATGGCGCTGCGCAACGCCCGCGACCTCTACACCCGGCGGCAGGAGGGCGTCTCGCTGTGGGTGGTCCGCTCCTCCGACATCGAGGCCAGCACTCCCGACGAGCGCGACTCCTTCTTCGACCCGGCCGCCGACAAGATCTACCGCCACCCGACGTTCTACGACGTCCCCGAAGGCGTGGAGCACCTATGAACCGCGTCGACCCGCACGTCGAGTACGTCCTCGCCCTCGCTGACGACGCCCTCGTCTCCGCCCAACGGATGGGCTGGTGGATCAGCCGCGCCCCGCAGCTCGAGGAGGACGTCGCCCTCGCCAACATCGGGCTCGACCAGCTCGGCCAGGCCCGGACGCTCCTCGCCCACGCGGGCGAGCTCGAGGGGGCCGGGCGCGGTGAGGACGACCTCGCCTACCTCCGCGACGAGCGCGAGTTCCGCAACGTCCACCTCGTCGAGCGCGAGCAGACCGACTTCGGCGTGGCCGTCGTGCGGTTGCTGATGGTCAGCGCCTGGCAGTCCGAGCTGTACGCCGCCCTCCGCGCCAGCACCGATCCCACCCTGGCCGGTGTGGCCGGCAAGGCGGTCAAGGAGGTCGCCTACCACCTCGACCACGCCGCGCAGTGGGTCGTGCGGCTCGGCGACGGCACCGAGACCAGCCACGAGCGGGTGCAGGCGGCGCTCGACGCCGAGTGGCCCCACCTCGCGGAGCTCTTCGACGGCGGCTGGATCGACCCGCAGCTGCTGGCCGATGGCGTAGCGGTCGACCCCGCGTCCCTCCGGGACGCCGTCCTCCGCCGGATCGAGCCGGTCCTGGCCGAGGCGACGCTCACCGTGCCCGACGTGGCGCCGGCACGCGGAGGTGGCCGACGCGGCCTCCACACCGAGGCCATGGGCTACCTCCTGGCCGAGCTGCAACACCTTGCCCGCTCCCACCCGGGAGCGACCTGGTGACCGCCACGACCGCCCGCGACATCGCCGCGCAGGTGCTCGACCCCGAGCTCCCGGTCGTGACGATCGACGACCTCGGGATCCTGCGCGACGTGACCGAGGACGACCAGGGCCGCGTCCACGTGCAGATCACCCCGACGTACTCCGGTTGCCCGGCGATGGAGACCATCCGCACCGACCTGGTCGAGGCGCTCGCCGACGCGGGCTTCCAGCACGTGTCCGTCGAGTTCGTGCTCTCGCCGGCCTGGACGACCGACTGGGTCAGCGACGAGGGCCGCCGCAAGCTCGAGGACCACGGCGTCGCTCCGCCCGCGCCGCGCGGCGACGGCCCGGTGCCGCTCCAGCTCTCGGTCCGCTGCCCCCAGTGCGGAAGCCCGGACACCCGTGAGTCGAGCCGGTTCGGCTCCACCGCGTGCAAGTCGCTCCGGATCTGCAACGCCTGCCGCGAGCCCTTCGACCACTTCAAGAGCCTGTGACCGGGCACGCCGCCTTCCATCCGTTGCGGGTGGCGGCGATCGACGAGCTCACCGACGACGCGGTCGCGATCACCTTCGCGGTGCCCGAGGACCTGCGCGACGACTACGTCTTCCGGCACGGCCAGCACCTCTCGATCCGGGGCGGTGACGACGTCCGCCGCAGCTTCTCGATCTCCAGCTCGCCCTCCTCGGGCGTGCTCCGGATCGGCGTGAAGCGGTTGCCCGGCGGCGCGTTCTCCGACAGCGTGGTCGGCTCGCTGGCGGTCGGCGACGAGCTCTCGGTGATGACCCCTGCCGGGCGCTTCACCACCGACCTCGACCCGTCCGCGGCCCGTCGGTACGTCGCGGTGGCCGCCGGCTCGGGCATCACCCCGATCCTGTCGATCGTCGCCGCGCTGCTCGAGGGTGAGCCGGCCGCGCAGGTCACCCTCGTCTACGCCAACCGGACCAGCCGCTCGGTCATGTTCCTGGAGGAGGTGCACGACCTCAAGGACCGCTTCACCGACCGGTTCCAGGTCGTCCACGTGCTCTCACGCGAGCAGCAGGACGTCGAGCTCCTCTCCGGACGTCTCGACGCCGACCGGTTCCGTGACCTCGTCGACGCCTTCGACCTGCTCGACACCGACGACTGGTTCCTGTGCGGTCCGCAGCAGATGGTCGTCGAGCTCCGCGACGTCCTCGGCGACCTCGGCGCCTCCCGCGTGCACACCGAGCTGTTCCACGCCGACCCGACGCCCCGGGCACCCCTGGCCGCGCTGGCCGACGGCACGGACGGATCCGCCGCGGTGTCGATCCGGCTCGACGGCCGGGGCAGCGACTTCCCGCTGCGTCCCGACGGCCCACCGGTGCTCGAGGCCGCCCTCGCGGTGCGCTCCGACCTCCCGTTCGCCTGCAAGGGCGGGGTCTGCGGCACCTGCCGGGCCCGGCTGGTCGAGGGCACGGTGCAGATGGACGCCAACTACGCGCTCGAGCCCGAGGAGGTCGAGCGCGGCTACGTCCTCACCTGCCAGTCGCACCCCACCTCGGCGCGCGTGGTCCTCGACTACGACGCCTGAGCCCGGACGTCGGGCCGGCGTCGACGAGACGTCAGCGGTAGTGCTCGGGGAGCTTCGCGCCGATCTTGACCTGGGGCTTGGGCAGCCGCATGAAGCGCATCTGCATGGCCCGGGAGACGGCGTACAGCGTCGTGCCCTTCGTCGGCTCCTGCGGGAAGCGACGGGTGAGCTCGCGACGCAGCCGGATCCGCAGCCCGATGATGTCGAAGATGATCAGCAGGAACATGCCGAGCAGCACGAAGTTGCCGGTCTCGACCAGAGTCGGGACGCCGGAGTAGCCCATGACCAGGGTCAGCACCATCACCGGGATCACGACCTCGAGGAACGAGAAGCGCGCGTCCACGTGGTCGCGGATGTAGCGGCGGACCGGCCCCTTGTCGCGGGGGAGGTAGTAGCGCTCGTCGCCGTCCTTCATCGCCTGCCGGATCTTCTTGCTCGACTCCGTGCGCTGGGTGCGCTGCCGGGCGGCGAGCTCCTTGCGGCCACGCGGCGCCTTCGCGCGGGCCCGGGCGGCGGCCTCGGCCTCCTTGCGGGTCGGCGTCGGCCGACCCTTCCCGGAGCCGGCGGCGTCGTCGGACGCGCTGCTGGTGGCGGGGATCTCGCTCTTGCTACGGCGGAACAACGACTGGCCTCTGCGGTGACGGGGTGACGCGGACGAGGACAACCCTAGCGGGGGTCCCCGGTGATGCTCGCACCACTTGGGGTCTGGACCGTAGGGTTGGGCCATGAGCCTCATGAAGCGCATCAGCCTGGTCTTCCGGTCGAAGGCGAACAAGGCCCTCGACCGCGCGGAGGACCCCCGGGAGACCCTGGACTACAGCTACCAGCGCCAGCAGGACCTGCTGGTGAAGGTACGCCGCGGCGTGGCCGACGTGGCGACGTCCCGCAAGCGGGTGGAGCTGCAGGTCAACCAGCTGGAGCAGCAGCAGACCAAGCTCCAGGGACAGGCCGAGAAGGCGATCGCCGTCGGCCGTGAGGACCTCGCCCGCGAGGCGCTCACCCGCAAGTCCGGGTTGACCCAGCAGATCAACGACCTGCGGGCCCAGCACGCCCAGCTCCAGGGCGAGGAGGAGAAGCTCACCCTCGCCCAGCAGCGGCTGCAGGCGAAGGTCGAGGCCTTCCGCACCCGCAAGGAGACGATCAAGGCGACCTACACGGCCGCCGAGGCGCAGACCAAGATCAACGAGGCGATGTCCGGCATCGGCGAGGAGATGGGCGACGTCGGGATGGCCATCCAGCGCGCCGAGGACAAGACCGCGCAGATGCAGGCCAGGGCCGGTGCGATCGACGAGCTGCTGGCCTCCGGCGCCCTCGAGGACGTCAGCCAGCCGGGCGGTGGCGACGACATCGCCCGCGAGCTCGACGCCCTGAGCTCCAACTCCGACGTCGAGGCCGAGCTGGCCCGGCTCAAGTCCGGCTCGCAGCCGCAGGCGATCGAGGCGTCCGAGGACGGCGGCGACATCCTCGCCGCCGAGCCGCAGGCGCAGACGACGACCGATCAGGACAAGGCGTGATCATCCGGATCCTGGGCGAGGGCCAGTTCGACGTCCCCGACGAGAAGGTCGAGGGCCTCAACAGTCTCGACCAGGCCGTCGAGGCCAGCGTGGAGAGCGGTGACGTCCAGTCCTTCTCCCAGGCCCTGGCCGCCCTGCTGCACGGCGTCCGCGAGAGCGCCGTCCCGCACGAGGAGGGCTCGCTGGACGCCTCCGACCTGATCCTGCCGCACGCCGAGGCGACGCTGGAGGAGGTCCGCGACCTGCTGAGCGGCGACGGCCTGATCCCGGGCTGATGGCAGCCTCCCGCTTCGCCAAGGACACCGGGCTGACCGCCCGGATGACCACGGTCATGTTCCTGCTCGGCGCGCTCTTCGTCGCGCTGGTCGTGGTCCTGATGTTCGTCTTCCCCAACTACTGGTTCCTGATCGGCATCGCCGGGATCGGCGTCGCGTTCTACCAGTGGTGGAGCTCGGACAAGGTCGCGATGCGGGCGATGCGGGCCCGCGAGGTCACCCCCGAGGAGGCCCCCGAGCTGCACGGCATGATCGACCGGCTCTGTGCGCTGGCCGACATGCCCAAGCCCAAGGTCGGCATCGCCGACCTCGACATCCCCAACGCCTTCGCCACCGGCCGCTCTCCCGATCGGGCCGTGGTCTGCGTGACCACCGGCATCCTCGGCAAGCTGACCTCCGAGGAGCTCGAGGGCGTGCTCGCCCACGAGCTGTCGCACGTGGCCCACCGCGACGTGCTGGTGATGACGGTCGCCTCGTCGGCCGGCATCGCCGCCGGCCTGCTGACGCGCGGCGCGCAGTACGGCGCCCTGTCCCGCAACCGCAACGCGCTGCCCGTCGTCCTGATCACCCTGGTCGTGAGCCTGGTCGTCTATGCGATCAGCTTCTTCCTCACCCGGCTCCTCTCGCGCTACCGCGAGCTGGCGGCGGACCGGGCCGGCGCCCAGCTCACGATGAAGCCGCAGGCCCTCGCGAGCGCCCTGCAGAAGATCACCGGCGAGATGTCGGCGATCCCCCAGAAGGACCTGCGGGCGTCGAGCGCGATGAACGCGTTCTTCATCGCCCCGGCGATCAGCGGCGCGTCCCTGCGGACGCTGACCGCCACCCACCCGTCGCTGGAGCAGCGGCTGGAGCAGCTGGCCCGGATCCAGGCCGAGCTGGGCCGGCCCGACTCCTGATGGGTCTCTGGAAGGCCATCACCGGACGGTCCGATCCCGTCCACGCCGACCTCGACGCGCTGTTCGAGGTCCCGAGCGCGGCGATCACGCTCCAGACCGCCCTCGGGCTGACCCCGACAGGGGAGGCGTCGGTCTGCTACCGCGGCGCCACCGGCGCCGCCTTCGACCGGACCCAGGAGGAGGTCGTGGAGCTGCTCCAGGCCGACCCCGCCGCGCCACCGGTCCGGATCACCTCCGACGACTTCGGGTTCACCTGGCTCACCGTCACCGGCGACCCGGCCGACACCGCCGGGCTGTGCACCGACCTGCACGCCGTGAACACCTCGCTCGAGGCGGCCGGCTTCGGACCCGGTCTGCTGTGCACGCTCGTGCCCTTCGCCGATTCCTCCGGACGCCGGGTCGGACTGGTCTACCTCTACAAGCAGGGCACGTTCTACGCCTTCGCCCCGACCGGCCCGCAGCAGCGCGACAACCTGGTCGAGATCGGGATCCGCGACGCGCTCGCCGACGAGCTGCCGATGGAGAAAGACCTGAAGAGGTGGCTCGCGGTGTGGAAGGCTCCGGGGCTGTGACCACCCTGCCCGACGACGAACGACGGATGGCGGCCCTCGACCGCTACGGCGTCCTCGACGGCGAACCCCGGCCCGCCCTGCTCGCCCTGGTCGACCTGGCCTCGCGCGTGACCGGCGTCCCCAAGGCCACGATCAACCTGATCACCGACCAGGAGCAGGTCCAGGTCGCGACCGTCGGCTTCCGGGCCGGCCGCGTGCCGCGTGAGGCGTCGATGTGCCATCTGGTGGTCGATGACGAGCGCGCGGTCCTCCTGCCCGACGCCAGCCAGGACTCCCGCTTCCGCGACAACCCCCACGTCAACGGCGAGATGGGCGACATCCGGTTCTACGCCGCCCACCCCCTGCGCACGCCCGACGACGTCGTCATCGGCACGCTCTGCGTCTACGACGAGGAGGCCCGCCCGGTCGACGCGCAGATGGAGGCCGAGCTGCGGATCCTGGCCGACCGGGTCGTCGACGTGCTCGAGCTCGACCTGACCTCGCGCCGGCTGGTCGCGGCCAACGAGCAGCTCAGCTGGGCCAACGAGGCGCTCGGCGCCTTCGCGGGCCAGGTCAGCCACGACCTGAAGAACCCCCTCGCGGCGGTCATCATGTCGCTCGGGCTGGCGCTGGAGGACCTGGAGGACGAGCACCCGTCCCGGGAGCTGATCGAGCGGGCGGGCCGAAGCGCCAGCCGGATGTCCACGATGATCGGGGACCTCCTCGACTTCGCCGCGGGCCGGGTCGGTGCGACCCGCGAGTCGGTCGACCTCGCGGCCCTGGTGGGCGTGGTCCGCGAGGACCTCGGTGCCGCCCTGGAGGGTGCTGTCATTGCGGGTTGCCGACCTGCCCGTCGTCCCCGGCGACTCCGGACCGCTCCGGGTCGTGGTGCAGAACCTGGTCGCCAACGCCGCCAAGTTCGCCCGACCCGACGTGCCCGTCGCGATCGAGGTCAGCGGCTACCTCACCGACCGCTTCTGGAGGCTCGAGGTCGCCGACAACGGTCGCGGCGTACCCCTCGAGGAGCGCACGCGGGTGCTCGAGCCGCTGGTGCGGCTCGACAAGCGGGTGCCGGGCTCGGGCATCGGGCTGGCCACCTGCGCGCGGATCGTCGCTGCCCACGGCGGCAGCATCGGGGTCACCGACGGCCTGGACGAGGGGTTGCCCGTCGGCGAGGTCGGGACGACCGTCTGGCTGGAGATCCCGGTCGACTAGGGCCCGAACCGTCAGTCCTTGTGGGACTTTCCGGGCAGGTCGAGCATCCGCTGGAGTGCGATCCGGGCCCAGCGCTCGGTCTCGGGGTCGACCTCGATCACGTTGACCACCTGGCCGGCGACCAGCGACTCCATCGCCCACACGAAGTGGGGCAGGTCGATCCGGTTCATCGTCGAGCAGTAGCAGACGTTCTTGTCGAGGAAGGCGATGTGCTTGTCCGGGTGGGCGGCCGCGAGCCGCTTCACGAGGTTGAGCTCGGTGCCGATCGCCCAGCTCGACCCGGCGGGCGCGGCCTCGATCGTCTTGATGATGAACTCGGTCGAGCCGACCAGGTCGGCCTTGAGGACCACCTCGTGGGTGCACTCGGGGTGCACCAGGATCTGGATGCCGGGGTGCTTGGCGCGCAGCTCGTCGACCACGACGGGGGAGAAGCGACCGTGCACCGAGCAGTGCCCGCGCCAGAGGATCATCCGCGCGTCGCGCAGCTGCTCGGGCGTGAGGCCGCCACCGGGCTGCAGCGGGTTCCAGACGACGCAGTCGTCGAGGGAGAGCCCCCTCTGGAGCACGGCGGTGTTGCGGCCGAGGTGCTGGTCGGGGAGGAACAGGACCTTCGCGTCCGGCTACCTGGTCGAAGGCCCACTCCAGGGCGGTCTCGGCGTTGCTCGACGTGCAGACGACCCCGTCGTGGCGGCCGACGAAGCCCTTGATGTCGGCGCTGGAGTTCATGTAGGTGACCGGGACGACCCTGTCGGCGACGCCGGCCGCGACCAGGGCGTCCCACGCGTCCTCGACCTGCGGCAGCCGCGCCATGTCGGCCATCGAGCAACCGGCGGCGAGGTCGGGTAGCACCACCCGCTGGTGCTCGCCGGTGAGGATGTCGGCCGACTCCGCCATGAAGTGGACGCCGCAGAAGACGATGAACTCCGCCTCCGGCCGGGCCGCCGCGTCGCGCGCGAGCTTGAAGGAGTCGCCGGTGACGTCGGCGAACTCGATGACCTCGTCGCGCTGGTAGTGGTGGCCGAGCACGAACACCCGGTCGCCGAGGGCCGCCTTGGCGGCGCGGGCGCGGGCGACCAGGTCGGGGTCGGAGGCGGCCGGCAGGTCGCCCGGACACTCCACGCCCCGCTCGGTCTCCAGGTCCCGACCGCGGCCGAGGGGGAGCAGGGGGAGGTCGATGGTGCTCACGACCCCATCCTAGGTGGGCCGCCGGACGTCGCTCAGAGCAGCGTCGGGTGCGGGACGTACGGCGCGGGGTCCTTCATCCGGCGCAGCGCGAGGAACCCCCGCGTCCACACGCCCAGGCGGGCCGCCATGGCGAGGTCGATCGCCCAGTCGTTGGCGGCCGAGACGTGGCCCATCTCGATCGGCACGTCGGGGTCGGAGGCCGCCAACGCCTCCCACGTGAGGGAGGCCGCCGCCTTCCGGTTGCTGGCCGCCAGCAGGATCGGGACCCCGGCGGCGTCGACGTAGGCGTAGCCGGACCCCGCGGGCCGGTCGGTCACGATCAGCCGCAGCTCGCGCGCGAGCAGCTCGTGGTCGGGCCCGTGGGCCGCACCCCGGGTGCGCCGGTCGAGCGAGTCGAGCAGGTCGCGGTCGCCCGGCGTGCCCTCGCGGACGTGTCGGACGACCGGGAGCACCCCGCGGTCGACGGTCCCGTGGAGCAGCATCTGGGGCTGCAGCCGGAAGCCGGCGGTCGCGTAGCGGCGCAGCGCCTGCGGGTCCTCCGACGCGTTCAGCATGCCGCGCAGGCAGCCGCGGCCGTGGTGCAGCGCGGCCTCGATCAGCTGGCGGCCGAGCCCGTCGGCCCTGCAGGCCGGGCCGGACGGCGTACGACGCGAGGATCCACATCAGCTCGCGGACCAGCGACGTGGCGAACCCGACGATCTCCCCGTCGACCTCGGCCACCCAGCAGCCGCCGGGGTCGGTCGCGAGGAGGTGGCGGGTGCGTGCGTGCCACGCGAGGCTCCGGGCAGGCGGTCGCGACTCAGGGTCGGGCCAGGCCCGACGGAACGTCCGCTGGTCGAGCTCGTGGAACGCCAGCGCACTGAGCCGTTCGCACGCCTCGACGTCGTCGTCGCGCATCGGGCGGATCCGGGCACTCATCGCCGATCAACCTACGCGAGGATGGGGCGCATGCGCGTGCTGATAGCCCCTGACAAGTTCGCCGGCACCCTCAGTGCCGTCGAGGCCGCCGAGGCGATCGCCGCCGGCTGGCGCCGGCAGGCGCCCGGCGACGAGCTCGACCTGCTGCCGATGTCGGACGGTGGCCCCGGCTTCGTCGACGTCCTCGGCAACGCGCTGGGCGGCACGCGCGAGCCGGTGGTGGTGCGCGGACCGTTCGGCGACCCGGTCCCGGCCGAGGTCCTGGTCGTCGGGGACGTGGCCTACGTCGAGTCCGCGCAGGCGTGCGGGCTGCACCTGACCCGGGCTGAGGGCGCCGAGCACGCGTCGACGTACGGCGTGGGGGAGCTGGTCCTGGCGGCGCGCGAGGCGGGTGCCCGCACGGTCGTGGTCGGGCTCGGCGGGTCGGGCACCAACGACGGCGGGGCCGGACTGCTCGCCGCGCTCGGGGCCACGGCGGACCGGCCGCTCGACGCCGGTGTGGCGGGGCTGGACGGCATCACGTCGGTGTCGCTGCCGACCTGCGACGTCGCGTTGGTGGCGGCGAGCGACGTCGACAACCAGCTGGCCGGGCTGTTCGGCGCCACCAAGACGTTCGGGCCGCAGAAGGGCATCCCCGAGGAGCGGCTGCCCGCTGTCGACGGCCTGCTGGAGTCGTTCGCCCGGGCCGCCGGACCGCGGGTCGCGCTGGAGAAGGGTGCCGGTGCGGCCGGGGGCCTCGGCTACGCGCTGCTCCTGCTCGGAGGCGAGCGCCGCCCGGGGCTCGACCTGGTGGCCGACGCGACCAGCCTGCTCGAGCGCGCCAGGGCCGCCGACCTCGTGGTGACCGGCGAGGGCGCCTTCGACTTCTCCAGCCGGGCGGGCAAGGTCCCCTACGGCGTCGCGACCGTCGCCGCCGAGGCGATCCGCCCGTGTGTGGCGGTCGCGGGGCAGGTGCTGGTCGGGTCGCGGGAGATGCGCGCGCTGGGCATCGAGTCGGCGTACTCCCTCGTGGACCTGGTGGGGGAGGAGCGCGCCTTCGCCGACCCCGCCGGCTCCCTGGCCGAGGTCGCCGCGCGCGTGGCGCGGACCTGGTCCCGGTAGGAGCCGGCGGGCCGGGGATCAGTCGTCGGTGGCGTCGTCCTCGTGGTCGGCCTCGGACGAGACGACCTGGAAGTCGCGGTCGAGCTGGACGTCGACCTGGCTGCCGTCCTCGAGGGTGACCTCGACCTCGTAGTAGCTCTCCTCGTCGCCGACCTCGGTGCCGGTGACCTCCCCCTCGCCGGTCTCGGCCAGCGCGGCGTCCTCCGCCTGCTGGAGCGCGGGTCCCTCGATCGGTCGCTCCGTGGCGTCGTCGTCGGAGCCGGCGATCGCGACACCGCTTCCGCCGCCGACGATGAGTGCCGTCGCGGCACCGGCCAGGGCTGCCTTCTGCTTCTTGTTCATGCCCCCAGCCTGACCTGCGGGCGCTGAAGCCACGCTGAAGGCGAGCGCACGCCTTCAGCCCGTGTTCAGCGCGCATTCAGACATCGCGTGCCACCGTGGGTGCGTGCGGATCCTGGTGGTGGAGGACGACAAGCGCGTGGCGCGCGCCCTCAAGCGTGGCCTCGAGGTCGAGGGGTACGCCGTGGACGTCGCGCTGACCGGGGAGGACGGCCGCTGGCTGGCGGGGGAGGGCGAGTACGACGCGATGGTGCTCGACGTGATGCTGCCGGGCCTGAGCGGCCGGCAGCTGTGCGCGGAGCTGCGCGAGGCGGGCAACTGGACCCCGATCCTGATGCTCACGGCGCAGGACGACCCGGCCGACGAGGCGCGGGCACTGGACGGCGGCGCCGACGACTTCCTCACCAAGCCGTTCTCCTACGTCGTCCTCGTGGCGCGGCTGCGAGCGCTCCTGCGGCGCGGTGCCGATGCCCGGCCGGCCGACCTCGTCGCCGGCGACCTGCGGCTCGACCCCGCCGCCCACCAGGCCTGGCGGGGGGAGGTGCCCGTCGCGCTGACGCCGCGGCAGTTCGCGATGCTGGAGTTCCTGATGCGGCGGTCCGGCGAGGTCGTGTCCAAGGCGACGATCCTGGAGCACGTCTGGGACTTCGCGTTCGAGGGTGACCCCAACATCGTCGAGGTGTACGTCCGGCAGCTGCGCCAGCGGATCGACCAGCCCTTCCAGCGGCACGCCCTCCAGACCGTCCGGCTGGCGGGCTACCGGCTCGACCCCGAGGGTGGTTGACATGCGGACCGAGCACGTCCGGCGCCGCCTGACCGTCGTGGCCGGCCTGGTCACGCTCGGCGTGCTGCTGGTCGCGTCGTTGGTCCTCGTGGCCGTCTTCCAACGCTCCGAGGCCCGGCACGCCGACCGTCTCGATCAGGGGCGTCTGGGCGAGCTGTCCGCCCTCGCCCGCGGGGGCGACCTCCCGGCGCGGATCACCGACGTGGGTGACGACGGCTTCGCCCAGGTCGTGGTCGACGGCCGGGTGGTCGCCGCGTCACCGAGCCTGGGGGACGCCGGACCGGTCACCCGCTGGGTCCCCGGCGCCGTGATGTCGGTCCGCGACCTCGACGACGTGCCGGACGACGACGAGACCGAGGACTACCGGGTGTGGGGCGTGACCGTCGCGGGCCAGGACGGGCCGGTGACGGTCTACGTCGGCACCGCCCGAGAGGTCGTCCGCGAGTCGGCCCGGTCGCTGGCCCTGACCCTCGCGGTCGGTGCGCCCCTGCTCCTCGCCGTGGCGCTGGGGCTGATCTGGGTACTCGTGGGACGCACGCTCCGACCCGTCGAGGCCGCCCAGGCCCGGCAGCGCGGGTTCGTGGCCGACGCGGCCCACGAGCTGCAGAGCCCGCTGGCGTCGTACCGGGCGCAGCTGGAGGTGTCGCTGCGCGATCCCGCGGGAACCGACTGGGCCGAGACCGCCCGCGAGCTGCTGGCCGAGAGCGACCGGATGGAGAGGCTGGTCCGCGACCTGCTGTTCCTGGCCCGCCAGGACGAACAGGGCTCGGTCCCCCGGACGCTCTCGACCTGGACGACGTGGTGCTGGAGGAGGTGGCCCGGCTCCGCAGCAGTGCGGCGCCGGTCGTGCTGGATGCCGCGGCCGTCAGCGCGGCCCCGGTGCAGGGGCGCCGCGACGACCTGGCCCGGCTGGTGGGCAACCTGCTGGCCAACGCCGCGCGCCACGCGGCCACCACGGTCACCGTCTCGCTGGGCGTCGTCGAGGGGGAGGTGCTGCTGGCCGTGGAGGACGACGGTCCGGGCATTCCGCCGGACCAGCGCGAGGAGGTGTTCGAACGCTTCGCGCGGGGCGACCCGGCGCGGGGGCACGACGGCGGATCCGGCCTGGGGCTGGCGATCTCGCGGGCCGTCGTGCTCCGGCACGGCGGGACGGTGCGCGTGGCCGACGCGCCGGGCGGAGCCCGGCTCGAGGTCCGGCTCCCGGCCCCCTGAGCAGCACGCCAGCGCCGTGTGAGCGCCACCGCGGGGAATAACCCTTCGTGTGCGACCATTGACCGAGTACCAGCCCGCGAGTCCCAGGGAGTCAGACACATGACCGAGCAGGTCGAGACCGAACGTCGCACCGATCAGATCAACCTGAGCGCGGTGGCGGCGGGCAAGGTGAAGAGCCTCCTCGAGCAGGAGGGTCGCGACGACCTCGCGCTGCGGATCTCCGTGCAGCCCGGTGGTTGTTCGGGTCTGCGCTACCAGCTGTTCTTCGACGAGCGCACGCTCGACGGCGACAGCACCACCGACTTCGACGGCGTGACCGTCGTCGTCGACCGGATGAGCGTCCCCTACCTCAACGGCGCGATGATCGACTTCGTCGACAGCATCGAGAAGCAGGGCTTCACGATCGACAACCCCAACGCCACGGGTTCGTGCGCGTGCGGTGATTCTTTCCACTGATCACGACCGCAAGAGCCCCTTCCGACACTGCCGGAGGGGGCTCTTGTGCATCGCGAGGTCGGCTGTCGTCTCACCGGGTTTCGACACGCTCCGTCGCGGCCTCGTTCCTCGGCCGCGGTCGCTGCTCAACCACCATCGATCACGTCCGCTGACGCGTCCGTGATCAGTCGGTGTAGAGCGCCCGGGCGAGCCGGGCCGCGGCGTCGCTGACACTGATCTCGCGCTTGTGGACCTCGCGGGGGAAGTCGTCGAAGTGGAGGCTGGGGGCGGGGGCCATGGCCCGCTCCGCCGCCCGCTCGAGCCGCAGGTTGCGACCTGCCTCGACGCAGTCGGCCCGCATCTGCTGCGGGGTGGCGAAGTCGTCGTACGCGTGGCTCATGCCGTTGACGCTAGGGGCTACCGCGGGGTATCCGAAGTCGTACCGCTGGGTAGTGTTCCGTGTCGTGTCCCTGCTGATCGCCGGCTCCATCGCCACCGACCACCTGATGAGCTTCCCCGGGAAGTTCTCCGACTCGCTCGTGGTCGATGCGCTCGACAAGCTGTCGGTGTCGTTCCTCGTCGACGACCTGGACGTACGCCGCGGGGGGTGCGCCGCGAACATCTGCTTCGGCCTCGGCAACCTGGGTCTGACCCCGGTGCTGGTGGGTGCGGTCGGGGAGGACTTCGGTGAGTACCGCTCGTGGCTGGAGCGCCACCGCGTCGACTGCACCTCGGTCCACGTGTCCCAGACCCGCCACACCGCCCGCTTCGTGTGCACCACCGACTCCGCCGACGCCCAGATCGCCAGCTTCTACCCCGGGGCGATGAGCGAGGCGCGTGAGATCGAGCTGAAGCCGATCGTCGACCGGGTCGGTGCCCCCGACTTCGTGCTGGTCGGCCCCGACGACCCCGAGGCGATGCTCCGGCACACCGACGAGTGCCGCCAGCGCGGCTACCCGTTCGTGGCCGACCCGAGCCAGCAGCTGGCCTTCGGTGACGGCGCGATGATCCGGCCGCTCATCGACGGCGCCCACATCCTGGTGAGCAACGAGTACGAGTCGTCGCTGATCGTGCAGAAGACCGGCTGGAGCCACGAGGAGGTCCTCGACCGCGTCGGCACCTGGGTGATCACCCTCGGCCCCCGCGGGGTCCGGATCGAGCGCCGGGGCGAGCCGTCCATCGAGGTCGCGGCGGTGCCCGAGGTCGACAAGAAGGAGCCGACCGGCGTCGGTGACGCGTTCCGCGCGGGCTACCTCGCCGGCCTCACCTGGGGCCTGGCGCCCGCCCGCGCCGCACAGCTCGGCTGCCTGCTCGCCGTGTACGTCGTGGAGCAGGTCGGCACGCAGGAGTACTCGCTCACCCGGGCCGGCCTGCTCGGTCGCTGCGAGGCGGCGTACGGCCCCGAGGCGGCCGCCGAGATCGGCGAGCACCTCCGGACCCTCCGCCTCTGAGCCCGGGTCACGTGTCTGCCGATAGCCGATAGTCCGTGACGGAAATGTCGTGGATCGGGCCCACGGACGACATTTCCGTCACGGACTATCCCCACCCCCCCCGCCGACCGAGCGCCCGCAGCCGACCGAGGGGTCAGACCAGTCGGCGTACCACGAAGACCGGGACGCCGTCGGGGGCGAGCTCCTCACCGACGTACTCCTGGGAGCGCATCCGGCACCACGCCGGGACGTCGGTCCGGGCGGCGACGTCGGTGGACGCCACCCCGATCGTGCCGCCGACCTCGACCTCGTCGAGGCGCCGCGCCAGCTCGATCACCGGCATCGGGCACCGCATCCCCCGACAGTCCAGCTCGAGGTC
This sequence comes from uncultured Actinomycetota bacterium, assembly GCA_963826015.1. Lineage (GTDB taxonomy): Bacteria > Actinomycetota > Actinomycetes > Propionibacteriales > Nocardioidaceae > Nocardioides. The sequence continues at coordinate 229,945 of CAWGVI010000015.1, read as the reverse complement.
GACGCTCACAGGTCGACGCTCACAGGTCCACGCTCACAGGTCCACCTCGGCCCGCAGGTCCGCCACGACCCCCGGCAGCACCGACAGCAGCCGATCCACGTCCGAGGACGTGGTGGAGCGGTCGAGCGAGAGCCGGACGTTGCCGTGCGTGAGCACGCCCATCGCCGCCAGCACCGCGCTCGGCTCCAGGGTGGACGCCGCGCAGGCCGACCCGCTCGCGACGCCGAAGCCGAGCCTGTCCAGTCGGTCCACCAGCGCCTCACCGTCGACGTAGAGGAACGAGAAGGTCACCAGGTGGGGGAGCCGGTCGACGGGGTCGCCGACTACCTCGGTGTCGGGGATCGCGGCGACGCCGGCCCGGACCCGGTCGACGAGGTCGTGCTGCCGCACGTTCACGAGGTCCCGCTCGGCGACCACCGCCTGGAGTGCCGCCGCGGCAGCGAGCGCCGCCGGGACGTTCTCGAAGCCGGCGACCCGCTCGTCGACCCGGTCGTCGCCGGGGAAGGGATTGCGCCACCGCGCGCCCTTGCGGACCATCAGGACGCCGACGCCGGCCGGTCCGCCCCACTTGTGGGCCGAGCCCGCGGCCGCCGCCCAGGCACCCAGCAGCGGGAGACGGCCCATCGAGGCGCAGGCATCGGTGAAGAGGGGGACGTCCTCGGGCAACGCGAGCGCGTCGAGCGGCTGCACCGTGCCGACCTCGTGGTTGGCGCTCTGGAGCGCGACCGCGGCCACGCCGGGGTCGACGGCACCTGCGGCGAGCGCGCCGGTGGACACGCGGCCCACCTCGTCGCACGGCACCTCGACCGGCTCGCCGGCCCACGCCGCCGCGTGCCGGACGGCCGCGTGCTCCACCGCGGAGTGCAGCACCGTCGTACCGCGTCGCGACCCGCGGACGAGCCCGAGCAGCCCGCGATGGACCGCCTCGGTGCCGGAGCCGGTGAAGCTCACCTCGTCCGGTCGGACGTCGAGGCACTCGGCCACCACGGCGCGCGCGTTGTCGAGCAGCAGGCGGGCGTGGCGCCCGGACCGGTGCAGCCGGCGCGGGTCGGCCCAGCCCTGGTCCAGGGCGGCCAGCAGCGTGTCGCGCGCGGCGGGGTGGAGGGGCTGGGAGGACGCCGTGTCGAGCTCGGTACGGCCGTCGGTCACGGTGCCAACCTACTGCGTGCTCCGGCGGTGCCCCACCCGCTCGACGGGGAGGAGATCGGATAGTCTGAGCACGTCCTGTCCGCACGTGAACGAAAGGCTCGTTCGTGGGTCAGCAACTCCACCGGCGTACGACGCAGCGACTGCGTCGCACAGCCCTGGTCGCCACGATGGGTGCACTCGTCTTCCTGGCCGGCTGCTCGGCCGAGACGCAGCACGAGTGGAAGAACCTCGCGATGCCGGATCCGGCCACCGAGCAGGCCGACCACATCTTCTACCTGTGGCGTCACGCGTGGATCGCGGCGATGGTCACGGGCGTCATCGTGTGGGGCCTGATCCTCTGGGTGGTGGTGCGCTACCGCCGCCGGAGCGACGACGAGATCCCGATCCAGACGCGCTACAACCTGCCGCTCGAGATCTTCTACACGATCGCGCCGATCATGATGGTGGTCGTGTTCTTCGCGCAGACGGTGAAGGTCCAGAACGCCGTCCTCGACGACACCGACCAGGACCAGACGATCAAGGTCGTCGGTCAGCAGTGGAGCTGGACGTTCAACTACGTCCTCGACGGTGAGCAGGACGGGCCGGTCGTCTACACCTCCGGCACCGGCAGCCAGATCCCGACGCTGATGCTGCCCGTCGGACAGACCGTGCAGTTCGACCTGAGCTCGCCCGACGTGATCCACGACTTCGGCATCCCGGCGTTCCTCATGAAGATGGACGTCGTCCCGGGCCGGAGCAACCACTACGAGGTCACCCCGCGCACGATCGGCACCTACGCCGGCAAGTGCTACGAGCTCTGCGGCACCTACCACTCGCGGATGCTCTTCAACGTCGAGGTGGTCCCCGAAGCCGACTACGAGCAGTACCTCGAGGACCTCGAGGACCAGGGGAACTACTCCGATGCGCCGGTGCTCGGCGGAAACTTCGTGAACGAGCAGGCCGGCCTCGGAGAACACAGCGAGGAGGAGGCGGAGTGACCGCCACAGAAGCCCGCCCGATGACGGAGGGCACCCGCAAGCCGCTGGGCCAGCAGGTCGTGCGGATCCTGACCACGACCGACCACAAGCTGATCGGCAAGCTCTACCTCGTCACCTCGTTCGCCTGGTTCCTGGCGGCGGGCGTCATGGCCCTGCTGATCCGGGCCGAGCTCGCCAACCCGGGCATGCAGGTCGTCAACGACGAGACCTACAACCAGCTGTTCACGATGCACGGCACGATCATGCTGCTGCTGTTCGCGACGCCCCTGTTCTTCGGCTTCGGCAACGTGATCATGCCGCTGCAGATCGGCTCGCCCGACGTGGCGTTCCCGCGGCTGAACATGTTCAGCTACTGGCTGTTCCTCTTCGGCGGCCTGATCGCCGGCTCCGGCTTCCTGACGCCCTCGGGTGCCGCGTCGTTCGGCTGGTTCGCCTACACGCCGCTCTCCGACGCCGTCCGCTCTCCCGGCATCGGCGGCGACCTCTGGGTCATGGGCCTCTGGATGGCCGGCCTCGGCTCGATCCTGGGTGCGGTCAACTTCATCACCACGATCATCTGCATGCGTGCCCCCGGCATGACCATGTTCCGGATGCCGCTGTTCGTCTGGAACACGCTGGTCACCTCGATGCTGGTGCTGATCGCGTTCCCGATCCTGGCCGGCGCGCTGCTCTCGCTCGAGGCCGACCGGTTGCTCGGTGCCCACGTCTTCGACCCGTCGCACGGCGGTCCGATCCTGTGGCAGCACCTGTTCTGGTTCTTCGGGCACCCCGAGGTCTACATCATCGCGCTGCCGTTCTTCGGCATCATCACCGAGATCCTGCCGGTCTTCAGCCGCAAGCCGCTCTTCGGCTACGTCGGCCTGGTCGGCGCGACCCTCGGCATCGCGATCCTGTCCGTCGCGGTGTGGGCCCACCACATGTTCGTCACCGGCGCGGTCGACCTGCCGTTCTTCTCCGGCATGACGTTCCTGATCGCGGTGCCCACAGGAGTGAAGTTCTTCAACTGGATCGGGACGATGTGGGGGGGATCTCTGTCCTTCGACACCCCGATGCTGTGGTCGATCGGCTTCCTCACGACGTTCCTGTTCGGTGGCCTGACCGGCATCATCCTGGCCAGCCCACCGCTGGACTTCCACGTCTCCGACTCCTACTTCGTGGTGGCGCACTTCCACTACGTCGTCTTCGGCACGGTCGTGTTCGCGATGTTCGCCGGGTTCTACTACTGGTGGCCGAAGATGACCGGCCGGATGCTCAACGAACGGCTCGGCAAGCTCCACTTCTGGCTGCTGTTCATCGGCTTCCACACCACGTTCCTGGTGCAGCACTGGCTCGGCGTCGAGGGCATGCCCCGTCGGTACGCCGACTACCTGCCCGAGGACGGCTTCACGACGCTCAACCAGGTGTCCACCGTGGGTGCCTTCCTGCTGAGCCTCTCCACGCTGCCGTTCTTCTACAACCTCTACATCTCGCGCAAGGCGCCGCTCGTCGAGACCGACGACCCGTGGGGCTGGGGCCGGTCGCTGGAGTGGGCGACCAGCTGCCCGCCGCCGCGCCACAACTTCGAGACGATCCCGCGGATCCGCTCGGAGTCCCCGGCCTTCGACCTCCACCACCCGGAGATCGCGCTGATGGAGATGGAGCAGAACGACGCCGAGGGTGAGCAACGGCCCTCGGACACTCCCGAGGTGCACGGTCGTGAAGGGATGCTGCGCGCGCGGCTCGACGACGAGGGAGACCACCGATGAAGGCCGAGGCCTGGGTCTTTGGCATCACCACGGCCTTCCTGGTCCTGGTGAGCCCGGCGTACTGGTTCGTCACCGGCGACTGGACCGGCACCTCGGCGCTCACCATGACCACGCTGCTGGCCGGCATGGTCACGCTCTACCTCGGCTTCCACGCCGCGAAGATGGAGCCGCGTCCGGAGGACCGCAAGGACGCCGAGATCGCCGACGGCGCCGGCGAGCTGGGCTTCTTCCCGCCGTACTCCTGGTGGCCCCTGTGGTGCGCGCTCACGCTCGGCGTGATCGTCTACGGCACCGCGCTGGGGGCCTGGTGGATGTTGATCATCGGGGCCGTGCTGGGCGCGATCGCGCTGTCGGGCTGGATCTTCGAGTTCTACCGGGGCGAGCACGCCCACTGACCCTGGTCGGGACGTCCCGCGAGGTTTGGGGATGGTCGTGGGTGCCGGGTTACCCTGATGATGACCCCCACCGCGCACCACGAACGTCCCTGGGAGTACCAATGTCTCGGAGCACCCTGGTCGGCCTCGCCGCCATCGCGCTCGCCTGCTCGACCCTCGTCGGCTGCACCAGCGACGCCGCCCCCGGGGAGCCGCAGGCCGCCGCGTCCGACGGCGCCGCCGGCGAGCCGACTGAGGCCGCTGTCGTCGAACCGCTGAAGATGTCGACGAACCTGCGCGGCAACGCCGTCGCCGTCGACCAGGCCCTCGAGGTCAGCGCCACGGGCGGCACGCTCCGCGAGGTGCGGGTCACCTCCGCGGCGGGTTCGCTCGCCGGCGAGCTCAACAAGAGCGGCGACACGTGGGCCGCCACCGACCGGCTCGAGCCCGGACAGGCCTACAAGGTCAAGTCCGTGGGCGCGACCAGCGACGGCGAGAAGATCGTCAAGACCTCCACCTTCAGCACCCAGGCGCTCACCCTGGACCAGCAGACCTACGCCTCGCTGGCTCCGCTGCAGGGCGAGACCGTCGGCGTCGGGATGCCGGTGATCGCGACCTTCGACGTCGCGGTGACCAACAAGAAGTCGATGGAGAAGAACATGCACGTCAGTGCCGCCCCGGCCCAGCCGGGCGCGTGGCACTGGCTCAGCGACTACGAGGCCCACTGGCGCCCGAAGAGCTACTGGAAGCCCGGCACCGACGTGTCGGTCGACCTCGACATCAACAGCGTCGACGCGGGCAACGGGATCTACGGCCAGGAGAACCGTGCCGTCGACTTCTCCGTCGGTGACGCCCACGTCTACAAGGTCGACATGGACAGCCACCAGATGCGCGTGTTCAGCAACGGCACGATGGTCCGCTCCATCCCGATCACCACGGGGGAGGAGCCGGAGTTCACCACCCGCACCGGCACCAAGGTCATCATCGAGAAGTTCCGCAGCAAGCGGATGAACTCCGAGACCGTCGGCATCGGCCGCGACGACCCGGAGTACTACAACATCGGCAACGTCGAGTACGCCATGCGCGTCACCTACTCCGGCGAGTTCATCCACGCCGCCCCGTGGTCGGTCAGCTCCCAGGGCAACGCCAACGTCAGCCACGGCTGCACCGGCATGAGCACCGCCAACGCGGCGTTCCTCTACAACATGACCATGCGCGGCGACGTCGTCCAGTACACCGGCACCGACCGCCCGATGACCCTCGACAACGGCTACGGCGACTGGAACGTCGATTTCTCCACCTGGAAGCAAGGCTCCGCCCTCTCCTGACCCCCGCCGGTGGTTGAGGTGCGAGGAGCGCCACGGACCCTCCTCGCGTACGTCGGGCCGGGGGTTTCGAGGCTCGCTCCGCTCGCACCTCAACCACCGGTTGGTGCGACCTCCGGTGGTTGAGGTGCGAGGAGCGCCAGCGACGAGCCTCGAAACCCCCGGACCTTCGAGGCGACGCCGTTGTCCACAGCCGCCCGGACGTGACGTGTGGCGACCTCCGAGATGGGGGAGTACGACGGCATGCCCTGGACCTACATCCTCGAGTGCGCGGACGGTTCGCTGTACGTCGGCAGCACGACCCATCTCGACCTTCGGCTGGCCCAGCACCAGGCGGGGGGAGGGGTCTCGCTACACGGCCCGACGTGACCGGCAACCGGTCCGCCTCGCCCGGTCGGGCTACTTCGACCGGATCGACGAGGCCTTCTGGTTCGAGAAGCAGGTGCAGGGCTGGAGCCGCGTCAAGCGCCTCGCGCTCATCGAAGGCCGCTGGGAGGACCTCCCGGCCCTCTCCCGCCGCCCCACCGCGCGCCGGCCCCCGTCCGGCGGTTGAGGTGTGAGGAGCGCCAGCGACCGTCCGGTGGTTGAGGTGTGAGGAGCGCCAGCGACGAGCCTCGAAACCCCCGGCAGAACCCATCTCGCGTACGTCGGGCCGGGGGTTTCGAGGCTCGGTCCGCTCGCACCTCAACCACCGGCAGGACCCATCTGGTGTGCGTGGGGGCCGGGGGTTTCGAGGCTCGGTCCGCTCGCACCTCAACCACCGGCAGGACCCATCTGGTGTGCGTGGGGGCCGGGGGTTTCGAGGCTCGCTCCGCTCGCACCTCAACCACCGGCAGGACCCATCTGGTGTGCGTGGGGGCCGGGGGTTTCGAGGCTCGCTCCGCTCGCACCTCAACCACCGGCGACGCTCGCACCTCAACCACCGGCGACGCTCGCACCTCAACCACCGGCGACGCTCGCACCTCAACCACCGACGACGGCCCCGGACCAGTGACTGGTCCGGGGCCGTCGTACGACGCGTGGTGCGGGTGCGTCAGTGCTTGCCGCGGAGGGACTCCTCGTCGACGGTGTGGTGGCCGTCGAACTGGTGGCCGTCGGCGGGGTGGTCGAGGCCGGCCTGGAGCTCGTGCTCGTGGTCGGCGTGGTGGTGGCCCGCCTCGAGCTCCTCCCGGGTGGGCTTCTGCACGTTGTGACCGAACCAGCCGCGGTTGAGCCTGAGCCGCAGCCGCTCGATCGGGTTGGCGGTCGGGGCGGTGACACCGTTCTCGTCGGTGTCGTCGCCGGGCTGGGCCAGCGCGTCGCGGTCACGGGCGGTGAGCGTGTATGCGCTCGACTCCGCGATCGGCAGGTGCCGCTCGGAGTAGCCACCCTCGGCCGACCGCATGATGATGCCGGTCTCGTAGCCGTGCAGCAGCTTGTCGTTGTCGGACCGCTGCAGCGAGATGCACCAGCGCCGCGCGATCAGGAAGGCGATCACGGGTCCGATGAACACCGCAGCACGCATGAAGTACGTGATCTGGTTGATGCTCAGGTCGAACCTGATGGCGATGATGTCGTTGCCGGCCGCCGCCCACATGAGCCCGTAGAAGGTCATCAGGGCCACGAACAGCGCGGTGCGCGTCGGAGCGTTGCGCGGGCGCTGCAACAGGTGGTGGTCCCGCTTGTCGCCGGTGATCCAGGCCTCCAGGAACGGCAGCGCGATCAGGATCGTGATCAGGACGCCCGGCAGCACGATGATCGGCAGCAGCACGTTCCACGACAGGGTCACGCCGGGGAGCCCGCCCGCGGCGGAGAACAGGTGGGTCTCCCAGCCGGGCATGATCCGGAGCGCGCCGTCGGGCATGCCCATGTACCAGTCGGGCTGCGATCCGGCCGTCACCTTCGATGGATCGTAGGGGCCGTACTTCCAGATCGGGTTGATCGACAGCAGTCCGCCCATGAAGGCGGTGATGCCGAAGACGATGAAGAAGAAGCCGCCGGCCTTGGCCGCGTAGACGGGGAGCAGCGGGTAGCCCACCACGTTGTCCTCGGTCCGGCCGGGACCGGGCCACTGCGTGTGCTTGTGGTAGACGAGCAGCAGCATGTGGGCCGCGATCAGGGCCAGCAGCAGGCCGGGCAGCAGCAGGATGTGGATGACGTAGAAGCGGCTGATGATGTCGTCGCCGGGGAACTCGCCACCGAAGAGGAAGAACGAGATGTAGGTGCCGACCACGGGCATCGACTTCACGAAGCCGTCGGCTGCTCGTACGCCGGTGCCGGACAGCAGGTCGTCGGGCAGGGAGTAGCCGGTGAAGCCCTCCAGGGCGCCCAGCATCAGCAGCAGGCACCCGATCACCCAGTTGAGCTCACGGGGCTTGCGGAAGGCGCCGGTGAAGAACACCCGCATCATGTGGATGAACATCGCCGCGATGAAGAGCATCGCCGACCAGTGGTGCATCTGCCGCATGAGCAGTCCGCCACGGACGTCGAAGGAGATGTCGAGCGAGGAGGCGTACGCCTCGGACATGTGGATGCCGCGGAGCTGGTCGTAGGAGCCCATGTAGGGGATCTCGCCCATGCTGGGCTTGAACCACAGGGTCAGGAACGTGCCGGTGAGGAGCAGGACGACGAAGCTCCACAGCGCGATCTCGCCCAGCATGAAGGACCAGTGGTCCGGGAAGACCTTGCGGATCTGCTTGCGCATCCCGGTGGCCAGCCCGAGCCGGTCGTCGGCCCAGGACGCGGCGGCGCCGGCCTTGCTGGCCTTGGCAGGGGTCGCGGCTGTGGTGTTGCTCGTGGCGACCTTGCTCGTGTCGATACTCATGAGTTCCGCTCCCAGAAGCTGGGTCCGACCGGTTCTGTGAAGTCGCTCTGTGCAACAAGGTACCCCTCGTCGTCAACCGCCAGGGGCAGCTGGGGGAGGGGGCGTGCCGCGGGACCGAAGATGACGCGCGCGGCGTCAGCGAGGTCGAACGTGGACTGGTGGCAGGGGCACAGGACGTGGTGGGTCGTGCGCTCGTACAGAGAGATCGGGCAGCCGACGTGGGTGCAGATCTTGGAGTAGCAGAGGATCCCGTCGACGCTCCAGTCGTCGCGACCCTCGCCGGGGATGACGTCCGAGGGGTCCATCCGCACCAGGATGATCGCGCCCTTGGACTTGGCGATCTGGAGGTCGACGCCCTCGACCAGCGGCTCGCCCTCCTCGTCGACCTCGAAGATCGCGGCGGGCTCGGCGTTGACCAGGTCGCCGTTCTGCAGGTCCTCGGGCTTGATCGGGGTGCCGGTGACGTCGCGGACCACGCGCATCCCCTTCTCCCAGATCGTGTGGTAGAGCGCGTCGCCGGGCAACGGTCCGAGGTCGCGCAGCAGGACGACCGGGACCGGCAGGGCGAGCACGCCGAGCGCGCCGAGCAGCGAGTTGCGGACCAGGGGACGGCGGCCGATGCCGGACTCGTCGATGCCGAGCGCGAGGTCCTTGAGCACCGCGGCGCGGTCCTCGTCGCTGGAGGCCGCCGGGTGGCGCATCTCGACGATCTCGTGGTCGCCCATCAGCTTGCGGGCCCACTGGATGATGCCGACGCCCATGAAGAGCAGCGCGCCGGCGAGGGTCATGCCCAGCGCCAGGTTCGAGGCACCGAGGCCGCCGAACGTGGTGGTGACCTCGCCGATGTCGAGGACGACGTAGGAGACCACGAACAGCACGGCGCTCAGCGCCGAGAGCCCGAACAGGAGCGCGACCTGGCGCTCCGCGCGCTTCTCGGCCTTCTCGTCCAGGTCGGTGGGACGCCAGGTGTGGGCCGGCAGGCCGGGGTCTGCGATCGGGTCGGCGGGCTCCAGGTCGCGCCGGTGGGAGCCCTCGTGCGGCTCGGGGAGGTTGTCGCCCTCGTGCGACGTCATGCTTCCACCTTCTCCTTGGTCGAACGCGTGCTGTGGGCGGCGATCCAGACGGCGAAGCCGACCAGCACGCCGATGCCGACGATCCAGGCGAACATGCCCTCGGCGACGGGGCCGAGGCCGCCCATGCCGAAGCCGCCGTAGTCGGGGTTCTCGTCGATGGAGTCGAGGTAGGCGATGACGTCGCGCTTGGCCTCGGGCGTGAGGTTGCCGTTGCTGAAGTTGGGCATCGACTGCGGGCCGGTGAGCAGCGCCTCGTAGATGTAGCGCGGCTCGACGCCGAGGATGCGGGGCGCGTAGCCACCGCGGGGCATGGCGCCGCCCGCACCGGTGAAGTTGTGGCAGGCCGTGCAGTTGGTGAGGAAGATCTGGCCGCCGCGGACGATCGCCGCCTCGCGCTCCTCGGCGCTCAGACCCTCGATGCTGTAGTCGGACTCGTCCGGGATGGCCGGGCCGGGGCCGAGGGAGGCGACGTACGCCGCCAGCTGGGCGGTCTCCTCCTCGCTGAAGCTGGAGGGCTTGCGTGGGATCTGCTGGCCCGGCTGCGCCACCGGCATCCGCCCGGTGTTGACCTGGAAGTCGACCGCGGCCGCACCCACGCCCACGAGCGAGGGGCCGAGCTGGTTGCCGTCGATGGTGCGCACGCCCTCGCCGTTCTGGCCGTGGCAGAACGAGCAGTTGACGAGGAACAGCTCGCGACCGTCCTGGACCAGCTCTTCGTCGGAGGCGGCGGAGCCGGCCTGGGCCGGGGAGAAGGCGGTGTAGAGGCCGCCGGTCAGCAGCAGCCCGAGCAGCAGCACCATGAGCCCGGCGACCGGGCCGCGACGGTGACGCGAGATCCGGCCGGCCCAACCATTTGCAGAGCGGTTCAGGAAGCGCACATCAGGTCCTTGGTCGGCGTGGTCACTGGACGAGGTAGATCGTGGCGAACAGCCCGATCCAGACGACATCGACGAAGTGCCAGTAGTAGGACACGACGATGGCGCTCACGGCCTGCTCGTGGGTGAACTTGCGGGCGATGAAGGTGCGACCCAGCACGAACAGGAAGGCGATCAGCCCGCCGGTGACGTGGAGCCCGTGGAAGCCGGTGGTGAGGTAGAACATCGTGCCGTAGGCGCTGTCCTGGATGGTCACGCCCTCCTGGATCAGCGTGGCGTACTCGATGGCCTGACCGGCGATGAACACCGCGCCCATGGCGTAGGTGAGCATGAACCACTCGCGCAGGCCCCAGCCGCCGATCTTCAGCAGCCCGGCGCTCCGGCCGACCTGACCACGTTCCGCCGCGAAGACGCCGAGCTGGCAGGTCAGCGAGGACAGCACCAGGATCGTGGTGTTGACCGCGGCGAACGGCACGTCGAGGAGCGCGGTGTTCTGCGCCCAGAGATCCTCGCTCACCGCGCGGATCGTGAAGTACGACGCGAAGAGCGCCGCGAAGAACATCAGTTCGCTCGACAGCCAGATGATCGTGCCGACCGAGACCATGCTGGGTCGGTCGTGGTGTCCGTGCAGTCGGGAAGCCGGGATCGCTGTCGTGGTGGCCACGGGATCATTATGGCGGGTGTTCGACCCGGAGGGCAGCCCGCCCCCCGCTTTCGGAGAGTCCTATCGTTCACGACGTGGACGGCGCCCTGATCCTGACCGCGCTCGACCTCCCGAGGTTCACCTTCGAGCGTGCGCTGACGGGCTGGTCGCTGGCTCCGCTGCCCTTCGTGCTGACGGTCTGGGCAGTGGGGTTGTACGCCGCCGGAGTGCTGGTCCTGCGCCGTCGCGGGGACCGGTGGCCGTGGGGTCGGACGCTGTCCCTGGCGGTCGGGATGGGGGCCTTCGCGCTGGCCACGATGTCGGGCGTGGCGGCGTACGACACGACGCTGCTGAGCGTCCACATGGTCCAGCACATGGTGCTCTCGATGGTGGTGCCCCTGGCGCTCGCGCTGTCGGCGCCGGTGACCCTCGCCCTGCGGACGCTGCCCGCCCGCCCGCGCCGGTGGCTGCTCGCGGTGCTGCACTCGCGGGTGGCGAAGGTGCTCTCGTTCCCACCGCTGACGTTCACGCTCTACGTCGTCTCGCCGTGGGCGTTGTACTTCTCCGGCTGGTACCGCGCGTCGCTGGAGTCGGCGTACGTCCACGAGCTGATGCACGTCCACCTGGTGGTCGTCGGGGCCCTCTTCTTCTGGCCGCTGATGGGGGTCGACCCGGTCCCGGGCCGGGTGAGCCACCCCTTCCGGATGGTGATCGTGGTCCTCACCCTGCCGTTCCACGCGTTCCTCGGCGTCACGATCATGGGGCAGCAGTCGCTGCTCGGCGGCGGCTGGTACCCCGCGCTCCACGACGGCCCGATGGGTGCCTGGCTGCCAGACCCGCTCGACGACCAGCACCTGGCCGGCGGGATCCTCTGGGGGAGCGGCGACCTGGTCGGGCTGGTGTTCTTCGGGGTGTTGTTCACCCAGTGGGTGCGTTCCTCCATGCGCGAGGCCGCGCGGGAGGACCGACGGCTCGATCTGCTGGAGGCGAGGGGCCGGTCGCCGGACGGGACCGACCGGTAGCATGCGGCGCGTGACCGACCAGAACGCCCGACCGCTGAAGGTGCTCGTCTACTCCGACGACGTCAACACCCGCCAGCAGGTCATCCTCGCCCTCGGACGCCGGCCCCACCCCGACCTGCCGGAGGTCCAGTACGTCGAGGTCGCGACCGAGCCGGTCGTCATCTCGAACATGGACGCCGGCGGCATCGCCCTGGCGATCCTCGACGGCGAGACGGCCCCGGCCGGGGGCATGGGCATCGCCAAGCAGCTCAAGGACGAGATCTACCAGTGCCCGCCGGTGATCGTCCTCACCGGCCGGGTCCAGGACGCCTGGCTCGCGGCGTGGTCGCGCGCCGAGGCCGCGGTGCCCCACCCGATCGACCCGGTCCAGCTGGCCGAGACCGTGGTCTCGCTGCTGCGCGCGCGGGTCCCCGCCACGCCCTGACCGCCGTGGGCCACACCTGGCCGGACCTCCTCACCGCCCTGGTCGCCGGTGAGGACCTCGACGCGACGCAGACCTCGTGGGTCATGTCGCGGATCGTCGCGGGGGAGGCCACCCCGGCCCAGATCGCCGGCTTCGCCGTCGCGCTGCGGGCCAAGGGGGAGACCCCCGAGGAGATCATCGGCCTGACCGAGGCGCTGTTCGAGGTCGCGACGCCGATCCACATCGAGGGACGGCTGCTCGACGTGGTCGGCACCGGTGGCGACCGGTCGATGTCGGTGAACATCTCCACGATGGCTGCGATCGTCGCGGCCGGGGCGGGCGCGCGGGTCGCCAAGCACGGCAACCGCTCGGCGTCGTCCCAGTCCGGTTCCGCCGACGTCCTCGAGGCGCTCGGCATCCGGCTCGACCTGCCGCCCGAGCGGGTGGCGGCGCTGGTCGACGAGGTCGGCATCACCTTCTGCTTCGCGGCGGCGTTCCACCCCGGGCTTCGGCACACCGCGGTGCCGCGACGAGAGCTCGGGATCGCCACCACGTTCAACCTGCTCGGCCCGCTCGCCAACCCGACCCGGCCCGCCGCCCAGGCGATCGGCTGTGCCGACGCCCGCAAGGCGCCGGTGATGGCGGACGTCTTCGCCGCCCGTGGCGTCGACGCGTGGGTGTTCCGCGGCGACGACGGGCTCGACGAGCTGACCACCACCACGACATCCACGCTGTGGCGCGTCCACGCCGGCGAGGTCACCACGTCGACCGTCGACCCGGCCTCGCTCGGTCTCGCCCCCGCGACTGCGGAGGACCTCCGGGGCGGCGACGTCACCCACAACGCCGACGTCGTCCGCCGCGTGCTCGACAGCGAGCACGGGCCGGTCCGCGACGCCGTCCTGCTCAACGCGGGTGCCGCCCTGGCCGTGCACGACGCACCCGCCGACGACCCCGACACCGCGCTGGCTGCCGGCTACGCGAAGGCCGTCGAGGCGGTCGACTCGGGCGCGGCCCGGGCCACCCTCGACCGCTGGGTCGCCGCCTCCGCTGGTTGAGGTGCGAGGAGCGCCAGCGACGAGCCTCGAAACCCCCGGACCCTTCTTCCGTACGTGCGTCCGGGGGTTTCGAGGCTCGCTCCGCTCGCACCTCAACCACCGGTCGGACGTCAGAGCTCGAGCACGTACGACGCACCCTCGCGCCGGAAGTCCTGGTCGAGCCGGTCGTAGTAGGCCCCGACCATGTCCGGCGGCGTGACCACGCGACGGAAGCCGCGCTCGCGCAGGTCGGGCGCCCCGCGCCACACGAACTCGCCGGGGGAGAAGTCGCGGTAGCGCGGCGTGACGTAGTCGAGCTGCACCAGCGCGACGTCACCCTCGCGCCGAATCACGACCACACCGACCGTCTCGTCGCCGGTGAGGACGCAGAAGGCGAGGTCGTCGGACCCCACCCCGCCGTAGGACGGGTGGAAGCGTGCGATGTCGGCGGCGTGCACCGTCAGGAAGTGGCGCAGGTAGGTGTCGCTCGGCCCGACCGGCAGCACCGTGAACGCCGCCTCGTCGTGCCGCTCGCGCTGGAGCCGCACGATGAACCAGGTGTTGATCGCGCACAGCACGATGTTCATCGCCACCATCGGCCAGATGCCGAGGAGCCCGTTGAAGCACACCAGGATCAGGCAGGCCGCCAGGTTGAGGATGCGGAAGCGAAGCACCCGCGTCTGGAGCAGCGAGAAGATCAGCAGCGCGCTCCCGGCCCAGCCGAAGAGGTCGAGCCAGTTGTCGGCGAGCCAGTCCACGCGCGAACAGTATCTCGGCGATTCGCGTCCCGAGGAGCCGGGGAAGCGGGAACAATGCGTGGACCATGAGCGACAACATCGTCGACGACGAGCACCCTCGTATCGACCCGACGGCACTCGTGGAAGCGACGGCCACGGTCGGTCGCGGCTCGGTGGTGTGGGGATTGAGCCACATCCGGGCAGGAGCTCGCCTCGGCAGCCAGTGCGTGGTGGGCCGCGGAGCCTTCGTCGACGCCGGCGTCGTGATAGGCGACCGGTGCAAGATCCAGAACGACGCCCTCCTGTACGCCCCGGCGACCCTGGCCGACGGGGTCTTCATCGGTCCGGCCGTCGTCCTGACCAATGACCTTCACCCGCGAGCGATCACCCCCGACGGCGCGCTCAAGGCCGCCGCTGACTGGGACTCCGTCGGGGCGGAGATCCGCAGGGGTGCTTCGGTCGGAGCCCGAGCCGTGTGCGTCGCGCCCGTCGTGGTGGGCGAGTGGGCGATGGTCGCCGCGGGAGCCGTCGTCGTGCATGACGTCCGGCCGCACGCACTCGTGGCGGGCGTACCGGCGCGTCAGGTCGCGTGGGTGGGCAGATCGGGGCATCGTCTGGAGGAGGTCGGACCCGGCCACTTCACCTGCCCCGTGACGGGCGAGGCCTACGTGGAGCGCAACGGTGAGCTGCTTCATGACGTGTGAGCGAGGAGTTCACTGATGTACAGGGACCTCAAGGTGGCCGTCGTCGTCCCCGCGTACAACGAGGAACGCCTCGTGGGGCAGGTCGTGCGACGTTCCCCGGAGATCGTCGACCACATCATCGTGGTGGACGACGCAAGCTCGGACGCCACCTCCGAAGCGGCCCGGGCGACCGGCGACCCCCGGCTGGAGGTACTGCGACTCGCCGCGAACGAGGGCGTTGGTGGCGCGATCGCGGCCGGGCACCACCGAGCGCTGGAATTGGGCGCCGACGTGTCGGTCGTGATGGCCGGGGACGACCAGATGGACCCGGCGCACCTGCCTGCCCTGCTCGACCCGATCGCGGACGGGGAGGCGCAGTTCACCAAGGCCAACCGTTTCTACTCCTACGGGTCCTTCGCCGGCATGCCGAGGCACCGCATCGTCGGGAACGTGGTGATGTCGTTCCTGACCAAGGCCGCGTCCGGCTACTGGGGCCTCTTCGACCCCCTCAACGGGTACACCGCCGTCCACCGTGACGCCCTGGAGCGGGTCGAGTTCGACTACGTCGCCAAGCGCTACGACTTCGAGAACGACTTCCTGATCCACCTCAACATCCTCCGGGTGCCGGCGCGCGACGTCCCGATCCCGGCCCTGTACGGCGACGAGGTCTCCGGCATCAGGATCGGGCGTGTCGGGTGGTCGATGATGATCCGGCTCTGGAAGGGGTTCTGGCGCCGGATCTGGCGCAAGTACGTGCTCCAGTCGTTCTCGCCGGTCGCCCTCCTGCTCTTCGCCGGACTCGCCCTGCTGGGTCTGGGGACCGCCGTGGGGGTCTTCGTCCTCGTGAACACCCTCGGCCCGCCGATCGCCAGTGCCGGCACCGTGCTCCTGTCCGTGGGTCCGCTCCTGAGCGGACTGCACCTCCTCATCTTCTCGATGGTCCTCGACATCCAGGAGGGCACTCGGTGACCCCATCGCCTCCCCGCGCGTCGGGGCTGAGGTGGATCGTCCTCGGCTACCTCGTGCTCCAGCTCTCCTGGATCGTGGCGCTCCCGCCGTTCGCCGGCGTCGACGAGTTCGACCACATCTACCGCGCGGACGCGGTCGCGCACGGCGAGTGGGTCTCCGAGCCGGAGGCCGCGACCCGCGGCACCGGCGCGACCGTGTCGGTGAGCCGCGAGATCGTCGAGGCCGCTCGCCCTGAGTGCCAGCGCCTGCCCTACACCGGTCCGGAGGACTGCGTGGGGGAGCCGACCGGGGACAGGGTCGAGATCGCCTCGGGCGCCGGTCGGTACAACCCGCTCTTCTACGCCGCCATCGGGTACCCGACCGTGTTCCTCGACGGCGTCGCCGCGATGTACGGCATGCGCGTGGTCGCCGCCCTGCTCTGCCTCGGGCTGCTCGCGGCCGTCCTGGTGAGCCTGCGCCGCTGGGCGCACCCCCGGGTGGTCGCGGCCGTGGGTGCCGGGCTGACGCCGATGGTCGTCTACTCGACCAGCATCGTCGCACCGAACGGTCTGGAGATGATCGCCGGCCTCGGCCTCTGGGTGGCGCTGGCCGGGCTCGCCAAGGATGACCTGCGGTGCGAGCGCCGGCACCTGCTGCTGGCCACCGGCTGCGGCGTGCTGCTCCTGCTGCTGCGCTCCCTCGGCCCGCTCTGGGCGCTCCTGATCCTGGTGACGTCACTGGTGGCGTGGCCCGAGCTGGTGCCGCGGCTGCGCGACCTGCTCGGCCGCACGAGCGGGCGCCTCGTCGGCGTCGTCGCCGTGCTGTCCGGGCTGGTGGCCGTGGGGTGGACGCTCGCCCAGCGCTCGCTGGTCATCGGGCTGGAGACCAACCCGGAGCCGATCTCCCTCGCGGCCCGCCTGGTCAGGTCGGCCCAGGAAGTGCCCTTGTGGCTGTTCCAGGCGATCGCGGCATTTCCCAAGAGGAGCGAGCCGGCCCCGCTCTTCGTCTACCCCTGCTACCTCGTGGTGCTCGGCTTCCTGCTGGTGATCGGACTGCGGTGGGCCGACACCCGGCTGCGCCGGGCGCTGCTGGTGACGGTGGCGCTGTCCTTCGCCGTCCCCTTCGCCATCACCGCGGTCACGCTGGTCTCGTTCGGTACGTCGTGGCAGGGCCGCTACACGCTGCCCTACCTGCTCGGCGGCGCCTTGCTCGCGGGCGTCGCCTGGGCCGCCAAGCCGGCGACCGACGGCGCGCGATTCCGCGTCCCGGCAGTGCTGCTGGTCGCCAGCGCCCATGCCGGCGGCTTGGTCGCCGTCGCCGACCGGGAGAGTCGTCACAGCCCGGTCAGCGGCACGGATCTCTGGGTGTTCCA
The DNA here is from genome assembly GCA_963826015.1 of uncultured Actinomycetota bacterium. GTDB lineage: Bacteria > Actinomycetota > Actinomycetes > Propionibacteriales > Nocardioidaceae > Nocardioides. Next base: position 212,782 of record CAWGVI010000015.1, on the reverse strand, counting down.
GGTGCCGGTCCCGCTCCTCGCCGCCGTCGTGGTGGCCGGCGCTGCGATATTCACGCTCCCGCTGGCGGGCTTCGGACGAACCGTGCCCGAGGCATGAAGGCCAGCGCCTCGGGCTGGGTCGGCCTCGGCGTACTGCTGATCCAGCTCGGATGGTTCATCACGATGCCGCCGTTCACTGGGATGGACGAATGGGATCACGCCTACCGCGCGTCCGCGGTGGCGCACGGGCAATGGGTGGCGCCGCCCACCGACGCCGCGCAGGGAACCGGCGCGATGGTGCTCGTGCCCACTGACATCGTCGAGGCGGCGCATGCCGAGTGCGCGAACGTGGCCCGTGGGAGCCAGGCCGAATGTGTGGGAACGGTTCACGGGAACTTCACTGAGGTCGCATCCGGCGCGGGGCGCTACAACCCCGTCTACTACGCGATGGTCGGCTGGCCCTCCAGGTTCCTGGACGGTCAGGTCGCGCTCTACGGGATGCGACTGGTCGGGCTCGTTCTCTGCTGGATCCTGATCATGGCTTCTCTGCGCCTCCTGATCGCGTGGGCGGGCATGCTCGCGGGGTTCTTCGTCGTTGCGGTCATGACGCCCGCGGTCTACTACGCCAGCATCATTGTTGCGCCCAACGGACTCGAGATGGTGAGTGGGTTGGGACTGTGGGTCGGGCTCGCGACCATGGTCGCCGACTACGGGCAAGAGCGGCCTGCGAGCAAGCAGGCGTTCGCCTTGGCGGCCGTCTCCGGTGCGCTTCTGCTCTCGCTGAGATCGCTCGGACCTCTGTGGGCCGCCCTCATCGTCCTGCTCACTCTCGTGGCATGGCCAAGGGCCTGGTCGTGCGCATCGTCGTTGATCCGGACTCGGCACGGCGCCATGCTGACGGTCCTCTGGGGCATCGTCGGCGGTTCCAGTGTGTGGTGGGTTCAGTCGCAGCAGACACTGACGATGCGTGCGCCCGAGGAGCCCGATGTCACCACTCCGGTGGTGGTCGCGCTGCGCGAGCCGGTGCTCTGGACCTTCCAGATGATGGGCACCTTTCCGTATCGGAACAATCCAGCACCTAGGGCGATGTATGCCTTGCTGATCCTGGTGATCGTTGTCGCGGTCGCTCTTGCCCTGCGATTCGCAACATCGCGCGAGCGTCTTGCGCTCGTGGGCTGCGTGCTCGCCAGCTACCTCCTGCCGCTTGCCATCACCCTCATGACGTTCCAGGAGTTCGGTACGGCCTGGCAAGGCCGTTACACCCTGCCGTTGTTGCTGGGCATTCCAGTCCTGACGGGGATCATCCTCGGTCGACGCCGACTTCCCCGGTGGCTGGTCGCGGCCACTGCTGCCCTCGTGGCGGTGGCCCACACGGTTGCGTTGGTCAACACACTTCGACTTGAGCACAGCTTCTACGTGCGGGGTCTACTTCCGGCATGGCCACTGGACATGCATCCAGCGGCTCTGACCGCGTTGGCGGCGGTCGGGACGTCTTCGTTGCTGGTCCCCTTCGTCATTCACGAGTCTCGGAGGAGGCCATCATGAGCGCTTGGGATGTTCCCGCCAGGGTGGGGCAACCCCGGCGTTCGCCGACATCGACCGCGGCACGGCCTGCCTCGACCCCGACTCGGTCAGAGCGTGCGTGACCCCGTGGTGGTCGTGACAGGGGCCGCGCTGGTGACGCTCCCGCTGGCCTTCCTCCTGAGAAGCGTGCCCGAGGTATGAAGACGAGGGCCTTGGGCTGGGTCGGCCTCGGCGTGCTGCTGATGCAACTCGGATGGTTCATCACGATGCCGCCGTTCGCTGGGATGGACGAGTGGGATCACGCCTACCGGGCGTCCGCGGTGGCGCACGGGCAATGGGTGGCGCCGCCCACCGACGCCACGCGGGGAACCGGAGCGATGGTGCTCGTGCCCACTGACATCGTCGAGGCAGCGCATGCCGAGTGCGTGAATCTGCCCTATGGGGGCCATGCCGAGTGCGTGGGAACGGTTCGCGGCAACTTCACGGAGGTCGCTTCCGGCGCGGGGCGCTACAACCCCGTCTACTACGCGATGGTCGGCTGGCCCTCCAGGTTCCTGGACGGTCAGGTAGCGCTCTACGGGATGCGACTGGTCGGGCTCGTTCTCTGCTGGATCCTGATCATGGCTTCTCTGCGCCTCCTGATCGCCTGGGCGGGCATGCTCGCGGGGTTCTTCCTCGTTGCAGGCATCACGCCCGCGGTCTACTACGCAAGCAGCACTGTTGCCCCCAACGGACTCGAGATGGTGAGCGGGATGGGCCTGTGGGTCGGGCTCGCGACCATGGTCGCCGACTACGGGCAAGAGCGGCCTGCGAGCAAGCAGGCGTTCGCCTTGGCGGCCGTCTCCGGTGCGCTTCTGCTCTCGCTGAGATCGCTCGGACCTCTGTGGGCCGCCCTCATCGTCCTGCTCACTCTCGTGGCATGGCCACAAGCTTGGCCGTGCGCACGCTCCTTGATCCGGACTCGGCACGGCGCACTGCTGACGTTCCTGGTGGCCATCGTCGGCGGTTCGAGTGTGTGGTGGGTTCAGTCGCAGCAGACCCTGAAGGTGGGTGCGCCCATCGAGGTGCCCGATGTCACCAGTCCGGTGGTGGTCGCGCTGCGCGAGCCGGTGCTCTGGACCTTCCAGATGATGGGCACCTTTCCGTATCGGAACAATCCAGCGCCGGGGACGATGTATCTCTCGCTGATCCTGGTGATCGTTGTCGCGATCGCGCTCGCGCTGCGATTCGCAACGTCGCGCGAGCGAAGTGCACTAGTGGGCTGCGTCCTCGCGAGCTACCTCTTTCCACTTGCCATCACCCTCATGACCTTCGAACAGTTCGGTACGGCCTGGCAAGGGCGCTACGCCTTGCCGTTGTTGGTGGGCATTCCAGCCCTGACGGGGATCATCCTCGGTCGACGTCGGGTTCCCCGGTGGCTGATGGTGGCCATCGCTGCCCTCGTGGGGGTGGCCCACATGATTGCGTTGGTCAACACACTGAGACTGGAGCACAACTTCTACGTGAGAAGTTCACTTCCGGTATGGCCGCTGGACATCCATCCAGCGGCCCTGACGGTGCTGGTTGCGGTAGGAACGTGTCTGTTGCTGGTCCCGTTCATCACCCACGAGTCCCGGAGGAGGCCGTCATGAGCGCCTGGGTCGTCCCCGCCACGGTCGTGTCGTTCAGCCCGGCCGAGCGCGACGCGGTGATGCGCGTCCTCGACTCGGGCCGCGTCGTCCAGGGGCCGGAGGTGGCCGCGTTCGAGCAGGAGTTCGCCGCGATCGTGGGCGGTCGCGAGTGCATCGCGGTCAATTCCGGCACCAGCGCGCTCCACCTGGCGCTGCTGGGCGCGGGCATCGGCCAGGGCGACGAGGTCATCGTCCCGTCGTTCTCCTTCGCGGCCACAGCGAACGCCGTGGCCATGTCGGGGGCCACCCCGGTCTTCGCCGACATCGACCGCGGCACGTTCTGCCTCGACCCCGACTCCGTCGCGGAGCGCGTCACCCACCGGACCGCGGCGATCATGCCGGTCCACCTCTACGGCCAGCTCGCGGACATGCGGCGGCTGCGCGAAGTCGCCGGGCGTCAGGGGCTGCTGCTGGTCGAGGACGCGGCGCAGGCACATGCCGCGACCCTCGACGGGGTGCCCGCGGGCGCCTGGGGCGACCTAGCGGCGTTCAGCTTCTACGCGACCAAGAACCTCTCCACCGGCGAGGGCGGCATGGTGGTCAGCAACGACGAGAAGGTCTCCCGGCGGATCCGGCTGCTCCGCAATCAGGGGATGGAGCGGCAGTACGAGAACGAGATCGCCGGACTCAACAACCGGATGACCGACCTCGCGGCCGCCATCGGTCGGGTAGGACTGCCCGGACTGGCCGCGAGCAACGAGCGGCGGCGCCTGGTCGCGGCACGCTACGACGGGGGTCTGGTCGGCGTCGAGGTGCCGCACGTGCCCGAGGGCTCCCACCACGTCTATCACCAGTACACCGTGCGGACCCCCGACCGCGACCGGGTGCTCGAGGGGCTCACCGAGCGCGGCGTCGAGGCCCGGGTCTTCTACCCGACCCCGATCCACCGGTTGCCGGCGTACGACGCCGGCGACCACCTGCCGGAGACGGAGGCGGCCGCCGCGGAGGTGCTGTCCCTCCCCGTGCGACCGTCGATGTCCGACGCCGAGGTGGAGCACGTGATCGCCTCGGTCGCCGCTGTGACCCAGGAGGTGTCGCCATGAGCGATCTCAGAGCGGCCGTGATCGGCTACGGCCAGATGGGGCGCCACCACGCCCGCGTGCTGGGCGACCTGCCCGGCATCGAGCTGGTCGGCGTCGTGGAGCCGAGCCCGCCGGAGCGCGCCCCGGTGTCCTTCGTGAGTGACCTCGAGCAGCTCCTGACGGACCGGGTGGACCTGGCCGTGGTCGCCGTCCCGACGGCGCTGCACGAGGTGGTGGCCCTGCGGCTCGCCGAGGCGGGCGTGCACGCGCTCGTGGAGAAGCCGGTCGCGGCGGACGTCCCCGCCAGCGAGCGGATGGCCGACGCGTTCGAGCAGGCCGGGCTAATCGGCTGCGTCGGGCACATCGAGCGCTACAACCCGGCCGTCCGTGAGCTGCGGCGACGGATCACGGCGGGGGAGCTCGGGGAGGTCTACCAGATCTCCACCCGGCGTCAGGGTCCCTTCCCGGACCGGATCCAGGACGTCGGCGTGATCCTCGACCTGGCTACCCACGACATCGACCTGACCTCCTTCGTCAGCCGCTCGCCGTACGCCGACATCTCGGTGCGGACGACGTCGCGCTCGGGCCGCGAGTGCGAGGACCTGGTGGCGGCCGTCGGGCGGCTGGAGGACGGGACGGTGGTCTCGCACCTCGTGAACTGGCTGTCCCCGTTCAAGGAGCGCGTGACGATCGTGTCGGGGGAACGGGGCTGCTTCGTGGCCGACACGCTGACCGCGGACCTGACGTTCCACGCCAACGGCGTCGCGCCCGTCGTCTGGGACACCATGGCGTCCTTCCGCGGCGTCGTGGTCGGTGACGTGACCCGCTATGCCATCGCGAAGGAGGAGCCGCTGCGACTCGAGCTCAGCGCCTTCCGGGACGCGGTGCTGGGCGAGGGCGACGACGTCGTCGGGATCAGGGACGCCGCCGCCACGGTCGCGGTGGCCGAGGCGATGATGCGCGGCGCGAAGTCCCATGACACTGAAGCACCAGGCTGAGTCCCGCCGTCCTCAGTCGAAGCTCGGGTCGGCACCTTTCGATTGCTCATCGACCTGATGCTGCAAGAGTGCCTGCGCTCGGGCGAGTTCCGCTATCCGGTCGTCCATCCGACGCAGCCGCTGGTACTGCCCGACGGAGGTGATCGTGAAGACGACCACCAGCACGTACAGGACGAGGTCGGTGCCCCGTCCGACCCCGATCCGGTTGGCGATCCAGCTGACACCCTCCGGGTTGAGGACGGCCAGGATCCAACAGGTAGTGATCGCGATGCTCGCGATCCGCGTGACGGCTAGTCGCTGGTTGCTCGGCCGAGCCCGCATCACCCACACCAGGACGGCGAGGACGCTGCCGATGAGCAACAGCTTGACGATCACGGCGCCAGGAACCGCGCCGTCAGGAGGTCGTAGACGATGTTGAACGCGTTGAGGTTGCCCTGGCCCTTGCCGCGCGAGTAGTCCGTGTAGGTGATGGTGACCGGGTGCTCGACCCAGGTCAGGTCGTTCTGGGCGATGAGTCCCTCGAGCTCGGAGGCGTAGGCCATGCCCCGCTGGCGAAGCACGAACACGTGGAGGGCCTTTCGGCTGACAACGCGGAGGCCGTTGTGAGTGTCCGTGAGTCGGAGTCCGGACGTCAGCCGACTGAGCAGGAGGCCGCCCGCGAGAACACACCGTCGCGCAAACGGCTGGCCCGTGGGACGGGAATCGGCGCGAGTTCCGAGGACGACGTCGATGCCGCCGCTCCGGGCCTTTTCCACCATGGCGATGGCGTCCATCGGATCGTGCTGGCCGTCGGCGTCGAAGGTCACCACGTGTGAGATGTCAGACCGTCGTCTCGCGAACTCGAACCCAGTTCTCAGGGCGGCGCCCTGGCCCAGGTTGACAGGATGCCGCAGCACGATCGCCCCTGCGGCCGAGGCGACGAGGCTGGAACCGTCGGTACTCCCGTCATCAACGCAGACAACGTGCTCGAAGTGGCGCAAGAGGTCGCTCACGACCGCACCGACGACGGTGGCTTCGTTGAACATGGGCACGACCACGCACGCACTGCTGAGGCCGGTCGTGGTCATGACGGTCAGGGTAGATGCGCGGGCATCCTTCGCGGGCGCGATTGCGGTAATCAGCGGACATCTCGCAGCGCTGACATCTACGCTCATCTGGGTCTGCACCGCGCGGGAGAAGCCAGTCGAGCTGAGCGAGAGGGACCATGGGGACTGCTACACCGCAGGCACGATCATCTGCCGTGAGGTTCTTGCTCCTCCTGCTCGGTGGCATTCTCGTACTTCAGGCGGCGTGGATCCTCGCACTTCCGCCCTTCGCGGGTAGCGACGAGTTCGATCACGTCTATCGAGCGGCCGGCGTCGCAGAAGGACAGTGGCGATTGCCTGATCCTGCTGCGAATGCCCGGGGCGTCGAGGTGGCCGTGCCCGAGGACGTCGTCGAGGCCGCTTTCGCGCAGTGTGACGCACTGGAATACACGGGGCCGGGGAACTGCTCAGCGATCGCGGATCTTCCGGACGGGCTGGTCACCGTGGCGACGGCTGCAGGTGAGTACAACCCCTGGTTCTACGCCGTGATCGGCTTTCCGACGCAGACCTTCAGCGGGGCCGGCACGGACTATGCGATGCGGGTGTTGTCGGCGCTGATCTGCGCCGGGGGAATCTGTGCGGCAGCAGGCGCCCTGAGCCAACGTGCGGCAGGGGCGTGGACGCGGCTGGGATTCGTGATGGCTCTGTCGCCGGTTCTCGTGTATTCCACCGTGGTCCCTGCGCCGAACGCCATCGAGATGGTGGCGGGCCTGTGCGTGTGGACGGGTCTGCTGGGCATGACCCAGGCGCATGCCAAGCGGGAGAGGAACTGGTGCCTTGCCTTGGCCACGCTGGCTGCCGTCGTCCTGGCGGTGACCCGGACGCTCGGCCCGTTGTGGCTCGCCCTGATCGTGGTGACGGTAGTGGCCTTCGAGGGGGTGCGGCGGACACGCGAGACGATGCGCGCGGCTCCTGGGCAGATCGCCCTGGCAGCTGCCCTCGTTGGCCTCTCGGTCGCCGGCGCTGGGCTGTGGCTCGCGACGGCTGGCCCGAGCCAGACGTCCCTTGACTCAGGGGGGCCGTCAGCCGGAGACGCCGCCGGCGGGGCCGACTGGCTGAAGCGAGTTGTCGCCTGGACCTTCCAACTCGTCGGCGCGTTCCCGTATCGGAACGAGCCAGCGCCGATCGGTGTCTACGCCCTCTACTTCGGAGCGTTCGCGGGACTCTTCGTACTCGCGGTCATGGCCGGCACGACCCGCCAGCGACGGGTCATCCTGCTCGCGTGCGCCGCCACGTTCGCCTTGCCCATCGTCATCACGGTGGCGACCTCCGACACCGAGGGTGTGGTCTGGCAAGGACGGTACGGGTTGCCGTACTTCGTCGGGTTCCCAGTGCTCGCAGGGCTTTCGATCGACCAGGCACTCAGGGTGGGCCGGGAACGCCACCGGACGGTTCGCATTCTCACCCTCTCCGCTGTGGGGGTTTCTCAGGCGTGGTGCGTGGTGCACGTACTGATCAAGGAGCAGGCGCGTGCGGTGTCGGTCGCGGACGGCGCGTGGCTGAATCCACCGGCGCTTGCTCTCGGTGTCTTGGCCGCGGCGGGCGCTGCACTCCTGGTGCTGGCTGCGTGGGGGCCCACCGGCGAGCGCGCTCAGTCGAGGCCGAGCGAGAACGCCGACTCGAGGTCGTGGCGGGAGTAGGTGCGGAACGCGATGTGGGTCTCGGTGGCGGTGACGCCGTCGACCTTGTTGAGGCGGTCGGCGACCACGGCGGCGACGTCGTCGTGGTTGGCCACGCGGACCAGCGCGATCAGGTCGATCTGGCCGGTCACGGAGTAGACCTCGCTGACTCCGTCGAGGGCGGCGATCTGCTCGGCGACCTGGGGGATGCGCGCCACGTCGGCCTTGACGAACACGATGGCGGTGATCATGTGGTGAGGTTAGCGGGCGGGCCGGTGGACGGTGGTGACGGCGCGTTGCTCGTCGAAGGGCACCAGGGAGACCGCGGCGCCGTCGGCGGCGTCGTGGAGAGCCAGGTGGCGGGTCGAGCCGGCGACCGGGCAGCTCCACTCGCCCTCGACGCCGACCAGCCGGACGCCGGGAGACTCCAGCCAGCGCAGGATCCGCTCGGACTCCTCGGCGGTTGCGGCGGGGATCGGGCCGGCAGCCGGGCGGACGGTCTCGGCCTCGCGGCGCAACGACTCGACCACGAGCCGGGCGTCACCACCGCGCGGGATGAGGCCGGCCGAGGCGAGCCGGCCGTGGCGCACCACGTGGACCGACCAGCGACCGTCGTCCTCGCGCCTGGCGGCGACGATCTCGGCGCAGCGGGAGAGCGAGGCGAGGCGCTGGGTGCGGGCGGTGCCGCGGACGAAGGCCGCCAGCCGGTCGCGGTGGACCGTGGCCTCCTCGAAGCGCTCGTCGGCGGCCAGCCCCTCCATCCGCCGGTTGATCGCCTCGACGACGTCGTCGGGGCGGCGCAGCAGGCTGTCGCGGAGCCGGCGCACCACGGCGGCGTACGTCGCGACGTCGACGCTCCCGTCGCACGGGGACAGGCACCGGCTCATCTCGGCCAGGACGCAGGGCGAGCGGGAGGCGTGCCGGGCCAGCCGGTCGGAGCACTGCCGGACCGGGAACGTGTCGTGCAGCGCGGCCAGGCAGCGCTCCGCGGTCTTCTTCGACGAGAAGGGCCCGACGTAGTCGGCGTCGTCGTCGAGCACCTGGCGCACCAGCGACAGCCGCGGCCAGTGCTCCCGGGTGAGCTTGAGGAAGTGCACCTTCTCGGGGAAGCGGGAGCGGCGGTTGTAGCGCGGCTTGTGCTCGGCGATCAGCCGGAGCTCGCGCACCTCCGCCTCCAGCGGGGTGGCGCACTCGATGGCGGTCACCTCGGTGGCGAGGTTGACCATCTCGCCCATGCGGGTGCGGGTCTCGGAGGCGGTGAAGTAGGACCGGACGCGGGTGCGGAGGTCCTGGGAGGTGCCGACGTAGAGGATGCGGTGGCTCTCGTCGCGGAAGAGGTAGACGCCGGGGGAGTGGGGCAGGCCCTCGGCGAGGTGTCGCTTGCGGCGCTGGGCGGTCGAGACCCGCGCCGAGAACGTCTGGAGCTCCTCGAGGGTGTGGACGCCGAGGCCGCCGAGGCGCTCCATCAGGCCGTGGAGGACGTCGACGGTGGCGCGGGCGTCGGCCAGGGCCCGGTGGTTGGGCGTGGTCGTGGCGTTGAAGACCTTGGCCAGCGAGGAGAGCTTGCAGTTGGGGGCGTCGTCGCGGGTGATCACGCGGCGCGCGAGCTTCGCGGTGTCGACCACCTCGAACCTGGGCCACGGTCGACCCTGCTGCTCGGCGAAGTGGCGCAGGAAGCCGACGTCGAACGGCGCGTTGTGGGCGACCAGCACGCAGCCCTCGGCGAACTCCAGGAAGGCCGGCAGCACCGACTCGATCGGCGGGGCGTCGACGACCATGGAGTTGGTGATGCCGGTGAGGACGGCGATGAAGGCCGGGATCTCGCCGCGCGGGTCGACCAGGGTCTGGAACTCGCCGAGCACCTCGCCGCCGCGCACCTTGACCGCGCCGACCTCGGTGATCATCGAGCCGCCGGCCGCCGAGCCGCCCGTGGTCTCGAGGTCGACCACGCAGAAGGTGATGTCGCGCAGCGGCCGGCCCAGCTCGTCGAAGCTGCGCTGGGACTCCCAGCGCGACTGGACGGGGGCGGACGTGCTCACGTCGACGACGCTAGGTCCCGGCACCGACAGGCCCGGCGGAGGACGCGCCCTATCGCTGGTGCCCGTGAGCATCCAGATCCCCGGGCACACCGAGCGCTGGCGCTGCGGCGGCTGCGGCAACCTCACCCGCTTCGACGTCAGCCGGGCCCGGCGTACGACGGAGTTCTGGCACTTCGACCTCGCGGGTGACCACGAGGTCGAGGACACCGAGGTCCGCGACGAGTCGATCGAGCAGGTGACGTGCCGCTGGTGCGGCCGGTCCGACGCCGTCGAGGTCGTCGCGCGCGCCGACGTCGAGGCCACGGAGGACGCGCGTCCCTGACGCCGACACGCCGGGCCCGGGTCGGTCGCGGACGGCTTGTCAGTGGTCGCCCCCATCCTCGGGGACATGGCGACACGAATCGACTGCGACACCTGCGTGGTGCGGGGCCTGGCCTGTCACGACTGCGTGGTGACGGTGCTCCTCGGACCTCCGCCCGAGCTGACCTTCGACGACGACGAGCGGCGTGCGCTCGACGCGCTCGCCGCCGGGGGGCTGGTGCCACCGCTGCGACTCGTCGAGCCGGTCGACGGGCCGACCGTGGAGTCGGCGTGAGGGGAGTGGTGGCTGCGGTCGTGGTTCCGGGGGTTTCGAGGCTCGCTTCGCTCGCACCTCAACCACCGGAACTCCGCTCGCACCTCAACCACCGGACTCGCTGACCTCGACCACCGGGACTCCGCTCGCACCTCGACCACCGGGGCTCGACCACTGGGACCCCTGTGAATTATGGGGTTGGTGGGGCTGATGGGACGGGGTGGGGCGGGTCACACGCCGGGTTGTGGTCAAGACTTGGACCATGCCGGGGATCGTGACTACTGTGTCGCGCTAGGTGCTCGTGGCCGTGGATCAGACCGGATCCGCGCGGGCGCCGCGCCGAGTCCGGGCCAGGGGGATGGCCCAACGGAGCCGGGGAACCACCATTCTGGGGTGAATCCTCTGTGAGACCGGACGTGGAGACACGGACGAGGAGCAGGGGTAGGGCATGTCGTGCCCGAATCCGTCAGCTCACCCGGTAGGCGTACGACATACAAGGAGACACTCCGCCTGTGCCCAACGGTCGGAAGCGACTCATCAGTGCCCTGTCCGGTGTCGCGCTCGTGGTGTCCGTGGGACTTCTCCCCGGCGCCGCCCAGGCGGACCCGGACATCGACGACGTCCGCACCCGGGTGGACGACCTCTACCACGAGGCCGAGGCCGCCCAGGAGCGCTACCACGACACCACGCTGGAGCTCGACGAGCTGCAGCGTGACCTGACGTCCCTCAAGGCCGACCAGGCCAGCCAGGACCGCCGGATGGAGGACGCCCGCGCGCAGGTGCGCGACTCCGTCATCCGCCAGTACCAGGGCGAGAACATGTCGGCGGTCGGCCAGGTCTTCGTCAGCGACGACCCCAGCGCCTTCCTCGACCAGCTGTCCACCATGACGTCGTACAACGACCTCCAGGGACAGATGTTCTCGGCCTACGCCCGTGAGGCCAAGGCCCTCGACATCCGCCGCGACGCCACCGAGCAGCGGCTCGACGACATCGCGGCGGCGGAGCAGAAGCTCGAGGACGAGAAGGACACCGTCGAGGCCAAGCTCGCCGAGGCCAAGGAGCTGCTGGGCCGGCTCGAGGCCGAGGAGCGCGAGGCGATGGCCTCCCGCAGCGCCGCCCCGCGCCTGCCCGACGTCGCTGCCTCCGGCAACGCCGCCGCGGCCGTCAACTACGCGATGGCCCAGGTCGGCGACGCCTACGTCTACGGCGCGGCCGGTCCGGACGCCTTCGACTGCTCCGGCCTCACCATGATGGCGTGGGCGCAGGCCGGCGTCAGCCTTCCGCACTCCTCGAGCGCGCAGTACAGCTCGGGCCCGCACATCGCGGCGAGCGCGCTCCAGCCGGGTGACCTGGTCTTCTACTACAGCCCGATCAGCCACGTCGGCATGTACATCGGCAACGGCATGATCGTGCACGCCGCGAACCCCGGTACCGGCGTCACCACGGCCGGGCTGTACTCCATGCCGTACACCGGCGCGGTCCGCCCTGGCTGACGCTCCGACGTCGAAGGCCGGTCGCCCACGCTCGTGGGTGGTCGGCCTTTCGTCGTTCGTGGCCCTGGTCGTGGGGGTCACGCTCTGGTGGGCCCTGCGCGACGAGGAGTACGTCGCGCCGCCGCCGTCCGGGTCCGCGGTGCGGATCGAGCCGGCCGCGGCGGCCGCCCGGCTCCAGGACCTGGCCCGGGCGCTGGCGGACGGTGACGGCGACCGCCGCCGCGGCGCTGGCCGGTGACGACCAGCGGGTGGGCGGACCTGCTGGCCGCCCTGGCCGGGAACGTGCGGAGCGTGGGACTCGCGGACCTCGGGATGCGCTACGTCGACGAGCTCGGCGGCCTGGATCCCTCGGGCACCTGGTCGGCCACCGCCCTGGTGACCTGGCGGATCGAGGGCTTCGACGACCGCGCGGGCGCGGCCGAGGTCCGGGTCGACTTCCGGTCGATCGCGGGCGAGGTGGTGGTGGCCGGGGTCGGCGGGCGTGGTGGCGTGACGCCGGTCTGGCTCGACGGTCCGGTGCAGGTCCGGCGTACTCCCGACACCCTCGTCGTCGCGGCCCGCCGGGTCGAGGCCTACGCACCCCTGGCGCGACGTGCGGTCACGGTCGTGAGGCGAGTGCTCCCCGCCTGGAGGGACGGCCTGGTCGTGGAGGTGCCCCGCACGCCGGCGGCGATGGATGCCGCCCTGGACGTCGAGCGCGGCACGTTCACCAACGTCGCAGGCGTGACGGCGACCGCCGACGGGAGCGGGAACGAGGCCGGGCCGGTGCACGTGTTCCTCAACCCCGCGCAGATGGCTGGGCTGCGGCCCGCCGGCGCACAGGTCGTGGTGAGCCACGAGGCCGCGCACGTCGCCCTGGACGCCCCGGCCAGCGACCTGCCCGTCTGGCTGTCCGAGGGCTTCGCCGACTACGTCGCGCTGCGTGACGTGGCGCTGCCGCTGACCACCACGGCCGCGCAGGTGATCCGTCAGGTGCGGCGTGAGGGGCCGCCGGGGCGGCTTCCGGGTGACTCGGCGTTCGACGACGACTCCGAGTACTTCGGCGCGGCGTACGAGGCCTCGTGGCTCGCCTGCCGCCTCCTTGCGGACCGGATCGGCGAGCGCGGGCTGCTGCGGGTCTACCGGGCCGCCGACGGCGCGCCCGACCTCGATGCGGTCTTCCGACGGGTGGTCGGGATCGGCGTGCCGGAGTTCACGGGGGAGTGGCGGGGGTCCTGTCAGACTTGGCCGGGTGAGGTCACCCGAGCGACGTACGGCGACCGTGGTGGCCGTGGTGGGGGCGGTGGCCTTCGCCGCCCTGTTCTGGTGGCTGGTGCCCACCGACCCGGTCGGGCACGCCGTCACCCCTGCCTCCGCCGCCGACGTCTTCAGCCCGGCCGAGATCGCCCGGGCCGAGTCCTTCTCGCGCTGGGCCAGGGTGTGGGGCTGGGGCAGCCTCGTCGTGTCGTTGGCGGTCGCCTGCTGGCTGGGGTTCTCGGCCGCCGGTGCGCGCGTCGTGGACCGGCTGCCCGGCCCCCACTGGCTCGTGGTCGTGCTGGCCGTCGCCGGCTTCGAGCTCGTCGGCCGGCTGGTGACCTTGCCGTTCGCGATCGCCCTCCAGCGGCTGCGGCTCGACGTCGGGCTCTCGACGCAGTCGTGGGGAGGGTGGGCGCGCGACGTGGCCGTCTCGCAGGCGGTCGTCCTCGTGCCGACGGCGCTCGGGCTGCTCGTCCTCGTCGCCGCGGCGTCGCGCTGGCGCCGGGCGTGGCCGGCCGTGGTCGGAGTGGGACTCGCCGGGTTCGTGGTGGTGGCGTCGTTCGTCTACCCGCTGCTCGTCGAGCCGCTCTTCAACCGGTTCGAGCCGCTGCCGGACGGGTCGCTGCGCAGCCAGGTGCTGGCGCTGGCCGACCAGGAGGGCGTGGCGGTCGACGACGTGCTGGTGGCCGACGCCTCGCGCCGGACGACGAGCCTGAACGCCTACGTCTCCGGCTTCGGGTCGACGCGGCGGGTGGTCCTCTACGACACGCTGGTCGAGGACGCGCCGGAGGAGCAGACGCTGTCGGTGGTGGCCCACGAGCTGGCGCACGCGAGGTACGACGACCCGCTCACCGGGGCCCTGCTGGGGGCCGCGGGAGCGCTGGTCGGGGTGGGCCTGCTGGGGGTGTTGATCGGAGGGAGCACCTCGGATCCGCGGCGGGTGCCGCGGGTGCTGGCCGTGCTCGCTGTCGCGATGCTGGTCAGCAGTCCTGTCGAGTCGGGCATCAGCAGGTTGATCGAGACCCGGGCCGACGTGGCCGCCTTGGCGGCGACGTCCGACCCACGGTCCTTCGTGGACCTCCACCGCCGGTTGGCGTTGAGGTCTCTGGCCGACCCGAGTCCGCCCAGGTGGTCCCAGTGGTTCTTCGGGACCCACCCCACGGTCCTGGAGCGGATCGGGCTGGCCGAGTCAGGGAGCTAGGAGTTGCAGGTCGCCGAGATGCTCGCCGCATTGGCCGTCACCGAGTCGCAGGTGTCGGCGAAGGCTTCCTTGATGATGGGCCCGAGGGCGAACACGGCGACCACGATCAGGGCGGCGATGCCGGCGATGAGCAGGCCGTACTCGACGGCGGAGGCACCGCGCTCCTGGGCTCGTGAGCGGCTGGCCTGCTTGATGATGTCCAGGAGGTGAGTCACGGGGGGCTCCTTCAGGGGGACTCGGGGAGTCCGGGGGTCGTACGGGGTGGAGAGTGCGGGTCGGCCCCGACCACTGTGCAGTGATCGGGGCCGACTCAGCGACGTTCGATCAGGACTTGCAGGTCGCGGTGATCGTGGTGTTTCCGGTCGTGATCGCGTTGCAGGTGTCCGAGAACGCCTCCTTGATGATGGGGCCGAGGGCGAACACGGCGACCACGATCAGGGCGGCGATGCCGGCGATGAGCAGGCCGTACTCCACGGCCGAGGCGCCGCGCTCCTCCATCTTGGCGAGGCGGGCGTCGAGCATGATCTTGAGGGTGGTGAACATGGGGGCTCCTTGGATGCCTTGTGTGATTTCCGAGCGGAGGCGAGGACCTCCATGAAGGAAATCATGCTGCATCCGAGCCGACTTGGGACCGGAAACTCGGTTCGACTCTCGTAGTCACTTCGGACTACGCGGCGCTAGTTGCGTGGTACCGGGTTGATGCTCGAGAGCAGCCCGATCCGCATCGCGGTGACCAGGGCCTGGGCCCGGTTGGAGGCGCCCAGCTTCTGGTAGATCCGGGCGACGTGGGACTTCACCGTGGACTCCGAGAGGTGCAGCCGCGGGGCGATCTCGGCGGCACTCAGTCCGTCGGCGAGCAGCATCAGGACGTCGTGCTCCCGCTCGGAGAGCCGCGCGGAGGCGCCGGTGGTGCGGCGGACCATCGCCTGCGCCAGCCCCGCGCACAGGAACGAGCGGGGGGCCATGGCGGCGTGGCGCGCGGCCTTGACCACCTCGGTGGACGGCGCGTCCTTGCCGACGAAGGCCGAGGCGCCGGCCTCCATCGCGGCGAAGATCTGGTCGTCGCCGGCGTGCATGGTGAGCACCACCAGCCCGACCGTGTCGGAGGCGCGCCGAACCCGGCGCACGATGTCGAGGCCGGTGCCGTCGGGCAGCTGGAGGTCGGTGACCACGACGTCGGGCTGCCCCGCGTCGTAGAGGTCGTGGGCCTCGGCCACGTTGCGGGCGGCGCCGAGGACCTCCATGTCCTCCTGGGCGGAGAAGACGCCGGAGAGACCGTCGCGGATCAGCTCGTGGTCGTCGACGAGCAGCACTGTGGTCACGCGGTCACCTTGTCAGGTCGGGAGTCGCCCACCCGGGAGGGGCCGGCGTGTCGCGAGGGCACGCGCACCGTGACCACGGTGCCGTGGGGGTCGGCGGGGCTTATCGAGAGGTCGGCGTCGATCAGGGCGGCCCGCTCGCGCATGATCGCCAGGCCGTAGGAGTCCGGGCGGCCGGTGCCGAGCCCCTGACCGTCGTCGGTGACCACGATCTCGGCCGTGGGCGCGGCGACCCGGCAGCTGACCTCGATCTCGCCGGCGCGGGCGTGCCGCACGGCGTTGGTCATCGACTCCTGGGCGATCCGGAGCAGCTCGGCCTCGACCTCGGGCCGCAGCCGGGCGGTGCGCTCGCTGACGGTCACCCGGATCGGGATGCCGGAGCTGTCGCTGAGGTGCCGGGCGATGCCGCTGATCGCGGCCCCGAGGCTCTCGCTCGCCTGGACGTCGGTGCGCAGGCTCTGGACGGACTGCCGGACCTGGGACACCACCGCCGTGATCCGCTCCCGGAGTCGGCGCAGCGACTCGGCCTGGGCGGGCGAGGCCGGGGCGACGGCGAGCGCGTCGACGAGGTAGCCCAGGCTGGCGATGTCCTGGGCGACGCCGTCGTGCATCTCGCGGGCCAGCCGACGCCGTTCGTCCGCGGTGGCGGCGTCCCGCAGCCGGGTGAAGAGCATCGCCGTGTCGAGGTGGACCGCGGGGGTGGAGAGAGCGCCCCTGAGGTCCTTGAGCCGCTGCTGGAGACCGGGCTCGTTGCTCGCCATCCCGAACGTGCTGGGGAGCAGTCCCGAGACCACGGCCACCGGGCCGGCGTCGGTGAGCAGCGGCAGCGCGAAGATCGACCCCTCCACCTGCTGGGTCCCGGTCTCCCAGGCAAGCGCCGCAAGCGGCTCGAGCTCCGACTGGTCCACCGACGACGAGTTCGACCCGGCGACCAGCGGCGTGAGGTGATCGCCGCGATAGACGTGGACGGCCACGGCGGAGACCGGGAGCTCGTTGCGCACCGTGACGGCGATCCGGGTGCCGAGCGTGATCGGGTCGAGGCCCGAGCCCAGGTTGCCGGAGAGTGCGAGCAGCTCGCGGATCAGCCTCTGCGCGTCGAGGTACGGCGCCAGGGGGTCGGCGATGTGGCGCAGCGACTCCGAGCGGAGGTAGCTGGCGATGAACCCGACGCCGACCCCGGTGAAGATCCAGACCATGGCGTCGGTGGCCTCGTTGGACGTCAGCGGGCCGACCCGGGCGACGTGCACGCCCAGGACCATGGCGACCTCGGCCGACAGGGTGAGGGCCACGCCCCGAACGCCGCCGCGGAGCCCCGCTGTGAAGGCGGGCACGGCCAGCGCCCCGAGCACGCCCACGGGCGCCTGCAGCGCCAGTGCGACCACGGCGCCGACCACGGCACCCTCGAGGATGGGCACCATCACCCGGGTGGGGGACACCCAGTCGGCCAGGGTCGAGACCGCCCAGACCAGCGCCAGCGCGCCGAGGGCGAGCAGCGACCGGGCGTCGCCCAGGACGACGACCGGGATCGCGAGCACCAACAGCGCAAGGATGCGCGCCCGGACCGCCAGGCTCCGGTGCGGTGCCTCGCGCCCGCCCGTGGTCATCAGCCGCCGATGTTGCCAAGGATGCTGATGACGGCGGGGCCCATCACCGCGACGAAGAGGCAGGGCAGGATCGTGAAGATCAGCGGGATCGTGATCTTCACCGGCACCTGCTGCGCCTTCTGCTCGGCACGCTGGCGGCGCTTGACCCGGATCTCGCCGGACTGCACCCGCAGCACCTGGGCGATCGGGATGCCGAAGGAGTCGGCCTGCACCATGGCGCTGACGAAGGTGTTGACCTCGGGCACCGTGGTGCGTTCGGCGAGGCTGCGCAGCGCGTCGGACCGGCTGCGACCGATCTGCATCTCCCGCAGCACGCGGGCGAGCTCGTCGGCGAGCGGACCCTCGGTATTGGTGGCGACCTGCTGGATGGCGGCGTCGAAGCCGAGGCCGCTCTCGACGCTGATCGTCATCAGGTCGATCGCGTCCGGCAGCTCGCGCTGCATCTGGTTCATCCGGTCGTAGGAGGTCTGGTAGAGGTACAGGTTCGGGGCGAAGAAGCCCACCGCCGCGGCCGCGGCGGTCGCGACGATCGAGGTCGTGACGGCGAACCCCAGAACCTGGCTCACCAGGAATCCGACGACGATGCCGACGAACGCGCCGATCACCTTGGAGGCGATCACCCGGTCCGGGTTCCACTTCGGCGGGTTGCCGGCCAGGTCGAGCTTGTGCTGGATCCGGCTGCCGGCGTCGGCACCGCTCACCCGCTTGCCCAGACCCAGGGCGCGCGCCCGCAGCGGAGCGAGGATCCGCTCGGCGAACGGCCTGTCGAGGTCCTTGGTCAGCTCGGTGGGTGCGGTGGACATCGCCTCCAGCACCGCCAGGGAGCGGTGCATGCCCTGCGGCTGCGGCCGACCCACGGCCATCGCGATCAGCACGATCGCCGCGAGCACGAGCATCACGCCCATGATGAAGAGCAGCGTCATGTCACACCTCCACCTTCACGAGACGGGACATCCAGAAGACTCCCACGCTGAGCAGCGTGCCAGCGCCGGCGAGCATCAGCCACCCCATCGGCTCGGTGAACATCGGCATCACGTAGTCACGCTTGGTCAGCAACAGGTACACCAGGAAGAGCGGGGGCAGCAGCCCGAGCACCCACGCGGAGAGCTTGCCCTCCGCCGCGAGCGCCGCGACCTGGCGGCGCATGTACTCCCGCTCGCGCATGGTGCCCGCCACGGTGTCCAGCAGCTCGGCGAGGTTGCCACCGACCTGGCGCTGGATCCGGATCGCCATCACGACCCACGCGAAGTCCTTGCTCTCGAAGCGCTCGGCCACGCCTTGGAACGCGTCGTCGAGACTGATCCCGAGCCGGGTCTCGACCAGCACCCGGCGGAACTCCCCGGCGATCGGCTCCTGCCCCTCCTTGACGACGGTGTCGACGGACTGGGCAAGCGACAGACCCGCTGCCAGCGAGCCCGAGATCAGCTGGAGCGTCTCGGGCAGCAGGCTCTCGAACTTCTTCCGGCGACGGTTGCGGCGGAAGCCGAGGTACCACCACGGGCCGACGGCGCCCACGACCAGGAAGATGATGCCGAGGACGAGGCTGCCGCCTCCCAGCAGGAGGCCGATGACCCCGGCGAGGACGAAGATGCCGACGTGGAGGAGCAGCCACTCGGCGGGCTTGAAGGGGTTTCCGGCACCCTCGAGCCGCTCGGAGATCCGGGTCTCGAGGTTCTTGTTGGCCTTGAGCACCTTGTCCGCGGTCTGCGTCGCCTGGGCGAGGGCCTCGCCGCCGGCGTCGTCGTCGCGGTTGGCGACGCTCGTGACCCGCTTGGTGTAGGCGGTGGCAAGAGCGGCGCCGGTGAGCGGCTCGCGCTTCCGGGGCATCATCATCGCCATCAGCACGATCAGCCCGAGCCCGAGTGCGGCCAGCCCGCCGTAGAGCCAGGTGGAGCTGAGGACCATCGACGAGCCGGTCTCCGGGGAGACCGCCGGGGCGACGGTCGGGCCGTCGCCGATCGGCGTGAACGCCTCGGCGGTCAGGTCGCCCTGGTCGGAGCCGAGGGTGACGGCGACGGTGGCCTCGGCGGCGGTGACGCTCGACGGAACCTCGGCGGTGACCAGCACCTGCCGGGCGAGCACGTCCGCCTGGTCGCTGAACGCCTCGGCCAGGGCCTCGGGGTCGGCGCTGATGGACTGGCCGCCACCGGCGGCGGCGAGCTCGTCGAGCGCGGCGGGCTGGTCCTGCTCGAGCGAGACCACGTCGACGATCACGTCGCTGTCGGAGATCGCCTCGGTCACGTCGGCGAGCGCGGTGTCACTGGTGTCGGCGCCGTCGGAGAGCACGAGCAGCTGCCGCTGGCCATCCGTGCCGGCCAGCTCGAGGCCGGCGCTGACGCCGTCGTAGAGCCGCGTCTGCTGGCTGAGCTCGAGGCCGGTGACGGCGGCGCGCGCCTCGTCCCGGTCGAGGGTGGGCAGCACGTCCTGGGTGATGTCGCTGTCGAAGGTCACCACGCCGACGTAGACGTCGTCGGGGACGGTGTCGAGGAAGCTCTGCGCGGCGGCCTCGGCCGCCGCGATCCGGTCGCCGCGCATCGAGTTGCTGGTGTCGATGACGAGCACCGCCGTACGGCGCACGGAGGTGGTGGAGTCGGCCGGGCTGGCCGTCGCCGGGGCGTTGGTGCCGTCGATGGTGACGGCGACGCTCTCGGTGTCGACCTCGCGCGTCGGGCGGCACCGAGACCAGGACCTGGAGCCCGTCGTCGGTCCGCTCGACGTAGTCGATGCTGGTGTCCCCGGTGTCCGTCGTGGCGGCGTACGCAGGAGCGGCCGCCAGGACGACGGCCGCGAGCAGGACGCCCGCGAACCCGCGCCGCATCAGGTGGTCCTGCCGGGCGCGAAGATCAGCGGGTCGATGGTGATGTTGGCCTGCTGCATCTTCTCGAGGAACTTCGGCCGCAGCCCGGTGGCGCGCAGGGTGCCCTTGGACTTGCCCTCGGCTGTCGAAGCCGGCGTTGTGGTCGAAGGCGAAGATGTCCTGGAGGGTGATGATGTCGCCCTCCATCCGCTCCACCTCGGTGAGGTGGGTGATCCGGCGGGTGCCGTCCTTGAGCCGGGTCTGGTGGACCACCAGGTCGACCGCGGAGGCGACCTGCTCGCGGATCGCGCGGATCGGGAGGTCCATGCCGGCCATCAGCACCATCGTCTCCATGCGGGCCAAGGTGTCGCGCGGGCCGTTGGAGTGGAGGGTACAGATCGAGCCGTCGTGACCGGTGTTCATGGCCTGGAGCATGTCGAGCGCCGAGGCGTCGCGGACCTCGCCGACGATGATCCGGTCCGGTCGCATGCGCAGGCTGTTCTTCACCAGGTCGCGGATCGTGACTTCACCTCGGCCCTCGATGTTGGCCGGGCGCGACTCCATCCGCACCACGTGCTCCTGCTTGAGCTGGAGCTCGGCGGCGTCCTCGATGGTGACGATGCGCTCGTCGTCGGGGATGAAGGAGGAGAGCACGTTGAGGGTGGTGGTCTTGCCGGCGCCGGTACCGCCCGACACGATCACGTTGAGCCGGCCCTTGACGCAGGCGTCGAGGAAGTCCGCCGTGGCCGGGCTGAGCGAGCCGAACCGGATCAGGTCCTCGACCATGAGCGGGTCGGTGGAGAACTTGCGGATCGTGAGCGGCGGAGCCGTCGACGGCCAGCGGCGGGATCACCGCGTTGACACGGCTGCCGTCGGGGAGACGGGCGTCCACCATCGGGCTCGACTCGTCGACGCGGCGGCCGATGCGGGACACGATCTTGTCGATCGTGCGCCGCAGGTGCGCCTCGTCGGTGAAGTGCGCGTGCACCGGGGAGAGCCGACCCTTGCGCTCGACGTAGATCGAGTCGGGGCCGTTGACCATGACCTCGGAGACGTCGGAGTCGCGCAGGAACGGCTCGATCGGCCCGTAGCCCAGGATGTCGTCGGAGATCTCCTGGGTGATCTGGATCCGGTCGCTGTTGCTCAGCGGGCGGTCCTGGCGGGCCAGCACGTCGCCGAGCACGGCCCGCACCTGGCGGTCGAGCTCGTTGACGTCCATCTCGCCGCCGTACAGCTTGGGCCCGAGCTGCTTGAGCAGCTCGGCGTGGACGGTGGCCTTGAGCTCCTCCATCCGCTCCTGCTGGGTGGTGGGCATCGCACGGCGGCGAGCCCTCCGGCTTGGGCACCGCTGGCGGGGCCGAAGCCTTGGGGGCGTCGTTGCCGGCGTGCTTGGCGGTGTACGTCGGGACGAGGGGCTGCTCCTCGTCGCCGACCAGTTCGGTCGGGGGCTCGAGCACGGTCGTGGCCTCGCGTCGTCCTCGACGAGGTCGTCGTGGACGAAGTCGACGTCGTCGCTCTCCACGGCCTTGCGGGCCGCGGAGAGCCGGTCACCGAGACTGCTCATGGGTCACTTCTTCCTTCGGAACATTCGCCCGGACTTCTCGGGCTCCTCCACCGTCTGGGTGGAACGCGAGGAGAGGGGGGCGGTGGGCGCGCCGGTGAGCCGGGTCGAGAACTCGCGCAGCGTGGAGCTGAACGGGTGGTTCGGGTCCTGGCTCATGAGGGGCTGACCGGCGTTGGTGGCGGCGGCGATGTCCATCGAGGTGGAGACCATGCTGGAGACCGGCATGCCGAGGATGGACTCGACCCGCTCGGCGCCGAGCCCGACGTTGTCGTCGGCCCGGTTGAGGAGCAGGTGCCGGTGGTCGCGGGCGATGTCGAGCATCTCCAGCGTCTCGAGGGCGACCTTGACGTTCTTGAGCGTCGGCACGTCGAGCGTGGCGAGGATGACGCACTCGTCGGTCTCGTCGAGCGCGGTCAGGGTCTGCTCGTCGAACGCCGGCGCCGTGTCGACCACGATGTAGTCGAAGGACTCACGCAGGCCCTTGAGGATCCGTGAGACCAGCATCGGGGTCACCCGCTCGCGCACGTCGGGGTGGTTGGGTGCGGCGAGCACCATCACCGAGTCGGCGTGGCGGGTGAGCAGCGACTCCAGCAGCGGGGCGTCGATCGAGTCCTCGGACCCGATCGCGTGCTCGATGGTGTGGCTCGGGAAGAGCTGGAGCGTGATCGCGACGTCGCCGAAGGCCAGGTCGAGGTCGACCAGGCAGACCTTGCGGGCGCCACGGTCGGCGAGCGCGAGGGCCAGGTTGACCGAGACCGTGGTCTTGCCGACCCCGCCCTTGGGCGAGAAGACGGTGACGATCCGACCCTGGTGCATGGCACCGCCGGGTCCGCGCAGCGCGACGTAGAGCTGGTAGGACCGGTCGACGGCCGCGCGGATGGAGTCGGTGTCGGTGACCGAGACGACGTCGCGGACGCCGGCGTGCATGGCCTCGCGCAGGGTCTGCGCGTCGACCTCCTCGCGCACCAGCACCACGCCGGTGGACGGGCGGGTCAGCCGCATCCCGTCGGCGAGCGCGAGGGCGGCCGTGAGGCCGACGTGCGGTCCGAGGACCACGACGTACTCCTCCGGACGGTTCTCGAGCCACGCTTGCAGGCGGTCCATCTGGTCGATGGAGTGGGCACCCGCCGGCACCGTGGTGAGGAGCCCGGCGAGGGTGTCGGGCTGGGGATCGACGACGACAGGCATTCAGATCACCGGAAGAGGTCGGGGTTGGAGACTCCGGGACCGTCGGAGACGTCGCTGTTCTCGTTGATGAGGGCGAAGACGAGCTCCCCTGCCGTTTGGGCGTAGAGGACGCGCTCGGCATCAGTCTGGTCGAGGGCCAGGGTCATCAGCGTCCGGGGCAGCTGCTCCACGGTCTCGGTCCCCTCAGCGGTCGTCGTCGTGGTCTGAGCCGTCGTGGTCGAACCGACGGCGAGGACCTGGACCTCGTCGAGCAGCAGCCGGGTGAAGGTGCCGGCCGCGGCGTCGGTTCCGTTGACGAAGATCGCAACACGACTGCCGGGGTTGATGAAGCCCGCCACCCGCGCGGTGTCCGTCAAGCTGACCGAGATCGCGATCTGCCCCTTCGGAAGGTTGAGCGCCGAGGGCGCCGCGTCGACCTGTGCGCCGAACTTCTCCTCGACGATCTGCTCGCCCGGGAGGATCTTGACGGTCGCCACGCTGCCGCTCAACGCCTCGATGGAGGTCTGGTAGCCCGGCTGGAGGTAGTCCTTCGCCACGGGCTGGAGCGCGAGCTTGCCGCTCGCAGCCGCGTCGTCGATGGTCTCGCCTGCCTCGATCGGGGTCACGGCACGGAGCACGTTCACCGTCTCGAAGCGGGACTCAGCACGCTGGTCGGCTCCACGTACGTACAGGAACACCAGGGCGGTCCCGAGCAGCGCGACGACGACCGCCACGACGAGCAGGATCCTTCTGCGGTCCATGGGCACCTCTCGAGTCTCAGGGGGCCGACCTCGGGGGCCGGTCGGCTCGTTGCTGGGTGACGGACCCGAGGTTCCGCGCCGTCACCATCAGCACGCCCGCAAAACTGTAGTGAGAAACCTCTGGAGTCACACCTGTTTCACGAAACTGGTGCCCGAAATGTCAGGGAGCGGGTCACGCCAGGTACAGGGACGCGATCTCGTCCCGCTCCTCGCGGGCCACGACGTTCCGCTTGAGCTTGAGGCTGGGGGTCAGCTGGCCGCCCTCCTCGGTCCAGTCGTGGGGGAGGACCACGAACTTGCGGATCGACTCTGCCTTGGACACCGCCGCGTTCGCGTCGTCGACCGCGGCCTGGATCGCCTCGAGCAGGTCGCCGTCGTCGGTGAGACGGGCGGGATCGGTGGGCTTGCCGCGCTCCTCGGCCCACGGGGACAGTGACTCCGGGTCGAGGGTGACCAGGGCGGCGATGAAGGGCTGGCCGTCGCCGACGACGAGGCACTGGCTGACCAGGGCGTGGGCCCGGACGCGGTCCTCCAGGACGGCAGGAGACACGTTCTTGCCCCCCGCGGTCACCAGGATCTCCTTCTTGCGGCCGGTGATCCGGACGAAGCCCTCGACGTCGACCTCGCCCACGTCGCCGGTGTGGAACCAGCCGTCACGCTCGAGCGCCTCGCGGGTGGCGTCCTCGTTGGCCCAGTAGCCGGCGAACACCTGGCCGCCGGCGAAGAGCAGCTCGCCGTCGTCGGCGACCCGGACGGTGGTGCCGGGCAGGGGGCGGCCGACGGTGCCGACCTTGTGGGCGGCCGGCTGGTTCACGGTCAGGGCCGCGGTGGTCTCGGTGAGGCCGTAGCCCTCGAGGATGGTCAGCCCCACGCCGCGGTAGAAGTGGCCCAGTCGGTCGCCGAGCGGCGCTCCCCCGGAGACGGCGTACCGGCAGTGGCCGCCGAGCGCGGCCAGCAGCCGCGGATAGACGGTGCGGGCGAAGAAGGCGTGCTGGGCGCGCAGCCGCAGCGGCACCCGGCCACCGACAAGGGCGCGGTCCTGGGCGCGGGAGAACTCGATGGCCGTGCGCGCGGCGCGGTCGAAGATCGGCGCCCCGGCCGTCGGCGGTCGCCCGCTGGGAGGCGGTGTTGAAGACCTTCTCGAAGACCCGAGGAACCGCCAGCACGAACGTCGGCTCGAACTCGCCGAGCCGGTCGACGAGGTGCGGCACGTCGCTGGTGTGGCCCAGGCGTACCCGGCGCTTCACACAGCCGACCTGGATGATCCGGGCGAAGACGTGCGCCAGCGGCAGGAACAGCAGGGTGGAGGCATCCTCGTCGAAGAGCTCGGGCAGCTCGTCGGTGGCCACGCCCAGCTCGAACATGAAGTTGCCGTGGGTGAGCATGCAGCCCTTGGGGCGGCCGGTGGTGCCGGAGGTGTAGATCAGGGTTGCGAGGTCCAGCGGCGTCGCCGCCGTACGACGCGCCTCCAGCTCGTCGTCGGCGAGGTCGGCGCCGATCCGGGTGAGCACCTCGACCCCGTTGTCCTCGATCGACCAGACGTGGCGCAGCTCCTCGAGGTCGGAGCGCACCTCGGCGATCCGCGAGAGGTGGGCGGGGCCCTCCGCCATCACGGCGGTGGCACCGGAGTCGCGCAGGATCCAGCCGATCTGCTCGGCCGAGGAGGTCTCGTAGACCGGCACCGTCACGGCGCCGGCGAACCAGATCGCGTAGTCGAGGAGCGTCCACTCGTAGCGGGTGCGGGAGATCAGGGCGACCCGGTCGCCCGCCTCGACCCCCGAGGCCACCAGCCCCTTGGCCACGGCCCGCACCTCGGCGAGGAACGTCGCCGCGGTGACATCGGCCCAGCCGTCGTCGGTACGACGGGCCAGCACGACCGCGTCCGGGTGGTCGGTGCCGTTGGTGACGACGTCGTCGGTGAGGTTGCCCGTGGCCGGGATCTCGGTCGCGAGCGGCGTGGAGTACTCACGCACGGCGTCCTCCAGGCGTTGGGTGGTGATGTCGCCCGGAAGGCTATCGTCCCCGTCCGCTACGCTCGCTGGCCATGGCGGAGCAGACCACTTCCTCGATCGTCGTCGACGCGGATCCCGCCGCCGTGATGGACGTCATCGGCGACTTCCCCGCCTACCCCGAGTGGGCCAAGGGCGTGCAGGAGGCGACCGTCGTCCAGGCCGGTCCGGAGGGCTGGGCCGAGAAGGTCTTCTTCAGGCTCGACGTCGCCCCGATCAAGGACGAGTACACGCTCGCCTACGAGTGGGACGGCTACGACGAGGTCACCTGGACCCTCGACTCCGGCAAGATGCTCAGCGCCCTCGACGGCGCCTACGTGCTCCGCGACCTCGGCGACGGCCGGACCGAGGTCACCTACCGGCTCGCGCTCGACCTGTCGATCCCGCTGATCGGCATGCTCAAGCGCAAGGGCGAGAAGATCCTCATCGACACCGCGCTCAAGGGTCTGAAGAAGCGCGTCGAATCCCAGTCTGGATGACTCAGTCGTGAGGGTCCTCCTCTTCACCGGGAAGGGCGGGGTCGGCAAGTCCACCGTCGCGGCCGGGACCGCGGCCCTCGCAGCGGCCGCCGGCCACCGCACGCTGG
Organism: uncultured Actinomycetota bacterium; assembly: GCA_963826015.1. Taxonomy (GTDB): domain Bacteria; phylum Actinomycetota; class Actinomycetes; order Propionibacteriales; family Nocardioidaceae; genus Nocardioides. Next base: position 186,535 of record CAWGVI010000015.1, on the reverse strand, counting down.
TGCTCTCGACCGACGCGGCCCACTCCCTCTCCGACGCGTTCGGGGCGACCGTCGGGCCTGAGCCGACCGAGGTCGCCGAACGGCTCTTCGTGCAGCAGGTCGACGCCCAGCTCCGCTTCGAGCAGTCGTGGGCGGAGATCCAGGGCTACCTGCTCTCCGTGCTCGACGTCGTCGGCCTCGACCCGGTCGCGGCCGAGGAGCTGACCGTCATCCCCGGTGCCGAGGAGGTGCTGGCGCTGCTCGAGCTGCGGCTCCAGGCGCAGTCGGGCGCCTGGGACGTCATCGTCGTCGACTGCGCGCCCACGGCCGAGACGCTGCGGCTGCTCGCGCTCCCCGAGGCGCTGGGGTGGTACATGCAGCGGGTGCTGCCGATCGAGCGCCGCGTCGTACGCACGCTGAAGCCGGTGCTCTCCCGGGCGGCGGGAGTGCCCATGCCCGACGACTCGGTCTTCGACGCCGTCGAGCGGCTGCACCGCGAGCTCGAGGAGGTCCGGGAGCTGTTGGCGGGACCGGACGCGAGCGTGCGGCTGGTGCTGACTCCCGAGTCCGTGGTCCTGGCCGAGGCGAGGCGCTCGTACACGACGCTGTCGCTGTACGGCTACCGCGTCGACGGCGTCGTCGCGAACCGCGTGTTCCCGGCCGAGGGCGCCGACGACTGGCGGGCCGGCTGGGTCGTCTCGCAGGACGCGGTCCTCGAGCAGGTCCATCAGTCCTTCGAGGGGCTGCCGGTGTGGCGCTCGGTCTACCGCGCCGCCGAACCGGTCGGGGTGGAGGCTCTCGCCGCCCTCGCGGCCGAGGTGTACGTCGACAGCGACCCGCTCGCGACGCCGACCGGCGACGGCCCGTTCCGGGTGGAGCGCACCGGGTCCGGGGCGGTGCTCCACCTGGCCCTGCCGTTCGTCAGCCGGGCGGAGGTCGACCTCGCCCGCAACGGCGACGAGCTCGTGGTCACCCTGCGCGGCCCGGGCACGGGGTCGTATCGTCGGCTCCTCACCCTGCCGGCGGTGCTGGCCCGCCACCGCACCGCGGGCGCGCGCGTCGAGCAGGGCGAGCTCCAGGTCCGGTTCGAGGAGAAGGTCACGTGAACGACACCCCGGGTGAGAAGCCCGACGACGTCGGCTCGGTCGGCGACGAGGCGTTCAAGCTCTTCGGCGCGCTCTCGGGCTGGGCCCGCGAGCACGGCGGCGACCTCGGTCACGGCCTCTCCGACCTCGCCGGCCAGGCGGCCGACGCCGTGCGCGAGGTCGACGGCCACGTCGCGACCGGCGCGCCGGAGTGCACGTACTGCCCGGTCTGCCGCACCGTCCACGCCATCCGCGAGGTCAGCCCCGAGGTGCGCGACCACCTCGCGACGGCCGCCGCCTCGCTGATGCAGGCCGCCGCCGGGTCTGCTCGCCACGACCGCACGGGGGGCCGACGGCGGCTCGCGGACCGGGATGGAGACAATCGACCTCGACGGGGACGGACAGGGCGAGTGGCCGGAGGACAAGCAGTGAGCCTCGCGTGCGGGATCGACGTCGGCGGCACCAAGATCGCCGGCGGCGTCGTGGACGACTCCGGGACGATCGTCGAGCAGCTGCGGGTCGAGTCCCCGGCCCAGGACGCCGAGGCCATCGAGCAGGCGATCGCGGGGCTGGTCCGCCAGCTCGCCGAGCGCCACGACTTCACGGCGGTGGGTGTGGGCGCCCCCGGGTACGTCGCGGCCGACCGCGCCCGCGTCCTGTTCGCACCCAACGTCGCCTGGGTCGACGTCGACGTGAAGGGTGACCTCGAGGAGCAGCTCGACACGACCGTCGTGGTCGAGAACGACGCCAACGCCGCCGCGTGGGGCGAGTTCCGTTTCGGGGCCGGCCACGACGTCGACGACCTGCTGCTCGTCACGGTCGGGACCGGTGTCGGGGGTGGGTTCGTCCTCGACGGCGAGCTCTACCGCGGCGCCTACGGCGTCGGCGCCGAGATCGGGCACCTGCGCGTCGTACCGGACGGGATCCTGTGCGGCTGCGGGCACCACGGCTGCTTCGAGCAGTACGCGAGCGGGACCGCGCTGGTGCGCGAGGCCCGCCAGATCGCGGAGAACGGGGTACCCGCCGCGGCCGCCCTGGTGGAGCGCGCGGGTGGCGACGTCGAGAAGATCGACGGCCCCATGATCACCGAGGCTGCGCGCGACGGCGACGCCTTCGCCATCGGTCGGCTGGCCGAGCTCGGCCGCTGGCTGGGGGAGGGCATCGCGTCCCTCGTGACGGTCCTCGACCCCGCCGTGGTCGCGATCGGCGGCGGCGTGAGCGAGGCCGACGACCTGCTGCTGGAGCCGCTGCGCGAGGCGTTCGGGGTCCACCTGCCGGGACGCGAGCACCGGCCGCTGGCCGAGATCCGCCGCGCCACGCTCGGCAACGCCGCCGGGATCATCGGTGCCGCCGACCTCGCCCGACACTGACGACGGCCCCGTCGTGGGGGTCGACGTCGGGGGCACCAAGGTGCTCGCCGCCGTCGTCGGGCCCGAGGGCAGCGTCGCTCGCTCGGCCCGCGGAGTGACACCCGGACGCCGGGCCGCTCCCGAGGCGGTCGAGGACGCGATCGCCACGTGCGTGCTCCGGGCCGCCGGTGGCCGTCCCCCGACCGCCGTCGGCGTGGCTGCGGCCGGCTTCGTCGACGCCACCGGTGCCCGGGTGATGTTCGCCCCCCACCTGCCGTGGCGCGGTGAGGACGTCCGCGACCGGCTGGCGCAGCGGATCGGCGCACCGGTCCTGCTCGAGAACGATGCGACCTGCGCCGCTCACGCGGAGGCGACGTACGGCGCGGGGCAGGGCGCGGGCTCGATGCTCCTCGTCACCCTCGGGACCGGCATCGGCGGCGCGCTCGTCCTGGACGGGCGGACGTGGCGCGGGGCGAGCGGCATGGCCGGGGAGTTCGGCCACATGCAGGTCGTGCCCGACGGCGATCCGTGCGAGTGCGGCCAGCGCGGCTGCTGGGAGCAGTACTGCAGCGGCAACGCGCTCGTGCGTGACGCCCGCTCGCGGCTCGGCACCGAGCCGACCGTGCTCGCCGAGCTCTGCGACGGCGACCCGGCCCGGCTCACCGGCCCGATGGTCACCGCCGCCGCCGCCGACGGCGACCTCGTCGCCCGCGCCGCGTTCACCCGGATCGGTGACTGGCTCGGCGTCGGCCTGGCCAATCTCGTCGCCGCCTTCGACCCCGCGCTGGTCGTGGTCGGTGGCGGTGTCTCCGACGCCGGCGACAAGCTCCTCGACCCCGCCCGCGACGCGCTCGCCCGCCACCTCGTCGGCGGCGGCCACCGCACCACTCCGCCCCTCGTGCGCGCCTCCCTCGGCCCCCACGCCGGACTCGTGGGCGCTGCCGCGCTGGCGCGCGCGGCGTACTGCTGAGGGTTCTGCGGTTTCCCCGGTCGACCGGGGAAACTTCGACTTGGTACCCGAAACTTCGGCTACGAAGTCGAGGGATCCCCGGTCGACCGGGGAAACCGCAGCGCCCCGACCGGCGACATCGCCATCACGGGCGGCGGTAGTCGGGGACCAGCTCGCGGGCGAGCTGCTCGAGGAACAGGCCGACGTCGGTGACGATGCCGCGGGCCTGGGAGGAACCGCGGTCGGCGAGCTTGGTGACCGTCGCGGGGTTGATGTCCACGCAGACGAGCGGGATCGAGGCGGGGAGGATGTTGCCGGTGGCCACGGAGTGCAGCATGGTCGCGACCATCAGGCAGAACCCCACGTCGGGGAGGGCGGCGCGCATGGCGCGCTGGCCCTCGATCACGTCGGTGTAGACGTCGGGGAGCGGGCCGTCGTCGCGGACCGAGCCGACGAGCACGAACTGCTTGTCGTGGGTGACCAGGGAGTGCATGATCCCGCCGGTGAGGATGCCGCTCTCGACGGCGGCCCGGATCGAGCCCTCCTTGCGGATCGTGTTGAGGGCGCGGATGTGGTGCTCGTGGCCGTGCTCGACGCCGTGGCCGTGGGCGAGGTCGACGCCCAGCGAGGTGCCGTAGAGGGACGACTCGATGTCGTGGGTCGCGAGGGCGTTGCCGGCGAAGAGGACGTCGACGAAGTCCGCCTCGGCCATCGCGACCATCGCCGGAGCCGCACCGGTGTGCACGACGCCCGGGCCCCCGACCCACAGGACCTTCTTGCCCTGCGCCTTGGCCTCGCGCATGCCGTCGGCGACCTGGCGCACGAGCACGGCCTGCGGCTTCTCCGAGGAGACGTCGGACTCCATGAAGCCGAACGACTCCCCGGCCTTGTCGACCTCGGGAACGGTCACCCGGATGCCGGAGGCGCCGGTCACGACCCACGTGTCGGTCGTGATGTCGGACATCGGCAGGGTGCGGATGCGGGTGGGGGTGTCGTCGGCGTCGACGTCGACGATGAGGCCGCAGTCCATCTCGGGGTTCTCGACCTCGAGCCAGCGGCCGAACAACCGCACCTTGGTGGGCAGGTTGGTGGTCGAGTAGAAGCCGTCCGGGAAGACGCCGTCCTGCTCGGCCCGGGCCATGGTCGCCTCGCCCGGGTCGACCTGGTTCACGCCGCGGGTCTGCAGCCGCATCAGCAACCGCTGCAACGACTCGTCGTCGTCGGCGGTGACGTCGATGGTCGCGGTGGAGGCGTCGGTCGCCTCGTGGCCCACGTCGATGTTGGTGATCACCCAGTCGGCGCCGTACTCGCGGATGTCGTCCAGGATGCGGCTCAGGATGCCGCTGTCCATCAGGTGGCCGGTGACTTCGACGGTCTCTTTGACACTCACCCGAGCGACTGTAGGGGTCAGACCCGGGCGCCGTCGTCCCAGGGGTCGCGCCCGCCGCGTCGCATCGTGAGGACCAGCCGGACGAAGCTCCCGACGAACGCCCCGACGAGCAGGTAGCCGAACCACGTGGGCAGGTGGACACCCGCCAGGAGCGAGGCGATCAGGAGCACCGGGACGCCGAGGACGCCGAGCCAGGGGAGGTCACGGGGGAGCACCATGCGCGGCCCGGGACCGGGGTCCGGCGGGACGAAGCGGTCGCGCTCGTCGGGCGTGCCGTCGACCTCGTCGTACGACGGGTCGAACGGCTCGGGCTCCGGCTCAGGAGCCGGCAAGCTCCTCGACCTCGGCACGCTCGCCGTAGTTCTCGACGATCGCGCGCCATGCGTCGTCGTCCCGGCTGGTCCCGCTCACCCAGCGAGCGTACGTCAGGCGGTCACGCGCGCGATGAACTCCGCGGACTCGGTGAAGATCCGCTCGGCATCGTGGTCGAGGGTCGCCACGTGGTAGCTGTTCGACAGCTCCCGGCGCTCGGCGTCGCGCGACGACACGGCCGACATCACGGTCTCGGCCGACGACTGGTCGATGACGTGGTCCTCGGTGGACTGGAAGTAGAGCAGCGGCTGGGTCACCCGCGGCAGGTCCGCCACCACGACCTTCCACATCCGGGTGATCTGGTGGAGGCCCTTGAGCGGGAGCCGGGTGTAGCCGAGCTCGTCCTGCCCGGGCAGCTTGATGTCGTTGACGACGCCCGGCCAAGGACGCGAGGACGCGCTGGAGCACGGGCAGCGCGACCAGCTCCTTGCGGGTGCTGGAGACGAAGGGGTTCACCAGGACGATGCCGGCGACGTCGTCGGGCCGCTCCTCGGCGAGCCGCAGCACCACCGAGCCGCCCATCGACAGCGCGGCCACCACGACCGCCTCGCAGCTCGCGAGCAGCCGGTCCAGCGCCGCGGAGGCGGTGTCGTACCACTCCTGCCACGTCACCTGGTTCAGGTCCTGCCAGCGGGTGCCGTGACCGGGCAGCAGCGGCACCTCCACGGCGTACCCCAGCGCCGCCAGGTGCTCGGCCCACGGGCGCATCGACGCCGGTGAGCCGGTGAAGCCGTGCACGAGCAGCACGCCGACGGCACGGCCGCCCGTGAGGTCGGGCGTGGCCGGTGCCGACATCGGCTGGGTCAGGGGGTGCGGGCTCGCTGCGGTGGGCATGGCGGGATTGTGCACCACCCGTGGGCCTCGTGAGGATGGGTCCCGCGGAGCGAGGGTCTAGAGTTCCGGCGTCGGACTCGGACCGTTCTGGGAGGTCGCTCGGTGTTCTACTGGTTCCTGAAGTGGATCGCCATCGGCCCCGTGCTGCGTATCGTCTTCCGTCCGCAGGTCGAGGGCGAGGAACACGTGCCCGACGAAGGCCCAGCGATCCTCGCGAGCAACCACCTCTCGTACGCCGACTGGCTGTTCATGCCGCTGACGCTCTCGCGCCGGGTCACCTTCGTCGCCAAGGCGGAGTACTTCACCACGCCGGGCATCAAGGGCTGGTTCCAGAAGAAGTTCTTCTCCGGGGCCGGCCAGGTCCCGATCGACCGCTCCGGAGCCTCCGCCGCCGAGGGCGCGCTGTCCTCGGCCCGCCGGATCCTCGAGGAGGGTGACCTCTTCGGGATCTACCCCGAGGGCACCCGCTCCCACGACGGCAAGCTCTACCGCGGCAAGACCGGCGTCGCGCGGCTCGCACTCGAGACCAAGGTCCCGGTGATCCCCGTGGCGGTGCTCGGCACCGACGTGGTCGCGCCGCCGGGCAAGAAGTTCGGGTCGATCACCCGCCCCGGCGTCCGGTTCGGCAAGCCGCTGGACTTCTCCCGCTACGAGGGCATGGAGAACGACCGCTACATCCTCCGCTCGATCACCGACGAGATCATGTACGAGATCATGCGGCTCTCCGGTCAGGAGTACGTCGACATGTACGCCACCCGGGCCAAGGACGAGTCGAAGCGGCTGGAGAAGGAGGCCAAGGAGGCCGAGGCCGCCCAGGCCGCCGCCACCGACGGCCGCGGACCGTGGCCGACGAGAAGAAGGCGTCCTGAGCGACGAGCGGCCGCGGTGGCGGCTGTTCCAGCGCCCCGACCTCGCGGTCGAGGACCGGTTGTTCCGGGCGCTGGCCGTGCTGCGCGTCGTCGTCCTCGTCAACGCGCTGGCCCTCAACCTCTACCGCGCCGACAACTTCGAGCACCCGGTCCTGGGGTTGGTGTGCGTGGCGGTGATGGCGGCGTGGACTGCCGCCGCGGTCTGGGCGTACGCCGAGCCGCTGCGGCGTACCGCCTGGCTGCTGGTCGCCGACCTGGGGATGGCCCTGGCCCTGCTGCTGGTCTCGCCGCTGGTCAAGGGCGAGGACATGCGGGCCACGATCCCGGGCTTCTGGGTGATGGCCGCGCTGCTGGCGTGGGCGATCCGCTGGCACGCGAGGGGAGGGCTGGTCGCGGGGGTGCTGCTCGCGGCCGCGGACCTCTCGGTGCGCACCGAGGTGTCCCAGAGCAACTACGGCAACGTGTTCCTGCTGCTGATCGGGGGCCCGATCGTCGGCTTCATGGCCGGGTCGCTGCACCGGATGGAGCAGCAGCGCGACGCGGCGCTGCGGCAGGCGGTCGCGGCCGAGGAGCGCACCCGGCTGGCGCGCGCGGTCCACGACGGCGTGCTCCAGGTGCTGTCGCTGGTGCAGCGCCGGGGTACCGAGCTCGAGCGGCTCTCCCCGGACTTCGCCGAGCTCGGCCGGCTCGCCGGTGAGCAGGAGGGCGCGCTGCGCTCGCTGATCCGCCAGCAGGACGTGCAGGAGGTGACCGGGTCGACCGACCTGGCCGCCGCGCTCGAGGACCTCTCGCGGGCCGTGCGGCTCGCCGGTCACCGTGGTCACTCCCGGGACGCCGGTGGAGCTGCCGGCCGAGGTGGCCGCCGAGCTGCTCGCCGCCGTCCGCGCCTGCCTCGACAACGTCACCACCCACGTCGGCGCCGACGCGCGCGGCCTGGGTGCTGCTCGAGGACGCCCCCGGTGCCGTCACCGTCACGGTCCGCGACGAGGGCCCGGGCATCCCCGCCGACCGGCTCCCGCAGGCCGAGGCGGAGGGCCGGCTCGGCGTCTCCCAGTCGATCGTGGCCCGCGTCGCGGACATCGGCGGCACGGCGACCCTCGACTCCGGCCCCCACGGCACGGAGTGGGAGCTGGTCGTGCCGCGCCGCCGTACGCTCGACGCGTGACGATCCACTCCACCCACCCGTTCGCTGACGCCGAGCCCGACCCGGTACGCCGGTTCCGCGGCCGGCTGGGGGGTGCGGTGACGCTGTGGACCGCGGCGGAGGGGGCGACCCGGTCGGGGTTGACGGTCACCTCGCTGATGGTCGCGGGCGGCGAGCCGGGCCGGGTGCTCGCGCTGCTCGACCCCGACGCCGACCTCACGCTCGCGCTCGAGGACTCCGGACGCGGGGTGGTGCAGCTGCTGTCGTGGCGGCACCGTCAGCTGGCCGAGGCGTTCGCGGGAACCGCGCCGGCCCCGGGCGGGGCCTTCCGCACCGGCGACTTCACCGACACCGACGCCGGACCACGACTCACCGACACCCCCGGGTGGGCGACGGTCGCGCTCGAGGACGCCCGCGACGTCGGCTGGTCGCGGCTGGTGACCTGCACCCTCGACCAGCCGAGGTCGGTGAGGACGACGAGCCGTTGGGTCACCGACGCGGCCGCTGGATGCGGCTAGGGTCCGCGGCATGACGGAGACGGGGACCGAGCGGCCGATCCGGGTGATGGTGGTCGACGACCACCCGATGTGGCGCGACGCGGTCGAACGCGACCTCCAGGACGCCGGGTTCGACGTCGTGGGCGTGGCCGCCGACGGCCACCAGGCGATCGCCCGCTTCCCGGCCGCACGCCCGGACGTGGTCGTGCTCGACCTCCAGATCCCGGGCCCCAACGGCGTCGAGGTGACCGCCAACGTCCTCGCCCACGACCCGTCGGCCCGGGTGCTGATCCTGTCGGCGTCCGGCGAGCAGGCCGACGTCCTCGCCGCGGTGAAGGCCGGCGCGACCGGCTACCTCGTGAAGTCGGCGCAGCGGCCCGAGCTGCTCGACGCCGTACGACGCGTGGCCGCCGGCGACACCGTCTTCACCCCGGGGCTGGCCGGGCTGGTGCTGGGGGAGTTCCGCCGGATCGCCGACGGTCCGCCGGAGGCCGAGAAGGCCGATCCGCTCACGGACCGCGAGACCGAGATCCTCAAGATGGTCGCCAAGGGGATGTCCTACAAGCAGATCGCCGAGCGGCTCGTGATCTCCCACCGGACCGTTCAGAACCACGTGCAGAACACGCTGCGCAAGCTGCAGATGCACAACCGCGTCCAGCTCACCCGCTACGCCATCGAGCAGGGCCTCGACGCCGAGGATGAGTGACTGGCGGGCGGCGACGCCTGCCGACGCCCTCCCGCTCGCCGACCTCGAGCGCGACGCCAACCTGGTCGCCCTGGCGCACGTCTTCCCGCCCGCCGACCACCCCTACCCGTACGACGACGTGCTCGATCGCTGGCGGACGCTGCTCGCCGACCCGGACGTCGTCGTCGAGGTGCTCCCGGCCGCAGGGCGCCTGGACGCCCTGCTCGCGCGCGACCGGGACCGGCTGCGACACCTCGCCGTCCACCCGGACCGGTGGGGGAGCGGGCTGGGTGCGGCCGCGGTCGCCCGTGCGTCGGCGTACGGCGTGACCCGGCTGTGGTGCCTGGCCGCCAACGAGCGGGCGCGGCGGCTCTACGAGCGGCTCGGCTGGCGGATCGGCGGTGCGGAGCGGCGGGCGGAGTGGCCGCCGTACCCGCTCGAGATCGAGTACCTCCTGGACGAACCGGCCGGGTCCCTCGATGCGTCAGATGGGTGACAGGGCACCGAGCGGAAGGACGGGGATGAGGTCAGATCTCGAGGTGGAGTTCGAGGAGTTCGTGACGGCGGTGTCGCCGCGGCTGTTCCGCGCGGCGTACGCCATCACCCGCGACCACCACCACGCCGAGGACGCCGTGCAGGCGGCGCTCGGCAAGGCCTACGCCCGCTGGCGCCGGGTGTCCCGGGCCGACCAGCCCGAGGCGTACGTGCGCCGGATGGTCGTCAACGAGGTGCTCTCGTGGCGCCGGCAGGGCGTCGTCCTCGGAGCTCCCGTCGGAGGCGCTGCCCGAGCGGTCGGCGGCCTCGGCGGAGTCGTCCTACGACACCTCCGACGCGGTCTGGCAGGCGCTGGGCCGGCTCGCGCCGCGGCAGCGCGCCGTCGTCGTCCTGCGCTACTACGAGCAGCTGAGCGAGGCGGAGATCGCCGACGCGCTCGGCATCCGGCCCGGGACGGTCAAGTCGCAGGCCTCGGCCGCGCTCGGCCACCTGCGCTCCCTGCTCGCCGACACCACCCTGGAAGGGGAACGGGTATGAACCTCGAGGACACGCTCACGCGCAGCCTCCACGACCACCTCGACACGCTCGAGGTCCCGGTCGTCGACGTCGAGGCCGCTCGGCGTACCGGTGAACGACGCCGCGCGGCCACCACCGCGGTCGGACTCGTCGCCGCCCTGGCCGTCGTGGCCGGCGGGGTCGCGTTCGCGACCCGCACCCCCGACGAGGGCAGGGCCGTGCAACCCGCCGGGCTGCCGGCCCTGGACTACGGCCAGGGGCGCGGGCCTGGTACGACGACGCGCACGGGGCAAGCTCCACCTCGGCGGCGCCACCTTCGACATCGGCCTGGTCCACGCCTGGACACCCGGGCCTCCGCGACGCCCTGGGGCGTGGTGTGGGTCGGCGAGGACCAGTCGGTGCGGATCCTGCACGAGGACGGGACGGTCGAGCTGCTCGCCCGGCGGATCGAGGACGCGCGTCCGATCCAGACCAACGTGAAGTACGACGCCGTGCCGCCCCGGATCGGCTGGCTACCCGCGCGCGGTTGACGGAGCCACGCTCTCGGTCCACTCGGTCGACGGCTCCGAGCAGGACCGTCGCGGTCGCGGTGCCGTGCGAGGCGGAGGCCTGCCGCGACGCTGGCTCTCGGTGGGATCGACGACGACCTCGCGTTCGTACGGCGACTCGACGTCGACGAGACGATGGTGCTCGACCTCTCCGACCCCGATGTCAGAGTGGTCGACGATCGACGGCTTCCGGGTCGCCGACGTCCGCAACCGGGTCGTGCTCGGCACCGGCACGCTGCCCACCGACAGCCCGCTGGGGGCCGCGTGGCGGTTCGCGCCGGCGGACGGGCTCGAGTCGCTGCTGACCTTCGACGGCGCCCACGAGCTCTACTGGAGCGAGACGCTGCGGTCGACCGACGGGGGCGAGCCGCTCCGGCTCGACGTCCCCGACCGCGCTCGGCACACCCTTCGTCAACCTCGACTCGGACGGTTCGGTGATGGTGTCGCTGCGGACCAACGACGGCAACACCTACTACGACTGCGACCCGGTCACCGGGGAGTGCGAGCTGTTCGACCGGGGGCCGGTGATGGACGGGGGCTTCCTCGGCAACGACATGTGACTCAGGTCCCGAGCACCCGGTCGAGGGTCTCGGGGTCGCGCGCGACCACGGCGGTGCCGTCGTCGAGCAGGATGATCGGCCGCTGGATCGCGCGCGGGTGGGCGACCAGCCCCGCGACCCAGTCGTCGCGGTGGTCGGCGTCGCGCGGGAGGTCGCCGAAGCCGGCCTCCGCGCTCTCCAGGCCGCGGGCGATCTCCCAGGGCTCGGCGCCGAGGCGACGCAGGACGTCGTACAACTCCTCGGGCGTCGGCGGGAGGTCGAGGCAGGAGCGGGTGGAGTACGGCTCGCCCGCGCGCTGCAGCCCGTCGAGGGCGGCGCGGGTCTTGCTGCACGCGACGGTCGTCCAGATCTCCACGACCACGCATCCTAGGATCCGAGGGTGACCGACGACCTGCTGGGCATCGCCGACGAGCTCTACGCGCTGGCGCTGGCCGACTTCACCCCGGCGCGCGACGCCCGTGCCAAGGAGCTCAAGGGGACCGACCTCGCCGCTCCGGTGAAGGCGCTGAAGAAGCCGTCGCTGGCGGCCTGGGTCGTCAACCTCCTCGTACGCCGGGACGCCGACCAGGTCACCCAGGTGCTCGACCTCGGGACCGCGCTGCGCGAGGCCGCGGCGGGGATGAAGGGCGAGGAGCTGCGGGCGCTGACCCGGCAGCGACGCCAGCTCACCGCGGCGGTCACGACCGGCGCCCGGTCCCTGGCGTCGGGGGAGGGCGTGAAGGTCACGCAGGCGGTCGCCGACCAGGTCGAGTCGACCCTGACCGCGGCGATGCTCGACGCCCGCTGCGCCGACGCGGTCCGCAGCGGCCTGCTGGTCACCGCGCTGGCCTCGACCGGCGTCGACGAGGTCGACCTCGGCTCGGCCGTCGCCACGCCGGACGCGCTCGGCTTCACCCCCAGCCCGACCACCAGGCCGCCCCCCGAGCTCCACCTCGTCCCCGACCCCGACGCCGACTCCAAGGCCGTCGAGGCCGCCCGCGAGCGGGTCTCCGAGGCCTCCGACGCCCTCGACGAGGCCCGGCAGGCGGCCACTGCCGCCGCCGCCGACGTCGCCGGCCTCGAGGCCCGCGCCCTCCAGCTCCAGTCCGAGGCCGAGGAGCTTCGCCGCAGGCTCACCACCCTCGAGTCCTCCTACGACGAGGTCGAGGACGAGCTCGCCGACGCCGAGGACACCCGCTCCTCCGCCGACGCCGACCTCGCCGACGCCGAGAAGGCGCACGCCGACGCCGAGCAGGCGCTGGCGAAGCTGGACGGTCGCCAGTGAGGGTGGAGGGGGATAGTCCGTGACGGAAATGTCGTGAACGGACCCTCCTGACGACATTTCCGTCACGGACTATCGCGATCCGCGGCCCCCTGTGGAGAACTCCGCGGCGACGTCCGAGTAGTGACGATCATGGGGGAGTGCCCGGCCTCGGACCGCTCACTCCGCCCTTCCACCCGGCTCGTCCCGGGGTGGTGCGTCCGGTGCGTCTGGACCCGCGGGGGGTGGCCGGCCCGACACCGGGCCAGGCGCGGGGGCCGTCCTGGCGTCAGGTCGGCTGGGGGTGGTACGTGCATCGATCCGTGCCTCTCTCGGTCGAGCAACGCATCGTCGAAGCGGCGGTGCGGATCCGGCCGGGTGGGGGCGCCGTCACCGGGTGGGCAGCCTTGCGGTGGGCGCGATCGCGCTGGTTCGACGGGGCAACAGCAGTGGATCCCACCGGTCTGCCGGTGGAGCTGGCGATGTGGGACGACCTCCGACCGTGGCCGGGCGTACGTCTGTGTGAGGAACGGATCCGCGGCAGCGAGGTCCTCATCGTCGACGGCCTACCGGTGACGATCCATGCGCGGTCGGTTGCCTTCCTGATGCGCTACGCCGACGATCCGAGGCAGGCCGCCTGCGCCTTTGCCATGGCGGCCTTCGACGACCTGGTCTCCCGCCGGGAGGTCGACGACTACCTCGGGCTCGCGCCGCGGCAGGGACTGTCGGGGTGGATCGGGATCCCGCAGGCGCGCCGCGCGATGCATCTGGCCGACGAGAACTGCTGGTCCCCGCGGGAAGTCAGCATGATGCTCACGTGGCGCCTCGACGCCGGCCTGCCACCTCCGTTGATGAACCAGCCCGTCTTCGATCTCGGTGGCCGCCACATCGGTACCCCTGACCTGCTCGACGTCGAGGCGGGCGTCGTCGGGGAGTACGACGGTGCGGTGCACCTCGACGGGCGACAGCGCGCCGCCGACATCCGCCGGGAGGAGGGTTACCGCGACCTGGGGCTCGAGTGCTTCACCGTGACGGCCGACGCCCGGCCCGGCGAGACGGTCGCGCGGATGCTGGCAGCCAGGAGGAGGGCTCGCTGGGTGCCTGCGTCCGCCCGTCGGTGGACGGTCGAGCCGCCCTCGTGGTGGATCTCCACCGTCACGGTCGCGGAGCGACGGGCCCTGACCAGCGCCCAGCGGGCGTACCTGCTGCGGCACCGCAGGTCTGCCTGAGCGTCGTGCTTCTCGATAGTCCGTGACGGAAATGTCGTGAAACCGCTCCCGGGACAGCATTTCCGTCACGGACTATCGAGAAACCAGCGCCTACAGGTCGGCCCAGCCGCCCGCGCGGCGGACGGCCTCGAGCCAGCGGGTGTGGGAGGCATCGGCGTCGGTGCGGTCGGGGGCGGGCTCGAAGCGGCGGTCGAGGGACCAGGTGTCGCGGAGGTCGTCGGTGGAGGACCAGACGCCGGTGCCGAGTCCGGCGAGGAAGGCGGCGCCGAGGGCGGTCGTCTCGACGATCTCGGGGCGCTCGACGGGGACGTTGATCTGGTCGGCCTGGACCTGGCACAGCAGGTCGTTGGCGGCGGCACCGCCGTCGACGCGGAGCGAGGAGAGGCCGGGCATGGTCTCGAGGACGTCACGCACCTCGAAGGCGATCGCCTCCAGGGTGGCGCGGACGAGGTGGGCGCGGGTGGTGCCGCGGGTGAGGCCGATGATCAGCCCGCGGGCGTGGGGGTCCCAGTGCGGGGCGCCGAGCCCGGTGAGCGCCGGCACGAACACGACCCCGTCCGAGGAGTCGACCGTCGCGGCGATGGCCGCGGTCTCGGCGGCGGAGCCGACGATCTGCAGCCCGTCGCGCAGCCACTGCACGGCCGCGCCGGTCACGAAGATCGCCCCCTCCAGCGCGTAGGTCAGCTCGCCCGAGGGGGAGCGCCACGCGGCGGTCGAGAGCAGGCCCGCGTCCGAGCGCTCCAGCGTCGTCCCGGTGTTGGTGAGGATGAACGAGCCGGTGCCGTAGGTGCACTTGGAGTCGCCGACGTCGAAGCAGGTCTGCCCGAACAGCGCCGACTGCTGGTCGCCGGCGATGCCCGCGATCGGCAGCGACAGCCCGCAGAACGTCGCGGCGTCGCTGACCGCGATCTCCCCCCAGGACGCCACGACCTCCGGCAGCGCGTCGGTGGGTACGCCGAGGAGGGTGCACAGCTCGTCGGACCACGCGCCCGTGGCCAGGTCGAACAGCAGCGTCCGCGAGGCGTTCGAGACGTCGGTGACGTGCTCGACCCCGCGGGTCATCCGCGCGATGAGGTAGGAGTCGACCGTGCCGACGGCGTACCGCCCGGACTCGACGTGCGCCCAGGTGTGGGGCTCGTTCTCGGCGATCCACACCAGCTTGGTGCCGGAGAAGTAGGGGTCGAGGCGCAGCCCGGTGAGCTCGGCGACGCGGTCCTCGTGGCCATCGTCGCGCAGCCGCGTGCAGATGTCGGCCGTACGCCGGTCCTGCCAGACGATCGCCCGCCGGGGCGACCCGAGCGTCTCGCGGTCCCACAGCACGACGGTCTCGCGCTGGTTGGTGATGCCGAGGGCGGTCAGCTCGGAGGCGTCGACCAGCGTGAGGACCTCGCGGGTCGCCTCGAGCGTCGCCTGCCAGATCTCCTCCGGCGCGTGCTCGACCCAACCGGGCCGCGGGAAGTGCTGGCGGAACTCCTCGTAGCCCCTGGCCACGATCGCGCCCTCGGGGCTGACCACGACGGCGGTGACGCCGGTCGTGCCGGCGTCGATCGCGAGGACGCTCACGACGCCGCCCCCGCCCGCACCACGTCGAGCACCCTCTCGTCGATCCACGCGAGCGCGGGATCGACCCGCATCTCGTAGTTCTCGGTGCCGACCCAGGCGGCGAAGTCACGGTGGCCGCGGGCGGCGGCGAAGGACTGGAGCTCCTGCTCCAGCTCCGGGGTCACCGGCACCTTCTCCTCCTCGGTCGACGCAGTGAGGTAGAGGTCGTTGAGGTCGAGCAGCCTGGCCAGCTCGGTCACCGGGTCGGCGTGGTCGTCGATGCGGAGGTCGACCTCGATGTCGTCGCCGCCGCCGTACCCGGCCCCGTCCCGTACGACGAGCAGCGCGGCGCTCTGCCGGCCGCGTCGGTCCCCACCCGCGTCGTCGCCGGCCGTGAGGGCGGCGAGCAACCGCCGGCCCAGGGGTGCGTCGTCGTCGGAGGTGTCCCAGGCGGCCTGCATCGCGAGCACGACGTCCTCACCCGCGAGCACGTTGCCCTGGATCGCGTAGCCGGCGCCGGTGACCCCGCCGGCCCAGTCGAGGCAAGCCGGACCGGTGTGCGAGACGGACTCGCCGTCGAGGTCGACGATCCCGACCTGGCGGTGGTCGCGCCCGTCGTCCTCCTCCAGCATGCGCTGGAGCGCGACGCCGGCGGTGGCGCCCTCGTCGAGGTGGGCGAGCGCGATGCCCTTCCACGCGACGTTGGCGTCGGCCTGGGTGGCGACCGCGCCCACGCCCGCGACGGCGGCCGGGACGACCGAGCCGACTCCGAGGAACTTCGAGGCCACGGCGACTCCCCACGCCTCACCGTCGGCGGAGCGGGCCACGATCGAGAACGTCATGCGCCGAACCCTACGGTCGACAGCGGGACCGGCGGACCGCTAGCGTCGGTCAGCGTTTGTGTGAACGATCCAATCCACCTCAGCAGTGCCAGGAGTGACGATGCGCGTCGGAGTGCTCACCGGTGGCGGCGACTGCCCCGGGCTGAACGCCGTGATCCGGGCCGTGGTCCGCAAGGGCGTCAAGATCCACGGCTTCGAGTTCGTGGGCTACCGCGACGGCTGGAAGGGCCCGCTCGAGGGCCACGCCAGGCCCCTCGGCGTCCCCGAGGTCCGCGGGATCCTCCCGCGTGGCGGCACCATCCTCGGCTCGAGCCGGACGAACCCCTTCAAGATCGAGGGCGGGGTCGAGCAGATCACGGAGAACCTCGCCAAGGACGGCGTCGACGCGCTGGTCGCGATCGGCGGCGAGGACACCCTGGGCGTCGCGACCAAGCTCGCCGACCTCGGTGTGAACGTGGTCGGCGTCCCGAAGACCATCGACAACGACCTCTCCGGCACCGACTTCACCTTCGGCTTCGACACCGCGGTCAACATCGCGACCGAGGCCATCGATCGGCTCCACACCACCGCCGAGTCCCACCACCGGGTGCTCGTCGTCGAGGTCATGGGCCGCCACGCCGGTTGGATCGCGCTGCACTCCGGCATCGCCGGCGGCGCCAACATCGTGCTGATCCCCGAGATGCCCTTCGACATCGAGGAGGTGTGCGCGCTGGTCGAGTCCCGCTTCGAGTCGCACTTCTCCCCGATCCTGGTCGTGTCCGAGGGTGCCGTCCCGCGCGAGGGCGGCGAGATGACGCTGGTGTCGGGGGAGAAGGACGCCTTCGGGCACGTCCGGCTCGGCGGCATCGGCGACATGGTCGCCCACGAGATCGAGAAGCGCACCGGCAAGGAGGCCCGCGCCGTCGTGCTCGGCCACGTCCAGCGCGGCGGTACGCCGACCGCGTTCGACCGCTGGCTCGCGACCCGCTTCGGCCTCCAGGCCGTGGATGCGGTCGCGGACGGCGACTTCGGCACGATGATGGCGCTGCGCGGCACCGACATCGTCCGCGTGCCCCTCATCGAGGGCACCGGCGAGCTGAAGCTGGTCAGCCCGAAGGAGTACGCCGAGGCCGAGGTCTTCTTCGGCTGACCGGCGGCGTGGTGGTGGCCCCGACAGGTGATCTAGGCCACCATGTGGCTCATCCACATCTCGAAGGGATAAGCCATGAGTGCCAACGCACCGGCCACACAGGACGTGAACGGTCCCGAACCGGACCTCAAGCGTGTCATCGGCCCGAAGCTGCTGCTGCTGTTCATCGTCGGGGACATCCTCGGCACCGGCGTCTACGCGCTGACCGGCAGCGTCGCGGGTGAGGTCGGAGGCGCGGCCTGGGCCCCGTTCCTCGTGGCGTTCATCGTGGCCACGATCACCGCGTTCTCCTACCTGGAGCTCGTGACCAAGTACCCCCAGGCCGCGGGTGCCGCGCTCTACACGCACAAGGCGTTCGGGGTCCACTTCTTCACGTTCCTCGTCGCCTTCGCCGTCATGTGCTCGGGCATCACGTCCGCGTCGACGGCGTCGAACGCGTTCGCCGGCTTCATCAACGCCGGCTTCATGCTCGACCTCGAGGTCGGTGGCACCGGCCTGATGCTGATCGCCCTGGGCTTCATGACCCTGGTCGCGCTGCTCAACCTCCGCGGCGTCAGCGAGAGCGTGAAGGCCAACGTGGTCATGACGCTGGTCGAGCTCTCCGGCCTCCTGCTGATCATCTTCATCGGCATGTACGCCGTCACCCAGGGCAACGCGGACTTCTCGCGGGTGATCGTGTTCGACAGCCCGAGCGACAAGGGCGTCTTCTTCGCCGTGACGGCCGCGACCTCACTGGCGTTCTTCGCCATGGTCGGCTTCGAGGACTCGGTCAACATGGCCGAGGAGTGCCAGGACCCGGTCCGGGACTTCCCGAAGATGATGCTCACCGGCCTCGGCGTCACCGGCGTGATCTACCTGCTCGTCTCGATCACCGCGGTCGCGCTCGTCCCGGTCGGCGACCTCACCAACGTGGAGCTCGGCCCGGCGCTCAACCAGGTGGTCGCCGCCGGTGCCCCGGACCTGCCGTTCGACAAGATCTTCCCGTTCATCGGCATGTTCGCGGTCGCCAACTCCGCCCTCATCAACATGCTGATGGCGAGCCGGCTGCTCTACGGCCTGGCCAACCAGGACGTGCTGCCGCGGGTGCTCGGCAAGGTCCACCCGCAGCGGCGGACGCCGTACGTCTCGATCCTCTTCACCACGCTGCTGTCCTTCGGCCTGATCATCTACGTCGTGCGGGCCAGCGCCTCCGAGGACGGTGCCGCGAACCTCACGCTGCTCGGTGGCACCACCGCGCTGCTGCTCCTGTGTGTCTTCACCGTGGTCAACATCGCGCTGATGGTGCTGCGCACCGACACCGTCGAGCACGACCACTTCAAGGCGCCGTTCATCCTCCCGATCATCGGCGCGCTCAGCTGTGCGTTCCTGGCCGGACCGTGGGCGCGCACCGAGGAGCAGCAGGAGCAGTACGTCATCGCCGGCGGCATGATGGTCGTCGGCCTCGTGCTGTGGGTCATCACCTGGCTGATCAACCGCGGCAGCCGGGCCCAGCGCACCGGGTTCCGCGACATCGAGCACATGGAGGACGACGTCAGCTGACGTCGCCCCCGCGGGGTCTGTCCACGGGAGCCCGGCGCCGCACGGCGCCGGGCTCCCGCCCCGTACGCTGGAGAGGTGACCAGCACCATCCCCGACCTCGCCGCGCTGCACGCGATGGGCCCTGCCCAGCAGCCGACGTACGCCGACCCGGGCGCCGTCGAGGCGGCCGTGGCCCGGCTCCGCAAGCAGCCGCCGCTCGTCTTCGCCGGCGAGTGCGACGACCTGACGGCCAAGATCGCGGCGGTCGCGCGGGGTGAGGCCTTCCTGCTCCAGGGCGGTGACTGCGCGGAGACCCTCGACGGGGTCACCGCCGACAACGTGCGCAACAAGCTGCGGGTCATCCTCCAGATGGCTGTCGTGCTGACCTACGCCGCGTCCGTCCCGGTCGTGAAGGTCGGCCGGCTCGCCGGGCAGTACGCCAAGCCGCGCTCCTCCGACCTGGAGACCCGCACCGTCGACGGCCACGAGCTGACGCTGCCGGCCTACCGCGGCGACGCCGTCAACGGCTTCGACTTCACCGCGGAGTCCCGCCGGCACGACCCGCAGCGGCTGATCGACGTCTACCACGCCTCCGCCTCCACGTTGAACCTCGTGCGCGCCTTCGTGACCGGCGGCTACGCCGACCTGCGCCAGGTCCACACCTGGAACACCGACTTCGTGCGCGAGAGCAGCGCCGGCCAGCAGTACGAGCAGATGGCCAACGACATCGAGCGGGCGCTGACCTTCATGAAGGCGATCGGCGCCGACCCCGACGAGTTCCACCGGGTCGACTTCCACTCCAGCCACGAGGCGCTCGTGCTGGAGTACGAGCACGCGATGACGCGCATCGACTCGCGCACCCAGGCGCCGTACGACGTGTCGGGGCACTTCGTCTGGATCGGCGAGCGCACGCGCCAGCTCGACGGCGCCCACGTCGAGCTGCTGCGCCACATCAAGAACCCCATCGGCGTGAAGCTCGGCCCCTCGACGACCCCCGACGACGCGCTCGCGCTCGCCGAGCGGCTCAACCCCGACAACACCCCCGGCCGGCTGACGTTCATCACCCGCTTCGGTGCGCGCAAGATCCGCGAGGGCCTGCCGACCCTGATCGAGAAGGTCACCGCCGCCGGCGTCCAGGTCGCGTGGGTCTGCGACCCGATGCACGGCAACACCTTCGAGACCTCCACCGGCTACAAGACCCGCAACTTCGACGACGTGATCGAGGAGGTCCAGGGCTTCTTCGACGTCCACCGCTCGCTCGGCACCTGGCCCGGCGGCGTCCACGTCGAGCTCACCGGTGACGACGTCACCGAGTGCGTCGGCGGCGGCGAGCTGCTCGACGAGGCCGGGCTCTCCGACCGCTACGAGTCGGTCTGCGACCCCCGCCTCAACCGCGTCCAGTCCCTCGAGCTCTCCTTCCTCGTCGCTCGGATGCTGCGCCAGGCCTGAGCACCCTGCTGGTTCCCCGGATATCCGGGGAACCAGCGAAAGGGCAGCGCTGACTCACTCAAGAACTTCAAGACTCGCTCAGGAGGTTCGGGCGGTCGCCTGACAGGATCGTGACGTGATCGACCTGCGCTCAGACACCGTCACCCAGCCAACCGAGGCGATGCGGCACGCGATGGCCTCCGCGGAGGTCGGCGACGACGTGTACGGCGAGGACCCGACGGTCCGGGCGCTGGAGGAGCGGGTGGCGGGGCTGTTCGGCCACGCGGCCGCGCTGTTCACCCCGACCGGGTCCCTGGCCAACGTGCTGGCGGTGCGGGGGCTGGTCGCGCCCGGCCAGGAGGTGCTCTGCGAGTCCCGTGCGCACATCGCCCGCGCCGAGCTCGGCGCCCACGGGGCGGTCGGCGGCGTCACGATGCGCACCTGGCGCTCGCCCGACGGACGCCTGCCGCTGCCGCTGGTCGAGGAGCTCTTCGCCCCGGACCTGGGGCCCTACTTCGTGGCCACGGCCGCGGTCTCGGTCGAGAACACCCACAACTTCGCCGGGGGAGCGGTCGTCCCCCTCGACGAGCTCAGGGCGCTGCGCACCTGGGCGGACGGCGTCGGCACCCGCATCCACGTCGACGGCGCGCGGATCTGGAACGCGCACGTCGCGACCGGCACGCCGCTCGCGGAGTACGGCGCGCTGGCCGACGTCCTGGCCGTGTGCCTGTCCAAGGGGCTCGGTGCCCCGGTCGGGTCCCTCGTCGTCGGCCCGGCCGACCTCGTGGCCGAGGCACGGACCTGGCGCAAGCGGCTCGGGGGCGGGATGCGGCAGGCCGGCATCCTCGCCGCCGCCGGCCTGCACGCCCTGGACCACCACGTCGAGCGGCTCGCCGACGACCACGCCCACGCCCGACTGCTGGCGGAGGCGTGCGGTGTCGACCCCGCAGGAGTCGACACCAACATCGTCGTCGTCCCGCACGACGACGCGGCCGGCTTCGTCGCCCGGGCGGCCGACGCGGGGGTGCGGATCAGCGCTGTCGGTCCGCGCACCGTCCGGCTGGTCACCCACCTCGACGTCGATGCCGCGGCCGCTGGGCGGGCGGCCGCGGTGCTGTCGTCGCTCAGTCCGTGGGCTTCGTCGGGCTCGACGGGCTCGACGGGCTCGACGGGCTCGACGGGGGAGTAGGCGCGGGCGCGGACGTGGTGCGCGCCGGGTTGCTCTGCACCCGGCTGCCGAGCTCGCGGGCCCGGGCGCCGACGCCGGTGAGCGCACCGGCTCGCCAGAGCAGCAGCGACGCCACGGCCAGGGTCACGACGGTCAGCAGGATCGTCGACTGCCAGCCGAGGAGACCGATCCAGCCCCACTGATCGAAGTCCTGGCCGGCGCCGGAGCCCTCGATGGACGCGTGCAGCCCGGACATCCTGACGAGGAACGGGACGCAGACGAGCACGGTGACCACCCAACCCACGAGTGCCGGGAGCAACCGACCGGCGGCGGCCCGTCGAGCGACCAGGTACGTGAGGCCTCCCACCACGAGGATCATGACGAACGGCGCGGCCCAGAGCCCCGGGGACTCGTCGGCGTAGTGCCCGAGGTGGTGGAGGTCCTCGCCACGGCTGTCTCCGCCGCCGCGCGTGCCGAAGGCGCCACCGGCACCCAGTCCGAGCAGCCACATGCCACCGCTGGCGAGCAGGGTCACGATGAGGGCGGTCGAGGTGCGAAGGTCCTCCCCGCTCGGGTCGGTGACGTCGTCGACGGCGTCCCCGCTGATCATCAACAGGCCGAACCCGACCAGGCCGACGACCGGCAGGAGCAACCCGAGGACGCCCACGCCGTACAGGGGTGCGGCCACCCAGTCGCGAAAGCGCTCGACCTGCGGGGGCCACCAACCGCTGCGGACCAGGCAGCTCGCGGCCAGGACCACGAACAGGAGGAGGGTGCCGAGGCCGAAGGCACCGGCGGCGCTGGCGCCGAACTCGATGCGTGCGTCGAGGGACCGGCCGAGCTCGGCCCCCCAGCCCCGGCCGAACTCGCGCGAGTCGGCGCGGAACACCAGGGCGATGATCATCAGCGCCAGGCCGAGGATGACCGAGGCCCGGGCTGCATCGGCCACGGCGTCGCGGGCTCGCGTGTAACCGGCGGTCACCCGTCGGAAGACCAGGACCGCGACGGCCAGGGTGGCCACCGTGATCGTCAGCGGGAACGCCGCGATCGATGCCTGGGCGTCGACCCCGAGGACGCCGAGCTCGGCGGTGAGGTCGGCGCCGAACGCACCGGTCATCAGCACCGCGACGAGGGTCAGGGAGTTGTCGAGACCGAAGTCGACCGGCTTGCCGAGCAGTGCGATCACCACCGAGAGCACCCCGCTGGTCAGCAGCGCGCTGGCGGCCACCACCGAGGCTCCGAGCCAGTTGCCCACCAGCAGGCGACTCAGGTCCAGTGCCGGCAGGGATGGTGCCGTGGTTGCCGTCGCAGCCGGGGGGAGGGTGCGTCCGGCCGGCTGCGGAGAGGGCGTAGGGGCGGGCGCCGGAGGGGTGGTCGAGGGGTGGTCGGAGGGGTGGTCGGGTCGGCCGCGGCCAGGGGCCGGGTCTCGGCCACGGTCTCGGGCTCGGTGCTCTCGCGGGTGGCCCCGCAGTCGGGGCAGAATCGCCCGGTCGGGGGCAGCTCGTGGCCGCAGTGCCTGCAGAAGGGCATGGGGTCTCTTTCGTCGGACGGAGGGAGGGTGCCCGAGGGTGCCTTCGGCACCTGGCGCGCTCACGCGCACCCGGCCTCGACGTTCCCCCGTGGACCACTGTTCGACCGGGGACTCTAGCCGGTGTCTCCGACGTGCGGGCCGGTTGTCAGGTCGTGGTGCCGAACAGGCGCACGTCGCTGATCGCGGTGTAGTCACGCGAGGCGCGTCCCTTGCCCGGCGGCGAGACCTCGAGCAGCCGGAGCCGCACGGTCTGGGTCTCGACCTTCTTCACCGCGACGGTCTGCACGATCGTGGTGTCGTCGAGGTCCTGGCTGACCGTGGTGCCGTCGTCGAGCACCCACTCGACCGACAGGACCCGTCGGTTGCCGTGGTACCAGTCGAGGATGCCCTGGCCGTCCTGGCCGACCTTGGCGTAGCCGTTGATGAGGCCGAGCTCGCTCAGCCTGGTCGGCTCGGCGAAGGTGAACGTGATGGTCGACCCGGTCGCGTCGCCGGCTGTGCGCCACGTGGTCTCGGGCACGCCGTCGACCATGTTGGTGGCGACGTAGCGCACCACGTTCCCGCTGTTGTCCTGCCCGGGCGCGGCCGGCGGCGGAGCATCGACGGCGGCGAAGCGGGCGAGGTCGGTGGGGCCGTCGGGCTCCTGCGCCGGGGTGGTCTCGGCCTCGGTCGGCGACGCGCTCGGGGTGTCGCTCGGCTCGGGTTCGCGGGTCGGTTCCCGGACCTGTTCGGTGGCGGTCGCGTTCTCGGGGTCGGTGGCGCCGTCGTCGCCGGTGAGCAGCCAGAAGCCGAACCCGGCGACCAGGACGAGCACGGCCAGCCCGACGACCCACGGCAGCCACCCGGCCGCGCCCGGCCGGTCGTCGTCGTCGCGGACGGGCGGCGCGGCCGCCGGTCCGGCGTACGACGGCAGCTCGCCGGTGCCGGTCTCGTCGGCGAAGAGCGGGAAGCGGGCCGGCTCGGCGCGGGAGGAGGCAGGGGGCGGGACGACCGGCTCGCGGGTGACGGTGGGGGCGGGGTCAGCCGTGGTGGAGGGTGCTGCGGGAACGGCGGCGCGGGGGCGCTCGGCCGTGTCGGTGCGCCAGGACTCGAGCTCGGCCTCGTCGGCGGCGAACGGCTGCCCGCAGTTCGTGCAGAACCGGACGTCGCCGAGCTCGGCGCCGCACTGGGTGCAGTGGTTCATCGGACTCCCTCCGGCCGACACGATAGAGGGCGCGGCGCTGAGAGGGCCCCTCAGACCGACAGGTGGGGGACCTCGCCCTCGATCTTGCGGCGCGGGCCCACCTCGACGAGCAGCATGGCCGCGAGCACCATCGCGCCGCCCAGCAGCATCCGGCTCTCGGCCGACTCCCCACCCAGCCACACCGCGAAGAGCGCGGCGAAGACCGGCTCCATGCTCATCACCAGCGCGCTGCGGGTCGGGGAGAGGTGGGCCTGGGCCCAGGTCTGCGCGAGCAGGGCGCCGGCGCCCGCGAACGCGGCCATGTAGACCAGGGAGACCCAGTCGCCCGCCGTCGGTGGCAGCACCACGCCGTCGGGAACGGCCGCGATCCAGCAGACGACGGCGATCACCACCAGCTGGAGGATCGACATCCCCATCGCGTCGCGTGGCCGCGACCAGGCCCCGAGGCCGACGATGTGCAGCGCGTAGAGGATCGCCGAGACGAAGGTGAGGGCCTCGCCGTAGCCGACGGCCAGCCCGTCCAGGCTGAGCACGCTGAGCCCCACGGTGGCCAGCAGCACCGCACCCCACGTCCAGGCCGTGATCCGGGTGTGCAGCAGCACCGCCGCGAGCAGCGGCGTCGCGACGACGTAGAGGCCGGTGATGAAGCCCGACACGCTCGCCGCCGTGTGTCCGAGACCGACCGTCTGCACGATCTGCGCGATGCCGTAGAGCGCACCGAGGGTGGCCGCGTGGCGCCGGGCCTCCGGCGAGAGCCGTCCCACCGCCCGCGGGGCGATCGCCACCATCAGCAGGGAGGCCAGGGTGAACCGGACCGCCAGGAAGTCGGCGGTCGGCACCCGGAGCAGGAGGTCCTTGGTGAGGAAGAACGTGCTGCCCCACACCGCGGTGACCGAGAGCAGGGCGAGGGTGGCCAGCAGCGCCGTGCGCCGCTCGGTGGCGTGGCCGGTCACGGTCAGATCAGGGACAGGGTGACCGTGGAGCCCTGGGGCGCCATCGTGCCGGAGGGCGGGTCGACGCTGAACACGTAGCCGAGCCCGAGGTACTCCGGCGCCTTCTCCACCTCGACCACGAAGCCGAGGGCTTCGAGCTTCTCCGTGGCGCTGTCGACGCCCGAGGCGACCAGGCCACCGGGGATCTCGACCAGCTCGGGACCCTGGCTGACCACGAGCGTGACGGAGTCGCCCCGGAAGACGGTGCCGCTCGCGGGGGTCTGGCTCACGACGCTGCCCTCCGGGACGGTGTCGGAGTACGCCGGGTCGCCGAGCGTGACCTCGATGCCGCGCTGGTCGAACCATGCCTGCGCCTTCTCGGCGTCCTGGCCGGTCCAGTCGCGCAGCCGGATCGGCCTCGGCCCGGCGCTGACGACGACGTCGACGATCGATCCGGGCTTGAGCGAGGTGCCGCGAGCCGGGTTGCTGCCCAGGACGGTGCCCTTCGTGACGGTGTCGGAGAACCGGTCGACGGACTCGCCGAACTCGAGATTGCGGTCGGCGATCGCGTCCTGCGCCTCGTCCTCGGTCAGGCCGCGGAGCCTCGGGACGTCGTACCGCTCCTTGCCGAGCGAGAGCACGACCGTCACCGTGCCGCCGTCGAGCACGCGCTCGCCGGGGGCGGGGTCGGTGCTGAGGACCTCGCCCTTCGGGACCGTCTCGGAGTACGCCGGGTCGCCGCTCTCGGCGTCGAGCCCGGCCGCGTCCAGCGTGGCGACGGCCGCGGTCTCCTGGAGGCCGAGGACGCTGGGGGTCTGGGTCCACCGTGCCCAGCCGAACCACCACGCTCCGACGCCGAGCCCGACGGCCAGCAGCAGGGCGAGGACCAGGACCAGCGGGCCACGCCAGCGGCGCTGCCGGGTGGGCCCGGCCGGTCGGGGCGGGTCGATCACGCGCGACGGGGTGATCGGCTCGGGCCGGGCGACCAGGCTCGTGGTGTGCTCGATGGCCGCGGGGGCGGTCGAGGTCGCGGCCGCCTGGGCCGGCGTCATCAGGGTGGCGAAATCGTCGGCGTCGAACGGGTCGGGTGCGGTGTCGTCGGAGATCGGGGCACGCGGCATCAGGTCGGCCACCAGCTCCGGGTCGGACGCGACGCCGGCGGCGAGCGCCTGGCTGACCCGGTGGGCCTGGTGGAGCAGCACCATGGCGTCGGCGGGGCGCTGGTCGCGGTCGCGGGCCGTGGCCCGGGCCACCAGCGCGTCGACGTAGTCGGGCAGGCCGGTGACCCGTGCGGAGGGAGCGGGAACGTCCTCGTGCACGTGCTTGTAGGCCACCTGGATCGGCGACTCGCCCTCGTGCGGCTTCTGGCCGGTCAGCAGCTCGTAGAGCACCACGCCCGCGGCGTACACGTCCGCGCGCGCGTCGGAGCGGCCGTCGACCACCAGCTCGGGTGCGAGATAGGAGACGGTGCCGATCAGGACGCCGCCGGTGGCGGTGTGCTGGGTGTCGGCGCTGACGGCCTTGGCCAGCCCGAAGTCGGCGACCTTCACCCGGCTCGCCCCGGTGTCGGGATCCGTGGCGATCAGGACGTTCTCGGGCTTGATGTCGCGGTGGATCAACCCGGCGCGGTGGGCGGCGGCCAGTGCGGAGAGGACCGGCTCCATCAGCGCCAGCGCGCGAGCCGCGGTCATCGGCGCCTCCTTGCGCACGACGTCGCGGAGGGTGTGGCCGGCGACCAGCTCCATGACCAGGAAGACGGTGCCGTCCTCCTCGCCCTGGTCGAAGACTCCGACGACGTTGGGGTGGCTCAACCGGGCCGCGGCCCGGGCCTCGCGGACGAACCGGGCCGCGAAGTCCTCGTCGTCGCCGAGCCCGGGGTGCATGACCTTGACCGCGACCGTGCGGTCCAGCCGCATGTCGGTGGCCTCGTGCACGCTGGCCATGCCACCGCGCGCGATGCGGGGGCCCACCCGGTACCGACCGTCGAGCAACCGCCCCACGAGGGGGTCGGTGGCGGCGCCCTGCGGGTTCGCGCGGGCGCGCGGGTCGGACTGCACGACGGCCCTCCTGGCTCCGGACGGGGAAGGATCCGGGGCCTCAATCGTACGGACGCCGCGCCGGACCGTCCGGTTGCCCTCTCCCCGGCGTGGCGCGGGGGTGCCCCGGGTGACAGAGTTGGGGCATGTCTGACGACCTCTCCGTCCTGGTCTCCGAGTGGCTCGACTGGACCGAGGCGGGCCAGCTCCTCGGCGTGACACCGGCCAAGGTCCGGACCATGATCCGCGAGCACGAGCTCGCGGCGGCCGTCCCCCGCGAGGGTGCCGGGCCGCGCGTCCCGGCCGAGTTCCTCGACGGCGACGAGGTGGTCAAGGGCCTGCCCGGGCTCCTCACCATGCTCCACGACCACGGGTTCGACGACCGCGAGTGCATCACCTGGATCTTCACCGACCACAACCTCCCGGGCCGCCCGATCGACGCGCTGCGGGAGAACCGCGGCTCCGAGGTCAAGCGGCGCGCGCAGGCGATGGGCTGATCGGTGGCCACGCGGCGTACTCCCGCCTCGCTGGGTGGGTCTCGTCGCGATCGTCGCCGTCGCGCTCCTGCTCGGCTGGCAGGGCCTGCCACCGGGCGTGCCCGGCGGTGAGCCCGCCGGGACCCCCGCCGCCCCCGGCTCCAGCGACGACTACGCCGTCGTGGCGCTCGCCGACCTGCCGCCCGAGGCCTCCGAGACGGTCGAGCTCATCGACGCGGGCGGGCCCTACCCCTACGACCAGGACGACGGCGTCTTCGGCAACCGCGAGGAGCTGCTGCCGGACCAGCCGGAGGGGTACTACCGCGAGTACACCGTCGAGACCCCCGGCTCCGACGACCGCGGCGCCCGCCGGATCATCGCCGGCGAGGACGGCGAGCTCTACTGGACCGACGACCACTACGCGTCGTTCTCGCTGATCGAGAGGTGACCCCATGAGCGGGTTGGCAGCACTCCTGGCCGGACGCAGGCCGCCGGGTCTCTACACGTGGCACGGCGGCTTCGAGGTCGCCGACGTCCGCCACACCGTGGAGCACGCCGGCTGGACCTTCGCGTACGTCGACGGTCTGCACGCGCAGACCAAGCACGAGTTCCTGCGGCGGGTGGGGGAGGCGCTGCACTTCCCCGACTGGTACGGCCAGAACTTCGACGCCCTCGCCGACTGCCTCTCCGACGTCGACTCCGGCGACGGCACCGTGCTGCTCTGGGACGGCTGGGGCGCCCTCGCCCGTGACGAGCCCCGCGCCTTCTCCGTCGCCCTCAGCGTCCTCGGCGGCCGCGTCAACGCCGACCGCGGCGGCCCCTTCGCCGTCCTCCTCCGGGGCGACGGCCCCGCCGTGCGCCGGGGTGCCGGCGCTGGACTGAGGGGGGCTGCGGTTTCCCCGGTCGACCGGGGAAACCGCGACTTCGTCGGCGAGTCGTCCCGGAGTGTCGCGACGACTCGCCGACACGGTCCGGCCGGCGGGCCGAGGGAGTGGAGCGGGTCAGACGGCGCGGTCGGTGGCGGCGGCGGCGAGCTGGCGGAGGACGCCGCGGGCGTCGTCGTGGACCTCGGCGCGGTCGAGGGCGGCGAGCGAGCGTGCGACGAGCTCGGTGATCACGGACTCGACCTGGGCGTGGGCGCCGGAGGCGTCGATGACCTGCTGGAGCCGCTCGAGGAGTCCGGGGGAGAGGGCGGTGCCGAGGCTGGCGTCGAGCAGGGCGGCGTCGTCGGCGGGGGCGGCGTCGAGGGCGAGTGCGACCAGCACGGTCCGCTTCCCCTCGACCAGGTCGTCGCCGGCCGGCTTGCCCGTCGTGGCGGCGTCGCCGAAGACGCCGAGCAGGTCGTCGCGCAGCTGGAAGGCCTCGCCCAGCGGGAGTCCGTACGCCGACAGGGTGCCGAGCACGTCGACCTCGGCGCCGGCGAGGGCGGCACCGATGTGCAGCGGCCGCTCGATGGAGTACTTCGCGGACTTGTAGCGCAGCACCGTCATCGCCGCCTCGACGTCCGCGCGGCCCCGCGCCTGCACCGAGACGTCGAGGAACTGCCCGGTGATCACCTCCGAGCGGCACAGGTCGAAGACGCCCATCGCCGCCGCGACCCGCTCCAGCGGCAGCCCGCACCGGCGCAGCAGCTCCTCGGACCACGACAGGAGGAGGTCGCCGAGCAGGATCGCCGCGGCGGCGCCGTACTGCTCGGGATCACCGCGCCAGCCGTCGGCGCGGTGCTCGGCCTCGAAGCCGCGGTGGGTCGCGGGCCGGCCGCGCCGGGTGTCGGAGGCGTCCATCAGGTCGTCGTGCACCAGCGCGCTGGCGTGCAGCAGCTCGAGGGCCGCGCAGGCGCGCAGCAGGGCGCGGTCGTCCTCGGGCGCGGGCGCCAGGGCGCGGTAGCCCCAGTAGCAGAACGCCGCGCGGAACCGCTTGCCCCCGCTGACGCTGGCTCGCGCCTCGGCCAGCAGCCGGGCGGCGTCGGGACCCAGCGGCGAGAGCCGCTCGCCCATCTCGTCGAGGAACTCGTCGAGCACCACCTGGATGCTCTCCCGGAAGGCGGTCCCGTCCCAGTGGCTGCTCACCCCGGCGAGACTAGTCAGTGGACACGGCGGTCCGGCGGCCCCACCCTCCGTACGATCGAGGGCGTGATCACCGACCGCGGCAGGAGCATGGCGGACCTGATCGCCGACGGCGGCCGGTCCTTCTCCTTCGAGTTCTTCCCGCCCTCCGACGCGGCCGGGGAGGAGCAGCTCTGGTCGGCGATCTCGGCCCTGGAGCCCTACGACCCGACCTTCGTCTCCGTGACGTACGGCGCCGGCGGCTCGAGCCGCGACACCACCGTCCGGGTCACCTCGAGGATCGCGCGCGAGACCCGGCTGCTGCCGGTCGCCCACCTCACCTGCGTCGGCCACACCCGCGCCGAGCTGGACCGGATCCTGGAGGAGTACGCCGCCGGCGGGGTCCGCCACGTGATGGCACTGCGCGGCGACCCCGAGGGTGGGCCGCGGGCGGAGTGGACTCCCACCGAGGGCGGTCTCGAGTACGCGCTCGGCCTCGTCGAGCTGGCAGCGGCCCGCGACTTCCGGGTCGGCGTCGCGGCCTTCCCCGACCGCCACCCGACCTCGCCGTCCCTCGACCACGACGCCGAGGTGCTGGTCGCCAAGGCGCGCGCCGGTGCGGAGTTCGCGATCACGCAGATGTTCTTCACGGCCGCCGACTACTTCGCGCTGGTCGAGCGGGTGCGCGAGCGGGGCGTCGACATCCCGGTGCTGCCGGGCATCATGCCGATCCTCAACCTGGCCGCGATCACCCGGCAGGGCGACCTGATCGGCGCCGACGTCCCAGCGTCCGTGGTCGACCGGATCCGTGCCCACGAGGGGGAGCCGGCCAGGATGCGCGCCGAGGGGATCGCGATCGCCACCGAGCTGTGCGAGCAGCTGCTCGACGGCGGGGCGCCGGGGCTGCACTTCTACACGCTCAACCGGTCCCGGGCGACGCGTGAGATCTTCGAGCGGCTCAAGATCACCGTGTAGGCGGTAGAACGGGGTCATGCGCACCCTCACCGCCACCGGCCACGGCACCGTCCGGGTCACCCCCGACGCCGCCGACGTCCGGGTCGCCGCCGCGTCGCGTGCGGACACCGTCGCCGCGGCCCTGGCGGGCGTCGAGGAGGCCGTGCGCGCCGTGGGCCGCACCGCCCGCGAGCACGTGCCGGCGGACGACATCGCCTCCACCGACCTGTCGGTCTGGCCGCAGCACGACCACCAGGGCAACCCGGCCGGCCACGAGGCCCGCCACACCCTCACGATCCGCTGCGACACCGTCGCCACCGCCGGTGCGCTGGTCGGGGCACTCGCCGACGAGGTCGGCGACCGGCTCGTGGTCGAGTCGGTCTCGCTGGTCGTCCGCGACCGGCGGT
This sequence comes from uncultured Actinomycetota bacterium, assembly GCA_963826015.1. Classification (GTDB taxonomy): domain Bacteria; phylum Actinomycetota; class Actinomycetes; order Propionibacteriales; family Nocardioidaceae; genus Nocardioides. The sequence goes on along the minus strand of CAWGVI010000015.1, from coordinate 155,603 downwards.
CGGCCGAGGACGACGCCCGCGAGGCGGCGTACGCCGACGCCCGGCGTCGCGTGGAGCACCTCGCCTTGCTGGCCGGTGAGCCGCTGGGCGTCGTCGTGTCCGCGTCCGAGGGCGCGATGGCGGTCCGGGTCGGTGGCGGCGTCGAGCACGCCGCCCTCAGGTCGTCGATGGACCTCTCCTTCGAGGGTGGCCAGCAGGCCGTCTCGACCACCGTCACCGTCACCTGGGAGCTCGGCGGCTGATCCGCCGACCGCTCAGGCGGGTCCGATGACCTGCGCGACCAGCGCGGCCGAGAGCCCGACGAACGGCACCTGGCCGCCCGGGGTGGCGTGCGCGCCCGCGGCGTACACGTTCTCGATCGGGGTGCGCGGGCCGAGCCGGCGGCGGACCGTGCCGCGGCCCTCCCACAGCACGCCCATCGCGGACCCGGCGTGCGCGACCTGCGCCCGGGGGCTGCGGTCCACCCGCACCACGACCCGGTCGCGGACGTCGAGGTGGTGGCGGGCGAGCGCGGTGACCAGGTCCTCGGCGACCTTCCCGCGGCCGTGGAGGGTCCACGCGGTGTGCCCCTCGGGGGCGCTGCCGCCGCCGCGGACCACGATCACCGGGTCGCCGTGCAGCACCAGCTCGTGGCCCACGTCGGGCACCGGCCCGGCCAGGCCGAGGTGGGTGACGACCGGCGGGATGGCCGGCGTGGTGCGGACGACGTACGACGCGAGGGCCGGCAGCCGGCGCGGGTCGACGGCCACCACGACGGCGTCCGCGTCGAGCGTGCCTGCCCCGGTCGCAACCCCCACGCAGCGGCCCTCGCGGACCACGAGGTCGACGACCGGCGTGCCGGTCAGCACGGTGACCTGGCGGGTCGCGAGGCGTGCCGTGAGCGCGGCCGTGAGCCCGGCGAGCCCGCCCGGCACGGTCCAGCAGCCGAAGCGCTGCTCGAGGTAGGCGTGCAGGCCGAGCCAGGCCGGCACGTTGCGCAGGTCGTGGCCCTCGGCGACGAAGCGGTGGCCGGCGACCTGCCGCAGCCGCTCGTCGCGCAGGCTCCGGCGCAGCCGTCGGTGCAGGGTCTCCCGGTCGTCGAGCACGCGGGCGACCTCGCGGGGGAGGTCGCCGGGCGTCCACGGCACCTCGACGTAGTGGCGGCGCAGCGTCTCCCAGGTGTCGGCGTAGGACTCGACGTGGTCGATCCAGACCTGCCCGAGCCCGGCACCGAGCCCGTCGAACGCGGCCAGCTGCGCGGACCGGGAACCTCCCGGCAGCCTGACCTCGGTGCCGTCGGTGAACCGGTGGTGCCGGATCGACCTCGACCGGCTCGAGGTCCAGCTCACGCTCCAGCGGGCGACCGGACTTGCGGAACAGGTCGCGCAGGACGGCCGGCAGCAGCGTGCCGTGGGCGCCGCGGTCCCAGGTGAACCCCTCGGCGGTCTCGAAGGTGAGCGCACCCCCGAGCTCCGCGGCCTGCTCGACGAGGGTGACCTCGTGGCCGAGCTTGGCCAGCCGGGCGGCGCTGGCGAGGCCGCCGAGCCCGCCCCCGACCACCACGACGCGCATGGCGAGGAATCTAGCCGGGGCGGGTCAGCGGCGTACGTCGGGCGCCGCGGTGAGCTCGCCGAAGCCGGCCCCGACCTCGCGGTCGAGGTGGGCCATGAGGGCGACGTTGAGCGGCGCGAGCCGGGCGCCTGGGGTGAGCGAGGCGCAGGGGTCGACCTTCGCGAAGAAGCCGAGGGGCGTGTCGGCGATGACCAGCCGGTCACCCGTCGGGGTCGCGGACCGCTCGAGCCGCAGCGACCCGTCGTCGCCTGCGACGAACGCGACGTCGTAGTCGGCCCGGCCGGGGACGGTGGTGTCCTCGCTGACGGCAAGGGGGTGCCCGCCACGGTGCTCGTCGAGCAGCGGCACGAGTGACTCGACCTCCGCCACCGACAGCCCCGGGTCGCCGCCGGCGAGCAGCACGACCTGGAGGAACGACAGCAGCCGGAGGTCGATCGAGCCGACCGTGGTGAGCCCGGCCGGCATCCGGGGGTTGATCTCGGTCGGGCGGAAGCCGTCGGCGGTGAGGACGCCGTCGACCCCGAAGGCGCCCCGGTAGCCGTGGGCGGTGCGGAGGTGCTCGCCCACCCGACGGGCGACCCCGCGCAGGTCGTCGCGGTCGGCAGGTGAGGGGTCCCACCAGCTCGACAGGCCGCCGTAGACCAGCCGCCCGGTGGTCTCGTCGCGCAAGGTCGCGATCTCGACCGGTCGCAGCACGGCGGTGCCGTCGGGGAGCACGAAGCCGTGGATCGAGCACGGGACCCCGTCGAGGAAGGGCATGACCCGCACCCGGTCGCAGCGCGGGAGGAAGAAGCCGCGTGCGGTGGCGCGGTCGGTGTCGTCGCGGACCCACCGGACGTAGTTGCCGCCACCGTTGAAGCCGTCGCGGGCGTCACCGGACCAGACGACGCCGAGCCCGGCGTCCAGGTCGTCGCTGGCGGCCGCCAGTGCTTCGGCCTCGACCGGCGCGACCCGGTGTGGCGCGGCGGGGACGCCCGCCGCGACCCAGACCTCCTCGGCCAGCACCTTGTCCTCCAGCGCCAGGAACGCGCCGGGTCGGCCGCCGAGCACGGGCCGACCGAGGATCGGTTCCTCGGTGCTGACGAACGGGCCGCACCACCACACGCCCCGCTGCTCGGGGTCGAACGCCTCGATCGCCGCGACGGCGCCGGGCGGCAGGTGCCGGGCGAGGGCGTCCAGGACGCGGTACTCGTCGGTGACCGACGCGGTCGCGGGCGGCACGACCTCCACCAGGTCGTACTCGTCGCTCCCCGGGCAGTGGCCCGGCCCCGCGGGCCGTCGCCACGACCAGCACCCGGCAGCCGAGGACGCCGAGCCAGCGGATCGCGCGGGTGTAGCCGGCGAGCACGCCCGGGCCCAGGATCACCGGCCGCCCGGCGAAGACCTCGCCGAGCCGGGCGGCCACGGCGTCCCGGACGTCGTGGTCGGCCAGGTCGACCGGACTCACGCGGGGACCGTCTCCCGCCGTCGCCACCGGCGCCAGCCGCGCCGGACGAGCCGCGCGACGAGGTAGAGGACGACGAGGCCGATCGCCAGCAGCACGCCGGCGATCGCGGCGGCGGCGCGGGGGTTCTCGATCGCGAACCAGACCACGCCGAGCACCGCGACGTCCTCGGCGACGCTGGCTGCGATGTTGGTGACCGGCTCGGGCGAGGCGTTGATCGCGAGCCGGCTGCCGGCCTTGACCAGGTGGGAGAGCAGCGCAGTACCGCCGCCGACGACACCCAGCACGGCCTGGTCGAGCGAGGAGGCGTCACCGGCGAGCAGGACGCCGATGACGGCGCCCGCGGTGGGCCGGATCGCGGTCGAGATCAGGTCCCAGGTGGAGTCGATGTAGGGGATCTTGTCGGCGACGAACTCCATGGCGTAGAGGAAGCCCGCGACCGCCAGCACGTCCCAGCGGCCGAGCGCGTCGGGCACCTGCGCGAGGTCGCCGACGCGGTCGGAGACGCCCAGGACCAGCACGACCAGGTAGGCGTTGACGCCGCTGGCCCAGCCGCTGGAGAAGGCGAGGGGGAGCGCGTCCATCTCAGTCGACGTCGATCTCGGTCGCGCCGGTCATCGCCAGCAGCTCGTCGTAGGTGGAGGAGAAGACCGCTGCGGGGTGACCGGCGGCCGCCCACACGACCGGGTGGCGGCGCAGCCAGGTGTCGAGGTAGGTGGGGACCGGCGCGGGGTGGCCGATGGGGGAGACCCCGCCGATCACCTGGCCGGTGTGGTGTCGGACGAACTCGGCATCGGCGCGGGCGAGCCGGCCCGCACCCACGCGTACGGCGGTCGCCGCGACGTCGACCCGGTGCGCCCCCGACGTCAGGATCAGGACCGGGCTACCGTGGTCGTCGAAGACCAGGCTGTTGGCGATCGCGCCGACCTCGCAGCCGAGCGCCTCGGCCGCCAGGACCGCGGTGTGGACCGACTCGGGCAGGACCACGATCTCGCCGGTGCCCCCGCGACGCGCGTGCTCCACGCGAAATCGGGTGATCCCGGCATGTTCGGTCGACATACTGCGAGCCTACGAGAGAACGGGGACAGCATGGGGCGGCAGCGGCCGGCGTCGGTGTCGAACGCGGTCCGGGTGCAGTGGGTGCTGGTGGCGCTGGGCGCCGTGGGCACCCTGCTCACGGTCCTGCTGCGCGACGAGCTGCTCCAGCGCTGGGCCGACGGACAGGGTGGCCTGGACGCCGTCGAGCGCAGCGGGATCGCGATCCCGGCGTTCGTCCCGGTCGCCCTGGTGACCTACGTGGTCTACGCAGCGCTCGCGTGGGTGCTCGCCGTGCTGTTCCGCGAGGGCCACCGCTGGGCGCGCTGGTCGCTGGTCGCGCTGACCGCGGGCGTGCTGTTCGCCGCCCTGGTCGTCTTCCGGGCCGACCCGCCGGCGGCGTTCGTCGTCCTGGGCGCGGTCGCGGTGCTGCTCGACCTCGCGCTGGGCTGGTTCCTGCTCCAGCGCGACAGCGGCGAGTGGGTGCGCGCCGCCGAGCTCGCCGACGAGCGCGAGCACGCCGGCTGACCCTTCTCCGTCTTTCTCCGTCCGCCTGCCGTCGCGCTGTTGACGCGCTGTCGGAGGTGGGGTGTACCTTGGGTGGTGTTCGAACACCTGTTCGAACACCACCCGGCGGGGCGACCTCGACCCCCGCCCCGCCGGGCACCGGTGCGGGTGAGAGGAGCAGAGCGTGAGGCGGTACGACGACCCCGTGGAGGTGCGGCGCGGCTGGGTGGAGGGCCCGGCCCATCGCGGTGAAGGACCCGAGCAGTTCCTGTGGCACGGCCGGCTCTGGAAGGTGCGGGCGGTGCTCGCCCACTGGGTCGAGACCGGCCCCTGGTGGCAGCTGCCCGGCGTCCAGGCGGTGATCGGCTCCGACGAGCCCCAGCCCCAGCCCGATGCCCAGCCCGCAGCCCGATGCCCAGCCCCGGGGTGGTCTGGCCACCGACCTCCTCGTCGAGCGCGAGCTCTGGCGGGTCGAGGCCGGTCGCGGCGGTCCCGAGGACAGCGGCGTGTTCGACCTGTCCTTCGACTGGACCGCCGGCAGCTGGCAGCTCGTCGGCTGTGTCGACTGAGGAGGAGCGATGACCACCACACCCACGCCGACGCCCACGCCGTACTCCCTGCCCGCCACCACCCACTCCTACCTCACCCGCGCCGCGGAGTCGCTCCAGGAGGCGATCACCGCCGCCGACGTCCCCACCCGCTACGCCTGCGCCCACGTCGCGGCGCTGCGGGCGGCCGCCGCGCTGCTGGCCGCCCGGGCCCGCCCCGCCCCCGCCCGTCGCCGTCCCCAGCGCAACGCCTGGGTGCTGCTGGCAGAGGTGGCCCCCGAGCTGGAGGAGTGGGCCCGGTTCTTCGCGGCCGGCGCCGCCAAGCGGGCCGCCGCCGAGGCCGGCTCGACCCGGGCGGTCACCGAACGCGAGGCCGACGACCTGGTCCGTGACGCCGACCGGTTCCTGGCGCTGGTCGAGCAGGCGCTGGGGCTGGTCGCGCACGCCCCGCTCGGTGCCCGGATCGCCGTCGCCACGGGGACCACGGGTACGACGGGGCTGGGCCGGACCGGTGTCGCCTGACCCGTTCGTCCACCTCCACGTCGCCTCGGGGTACTCCCTCCAGTACGGCGCCTCCCACCCCCACACCCTCGTCGACCGGGCCGCGGAGCAGGAGATGGACACCCTGGCCCTCACCGACCGCGACGGCACCTACGGCGCGGTCAAGTTCGCCCGTGCCTGCCAGCAGGCCGGGATCCGGCCGGTGCTCGGCGTCGACCTGGCGCTGGCACCCGACCCCGACCCCGCGGGCAGGGGTGGTCCCCGGACCCGGACGCCGGTCCGCGGCGGCGCGTTCCGCGACCTGCCGACCGCGTCGGGAGGCGCCCACCGGGTGACGCTGCTGGCCCACGCCGGGGGACCGGGCGGGGGCAGTGGCCGGCTGGGCGGCGATCTGCCGGCTGGTCTCCGAGGTGCACCTCGCCGGCGAGCGCGGCCGCCCGCTGGCCTCCCTCGACCTGCTCGCCCCGTTCCTGGCCGGCGGCGACGTCGTGGTGCTGCTCGGCCCGTCCTCGCCGGTCGGGGCCGCGGTCACCCGCCGCCGCGACGACCTCGCGCGGGCCGCGCTGGCGCCGTGGCGCGAGGTCGTCCCCGCGGAGAACCTCGTGCTCGAGCTGGTCAGCCACCGGCTGGCCGGCCGGCAGGGCGCGTGGGGTCCCGGCACCACCGTCCACGCCGCCCGCACCGCCGCCCTCGCCCGGGAGGCCGGCCTCGGCGCCGTCCTCACCAACGCGGTGCGCTACGCCGACCGTCGCGACGCGCCCACCGTCGACGTCCTCGACGCCGCCCGCCGGCTGGTCGCCCTCGACCAGCGCCACCTCGACCGCGGCAACGCCGAGGGCTTCTTGAAGTCCGGCAAGCAGATGGCCGAGCTGGCCGAGGAGATCTGCCGGCAGAGCGGACTGGCCGCCGACTCCGAGCGCGAGGCCGACCGGCTGCTGGCCGCCACCCGCGCGCTGGCCGACCGCTGCGCCCTCGACCCGCGTGACGACCTCGGCCTCGGCGTGATCCACCTGCCCGAGCTGCGGCTCGCGTCCGGCGGCACCGGCCGGCAGGGTCCCGGTGCCGCCGACGGGGTGCTGCGGGAGCGGTGCGAGGCCGGGGTCGGCCGGCGCTACGGCTCGGCGCCCCGGCAGCGGATCTGGAAGCGCCTCGACGACGAGCTCGAGACGATCCGGACGCTCGGCTACGCGTCGTACTTCCTCACCGTCGGCGACATCACCGACGTGGTCCGCGACCTCGGGGTGCGCGCCGCCGCCCGCGGCTCGGGCGCCGGCAGCCTGGTCAACTACCTGCTCGGCATCTCCGGGATCGACCCGATCCGTCACGACCTGCTGATGGAGCGCTTCCTCTCCCCGCTGCGCCACTCGCTGCCCGACATCGACATCGACGTGGAGTCCGCGCGCCGGCTGGAGGTCTACGAGGCGATCCTCGACCGCTACGGCGGGGAGCGGTGCGTGTGCGTCTCGATGATGGACACCTACCGCGTGCGCCACGCCGTGCGCGACGTCGGCGGCGCGCTCGGGATGCCGCCCGGCGAGATCGACGCGATCGCCAAGGCCTTCCCCCACATCCGCGCGCGTGATGCCCGGATGGCGTTGCGCGACCTGCCCGAGCTGGCCGCCAGCGGCCTCACCGACAGCCGGCTCGACCTGTTCTTCGACCTCGTCGAGCGGCTCGACGGGCTGCCCCGCCACGTCGCGATGCACCCGTGCGGGGTGCTGCTCTCCGACTCCACCCTGCTCGACCGGACCCCCGTCGAGGCGTCGTACGCCGGCTTCCCGATGAGCCAGTTCGACAAGGACGACGTCGAGGACCTCGGACTGCTCAAGCTCGACGTGCTCGGCATCCGGATGCAGTCGGCGATGGCGCACGCGGTGGCCGAGATCAGCCGGGTCGACGGCGTCGCGGTCGACCTCGACGACGAGGCGCAGGTGCCCTTCGACGACGCCGACACCTTCACGCTGATCAGCTCGGCGAAGACGCTCGGGGTGTTCCAGATCGAGTCGCCCGGCCAGCGCGAGCTGGTCGGCAAGTCCGGGATCGACAGCTTCTCCGACATCATCACCGACATCTCGCTGTTCCGGCCCGGCCCGGTCAAGAGCGACATGATCACCCCCTACCTCGAGGTGAAGCAGGGCTGGAAGGACGTCGGCTACCTCCACGACGACCTGCGGCCGATCCTGCGCGACACCCACGGCGTGGTGGTCTTCCACGAGCAGGTGATCGAGATGATCGCCCAGTTCGCCGGCATCTCCTACGCCGAGGCCGACGAGAAGCGGCGTGCGCTCGGCGACGTCGAGGGGATGGCGGAGACCAAGACCTGGTTCTACCCCCGCGCGCTCGGCCGCGGCTACCCGCTGCCGGTGGTGGAGCGGATCTGGGAGGTGCTGGCGGCGTTCGCCAGCTTCGGCTTCTGCAAGGCCCACGCGGCGGCGTTCGCGCTGCCGACCTACCAGTCGGCCTGGCTCAAGACCCACTGGCCGGCGCACTTCCTGGCCGGCGTCCTCACCCACGACCCCGGGATGTACCCCAAGCGGCTGATCCTGGAGGACGCCCGCCAGTGCGGCATCACCGTGCTCGGCCTCGACGTCAACGCCAGCGGTCGCGCCTACCTCGTCGAGCCCGAGCCCGGTCCGAGTCGGGAGCCACGCGATCCGGTTGGCGCTCGACGAGGTCAAGGGGATGAGCGCGGCCGAGGCCGACCGGATCGTCGCCGCGCGCCCGTTCGGCTCGCTCACCGACTTCTGGCACCGGGCCCGGGTCTCCCGGCCGGTCGTCGAGCGGCTGGTGCTCACCGGCGCCTTCGACCGGCTCTACGACATCGGCACCGACATGGCACCGACAGTGGGAGCGGCAGTGGGAGTGACAGGGGAGTGGCGCCGGCGTGACGACCCGGCGCGACCTGCTGCTCCAGATCAGCGAGCTCGACCGCTACGCCCGCTCCCTGGACCGCGCCACCCGCGGCCGCGGGCTGGGCCAGCGTCGCCGGACGACGCCGTCGCGGCAGGAGCCGGTCGACCGCGCGGCCGCCCGCAACAGCACCGACCCGCTCGACCGCGAGGCGGCGCCGTCGGTCGAGCGCCACGCCCTCGCCGACGGCGGCATCTGGGCCCGGGCCAGCGCCCAGTCCCGCGCCACCCCCGACCCGACGCCGGTCGAGTCGGTCCAGCTCACCCTCGACCTCGGCGACCGACCGGGGGAGGGCGAGGTGAGCGGGCTGCCCGAGATGTCGACCGAGGAGCGGATGCGCGCGGAGCTGGAGATCCTCGGGCTCGACGTCAGCAGCCACGTCGTCGACCGCTACGCCGCCTTCCTCGACGAGCTCGGCGCCACCCGCAGCCGCGACCTGCTCCAGCGCCGCAGCAAGGCCGAGCTGCTGGTCGCCGGGGTCAAGGTCGCCACCCAGACCCCGCCGGTCCGCTCCGGTCGCCGGGTCGTCTTCCTCACCCTCGACGACGGCACCGGCCCGGTCGACGCCACCTTCTTCGAGGACGCCCAGGGCCCCTACGCCGCCACCGTCTTCGGCTCCTGGCTGCTGGTGGTGCGCGGCGAGCTGCGCCGGACCGGCTACCGCGGCGTCTCGCTCCGTGCGACCGGCGCGTGGGAGCTGCCGGCGCTCCACGACCTCTGGGAGCGCGAGGGGATCGCGGCGGTCCACGACACGATCGCCACCGTGCCCGAGGGGTTCGTCGCGCCCACCCACCAGCGGGTGCTGGTCCACTCCAGCGGGTTCCAGATGTCTCCCTACGCCGACATCAAGCCGGCGGGCGATCCCGCCAAGGACGTCGCGCGCAAGCTGTGGCACCGCAGCCCGGGGAGCCCGGGGTGATGCCTCTACTGTTGCTCCCATGCCGACCGGTTCTCCCAGCGAACGCCGTAGCGCGACCCGGACCGCCGTGGTGTGGGGTGGGCTGCAGCCGGTCCTGGACCGTGCCCCCGGCCAGGACGTCCTCGACATCGGCGGCGGCACCGGCGGCTTCGCGGTCCGGGTCGCCGAGCTCGGCCACCGGGTCCGCGTGGTCGACCCCAGCCCCGACGCCCTCGCGGCGCTCGACCGTCGCGCCCGCGAGAGCGGGGTCGAGGTCACCGGCCAGCAGGGAGACCTCTCCGCGCTGCTCGACGTCGCCGAGCCCGGCAGCGCCGACGTGGTGCTGTGCCACGGCGTCCTCGAGGTCGTCGACGACCCGGCCGCCGCGCTCGCCACGATCGGTGAGGTGCTGCGGCCCGGCGGGGTGCTCAGCCTGCTGGTCGCCCAGCGCCACGCGGCCGTGGTCGCGCGGGCCATGGCCGGTCACTTCGAGCAGGCGCGGGCGCTGCTCGACTCGACCTTCCCGGTCGGCCGCTCCGGTCGCCGGTTCACCCGCGAGGAGCTCGAGCGGCTGCTGCCCGACGCCGGCCTGGCTGTCACCTCGGTCCACGCCGTCCGGGTCTTCAGCGACCTGGTGCCCGGCTCGCTGCTCGACCTCGAGCCCGGTGCCACCGCGGCGCTGGTCGAGCTGGAGCAGGCGGTCTCCGAGCGTCCCGAGTACTCCCCGCTCGCCGCGCAGCTCCACGTCCTCGGTCAGGCCGCCACCGGCTGACCTCTGCCCGTGGGGGTCGCGATGAGCGACCCGTCCTGGGACTGCCCGGTCCTCCACGTCGACATGGACGCGTTCTACGCCTCCGTCGCGACCCGCGACCGGCCCGATCTCGCCGACGTCCCGGTCGTGGTCGGGGGCGGCAGCCGTGGGGTGGTGCTGTCGGCCAACTACCTCGCCCGCGAGTACGGCGTCCGCTCGGCGATGCCGATGACCCGTGCCCGCCGGCTCTGCCCGCAGGCGGTGGTGGTCGCGCCCGACTTCGACGTCTTCTCCTCGGTCTCGGGCTCGGTGATCGAGACCTTCCGCCGGGTGACGCCGCTGGTCGAGGTGCTCTCGCTCGACGAGGCGTTCCTCGACGTCCGCGGCTCGACCCGGCGGCTCGGCTCCCCGCTCCAGATCGCCGAGGAGCTGCGGGCGGTCGTCCACGACGAGCAGGGGGTCACCTGCTCGGTGGGGGTCGCGGCCTCGCCGTCGGTCGCCAAGCTCGGCAGCAAGCTGGCCAAGCCCGACGGGGTCGTGGTGGTGCCGCCCGAGCGGGTCCCGGATTTCCTCCACCCGCTCGACGTCGGCGAGCTCTACGGCGTGGGGGAGAAGACCCGCGCGATGCTCCACCGCCTGGGCCTGGTCACCGTCGGCGACGTCGCCCGCACCCCGGCCCGCACCCTCCAGCGCGCGGTCGGTCACCACCTCGGCGGCCACCTCCACGAGCTGGCGTGGGGGACCGACCGCCGGCCGGTGGTGGCCCGCCACGCGCCGGCGTTCTTCGGGGGCGAGCCGGACCGGTCGATGGGGGCACAGGAGACCTTCGGCCGCGACACCGACGACCGTGAGGTCGTGGTGCGCGAGCTGTTGCGGCTCGCGGCCCGGGTCGGTCGACGGATGCGGGTGGCCGGGGTCGCCGGCCGCACCGTCACCCTCACCCTGCGGTTCGCCGACTTCACCACCATCACCCGCTCGCGCACCCTCACCGAGGCCACCGACGTGACCGTCGAGATCCACCGCGCCGCCACCCGTGCCTACGACGCGCTCGGCCTCCAGCGGGCGCGGGTCCGGCTGGTGGGGGTGCGGGTGGAGGGGTTGGTCCCGCGGGAGCGGGTCCACCACCAGCTGGCGCTGGGGGAGCCCGAGCGCGGGCTGGCGCGAGGCCGACCAGGCGGTCGACCGGGCGGTCCTCCGGTTCGGCTCCGCGGCGGTCCGGTCCGGCCAGCCTGCTGGGGTGAGTCCAGAATTCTCCGGGAAGGTGTACCGCCCTCACCACCTGCTGCTTATGATCGGAAGTACCCTTCGCCGGACCCCTGGAGGAACTGTGCCTCTCTCCGAAGAGGAGCTTCGACTGCTCGAGCAGATGGAGCGCGCCCTCGTCGAGGAGGACCCCAAGTTCGCCAGCACCCTGCGCGGCACCTCGCTGCGCAGCATCGCCCGGCGTCGCGCGATCCTCGCGGCCGTCGTCTTCGTGGCCGGCATCGCCCTGCTCATGGTCGGGGTCACCCTCCACTGGGCGTGGGGCATCGCCGGCTTCCTGATCATGCTCGGCGCCGCGACCTTCGGCCTCGCCGCGCTGCGTGGCCAGCGCCCCGCCGCCGCGTCCTCCCAGACGGCCCACGCGGAGGAGCCGGCCGAGGGCCTCACCCTCCTCCAGGGCGGTCGCCGCGAGCGACGTGCCCGTCAGAAGCGCACCCCCACCCGCTCCCACGGCTCGTTCCTGGAGCGGATGGAAGAGCGCTGGCGTCGTCGCCGCGAGTCCGGCGGCTTCTAGCGCAGCCGCGACAGCGGATGCGCTGAGGGTGGTCGAGCGAGCCGCGCGTCCGAGGAACGAGGTCGCGACCGGCGTGTCGAGACCCCGGTCGTCGTTGGAACGACCGACTCAGCCCACGTGGTCGACCACGCCTCCGTGGCGGATCAGCTGCGCGCCGGGGACGCTGAGGGTACGGCCGCGCCAGGGGAGCACCGAGGCGGGCCACCAGGTCGCACGTCGTACGGCGCGGTCGGTCGCACCGCCGCGCAGGGCCGCCACGACGGTCTGGGTGTCGATCACCACGGTCGGGTCGGTCGGGGCAGGCCCGGACCCGGCACCGGCGGGGCGGGCATAGCGCTCCTGCTCCTGCCGCAGCACCAGCCGCTCGAGGGCCTCCGCCGCCTCGGGGGCGACGACGGCGCCGGTCACCGGACGGTGCAGGGCATCGTCGCGCTCGGCCCGTCCGAGCCGGGGGAGCAGATGGGTGCGGGTCTCCCGCGGTGAGCGGTTCTCGGGCCACGGCAGCCCGAGGTCGAGCGCCGTGGCCCGGATCTCGGCCCACGCGGGCTCGATCGCACCGGTGAGCCTCGCCCGGCCGCGGCTCCCGCGGACCAGCCTCGGCGCCAGCAGCAGGATCAGGATCAGCAGCACCCCGGCGGACCAGCCGACGATGGGGCCCACCTGCGTGCCGCCGTCTCCACCCTGGGGGCCGGAGGAGGGGATGACGCCCTGGTCGGGCTGCTGGTTGGTGGGGAGGTTCTGGTTCGGGTCGTCGGCGGAGGCGCTCGGGTCGGCGGTCTCGGTCTCATCGACGGTCGGGATCCGGTCCAGCGTGTACGACGGGACCTCGGTACCGCGGGCGGCCGGGGTGGGCTCGAACTTCACCCACCCGGCGCCGGCGAAGTACAGCTCGGGCCAGGCGTGCAGGTCGTAGCTGGAGTACTCGAAGGTGTTCGGGCCGATCGGGTCGGGCCGGTAGAAGCCGACGGCCACCCGGGCCGGGATGCCGAGGGAGCGCGCCATGACCGCCATCGCCGCCGAGAACTGCTCGCAGTACCCGGTGCGACCGCCCTCGCCCTCGGTGAGGAAGGCGACGAGCTCGTCGGTGCCGTTGCCGGTCGCGACGTGGTCGGTGTTGTACGTGAACCCGCCGCCGGTCCGGAACCAGTCCTGCAGAGCCACGGCCTTCTCGTAGCGGGTGGGGACGTCACGGGTGACCTCCTGGGCGAGTGACCGGACCGAGCCCGGGAAGTCGCTGGGCAGCTCGATGAAGTCGCGGCTGACCTTGCCGGACCACGAGGCCGCGTCGGCCAGCTCCTCGCTGTCGTAGTCGAGCACGACCTCGGTGAAGGAGTAGCTCAGGCCCGCGGCAGTCAGCGCGCCCGCGTCGTCGCCGGCGAGGAAGTCCAGCGTCGTCAGGTCGTAGCGCCAGTCGCCGACCGCGAAGATCTGCTCGATCGGGACTGACGTCGGCAGGAACCGGGAGTCGAAGTTCATCATCGCGTCGACGTCGACCTCGAACGTCTCGCGCGGGATCGTCGGGTCGATGTCATCCATCGGGATCTGGCCCTGGGCGACCTGCTCCTCGGGGATGTCGCGGTTGCCGGTGCTCCACTCGTTGTCGGTGAACCGGTTGAGCGCGGCGATCCGGAGGTACTCCGGGTTCGGGTTGTCGGTCTCGATCCGCAGCAGGGGCTCGTCCTCGCCCCGGAGCAGGTCGCGGCGCAGGTCGGTCATCGGGTTGTCGATGGTGATGTCCCCGCCCTCGCCGTTGCCGGGGCCGAAGCCGAGCACGTCGAGGGAGAGGGTCGGCACGAACTGGGGGATCATCACGGCGAGCACCACGGCGGCGCCACCGAGGGCGGCCGCCGAGGTGCGGATCGCGGTCGAGGTGACCGCCACGGTGGTCCCGGGCTGTCGCCCCGCCTCGCCGATCCCGCGGCCCCAGCGGCTGGTCTGCTCGCGGTGCTGGAGGAAGAGCAGCAGCAGGAACCCGCCGGCGGTGAGCGCGAAGCTCCACCACGGCACGCCGCCGCCGAGCATGCTCACGGGGATGCTGTAGATCGTGAGCAGCGGCAGCCCCGCCAGCGGGACCCGGCGTACGGCGACGCAGAAGTCGATCAGCACCAGGCAGAGCCAGCCGCCGAGCACGAGCAGCGGGTCGACGCCGGGGACGTTCGACGGCACCGGAGCCTGGTAGCGCTGGGCCGTGTCGATGGCCGAGCTCAGCTCCTGGCCGAAGCCCAGCCACCCGTCGGCGGTCACGACGGGAGCGCCTGCGACGACCGAGGTCGCGATCAGCCCGCCGACGACCAGCTGGATCAGCAGCACGATCGAGACCGGCAGCCGGAGCTGTCGCAGGCCCGTGCCGAGGGCGACGACGAGAACGGCGAGCCCGAGCAGCGGGTAGAGGAAGTGGCTCGGCTCGACGGTGAAGCCGCTCCAGGAGGTGGTGGCCAGCCAGCCCGTGGCGACGGCCGTGCCACCGAGGGTGACCGCCTCGACCAGGCCGCGGCGCCGGGTGCTCATCGGACCGCCTCCACCCGGGGGTCGCCCGGTCCCCGGGACGCCTGCGCGTTGCTCACGCCGAGGTCCTGCCAGATCGCGGCGAGCCGGTCACGCGGGCCGAGGGTGACCGCACGCCAGCCCTGGCTGGTCAGCAGCGGCGCCGCCGGGCCGGAGCCGGGCTTGCCGCCCCACGCCTCGACGTCGAGGGTGACCGCGAGGGCGGGCATCGAGTGGTGCAGCATCCGGCGGAAGACGGGAGCGTCGAGCTCGCCGACCGCGCCGGTCACCGCGACCAGCAGCCCGCCGTGCTGGGGGTCGGCCAACCAGTTGGTCTCCAGCCACGACTGGTCGACCGCCGAGACGACGGCCAGGGACTCCAGCAGCGGCCCGGTGTTCATCTCCGCGTCGCGGTAGTGCCAGGTGGTGGTCGGGTCGTCGCCGGTCGCGGTCACGAGCCGCACCATGAAGCCGCGCTGGGTGAGGTGGACCGCGATCGAGGCGGTGGCCGAGACGGCGGCCTCGAGCGAGGAGGCGATGCCCTGCCCGCGGTGGGAGCGCGACCGGTTGTCGAGGAACAGGGTCGCCCGGCTCTGCCAGGGCTGCTCCTCGCGCCGGACCATCAGCTCACCGGTGCGGGCCGAGCTGCGCCAGTGGACGCGCCGCAGGTCGTCGCCCTGGCGGTAGTCACGCACGGTGACGTCCTCGGCGCTACCGGCGGCGAACGCGCGCGGCCGGTTGTCGCCGGAGCCGGTCCACGCGCCGCCGAGCGGGACGTGGGGCAGGGGGACGGTGCGGGGGATGACGGTGATCGGGACGGTGGTGCGGAAGGAGCGCCCCAGCTCCACCAGACCGAACGGGTCGCTGACCCGCACGGTCATCGGGCCGATGTCGAACTGGCCGCGGACGTCGGAGCGGATCTGGTAGGTCACCTCGCGACGCCAGCCGTTGCCGATGCCCTCGAGCACGAAGCGGGGCCGGGTGCCGAGCACGTACGGGACGTGGTCCTCCAGCATCAGGACGCCGCTGGGGGTGCGGCCCTCGTTGGTCAGCGCCAGCGTGACCTTGGCCGGCGAGCCGGCCGTGACCAGCTGCGGGTTGACCGTGCGCACCAGGGAGAGCCGGTAGCGGCTGCGACCGATCAGCAGCGCCGCCAGGAGTGGAAGCACCGCGATGAGCACGCCGACCCGGGTCAGCTGCTGCTGGCCCATCACGATCGCGCACACGATCGCGGTCACTCCCGCGGCGAGGAACGCCCGTCCCCGGACGGTCAGTCCTGCCAGTGCCTCGCGCATCAGCCCGTCCTCAGGAGAGCGGCGCCCCGCCGGGCACCGGGACCGATCCGACGAGCGCGGTGAGGATGTCGGAGGTGCTGCGTCCGCTCATCGCTGCCTCGACGCTCGGCAGCAGCCGGTGCGCGAGCACCGGCTCGGCGAGCGTGCGCAGGTCGTCGGGCAGCACGTAGTCGCGACCGGCGATGGCCGCCCGGGCCTTCGCGGCGCGGACCAGGTGGAGCGTGGCCCGCGGCGAGGCGCCGAGCGTGAGGTCGCTGGAGCGGCGGGTGGCCGAGGTCAGCGCGACGGCGTACTTCTGCACCGCCTCGGCGACGTAGACCTGCCCCACGATCCGGGTCAGCTTGGCGATCTCGGCGGCGTCGGTCACCGCCTCGAGGTCGTCGAGGGGGTTGGTGCGGGTGTGGGAGTTCAGCATCGCGATCTCGGCGACCTCGACGGGGTAACCGACCGAGACCCGCGCCATGAAGCGGTCGCGCTGGGCCTCCGGGAGGGCGTAGGTGCCCTCCATCTCGATCGGGTTCTGGGTCGCGATGACCATGAACGGGGCCTCGAGCTGGTAGGTCGTGTTGTCGACGGTGACCTGCCGCTCCTCCATGCACTCCAGCAGCGCCGACTGGGTCTTGGGCGAGGCACGGTTGATCTCGTCGCCCACCACGATGTTGGCGAAGATGCCGCCGGGCCGGAACTCGAACTCGCGGGTGTTCTGGTTGAACACCGAGACACCGGTGACGTCCGAGGGCAGCAGGTCCGGGGTGAACTGGATCCGCCGGACCGAGCAGTCGATGCTGCGGGCCAGCGACTTGCTCAGCATCGTCTTGCCGACGCCGGGGACGTCCTCGATGAGGAGGTGCCCCTCCGCGAGGAGCACCACCAGGGCCGAGGTGACGACGTCGGGCTTCCCCTCGATCACCTTCTCGACGTTCGTCCTGATCCTGCTCACGACCTTGCCGAGGGTCTCCAGGTCGGCTGCCGCAGCAACCCCCGTGCCCGTCTCCTGCGTCTCCACCGATCGTCCCTCCGCCGGTCTGCGTGCGTCCAACCTAGAGCCGGGACCAAGCCCGGCTCGCGTGCCCCAGAAACCTATGCCGAGGCCCGTGCATGGTTCAGACCCCCCGCGTCACGAATTGGTTGCGATCTCTGCGTCCCGGACCGGACCGCGGCACCACGGACTCTCCCTGCTCCGTCCGCCACCACCGCTCCACCGTCCTCCACCGGACGCCCCCGGAGGCCTCGGCAGGCGTGGATGCCACGCCCCGCGGGCGTTCCCGCCGTACGCCGGGGGCCGCCCGGGGCGGGACACGCAGGGGAAACACCCGAAAGATGGTTGACGGTGGAGGGAAGTGGCGTATGGTGGAGCGCAGTGGAGGAGGAGCCCGCACGAGTGGGTTCCCGGGGAGGGAGGCCGCCCGATGTTGATGGGCACCTACACCCCGCGGATGGACGACAAGGGTCGGCTGTTCCTCCCGGCGAAGTTCAGGGACCAGCTGTCGGAGGGGCTCGTGGTCACGAGGGGACAGGAACGCTGCCTGATGGTCTGGCCGCGCGCTGCTTTCGGGCAGGTCGCGGAGCAGGCCCAGGCGGCACCGGTCACCGACCGTGCGGTGCGGGACTACACCCGGCTGCTGTTCGCGGGTGCGTCCGACGACCAGCCCGACAAGCAGGGCCGGCTCTCCATCCCGCCGATGCTGCGCGAGTACGCCTCCCTCACCCGGGACGTGGTCGTGATCGGTGTGGTGAACCGGCTCGAGATCTGGGACTCCTCCCGGTGGCAGTCCTACTCCGACACCCACGAGGACTCCTTCTCCGATCTCGGACAAGAGGTGTTCCCGCGGGACTGACTCGCGTCGCACGAGCGCACGACCAACTGAAGAACGGATCGCACGACGAGGTCTCGGGCCCGCTCCCCGACCTCTGGGACCACTTCCCCGGTTCCAGACGTCACGACTTCTGGGGCAACTTCCCCGGCACCAGACGCCGACTTCCCGATGGGAGCGGGCAGGGACCTGGTCGGGCGATCCACCCAGGCAGGGATCCGCGCAGGATCCACCACCCAGCACCACACCGTGGGGTCGAGAAACCATGAGCATCACTGCAACCGCCGAGATCGGGTCACCCGGGGGTGACCCGCGGCCGCGGGTGCGTCACCAGGCCCGTGAGGCCGTGGCGCTGATGGTGTTCTCCGCCGTCGCCTCCAGCGCCGTCGCCGGCTGCCTGCTCGTGCTCACGGCACTGGGTCACCAGGGCTGACATGACCACCCCCTCCCACGTCCCGGTGCTCCTCGACCGGGTCGTCGCCCTCCTGCAGCCTGCCCTCGACCACGAGGGATCCGTCCTCGTCGACGCCACCCTGGGCCTCGGCGGGCACGCCGAGGCCGTCCTCACCCGCTGCGAGCGCTCCCGGGTGATCGGCATCGACCGCGACCCCGAGGCGCTGGCCCGGGCGGGGGCGCGGCTCGAGCCGTTCGGTGACCGCTTCACCGCCGTCCACGCGGTCTACGACGAGATCCCCGAGGTGCTGGCCGAGCAGGGGCTCGACGGCGTGGACGCCGTGCTCTTCGACCTCGGCGTCTCCTCCATGCAGCTCGACGTGGTGGAGCGCGGCTTCGCCTACCGGGAGGACGCGCCGCTCGACATGCGCATGGACGCCACCACCGGCGACACCGCGGCCGACGTGCTCAACACCTACTCCGAGGCCGACCTCACCCGGGTGCTCCGGGAGTACGGCGAGGAGAAGTTCGCGCGCCGGATCGCCGGCGCGATCGTCCGGGAGCGGGTCCGCGAGCCGTTCACGACCTCCGCCCGCCTGGTCGAGCTCCTGTACGCCGCGATCCCGGCCCCGGCCCGGCGTACCGGAGGACACCCCGCGAAGCGCACGTTCCAGGCGCTGCGGATGGAGGTCAACGACGAGCTCGCCGTCCTGCGCCGGGCGCTCCCGGCCGCGGTCGACGCGATCCGGGTCGGTGGCCGGGTGGTCGTGGAGGCCTACCACTCGCTGGAGGACCGGCTGGTGAAGCAGACCTTCGCCGCCGCGACCCGCAGCGAGGTCCCGCCCGACCTGCCGTTCGTGCCCGAGGGGATGGAGCCGGCGCTGCGGCTGGTCACCCGCGGCTCGGAGAAGGCCACGCCCGCCGAGATCGACGACAACCCCCGCGCCGCCTCCGTCCGGTTGCGCGCCATCGAACGAGTCACAGGAGTTCCTCGCAGCTCACTGACGCTAGCCCCGCCGTCCAGCTCCGCTCCCGGATGCCCCGGTTCGCCGAGGCCGCCGTGGAGAAGGCGCGGCTGCGGGTCGTGCCGCGCCGGGCCCCGAAGCACACCCGGGTGCCGTTCATGGCCCTGGTGACGCTCGTGCTGCTCGGCGGCGTGGTCGGGCTGCTCCTCTTCAACACCTCCATGCAGCAGGCGGCGTTCGCGACCACGGCGCTCGAGCAGCAGGCCGGCACCCTCGCGGCGCGGCAGCAGACCCTGGAGATGGAGCTCGACGTGCTCCGCGACCCGCAGCGGGTGGCCCAGACGGCGCAGGGGATGGGCATGGTGCCCGGCGGCACCCCGGCGTACCTCCAGCTGCCCTCGGGGAAGGTCCTCGGCGAGCCGGCGCCGGCCACCCCGGAGAACGGCGTCCGGCTGCTGCCCCGGCTCGAGCCCAAGCCGGCGGTGCTGGACCCCGCCCCGATCGTCGAGCAGGTGATCGGCGAGGGCCCCTCCGCCGCCTCCCTGGCCGACCGAGGCGCCGCCGGCGCCGCTGACCGAGGCGGCCGTCCGATCACCCGCGACCGGAACTGAGACGGAGACCGACGTGCGTCCTGCTCCTCGCGCCCCCCGCCGCCCGCGCGGCAGCCTGCGTGGCTCGCCGCTGTTCCGGCTGAGGTTCGGCTTCCTCGCGATCGCGATGGTGCTCTCGGTCTTCGGCGCGCGCCTGGTGCAGCTGCAGGGCGTCGACCCCAACGCGTACGCCGAGATGGCGGCCGCCGAGGGACTGCAGGACGTCGTGCTGCCGGCCGCGCGGGGCGACATCCTGGACCGCAACGGCGAGCCCCTGGCCCGCTCCGTCGACGGCATGATGGTCGTGGCCGACCCGACCCTCACCGCCGCCCAGGCACCGGAGCTGGCGAAGTTCCTTGCCAACCGGCTCGACGTCGACTACTTCACGCTGCTCCCGCGCCTGCGCCAGGAGGACAGCCAGTTCCAGTACGTCGCCCGCCGCGTCCCCTCGACCATCGCCACCAAGGTCGTCGCGGACGCCGAGGAGCTGGGCTTCGAGGGGCTGGACACCCGCCGCGACCCGGTGCGCGACTACCCGGCCCACGACGTGGCCGCGAACCTGGTCGGCTTCGTCGGCATCGACGACCCGCTGGCCGGCTTCGAGCAGACCTTCGACGCGCGGCTGGCCGGCACGGACGGCTCGGCCCGCTACCAGGTCGGCGGGGGCAACAAGCTGCCGCTGGGGGAGAACACGGTCACCGAGCCGGTCGACGGCGAGGACCTCCGGACCACGATCGACCTCGACCTGCAGTTCTACACCCAGCGGGTCCTGCGCCAGACCGTCGAGGACGCCCGGGCCGACTCCGGCTTCGCCGTCGTCATGGACACCCAGACCGGCGAGCTGCTGGCGGTGGCCGACCACCCGACCTTCGACGCGGCCGACCCGGGCGCCTCCGACTCCGAGGACCGCGGCTCGCGGGCGATGAGCGACGTCTACGAGCCGGGCTCGGTCGAGAAGGTGCTGACGGTCGCCGGCCTGCTCGACGCCGGCAAGGTCACGCCGCGCACCCGGATCGTGGTCGACTCCGAGCTGGCCCGCGACGGCCGGGTCATCAACGACTGGTTCCCGCACGACCAGATCCACCTGACGCTGGCCGGCGTGATCGCCAAGTCCTCCAACATCGGCACCGTCCGGGCGGCCGACGAGTACGACCGCGGTGAGCTGCGTCGGTACCTCACGAGGTTCGGCCTCGGCAGCGCCACCGACATCGGGGTCCGCTCCGAGTCGGCCGGCATCCTGCCGCCGTCCTCGATCTGGAACCGCCTGGTCGGCGACCGGGTCGCCTTCGGCCAGTCGCTCTCGGTCAACGCGGTCCAGATGGCCGCCGCCGTCAACACGATCGCCAACGGCGGCGTCCGGGTCGACCCGTCGGTCATCTCCGGCTCCGCGACCACCGACGACGGCCATCTGGTCGGCACCGACCAGACCGAGACCCGACGGGTGGTCAGCGAGAAGGCCGCCCACCAGACGATGCTGATGATGGAGCGGGTCGTGGACCCCGAGGAGGGCACCGCCCCCAGCGCCGCCGTCCCGGGCTACCGCGTGGCCGGCAAGACCGGCACCGCGCAGCGCGTGGGCGAGGAGTGCGCCTGCTACGACGGCACCTTCACGGTCTCCTTCGCCGGCTTCGCGCCCGCCGACGACCCCCGGTTCACCGTCTACGTCGTCGTCCAGAACCCGCGCAACGGCGGTGGCGGGGGCTCGGTCGGCGGCCCGGCGTTCTCCAAGATCATGAGCTACGCCCTCCAGCGCTACGCCGTCCCACCGACCGGCACCAAGCCGTCGAACCTGCCCCTCGAGTGGTGACCGGTGGCCAGCGATAGCCTCGCTGCGTGGTGAACGACGACCTGGCACGGACCCGCCCGGGGCGGCCGACACCCACCCCGCTGGGAGACCTGGCCTCCTGGCTGGGGACGACGACCGACGACGGTGACACCGCCGTCACGGGGGTCTCGCTGAGCTCGCGGCGGATCCTCCCGGGAGACCTGTACGTCGCGCTCCCGGGTGCTCGCGCGCACGGCATCGACTACGCGGTGGACGCCGTGTCGGCCGGTGCGGTGGCGATCCTCACCGACGCCGACGGGGCGGCCCGCGCGCCCGGCGTACCCCTGCTGGTGGTGCCGCACCCGCGCGCCGTGCTCGGCGGCCTCGCCGCGCGCATCTACGGCGACCCGGCCGGCGCGCTCCGTCTGGTCGGCGTGACCGGCACCCAGGGCAAGACCACGACCACCCGGCTGGCCGAGGGTGGCCTCGAAGCGGCCGGGATCAGGGCCGGGGTGATCGGCACGGTCGGCACCCGCGTGGCCGGCCGGGACGTGAAGACCGACCTCACCACCCCCGAGGCGCCGGACCTGCACGGCCTCTTCGCGATGATGCGCGAGCAGGGCGTCGAGGCCTGCGCCATGGAGGTGTCGAGCCACGCGCTCGTGATGGGCCGGGTCGACGGGGTCGTCTTCGACGTCGCCGTCTTCACCAACCTGGGCCGCGACCACCTCGACTTCCACGCCGACCTCGAGGAGTACTACCTCGCCAAGGCGTCCCTCTTCACCCCCGAGCGCGCCCGGCTGGCGCTGGTCAACGTCGACGACGAGCACGGCCGCCGGCTGGCCGGCGAGACGACCATCCCGGTGCGCACCTGGTCGGCGGCGGGCCGTGACGCCGACTGGACCGCCGTCGACGTCGAGCTCGAGGCCACCGGCAGCCGCTTCACCGTCGTCGCGCCGGACGGCACCCGCACCCCCGCCGAGGTCCCGCTGCCGGGCGACTTCAACGTCGCCAACGCGCTCGCCGCGATCGCCGCGTGCGCGGAGGCCGGGTACGACGCGGCCCTGGTCGCCGCCGGCATCGCGGCCGGCCCCGGGGTGCCCGGGCGGCTCGAGCGGGTCGAGGCCGGCCAGGACTTCGTGGTCGTCGTCGACTACGCGCACAAGCCCGATGCCGTCGAGTCCGCGCTGCGGACCCTCCGCCCACTGACCGAGGGTCGGCTGGTCGTCGTGATCGGCGCCGGTGGCGACCGCGACCCGGGCAAGCGCCCGCTCATGGGCGAGATCGCCGGCCGGCTGGCTGACGTCCTGGTCGTCACCGACGACAACCCGCGCAGCGAGGACCCCGCCGCGATCCGGGCGGCCATCCTCGCCGGCACCACGGACGCCGTCGCGGAGGTCCTCGAGGTCGGCGACCGCCGGTCCGCGATCCGCGAGGCGCTGTCCCGGGCCGCGGTCGGCGACGTCGTGCTCGTGGCCGGCAAGGGCCACGAGACCGGCCAGGAGGTCGCCGGGACCGTCCACCCCTTCGACGACCGCGACGTCGTCCGTGAGGAGCTCCGCCGATGATCCCGATGACGCTGGCCGAGCTGGCCGCCGCCACCGACGCGGCCCTCGTCGGTGGGGAGGGCTCGACCGTCGTCGACGGCCCGGTCACCACCGACTCCCGCGACTGCCGCCCCGGGAGCCTCTACGTCGCCCGCCGCGGTGAGCACGCGGACGGCCACGACTTCGCCCCGGCCGCCATCGAGTCTGGGGCGGTCGCCGTCCTCGGCGGGCGGGCGGTCGCGGGGGTGCCCACCCTCGTCGTCGACGACGTCCAGACCGCGTTCGGCCGGGTCGCCCGGGCGGTGGTCGACCGGGCGCCGGACCTCACCGTCCTGGCGGTGACCGGCTCCTCCGGCAAGACGACGGTCAAGGACCTGGTGGCGGCGGTGCTGTCGAGCAGCGCCCCGACGGTGGCCCCCGTCAACTCCCTCAACGGCGAGATCGGCGTTCCGCTCACGGTGTGCCGCATCGACGCGGACACCCGTTTCCTCGTGGCGGAGATGGGGGCCCGCGGGATCGGTCACATCTCCTACCTCACCGGCATCGCCCCGCCCCGGGTGGCGATCGTCCTCAACGTGGGGCTGGCCCACGTCGGGGAGTTCGGCTCGGTGGACAACATCGCGCTGGCCAAGTCGGAGCTGCCCCGCTCCCTCCCCGCCGACGGCCTGGCCGTCCTCAACCGGGACGACCCGCGGGTCGCTGACATGGCCGACGGGCTCACCTGCCGGGTGGTCATGGTCGGCGAGCACGAGGATGCCGACCTCCGGGCCGTCGACGTGGGGCTCGACGGCCGGGGCCGCGCGTCGTACACGCTCGCCCGTGTCGGGCAGCCCGACGTCCGGGTGACGCTCGCGCAGCCCGGACGCCACCAGGTGGGCAACTCGCTCTCGGTCCTGGCCGCGGTCACCGAGGTGGGGGTCCCGCTCGAGCTGGCCGTGGAGGTGCTGGCCACCGCCGGGCCCGCCAGCCGGTGGCGGATGGAGGTCACCGAGCGCTCCGACGGCGTCACGGTCGTCAACGACGCCTACAACGCCAACCCGGACTCGGTCCGGGCCGCGCTGCGGGCGCTGGCCGACATGGACGTGCCGGGACGTCGGGTGGCCGTCCTCGGAGGCATGCTCGAGCTCGGCGACGCGTCGGCGGAGCAGCACCGCTCGGTCGGCGAGGCCGCGGCCGCCTCCGGCGTCGACGTGCTCCTCGCCGTGGGCCCGCTGGCGCGCGACGTCATGGCCGGCTTCGAGGCCTCCGGCGCCGGCGATCCGCACTGGGTCGTGGACACCGACGCCGCCCACGACCTGCTGGGGACGCTGCTGCGTCCCGGCGACACCGTGCTCCTGAAGTCGAGCCGCGACGCCGGACTGCGGTGGCTGGGCGACCGCCTGAGCCGCCCGGACGACGGGGTCGCGGCGCCGTGAGGGCGATCCTCCTCGGGGGAGGACTGTCGCTGCTGATCTCGCTGCTCGGGACCCGGGTGGCGATCCGCGCGTTCACCGACCTCGGACTCGGGCAGGAGGTCCGCGACGACGGGCCCACCACGCACCACGTGAAGCGGGGGACGCCCACCATGGGCGGCGTCGTGATCATCGGGGCGACGGCCCTCGGCTACTTCCTCGCCAAGCTGATCACGCTCGAGACCCCGTCCGCGTCGGCACTGCTGCTCCTCTTCCTGTTCGTCGGGTGCGGGTCGGTCGGGTTCCTCGACGACTACATCAAGGTGGCCCAGCGGCGCAGCCTGGGCCTGCGCAGCACGGCGAAGATGATCGGGCTGACCGTCGTCGCCCTCGTCTTCGGCGTCCTGTCACTGCTGCCGGCCCTCGAGGACGCCGCCGGGCTCACCCCGGCCAGCACCTCGGTGTCCTTCATCCGCGACATCGGTTGGCTCTCCCTGCCCGCGGCGCTGGCGGTGCTGCTCTTCTGGGTGGTCATCACCGGCACCAGCAACGCGGTCAACCTCACCGACGGCCTCGACGGGCTCGCGGCAGGTGCGAGCGTGATGGTCTTCGGCGCCTACATGCTGGTGAACATCTGGCAGAACAACCAGTCGTGCGAGATCACGGGCGGCAACACCTGCTACGACGTGCGCGACCCGCTCGACCTCGCGGTGATCGCGGCAGCGATCACCGGCGCCTGCTTCGGCTTCCTGTGGTGGAACGCCGCCCCAGCGGCGATCATCATGGGTGACACCGGCTCCCTGGGCCTCGGTGGCGTGCTCGCGGGCTTCGCGATCCTCACCCGCACCGAGCTGCTCCTGCTGGTGCTGGGCGGCCTGTTCGTGGCGGTCACGATGTCGGTGGTGATCCAGGTCGGCGTCTTCAAGGCCAGCCGCGGCTCGGCGCTCTTCCGACGGGTGTTCCGGGTCGGGCCCGGTCACCGCGTCTTCCGGATCGCACCCCTCCACCACCACTTCGAGCAGCTGGGCTGGGAGGAGGTCACGGTCGCGATCCGGTTCTGGATCGTCACCGGGCTCTGCGTCGCCACGGGCCTCGGGATCTTCTACGCCGAGTGGGTCGTGGGCGCGTGACGGCGGGGCGTGAGCGCGCTCCGGGGCGGGTGCGCGACAATGCGGCCGACGGACATCGGGTGGAAGGAGAACGGAGCCGGTGAGAGCGATCCTGCTGGGCGGAGGCCTGGCACTGCTGATCTCGCTGCTCGGCACCCGGGTGGCGATCCGGACGTTCACCAACCTCGGCTACGGCCAGGAGATCCGCGACGACGGCCCCACCAGCCACCACACGAAGCGGGGGACGCCGACCATGGGCGGCGTCGTGATCGTCGCGGCCACCGTCGTCGGCTACTTCCTCGCCAAGCTGATCACCCTGTCGATGCCGTCGGCGTCCGCCCTGCTGCTGCTCTTCCTGTTCGTGGGCTGCGGCATGGTCGGGTTCCTCGACGACTTCATCAAGATCGTGAAACAGCGCAGCCTCGGCCTGCGCAGCAAGGCCAAGATGGTCGGCCTCACGGTCGTGGCGATCACCTTCGGCATCGTCGCCCTGCTCCCCGGGCTCGAGGACAGCCGCGAGCTGACGCCGGCCAGCACGAACATCTCCTTCCTGCGCGACATCGAGTGGCTGCCGCTGCCGGCCGTGCTGGCGGTGCTGCTGTTCTGGCTGATCATCACCGGCACCAGCAACGCCGTGAACCTCACCGACGGCCTCGACGGCCTCGCCACCGGCGCGAGCGTGATGGTCTTCGGCGCCTACACGCTGGTGAACATCTGGCAGAACAACCAGTCGTGCGCCCTGACCGGTGGCAACACCTGCTACGAGGTACGTGACCCGCTCGACCTGGCCGTGATCGCCGCGGCGATCACCGGCGCCTGCTTCGGCTTCCTGTGGTGGAACGCCTCTCCGGCCGCGATCTTCATGGGCGACACCGGCTCGCTCTCCCTCGGTGGCGCGCTCGCCGGCTTCGCGATCCTCACCCGGACCGAGCTGCTGATGGCCGTCCTGGGCGGACTGTTCGTCGCGATCACCCTGTCGGTGATGCTCCAGGTGAGCTTCTTCAAGATCACCCGGCGGATCACCGGCACCGGCAAGCGGATCTTCCGGATCGCACCCCTCCAGCACCACTTCGAGATGCTCGGCTGGGCCGAGGTCACCATCGTGATCCGGTTCTGGATCATCACCGGGCTCTGCGTCGCCGCGGGCCTCGGCATCTTCTACGCCGAGTGGGTCGCGGGTTACTGACCGCCATGCCTGACATGCCCGACCTCTCCCACCTCGACCGTGCCAGCGACTGGTCGCAGGTCACCGCGACCGTCGCCGGCTTCGGCGTCAGCGGCTTCGCCGCGGCCGACAACCTCACCCACCTCGGCGCGCGCGTGACCGCGCTCGACGATGCCATCGACGCCACGAAGACCGAGCAGGGCGAGCTGCTCGAGGTGCTCGGGGCCACCGTCCGGCTCGGTGAGGGCTCGACCTCCACGCTGCCCGAGGACTGCGGGCTGCTCGTCGTGAGCCCCGGCTGGCGGCCCGACCACCCGCTGATCCGGGAGGCCGCCGCCCGCGGGGTCCCGGTCTGGGGCGAGGTCGAGCTCGCATGGCGGCTGCGCGACCCCGAGCGCCCGGTCCCGTGGCTCGCGGTCACCGGCACCAACGGCAAGACCACGACGGTCCAGATGCTCGACGCGATCCTCCGGGCCGCCGGGCTGGCCAGTGCGGCCGTGGGCAACGTCGGCCTGCCGGTCGTCGAGGCGGTGATGGACCCCGCGCCGTACGACGTGTTCGCGGTGGAGCTGTCCAGCTTCCAGCTCCACTACTCCCACTCGCTGGCCTGCGAGTCGGCCGCGGTGCTCAACGTCGCCGAGGACCACCTCGACTGGTACGCCGCGCCGCTGGACGGCATGGCGACGTATGCCGCCGACAAGGGCCGGGTCTACCACCAGGTCGAGCGCGCCTGCGTCTACAACGTCGCCGACCCGGTCACCGAGGAGCTGGTCCGTGAGGCCGACGTCCGTGACGGCGCCCGCGCGATCGGCTTCACCCTCGGCATGCCCGGGATCGGGATGCTCGGGGTCGTCGAGGACATCCTGGCCGACCGGGCGTTCGTCGAGGAGCGCGCGAGCAGCGCCGCCGAGCTCTGCACGCTCTCCGACCTGGCCTCCACCGCACCCCACTACGTCGCCAACGCACTCGCCGCAGCCGCGCTGGCGCGGGCCCACGGCGTCTCCCAGACCGCGGTCCGTGAGGGGTTGCGGGGCTTCCGCCCCGACGGGCACCGGATCGCCGAGGTCGCCACCGTCGGCGGCATCACCTGGATCGACGACTCCAAGGCGACCAACCCCCATGCGGCGCAGTCCTCGCTGTCGGCGTACGACCCCGTGGTGTGGGTCGCCGGCGGACTCGCGAAGGGAGCCCGCTTCGACGAGCTGGTGCAGGCCGTGCGCGGGCGCCTCCGCGGCGTCGTCCTCCTCGGCCGCGACCGCCACGTCATCGCCGACGCCCTTTCGCGACACGCGCCCGATGTGCCCGTCATCGCCCTCGGCGACGGGGAAACTGATCCCGAACACGGCCCCATGGCCCGCGTCGTGGCTGCCGCCGCCGAGCTCGCTCGGCCCGGTGACACGGTGCTCCTCGCACCGGGATGCGCGTCCATGGACATGTTCAGGAACTACGCCGAACGCGGTGATGCCTTCGCCGCCGAGGTCAGGAGACGGGCCGCCGAGGGCGGCTGAGGACGAGGATCCGACGGGAGGACGCGCGGCGGTGACGACAGCCAACCCCGAGGACGTCCGCCAGAAGGTCCGCTCCCGCCCCGCCGTCGACGCGTCGGTCAGCCGTACGGCGGGCCGCGGCGGCCCCGTCGGCTGGTACTCGGCCCTGCGCGACGCGCTCTCGAGGCCGCTGACGTCGTACTACCTGCTGCTCGGTGCCTCGGCCCTGCTGCTCACGATCGGCCTGATCATGGTGCTCTCGGCCTCGAGCGTCTACTCCTTCGAGCAGCACGACGGCGACTCCTACGCGATCGTGAAGCGGCAGCTGATGTGGGTCGCGATCGGCCTGCCCTGCGCCTGGATCGCCTCCCGGCTGCCCTACCGGGCGATCCGGCAGATCTCCTGGCTCGCGATCCTGGTCTCGGTCGGCCTGCTCGCCCTGACGGCGAAGATGGGCGTGGTCGTCAACGGCAACAAGAACTGGCTGGCGCTCGGGCCCTTCCAGTTCCAGCCCTCGGAGATCGCCAAGCTCGCGATCGTGCTCTGGGCCGCGCACGTCTACGCGCAGAAGGAACGCCGGCTCGGCAGCCTCCACCAGGTGATGGTGCCGGTCGTGCCGGTGCTGCTCGGCATCACGCTGCTCGTGATCATCGGCAAGGACCTCGGCACGGCGCTGGTCCTGTTCGCGATCCTGCTCGCCCTGCTCTGGGTGGTCGGCGCCCCGGCCCGGCTGTTCACGCTGGCGCTGTCGGTCATCGGTGTGGTCGCGGTGTGGCTCGCCACGACGAGCTCGGAGCGACGCGAGCGGCTCACCAACTTCGTCGACCCGTTCAAGGACTACCACGACGCGGGCTGGCAGCCCGCCCACGGACTCTTCGCGCTCTCCTCGGGCGGCGTCTTCGGCGAGGGCATCGGTGCCAGCACGCAGAAGTGGGGCGACCTGCCCGAGGCGCACACCGACTTCATCTTCGCGGTGCTGGGGGAGGAGCTGGGCCTGATCGGCACGCTGCTGGTGATCGGGCTGTTCCTGACCATCGCCTACGCCGCCATCAAGGTCGCCTCGCAGACCGACGACCCGTTCGTCCGCTACATGTCCTTCGGCATCGTCGCCTGGCTGGTCGGCCAGATGATGGTCAACGTCGGCATGGTCCTCGCGCTGCTGCCGGTCATCGGCATCCCGCTCCCACTGATCTCCTACGGCGGCTCCTCGCTGGTGCCGACGCTGGTGGCGCTCGGCCTGCTCATCGGCTTCGCCCGGCGGGAGCCGGAGGCGTCGCGCGCGCTCCAGCAGCGCCGTCGGCAGCGCTCGTCCGGTCTGGCGGCCGGTCGGGTGAGCGGACCTCGACCTCTAGGCTGGACAGGTCATGCGGATCCTCCTCGCCGGCGGCGGTACCGCCGGCCACACCTCGCCCCTGATCGCCACCGCCGACGCGCTGCGACGGCTCGACCCGAGCGTCGAGATCACCTGCCTCGGCACCCCGCGCGGCCTCGAGAACCGCGTCGTCCCGGAGGCCGGCTACCCCCTCGAGCTGATCCCGCCGGTGCCGCTCCCGCGCAAGCCCGGCGCCGACCTGCTCAAGGTCCCGGCCCGCCTGCGCGGCGCGGTCCGCGCGACCCACGAGGTCCTCGACCGGGTGCGGCCCGACGTGGTCGTCGGCTACGGCGGCTACGTCTCGGTGCCGGCGTACGTCGCGTGCCGCTCGCGCAGGCTCCCGCTGGTCGTCCACGAGCAGAACGCGCTGCCCGGCATCGCCAACAAGGTCGGTGCCCGGGTGGCCCGTCGGGTCGCGGTCAGCTTCCCCGACACCCCCCTGCGCGGCGCGGAGTACGTCGGGCTGCCGATCCGCCGGATGATCTCGACCCTCGACCGCGCCGCCCTGCGCGACGAGGCGCGCGCCCACTTCGGCCTCGACGCCCGGCGGCCCACCCTCCTGGTGACCGGCGGCTCGCAGGGCGCCCGCCGGCTCAACCAGTCGGTCTCCGGGGCCGCCCGTGCGCTCGCCGACGCCGGCGTCCAGGTGCTCCACGTGCTGGGCCCGCAGGGCGAGGCCACCCCCGAGCCGACCGGCGTCCCCTACGTCACCGTCCCCTTCGTGGACCGGATGGACCTCGCCTACGCCGCCGCCGACCTGGTCGTGTGCCGGGCCGGCGCCAACAGCGTGACCGAGGCGGCGGCCGTGGGCCTCCCGGCCGTCTTCGTCCCGCTGCCGATCGGCAACGGTGAGCAGGAGCACAACGCCCGGCCCGTGGTCGACGCCGGAGGTGGCCTCCTCGTCGCGGACGACGCGCTGACGACCGAGTGGGTCGCCGCGACCGTGCCCGGCCTGGCCGTCGACGCCGACCGGCTCGCCGCCATGGGGGCGGCCGCGTCCGCCCTCGTCCCGCGCGACGCCGACGAGAAGCTCGCCCGGATCGTCATCGAGACCGCCGCTGGAGGCGGCCAGTGAGGATCCCGGTCCCCGACGACCTGCTCCCCGCCGACCGGCTCGGCCGCGTCCACTTCGTCGGCATCGGCGGAGCCGCTCTCTCGGCGATCGCCCGGATCATGGCCCGCCGCGGCGTCCCGGTCACCGGCAGCGACAACAACGAGACCCCGTTCCTCGCCGCCCTCCGTGAGCTCGACGTCCCCGTCACCATCGGCTACGACGCCGCCCATGTCGGCGACGCCGAGACCCTCGTGGTCACCACCGCAGCCCGGGAGGACAACCCCGAGGTGGTCGAGGGTCAGCGGCGCGGGCTGCGGATCCTGCCCCGCTCGGCCGGCCTGGCCTCGGTCATGCACGACCGTGACGTGCTGGCCGTCGCCGGCACCCACGGCAAGACGACGACCACCGCGCTGCTCACGGTGGCGCTGCTCGAGGCCGGGGCCGACCCGACGTACGCCGTGGGTGGCGTGCTGCGCGCCACCGGCCGCAACGCCGACGCCGGGGAGGGCCGCTTCTTCGTCGCCGAGGCCGACGAGTCCGACGGTGCCTTCCTCGTCTACTCCCCGTACGCCGCGATCGTCACCAACGTCGAGGCCGACCACCTCGACCAGTGGGGGAGCGAGGAGGCCTACCGCGCCGCCTTCGTGACGTTCCTCGACCGCATCGACCGCGGTGGGGTGCTCGTCCTCTGCACCGACGACCCCGGCGCCGGCGCCCTGGTCGCCGAGGCCCGCGGAGCGTGACCTCGAGGTCGTCCGGGTCGGCACCACCGGCGACGTCGACTACCGCGCGACCGGCCTGACCTTCGAGGGCACCCACTCCCGCTTCACCGTCGAGCACGACGGGGTCGTCGTCACCGAGGTCGATCTCCAGATCCCCGGACGCCACTACGTCGTCGACGCGCTGGCGGCGTTCGCGCTGGGTCATCGGCTCGGCTTCGACGCCGAGGGGCTCCGGCGCGGGCTCGAGGCCTTCACCGGCAGCGGACGCCGGATGGAGCCCAAGGGCGAGGCCGGGGGAGTGCGGGTCGTCGACTCCTACGCCCACATGCCGCAGGAGATCGCGGCCGACCTCGCGGCCGCCCGCGGGCGTCGCCGGCGAGGGACGCGTCGTGGTCGCCTTCCAGCCCCACCTGGTCTCCCGCACCCGCACCTACGGCACCGCCATGGGCGTGGCCCTGGGTGCCGCCGACGAGGTCGTCGTCACCGACGTCTACCTCGCCCGCGAGGACGCCGACCCGGCCGTGACCGGCGCCCTCGTCGCCGACGCCGTCCCGCTGCCCGACGACGTCGTCGCGTTCGTCCCGGCCCTCGACGACGTCCCGGCGGCCGTGGTCTCCCGGGCCCGCCCCGGCGACCTGGTGCTGACGCTCGGCGCCGGCGACGTCACCGAGCTCGGCCCGCGGATCCTCGCGCTGCTGGAGACGGGCGCGCATGGCTGACCGCACCCGCACCGCCTCGCGCCGCGACCCCGCCGTCGACGGCGGCCCCGCCACCCGACGCAGCCGCCGGGCGTTCGCCCGCCGGCAGTGGGCGCGCCGCTGGGTGACCTGGAAGTACGTCCTCGCGGCGTTCGTGCTCGTCGGGCTCGTGGCCGGCGCGATCTGGCTGTTCCTCTTCTCCAGCGTGCTCGCCGTCAAGCAGGTGGACGTCCAGGGCGCCGACGACCTCCTCCGGCCCGAGCAGGTCCGCGCCGTCAGCGGCATCGAGGCCGGGGAGCCGCTCGCGCGGGTCGACCTCGACGCGGTGCTGGCCCGGGTCCAGGCGCTGGCCGAGGTCCGCACCGCCACGGTGAGCCGGCAGTGGCCCGACACCCTGGTCATCGAGGTGGAGGAGCGGGTCGCGATCGCCGTGGTCGACATCGGCGGCCAGCTGCGCGGGCTCGACGCCGACGGAGTCGTCTTCGACGCGTTCAAGCAGGCACCCGACGACCTGCCGCGCGTGCAGACCACCCTCGGGGCCGGCCGCGAGGCGCTGCAGGAGGCCGCGTCGGTGGTCTCCGCGCTCCCCGACGACCTCGCCACGCGGGTCGACCACGTGGAGGTCGCCAGCGTCGACCAGATCTCGCTGGTGCTGCGTGACGACCGCCGGGTGCTGTGGGGGAGTGCGGAGGAGTCCGAGCTCAAGGCCGAGGTCCTCGCCGCCCTGCTCGAGCGCCCCGGCTCGACGTACGACGTCAGCGTCCCGGGCCAGGCGACCGTCACCCCCTGACCGGTGTCGGACTTCTGAGCGAATTTCTGGCCGATTTCTGGGCGGACCTCGCGACACGCGGCGTGGCTCCCGGGTCCGGGGGACCCGACGACCTACGTTTCTCAGCAACGCGAGGTTGACATAACTATAACCCTCAGGCTCAGGGTTACAGTTCGCGGGCCGAGCGGACAGACCACACTCCAGAGCAGCGACAGCGAGAGGCGAGAACCGCCATGGCAGCAGCACAGAACTACCTGGCGATCATCAAGGTCGTCGGCATCGGAGGTGGCGGCGTCAACGCCGTCAACCGGATGATCGAGGTCGGCCTCAAGGGCGTCGAGTTCATCGCGATCAACACCGACGCGCAGGCGCTCCTCATGAGCGACGCCGACGTCAAGCTCGACATCGGTCGCGAGCTCACCCGCGGTCTCGGTGCGGGCGCCAACCCGGAGGTCGGCACGCAGGCCGCCGAGGACCACTCCGACGAGATCGAAGAGGTCATCAAGGGCGCCGACATGGTGTTCGTGACCGCCGGCGAGGGCGGCGGCACCGGCACCGGCGGCGCGCCCGTCGTGGCCCGGATCGCCCGCTCGCTCGGTGCGCTGACCATCGGTGTCGTCACCCGGCCGTTCGCCTTCGAGGGTCGGCGTCGCGCCAACTCCGCGGAGGAGGGCATCGCGCAGCTGCGCGAGGAGGTCGACACCCTCATCGTCATCCCGAACGACCGGCTGCTCTCGATCAGCGACCGCAACGTCTCGGTGCTCGACGCGTTCAAGCAGGCCGACCAGGTGCTGCTGCAGGGCGTCTCCGGCATCACCGACCTGATCACCACCCCGGGCCTGATCAACCTCGACTTCGCCGACGTGAAGTCGGTCATGGCCAACGCCGGCTCGGCGCTCATGGGCATCGGCTCGGCCCGCGGCGAGGACCGCGCGGTGGCCGCGGCCGAGATGGCGGTGTCCTCGCCGCTGCTCGAGGCCAGCATCGAGGGCGCCCACGGCGTCCTGCTCTCGATCGCCGGTGGCTCCGACCTCGGCCTCTTCGAGATCAACGAGGCGGCGGCGCTGGTGGCCGAGTCGGCCCACGACGAGGCCAACATCATCTTCGGTGCCACCATCGACGACGCCCTCGGCGACGAGGTGCGGGTGACCGTGATCGCGGCCGGCTTCGACGGCGGCATGCCCAAGCGCCGCCACGAGGGCACCGTGCTGCGGCCGCAGCAGAGCCAGGCCGAGACCCGTGCCGCCGCCGAGGCGTTGGCCGCCAAGGCGCCGGCCCGGCCCCAGCCGAGCCAGTCCACGACGCAGCCCGAGCCGCAGCGCGAGGCCGCCGCCGGTCGTCGACCCAGACCACGACGCAGCCCGCGCCGCGCCAGGTCCAGTTCGACGACGACGACCTGGACGTGCCCGACTTCCTGAAGTGAGCCTGCGCCTGCGAGACCGGATCGAAGGCGACCTCGTCATCGAGGTCGCCTTCACCGACTCCACCCTCGACCTGGGCGACCGCGCCGACGCCGACGTACGCCGCGCCGCGCTCGCCGCGGTCGCCGCCCACACCGGTGCGGCACCGGTGGTGATGCGGCAGGTCCACGGCGCGCGGGTCGCCCTCGTCGAGGACCCCGGGGCCGACCCGGCCGAGGCGGACGCCCTCGTCACCACCCGCCCGGGCACCGCCCTGCTCGCCCGGGCGGCCGACTGCGTCCCGGTGCTGCTCGCCGACCCGACCGCCGGGATCGTGGCCGCGGTCCACTCAGGTCGTCCCGGGCTCGCGGCCGGCGTCGTCCCGGCCGCCGTCGCCCGGATGCGCGACCTCGGGGCCACCGACCTCGTCGCGTGGGTCGGGCCGCACGTGTGCGGCGCGCTGCTACGAGGTGCCCGCCGCGATGCGCGACGAGGTCGCCGCGCTGGTGCCCGAGGCGCGCTCGGAGACCAGCTGGGGCACCCCGGCACTCGACCTGGGCGCGGGCGTCCGCGCCCAGCTCGCGGCCGCCGGGGTCGCCGACGTGCGGCTGCGTCGACCGCTGCACCCGCGAGGACGCCGACCTGCCGTCGTACCGCCGCGACGGCGACGCCGCCACCCGCTTCGCCGGGGTGATCTGGATGCACCGACCATGAGTCGCGCCGAGGAGATCCGCGACGGCCTCGGCGCGGTCCGGGAGCGGATCGACCGTGCGTGCGCCGACGCCGGACGCGACCCCGCGGAGGTCACGCTCGTGGTGGTCACCAAGTTCTTCCCCGCCTCCGACGTCCGGGTCGCTGGCCGACCTCGGCGTCGTCCACGTCGGCGAGAACCGCCACCAGGAGGCGGTCGAGAAGGCGGCCGAGTGCGCCGACCTCGACCTCACCTGGCACTTCATCGGCGGACTCCAGAGCAACAAGGCGGCCGCGGTGGCCTCCTACGCCGACGTCGTCGAGTCCGTCGACCGCGCCAAGGTGGTCCGCGGCCTGGCCCGCGGCGCCCACGATCGCGGGCACGACGTCGACGTCCTGCTCCAGGTCAGCCTCGACCCGCCCGACGCCGACGGCCGCTCCGGCGCTGATCCGACCGATCTCCCGGCGCTGGCGGCCGCGGTCGTCGAGCACGGGAGCCTGCGACTGCGGGGACTGATGGCGGTCGCGCCGCTGGGCGAGGACCCCGCCACGGCATTCGCCCGACTCGCCACGATCCACGCCGACTTCACGCACCAGCACCCCGACGCCACCGTGCTCTCCGCCGGCATGTCCGGCGACCTCGAGGCGGCGGTCCGGGTCGGCGCGACACACGTGCGCGTCGGCTCCGCAATCCTCGGTCCGAGGCCGCAGGACAAGTAGTGTCGACAGTCACCAGAGGCGTCCGTCAGGACGCCGGAACACCGGAGGGCAGCAACGTCATGAGCGGCGCGATGCGCAGGATCGGCGAGTACCTCGGCCTGCTCGAGGACACCGGCCGGTACGACGACGACTACGACAGCGACTACGAGACCACCGACACCCCGGCGGTCTGCCCGGGCCGCCGCGGGATCGCGCCCTGCCCCCGTGTCCGACATCTCCGAGCGGCGCCGTCCTGCCGCCGGACCCACTGGAGTCACCGGAGTCGTTGCCGAGATGTCCCGCATCACCACCCTGCACCCGCGCACCTACAACGAGGCGCGCACCGTCGGGGAGAACTTCCGCGAGGGAGTCCCGGTGATCATGAACCTCTCGGAGATGGACGACAACGACGCCAAGCGGCTCGTCGACTTCGCCGCGGGCCTGGTGTTTGCCACGCGTGGCAGCATCGAGCGTGTGACGAACAAGGTCTTCCTCCTCTCGCCCCCCAACGTGACCGTCGCTGCGGAGGACAAGCAGCGCCTCGCCGAGGGCGGCTTCTTCAACCAGAGCTGAGGGCTTGGTCGTGAACGTCATCGGGCAGGTCCTCCATGGCCTGCTCTGGGGTTTCATCGCGCTGCTCTGGGTCCGCTTCATCGTGGACTGGGTCCAGGTCTTCGCGCGCTCGTGGGCGCCCCGGGGAGTGCTGCTGGTGCTGCTCGAGGTCGTCTACTCGATCACCGACCCGCCGATCAAGGCGCTGCGTCGGGTGATCCCGCCGCTGCGCCTGGGCCAGGTGGCGATCGACCTGAGCTTCATCATCGTGCTCGTGGCGGCCTACCTGCTGCTCAACGTGGTGGAGCGGGTCTTCCTGACCTGACCCCGGCCCGCTGACCGACGCCGGAGCAAGCGCTATTGTTCCCACGACAGACTTTCCGTACGCGAACAGAATGGGTGAGGTCATGCCGCTGACGCCTGAGGACGTGAGCAACAAGCGCTTTACGCCCGTGCGACTCCGTGAGGGGTACGACATGGGCGAGGTCGACCAGTTCCTCGACGAGGTGGAGGCCGAGCTCGCGCGGCTCACCAACGAGAACGACGACCTGCGCTCGAAGCTCTCGGCCGCGCAGTCCGGCGCTCCGGTTGCCTTCGACCCGCCGCCCGCGGCCCCGCAGGTGCGGGAGCCCGAGCCGGAGCCCGAGCCCGAGCCCGAGCCGAGCCGACCCCGGTGGTCGCGGCGCCGGTCGTCGCAGCCGCGGCGTCCCCGGTCGAGACGCTCAAGGTCGAGACCGTCCCGCAGGCCTCCAGCGCCGCCGCCCGTCTCCTCGAGATCGCGACGCGCAACGCCGACGAGCTCGTCGAGGAGGCCAAGAACGAGGCCGACCGGATCGTGGGAGAGGCCCGCACCAAGGCCGAGCGGATCGACACCGAGTCCAAGGGCAAGGCCGACCGGCTCGAGGCCGACGCCCGTCGTCGTGCCGAGATGCTCGACGGTGAGACCGCCGAGCGCCGCCAGCAGATGTTCGGTGACCTGGAGAAGGAGCGCGACAAGCTCAACGGCGAGGTCGAGAACCTCCGCTCGTTCGAGCGCGAGTACCGCGCCCGTCTCAAGTCCTACTTCACCCAGCAGCTCGAGGGCCTCGAGTCCCCGTCGGAGGGCAACCGTCCGATGGGGCAGGGCGAGCCCGCTCCCAAGCGGCTGCGCTCGATCCTGGGCGACGAGGACGGCTGAGCCTCCACCCACGGAGCTGTCAACCGGGCCCGGTTCACCCTGCAGGGTGAACCGGGCCCGTCGTTGTGTCCACCCCAGCGCGCCGTGCTTGAAGCCGTCACGGTGGCGGGCTAACCTTCCGCCGACGTTGTGGCGCCGCCGCGACCGCTCGGTACGGAGGAAGGGCCCACCCCATGGCTCGCACGACCAAGAAGTCGATCGCCGGCTCGGCGGTGTCCGCGGCGCGCAAGGCGATCCGGCGCAAGCCCGCGGCCAAGGCCGCTCCGGCCGCTGCCCCCGCCGCGAAGAAGGCCGCTCCGGCGAAGAAGGCGGCTCCGGCCAAGAAGGCCGCTGCCGTGGCGAAGAAGGCGCGCCGGCGAAGAAGGCCGCTCCCGCGAAGAAGGCCGCGCCCGCGAAGAAGGCCGCTCCCGCGAAGAAGGCCGCGGCGAAGAAGGCGGCTCCCGCGAAGAAGGCCGCGGCCAAGAAGGCGGCTCCGGCGAAGAAGGCCGCGGCGAAGAAGGCGGCTCCGGCGAAGAAGGCCGCGGCGAAGAAGGCCGCGCCTGCCAAGAAGGCGGCTCCGGCGAAGAAGGCCGCGGCGAAGAAGGCGGCGCCGGCCAAGAAGGCGGCTCCGGCGAAGAAGGCCGCGGCCAAGAAGGCCCCGGCCAAGAAGGTCAGCGCGCTGCGGGTCAAGGAGGGCGAGAGCGCCTGGACCAAGGCCGAGATCAAGGAGGTCCGCGGCGAGCTGAACGGCGCCCGGGCGAAGGTCGTGGAGACCCTCAACGCCCAGGAGGCCGAGCTCGACGGGCTGATGCGCGACGCCGGCGACGGCGCCGGCCACGACCAGGCGGACATGGGTGCCACCAGCTTCGAGCGCGACCACGAGCTCACCGTGCTCAACAACGAGCGCGAGAAGCTCGCCCAGATCGACCGGGCGCTGGCACGCATCGCGGACGGCAGCTACGGCACCTGTGAGTCGTGCGGCAACCCCATCGGCAAGATGCGGGTCATGGCGTTCCCCCGTGCCACACTGTGCATGACATGCAAGCAGCGCGAGGAGCGTCGCTGAGCGACGACGACACCACGACGAGCTCGCGCCCACGGCCGTCCCGGCTGAAGCTGGTCTTCGCCGCGGTCGCCCTCACGGCGTACTCCGTCGACCTGGTCACCAAGCACCTGGCCGTGACCCGGCTCGCCGACGGCGACGTGCCGGTCTTCGGCCAGTGGTTCGTGCTCCACCTGACCCGCAACCCGGGGGCCGCGTTCAGCACGGGCACCGAGTACACCTTCGCGCTGAGCTGCCTGGCCGTGGTCGCGGTGCTCGTCGTGCTCTGGTTCTCCCGGAAGATCGCCGACCCGTGGTGGGCGGTCGGCCTCGGCCTGCTGCTCGGCGGGGTCTCCGGCAACCTCACCGACCGGCTGTTCCGCGACCCGAGCCCGATGCTCGGCCACGTCATCGACCTGTTCATGCTGCCGAACTGGCCGGTCTTCAACGTCGCCGACATCTGCATCAACGGAGCCGCCGGCGTGATCCTGCTCCAGACCTTCCGGGGCATCGGCCTCGACGGCCGGCGCGTGCCGAAGGAGGACCGGTGACCGAGGTCGACCACCGGACCCTGTCGGTCCCCGAGAGCCTCGAGGGCGAGCGCGTCGACGCCGCCCTGGCGCGCCTCTTCGGCCTGTCCCGCACCCGCGGCGCCGACCTGATCGCCGCCGGCCACGTGAAGGTCGACGGCGACACCGTCGCCAAGAGCCACCGGGTCGGGGCCGGGTCGGTGCTCGAGGTGAGCATCCCCTCGCAGGCCGACCCCCTGGAGGTCGTCCCCGAGATCGTCGAGGGGATCAGGATCATCCACGACGACGACTCCATCGTCGTGATCGACAAGCCGGTCGGGGTCGCGGTCCACCCCTCGCCCGGCTGGAGCGGCCCGACGGTCGTCGGGCACCTCGCCGGCGCCGGCTTCCGGATCGCCACCGGCGGGGCCTCGGAGCGCCAGGGCATCGTCCAGCGCCTCGACGTCGGCACGTCCGGCGTGATGGTGATCTGCAAGTCCGAGCACGCCTACTCCGTGCTGAAGAACGCCTTCCGCCACCGGACCGTCGACAAGACCTACCACGCGCTCGTCCAGGGCCACCCCGACCCGCTGGCGGGCACCATCGACGCCCCGATCGGCCGTCACCCCCGGGCCGACTACAAGTTCGCCGTCATGGCCGACGGCCGGCACAGCGTGACCCACTACGACACCCTCGAGGCCCACCGGTTCGCCAGCCTGCTGGAGATCCGCCTCGAGACCGGACGCACCCACCAGATCCGCGTGCACATGCAGGCGCTCAAGCACCCCTGCGTCGGCGACCTGACGTACGGCGCGGACCCGACGCTCGCGAAGCGGGTCGGGCTCGAGCGGCAGTGGCTGCACGCGATGCGGCTGGGCTTCGAGCACCCCGACACGGGGGAGCACGTCGAGTACGAGTCGACCTACCCGGAGGACCTCCACCACGCGCTGGACGTGATTCGGGATGCCGACTGACCTGCAGCTGCGTCCCGCCGTCGCGGCGGACGCCCCGGCGATGGCCGAGGTCCACGTCGACTGCCGCGAGGCGAACGTCCCGAGCATGCCGCCGATGGTGCACGACCGCCCCACCACCCACCGCTGGATGGCCGGTCGGCTCGAGGGCGGCAGCACCGGCTGGGTCGCGGAGCAGGACGGCCGGCTGGTGGGCTACCTCGTCCTCACCGACGACTGGCTCGACGACCTGTTCCTCGCGCCCGGCGCCACCGGCCGGGGGATCGGGACGGCCCTGCTCGACGTCGTGAAGTCGGAGCGGCCCGACGGCTTCCAGCTCTGGGTGTTCGAGTCCAACGGCGGCGCACGCCGGTTCTACCAACGGCACGGGCTGGTCGCACTGGAGCGGACCGACGGCTCCACCAACGAGGAGCGGGCGCCCGACGTCCGGATGGCCTGGCCGGGAGCCGAGCCGCTCGCATTCTTCCGGCGGCTCATCGACGACGTCGACGACCAGCTCGGCGACCTGCTGGCCCGTCGGGCCGCGCTGACCCGGGCCGTGCAGCCGCACAAGGCCGATCCGAGCCGGGACCCGGCCCGGGAGCGCGCGATCGCGGCTCGTCTCGGCGCGCGGGCACCGGAGCTGGGGGAGGACCGGGTCGCGCGGATCGTGCACGCGATCATCACCGAGAGCCTGGACGCCGTCGACGCGACACCGCCGACCGAGGTCTGACGGGCTCGCTGCACGGCTTGTCGGTGCGTCCTGTCACCATCGGTCCGACGGCTGCCGTAGGCTTCACATCCTTCCCCGAGCACGACCTCCGGCGCCCGTGAGCGACTCGACCCCGAGCAGCTCCTGGCCGTCGTCGCAGCACGTCCGTCCGACCCCCGAGGGGAGTGGCTCGACCACCGATGGCTGGATCTCCCGGAGACTCCTTCGCCCACCTGCACGTGCACACCGAGTACTCCATGCTCGACGGTGCCGCCCGGCTGGGAGCGCTCACCTCCCGGGCCGCGGAGCTGGGCATGCCCGCGGTGGCGATGACCGACCACGGCAACGTGTTCGGCGCCTACGAGTTCTATCGCTTGGCGAAGGACGCCGGGGTCAAGCCGATCATCGGCATCGAGGCCTACCTCGCCCCGAACATCTCCCGTTTCGAGAAGAAGGGCGTCAACTTCTACGGCGGCGGTCCCGACGACGTCTCGGCCCGTGGCGCCTACACCCACATGACGCTGCTCTCGGAGACGACCGAGGGCATGCACAACCTGTTCCGGCTCTCCACCGGCGCCTGGCGCGACGGCTTCTTCAAGCACCCGCGGATGGACCGCGAGCTCCTCTCCCAGCACGGCCGCGGCATCATCGGCACGACCGGCTGCCCCTCGGGTGAGGTGCAGGTCCACCTGCGCCACGGCAACTACGACGCCGCCCGCAAGGCGGCCGGCGACTTCCAGGACATCCTGGGCCGCGACAACTACTTCCTCGAGCTGATGGACCACGGGCTCGACATCGAACGCCGGGTCCGCGACGGCCTGTTGAAGCTCGCCGGCGACCTCCAGATCCCGCTGCTGGCCACCAACGACTCCCACTACGTGATGCGCGAGGACGCCCCGTCCCAGGAGCACCTGCTCTGCATCAACTCCGGCTCGACGATGGACATCCCGGCCGGCGACGGCCCCGGGCAGCGGTTCGCCTTCAGCGGCGACGGCTACTACCTGAAGTCCGCGGCCGAGATGCGCGAGATCTGGCGCGACTTCCCCGAGGCCTGCGACAACACCCTGCTGATCGCCGAGCGCTGCGACGTCTCGTTCACCGAGGGCAACGGCACCTACATGCCGCGCTTCCCCTGCCCGGAGGGTGAGAACGAGGACTCCTGGCTGGTCAAGGAGGTCGAGCGCGGGCTGCACGTCCGCTACCCCGGCGGCATCCCCGACGACGTCCGCCGGCAGGCCGACTTCGAGATCGGCGTGATCACCCAGATGGGCTTCCCGGGGTACTTCCTCGTGGTCGCCGACTTCATCAACTGGGCCAAGGACAACGGCATCCGGGTCGGCCCGGGCCGTGGCTCCGGGGCCGGCTCGATGGTCGCCTACGCGATGCGGATCACCGACCTCGACCCGTTGGTGCACGGCCTGATCTTCGAGCGGTTCCTCAATCCCGACCGGGTCTCGATGCCCGACTTCGACATCGACTTCGACGAGCGTCGTCGCGGCGAGGTCATCAAGTACGTCACCGACAAGTACGGCGACGACCGGGTCTCCTACATCGTCACCTACGGCACGATCAAGGCGAAGCAGGCGGTCAAGGACTCCTCGCGGATCCTCGCCTACCCGTTCGCGATGGGCGACCGGATCACCAAGGCGATGCCGGCCTCGGTGATGGGCAAGGACGTCCCCCTCAAGGACATCTTCGACCCCGCCCACAAGCGCTACGGCGAGGGCGGCGAGTTCCGGGCGCTCTACGACGGCGACGCCGACGTCAAGCGCGTGGTCGACACCGCCATCGGGATCGAGGGACTCAAGCGCCAGTGGGGAGTCCACGCGGCCGGCGTGATCATGTCCAGCGAGCCGCTGGTCGACGTGATCCCGCTGCTGCGGCGGCCCGCCGACGGCGCGATGATCACCCAGCTCGACTACCCCACCTGTGAGGCCCTCGGCCTGATCAAGATGGACTTCCTCGGGCTGCGCAACCTCACCGTCCTCGACGACACGATCCGCAACATCGAGGCCAACCGCGGCGAGACCGTGGTGCTCGAGGACCTCGAGCTGACCGACGCGCCGACGTACGCCCTGCTCCAGCGCGGCGACACCCTCGGCGTCTTCCAGCTCGACGGCGGACCGATGCGCGCGCTGCTGCGCTCGATGCGGCCCGACACCTTCGAGGACATCTCCGCGGTCGGCGCGCTCTACCGACCCGGCCCCATGGGCGCCGACTCGCACAACAAGTACGCCCGCCGCAAGACCGGTCGCGAGCCGGTGGAGGCGATCCACCCCGAGCTCGCCGAGCCGCTCGAGGAGATCCTGGGGGAGACCTACGGCCTGATCGTCTACCAGGAGCAGGTCATGGCCATCGCCCAGAAGCTCGCGGGCTACACCCTCGGACAGGCCGACATCCTGCGCCGGGCGATGGGCAAGAAGAAGAAGGAGGAGCTGGACAAGCAGAAGATCGGCTTCTTCGGCGGCATGGCGGAACGCGGCTACTCCGAGCGCGCGGCCGACACCCTCTGGGAGATCCTGCTCCCGTTCTCCGACTACGCCTTCAACAAGGCCCACTCCGCGGCGTACGGCCTGGTCTCGTACTGGACCGCCTACCTCAAGGCCAACTACCCCGCCGAGTACATGGCAGCGCTCCTGACGTCGGTGAAGGACGACAAGGACAAGATGGCGATCTACCTCAACGAGTGTCGCCGGATGAAGATCCAGGTCCTGCCGCCCGACGTCAACGAGTCCCAGTCCAACTTCACCCCCGTCGGGCGCGACATCCGGTTCGGTCTCACCGCCATCCGCAACGTCGGCGGCAACGTCGTGGGCGCGGTGGTCGAGGCGCGCGAGGCGGAGGGTCGCTACGTCGACTTCAACGACTTCATGGGCAAGGTCCCGGCGCTGGTCTGCAACAAGCGGGTCATCGAGTCGCTGGTGAAGGCCGGCGCCTTCGACGACATGAAGCACTACCGCCGGGCGCTGGTCCAGGTCCACGAGGCGGCCGTCGACCAGTACATCGACATCAAGCGCAACGAGGCGATCGGCCAGGACTCCCTCTTCGACGGGCTCGGCGACGACGGCGGCTCGGGCTTCGGGATCTCGGTGACCATCCCCGAGATCGACGAGTGGGACAAGATGACCCTGCTCGGCCACGAGCGGGAGATGCTCGGCCTCTACGTCTCCGACCACCCGCTGCTCGGCCTCGAGCACCTCCTCTCGCGCGGCACCGACTGCTCCATCGGCCAGCTGATGCTCGACGAGGAGCGCGCGGACGGCTCCTCGATCACGATCAGCGGCCTGGTCACCTCGGTGCAGCGCAAGGTCACCAAGCGCGGCGACACCTGGGCGATGATCACGCTCGAGGACCTCGACGGTGCCATCGACGTGCTGCTCTTCCCGAGCTCCTACCAGCTGGCCAGCACGCTGCTCACCGAGGACGCGATCCTCACCGTGCGCGGTCGTCTCTCCCGGAGCAAGGACCAGCCCGAGGTCCACGCTCAGGAGGTGACGGTCCCCGACCTCAACGAGGGCCCGAGCGGGCCGGTGGTGCTGCGACTGCCGCAGACCCGGGTGAACGCCGGGACCGTCGACCAGCTCAAGGAGGTGCTGCGCACCCACCCGGGCGTGACCGAGGTGCACCTCCAGCTCCTGATGCGCGACAAGACCCTGATGATGAAGATCGGCGACCACCACCGGGTGACGCCGAGCCCGGCCCTGTTCGCCGACCTCAAGCAGCTGCTGGGGCCCGGGTGTCTGCAGAGCTGAGCGCCACCGACCACGCCCGCCACGCCTCCCGCTGGTGGCTGGTGCGCGACGCCGTCCTCGTGCTCGCCGTCTTCGCGGCCGTCGGGGCGCTGGCCGGGCTCGTCTGGGAGACCTGGTGGACCCCGCCGAGCGGCGTCGTGCTCGACCACGCCTGGTACCCCGACGAGCTCGGGGTCACCGCGCTGTTCTCCGGCACCGGGCTCTACGTCGTGGTCGCGCTGACCTGCGGGGTGCTCGCGGGGGCGGCGTGCGCGTGGTTCTTCGACCGGGTCGAGGTGCTCACCCTGGTGACGGTCGCGGCCGGCTCGGTGCTGGCGGCGTGGCTGATGCTCCAG
The DNA here is from genome assembly GCA_963826015.1 of uncultured Actinomycetota bacterium. GTDB lineage: Bacteria > Actinomycetota > Actinomycetes > Propionibacteriales > Nocardioidaceae > Nocardioides. The sequence goes on along the minus strand of CAWGVI010000015.1, from coordinate 111,264 downwards.
GTCGGCACCGCCCTGGCCCCACCCGATCCGGCCGCCGCGGCCGCCTCCGCCGAGAACAGCACCCCGCTGGCCGGCACCCTCGAGGTGGCCGGTGACGGAGCCCTCGTGAGCTTCCCGGCGGGCGCCCTCACCGGGCTCGTGGTGATCTTCGTCGGGTTGGCACCGACCCGCCCGTCTCGGGGGTGAACCGGCCTCTCGCTGGGTAGAGTTCGCCCCACGGGGAACCGGCGTCCGCCGCGCCCCGTCAGAAGCATCACCCTCCACATTGACCGCTGCACACAGCACTGCACTGACACACCCAGGGGAGACACACGATGTCCAGCACCACCCCGCCGCCGGCAGATCCCGGCGGCCCCGAGTACCTCGACCAGAGCGGCGGCGAGCCGGTCGGTCACGCCGACGCCGAGACCGGCCGCGGCTCGCGCCGTACGGCGTTCGTCGCCGGCGGTGCCGTCGTCGGCCTGGCCCTGGTGGGCGGTGGGGTCTGGGCGGCGATGTCGTTCTTCGCCACCGGCACCCAGCCTTCCGAGGCGCTGCCCGCCTCGACCGTCGGCTACGCCAGCATCGACCTGGACCCCAGCGGGAGCCAGAAGATCGAGGCGTTCCAGATGATCAAGAAGTTCCCGAGCATCGACAAGGAGCTCGGCGGCTTCGACGCCGACGACGACATCCTCGAGAAGGCCTTCGAGGACGCCGACTGCGAGGGCCTCAGCTACGCCGACGACATCAAGCCGTGGCTGGGCTACCGCTTCGCCGTCGCCGCGGTCGACCTCGGCGAGGACACCCCGGCCCCGGTCGGCGTGATCCAGGTCAGCGACGCCGGTGCGGCCGAGGAGGGCCTCGCCCAGCTCCAGGAGTGCAGCGGTGAGGGCGACGAGCTCGGCGGCTGGGTCGTCGAGGGCGACTGGGCGATCGTGGCCGAGACCGAGGACATCGCGCAGCAGGTCGTCGACGCCGCCGGCGAGGCCACCCTGGCCGACGACGAGACCTACCAGCAGTGGATGGACGAGGTCGGCGACCCCGGCGTCATGAGCATGTACGCCGCTCCCGAGGCCGGGAAGTTCCTCGCCGGTCTCGCCGACCAGTTCGGCAACGGCATGGTCCCCGGCCTGCCCGGCGGCGTCCCGCCGATGGAGGGCGACCAGTCCTCGACCGAGCTCCCCGAGGAGATGACCAAGGCGCTGGAGGAGTTCCAGGGCATGGCCGCCACGCTGCGCTTCAGCGACGGTGCCCTCGAGTTCGAGGCCGTCGCGGCCGCGGGCAACGAGGACCAGACCCAGATGTTCGCCACCGACCGCGGGGACGACGTCGTGTCGACGCTGCCCGAGGACACCGCCGTCGCCATCGGATTCGGCTTCAGCGAGGGCTGGCTCTCCACCGTCGTCGACCAGGCGGTCGCCGGCTCGGGAGGCGAGATGACCTCCGACGACATGGAGTCGCAGCTGCAGGCGATGACCGGGCTGACCTTCGACGACATCGAGACCGTCGCTGGAGAGTCCGCCGCGCTCTCGTTGGGCAGCGACATCGACCCCGATGCCTTCTTCAACTCACCCGACGGCAGCACGGTCCCGGTGGGCGCGAAGATCCAGGGTGACGCGGCCGGTATCCAGGACGTCCTGGCCACGCTCGGCGAGACGATGGGTCCCCAGGGCGCGACCATCCTCGGCTCCGACGCCGAGGGCGACTTCGTGGCCGTCGGCCCCAACCCCGACTACCGGGGCAGCCTGCTCGAGGACGGCAACCTGGGTGACTCCGACGTCTTCCAGAACGTCGTCCGCGAGGCCGACGAGGCGAGCGCGATCGTGTTCGTGAACTTCGACGCCAACGACTGGCTGACCGGCCTCGCCGAGGGCGACGCCGAGACGAAGGCGAACCTCGAGCCGCTCGAGGGCCTGGGCTTCTCCAGCTGGGTCGACGACGGCACGTCGCACGCCATCTTCCGGCTGACGACGAACTGACGCAGGACCAGCTCAGCCCCGGCCGACCCGGCCCGTGATCGCCTCGGTGATCGCGGCCAGGTCGGCCGGTGCGATTTCCAGGTCGAGCCCCCGCCGGCCGGCCGACACGTAGACGGTGTCGTGGTCGAGCGCGGACTCGTCCAGGACGGTGCGGTGCGGCCGTCTCTGGCCGACGGGGGAGATGCCTCCCGCGACGTACCCCGTCGCCCGCTCGGCGGCGGCCACCTCCGCCATCACCGCCCTGCTCCCACCCAGCGCCCGGGCCAGCGCCTTGAGGTCCAGCCGACCGGTGACCGGCACGACCCCGACGACCAGCTCGCCGTCCAGGTTGGCCAGCAGGGTCTTGAAGACCCGCTCCGGCGCGACGCCCAGGGCCGCCGCGGCCTCCAGCCCGTACGACGCGGCCCGCGGGTCGTGCTCGTAGGGGTGCAACGTGTACGCGATCCCGGCCCGGTCCAGTGCGACCGTGGCCGGCGCCCCGGCTCCTCGCTTCTTCCTGGCCACAGGCCTTCTTCTACCTCACCGGGTCTCGACACGCTCGCGCGACCTCGTTCCTCGCAGGGTCGCTGTCGGCTCACTGCTCGTCTCAGTTCGGCGACCAGCGGGTGCGCGCGACCTCGGTGGCGGGAAGCGAGGGGATCACGTGGATCGCCCGCAGCTCCGAGCGCAGCAGGTCGGTCACGAGGGTGAGCCGGAGCGCGGCGTCCTCGGCCTCGAGCAGCGCCTGGCGGTCCGGCATCGGCAGCGGGGCGACCGCGGCCAGGATCCAGGAGAGGTACGTCGGATCCTGCGGGAGCTCGGCCGGGTAGGGGTCGCCGCGGATCTCGGTGAGCGCCACCCGATAGGCCGTGAACACCGCGCGGGCACGCTCGACGACCTCGTCCGGCACCTCCGAGCGGGTCTCGGGCCGGACCGCGCAGTGGCCCAGCGGGAAGGAGCCGCTGGTGTCGAGTCGCTCGAGCTCGATCCGCTCGAGCCCGACCGCGACCAGGTCGAAGGTGCCGTCCGGGTGGGACTCGACGTCGGTCATCCGGACCCGGCAGCCCACCTTGTAGAGCGACTGGGCGCCGTGGTCGCCGACCTCGTACCCCTCGCGGATCGCGACCGTGCCGAAGGTGCGGTCGGTGGGGTCGGGCACCCGGAGCAGGTGGTGGACCAGGGCGCGGTAGCGGTCCTCGAAGACCTTCAGCGGCACGCTGACCCCGGGGAACAGCACCGTGTTCAGCGGGAACATCGGCAGCGGGTCGATCACCCCTCGACTGTAGGGCGCCGGGTCCACCCACCGGTGCACGCGCGGCGGCTGGAACCGGCCGAAACTAGACTCGGACCGTGATCCGCCGCATCGACCTCCGGGGCAGCTCCGTCGACTACCGCGCGGTGGTGCCGCGCGCGGCCCTCGACGTGGAGGCCGCGGCCCATCTGGTGCGCCCGGTGGTCGAGGCGGTCCGCGACCGCGGGCTGGAGGCGGTGCTGGAGTACACCGCGCAGTTCGACGGCGTCGAGCTCGAGGACGTCGCCGTCCCGGTGGCCGCGCTGCAGTCCGCCCTCGCGGGTCTGGACCCGGTGGTGCGGGCCGCGCTGGAGGAGTCGGTCCGCCGGCTCCGGGCCACCTGCGAGGCCGAGCTCGAGCACGACGTCACCACCGAGGTCGCGCCCGGCGCGGTCGTCACCCACCGCAAGGTGCCGATGGACCGGGTCGGGCTGTACGTCCCCGGCGGTCTGGCGCCGCTGGTGTCCAGCGTGGTGATGAACGTGGTCCCGGCGCAGGTTGCCGGCGTCGGCTCGATCGCGCTCGCGAGCCCTCCGCAGAAGGACGCACGGCGGGCTCCCCGAGCCCACGATCATGGCCGCCTGCGCGCTGCTCGGCGTCGAGGAGGTGTACGCCGTGGGGGGTGCCCAGGCGATCGCCATGCTCGCGCACGGGGCCGGGTCCTGCCGGCCGGTCGACCTCGTCACCGGCCCCGGCAACGTCTACGTCGCGGCCGCCAAGCGGCTGCTCCGCGGCACCGTCGGCATCGACTCCGAGGCCGGCACGACCGAGATCGCGGTACTGGCCGACGACAGCGCCGACGCGGCGTACGTCGCGGCCGACCTGATCAGCCAGGCCGAGCACGACCCCGCCGCGGCGAGCGTGCTGGTCACCGACTCCGAGCAGCTCGCCGACGACGTCGTCGCAGAGCTGGAGAAGCAGGTGCACGCGACCCGCCACACCGAGCGGATCCTCACCGCGCTCGGCGGACCCCAGTCGGGGATCGTGATGGTCGACGACGTGGCCCAGGGCCTCGACGTCGTCAACGCCTACGCCGCCGAGCACCTCGAGATCCAGACCCGCGACGCCCGCGCGGTGGCGGCGCGGGTGCGCAACGCCGGCGCGGTGTTCATCGGCCCGTGGGCGCCGGTCAGCCTCGGCGACTACGTCGCCGGCTCCAACCACGTGCTGCCGACCGCCGGCTGCGCGTGCCACTCCTCGGGCCTGAGCGTGCGGGCGTTCCTGCGCTCGATGCACGTCGTGGACTACACCCGCGAGGCATTGGCCGAGGTCGCCGGACACGTCGTGACGCTGGCCGAGGCCGAGGACCTGCCCGGCCACGGCCAGGCCGTCACGGTGCGGCTGGACGAGCGGTGAGCGGCTTCCCGCCGCTGCGGGAGGAGCTGCGTGGCCTCGAGCCGTACGGCGCCCCGCAGCTCTCCGTCGAGCAGGTCCCGGTCCAGCTGAACGTCAACGAGAACCCCTACGGGCCGAGTCAGGCGTGCGTCGCGGACATCGCCCGGTCGGTCGGCGAGGCTGCGGCGACGCTCAACCGGTACCCCGACCGCGAGTTCGCCGACCTGCGGACCGCGCTGGCGTCGTACCTGAACTCCTCGGGGGGTTCCGGCATCACCCCGGACATGGTGTGGGCGGCCAACGGCTCCAACGAGGTCATGCTCCAGCTGCTGCAGGCGTTCGGCGGGCCGGGCCGGTGCGCGCTGAGCTTCGCGCCGACGTACTCGATGTACCCGGAGTACGCCCGCGACACCGCCACCGAGTGGGTGGTGGGCCACCGCGAGGAGGACTTCACCCTCGACCTCGGGCACGCCCGGGCGCTGGTGGAGGAGCGGCGGCCCTCGGTCGTGCTGCTCCCGAGCCCCAACAACCCGACCGGCACCGCACTGCCGCACGACGCGATCGGCGTGCTCTGCGAGGCCGCCGGCGAGGGCCTGGTCGTCGTCGACGAGGCGTACGGCGAGTTCCGGCGGACCGGGACCCCGAGCGCGCTCGAGCTGCTGCCCACCCACCGCGAACCTGGTCGTCACCCGGACCATGAGCAAGGCCTTCGCGCTCGCCGGGGGTCGGCTCGGCTACCTCGCCGCCGACCCCGCGATCGCCGACGCGATCCGCGTCGTGCGCCTTCCCTACCACCTCTCCGCGGTCACCCAGGCGACCGCGCTGGCAGCGCTCCGGCACGCCGACGAGCTGCTCGCCCGCGTCGCCGACCTCCGCGCCGAGCGGGACGCGACCGTCGAGTGGTTGCGGGCGCACGGCCTCGCCGTGGCCGACAGCGACGCCAACTTCGCCCTGTTCGGGAGGTTCGCCGACCGGCACGCCGTGTGGCAGGCCCTGGTGGACCGCGGGGTGCTGATCCGGGAGACCGGACCGTCCGGATGGTTGCGGGTGTCCATCGGGACCCCCGCGGAGATGGGACACTTCCGGAGGGCACTCACCGACGTGATGGAGACAGAGTTGAAGGAGGAGGGGGCATGACGCGCACCGCCACGCTCGACCGGGCGACGTCGGAGTCGAAGGTCCACGTCGAGCTCGACCTCGACGGATCGGGTCGGGTCGACATCACGACCGGGGTCGGCTTCTACGACCACATGCTGACCGCCTTCGGGCGGCACGCGCTGGTCGACCTCGTCGTGCGCACCGACGGCGACACCCACATCGACGCGCACCACACCGTCGAGGACACCGCGATCGTGCTCGGCCAGGCGATCCGCGAGGCACTCGGCGACAAGCAGGGCATCCGCCGCTTCGGCGACGCCACCGTGCCGCTCGACGAGGCGCTGGTGCAGGCCGTCGTCGACGTCTCCGGGCGTCCGTACTGCGTGCACACCGGCGAGCCCGACGGCCAGGCCTACGTCGTCATCGGCGGCGAGCCCGGCTACTCCGGGTCGCTGACCCGCCACGTCTTCGAGACGCTGTCGTTCCACGCCCACCTCGCGCTGCACGTGCGGGTGCTGTCGGGCCGCGACCCCCACCACCTGGTGGAGGCGCAGTTCAAGGCGTTCGCCCGGGCCTTCCGGGACGCGGTCGCGATCGACCCCCGCGAGACGGGCATCCCCTCCACCAAGGGTTCACTTTGATCACCCCACGACGTTCTCCGGCTCCTCCGCTTCGCTCCTCCGCCGGACAACGTCGCGGGGACCCCGATGCCAGTGGTTGACGTGCCTCCCAAGGTCGTCGTCCTCGACCACGGCTCCGGCAACCTGCGCTCGGCCGTCCGCGCCGTCGAGCGCGCCGGGGCCGAGGTGACGCTGACCTCCGACTTCGCGACCGGCCTGGCCGCGGACGGGCTGGTCGTCCCCGGGGTCGGTGCCTACGCCGCGTGCATGGCCGGGCTGCGCGCGGTGAGGGGCGAGCGGCTGATCGGGCGCCGCCTGGCCGGCGGCCGTCCGGTGCTGGGCATCTGCGTCGGCATGCAGGTGCTCTTCGCCCGCGGGGTCGAGCACGGCGTGGAGACCGAGGGCTGCCACGAGTGGCCCGGCGTCGTCGAGCGGCTGCAGGCCCCCGTCGTACCGCACATGGGGTGGAACACCGTCGCGGTCCCCGACGGCTCCACGCTGTTCTCCGGAGTGGAGTCCGAGCGGTTCTACTTCGTCCACTCCTACGGCGTCCGGGACTGGACGCTGGAGACCAGCGACCGCACCCGCGCCCCGCTCGTCACCTGGGCCGAGCACGGCGGCGACCGGTTCGTGGCCGCCGTCGAGAACGGCCCCCTCACCGCCACCCAGTTCCACCCCGAGAAGTCCGGCGACGCCGGCGCCGCCCTGCTCCGCAACTGGGTCACCTCCCTCACCCGTTGAGTTGCCAGCCGGGCCCGTTGATTCGCCAGCCCGCCTGGAAACTCGACCGGCGGGACTGGCAACTCGACGTGAGCGGCGGCCTCTAGGCTCGATCCCGTGAGCGACTACCTCGAGCTGCTGCCCGCCGTCGACATCGCGGACGGCCAGGCCGTGCAGCTGGTGCAGGGTGTGGCCGGGTCGGAGAAGCGGTTCGGCGACCCGGTCGAGGCGGCGCTGCGGTGGCAGGAGGCCGGGGCGGAGTGGATCCACCTGGTCGACCTGGACGCGGCGTTCGGGCGCGGCCACAACCGTGAGCTCCAGGCGCGGATCGTCGGCACGCTCGACATCGACGTCGAGATGAGCGGCGGGATCCGCGATGACGAGTCGCTGACGGCCGCGATGGACGCCGGTTGCCGGCGGGTCAACATCGGCACCGCCGCGCTCGAGCAGCCGGAGTGGTGCGCCGCCGCGATCGCGGAGTACGGCGACCGGGTGGCCGTCGGGCTCGACGTACGGGGTCGGACGCTGGCCGCCCGCGGCTGGACCCGCGAGGGCGGCGACCTCTACGACGTCCTGGCCCGGCTCGACGCCGAGGGCTGTGCCCGCTACGTCGTCACCGACGTCCACAAGGACGGCATGCTCCAGGGCCCCAACCTCCAGCTCCTGCGCGACGTCTGCGCCGCCACCGACCGTCCGGTGGTGGCGTCCGGCGGCGTGACCACGCTGGCCGACATCCGTGCCCTGATCGGCCTCGTGCCCGAGGGCGTCGAGGGCGCCATCGCCGGCACCGCGCTGTACGAGGGCCGGTTCAGCCTCGAGGAGGCGCTCGCGCTCACCCGGGGGACCGGATGACGCTCGCCGTCCGCGTCATCCCCTGCCTCGACGTCGACGCGGGCCGGGTGGTCAAGGGCGTCAACTTCCAGGAGCTCCGCGACGCGGGCGACCCTGTCGAGCTGGCCCGGACCTACGACGCGGAGGGCGCCGACGAGCTCACCTTCCTCGACATCTCGGCCTCGCACGAGGGCCGGGCGACCACGATGGAGGTGGTCTCGCGCTGCGCCGAGGAGGTGTTCATCCCCCTGACGGTCGGCGGGGGAGTCGGCAGCGTCGAGGACGTCGACCGGTTGCTCCGGGCGGGTGCGGACAAGATCGCCGTCAACACCGCCGCGATCCGCCGGCCGGAGCTGGTCGCCGAGATCGCCGACCGCTTCGGCAACCAGGTGCTCGTCCTCTCCGTGGATGCCCGGCGCGCGCCGGGCACCGACTCCGGCTTCGAGGTCACCACCCACGGGGGCCGGGAGTCCGCCGGCCTCGACGCCGTCGAGTGGGCCCACCGCGCGGCCGCGCTGGGGGCCGGCGAGATCCTGCTCAACGCGATGGACGCGGACGGCACCACCGACGGCTTCGACCTCGACCTCATCGCCGCCGTCCGGCGCGCGGTCACGATCCCGGTCATCGCCAGTGGGGGAGCAGGGCGACTCGACCACTTCGCCCCCGCGGTCGACGCCGGGGCCGACGCCGTCCTGGCCGCCACCGTCTTCCACTTCGGCACGCTCCGGATCGGCGAGGTCAAGCAGGCCCTCACCGACGCCGGCCACCCCGTCCGCACCTGATCCGCACCTGATCCGCACCTGCTCCGCCGTCCCGAGCGATTCGTCGGTTGTCACCGGGCAGGAATAGCCTGTCGAGGCTCCGGGTTGGCCCGGGTGCGTGGGCGGACGAGGACGAGGGGAGCACGGTCACCGGTGTCGGATGAGTGGGGCGGTCAGCGCGGGTCGACGACACGCGAGGGGTTCGCCGTACTCGGGGTGGCCATCCGGCGGGAGCCGTTGATCTTCACCCTGTCCACGATCGGCAGCCTGCTGTTCGGCGTGATGACGGTCGCCGACGCGTGGGTGCTCGGCTGGGCCACCGACCACGTCGTGATCCCGGCCTTCCGTGACGGCGAGATCGGCACCGGCCTGCTCTGGGCGGTGCTCGGGCTGTTCATGGCGGTCGCCGTGCTGCGCGCGGTCGGCATCGTCGCCCGCCGGCTCGGCGCCGGCGTCATGCAGTACCGCATGCAGGCCCACACCCGTCGCGCCGTGACGAGGCAGTACCTCTCGCTGCCCATGGAGTGGCACCAGCGCCACCCGACCGGCCAGCTGCTCTCCAACGCCTACTCCGACGTCGAGGCGGCCTGGGGGCCGATCGCGCCGCTGCCGATGGCGGTCGGCACCGTCGTGATGATGCTGGTCGCGGTCGTGCAGATGCTCGTCGCCGACGTCGTGATGGCCATGGTCGGCCTGGTCGTCTTCCCGCTCGTGCTGGTCGTCAACGTCGTCTACCAGCGCTACGCCTCGAGCTGGGCCACCCGTGCCCAGCAGCTGCGCGCCGAGGTGAGCGAGATCGCCCATGAGTCCTTCGACGGTGCCATGGTCGTGAAGACCCTGGGCCGTGAGCGTGAGGAGACCGCGCGCTTCCGGGCCAAGGCCCACGAGCTGCGCGACGCCAACGTCAAGGTCGGGCTCTTCCGCGCCGCCTTCGACCCCACCCTCGCCGCGCTGCCCAACGTCGGGGTGATGGTGGTGCTCGCTGTCGGCGTCCAGCGTGTGCTGTCCGGCGCCACCGACGCCGGTGACGTCGTCACGGTCGCCTACCTCCTCACCATCGTGTCCTTCCCGATCCGCTCCCTGGGCTGGCTGCTCGGTGAGTTCCCGCGCAGCGTGGTCGGCTACCACCGCACCCGCAAGGTCATCGAGGCCACCGGCGCCATGCCCTACGGGCCCGAGTCCATGCCCGAGGGCGAGGGCGGGGCGGCCCTGGCCGTCGAGCACCTCGGCTACGCCTACGACGCCGACGTGCCGCTGCTCGAGGACGTCACCTTCGACGTCGCCCCGGGCCGCACCGTCGCGCTCGTCGGCGCCACCGCCTCCGGCAAGAGCACCCTCACCAGCCTGCTGACCCGGCTGGTCGACCCCGACCGAGGCCGGGTCCTCGTCGACGGCGTCGACCTGCGCGAGCTCGGTCGCGGCGAGCTGGCCGAGGCGGTGGCCGTGGTCGGGCAGACCGCCTTCCTCTTCGACGACACCGTCCGCGGCAACGTCACCCTCGGCGCCGAGGTCGGCGACGAGGAGGTCTGGGCCGCGCTGCGGGCCGCCGAGGCCGACGGTTTCGTCGCCGCCCTCGAGCACGGTCTCGACACCACCCTCGGCGAGCGCGGGACGTCGCTCTCCGGTGGCCAGCGGCAGCGGATCTCGCTGGCCCGGGCCCTGGTCCGCCGGCCGCGGCTGCTGATCCTGGACGACGCGACCTCCGCCGTCGACCCCGAGGTCGAGGCCCGGATCCTGGCCACCCTGCGCGGTGACCGCCGCGGCGGCACGGTCGTGGTCGTCGCCTACCGCAAGGCCACCATCGCGCTGGCTGACGAGGTCGTCCACCTCGACCACGGCCGGGTCGCCGACCGCGGCACCCACGACGAGCTGCTCTCCCGCAGCCCGGTCTACGCCCGGTTGGTCAACGCCTACGAGCAGGCGGCCCACGAGGACGCGCACGGCGACAGCCACGACACGACGTCGACGGGAGGTGCCCGATGACGACCACCCAGGAGAACGTCTCCGGCACCCGCTTCGACTCCGGCGACGACATCCCGCCGATCGAGACCATCCGTCGCGGCCTCGCGTTCAGCCCCGAGCTCAAGGAGGGCTTCGGCCGCACCCTGCTCTACGCCGCGATCGCCTCGCTCGGCCAGGTGATCGTCCCGATCGCCGTCCAGCAGACCCTCGACCGCGGCATCAACGGCCCCGGCGGACCCGACGTCTCGTTCGTGGTGCTCACCGGCCTGGCCGCCGTCGTCGGCATCGTGCTGACCAGCGTCGCGTCGTACGCCATGACCAGCCGGTTGTTCCGCACCGCCGAGCGCGGCCTGGCCACGCTCCGGATCAAGGCGTTCCGCCACGTCCACGACCTGCCCCTGCTCACCCAGAACACCGAGCGCCGCGGCGCCCTGGTCTCGCGGGTCACCACCGACGTCGACCAGGTCAGCCAGTTCCTGGTGTTCGGCGGCCTGATCTTCATCGTCAGCATCGGCCAGATGCTGATCGCGACCGTGGTGATGGTCTTCTACAGCTGGCAGCTCGCGCTCGTGGTGTGGGTCGCCTTCGCGCCCCTGTTCGGGTCGATCCGGTGGTTCCAGCGCAAGCTCACCGCCGCCTACTCCGTGGTCCGCCGCCAGGTCGGCGTGCTGCTCTCGGCGATCTCCGAGCCGGTCGTCGGCGCCGAGGTCGTCCGCTCCTACGCCGTGGAGGACCGCACCCAGGAGCGGATCGACGCGGCCATCGACGAGTTCAAGACCGCGAGCGTCAAGGCGCAGCAGTACACCGTGGTGTCGTTCTCGCTGGGCGGCCTCTCGGCCGGCCTCGCCAACGCGGGCGTGCTCGTCGTCGGCGTGCTGCTGGGCCTCACCGGTGACATGACCGCCGGCACCGTGCTCGCCTTCGCGTTCCTCGTCACGCTCTTCGTCGGCCCGGTCCAGATGGGCACCCAGATCCTCACCGATGCCCAGAACGCGATCGCCAGCTGGCGCCGGGTGATCGGCATCCTCGAGACGCCGGCCGACCTGGTCGACCCGGGTCCCGAGGGCCAGGTGCTCCCGCGCGGCCCGATCGACGTCACCTTCGAGGCCGTCTCCTTCGCCTACCCCGGCGGCCCCCGCGTCCTGCGCGACGTGTCCATGTCGATCGACTCCGGCACCCGCATCGCCATCGTCGGCGAGACGGGCTCCGGCAAGTCCACCTTCGCCAAGCTGCTCACCCGGCTGATGGACCCCAGCGAGGGCCGGGTGCTGCTCGACGGCATCGACGTCCGCGACGTCGGCTCGGAGAGCCTGCGGCGCAGCGTGGTGCTGGTCCCGCAGGAGGGCTTCCTCTTCGACGACTCGATCGCGGCGAACGTCCGCTACGGCAAGCTCGACGCCACCGAGGCCGACATCCTCGCCAGCGCGGCCGAGCTCGGCCTGGCCGACTGGGTCGCCGGGCTGCCGCACGGCCTGGCCACCACGGTCGGCCAGCGGGGCGAGTCGATGTCGGCCGGCGAGCGCCAGCTCGTCGCCCTGCTTCGGGCGCACCTCGCCGACCCCGACCTGCTGGTGCTCGACGAGGCGACCAGCGCCGTGGACCCCCAGCTCGAGATGCGCATCGGACGCGCCCTCGAGCGGCTGATGAGCGGCCGGACGTCGGTCACCATCGCCCACCGGCTCTCCACCGCGGAGAACGCCGACGAGGTGGTCGTCGTCGATGCGGGCGAGATCGTCCAGCGCGGCCCCCACGCCGAGCTGGTCACGCAGGCCGGGTCCGTCTACGCCGGCCTGCACCGCTCGTGGGTCGCCCAACGCACCGCGTGACCGCTCGCGACGTGCGGGGCCAGGTGCGGGACCAGGTGCGGGATACTGGGGCCATGACCGAGCTGGACCCGGAGATCGCCGCACGGCTCACCCGCAACGCGGAGGGACTGGTGCCCGCCGTCGTGCAGCAGCACGACACGGGGGAGGTGCTGATGCTGGCGTGGATGGACGACGAGTCGCTGGCGCGGACCCTGCGGTCGGGCCACGCGACGTACTGGTCCCGCTCCCGGCAGGAGTACTGGGTCAAGGGCGAGACCTCCGGCCACGTCCAGCACGTCCGCGAGATCCGGCTCGACTGCGACGGCGACACGCTCCTGCTCCGCGTCCAGCAGGACGGCGTCGCCTGCCACACCGGCGCGCGCACCTGCTTCGACTCCGACGTGGTCCACCGGGTGTCCGAGGCGTGAGCGGACGCCGACCGACCTTCGGACCGGTCCTCCTGCTCGGCCTCGGGGCCGGCGCCCTGGCCGCGGTGGCCGGCAGCAAGGCGTGGGCGGCGGTCCCGTCCGGGGACACCAGCGACCCGATCCAGGGCGTGTCACCGGCCGACCCCCTGGCCTCGGCCGGCCAGATGCCGCTCGCCCTGGCCCTCGGCCTCGTCCTGCTGGCGTGCTGGGGCGTGCTGCTGGTGACCCGGGGTCGGGTCCGCCGGGCGCTGGCGCTGCTCGCGACGCTGGCCGCCCTCGGCTACGCCGCGACCGTCATCACCGGTCTCGTGACCCTGCCCGACAGCGTCGCCGACGCCGTCCGGGAGGTCGGCACCGGTGACCCCAGCGCGGTCGGCCTCACCGCCTGGTTCTGGGCCGCGGCGGTCTCGGCCGTCCTCTCGGTGGTGGCGACGGCGCTGGCGGTGGCGTGGGTGCCCGCCTGGCCGGAGATGGGACGCTCGGTACGACGCGCCCGGGACCGAGCCGGGTGGTGGCCCGGCCGTCCAGCCGGAGGAGCAGAGCCACCTCGACCTGTGGAGGTCCATGGACGAGGGCCACGACCCCACCGCGTGACCGGCTCACTACACTGGGCCGCGGCGCATCGTCCCGCCCCGACTGCCGCACCGAGGAGCACCGACATGTCTGACAACCACGGCAACACCCCGGCCGCCTGGACCGGCGTCACGGTGGCGCTGCTCGGGTTCCTCGTGGGTGGCATCGGCCTCATGCTCGACCCGGTCAGCATGACCCTGTTCTGGGTCGGGGTCGCGCTCGGCGCGGGTGCCCTCGTCGTGTTCGCCGTGATGGCCAAGATGGGCCTGAACGACGCTGAGCACTGACCCCGCACCCTCCTCGACCCCTGCCGCCGTGTCCGTCCTCGACGACATCGTCGCTGGGGTGCGGATCGACCTCGAACGACGGCGGTCCCAGACCCCCGAGGCCGACCTCCGGGCCGCCCTGGCCGACGTCGACCCCGCACGCGATCCGATGCCCCACTTCCGCGCTCCCGGCTCCAGCGTCATCGCCGAGGTCAAGCGGCGCAGCCCCAGCAAGGGCGACCTGGCCGACATCCCCGACCCCGCCGCGCTGGCGCAGGCGTACGCCGCCGGCGGTGCCGCCGCGATCAGCGTGCTGACCGAGGAGCGCCGCTTCGGCGGCAGCCTCGAGGACCTGCGGGCGGTGCGCGCGGTGGTCGACGTCCCGCTGCTGCGCAAGGACTTCACGGTCGAGCCCTACCAGGTGCTCGAGGCGCGCGCCGCCGGTGCCGACCTGGTGCTGCTCATCGTCGCCGCGCTGGACGACGACCTGCTGCGCCGTCTCCACGACCAGGCGCGCGAGCTCGGGATGGCGGTGCTGGTCGAGGTCCACGACGAGCCCGAGACCGAGCGCGCGGTCGCGCTGGGTGCCGAGCTGGTCGGGGTCAACGCGCGCAACCTCAAGACGCTGGAGATCCACGCCGACACCTTCGGCCGGCTCGCCCCGCTCGTCCCCGACGACCGGGTCAAGGTCGCCGAGAGCGGCATCGCCGGGCCGCCCGACGTGGCGCGCTTCGTGACCGAGGGCGCCCGCGCGGTGCTCGTCGGCGAGGCGCTGGTGAGGGACGGCGACCCCGAGACGGCTGTCCGCACGATGACGGGAGTGACGCCATGACCCACGACACCATCCCACCCACCTGGGACGCCGACGCCCAGGGCTGGTTCGGCGACTTCGGTGGCCGCTTCATGCCCGAGGCCCTCGTCGCCGCGCTCGACGAGCTCACCGACGCGTGGCAGGAGGCCCGCGCCGACGACGCCTTCAACGCCGAGTTCGACGCCATCCTGCGCGACTACGCCAACGTCCCCAGCCCGCTGTACGACGCGAGCCGGCTGACCGCCCACGTCGGCGGCGCCCGGATCCTGCTCAAGCGCGAGGACCTCAACCACACCGGCGCCCACAAGATCCGCAACGTGCTCGGCCAGGCGCTGCTCACCAAGCGGATGGGCAAGCAGCGCGTGATCGCCGAGACCGGTGCCGGCCAGCACGGCGTCGCCTCGGCGACCGCCGCGGCGTACTTCGGCCTCGACTGCACCGTCTACATGGGCTCGGTCGACACCCGGCGCCAGGCGCTGAACGTCGCCCGGATGCAGCTGCTCGGCGCGACCGTCGTCCCCGTCGACTCCGGCAGCGCGACCCTCAAGGACGCGATCAACGAGGCGCTGCGCGACTGGGTCGCCTCGGTCGACCACACGGCCTACCTGTTCGGCACCGCGGCCGGGCCGCACCCCTTCCCGAGCATGGTCCGCGACTTCACCCGCGGCATCGGTGACGAGGCTCGTGCCCAGTGCCTCGAGCTCACCGGTCGGCTCCCGGACGCGATCGCCGCCTGCGTCGGCGGTGGATCCAACGCGATCGGCCTGTTCACCGCGTTCCTCGACGACCGCGACGTCGCGATCCACGGCTTCGAGGCCGGGGGCGACGGCTTCGAGACCGGCCGCCACGCCGCGACCATCGCGGCGGGGGAGAGCGGCGTGCTCCACGGCGCCCGCACCTTCGTGCTCCAGGACGAGGACGGCCAGACCATCGAGTCCCACTCGATCTCCGCCGGCCTCGACTACCCCGGCGTCGGACCCCAGCACGCCCATCTCGCCAAGTCCGGCCGCGCCGACTACACCCCGGTGACCGACACCCAGGCGATGGACGCGCTGGCCCTGCTGGCCCGGACGGAGGGCATCATCGCGGCCGTCGAGTCCGCACACGCGCTGGCCGGCGCCTACGACGTCGCCCGCGAGCTCGGCCCCGACGGCCTGGTGCTGGTCAACCTCTCCGGGCGCGGCGACAAGGACATGGAGACCGCGATGTCGTGGTTCCGGCTGGGCGAGGAGTCGTGAGCGTCGCGCCGGCCTTCGACCGGGCCCGCGGCGAGGACCGCGCGGCCCTCGTCGGCTACCTGCCGGCCGGCTTCCCCGACGTCGAGGGCGGCATCGAGGCGCTGCGGATCATGGTCGACTCCGGCTGCGACGTGATCGAGGTCGGGTTCCCCTACAGCGACCCGGTGATGGACGGCCCGACGATCCAGGCCGCCGCCCAGCAGGCGCTCGAGCGCGGGGTCCGCACCCGCGACGTGCTGCGCACGGTCGAGGCGGTCGCCGCGACCGGCACCCCCGCGGTCGTGATGACCTACTGGAACCCCGTCGAGCGCTACGGCGTCAGCCGCTTCGCCCAGGACCTCGCCGCGGCCGGTGGCTCGGGCCTGATCACCCCCGACCTGACACCGGACTCGGCCGCGGAGTGGATCGCCGCCGCCGACGGCCACGACCTCGACAAGATCTTCCTGGTCGCCCCCAGCTCCACCGACACCCGGATCGCGATGACGACGGCGGCCTGCCGCGGCTTCGTCTACGCGACCGCGGTCATGGGCGTCACCGGCGCCCGCGCGGCCTCCAGCGACCTCGCCGGTCCGCTCGTGGCCCGCACCCGGGCCACGACCGGGCTCCCGGTGGCGGTCGGGCTCGGGGTGAGCAACGGCGCCCAGGCTGCCGACGTGGCGACGTACGCCGACGGGGTGATCGTGGGCTCCGCCTTCGTCCGGGTCCTGCTCGACCACGCGGACGACCGGGCCGCCGGTCATGCCACCCTCGCTGCGCTGACCGAGGACCTCGCCCGCGGAGTGCGCGGTGGCTGACCGCTGGCGCGCCGCCGTCGTCGCCCTCGCGGCGACGGTCCTCCTCGCCGGCTGCGGCGGCCCGCCGTCGGAGGACGAGGTGAGCGGGGCGGTCCTCACCGACCCGTACGCCGTGCCGGACACCGCACTCACCGACACCGACGGCGACGACTACTCCCTCGCCGCCGACACCGACAAGCGGCTGACGCTCGTCTTCTTCGGCTACACCAACTGCCCCGACATCTGCCAGGCCGTGATGTCCAACATCACCGCCGGCCTGGCCCGCCTCGACGACGCCGACCGCGAGCAGGTCGACGTGGTCTTCGTGACCACCGACCCGGCCCGTGACGACGAGCAGGTGCTCCGGGACTACCTCGACCGGTTCGACCCCGGCTTCGTCGGCCTCACCGGCGACCTCGACACGATCACCGCCGTCGGCAACGGCCTCGGGGTCGCCGTCGAGAAGGGCCAGAAGCTGCCCAGTGGCGGCTACGAGGTCACCCACGGCACGCAGGTCATCGGTGTCGACGGGGGAGACCAGGCGCCCATCGTCTGGACCGAGGGCACCTCGGCCAGCGAGTTCGCCTCCGACATCCACCTGCTCCTGGGGGACGCATGATCCTGCCCGCCCTGATCGACCAGCTCGTCGTCCAGACGATCCCGAGCCCCAGTCAGGGGGTCTGGCACCTCGGTCCGGTCCCGATCCGCGGCTACGCGCTCGCGATCATCCTCGGCATCGTCGCCGCGATCTGGATCGGTGAGCGGCGCTGGATCGCGCGCGGCGGGCAGCAGGGCGAGATCTCCGACCTCGCGCTCTGGGCGGTGCCCTTCGGCCTGGTCGGCGGCCGGCTCTACCACGTCATCACCGACTACCAGCTCTACTTCGGCGAGGACCGCAACCCCGTCACCGCGCTCTACGTCTGGCGCGGCGGGCTCGGCATCTGGGGCGCGGTCGCGCTCGGCGCCCTCGGAGTGATGATCGGCGCCCGGCAGAAGGGCATCAAGGTCCTTCCCGTCCTCGACGCGCTGGCGCCCGGCGTGCTGGTCGCGCAGGCCCTCGGTCGCTGGGGCAACTGGTTCAACCAGGAGCTCTTCGGCAAGGCCACCGACCTGCCGTGGGCGCTGGAGATCGACCTGGCACACCGACCCCTGGGCTACCTCGACGTCACGACCTTCCACCCCACCTTCCTCTACGAGTTCCTCTGGAACCTCGCGGCCTTCGCGGTCGTGATCTGGGCCGACCGCAGGTTCCGGCTCGGCCACGGCCGGGTGGTGGCGCTCTACGTCATGACCTACACGCTGGGTCGGGGCTGGATCGAGTACCTCCGGATCGACGCCGTGCAGATGAACGACGTCTTCGGGCTGCGCCTCAACGTGTGGACCTCGATCGTGCTGTTCCTCGCGGCCGCGGTGTACTTCTTGGTCTCCCGGCGCCGTCGCCCGGGGCGCGAGGAGGCGGTCTACAAGCCCGGCCACGGGCCCGATCAGGGGCCTGATCAGGGGCCCGACCACGGAGCGAGAGACGAGCAGGAGCCCTCCTCCGCCGAGTGATAGCGTGGCCCAGCCGCTTGGGCCAACGTCGTCCCCTGCACGCACCACGCACGCACCGCTCCGCCGCGCCGCCCCCGGGTCCGCGACGGCGACGACGACGGGAGTAGGACAGTGTCGACGCACGCGTTCCCCCCGCCCCAGGGCCTCTACGACCCGCGGCACGAGCACGACGCCTGCGGCGTGGCCTTCGTGGCCACCCTCACCGGCGAGCCGAGCCACGACATCGTGGCCAAGGCGCTCACCGCCCTGCGCAACCTCGACCACCGCGGCGCCGCCGGCGCCGAGGTCAACTCCGGGGACGGCGCCGGCATCCTGCTGCAGGTGCCCGACGCGTTCCTGCGGGCCTCGGTCGACTTCGACCTCCCGCCGGTCGGCTCGTACGCCGTCGGCACCGCCTTCCTGCCCGGTGACCACGAGAACGTCGCGAAGTCGCGCGCCCGGATCGAGGAGCTCGCGGCCGAGGAGGGCCTGGCGGTGCTCGGCTGGCGCGACGTGCCGACCAGCCCCGACGTGCTCGGCGCGACCGCCCACAGCGTGATGCCCACCTTCTGCCAGCTGTTCGTGGCCGGCGCCGGCGCCCGGGTGTCCGGGATGGCCCTGGAGCGGCTGGCGTTCTGCCTGCGCAAGCGTGCCGAGAAGGAGACGGACGGCTACTTCCCGTCCCTCTCCTCGCGCACCCTCGCCTACAAGGGGATGCTCACCACGGCCCAGCTCGGTCACTTCTTCCCCGACCTGGTCGACGAGCGGATCGCCTCCGCGCTCGCCGTCGTGCACTCGCGCTTCTCGACCAACACCTTCCCGAGCTGGCCGCTGGCCCACCCGTTCCGGTTCATCGCGCACAACGGCGAGATCAACACCGTCATGGGCAACCGCAACTGGATGCGGGCCCGCGAGGCGCTGCTCGAGAGCGACCTGATCCCGGGCGAGCTCGACCGGATCTTCCCCATCTGCACCCCCGGCGCCTCGGACTCGGCGTCCTTCGACGAGGTGCTCGAGCTGCTCCACATGGGCGGCCGCTCGTTGCCCCACTCGGTGCTGATGATGATCCCCGAGGCGTGGGAGAACCACGGCGAGATGGACGCCAAGCGCCGGTCCTTCTACGAGTTCCACTCCGCCCTGATGGAGCCGTGGGACGGCCCCGCCTGCGTCGTCTTCACCGACGGCACCCAGATCGGCGCCGTCCTGGACCGCAACGGGCTGCGCCCCTCGCGCTACTGGGTGACCGACGACGGCCTGGTGGTGCTCGCCTCCGAGGTCGGCGTGCTCGACCTCGACCCGGCCACCGTGGTGCGCAAGGGTCGGCTCCAGCCGGGCCGGATGTTCCTCGTCGACACCGACGAGCACCGCGTCATCGAGGACGAGGAGATCAAGGCCGAGCTCGCCGCCGAGCACCCCTACGACGAGTGGCTGCACGCCGGGCTGATCCACCTCCAGGACATCCCCGACCGCGAGCACATCATCCACACCCACGCCTCGGTCACCCGCCGGCAGCAGATCTTCGGCTACACCGAGGAGGAGCTACGGGTCCTGCTCACACCGATGGCCAACACCGGCGGCGAGCCGCTCGGCTCGATGGGCACCGACACCCCGATCGCGGCGCTCAGTGACAAGCCGCGGCTGCTGTTCGACTACTTCAGCCAGCTCTTCGCCCAGGTGACGAACCCGCCGCTGGACGCCATCCGCGAGGAGCTCGTCACCTCGCTCAACGGCACCATCGGCCCGGAGGCCAACCTGCTGGAGCCGGCGCCGGCGTCCTGCCGCCAGGTCGTGCTGCCGTTCCCGGTGATCTCCAACGACGACCTCGCCAAGATCCGCCACGTCAACCGGGACGGCGACATGCCGGGCTTCATCACCCACGTCGTCCGCGGCCTCTACGACGTCGAGGGCGGCGGCCGGGCGATGGCCGCGCGCCTCGACGAGCTGTGCGCGGAGGTCTCGCGCGCGATCGCCGACGGCGCCCGCGTGATCGTGCTCTCCGACCGCCACTCCACCCAGGAGAAGGCGCCGATCCCGTCGCTCCTCCTGACCGGTGCGATCCACCACCACCTGGTGCGGGAGAAGACCCGGACCCAGGTCGGGCTGCTGGTCGAGGCCGGCGACGTCCGCGAGGTCCACCACGTCGCCCTGCTGATCGGGTACGGCGCGGCCGCGGTCAACCCCTACCTCGCCATGGAGAGCGTCGAGGACCTCGCCCGCGACGCCTACTACGTGAAGGCCGAGCCGGAGCAGGCCGTCGCCAACCTGGTGAAGGCGCTCGGCAAGGGCGTGCTGAAGGTGATGTCCAAGATGGGCGTCTCCACCGTGGCGTCCTACACCGGTGCCCAGATCTTCGAGGCCGTCGGACTGTCCCAGGCGGTCGTGGACAAGTACTTCACCGGGACCACGTCCAAGCTCGGCGGCATCGAGCTCGACACCATCGCCGAGGAGGTCACCCGCAGGCACGCGGTCGCCTATCCCGCCTCCGGCATCGCCCCGGCCCACCGGGCCCTGAAGATCGGCGGCGAGTACCAGTGGCGCCGCGAGGGCGAGCCGCACCTCTTCGACCCCGAGACCGTGTTCCGGCTCCAGCACGCCACCCGGGCCGGCAGGTACGACGTCTTCAAGCAGTACACCGCCCGGGTCAACGAGCAGTCCGAGCGGCTGATGACGCTGCGCGGGCTCTTCGGCTTCGCCGCGAGCGAGCGGACGCCGGTGCCGATCGAGGAGGTCGAGCCGGCCTCGGAGATCGTCAAGCGGTTCTCCACCGGCGCGATGTCCTACGGCTCGATCAGCCGCGAGGCCCACGAGACGCTCGCCGTCGCGATGAACCGGCTGGGCGCCAAGTCCAACACCGGTGAGGGTGGCGAGGACCCCGACCGGCTCCACGACCCCGAGCGACGCAGCTCGATCAAGCAGGTCGCGTCCGGCCGGTTCGGCGTCACCTCGGAGTACCTCACCAACGCCGACGACATCCAGATCAAGATGGCGCAGGGCGCCAAGCCGGGCGAGGGCGGCCAGCTGCCCGGCAACAAGGTCTACCCGTGGGTGGCGAAGACCCGGCACTCCACGCCGGGAGTGGGCCTGATCAGCCCCCCGCCGCACCACGACATCTACTCGATCGAGGACCTCGCCCAGCTGATCCACGACCTCAAGAACGCCAATCCGTCGGCCCGGGTCCACGTGAAGCTGGTCTCCGAGGTCGGCGTCGGTACGGTCGCCGCCGGCGTCTCGAAGGCGCACGCGGACGTGGTCCTGATCTCCGGCCACGACGGCGGCACCGGCGCGTCACCGCTGACGTCGCTCAAGCACGCCGGCGGACCCTGGGAGCTCGGGCTCGCCGAGACCCAGCAGACGCTGCTCCTCAACGGCCTGCGCGACCGGATCGTGGTGCAGACCGACGGCCAGCTCAAGACCGGCCGTGACGTGATCATCGCCGCCCTGCTCGGGGCGGAGGAGTTCGGTTTCGCCACCGCACCGCTCGTGGTGTCGGGCTGCATCATGATGCGGGTCTGCCACCTCGACACCTGTCCGGTGGGCGTCGCCACCCAGAACCCCGTCCTGCGCGAGCGTTACAGCGGCAAGGCGGAGTACGTCGTCACCTTCTTCGAGTACATCGCCGAGGAGGTCCGCGAGCTGCTCGCCGAGCTCGGGTTCCGCACCCTCGAGGAGGCGATCGGACGCGTCGACACCCTCGACGTCCGCGCCGCCGTCGACCACTGGAAGGCCAGCGGCCTCGACCTCGCGCCGATCCTGCACCGGGCCTCGGCCCACGGCGAGTTCGGCCAGTTCGAGGACCAGGACCTGTTCTGCACCAAGGAGCAGGACCACGGCCTCGCCAGGGCCCTCGACAACGAGCTGATCGAGATCGCGGGCCCGGCGCTGGAGTCCGGCGAACCGGTCCGCGCCCAGGTCGCGGTCCGCAACGTCAACCGCACCGTCGGCACCATGCTCGGCCACGAGGTGACCAAGCGCTACCGGGGCGAGGGCCTCCCGGAGGGGACGATCGACCTGACCCTGCTCGGGTCGGCCGGTCAGTCCTTCGGTGCGTTCCTCCCGCCCGGCGTCACCCTGCGGCTGGAGGGCGACGCCAACGACTACGTCGGCAAGGGCCTCTCCGGCGGCCGGATCGTGGTGCGGCCCGACCGGGCCGCGACCTTCCGCTCCGAGGGGCAGATCATCGCCGGCAACACGATCGCCTACGGCGCCACCTCCGGGGAGGTCTTCCTGCGCGGCGGAGTGGGGGAGCGGTGCTGCGTGCGCAACAGCGGCGCGACGATCGTGACCGAGGGCGTGGGCGACCACGGTTGCGAGTACATGACCGGCGGTCGTGTGGTCGTGCTCGGCAAGACCGGCCGCAACTTCGCGGCCGGCATGTCCGGCGGCTACGCGTTCGTGCTCGACCTCAAGGAGTTCCGGGTCAACCCCGAGCTCGTGGAGCTGCTCGGCCTCGACGACGAGAAGTCCGAGGAGCTGGAGGACCTGGTCCGACGCTTCGCCGAGGAGACCGGCTCCGAGGTGGCCGCCGGGCTGCTGGCCGACTGGCCGGCCGCCGTCGAGCGGTTCACCCTCGTCATGCCCCGCGACTTCAAGCGGGTGCTCGGCGTCAGGGCCGACGCCGAGGCCGAGGGCCTCGACGAGGACCAGACCAACGCGCGCATCATGGAGGTGCTGCATGGCTGACCCCAAGGGCTTCCTCAAGCACGGTCGCGAGGTCGCGACCCGACGTCCCGTCGAGGAGCGGGTGCAGGACTGGAACGAGGTCTACCCCGACGGCATCGGCCGCGCGCTGCTGCCGATCATCAGCACCCAGGCCGGCCGCTGCATGGACTGCGGCATCCCGTTCTGCCACCAGGGCTGCCCGCTGGGCAACATCATCCCGGAGTGGAACGACCTGGTCTGGCGCGACGACTGGGACGGCGCCATCGAGCGCCTGCACGCGACCAACAACTTCCCGGAGTTCACCGGGCGGCTGTGCCCGGCACCCTGTGAGACGTCCTGCGTCCTGGGCATCAACCAGGAGCCGGTGACGATCAAGAACGTCGAGGTCGCGATCATCGACCGCGCGTGGGAGTCCCGGGCCGTCCGCCCGCAGCCACCGGAGTGGCTCTCGGGCCGCACGGTCGCGGTGATCGGTTCCGGTCCGGCCGGCCTGGCCACGGCCCAGCAGCTCACCCGCGCCGGCCACACGGTCGCCGTCTACGAGCGCGCCGACAAGATCGGCGGCCTGCTGCGCTACGGCATCCCCGAGTTCAAGATGGAGAAGAAGCACCTCGACCGACGCCTGGACCAGATGCGCCGCGAGGGCACGGTCTTCCGGGCCGGGGTCGACGTCGGCGGACCCGCCCTCACCGCCGAGCGGCTCCGGGACCGGTACGACGCGGTCGTGCTCGCCCTGGGCTCGACGCTGGGTCGCGACCTGCCGATCCCGGGCCGCGAGCTCGACGGGATCCACCAGGCGATGGAGTTCCTGCCGCAGTCCAACCGGGTCTCGCTCGGCGAGGAGCTGCCCGACCAGATCCGGGCCGAGGGCAAGCACGTCGTGATCATCGGCGGCGGCGACACCGGTGCGGACTGCCTCGGCACCTCGACCCGCCAGGGCGCGGCCTCGATCACGCAGCTGGAGATCATGCCGCAGCCCGGTGAGGACCGGCCGGAGAACCAGCCCTGGCCGACCTACCCGATGCTCTACCGCGTCTCCTCGGCCCACGAGGAGGCCGGCGACCGGGTGTTCGCGGTCTCGACCCAGGAGTTCCTCGGAGACGAGGACGGCCGGGTGCGCGCGCTGCGCCTGGTCGAGGTCGACGGCTCCTTCCAGCCCGTCGAGGGCACCGAGCGGGAGATCCCGGCGGAGCTGGTGCTGCTCGCGATGGGGTTCACCGGGCCCCAGCAGGAGGGCCTGGTCGAGCAGCTCGGCGTGGAGCTCGACGAGCGCGGCAACGTCCGGCGCGACGACGACTACAAGAGCACGGTGCCGGGCGTCTTCGTCGCCGGTGACGCCGGGCGCGGCCAGTCGCTGATCGTCTGGGCGATCGCCGAGGGACGGGCCGCGGCGGCCTCGGTGGACCGGTACCTCACCGGCTCCACCACCCTGCCGGCGCCGATCCCGCCCACGGAGCGCCCACTCGTTGTTTGATCGATCAAATGGTCGCTAGGCTGGAGCCGTGGCCACGTCGAAGATCGTCTGCACCCTCGGTCCCGCAACCGCCTCCCCCTCGCTGATCCGGGAGCTGATCGACGCGGGGATGGACGTGGCCCGGCTCAACATGAGCCACGGGTCCCACGCCGACCACGAGAAGTCCTACCGCTGGGTGCGCAAGGCGGCCGACGAGTCCGGTCACGGAGTCGCGATCTTCGCCGACCTCCAGGGCCCCAAGATCCGTCTCGAGACCTTCGCCGACGGTCCGGCCGAGCTCTCGACGGGCGACTCCTTCACGATCACCACCCGGGACGTGCCCGGCGACGCCGAGGTCTGCGGCACGACGTACCACGGACTCCCCGGCGACGTCTCCGAGGGCGACCAGGTCCTCATCGACGACGGCAAGATCAGGCTCCGGGTCACGAAGGTGACCGACGAGGACGTCGAGACCGAGGTCGTGGTGGGCGGCACCGTGAGCGACCACAAGGGCATCAACCTGCCCGGCGTCGCGGTCTCCGTCCCGGCGCTGTCGGAGAAGGACGAGGACGACCTGCGCTGGGCGCTGCGCGTGTCGGTCGACTTCGTGGCGCTGTCGTTCGTGCGGCAGGCCTCCGACGTCACCCGGGTGCGCGAGATCATGGCCGAGGAGGGGTTGTCCCTCCCGATCATCGCCAAGATCGAGAAGCCCCAGGCCATCGACAACCTCGACGAGATCGTCGACGCCTTCGACGCCGTCATGGTGGCGCGCGGTGACCTCGGCGTGGAGTGCCCGCTCGAGCAGGTGCCGCTGCTCCAGAAGCGGGTCGTCGAGAAGGCCCGCCGCAACGCCAAGCCGGTGATCGTCGCGACCCAGATGCTGGAGTCGATGATCACCAACCCCGCCCCGACCCGAGCCGAGGTCTCCGACGTCGCCAACGCCGTCCTCGACGGCGCCGACGCCGTCATGCTCTCCGGCGAGACCAGCGTCGGCGAGCACGCGATCGAGGCGGTGCGCACCATGCGGCGGATCGTGCGCCAGGTGGAGGAGTACGACCCCCGGCGGATGGCCGCCATCGAGTGGCAGCCCCGCACGACCGGCGGCATCGTCGCCAAGGCGGCCGCCGAGGTGGCCGAGCGGGTGGGCGCGAAGTACCTCGTCGCCTTCACCCAGTCCGGTGACTCGGCCCGCCGGCTCGCCCGCTACCGCGGCAGCGTCCCGGTGCTGGCCTTCACGCCCGAGGACAAGGTCCGCTGCCAGCTCGCGCTGACCTGGGGCGTGGAGACCTTCAAGACCGACGCCGTGGAGCACACCGACGAGATGGTCCGCCAGGTCGACGAGCAGCTGCTGAAGATCGGCCGGGTCTCCGAGGGCGACGTCGTCGTGATCATCGCCGGCAGCCCGCCGGGCATCCCCGGCTCCACGAACGCGATGCGCGTCCACCGGATGGGCGACGCGATCAACGAGGTCGCCCCGGCGTACCGCGCCGTCCGCCGCTGAGGCGGGGTGGGGGAGTGCCCCGGGTGAGATTCGAACTCACACTGGATGGTGTTTGAGACCACTGTCTCTGCCGTTGGACTACCGGGGCTGGGCGAGGACACGGTAGCCGAGGGCTTGCGCCGCCCGCAGACCGGCTGAAGTCTAGTCACTCACGCCATTTTGAAGGTGCGGGGAGGCGTCGATGCGGTGGATGTGGCACTGGGCAGTGGCCGGCAACGAGCGCGCGGTCGCCAACGCGCGCGGGAGCTCCCGCTGCTCGCCGATACCCCGATGGCGGCCGTGCCTCGCTAACCTGACGGCGTGACGACCCCCGCCGCCGCGCAGCCCGCTCCACCCGACCCGACGGTCCGTCGGGTCGTGATCGCGGAGGACGAGGCGCTGATCCGGATGGATCTCGCGGAGATGCTGGGGGAGCAGGGCTACGAGGTCGTGGGTGAGGCCGGCGACGGCGCCCGGGCCGTCGAGCTGGCCGAGCAGCACCGGCCCGACCTGGTCATCCTCGACGTCAAGATGCCCGTGCTCGACGGGATCGCGGCGGCCGAGCGGATCGCCGCCCAGCGGATCGCCCCCGTCGTCATCCTCACCGCCTTCTCCCAGCGCGACCTGGTCGAGCGGGCGCGGGACGCCGGGGCGATGGCCTACCTCGTGAAGCCATTCTCCGCCTCCGACCTGGTGCCCGCGATCGAGATGGCGGTCAGCCGGTTCGCCGAGGTCCACGCCCTCGAGCAGGAGGTGGCCGACCTCCAGGAGCGGCTGGAGACGCGCAAGGCGGTCGACCGCGCCAAGTCCGTGCTCCAGTCGCGGCTCGGGCTGAGCGAGCCGGACGCGTTCCGCTGGATCCAGAAGACCGCCATGGACCTGCGGCTCTCGATGCGTCAGGTCGCCCAGGGAGTGGTCGACCACGGCCCCGAGATGCGCGACGACACGGAGTAGCGCTCAGGGGCCCCTCAAGGTCACGAATCGGCAACGACCACGAACGTTACGTGGAAGTGCTCCCACTCTGCCAGCAGTGGGCGATACGTTCGGCCCGCAGTACCCGCGTCCGGGCCCACGTCCGGACCTTTTCTAGTGAGCCGGAGGCCTCATGATCCGCACTACCCGTGCCGCCCGCCTCGGGGCGACGCTCGCCGCAGCCACCCTCATCCTCACCGCTTGCGGTGGAGGAGAGGACGAGCCGACCGCGACCCCGACCGACGACGGTGAGAGCTCGTCCACCGGCGACGCCCCCGCCGGCGACGGCGTACTCACCATCGGCAACCTGCTTCCGCAGACCGGTGACCTCGCATTCCTCGGTCCCCCGGAGTTCGCGGGCGTCAAGCTCGCCGTCGAGGACATGAACGCCGCTGGCGGCGTCCTCGGTGAGGACGTCGTCAACATCGACGCCGACTCCGGTGACGGAACCCCCGACATCGCGGGTTCCGAGGTCGACAAGCTGTTCAACCAGGACGTCGACGCCATCATCGGTGCCGCCGCGTCCGGCGTGTCCGTCTCGGTGATCGACAAGATCACCGGTGCCGGAATCGTCCACTTCTCGCCGGCCAACACCGCGGCGGGCTTCGACACCTACGACGACAACGGTCTGTACTTCCGGACCGCGCCGTCCGACGCCCTCCAGGGCGCGGTGCTCGGCAACCTCGCGGTCGAGGACGGCTTCTCCAACGTCGCCGTCATGGCTCGCCAGGACTTCTACGGTGAGGGTCTGGCCGAGCAGGTCCAGACCACGCTGCAGGAGAAGGGCGCCAACGTCGCCGAGTTCGTCCTGTACTCGGCCGACGCGCAGAACTACACCGCCGAGGTGAACAAGATCGCGGCGGCCAAGCCCGACGCGCTCGTCCTCGTCGCGTTCGAGGAGACCACGAAGATCATCCCGCAGCTGATCGCCAAGGGGATTGGCCCGCAGGACATCCAGATCTACTTCGTGGACGGCAACCTGGCCGACTACTCGGACGAGAAGTTCGACCTGACCGGCGTCAAGGGCACCGTTCCGGTGTCCGGCGACCCCGACCCGGCGTTCAACGACAAGCTGCTCGGGGTGGACCCGAAGCTGAAGGACTTCAGCTACGGCCCGCAGTCCTACGACGCCGCGATCATCATCGGCCTGGCCGCGATCGCTGCTGACAGCGACAACGGTGAGGCCATCGGAGCCGAGATCATCAACGTCACCAAGGAGGGCACCCAGTGCTCCACCTTCGAGGAGTGCGCTGGCCTCCTCGCCGACGGTGAGGACATCGACTACGAGGGCGCCTCGGGCCCGACCGACATGAACGACACCGGCTCGCCGGCGTCGGGCACGATCGGGATCAACGAGTACACCGGCAACAAGTACAAGCAGGTCGACCAGGTCTCCGGCCTCGTCGAGTGACCTGATCCGCTCACGCACCACCTGACAGGAGCCCCCGGCCTTCGCGGCCGGGGGCTCCTGCGCGTGGGGGGTGGGGTGCCTTCGGTTTCCCCGGTCGACCGGGGAAACATCGACTTCGTGTACGAAGCAACCACTGCCAAGTCGAGGACTCGCCGACGAAGTCAGGCGCCGGTCGACTGTCGGCTGGCCAGGAGGCGACGGATCCGGGCAGCGGTGACGAGGGGTCGCTCGAGGTCGGCCCACGTGATCGGGATGCACACCCAGCCCGTGATCTGGCAGATCAGCTCGATCCGACGCTTCTCGCGCAGGAGGTAGTCGTCAAGCGACTCGTTCTCGCGGCGGTAGCGCAAATACTTCTCGCGGCCCTGGAACTCCAGGAACACTCCGGCCTCGGGCCAGGCGAAGTCGACCCGGCCGATGACCCAGCCGCGTTCGTCCTTGATGACCACCTGCGGCACCGGGCGAGGGAGCCCCTGCTGGTGACACAGGTAGGACGTGCGGGTCTCACCGACGGACTCGATGCGATCGTCACAGAGTCGAAGCACCACTGCCGCCTGCAAAGTCGAAGGCCAGTGCTTCAGGTTGCGGTTGACCTCGACCAGCTCAGCGTGGTCCAGCGTGCCGAGGTGGAGCAGACTGTTGACGGTCACCAGCGCTGGCTCCGCCTCCAGGACCGAGATCACCTCCACGGCGCAGCGCGCCTGGTTGGTCACGGGGATTCCGGCGACGGTGACCACCTCGTCCCGAGCGAGCCGGCCACGATGCTGCACAACCCCTGCTTCACGACGCCCGATCCGACCGTCCAGGCGGGTGAGGTGGACGACGTCGAGATCGGCTCCCCACGTGTCGCCGCCGTGCTCGATCGCGGCCGACACGTGCGAAGCGACAGCGGAGGGGTGAGCGGTACGGAGCACGGCACGTACGAGGACCCGATGTCGGTCTCGGGCGCAGAGTGACCGCCAGAACGAGCCGTCGACATACGCGCCGTGGCGCACCCGGTGGAGCTCGCCGCGAGCGAGCTTGACGCGAATGTGGGCGTCACTGACCCCCGACGCGTTCAGCTCGCGGCGGAGGACGACAACTGCGCTGAGGTCGGCACCTTCATCAAGCATGCCCTCACGATCCCCGGCTGAGCGCCCCGGAAACCGACGTCATCGTTGCCTGTGGAGAACCGGATCGGGCTCCAGCCACGGGTCTGGACCGTGTCGGCGAGTCGTCGACTTGGCAGCGTTTGCAACGGCTGCAAAGTCGCGGTTTCCCCGGTCGACCGGGGAAACCGAGGCCGCACACGACACACGGGAGCCCCCGGCCGAGGAACGGCCGAGGGCTCCCGAGGGTCGTAGGGGGCGCTCAGTCCTTGCCGAGCGTCCCGAGGTAGAGCTCGATGACCTTGGGGTCCTTGGCGAGCTCGCGACCGGTGCCGGTGTAGGCGTTGCGGCCCTGGTCCAGGACGTAGCCGCGGTCGCTGATCTGGAGGCAGCGAGCGGCGTTCTGCTCGACCATGACCACCGAGACGCCGGCGCGGTTGATGCGCCGGGTCTGGACGAAGACCTCGTCCTGCATGACGGGGGAGAGGCCCGCGGAGGGCTCGTCCAGCAGCAGCACGGACGGGTCCATCATGAGCGCCCGGCCCATGGCGACCATCTGACGCTCACCACCGGACAGGGACCCGGCCCGCTGGCTGCGACGGTCGTGCAGCGCCGGGAACAGCTCGCCCACGAAGTCGAACCGCTTCCGGAACAGGCTCGGCCGCTGGTAGACCCCCATCTCCAGGTTCTCCTGGATGGTGAGCGAGGGGAACACGTTGTTGGTCTGGGGCACGAAACCGATGCCCTTGGTGACCAGCTGGTCGGCGCGCTCGTTGGTGATGTCCTCACCCTTGAGCCTGACCGAGCCGGTCTTGACCTTGACCAGACCGAACAGCGCCTTGAGCAGGGTCGACTTGCCGGCGCCGTTGGGGCCGATGATGCCGACCAGCTCACCCTCCTGGCAGTAGAGGTCCGAGCCGTTGAGGATGTTCACCCCCGGCAGGTAGCCCGCGATCAGGTTGTCGGCCCGGAGGACAGCACCCTCGGCGGCCGCGAGATGGACGCTCCGGTCGACCTCGGGGGCCTGGGACTCGCTCATGCGTTCTCCTCCGAATCGTGCTCGTCCACGTGCCCGCCCTCGATCTCGGCCTGGGCCTCCGCGAGGATCTTCTCTTCCATCTCCTCGCTGAGGTCCTGGTCGTGGTGCGAGCCGAGATAGGCGTCGATCACGCGCTGGTCGCTCATCACCGAGTCCGGCGGACCCTCGGCCACGATCTGCCCCTGGGCCATCACGATGACCCAGTCGGAGATGTCGCGCACCATGTCCATGTCGTGCTCGACGAAGAGCACGGTCCGGCCCTCGTCGCGCAGTGACTTCACGTGGCCCAGCAGCGACTGCTTCAGCGCGGGGTTCACCCCCGCCATCGGCTCGTCCAGCATGACCAGCTCGGGTTCGGCCATCAGCGCCCGTGCCATCTCGAGCAGCTTGCGCTGGCCGCCGGACAGGGAGCCGGCGAAGTCCTCCCGCTTCTTGATCAGCAGGAAGCGGCCGAGCAGGTCGTCGGCCTTCTCGGTGTTGGCCTGCTCCTGGCTGCGCCACAGCGGGGCGAACATCGCCGACAGCAGGCCCTCGCCGCGCTGCCCGGTGGCGCCGACCCGCATGTTCTCGATGACCGTGAGCTTGGACAGCACCTTGGTCAGCTGGAACGTGCGGACCATGCCCATCCGGGACACCTTGTACGCCGGCACGTTGTTCAGCGAGGTCCCGTTGAAGGACCAGGTGCCCTCGTTGGGCCGGTCGAAGCCGGTGAGCAGGTTGAAGAAGGTCGTCTTGCCGGCACCGTTGGGACCGATCAGCGCGGTGATGACACCCCGCTGGATCTCCACGTGCTGCACGTCGACGGCGGTGAGGCCGCCGAACTGCCGCTTGACGTTGTCGGCGACGATGATCGGGTCGGGCTTGGCGGCACCCGGCTCGGTCTCGACGTCTCTCAACGCTGCTCGCGCGGCGGAGACGTCGACGCCGGTGACGTTCTCCGTCGGTGCCGCGGGTGCGCCGGTCCCGACCTCGTCGGTCCCGGGCTCGTCGGTATCGGGCTCGTCGGTCTCGTGGGCGGTCACGTCAGCGGGCATCGATCGCCAGCTCCCTTCGGTCTCCGAAGATCCCTTGTGGTCGGAAGATCATCAGGAGCATCAGTCCCAGGCCGAGGAAGATGAAGCGCATCAGGCTGGCCTGCTGGGAGTCCATGATGAAGGAGGGGATGAGCGGGTCGGACCCTCGCGTGGCCTGGCTGAAGAACGTGCCGAGGCCGGTGATGAGGAACCAGAAGACGATCGCGCCGGCCACCGGGCCGAGCACCCGCGCCGCGCCGCCGATGAGGAGCACGGTGTAGGCGAAGAACGTCACGTCGGTGGCGAAGAACGACGGCCCGACGGCCGCGGAGCGGAGCGCCACCGCGAAGCCGGCCAGAGCGCCGAACATGCCGCCGATGACCAGCGACTGCATCTTGTAGGCGTAGACGTTCTTGCCGAGCGAGCGCACGGCGTCCTCGTCCTCACGGATCGACTTCAGCACCCGACCCCACGGGCTGCGCATGAGCAGCCAGACGATGACGCAGCAGACCGCGACCATCGACCAGCCGACCGTCATCACCCACGCGTCGTAGGCGCTCCACTCCACGATGCCGAGGTCGAAGGAGGTGGTGTACGGGTTGACGGCCCGGAAGCCGCTGATGAAGTCGGTGACACCGTCCTGGCCCCCGAAGGTGTCGGAGAACGCCGCGGCGCTCACCGTCTGCCGGATGATCTCCGCCGACGCGATCGTGACGATCGCGAGGTAGTCGGCGCGCAGCCGCAGCGTCGGGACACCGAGCAGCAGGGCGAGCACGGCGGCCAGCAGGAGCCCGACGACGACGCCCGCCCACAGCGAGGTGGAGAAGACGGTCACCGCCGAGGCGAGGGAGTAGCCGGCCACCATCATGAAGCCGGCCTGTCCGAAGTTGAGCAGTCCGGTGTACCCGAAGTGCACGTTGAGGCCGATGGCCGCGAGGCAGTAGACGATCGCCGTGGGGCCGAGCGCCGACTGGAGCGAGTCGCCCAGGATGGTTACGAAGTCCATGTCAGTCCCTTTCCTCAGCCGACCCGCTGGGCCTTGCCGAGCAGGCCCTGCGGTCGGATGAGCAGCACCACGATCAAGACGAGCAGTGCGCCCACGAACTTGAACTCGGCCGGCACGAAGAGCGTCGTGAGCTCGGTGAAGAGTCCGATGATGAAGGCGCCGACGATGGCGCCCCAGATCGTGCCGAGTCCACCGAGGACGACGGCCGCGAACACGAGCAGCAGGATCTTGAACCCGATCTGGTAGTCGAAGCCCTGGGTCATGCCCAGCAGCGCACCGGAGAGACCGGCCAGTGCCGCCCCACCGATCCAGACGATCGAGATCACGCGCTCCACGTTGATGCCGGTGGAGGCCGACAGGGCCGGGTTGTCGGCGACGGCGCGGGTGGCCTTGCCGATCCGGGTGTACTGGAGCAGGGCCGTGGTCGCGACCAGCGCAGCCATCGCGATCAGGAAGACCGCGACCTCCTTGGGCGTGACCAGCAGCGGGCCGATCTCCCACGGGGTGACCGCGGAGTACTGGGAGTAGTTGCGGCTCTGCGCGCCGGAGAAGTACTGGTACACGTTGCGCAGGAAGATCGAGAGACCGATGCTCACGATCATCATCGCGATCACGCCGGTTCCACGGCTGCGCAGCGGCTTCCAGAGGGCCGCATCGTTGACCCAGCCGAAGAGCGCCGAGACCGCGAAGGCGACCACCACCCCGACCATCACGGTGATGTTGACACCACCGATGCTGATCGTGCCGGGCAGCTGGTCGAACGCGTAGGCGACGATCGCACCGAACGTGATCAGCTCGCCGTGGGCGAAGTTCGTGAGGCCGGTGGTGCCGAAGATCATCGACAGTCCGAGAGCCGCCATCGCCAGCAGGGCCGAGAACACCAGGCCACCGACGGTGAGCTGGAGCGCCTGGACGAGCTTGCCGGAGGAACCGGGGAGCGGGTCGCCGATCGGGAAGATGACGCTCTGGTCCGACGTCGTCGTGAAGCGGATGTCGACCGAGACCTTGTCCGGGTCACGCAGCCCCGAGCCCTCGGGGAGCGTCGACTCGTCGATCTTGACGACGTACTCCTTGCCCAGGGCGGAGGTGGGGTCGACGTCGAGCGGGATGTCGAAGATGCCGTTGGCGTCGGTGACGTCCTCGCCGACGACCGCACCGCTGGCGTCCTCCAGCGTGACGCCGACGCCCTCCACGGGGCTGGGGGGCTCGTCGCGCTCGTCGCGCATGCAGCCCTTGATGTGGATCTCGTCCTTGTCGTGCGTCTCGTACTGGCAGCCACCGCCCTCGGCGACGGACTGGACCGGCGTGGCGGCGCTCGCGGAGACCGCGGGCGCAAGGACGGCGAGGAGCGCCAGCAGCAGGGCTCCGACCGCGGCCAACCGTGATCGTGGAGTGTGCATTTCCCTCCGTTCCGACGCCCGAATGGCGTGGTGACGCGCCGACAATACCCATCGAAGGGGTGAAGGCGACACGGACGCGGGGGCGTTACCTACGCGTTACCGCAGCGTGGCCGCGACTGCCACCAGGAACGGCGCCACCACCAGGGCCGGCAGGAGGTCGGCCACGGGGATGTCGCGGACCCGCAGGAGGCGCAGTGCGACCCCCACCAGGAGCAGCCCGCCGACGGCCGTGAGCGCGGCGACGTGGGCGTCGGGGAGGACGTCACCCAGCAGGACGCCGGACACGGTCAGTCCGCCCTGCACGACCACGATGGTGACCACGCTGGCCGCGACGCCCCAGCCGAAGGACGCGGCGAACGCCATCGCGGCGAACCCGTCGAGGGCGGCCTTGAGGAACAGCTGGTCTGCACCACGTCCGAGGCCGTCGTTGAGCGAGCCGAGGATCGTCAACGGTCCGGTGCAGAACAGCAGGGACGCGACCACGAACCCCTCGACGAAGCGGTGTCGCTCCGCCGACCCCTGGTCGGAGGTGAGCCGGGTCTGCATCCAGCCACCGATCGACTCGACCCGTTGCTCGAGGCGCAGCACGGATCCGACGATGCCGCCGATCAGGAGGGAGCCCAGCACGACCAGCATCGGGGCGCTCGACCCGACCTCGGCCACGAGCGCCGGGTCCGTGACGGCGAGGGCGGAGAGGATCGCGATCAGCAGGGTGACCAGGCCCAGCCCGTCGGTGACGACGTCCCGCGTGCGCTGGGAGAGCCGGTGTCCGAGGAGAACGCCGAGGCCGGCGCCCAGCAGGACGGTGGCGACGTTGACGACGGTGCCGATTCCGGGGAACAGGGGTACTCCTCTGACAGGGAACGGGTGTCGAGCGTAGTCTCGTGCGGAGGTGCTGGGCTCCGGGGGCTGGAGCGGCTCGGCCGACGAGAGGGATCCCGATGCGCTCCCAGCTGTTGTTGCGACCGGCCCAGGACTCCGACGCCGATGCCCTGGTGGCCGTGTGGGCCGACGTCCTGCGTCGTGGTGACCGCGACCAGCAGGTCGAGGACGTACGCCGGATCATCGACCAGGTCTCCGCCATGCACGAGGAGCGCATCGTCGTCGCCGAGCTCGAGGGCGTGGTCGTCGGCGCTGTCCACCTGCGGTCCACGACGTTCAGCCCGATCAACCTCGAGCCCGTCGTCCAGGCGATCTCCCCGCACGTCCTGCCCGACCACCGCCGCCACGGCGTCGGCAGCGCGCTGATGGAGGCCGCGGTCGCGTTCGCCGAGGAGCTCGGGATCGGCCACGTCGGCACCGCGGTCCACGCCGGTGCCCGCGAGTCGAACCGCTTCATGGCACGGCTGTCGCTGGGTCCCGCCGCCACCCTCCGGGTGGCACCGACGACCGCGGTGAAGGGCCGTCTCCAGGCGTTGCACCCGATGGCCGCGCGGCCCCCGGTGCGCCACCTCCCGAAGGTCCTGGCGGCCCGTCGCTCGATGCGTCGCGGCCTCCCCTCCGAGGGCTGAGGCTGTCACCGCACCCGGTTAGAGTCGCGGGGTGCCCGACACCCCACGCCTGCTGCTGCTCGACGGTCATTCGCTGGCCTACCGCGCGTTCTTCGCGCTCCCGGTGGAGAACTTCTCGACCGTCACCGGGCAGCACACGAACGCGGTCTACGGATTCACCTCGATGCTGGTCAACGTGCTGCGCGACGAGCAGCCGACCCACGTCGGTGTCGCCTTCGACAAGTCGCGCCAGACCTTCCGGCTGCAGGAGTACGCCGAGTACAAGGCGGGTCGCAACAAGACCCCCTCGGAGTTCTCCTCCCAGCTGCCGCTGATCCAGCAGGTGCTCGACACGCTCGCCATCCCCCACCTCATGAAGGAGGGGTACGAGGCCGACGACATCATCGCCACGCTCGCGACCTCGGCCGGCCGCGAGGGGCTCGACGTCCTGATCCTCACCGGCGACCGCGACGCCCTCCAGCTCGTGACCGAGACCTGCACCGTGCTCTACCCCATGCGCGGCGTCTCCGAGCTCGCGCGGATGACCCCCGAGGCGGTCGAGACCAAGTACGGCGTCACGCCCGCGCGCTACCCCGAGCTCGCGGCGCTGGTGGGGGAGAC
This sequence comes from uncultured Actinomycetota bacterium, assembly GCA_963826015.1. Taxonomy (GTDB): domain Bacteria; phylum Actinomycetota; class Actinomycetes; order Propionibacteriales; family Nocardioidaceae; genus Nocardioides. Next base: position 75,653 of record CAWGVI010000015.1, on the reverse strand, counting down.
ATCCGACAACCTCCCGGGTGTCCCGGGCGTCGGCCAGGGCTACGCCGCCAAGTGGCTCAACCAGTACGACGGCCTGGACAACGTCATCGCCCGCGCCGACGAGATCACCGGCAAGAAGGGCGAGGCGCTGCGCGGCCACCTCTCCGACGTGATGCGCAACCGTCGGCTCAACGCCCTCGTCACCGACCTCGACCTCGAGCTGGCTCCCGCCGACCTGGCGCTGACCACGTGGGACCGCCAGGCGGGCCTCCAGCTGCTCGACGAGCTCGAGTTCCGCGGCGACCTCCGGACCCGGCTGCTCGAGGTCGTCGACAGCGAGGCCGCACCGCCGATCGACGAGAGCGGCTTCGAGCTGGCCGGCCAGCGGCTGGCGCCGGGCGAGGTCGCCGCCTGGCTGTCCGCCCACGCCGCGGGCGTGGCCCGGACCGGCGTGGCCGTGCAGGGCAGCTGGCGGGGCGGGACCGGCGAGGTGTTCTCGGTCGCGCTCGCGGCCGCCGACGGCACCGCCGCGTGGTTCGACGCCTCCGAGGTCACCCCCGAGGACGACGCGGCGCTGGGCGCCTGGTTCAGCGACCGCGAGCGGGCCAAGGTGCTCCACGACGCGAAGGGCCCGATGCTGGCCCTCGGTGCCCGCGGCTGGCAGCTGCGCGGGCTGGTCAGCGACACCGCGCTCGCGGCCTACCTCGTGCGTCCCGACCAGCGTTCCTACGACCTGGCCGACCTCACCCTGCGCTACCTCAAGCGTGAGCTGCGGACCGCCAGCGAGGACGACGGCCAGGGCGAGCTCACCTTCGACGAGGCCGAGTCGACCGGCGCCCAGGACGTCGCGATGCTCCACGCCCGCGCCGTCCTCGACCTCGCCGAGGCGCTCGACGCGGCCATCGAGGAGCACGGCGGGGCCAGGCTGCTCGCGGAGATGGAGCTGCCCCTGGTCGACCTGCTCGCCGAGCTCGAGGTGACCGGTGTCGCCGTCGACATCGACCACCTCGAGTCCCTCGAGCGTCAGTTCGGCGACGAGGTCGCGCGCGCCGCCGAGGAGGCCTACGCCGTCATCGGCAAGGAGATCAACCTCGGGTCGCCCAAGCAGCTCCAGGTCGTGCTCTTCGACGAGCTGGGCATGCCCAAGACCAAGCGCACCAAGACGGGGTACACCACCGATGCCGACTCGCTCCAGACGCTCTACGAGAAGACCGAGCACCCGTTCCTGACCGCGCTGCTCCGCCATCGCGACGTCGCCCGGCTGCGGCAGACCATCGAGGGCCTGCTCAAGACGGTCGCGCCCGACGGCCGGATCCACACCACGTTCAACCAGACGATCGCGGCCACCGGCCGGCTGTCGAGCACCGACCCCAACCTCCAGAACATCCCGATCCGCACCGAGGAGGGTCGCCGGATCCGCGAGGGATTCGTCGTCGGCGGCGGCTTCGACTGCCTCCTGACCGCCGACTACAGCCAGATCGAGATGCGGATCATGGCCCACCTCTCCGAGGACGCGCTGCTGATCGAGGCGTTCCGCTCCGGCCGCGACTTCCACGCGGTCACCGCGGCGCGGGTCTTCGACGTCGAGCCCACCGAGGTCACCGTCGAGATGCGGGCCAAGATCAAGGCGATGAACTACGGCCTCGCCTACGGCCTGTCCGCGTTCGGGCTCGGCCAGCAGCTGCGGATCGACCCGTCGGAGGCGCGCGGCCTGATGGACGAGTACTTCGAGACCTTCGGCGGGATCCGCGACTACCTCGCGAGCGTCGTCGACGAGGCCCGGCGGGCCGGCTACACCGAGACCATCTGGGGTCGTCGTCGCTACCTGCCCGACCTCACCAGCGACAACCGGCAGCGACGCGAGACCGCCGAGCGGATGGCGCTCAACGCACCGATCCAGGGGTCGGCGGCCGACCTGATCAAGGTCGCGATGCTCCACGTCGACGAGGCGATCCGGGCGGCCGGGCTCCGGTCCCGGATGCTGCTCCAGGTCCACGACGAGCTCGTCTTCGAGGTGGCCGAGGGTGAGCGCGAGCAGCTCGATGCGCTGGTCCGCGAGCAGATGGGCGCGGCCGCCGACCTGGCGGTCCCGCTCGACGTCAGCGTCGGCACCGGCCACAGCTGGCACGAGGCCGCGCACTGACGCTCGCCCGGTCGAGCCCGGTCGAGCGCGGTCAGGAGGCCCGCGACTCCAGGCGTCCGCGCCGACCGCTCGTCGCGAGCAGCGCCACGAGCAGCACGGCGTCCACCGCGATGACGCGGGTGACCAGTCCCGCCGAGGTCTCGGCGGTGGAGCCGACCGCGAGCATCGCCACGAGGGCGATCCACAGCAGCGCGCTGCTCCCGCGGGTCTCGTAGGACAGCACGGTGTAGACGAGCAGCTGGAGCACGGCCAGGACCGTCCCGAGCAGCGCGAAGGTCCACAGCTGGTCGCGAACGCCGGCGAAGTCGTCGCCACCGATGAAGGTCAGGGCGAGGCTCGAGAGCTGCCAGCAGGCGAGGACGCCGAGGGCGCCGAGGCCGACGATGACGACCATGCCGCGGACCAACGCCCGGGAGCGTTGACCGACGGCCATCGTCGGGAAGGCGAGCACGACGACGAACTGCGGCAGGAACAGCATCGCCTTGGTGAGGATCAGACCCGCGGCGTACAGGCCGCTGGCGTGCGCGTCGAGGACGTTGCGGGCCACCACGATGTCGAGGTTGGACAGGGCGAAGAACGCGAGCAGGGCCTGGGAGTTCAACACCGACTCGCGCACGATCGCCCGTCCGGCGTGGCGGTCAGCCGGCTCGCGTTCCGGACGGTCGTGCCGCAACGCCCACCAGCCGACGACGACCGGGATCCAGGCGGCGAGCGCGACCCCGAGGACCGCGGCGAGCTCGGTGGGCTGCCACACGAGCAGGGCGACGCCGATCGCCAGCCGGGGCACCCCGGCGGCGACGTAGAGGGTGCCGAGGGATCCCCACCGGCGCTCGCCCTGGAGCACGCCGGCCTGACCGCCCATGAGCGTCACGGGGACGGAGGCCACCGCGACCAGCAGCGCGATCCGCAGGTCGTCGAGTCGCAGCAGCCGGTCGATCGCGGGGGCGAGCAGCACGAGCACGCCGCCCACGACGAGGGCCCCCCGGGTGCCGACCCGGAGCACGGTGCGCTCGATCTGGGCGACGTGGGCGGCATCGGCGGAGATCCGGCGGGCCGCGGTGGCCTGCAGCGCGAGCGAGAGGACGCTGACGACCAGCAGCAGGTTCATCACCGCCACGAATCCGCCGTACCCACTGGGGCCCAGCAGCCGGGCGGCGACGATCGTGTAGCCGTACGTGGCGACGTTCATCGTCCCGATCGACGCCGCGATGAGCACGCTCCCGCGCAGCGTCGATGAGACGCCGCGGGAGGGTGGTGCCTCGGCGGAGCTGCTCACGCCACGAGCGTAGGTGCTGGCTGCGCGCGGGGAGGGTACCCGGGTCGCTCCGCACAGAGTTCGCCAAGAATGCGCCAGTTTGGTTACCGCACGGTAAACTCCCCCGACCGCGCAGCGGGTGCGTGGTCCACGGTCCGGGAGGCACCGTGTTCTGGGAGGGATCCGCTGTTCGTGCGTAGAACGCTGCTCACCGGGCTGCTGCTGATCGCCGCAGCCTTTCTGACTGTCCTGCTGGGGGCCTGGCTCGACCTCGACGTCGACGCCACCGCGCTGACCGGCGTCGCCGCCGGTGCCGCCGTGGCCCTGGTGCCCCACGCCACCGTCGGCCGACGCCTGGCCGGCTTCGGCGTCGGCATCGTGCTCGCGCTCATCGGCTACCTGGTCCGCGCCGCGCTGCTGCCCGACACCTCGGGGGGCCGAGCCGCGTTCGCGGCGATCGTGGTCGCCCTGTGCGTCGTGGTCGCCGCCGTGAGCCTGGAGCGGCTCGCCCTGTGGGCGATGCTGCTCGGTGCCGCGACGTGGGCCGGCGTCTTCGAGGCGACCTACAACCTGGCCCCGCCGCGGGTGCTCGAGAACTCCGTCAACACGCTCACCGCCCTGGTGCTGTGCCTCGCGGTCGGCTTCGCGGCCTCCGCGCTGGCCGCCCCGCAGCGTGAGCGTGCGGCCGCCGAGCCGGCCAGCACCACCGACGACGAGGTCCTGGAGGACTCCAAGTGAAGACCATGCACACCATCGGCGCCGGCATCGCCGCGCTCGCGATCGGCGCCGTCTCGCTGGCCCCGGCCGCGATCGCCGCCGAGGACAGCGGCGACGTCGACGTCGTCAACACCGAGACCGTGCAGGTCTACGTGAACCCCGACGGGGAGGTCGCGAGCTCGCGCGTCTACGAGCAGCTCTCCTTCACCGGTGACGGCACCGTGACCGTGGCCAACCCGGTCGAGCAGTCCGGGCTGCGCAACCTCGACGGCTTCTCCGGCGTCTCCGCCGAGGACGGCCTCCAGGAGGTCGAGGTCGAGGTCGACGGCTACGAGCGGCTGCGCTCGGTCAGCAACTTCGAGGGCGAGCTGCCCCTCGAGTTCGACATCTCCTACCTGCTGGACGGCGAGGAGATCGAGCCCGGCGACCTGGTCGGCGAGAGCGGTGCCCTCGAGGTCATCTACACGGTCCGCAACGTCACCTCCCAGCCGCAGGAGGTCACCTTCGACGACGGCAAGGGTGGCACCGTCACCGAGACGGTCGACGTCCCGATCCCGATCGTGGGCTCGATGGCCGCGACGGTCCCCTCGAACTTCACCGACGTCACCTCCGAGCAGGCCAACATCGCCGGCGACGGCAAGGGTGGCACCAAGCTGTCCTTCACGATGACCCTGTTCCCGCCGCTGGGCTCGGACGAGATGGAGTTCAGCTACCAGGCCCAGGTCACCGACGCGATCGTGCCGGCCACCTCGGTCACCGCGCTGCCGGTGAACCCGCTGGAGATCCCGACGTTCCGCACCGCCGGTGAGAGCTACCAGAACGGCGCCGACACCGGCGTCCGGCTGGCGGAGGGTGCGACCACGATCGACACCAACCTGCTGCGCCTGCGTGACGGTGCCGCCGACCTGCTCGCCGGCATCATCCAGCTCAGCGACGGCTCCGACCAGCTCGCCGCCGGCCTCGCCGGCGAGGCGGCGCCCGGCGCCGGCGAGCTCGCGGACGGCCTCGTCCAGCTCGACGACGGTGCCGGCCAGCTCGCCGACGGCCAGCGCAAGCTCGCCGACGGCCTGACCACGCTCTACAACGGTGTCGACAACCTGCCCTCGGGCGTGAAGTCGGCGCTGAAGAAGAACAAGGACTACCTCAGCCTCCTGGGCGCGCTCACGAGCATCGCCGACGGCATCGGTACCCGCGGGGACAAGACGTTCGAGAACCCCCAGACCCTGCTCCAGGCGATCAACGCCGTGGCCGCGGGCATGAAGTACCCCGACCCGAGCAACACCGACTGCTTCGTGGCGGCCACGGGTGGCGACCCCGAGCGGTGCGGCGTGATCGACGCGCTGGGCACGCTGTCCACGTTGATGAGCTCGGCCGCCACCGTGCAGGTCGAGGGACTGCGGACCCAGCTGGCCACGGCGTACACCGACTCGACGTGCCCCGGGGCCATCGCGGGCCAGACCGCGATCGCCAACCCGACGACGGTCTGCGAGCGGCTGGTCAAGGTCTACGACGAGCTCTACAAGACGAACGCCAACCCGATCCTCGCCGGCGTGCAGGTGAAGTTCGGCGCGGCCGCCCAGTCGCTGAACAAGGTCATCGCCAACATCCAGACCGAGCTGCTCGCTCCGGGTGCCGGCCTGGACAAGATCCGGGCGGGGCTGTCCAACCCGAACGCGCTGGCCGACTGTGCCAGGGCGAAGGCCACCTCGAACGCCGCCGACGACTGCGGCATCCGCGAGGCGGCGCTGTTCCTGCGCAACGTCGGTATCCCCAGCCTGGTCGACGGGATCACCGACAACGTCCGCACCCAGCTGATCGAGGGCATCGGCGTGCCGACCCCGGGCTGCGACCCGACCTCCACGCTGCGCTGCGCGGCCGAGGCGCTGGCCGACGGTGGCACCCAGCTGTCCGACGGTTCCACCCTGGCCAGTGACGGCGCGGGGCAGCTCGCCGACGGTCTCGGCGCCGCGGCCGACGGTTCGGAGCTGCTGGCCGACGGCCTCGGGAAGGCCGAGGACGGCGCTCCGAAGCTGGTCGACGGTGCGGGCCGGCTCTCCTCGGAGGGCATGTCCCAGCTGATCGCCGCCGGTGAGGACACCGCGCAGGAGTACGGCAAGCTCTACGCCACCATCAAGGCCGGGGCGGACCGCGCCGACGCCGAGAAGATGGCCTACGGCGCCCCCGAGGGTGCGCAGGGCCTGACGGCGTACAGCTACGAGCTGCTCGGCGACGACGGCCAGGGCTCGCGCAACACCAAGCGTGGCGTTGCCGCGCTGGCGCTGCTCGGCCTCGGCGCCGGAGGGTTCTTCCTCCGCCGTCGCCTGGTCTGACGCACCTGTTCCACCTGCTGCGGCGTCGTCCCTCCGGGGCGGCGCCGCGGCGCATTTCCCGACCGGGGGAGCGGCTCAGCCGAGCCGCGCGGCGAAGATCGCCGTACCGGGGGTCAGCAGCCCGCGGATCCGCGACCAGCCGCCCCAGACGCGGTCGTGCTCGGCCGGCCACTCCGGCTCGACGAGGTCGACGAGCGCGAAGCCGTGGCCGGCCAGGATGCGCACCCAGTCGCCGAGGGTGCGGTGGTGCTCGACGTAGGCCACCTCGCCGGTCTCGTCGTCCACCTCGACGTACGGCGTGCGGTCCCAGTAGGACTGGCTCGCCAGCAGCCCGCCCTCGCCGGGGTCGTCGGGGAACATCCACCGGGTCGGGTGGGTGATGGAGAAGGCGAACCGGCCGCCGGGGCGCAGCACCCGGGCCGTCTCGGCCACGGCGTCGTCGAGGTCGGCGACGAACTGGAGTGCCCCGAAGGAGCAGAAGACCACGTCGAAGGCGGCGTCCGCGAAGGGCAGCTGGGTGGCCGTCCCCTGGACGACCGGGACGCTCACGCCGGTGTCGTCGTCGATCCGGCGCGAGTGCTGGAGCTGTCGGAAGGAGAGGTCCAGCCCGACCGGCCGGCCTCCCTGCGCGGCGACCCAGCGCGAGCACTGGCTGGCTCCGCAGCCGAGCTCGAGGACGTCGCGGTCGGTGACCGGACCGAGCACCCCGGCCTGCTCCTCGGTGACGCCCTCGGGGCCCCACACGAAGCCGCTGTCGCCGAGGAAGGATCCGTGCGTCGCCTGGTACTCGTCGGCGTACCGGTCCCAGTCGGGACCGTTGGCCCGGCGTGACTCCGCCTCGTCGACTGCCCGCCGCTCCACCCGCACCGGCGGGTGCGGCCATGCCTGCTCCACGTCGAGCAGACTACGGCCATGGACCTCACCTCCCTCACCCCGCTGCCCGGCGGCTGGTCCGGCGAGACCTTCCTGGGGGAGGTGGGCGGCGAGCGCTGCGTGGTGCGGATCTACGCCCAGCCCGGCGACCGCGGCGACGCGGCGGCCGAGATCGACGCCGCGCTGCTGCGGCTGGTGCGCGGACTGGTGCCGGTGCCCGACGTGCTGGAGGTGCGGCGTCCCGATCACGGTGCCGGGGTGCCCGGGCTGCTCGTCACCTCGTGGGTCGAGGGGGTGCGCGGTGACGAGCTCCTCCCGCAGCTCGACGACGCCGGGAGGACGACGGTGGGCGCCGCGCTCGGCGACCTGGCCGCGACCCTGGCGGCGATGCCGTTGCTGCGCACCGGGTCGTTCACCGACGGCGACCTCACGATCACGCCGTGGGGTGACCTCGAGCTCCCCGAGCCCGAGGGGCTGGACGCGGCCGCGCTCGACCGGCTCCGGGGTCGCTGGGACGACGCGCAGGCGCTGCTCGACCAGGTCACCCGGCGCTGCCTGGTCCACAGCGACCTCAACCCGAAGAACGTGCTGCTCGATCCGCGCACGCTCCGCGTGACCGCACTCGTGGACTGGGAGTTCGCCCACGCCGGCCACCCGTTCACCGACCTGGGCAACCTGCTCCGCTTCGACCGGGAGCCGGCCTTCCTGGCGGCCGCCCTGGCGGCGTACTGCTCACGCCACGGCGGTACGCCGGACTCGGCACTCGCGCTCGCGGACGCCGCCGACCTCTACGCCCTGACGGAGCTGGCGAGCCGGCGCGGCCAGAACCCCGTCGCCGACCGCGCCCACGACCGGCTGCTGGAGCTCGTGGGCTGACGAGGTCGCCGGCCTCCGCCGCCGGTTGGACGACGACACGCCGGGCCGCGTACCCTAGGACACTGCGCCAGAGGTCTGCCTGCGTCCCACAGGAGCGGATCCGGCTCGCTGCCATCTCCATCGGTGAGTGAAACGGTCCTCTGCGTGCGCCCGACGACATCTGACCACCAAGGAATTCATTCCCTTATGACGAGCACCATCTCCACTCTTCCGGACTACGACGCGCCCCAGGTGGCTGTCAACGACATCGGGTCCGAAGAGGACTTCCTCGCGGCGATCGACGCGACCATCAAGTACTTCAACGACGGCGACATCGTCGAGGGCACCATCGTCAAGGTGGACCGCGACGAGGTCCTGCTCGACATCGGTTACAAGACCGAGGGCGTGATCCCGAGCCGTGAGCTCTCGATCAAGCACGACGTCGACCCGAACGACGTCGTCGAGGTCGGCGACAAGGTCGAGGCCCTGGTCCTCCAGAAGGAGGACAAGGAAGGTCGCCTGATCCTGTCCAAGAAGCGCGCCCAGTACGAGCGCGCCTGGGGCACCATCGAGCAGGTCAAGGAGGAGGACGGCGTCGTCGAGGGCACCGTCATCGAGGTCGTCAAGGGCGGCCTCATCCTCGACATCGGCCTGCGCGGCTTCCTGCCGGCCTCCCTCGTGGAGATGCGTCGCGTCCGCGACCTGCAGCCCTACGTCGGTCAGACCCTCGAGGCCAAGATCATCGAGCTCGACAAGAACCGCAACAACGTGGTCCTGTCGCGCCGCGCCTGGCTCGAGCAGACCCAGTCCGAGGTCCGTCACGGCTTCCTCACCCAGCTCCAGCGCGGTCAGATCCGCAAGGGTGTCGTCTCCTCGATCGTCAACTTCGGCGCCTTCGTCGACCTCGGCGGCGTCGACGGCCTGGTCCACGTGTCCGAGCTGTCGTGGAAGCACATCGACCACCCCTCCGAGGTGGTCACCGTCGGTGACGAGGTCACCGTCGAGGTGCTCGACGTCGACATGGACCGCGAGCGGGTCTCGCTGTCGCTCAAGGCGACGCAGGAGGACCCCTGGCAGCACTTCGCCCGCACCCACCAGATCGGTCAGATCGTGCCCGGCAAGGTCACCAAGCTGGTGCCCTTCGGCTCGTTCGTCCGGGTCGAGGAGGGCATCGAGGGCCTGGTGCACATCTCCGAGCTGGCCGAGCGCCACGTGGAGATCCCGGAGCAGGTCGTCCAGGTCAACGACGACGTCATGGTCAAGATCATCGACATCGACCTCGAGCGTCGCCGGATCTCGCTCTCGCTGAAGCAGGCGAACGAGACCTCCGCGGCGGCCGACGTCGACGACTTCGACCCGACGCTCTACGGCATGACCGCGTCGTACGACGAGCAGGGCAACTACATCTACCCCGAGGGCTTCGACCCCGAGACCGGTGAGTGGCTCGAGGGCTACGACGATCAGCGCGGTGTGTGGGAGGAGCAGTACGCCAAGGCGCACGCTCGCTGGGAGGCGCACGTCAAGCAGCAGGCCGAGGCCGCCAAGGCCGAGGTCGAGGCCGGCGAGGCCACGTCGTACTCCTCCGGTGGCGACGAGCCCGTCGTGACCGACGGTGCCGTCAGCGACGACGAGCAGCCCGCGACCGGCGGCGGTTCGCTGGCGTCCGACGAGGCGCTGCAGGCGCTCCGCGAGAAGCTGACCGGCGGCAGCAACTGACCGTCTGACCTCGAAGGCCCGGCTCCACCGTCTTGGTGGGCCGGGCCTTCGTGCACCCGGGACGAGTGTCAGGGCGCGACCTGGGTGGGCACGACGAACCGGGCTCCCTCGGCCATCGTGATCAGCTCGTCGACCTGCCGAGGGCCGGGTCCCTCGGCGCCGGGGAAGTAGCCTGCGAGGATCATCAGCCGGTGCCCGTCGACATCGACGATCCACAGGTGCTGGGTCTTGCCGGTGCCGATGCCCTGCGTGCCGCCCTGGTAGTCACGCCACCCGGGCAGCGGCTCCGGGCAGGCGGCCGGCAGGCGGTCGGGGACGTTGAGCTCCAGGGAGACGCCTTCGTACCCGCCGATGGTGATCGGGGTCGGCCGCGTGGTCTCCCACACCGGGAGGGCCGCCAGCGCATCGGCGAGATCGTCCACGCCGGGGCCCGGGTCGACCCAGTCCGCCCCTCCGCACGGGTCGGTCGCGACGTCGGCGACGGTCCAGGTGTCGAAGTGTCGGAAGGGGGACTTGTCCGCGAGCTCGAACGGGTCGCCACCGGCGGTGAAGCCGGCCGGGACGTCGACCAGCAGCAGTGGCGCATCCTCCTCGCTGGAGAAGCCCATGGCGTAGGGCCCGGGACGCAGCTGGGTGCCTTCGGGCACGTCCGCGAGCGGGGTGGCATCCCCCAGGTCGGGTGGAGGTGAGTCCGAGGGTGTCGTCGAGTCCTCGACGGTCGGGCTCGGAGCGGCCTCGGCAGCCGGGTCGTCGGCGGTACAGCCGGCGAGGGACAGCACCAGCGCCACGGCGCCGGTCATCATCAGGTTTCGGGCAGGGGTCATCGCAGTTTCTCCTCGCGTGCTGGGTGTCGCGTGCTGGGTGTGGCGTGCTGGGTGGTGGTGCCGGTCTCAGTCGGGAGCGACGAACCGGACGGACTCCGCCATGGCGATCAGCTCCTGGTCCAGCCTGGCGGGCTGGTCGGGGTAGGTGCTGGCGACGACGACCAGGCGGATGCCGTCGACGTCGAGGATCCAGAGGTGGTGGACCACCCCCGGACCCGAGTGGCCCTGGAACTCGCGCGGCCCGGCTCGCCAGAGCGAGTAGTCGCCGTGGCTGCAGGTCCGGAGATCGGTCTCGGGCGGCACCGTCACCTGCAGGTACGAGCCGGTGTGACCGTCGAGGGCAGCCGCAACCGGCCGGGTGCTCGGACCGGGCTGGTCGACCAACGCCCGGACCAGGTCCGAGACCGTGGGGCCGGGGTCGGCGGCGGTCGTGCGGTCGCAGGGATCCGCGAGGACCTCCTCCACGCGGAACACCTGGAGCACGCCGAAGTCCTCAGGATCCAGGGCGTCTCTGACCGGCATCGATCACCAGTCCGCCGTTGCTGAAGAAGCCCTCGGGCACGTCGACGACCACCCGCGGCAGGTCCGTCGCCGGGTCGACCCCACACGGCGATCGAGTAGGCGCCCGGGTCCAGCGCGCCCACGACGTCCATCAAGTCGCTGGGAGCGCCCGGGGTGGGGTTCGGGAGCGCCGGTCGCACGTCGTCGCTGCCGGGAAGGACGACCACCCTGGCCGTGACGGCGATCGCCGCTGCCGCGGCGAGAGCGACCACGCCGAGCCGCAGCCGCTGCCGACCACGAGCCCGTCCGTACGTCGTCGCCAGGGCCAGGTCGAGGTCGGGCACGAGGTGCTGGGTGTTTCGGTCCAGGCCGACCCGGAGTCGCTCATCGATCGACATCGCTGGTCACCTCCTCGGTCTCGGAGAGCAGGGAGGCGAGGCGGCTGCGCGCCCGGAGGAGGTGCTGCTTGACGGTGGAGGTGGACACACCGAGGTGGCGGGCGACGTCCTCGACGGAGAGGTCGTCCAGGTAGAAGAGGGCGACCGAGGCCCGCTGCTGCGGGGCGAGCGACGCGACGGCACGGGCCAGGTCGACGTCGGGCAGGTGGTCCCAGGTCGGGCGCTTGTCCTCAGGGGGCGGTGCCTGCCGCAGCCGGGTCTGCCGGGCGGCACGGACGGCGGCGCGGACGGCGACCCGGCGTACCCAGGCCTCCGGGAACTCCACGGCCTGGACCCCGCGCCAGCGCTCGTACAGCTTGAGGAACGCGTCCTGGGTGATCTCCTCCGCGCGGCCGCGGTCGTGCAGCACCAGCGAGGTGGTCCGGAGCACCGAGGCGTAGGTCGAGCGGAAGATCCACTCGAACTCCGTCCGCTCGGACTCCCGCATGGCGCCTCCCCGGCCGCTCGGTCCTACTCACTGTTATAGGGCAGCGAGCGACGGGATTGGTTGACGTGCGGGGAGCAGAACTTCCCGTGAGGGGGTCAGCCCCAGGCGCCGGGGGAGCGGAGCGAGGGGTCCTCGAAGTGGGAGCGGGGCTGGTGGGTGGGGCGGTCCGCGGAGACCATCCGGAGCATCTCCCAGATGGTCAGGACGAAGGTGACGGCGATGACGATGAGGATGAAGGTGTTCATGGCAGTAATTCTGCGCCTGTCGAGAACCTGCCACGAGTGGCAGATATGTCAGCATTCGTTGATTTTCTGCCACCCCGGGTCCATGATGGTCCGGTGCGGACAGTCGCGGTGGTGGTGCAGGACGGCGCGGAGCCCTTCGGGCTCGGCTCGCTGGTCGAGGTCTGGGGCGAGCCGTACCACCCCGAGGACGACAACCCGGTCTTCGACTTCCGGGTCTGCACCCCGCGACCCGGGCGGGTCGCCGGACGGTCCGGCTTCGACCTCCACGTCGAGCACGGCCTCGAGGCCGCCGAGGATGCCGACCTGGTGTGCCTCTCGCCCAAGTACGGCTTCCTCGACCACGACGACGCGGTGCTGGACGTCGCCCGGCGCGCGTACGAGCGCGGGGCCATCGTCTACGCCCACTGCTCGGCCGCCTTCGAGCTGGCTGCCGCGGGGCTGCTCGACGGCCGCGAGTGCACCACCCACTGGCGCTACACCGAGCGCATGCAGCAGATGTACCCCGAGGCGAAGGTCCGCCCCGACGTCCTCTACGTGCAGGACGGCACGATCATCACCGGCGCGGGATCCGCTGCCGGCATCGACGCCTCGCTGCACCTGATGCGGCAGCAGTTCGGGGCGCGGGTCGCCGCCAACGCCGCCCGCCGGATCGTGGTGCCGCCCCACCGCGACGGGGGCCAGGCGCAGTTCATCGCGCGGGCGGTGCCCGACTGCGAGGCCGAGACGCTCGGTCCGCTGCTGACGTGGATCACCCAGAACCTCGGCGACGAGCTCGGCGTGGACGCCCTGGCCCGGCGCAGCCACATGTCGCCGCGCACGTTCGCACGCCGGTTCCGCGAGGAGACCGGGACCACCCCGCACGCCTGGATCACCCGGCAGCGGCTGCAGGCGGCCGAGGAGCTCCTCGAGCTCACCGACCACCCGGTCGACTGGATCGCCGGCGAGGTCGGCTTCGGCAACGGCGCGGCGCTGCGCCACCACTTCAGCCGGGTGCGCGGGGTCTCCCCCCAGCAGTACCGGCGCACCTTCGCCGGCTAGCCCCGCAGGTCGCCGCGGCGTACCTTCCCGGTCGCCGTGTGGGGCAGCTCCTCGAGGAACCTCCACTCCCGGGGCCGCTTGGCCGGCGAGAGCCGCTCGCGTGCGTACGCCGCGAGCTCGGCCTCGGTGACGGTGCCGACGACCGCGGCGCAGACCCGCTGCCCCCAGTCCGCGTCGGGGACGCCGTAGACCGCCACGTCCTGGACGCCGGGCAGCTCGCGCAGGGCGTGCTCGACCTCGACGGGGTAGACGTTGACGCCGCCGCTGATCACCAGGTCCTCGCGCCGACCGTCGAGGTGCAGGTAGCCGTCGTCGTCGAGGCGGCCGAGGTCGCCGACCGTGAAGGAGTCGCCACGCCAGGCCCGCGCGGTCTTGTCGGGGTCGCCGTAGTAGTCGAACCGCGCGTGCGGCGGCACGGCACACCAGATCGTGCCGTCGTCGTCGACCGTGATCGCGCGGCCCGGCCGGGCCCGCCCCACGGTGCCGGGGTGGTCGACCCACTCCTCGGAGCGGCAGGCCGTGAACTGACCCTCGGTCGACCCGTAGAACTCCCAGGTGGAGCCCGCGGGGAAGGTGGCGAGCAGCCGGCGCTTCACCTCGGGCGGGCAGGCGGCGCCGGCGTGGGCGAGCAGCCGCACGCAGGACAGGTCGGGGGTGCCGTGGGCGTCCCAGTGCGCGAAGAGCCGCTGCAGGTGGGTCGGGACGACGAACATGGTGGTCGGCCGCCCGGACTCGACCAGCGCGGTGATCCGCGCCGCGTCGAAGCCGCCCGCGAACAGCAGGGAACCGCCGGCCAGGAGCGTGCCGCAGGCGAAGCGGAGCGGCGCGCTGTGGTGGATCGGGCTGACCACGAGGTTCACGTCGGTGTCGGCGAAGCCCCACAGGTCCCGCTCCTCCTCCAGGAGCGCGGTGGCGGCGCCGGGGTCCAGCACCCCGCTGAAGACGGCCTTGGGGCGCCCGGTCGTGCCGCTGGTGACGTGCATCGGGCGCCCCAGCGGCAGCCCGATCGGGTACGCCGCCCGCAGCGCGGCGACCTCCGCCTCATCGGTCACCACCAGCGTCGGCGCGACGTCCTCGAGCACCCCCCTGCGCTCCACGGTGGTCAGTGCCGGATCCAGGGGGACCGGGAAGACGCCCGCCGCGAGCAGCCCCAGCACCACCTCGACGTACGCCGTCGACCCGGCCAGCAGCAGCGCCACCCGGTCACCGCGTCGGAGGGAGGTGAGGTCCACGTGCCGAACCCTACGAGGGCGCGGTCAGGTCGGATCCGTGCTGGGTAGGGTCGACCCCGTGCGCGTGGGACTGACCGGGGGTGTGGCGTCGGGGAAGAGCACCGTCGCGGCGATGCTGGCCGAGCTCGGGGCGGTGGTGGTCGATGCGGACCTGCTGGCCCGAGAGGTCGTCGCTCCCGGCACCGACGGCCTGGCCGAGGTCGTGGCCGCGTTCGGCGAGGAGGTGCTGGCCGAGGACGGGTCGCTGGACCGGCCCGCGATGGGCGCGATCGTGTTCGCCGACGAGTCCCGGCGTCGGGTGCTCGAGGGGATCATCCACCCGCGGGTCCGGGCCCGCGCCGCCGAGATCGAGGCCGCCGCGCCTGCCGGTGCCGTCGTCGTGCACGACATCCCGTTGCTGACCGAGACCGGGCAGGCGGCCTCCTTCGACGCCGTCCTCGTGGTCGACGTGCCCGTCGCGACGCAGGTGGAGCGGATGGTCTCGCTGCGCGGGATGAGCCCCGAGGAGGCGGCGTCACGCGTCGCGGCCCAGGCCTCCCGCGAGGACCGGCTGACGATCGCGACGTACGTCATCGACAACACCGGCACCCTCGCGGAGCTGCGGGCCAGGGTGGATGAGGTCCACGCCGCGCTCACGCGTTAGCGTCGCCCGGTGCGTCCCACCCGTTCCCTGCTGACCCTGGTCGCGACCGCCGTGCTGCTGGCGGGGTGCGGTGCCGATCCCGCGCCGGTCGAGACACAGGGCCGGGCCACCGACGGGAGCGCGTCCACGGCGGCGGAGCCGACGACCGACCCCGACACCCCGACGTCGTGGGGGCCCACCGAGGGGGAGCTCGCCGAGGCCCGGGAGACGGTCGCGGCGATGAGCCCCGCCCAGCTCGCCGGTCAGGTGATCGTCGGGCGGTACGACGGCTACGACCCGGCAGTCCCCGCGCAGCTCGTGCGCGACCTGCACCTCGCGGGCGTCTGCGTGACCTCCCTCAACGTGTCCGACGCCGACCAGGTGCGTGCGACCACGAGCGCGATCGAGGTCGCCCATGCCGCCGACGGGCGGGACTGGCCGGCCGTGATCGGGGTCGACGAGGAGGGCGGCACGGTGTCCCACCTCCGGGGGATCGCGACCGAGTTCCCCGCGTTCCAGACGGCGGGCGCCGCGATCGCCGGCTCGGGCCGCGCCGGTGAGCGAGCCGTCACCGACGCCGCCCGCACCACGGGGCTGGAGCTGCGCGGCCTCGGCTTCACCTGGGTGTTCGCGCCGGTCGCCGACGTGACGATCGGCGCGGGCGACCCCACCATCGGCAGCCGCTCGCCCTCCAGCGACCCGGCGCTGGCCGCGCGGGCGGTCCGCGCCGCGGTGACCGGGTACGACGAGGCGGGGCTGGTCTCGACGACCAAGCACTTCCCGGGCCACGGGAGCGCCACCGCCGACAGCCACGAGACGCTGCCCGTGCTCGGGGCGAGCCTGGAGGAGCTGCGGCAGCGCGACCTGCGCCCCTTCGAGGCGGCGATCGACGCCGGCGCCCCGAGCGTGATGGTCGCCCACCTCGACGTGCAGGCGCTGGCACCGGGCATCCCGTCCAGCCAGGCACCCGAGATCTACGACTTCCTCGCCGAGGACCTCGGCTTCGAGGGCGTGACCATCACCGACTCCCTCGGGATGGGCGCCGCCCTCGCGCGTCCCTTCCCGGCGGTCCGGGCGCTCCAGGCGGGTGCCGACCTGCTGCTGATGCCGGTCGACACCGTCGAGACGCACGCCCTCATCACCGGCGCGATCCGCTCGGGCGAGGTCCCGCGGGAGCGGGCCGAGGACGCCGCCGCGCACGTCGTCGCGCTCCAGCTGTGGCAGCAACGGATCGCCGGTGAGGTTCCGGTGCCGGCGGACGTGACCGCCCGCGCGGAGCAGGCTGCCGCGACCCTGACGACGCTCGGATACTGAGCCCCGGGACTCGGCTCGGCCCCGACGGGCCGGCTGCGGCGTACTCTCGGTGCATGAGTGAGTACGCCGGGCGTGATCGCTACAAGGTCCTGCCCGCGGTGGTCCCGACCGCGGCGCTCGTCACGATCCAGTCCACGGACCCGGTGCCACCGATGGTGGTGCCGCTCGGGCCCGAGGGCGGCGGGGACGGCGACGGCGACTGACCCGCCCCCTGCAGACGCACCACTGCCCGCGTCGGGAGCGTGGCAGCGCTCCGGTGACGCGGGCAGCGGAAGGAGGGTCAGGAGGACCTTCGGGTCAGGCGGGTCAGGCGGCGAGGTCCGGGTCGCCCAGTCGGCGGAGCCGCTGCAGCGCCTCGCGCTCCAGCTGGCGGACCCGCTCGGCGGAGATGCCGTGCGTGAGGCCGATGTCGGCGAGCTTGTGCTGCCGGCCGTCGACCAGCCCGTAGCGCGACCGGATGATGTCGGCGGAGCGGTCGTCGAGCAGACCGACCAGCGCGTTCAACCGCTCGCGCGACTCGGTGTCGAGCACGTCGAGGTCGGGACCCGGCGTGGACTCCTGGGCGATCAGGTCGCCCAGCGAGGTGTCGCCGTTCTCGTCCACCGGGGTGTCGAGGCTGACGTGCTCGCGGCCCCACGAGAGGAGGTCGAGCACCCGCTCGACGCTCATGCCGAGCTCGGTGGCGATCTCCTCGGGGTCGGGGTCGCGGCCGAGCTGGCGCTCGAGCGTACGACGCGCGCCGCCGACCTGGTTGAGCTCCTCGACGACGTGCACCGGCAGCCGTACGACGCGGGCCTGCTGCGCGATGCCGCGGGTGATCGCCTGGCGGACCCACCAGGTCGCGTAGGTGGAGAACTTGTAGCCCTTGGCGTAGTCGAACTTCTCGACCGCGCGGATCAGGCCGGTGTTGCCCTCCTGGATCAGGTCGAGCATGGGCATCTGCGCGCGGCCGTACTTGCGGGCGATGGAGACCACGAGCCGCAGGTTCGCGTTGATGAACGTGTCGATGGCCTGCTGGCCCTGCTCGGCCAGCCACTCCAGCTCCTCGCGGGAGGCGCGCATCGGGGCTCCGCCCTTGGCCCGGGCGACCCGTCCGGTGTCGAGCAGGTGCTGCGCCATCAGACCGGCCTCGATGGTCTTCGCGAGCTCGACCTCGGTCGCGGCGTCGAGCAGCGGGTTGCGTGCGATCTCGTCCAGGTAGAGCCCGACGCTGTCGCGGCCCTCGATCTCCCGGCCGCCTGACGGTCGTGCCACAGTCCTCGTTGCCATGGTCCAGCCCCTTTCCCTCGTCCTACTCTCAACCACTCCGGTCAGCCGGTGATTCCCGGCAAGGATTCGGAGTCCTTGCCCAGAACGACGGGTGAGCGGAGCGAGAAGTTGCCATCGAGCCCAACTCTCAGGGACTTCTCAGGGCGACCGTGCCCGGTCAGGGCGCGACTATGCGGCCAGGCCCATCCGGTCGAGGACCCAGGCGAGGGTGAACGCGCGGTCCTTCCAGCCCTGGTAGCGGCCGGAGACACCGCCGTGACCGGCCGCCATCTCGGTCTTGAGCAGGAAGTCGGCACCGCTCGTCGACGTCGCCCTCAGCCGCGCGACCCACTTCGCCGCCTCGACGTAGAGCACCCGGGTGTCGTGCAAGCGACACCTCGGCGAGCACCGGCGGGTAGGGGAGGGCGTTGACGTTGTCGTACGGCGCGTACGACGCGATGTAGTCGTAGGCCTCGGGATCACCCTCGGGGTTGCCCCACTCGTCGTACTCGATGACGGTGAGCGGGAGCGTCGCGTCGAGCATCGTGGTCAGGTTGTCGACGAACGGCACGCCGGCGACGATCCCGGCGAACGCCTCGGGCGCGAGGTTGGCCACCGCGCCCATCAGGAGGCCGCCCGCGCTGGCGCCCTCGGCCACGAGCACGTCGGGCCGGGTGAGGCCCTCGGCGACCAGGTGGCGGGCGCAGGCGACGAAGTCGGTGAAGGTGTTGCGCTTGGTGAGGACCTTGCCGTCGTCGTACCAGCGGCGACCCATCTCGCCGCCGCCCCGCACGTGCGCGATCGCGAAGCCGGCACCGCGGTCGAGCAGGGAGAGCCGGGCGATGGAGAAGCCGGGGTCG
Organism: uncultured Actinomycetota bacterium; assembly: GCA_963826015.1. GTDB lineage: Bacteria > Actinomycetota > Actinomycetes > Propionibacteriales > Nocardioidaceae > Nocardioides. The sequence continues at coordinate 57,016 of CAWGVI010000015.1, read as the reverse complement.
ATCGAGGTCTCGTAGGAGCCGTAGCCGTACAGCTCGACCGGGATCGGGCCGTCGGCGGTGGCGCCGCGCCGGCTCACGAACGAGATCGGCACCCGCTCGCCGTCCTCCGCGGTGGCCCAGAGCCGGTGCTCCTCGTACTCCGCCGGGTCGTACCCGCCCAGCACCGGCATCCGGCGCAGCAGCCGCAGGTCGCGCGAGGCGACCTCGTAGTCGTAGATCGACGCCGGCACCGTGAGCGAGGTGTAGCCCAGCCGGACCACGGGGGAGCGGAAGTCGGGGTTGCCCGAGGACCCGACCGTGTAGACCGCCTGGTCGAACTCGACGAGGTGGTCCTCGGCCACGCCCTGGTCGCCCAGGGTGAGGATGCGGAGCTGGGTCAGGCCCTCGCTGCGCTGGTGGACGACGAGGTGCCCCAGGAACGCGTCCACGTCCTCCAGCCGGGTGGCGGGGTCGTGCGGGATCAGCGGCCGCCAGTCCTCCGCGGCGGTCGGGGCGATCGGGGCGGTGCCGAGCTCGAAGTCGGGACCCGGTGTGGTTGTGCATCACCAGCAGCACGTCCTCACCGCCCAGGACGGCGTGCTCGACGCCGTACTCGAGGCCCTCGCGGCGCTCGGCGAACACCCAGAGCTCGCCGTCGGGGTCCTCGGTGTCGAGGAGGCGGACCTCGGTCGTGGTCTTCGACCCCGACACGACCTGCAGGAAGCGGTCGGTGCGGGTGCGTCCGACGCCGGTCCAGAAGCGGGGATCCGTCTCGTGGTGGACCAGCTCGTCGGCGTCCTGCGCGGTGCCGAGCCGGTGCCGCCAGACCTTGTCGGGGCGCCAGCTGTCGTCGACGGTCGCGTAGTAGAACGAGCCGCTGTCGGGGTGCCAGGTCGCCCCGCCGAGGACACCGGTGATCTCGTCGCCGGTGAGCTCGCCGGTACGCAGGTCCTTGACCCGGATCGTGTAGCGCTCGTCCCCCGTGGTGTCGGTGGCGTAGGCGAGGAGGTGGGTGTCGGGGCTGACCGAGGAGCCGCCGAGGGAGAAGAACGCGCTGTCGCCGGCGAGCTGGTCGAGGTCGAGCAGGACCTCCTCGCCCGGCAGGGCCGGCTGGTCCGGGGCGCAGTCCTCGTCCGGCTGGGGCGGGGTCCAGTCGTCCGGGTCCTCGACGCGGACCCGGCAGCTGGCGCCGTACTCGCGGCCCTCGAAGGTGCGGCCGTAGTACCAGTAACCCCGGCTGCGGGTCGGCACCGACAGGTCGGTCTCGCGGGTGCGGGCCTTGATCTCGGAGAACACGGCCTCGCGCAGGTCGGCGAGGTGGGCGGTGGCCGCCTGGGTGTGGTCGTTCTCGGCCTCGAGGTGCGCCAGCACCGCCGGGTCGTCCTGGTCGCGCAGCCAGTCGTACTCGTCGACCCGGGTCCGGCCGTGGTGGGTGGTGGTGACGGGGCGCCGGTCGGCGACCGGCGGGATGAGCGACTGCTGCGACATGCTCGCCAATCTAGAGTGCCGGTCATGAGCAGCCTCAGCCAGGAGCAGGTCACCGACCCGGCGGACCCGCTGGTCGCCGAGCTGGCCGAGCGGCAGTACGCCTGGCGGCTCCGGCACCGGTACGCCGACGCCCCCGAGGGACGGGCCGCCGCGCTCGCGATGGTGCAGGAGCTGCTCGACGGCTCGCGGTTGCTGCGGACGCCGGTCGGCTTCCTGTGGCTCGGCCCCGACGGTGAGCACACACCGGTGTACGACGTGGGGGCGGCCGACGTCGCCGACGTCCCCGCGCTGCGCGACCTCGCGACCTCGCTGGCGGGCTCCCGGCTCGGGACCAGCACCTGGCCGGGGGAGACGAGTCGCGAGGCCTTCGTCGCCGACGGGACGTTCCGGCTGGCCGCGACCACGATGCGCCTCGACGTCACCGGGCCGGTGCCCGGGGAGGAGCTCGCCGACCGGGTCGAGGCCACCCCGATGACCGAGGTCGAGGCGCGGGCCTACCTGGCCGGCGCCGTCGAGATGTACACCGCCGAGCGGAGGGAGGCGGGGGAGTCACCCGAGCTGGCGTCCAAGACCGCGGTGGCGACCTTCGACGAGCTCTGGCCCGGCGGACGGCTGGGCCACGGCCAGGCGATCTTCACCTTGCGGCACCAGGGCGAGCGGGCGGGGGTGGTCTGGGTCTCCGAGCGCTGGCCGACCCAGGCCTGGGTCTACGACGTCGAGGTCGCCCCGGCGTTCCGGGGTCGGGGCCTCGGGGCCGCCGCGATGGTCCACGCCGCCCGCTGGACCCGCGAGCGGGGGATGCCGTGGCTCGGGCTCAACGTGTTCGGCCCGAACACCCACGCCCGCTCGCTCTACGAACGGCTCGGCTACGTCGTCGAGGAGGAGCACCTCGACCGTTCCTCCTGACCGGAGCGCTCCTCCACAGCGGGAGGCCGGGCTTGTGGAGGAGTGGGCCGCTCCTGTGCACTCGCGCCCCCGATCTGTGGAGGCGCCTGTGGGACTGAGGGAATGTGGGCGAAACCCTTGCGCGGCAGGCCCCCGGGGACATAGAACTCTCCTACCGATCCACCGCTTGCGGAGGGTCGGGGATCGAGTCGGAGAGATGATCCGCACGGCGAGCTTGCTCGCCGCGTCGGCCCGGTGACGGGGGCGGCGGGATCGGGCAGCCGGCTGGGTGGACCGGGCGTCACGTCACCGGTCAAAGCCGAGGGGCCCCTGATGCTCATACCATCAAGGGCCCCTCACCTCATTTCCCAGCCAACAACCTCGGCCGCGCCGGGCGCAACTCCGGCGCGCACCGGTCACCCGGTGTTCACCCAGCAGGCTCCGGCGGGTGCCAGGCGCTGAGCTCCGGGCAGTCGGCGGGGTAGGAGCGCACCGGCCCCGGCTGGGTCTCGGCGGTCTCGAAGCGCACGGTGACCACGCCGCGGCCCGCGCCCCACACCCAGCCGCGGCCCATCTCCTCGTGGACGATGTCCATCCCGGGTGCCCACACCGACCGGCGCTCGCTGGGGACCTCGACCTCGGGCGCCGGCACGTCGTCCTCCTCCTCGGAGCCGAAGAGGTCCTCCTGGATCCAGTCGGCCAGTCCGGAGACGCCGACGCCGAGCAGGCGGACCCCGCCGGAGGTGTCGAGCTCGGTGAGCAGCGACCGGGCGACCCGGCCCACGGTGGTGGCCCGGTCGGTGGGCGAGGGAAGGGTGCTGGAGCGGCTGAGGGTGGTGAAGTCGTGCAGCCGGACCTTGATCGTGACCGTGCGCCCGGAGAAACCGTGCTTGCGCAGCCGTTCGGCGACCTGCCCGGCCTGCCGGGTCAGCAGGCCCTCCATCAGCTTCCGATCGGTGAGGTCGGTGTCGTAGGTGCCCTCGACCGAGACCGACTTCGTCTCGCGCTCGGGCTCGACCGCGCGGTCGTCCTCGGCGCGGGCCAGCGCGAAGAGGCCGCTGCCGTGGGCGCGGCCGAGCAGCCGGACCAGCTCCTCGAGGCTGATCGTCTCCAGCTCGGCGACGGTGTGGATGCCCGCCCGGCGCAGCCGCTCCGCCGTGGCCGGCCCGACGCCGGGGATCACGGTGACGTGCATCGGAGCGAGCAGCTCGACCTCGGTCCCGGGAGGGACCACGACGAGTCCGTCGGGCTTGTCGAGGTCGCTGGCGACCTTGGCGATGAACTTCGAGGTGCCGATGCCGACCGAGGCGGTCAGGCCACCCGTCGCCTCGCGGACCCGCTCGCGCAGCTCCTCGCCGAAGGCCCGGACGCCCTCCACCCCGAGGTCGGGCAGGTCGGCCCGCGCGAGGTCGACGAACGCCTCGTCGAGGGAGAGTGGTTCCACCAACGGTGAGGCCGAGCGCAGCACCTCCATCACCGCTCGGCTGGTGTCGCGGTAGGCGTGGAAGCGCCCGGTCAGGAACGCCGCGTGCGGGCACCGGGAGCGCGCCTCCCGGGTGGACATGGCGGAGCGCACGCCGTACTTCCGAGCCTCGTACGACGCCGTGGCCACCACGCCGCGGCCACCGACCCCGCCGACGACGACCGGCTTCCCCCGCAAGGAGGGCTTGTCGCGCTGCTCGACCGCGGCGAAGAAGGCGTCGAGGTCGAGGTGCAGCACCGAGGCGACCTCACGCATGCGGGCAACCTACTCGTCACCGCCGACGCTCCCACCGTCCCGCGCGTCTCCGGGGCCGGGTGTCGTCCACCGTGAGGGTCCGGGACACCGGGTCCACACCCCTGTCCGCGCACCACCACGCCTGTCGGCCGCGGTGGTGAAGGTCGGAGCATGACCGCACCCACCACTCTCACCGCCCGCAGCCCCGAGGACCTCCTCGCGGTGGTCCGCGTCGTCCTCGGCTTCGAGCCGGCCGACTCCGTCGTGATGCTCACCCTCGGCGCGGAACACGCCTGCCACGCCCGGATCGACCTCCCGGAGGTCCCACCGGGCGGGCTCCCCGACCTCAGGGAGCTCGACGAGCTGGCCGAGGCCCTGCTGCGGCCCGCGGCGGGGCACGGCGCGGTCGCGGTCGTGCTGGTCCTCTTCACCGCCGACGACCGGCTCGCCCGCCGGGCGGTCCACCGGGTCCGGCGCCGGCTCCGCGGCGTGGGCATCGACTGCGTCGAGTCGGTGCGGGTCCACGACGGGCGCTGGCACCCGCTCAGCGGGTCGGCACACCCTCGGGGAGTGCCCTACGACGTCTCCGCCCACCCCTTCGTGGCCGCCGCTGTCCTGGAGGGGCGGGTCATCCACGCCAGCCGGCAGGAGCTGGCCGCGACCCTCGAGTCCGATCCCGTCGCCGTCGACCGGGTCGACACGCACCGCCCGCCCGCCACGGCCGACTCCCAATGGGTGGCCCTCACGGTCGCGCGCCACTCGTCCGGGGGGACGACCCCCGACGACGCGGAGGCAGCCCGACTGCTCGAGGCGGTCGCAGAGCCGGCCGTGCGCGACGCCGCCTGGGGTGGCGTGCGTCGGGTGGACGCGCGCACCCACGTCGAGCTGTGGTCCGGGCTGGTGCGACGGTGCCCCCGCGACCTGGTGCCGCACGCCGCCGCGGTCCTCGCCTTCGTGGCCTGGCTCGCCGGGGACGGCGCGCTCGCCTGGTGCGGGGTCGACCGCGCCCGCGAGGTCGACCCCGACCACAGCCTCGCGAGGCTCGTGGCCGACCTGCTGGAGGGTGTCGTGTCGCCCGAGGTGTGGGAGCGGCGCGGACCCTGGCCGGGTCCGCAGCCCGACCGTCCGTGGGGGTCCGCATCATGACCGGGCTCGCCGGGAGAGCGTTTCCTCCCTAGGGTCAGGCCATGGGCGATGAGGTGTCCGCACAGGAATTCTCCCGGGCCGACCGCACGAGGCACCGCGAGAAGGTACGCCGCTGCCTCGACGTGTTCGCGAGGATGCTGCGCGAGGCACGGTTCGACACCGACGACCCGATGACCGGCCTCGAGGTCGAGCTCAACCTCATCGACGACGCCGGCGACCCGGCGCTGAAGAACATCGAGGCGCTCGAGGCGATCGCCGATCCCGACTTCGTCACCGAGCTCGGCCAGTTCAACATCGAGATCAACGTGCCGCCGGCCCGGCTGCGCGAGGGCGGGCTCACCACGTTCGAGGAGCAGCTGCGCCGCAGCCTCAACGACGCGGAGTCCAAGTCGGCGCAGGTCGGCGCCCACATGGTGATGATCGGGATCCTGCCGACCCTCGCCGAGGGGCACCTCAACATCGACAGCATCACGCCCAATCCCCGCTACAAGCTGCTCAGCGAGCAGATCATGTCCGCGCGCGGCGAGGACATCTCGATCGAGATCTCGGGTCCGGAGCGCCTGGTCACCACGGCCGACTCGATCCTGCCCGAGGCGGCCTGCACCAGCACCCAGTTCCACGTCCAGACCGCGCCCGACCAGTTCGCGGCGTACTGGAACGCCTCCCAGGCGATTGCCGCGGTCCAGGTGGCCGTCGGCGCCAACGCGCCGTACCTCCTGGGCAAGGAGCTGTGGCGCGAGACCCGGATCCCGCTGTTCGAGCAGGCCACCGACACCCGCAGCGAGGAGCTGAAGGCGCAGGGCGTCCGACCCCGGGTGTGGTTCGGCGAGCGCTGGGTGACCTCGGTGTTCGACCTGTTCGAGGAGAACGTCCGGTACTTCCCGGCCCTGCTGCCGGTCACCGAGGAGGAGGACCCGCTCGAGGTCCTCGAGTCCGGTGGCACGCCCGCGCTGCAGGAGCTGCGGCTGCACAACGGCACGATCTACCGCTGGAACCGCCCGGTCTACGACATCGCCGACGGGGTTCCCCACCTGCGGGTCGAGAACCGCGTCCTGGGCGCGGGCCCCACCGTGGTCGACCTGATCGCGAACGCCGCGTTCTACTTCGGGCTGGTCCGCGGGCTGGCCGAGAGCGAGCGGCCGCTCTGGTCACAGATGTCCTTCTCCGCGGCGGAGGAGAACTTCCACTCCGCCTCCGAGTTCGGCATCGACACCCAGATCTACTGGCCGAGCGTCGGCCAGGTCCGGGTCACCGAGCTGGTCCTGCGTCGCCTCCTCCCGCTGGCCTACCAGGGCCTGGCGTCGTGGGGCGTGCCCGACGCCGAGGCCTCGCGGCTGCTCGGCGTCATCGAGCAGCGCTGCCTGCTGCAGACGAACGGGGCGGAGTGGTTCGCCCGGCGGATGCGCGACCGCTCCGACCTCGACCGCTACGACGCCCTCCGGTCGACGCTGCAGGAGTACCGGACCAACATGCACACCAACGAGCCCGTCCACACCTGGGAGTGAGCTCAGCCGCGGATCCGCTGCCACTCGCGCCGGGTCCCGCTGCGTGGGTCGCGCCAGCCCTGCCGGGTCACCACGACGCACGTGAGGTCGCGCCCGGCCTCGGCGAAGGCGGCCGCCGCGGCCGCGGTCCACGCCAGGTCGAGGTCCTCGGCATCGAGGTCGCCGGCCCGGGTCAGCCAGACCAGCGGCTCGGATCCCGCCGGCCTCGGGGTGCCGGGCGAGGACGGCCGCCACCAGGTCGCAGCGCAGGGCGTGGTCGGTCAGTGAGAGCGCGGCCGGGACGGCGTGCTCGTGGACACCCGGGACGACCCAGGTGGAGCAGGGGTGCGAACCGGCGGCGGTGCTCGCCGCTCGCGAGCCGGCGGACGGCTTCGCGCAGCAGCAGCCCGGTCGCGCGGGGGACCGGGTCGATCACGTGGGGCACCCGACCAGCGTGCCCCGAACCGACCTTCTTGCGCGCGAGTCGTCCACAGGCTGCCCCTGAGGCTCCGGATTCGATAGGTTGCCGAGGAAGGGCCCGCAAGGGCCGTGTCTGGCCGAGGAGGGTCTATGGGGACCGTGGTCGTGGGCTATGTGCCGAAGCCGGAGGGCGAGGCCGCCCTCACCAGCGGCATCGCCGAGGCGAAGCTGCGTGACGCCAAGATCGTGGTGGTGAACTCCCACCGCGGCGGCAACGAGTTCGACCAGCAGGCATCGGCGAAGGCCGAGGCCGACATGGAACGGATCAAGGGCCTGCTCCAGGACTCCGGGGTCGAGCACGACGTGCGCCAGCTGGTGCGCGGCTTCGAGCCGGCCGAGGACCTGATCAGCATCGCCGACGCGGCGGACGCCGACCTGATCGTGATCGGGCTGCGACGCCGCTCGCCGGTCGGCAAGCTGATCCTGGGCAGCAACGCGCAGCGCATCCTGCTGGACGCCAAGTGCCCCGTGCTGGCGGTCAAGGCCGACTCCTGATCCCTCCGGGATGAGCGAGGATGGGGCCATGGCCATCCACATCACCGGTGACGACCGCGCCGACCAGGTGCTCACCGACTCCCCGTTCGCGCTGCTGGTCGGGATGATGCTCGACCAGCAGTACCCCATGGAGCACGCCTTCCGGGGGCCGTCGAAGGTGCTCGACCGGTTCGGCAGCATCGAGCCGGGCGAGATCGCGACGGCCGATCCGGAGCGGTTCACCGAGCTCTGCTCGACCCCGCCGGCGATCCACCGCTTCCCGGGGTCGATGGCGGCGCGGCTCCAGGAGCTCGCGCGGATCGTCGTGGAGGAGTACGACGGGGACGCCTCCCGGATCTGGACCGGCGCGGCCGACGGGAAGGACCTGATGACGCGGATGCAGGCGCTCCCGGGCTTCGGCAAGCAGAAGGCGCAGATCTTCGTCGCCCTGCTGGCCAAGCAGCTCGGCGTCCGGCCCGACGGGTGGGAGCTCGCGGTCGGTGCCTACAGCGAGGACGGCTTCCGCTCGGTGGCCGACGTGGTCGACCCGGCGTCGCTGCAGAAGGTGCGGGACCACAAGAAGGAGATGAAGGCGGCCGCCAAGGCCGCCCGCTGACCCGGACACACGTCCCGGCTTCGGAGACGCTTCGTCCCCGTGGCAGAATGAGCACGCGGCTCTTGACGTTACCGGGCTTTGCCGCGCCCTTCGCTCCTGACGAGAGGTGTTCGTGTCCTCGAACGCGCGCAAGCAGCTCCCCGCCGCGGTGCTGGCACACCCCGCCGTGCTGGCCCTCATCGAGCGGGGTCGACCGACCGGAAGCATCACCCCCGACGAGGTCCGAGCGGCCAGTGAGGACGCCGCCGTCGAGCCCCGCCACCTCAAGGCGCTGATGGCCCACCTCAGTGGGCTCGGCATCTCCGTGGCGATCCCGGCCGGCGCCCGTACCGCCGTCGCCGCGGCCACGACGAAGAAGGCGACCGCGACCGCGAAGGCTCCGGCGAAGAAGGCTCCGGCCAAGAAGGCGGCCGAGAAGCCCGCCGAGGAGAAGCCCGCCGCCAAGAAGGCCGCGCCGGCGAAGAAGGCTCCGGCCACCAAGGCCGCCGCGAAGAAGGCCGCTCCGGCCACGAAGGCCGCCGCGAAGAAGGCCGCTCCGGCCGTGGTCGTGGGGCCCGACGGCAAGAAGGTCCTCCCGGACGTGCCTGACGAGCAGTTCGAGAAGGACGTCAAGACCGACCCGAGCATCAAGGCCGACGAGGAGGAGGCGACCTCGACCTCGACGTTCGTGGTCTCCACGTCCGACGAGACCGACGAGCCGGCCCAGCAGGTCATGGTCGCCGGTGCGACCGCCGACCCGGTCAAGGACTACCTCAAGCAGATCGGCAAGGTGCCGCTCCTCAACGCCGAGATGGAGGTCGAGCTCGCCAAGCGGATCGAGGCCGGCCTGTTCTCCGACGAGAAGCTCGCCAAGGGCGGCAAGATCAGCGCGAAGCTGCTCGAGGAGCTCGAGTGGATCGCCGAGGACGGCCGCCGCGCCAAGAACCACCTGCTCGAGGCCAACCTGCGTCTGGTGGTGTCGCTCGCGAAGCGCTACACCGGTCGCGGCATGCTCTTCCTCGACCTGATCCAGGAGGGCAACCTCGGCCTGATCCGTGCGGTCGAGAAGTTCGACTACACCAAGGGCTACAAGTTCTCGACGTACGCCACGTGGTGGATCCGGCAGGCGATCACGCGGGCGATGGCCGACCAGGCCCGCACCATCCGGATCCCCGTCCACATGGTCGAGGTCATCAACAAGCTCGCCCGCGTCCAGCGGCAGATGCTCCAGGACCTCGGCCGCGAGCCGACGCCCGAGGAGCTCGCCAAGGAGCTCGACATGACGCCCGAGAAGGTCATCGAGGTCCAGAAGTACGGTCGCGAGCCGATCTCCCTCCACACCCCGCTCGGTGAGGACGGCGACTCCGAGTTCGGCGACCTGATCGAGGACTCCGAGGCGATCGTGCCCGGCCGACGCGGTCTCGTTCACGCTGCTCCAGGAGCAGCTGCACGCCGTCCTCGACACGCTGTCCGAGCGCGAGGCCGGCGTCGTCTCGATGCGCTTCGGCCTGACCGACGGGCAGCCCAAGACCCTCGACGAGATCGGCAAGGTCTACGGCGTCACGCGTGAGCGGATCCGCCAGATCGAGTCGAAGACGATGTCGAAGCTGCGTCACCCCAGCCGGTCCCAGGTCCTGCGCGACTACCTCGACTGACGCGGACCCGGTGCTGGAGACGACGCCGGCGGTACGCCGCGGGCAGTGGGCGAGCGTGGCCCTGATCGTGGCCAGCATGGCGCTGGGCATCGCCAGCGACAACGGCGCGACCAAGATCCTGGCCGACCTGCTGATCGTGGCGGCCGCCCTGGTGCTCCTCGGATCCCTGTGGGTCGCCTGGCGCGCAGGGCGCCGTCGGCGGCGGGCGGCCCGCTGACCCGCGCCGTACGCTCGGGCCATGGGTCGGGGGGTCGGCGTGCTGCTCGCGGTGGCATTCGCCGTGACCGCCTGCTCGGCTCCCCAGGTTCTCGACGCTGGCCCCAGCCCGGGTCCTTCGCCGTCCACCCGACTGGTCCCTCCGACCGGGTCGGCCGAGCCGGGCCGTCCCGACCGTCCGCCGGCGGTCCGTCCTGGCGCCTTCGACGTGGCGCAGGCGATGGGCGTGGTCCGTCACCTGGCCGGTGACATCGGGCCGCGGCACGGCACCAGCCCCGAGTTCCGGGATGCGGCGCGCTGGGTGGGGGAGTCCTTCGAGCGGCTGGGGTACGACGTCGAGCGGCAGGCCTTCGACGTCCCCGACGGCGTCTCCTGGGGCGTCCCGGTCCCTGCGGGGACGTCGGTCAACGTGATCGCCACACCCGCGGGCCTCGACCCGGCCGAGCCGCACCTGGTGGTCGGTGCGCACCTCGACACGGTGCCGCAGGCGCCCGGCGCGGAGGACAACGGCTCGGGGGTGGGGGTGGTGCTGGCGGCCGCCGCCGCGGCTGCGGAGCACCGCACGCGGCTTCCCGTGGTCTGGGTCGCGTTCGGGGCCGAGGAGCCACGCGGGGGGACCGACGACGACCACCACTACGGGTCGCGGGCCTACGTCGCGTCGATGACCGGTGCCCAGCGCCGGGCGCTGCGCGGGATGGTGTCCCTCGACCGGGTCGGCGTGGGCACGACGGTCCCGGTCGGGTCGGCGTACGACTCCGACGCCGTGCAGCGCGGGCTGCTCGCGGCCGCCCGGCGCGCAGGCGTGTCCGCGGTGGCCGACCCCCGGCAGCGCAGCAGCGACCACTGGTCCTTCGTCCGGGACGGGCTCCCCGGGGCCAGGCTCGGCAGCACGCCGTACGCCGGCTACCACTCCGCCGCCGACGTGCCGGCCGTGGTCCAGCCCGAGCAGGTCGAGCGGGTCGGCAGGGTCCTGCTGGCCTGGCTGGCGCCCTCGAGCAGCTAGCGACGGGCGAAGCGCCCGGTGCTGTGCTCGCGGACGTCGGACAGGATCTCCTCCGCCCCGGCGCCGCGCACGGGCCGTGGAGCGAAGCCGGGGGGCTCCATCCGGTAGGGCTCGAGCTCCACGTCGACGAGGCGCTCGTCACGGAAGGTCGCGGTGAGGGTGATCCCCTGCATCGTCTCCTCGTCGAAGTCCATGTCGAACACGAAGTTGCCCAGCGAGTGGGCGATCACGGCGTCCCCGACCGGCTCGAGCCCCTGCACCCAGTGCGGATGGCCGCCGACCACGAGGTCGGCCCCAGCCGCCACCAGCGCGCGACCGACCTGGGACTGCACGGGCTCCGCGACGTGGGTGTACTGGGTGCCCCAGTGCGGGAGCACCACGACGACGTCGACCCGGCGTTCCAGCCGGCGCACGACGCCGAGCACGTGGCGCAGGTCCGAACTGTTCAGCGGGCCGGTGCGGGGCGGCATCCTGACCGACAGGGCACCGGGAGAGCCCGCCGTGGCCTGAGGGGTCTCGCCGATCGCGTTGAAGCCGACGAAGCCGAACCGGATCCCCCCGTGGGTCAACACCGCAGGTCGACTGGCTGCCGCGAGGTCGCGTCCGGCCCCGAAGCCGGCGATCCGGCTGCCGGCGAAGCGGTCCACGACGTCGAGGAGCACCGCCTCGCCGAAGTCACCGGTGTGGTTGTTCGCCAGGGACATCGCGTCGAAGCCCAGCCGCTCGAGCCCGGCGAGGGTGCCCGGTGGGGCCGCGAAGGAGTCGTCGCCGGGTTGGAGCGGCGGGCCGTCGTCGGACAACGTGCTCTCGAGGTTGCCGACCGCCAGGTCGGCCGAGCGGATCCGGTCGGCGAAGAGGCGCAGCGGCGAGACCGGCGCCTGCGGCACGGCGACGCCGCGCCCGAGCATGATGTCGCCGACCACGAGCAGCCGGGTGGTGACCGGCTTCGGGGTGGGCTCGGGGGTGCCCGACCGGGTGGCGGAGGGGGACGGGTCCGGCGTCGAGCTCGCGACCACCTCGTCGGGCCGCTCCGGTGACGCCGTACAGCCGACGAGGAGGGCGCCGAGCAGGACCATCGCGACGCCGGTGGGCCGGGGCATGGCCACAACCTACGGGGACGTGCAACCTTGGAGCGGTCGCTCGCGTCTGGGAGTCGACACACCACCGACTGGGGGAGGACCACCATCATGAACCGCACCAGCACCAGAACTCGTACCCGCGCCGGCCTGGCGGTGGCCGCCGCGGCCACCGCCGTCCTGACCACCGTCGCGCCCGCGACCGCGGCGACGACCTTCGTCGACGACGGGGCCGACGCGTCCGCGTCGCTCAACGACATCCTCAAGGTCTGGGTCGACCACTCCGACCGCACGGTCGAGGTGAAGGTGAAGTTCGCCGACCTCCGCAAGCAGGCCCAGGCCGGCCTCTCGGTCTACGTCGACAGCGACCCCGATGCCCGCGGGCCCGAGCGCGCGGTCGGGCTCCCCCTGTTCGAGGGCAGCGACTACGTGATGTGGCGGATGAAGGACTGGAAGTACGTCGGCCAGCAGCCGGTGTCGTGCCGCTACGGCGCGGACTACCGCTGGCGCCGCGACGTCGTGGTGTTCTCCGCCCGCCGCGGCTGCTTCGGCCGGCCCGACGAGGTCCGGGTCGCGATGCGGATGAAGGACACCGCCGACGGCTCGCACCCGATCACCGACTGGATGATCGGCCGTCGCCAGTTCACCGACCGGGTCGCCTCCGGGGCGCCTGCCTGACCCTCAGCGCGCGTCGCGCTTGACCCGACGGCGCAGCTGCAGGATGCGCAGGCTCCCCGCGATCGTGGCGATCAGCAGACCCGCCACGGTCGCGGCGAGCAGCGCCACGGCGAGGGGGGCGTCGCCCTGCCAGCCGAGGAAGCTGATCCGCACGGCATCGGTGTTCTGCGCGATGAAGACGATCAGCAGGATCAACACCACCGAGATCAGCACGACGCCGACCCAGAGCCCGCTCGTGCGCGAGCCGCGCAGCGGGTCCCTCGTCGTACTTCGCGGACGTCGCCGGCGCGGCCGTCGCCTCGCGCGGGGCCGAGGGCTCTGTCGGCTGAGGTCTCCGGGCGGGTCTCGTCGTCGCTCATGGAGCGACCCTAACCGCCGGCCACCAGCGCGACGGCAGCGCCGCACAGCACCAGTCCCAGCGCCTGGCTGCGGTGGACGGGCTCGCGCAGCACCGTCGCCGCCAGCAGCACCGTGACCGCGGGGTAGAGCGAGGCCAGCACCGCGGTGATCGGTGAGGAAGCCCGACTGGGTGGCGAGCAGGAACGTGACGGTGGCGGTGGCGCCGAGGACGCCGCTGATCGCCCCGAAGCCGGCTGAGGGGTCGCGGGGGACCCACGCCGCCCGCAGCACGGTCGCCATCACGATCACGACCGCGCCGGCCACCAGCTGGTTGAGGGCGAGCGGGAGGAAGCCGGCCGACTCGGGGATCTGGGCGAGGGCGGCGAAGAGGGCGCCGAAGCCGAGCCCGGCGAGCACCCCGTCCACCGCGCCGGAGCCGCGCGGCCCGCCGCCGGCGTCCTCGGGCGCGGCTCTCGCGCGACCAGCCAGATGCCGGGGAGGGCCACGACGATCCCGAGCCAGACCAGGGCCGAGGGACGCTCGCCGGTGGCGACGCCGACCACGACCGGCACCAGCGCTGGCTCCGACGCCGGAGACCGGGGCCACGACCCCCATCCGACCCGACGAGAGGCCGCGGTACAGGAAGCCGGTGCCGATGCCGTTGGCGACCCCGGCCACCAGCGCCCAGCGCAGGTCGCGCGCCGTGGGGTCGCCCCCGACGACGCCGGCCAGGGCGAGGACGAGCAGGCCGCCGGCGAGCTGCGCGACGAGCGCCACGCTCCAGGGGCTGGCCCGCTTGGAGGTGACGCCGCCGACGAAGTCGGAGAGTCCGTACGCCGCGGCGGAGGCCGAGCGCCAGCAGGACCGCGGTCACGTGACGACCACGCCGACGACCCAGACCGCGGCGGCGAGCAGGCCCGGACGCCAGCTCGATGAGGATGCTCAGGCCGACGGCCCGCAGTGCCGCCCGCGTCGAGGGGCCGGCCGCGGCGGCGCCGACGCGGCGACGCTCGGCGAGGTAGAGCCCGAGCACGAAGCCGAGGAACAGGCCGAGGACCGGGACCACGAAGAAGCCGACGACGCCGAGCGCCACGCCGGTCCACTGGGTCGACGCCGGGATGCCGGCGTCCTTGAGGCGGCGGCCCGGGCACGGCGTACTTCGCGACCGTGCCGGCGACGAGCAGCGCGGCCGCGACGCCGAGCGACCACCCAGCCGGTCGCGCTCGCCGAGGTCGACGGCCCACACCACGATCGCGACCAGCACGAGCAGCACGCCGGGCAGCAGCGGGACCAGGATCCCGGCCAGTCCCACCGCGATGGCGAGCGCGACGACGACCTCCACCCCGCTCACGGCGTCACTGTCGCACAGCCGGTGACCCCCGGACGACCCGGGACGACCGCGGCCCCGGACCGTGTGGTCCGGGGCCGCGTGGTGGTCTGGGTGGGATCAGGCGTCGTCGCTGGTCGGCGCCGGCCTTCGTGTCGGAGAGCTTGTGGGTCTCGTCCTGGACGGCGGCCGCGATCTCCTTGAGCTTCTCGCCGTGCTCGCGGGCGTGGTGGGCGCAGAAGTGCAGCTCGCCACCCGTCTGGAGCTCGACGCGGAGGTAGGCCTGGGCACCGCAACGGTCGCAACGGTCTGCGGCGCTCAGTGCGGGAGCACCTGGGGCAACGGCAGTGTTCACTTCGGCCTCATTTCATCTTCGTCGGGTGATGGTGGAACGTAGCGACCGGACTCAAGATTCCCGCTCCCACGTGTCCCTCGACACCTCAATCCAACCACGGCGGACAAGTCGCCCGTTCGGGAATCCCACACCCTGGGTCCCGGGGCGGCGCGCCCTGTCGTCTTGCTGAGTGTGACGTGTTCGGAGCCGCGGAGGTTGCAGATCGGACGAGCTCGTCCGAATGTGGCGCGAATCGTGACCATCGCGACGTTGCCTCCTCCGGTGCTGGGCGGGTGGTGCCGTGCGACCACGGTAGTCCGGCCCCCGGCCGGCCACCGGCAGGCGTGCCTGCACCGGCGCCCGGCGTGTCGCGGGTAGATTCGGGAGCGCCCGCCGGACCACCGGACCACCCGCGCACACGGAGCAGCACCATCGCCGACCAGACCTACAACGCGGCCCACCTCCTCGTCCTCGAAGGCCTCGAGGCGGTGCGCAAGCGCCCGGGCATGTACATCGGGTCGACCGACACCCGCGGTCTCATGCACTGCCTGTGGGAGATCATCGACAACGGCGTGGACGAGGCGCTCGCGGGCTCGGCCCACCGGGTCGAGGTCACGCTCCACCCGGACGACTCGGTCGAGGTGCACGACGACGGTCGCGGCATCCCGACCGACAAGGAGCCCAAGACCGGGCTCCCCGGCGTCGAGGTCGTCGCGACCAAGCTCCACGCGGGCGGCAAGTTCGGCGGCGGCTCGTACGTCGCGACCGGTGGCCTGCACGGCGTCGGCCTCTCGGTGGTCAACGCGCTGTCGGCGCGGATGGACATCGACGTCGACCGCTCGCCGTCCCAGCAGGGGCTCAGCTTCCAGCGCGGCGTTCCGGGCGTCTTCGAGACCGAGGGCCCGGCCGCCGGGTTCACGCCGAAGTCGGGCCTGACCCGCAAGGGCAAGCGGGTCGCGAAGACCGCGTCCGGCACCCGCGTGCGGTTCTGGCCGGACCGGCAGATCTTCACCAAGGACGCCCGCTTCGAGTTCGAGGGCCTGCTCGGGCGGGCCCGGCAGACCTCGTTCATCGTGCCCGGCCTGGAGCTGGTGATCCGCGACCTGCGCGGCGACACCCCCGTGGAGGAGAAGTTCCGCCACGACGGCGGCATCGCGGAGTTCGTGGACTTCCTCGCCCACGACGAGCCGGTCACCGACGTCGTCCGGCTCGAGGGCAAGGACTCCTTCACCGAGACCGTGCCGCTCCTCGACGACCAGGGCCACATGACCCCGCAGGAGGTCGAGCGCGAGCTGACCGTCGACGTCGCCGTGCGGTGGGGCACCGGCTACGACACCGAGGTGAAGTCCTTCGTCAACGTGATCGCCACGCCCAAGGGCGGCACCCACGTCAGCGGGTTCGAAGCGGCGCTGACCCGGACCTTCAACGACGCGATGCGCGCGACCAAGGCGCTCAAGGTCAACGACGACGACGTGATCAAGGACGACGTGCTCGAGGGCATGACGGCCGTGGTCACGGTGCGGCTCGCGGAGCCGCAGTTCGAGGGCCAGACCAAGGAGATCCTCGGCACGCCGGCGGCGCGCGCCGTCGTCCGCAAGGTCGTGGCGGGGGAGCTGAAGAAGTTCCTCACCTCCACCAAGCGGGCCGAGAAGGCGCAGGCCAAGCGGCTGATGGAGAAGGTCGCCGGCGCCGCCAAGACCCGGGTGACGCTGCGTCAGACCAAGGAGACCCAGCGACGGAAGAACGCCCTGGAGTCCTCGGCGCTGCCCTCGAAGCTGGCCGACTGCCGGGCCACCGACAACGAGCGGACCGAGCTCTTCATCGTCGAGGGCGACTCCGCCCTCGGCACCGCCAAGCTCGCCCGCAACTCCGAGTTCCAGGCCCTGCTGCCGATCCGCGGCAAGATCCTCAACGTGCAGAAGGCCTCGGTGGCCGACATGCTCAAGAACACCGAGTGCGCCTCGATCCTCCAGGTCGTCGGCGCCGGCTCCGGGCGCGACTTCGACGTCGAGGCGCGCCGCTACGGCCGGATCATCTTCATGGCCGACGCCGACTCCGACGGCGCCCACATCCGGACCCTGCTCGCGACCCTGTTCTTCAAGTACATGGGCGACCTGGTCAAGGACGGCCGCGTCTACTCCGCGGTGCCGCCGCTGCACCGGATCGAGCTGTCCAACCCCAAGAAGGGCATGGACAAGTACGTCTACACCTACTCCGACGACGAGCTGCAGCGGAAGCTGGCCGAGCTGTCGAAGAAGAACGTGCGCTGGAAGGACCCCGTGCAGCGCTACAAGGGCCTCGGCGAGATGGACGCCGACCAGCTGGCCGAGACCACGATGGACCCGCGCCGCCGTACCCTGCGCCGGCTCACGCTCGACGACGCCGACGAGGCCGCGACGGTGTTCGAGCTGCTGATGGGGTCCGAGGTGGCCCCGCGCAAGGAGTTCATCGTGCAGGGTGCCTACGAGGTGGACGTCGAGGCGCTCGATGCCTGAGGGCCCCCCGGACTACGGCCGGGCGGCCGAGCGGGCGCTGATCCTGGGCAGCCTGATCTGCCTCCTGGCTGCGATTCTGGCGTTCGCGACCGGCGGGCCGGTCTCGCTCCGGTCCGGCTCCATCCGCACCCACACCGACGCGGTCTGGGTCCTCGGCACCCTGGCGGTGGTGCTCTTCACCGCGGCGTTCCTCGTCTCCGACGAGCGCCGCCCGCGCGACTGACCCTCGGCCAGGCGATCGGTCAGGCGGTCATCAGGCCGCGCTGCCCGCCCTGGTCCTGGAGGCGGCCCTCGCGGAGCATGATGTTGATGTGGTGGTACGTCGTGGCGGGCGTGCTCCGCACCCCGAGCCGCGATCTCCTGGCGGGTGGGTGCCACGCCGTGCTCCGCGAGGTGCTCCTCGATGAAGGCCGCGATCGCTGCCCGGCGCTCGGCCCCCGCGTGCTGGTTGGGGTGACGTCCCCGCGCCCGCTCCCTGGTGGCGCGGTCGTCGACGCCCCTCGAGGTCGATTCGTTCATCCGTGGGCCCTCCCCTTGGCTCATGGCGACGGTGTGCTTCACCGCCATGGACCGTCCGGGGTGCCCAGATGGTTGCCTCCTCAACCTCCTCGTCGACGAACCACGGTCGGGCGCCCACCCTGGTGACCAGCCGGGCGGCCGCGGCGGCGCCGGCATCCAGCGCGGCGGCGGCGTCCCGGTCGGACGTCCAGGTGGACAGGAACCCCGCACAGAAGGCGTCCCCGGCGCCCGTCGTGTCCAGGACCGCGGCCGGCCGGGCGGCGACGTGTGCGGTCCCGCCGTCGCCGGCGTACGACGCCCCGTCGACGCCGAGGGTCAGCACGACCCCCGGGAAGCGCTCGGCGAGCGCGGCGAGCACCGCGCCGGGCTCCTCGAGGCCGGTGAGGAAGCGACCCTCGGGGAGGTTGGGGAGGACCAGGTCGGCGCCGGCCACCCAGTCGAGGAACGCCTCGGCGCCGCAGCCGGCGAGGAAGCCGACCGAGCTCGGGTCGACCGAGACGCCACACAGCCCCGCGTGCGCGCCCGGGCGACCAGGTCGAGCACGGCCGGCCGGACGCCGTCGTCGAACAGGGAGTAGCCGGTCACGTGCAGCCAGCCGACGCCGTCGAGCACGTCGTCGGGCAGGTCCGCGGCGCAGAGCCGCTCGTTGGCGGCCCGGTCGACGTACATCGTCCGGTCGCCGCTCGGGTCGAGCGTCGCGACCAGGGTGGCGGTCGGGAGGTCCGGATCGGCCGAGACCCGCGCGTCCACGCCGTACGCCGCCAGGGCGGCCGCGTGGCGCTGCGCCCCGTCGGTCCCGGCCCGGCCGACGAAGCGGACGTCGGCCCCGAGGTGGCCCAGCCAGGCGGCCACGTTGGCGGCCGAGCCGCCGTCGGTGCGGCGGATCTCGGCGGTGGTGTCACTGGCCGCGGTGACCTCGGTCAGCGGCCGGACCACGAGGTCGTCGACGACGTCGCCGACGACGAGGATCCGGGTCACGGCGCCACGGAGGGGCGGGCGGCCCAGGCGGTGGCGATGTCAGCGGCCACGCGGATGTTGTTGGCGGCGATCTCGAGGTTGACCTCGAGGCTGCTGCCGCCGGTGATCTCGACGATCCGCTGGAGCAGGAAGGGGGTGACCTCCTTGCCGCTCAGGCCGTCCGCCTCGGCCAGGGCCTGCGCCAGTGCGGCGTCGTGGACGTCGGGGTCGAGCTGCCGGTCGACCGGGAGCGGGTTGGCGACCAGGATCCCGGTCCGACGCCCGAGGGCGTCGTTGGCGGCCATCACCTCGGCCACGGCGGCACCGTCGGGCACCGACCAGTCGAGCGTCTCGCCGGACGAGGTGAGCCAGAAGCTGGGGAACTGGTCGGTCCCGAGGCCGACGACCGTCACGCTCAGCGTCTCCAGCCGCTCGAGGGTGGCCGGGATGTCGAGGATCGACTTCACGCCGGCCGAGACCACCGTGACGGGCACCTCGGCGAGGATCGTGAGGTCCGCGGACTCGTCGTAGGTCGCGCTCGCGCCGCGGTGGACGCCGCCCAGCCCGCCGGTCGCGAACACCCGCACGCCACCGAGGGCGGCGATGAACGAGGTCGCGGCGACGGTGGTCGCGCCGGAGCCGCCGCGTGCCACCACGACCGGGAGGTCACGGACCGACAGCTTGACGATGTCCTCCTCCGCGATCCGGCGCAGCTCGTCGTCGGCCAGCCCGACCTTGAGCACGCCGTCGAGCACCGCGATCGTCGCCGGCGTCACGCCCCGCTCGCGCAGGATCGCCTCGAAGTCGCGGGCGGCCTCGAGGTTGCGCGGGCGGGGGAGCCCGTGGGAGATGATCGTCGACTCCAGGGCGACGACCGGTCGCCCGGCGTCCAGCGCGTCGGCGACGTCGGGGGAGAGGGTGAGCGGCAGCGTCATGTCGCACACGCTAGTCAGAAGCGCTGGTCGAGCAGTCCGGTGTCGACGTCGTAGACGAAGCCACCGACGGGGACCTCGTCGGGGATCAGCGGGTGGCTGCGGACCGTCGCGACGTCCTGCCGCAGCGCCTCGAGCTGGTCGGCGACCACGCCGAAGGACTGCCACGACGCGTCCACGCCCGCGGAGGCACCGACGCGCTCGCGGAGCTCGGCCTCGGTGGCCGAGGCCATCGCGCATCGGGTGTGGGGCACCACCAGGATCCGGCGTACGCCGAGCAGGTGGACGCCCAGCACCAGCGCCTCGAGCGCCTGCGGCGTGACCCGGCCGCCCGGGTTGCGGAAGATCTTGGCGTCGCCGGCCGCGAGGCCGAGCATGCGCAGGGGATCGATCCGGGAGTCCATGCAGGTCACCACGGCGACGCCGGCACGGGCGACGCCGTCGAACCCGCCGAGGTCGAAGGTGTCGGCGAAGGTGCGGTTGGCGGCGATCAGGTCGTCGAAGTCGGCCACGGGGCGACGGTAGCGGAGCGGGTCGGGGCTCCGCGCAGCAGGACGAGGGCCAAGACTCCGGCCACCGCCGCGCAGCCGGCCGCGCCGAGGAACACGACGTGCTCCTGGGCGATCCCGGCCTCGCGCAGCAGCAGCGTGAACGCGTCGCATCGGCTGGCGCCGTCGCAGACCTCGCGGGCCGTGGGGAGATCGGCCTGCTCGGCGTAGTACTGCCGCAGCCCGAGCGTCGTGAGTGCGGAGATCCCGACCAGCATCCCGACCATGCGCGCCACCACCACGAAGGCGGAGGCGAGGCCGTGGACGGACGCGTCGGTGCTGGCGAGCACGGCCGCGTTCACCGGCGCGAGGGCCAGGCCGAAGCCGAGGCCGCCGAGCACGAGCGGCACGGTGGCGGCCGCGCTCTCGAGCGACGTGAGGCCCCACGAGCTCATCCAGACGAAGCCGGCGGCCGCGCAGGCCATGCCGAGGGCGGTGACGACACCGAGGGGGAGCCAGCGGGTGAGGTAGCCACCGACCACGGCGCCGACCGGCAGCGCGACGAGGAAGCGCACCAGCACGAGGGCGGCGAGCAGCTGGCTGTCGGGGTAGGTGGTGGTGCGGGCGAAGAGCGGGATGTCGATCAGCGCCGCGATCAGGGCGGACCCGACGAAGAAGCTGACCAGCATCGAGCCCCACGCCGGCGTACGACGGAGCGCGCCGCGCGGCACCAGCGGTGACTCGGCGCGGGCGAGGTGCGCGAGCAGGAGGACGGTCGCGACCGCGGCCCCGAGGAGGTACCAGAGCCCCTGGTCGGAGAACACCTGGATCCGCGGGTCGGCGGTGGCGAAGGCGAGCACGATGCCGGCCAGCGCCGCGGCGAGCAGCAGCGAGCCGGTGAGGTCGGCCTCGCGGACCGAGTCGCGCCACCCGCGGAGGTCGACCAGCGGCCGGGTCGCGGTCGCGCAGCGCACGAGGAACAGCGCCGCCGCGACGATCGCGACCAGGCCGACCGGCGTCAGCCACCGGTCCGATCCGACGACCGGGATGAACAGCCGGCCCCAGGTCAGGTCACGCATCAGGTCGGGTGGTTGGAGGAAGACCAGCGCGCCGGCCGCGAGGGCGAGGAGCGCGAGGCCGATACCGATCGGATCTGGTCGTCGTCCGGTGGTCGAGGTGCGAGCGGAGCGAGCCTCGAAACCCCCGGATACCGTGGCACGGATCGCGGCGGCCAGCACCAGCCCGACGGCGAGGTTGAGCGCGAAGATCGCGCGCCAGTCGGCCACGCTGAGCACGAGCGCCCCGACGAGCGGGCCGAGGACGCTGCCGAGCTCCTGGACCGCGGAGACGATGCCGAGGGGGACGCCGCGCCGCTCGACGGGGTAGAGGTCGGCGACCAGCGCCAGGGTGGCCGGCACCAGCCCCCCGCCGCCCACGCCCTGGAGGAAGCGGCCGGTCACCATGGAGGGCAGGTCGTAGGCGAGCGTGGTGACCAGCGAGCCGAGCGCGAACAGCACGAGCGCCGCCACCAGCACCGGCACGCGTCCACGCAGGTCGGCGATCCGGCCGATCAGCGGCAGCATCGCGACGTACCCCAGCAGGAAGCCGGAGACGATCGGGGCCGCCCGCTGGAGCTGGTCGATCGGGATGCCGACCGAGGTCATCATCTCGGGCAGCGCCAGGACGACGACGTAGGTGTCGGCGGCGGCGAAGGCGACCGCGATCGACGCGAGCGTCAGCAGCAGCCGGTTCACGGGGCGGCGATGTCCGGTTCGGAGCCGTAGTCGTCGAGGCCGATCGTGTAGGTCATCGACGCGGTGTCGGGGTAGAAGACGCCGGTCAGCAGCACGGTGCGGAGCTCGCCGCCGTCGGTGATCGTGTAGGTCGCGTCGAAGTCGCCCGACGCGCTCGGGATGACGTTGCTGACGACGTCGCCGGCGACCGTGCCGGTGTACTCCGTCAGCACCTCCTCGTTGTTCTCGCCGCCACGGACGCTCTCGCCCTGCTCGATGCCCGCGGTGGCGGTCAGCAGCGAGGAGAAGCCGGCGTCGGTCGACATCAGCTGCGCCGGGTCGGGGGCGCCGTACTCGGCCGGGTCGACGTCCTGCCAGCCGCCGATGAACGGGGGCTGTGCGTAGACGATGCCGTCGAGGGCGATGACCGGGACGTCGACCCGGGCGCCGGCGAGGACCACGGTGAGGGTGCCGTCGAAGGCCGGGGCGTGGGTGCCGACGCCCTCGGCCGCGACGACCGCGGAGATCCCGGAGGGGACCTCGTCGGCGTCGAGGGTCAGGCTCACGCCGCTGGTCTCGTCGAGGGTCTGCTTGGCAGCGGCCAGCACGTCCTCCGGCGACTCGCGGTCGCCGGCCGGGGACGCGTCGTCGGTGCAGCCGGTCAGGGCCAGCAGCGAGCCGGCGGCGAGCAGGACGAACGCCCGGCGCGCGGGGGAGGACTGCGGCATGTCGTCAGCCTTCCACACCGGCGGCTGCGAGCCGGGCGGCCACGGGACCGGCGCACGCGGCGAGCGGCTGGCTCCCCGGGACCCCCGACCCGTCGCGACGGCCGGTGGCCTCGGGGAGGTCGACCGGGGCGCCGCTGCTGGCGGCCGCGCGGGCCGGCGCGAGGCCGGCCCAGGCGAAGACCAGGACGTCCTCGCCCCGGAGGAAGCGGTGGCAGCGGACGCCGCCGGTCGCGCGGCCCTTGGCGGGGTACTCGCCGAAGGGCGTCACCTTCACCGCGCCCGGTTCGGTGCCGGGCAGCGCGGTGGACGAGCCGGACGACGTCACCACGACGGACGACTCGGCGTCGATCGGCGCCGAAGAAGACGACGTGGTCGCCCGCACCGAGCTTGATGCCGGCCATGCCCCCGCCGGAGCGGCCCTGGGGCCGGACCGCGGACGCGCTGAAGTGCAGCAGCTGTGCCTGCCCGGAGACGAAGCAGAGCGTCTCCTCGCCGGTGCCCAGCTCCACGGCCCCCACGACCTCGTCGCCGTCCTTGAGGGAGATGACCTCCCAGTCGTCGCGGTTGAGGAGCTCGGGGTTGACCCGCTTCACGACGCCCTGCCGGGTGCCGAGCGCGAGTCCCGGTCCGTCGGCCGCCAGCGAGGTCAGCGCCAGCACCCGTTCGCCGGACTCCAGGGAGACGAACTCGCTCACCGGGTTGGAGCCGGACAGGTGCGGGTCGTTGGCCGAGGGCGGCAGGGTCGGCAGCTCCAGGGCGCTGAGCTTCACGACCCGGCCGCGGTTGGTGACCAGGCCGATCGTGCCGCGGGCGGTGGTGCGCACCGCGGAGACGACCACGTCGTGCTTGCTCCGTGAGCCGCCGGAGCCGGGCAGCTCGGCGGAGGTGGTGCGGGCCAGCAGACCGCTGGAGGAGAGGTAGGCGAAGCACGGGTCGTCGGTGACCTCCAGCGGAGCGGCCGCCGCTGCGACCGCGGCGTTGCCGGCCGACTCGAGCAGGACGGTACGACGCGGCGTACCGAAGGTGGTCGCGACGTCGGCCAGCTCCTGGCTCACCACCGTGCGCAACAGCTCGCGGTCGGCGAGGATCGCGTCGAGCTCCTCGATCTCGCGCCGCAGCGCCTCCTGCTCCTTCTCCAGCTCGATCCGGCTGAAGCGGGTGAGCCGGCGCAGCTGCATCTCCAGGATGTAGTCGGTCTGGGCCTGGCTGAGGTCGAAGACCGACATCAGCCGCTCGCGCGCCGTGCCGGTGTCGTCGCTGGTGCGGATCACCTGGATGACCTCGTCGATGTCGAGCAGCGCGACCAGCAGTCCGTCGACGAGGTGGAGGCGCCCGGCCTTCTTGTCGCGGCGGAACTGCGAGCGCCGGCGGACGACCTCGTAGCGGTGGCCGAGGAACACGTCGAGGAGCTGCTTGAGCCCGAGGGTGCGCGGCTGGCCGTCGACGAGGGCGACGGTGTTGATGCCGAAGCTGTCCTCCATCGGGGTCTGCCGGTAGAGCTGCTCGAGCAGGGTCTCGGGCACGAAGCCGTTCTTCACCTCGATCACGAGCCGGAGCCCCTTCTCGCGGTCCGTGAGGTCCTTGACGTCGGCGATGCCCTGGATCTTCTTGCCCTGCACCAGCGCCTTGATCCGCTCGACGACCTTCTCGGTGCCGACGCCGTAGGGCAGCTCGGTGACGACGATGCCCTTGCGGCGCCCGACCGTCTCGACCCGGGCGGTCGCCCGCATCTTGAAGCTGCCGCGGCCGGACTCGTAGGCGTCGCGGATGCCGTCGAGGCCGACGATCTTGCCCCCGGTCGGCAGGTCCGGGCCGGGGATGAACCGCATCAGGTCGTCGAGCGTGGCGTCGGGGTGGCTGACCAGGTGCCGCAGCGCCTGGACGACCTCGACGAGGTTGTGCGGCGGGATGTTGGTGGCCATGCCGACCGCGATGCCGGTGGTGCCGTTGACGACCAGGTTGGGGATCGCCGCGGGGAGCACGACCGGCTCGGTCTCGCGGCTGTCGTAGTTGGGCTTGAAGTCGACGGTGTCCTCGTCGATGTCGGCGGTCATCGCGACCGCGGCCGGCGCCATCCGCGCCTCGGTGTAGCGCATCGCGGCGGGGGAGTCGTCGGGCGAGCCGAAGTTGCCGTGGCCGTCGATGAAGGGCAGTCGCATCGACCACGGCTGGGCCATCCGCACCATGGCGTCGTAGATCGCGCCGTCGCCGTGCGGGTGCAGCCGACCCATGACCTCGCCGACCACGCGGGCCGACTTCACGTGCCCGCGGTCGGGCCGCAGGTTCATGTCGTTCATCGTGTAGAGGATCCGGCGCTGGACCGGCTTCAGCCCGTCGCGCGCATCGGGCAGCGCGCGGCTGTAGATGACGGAGTAGGCGTACTCCAGGAACGACGTCTGCATCTCGTCACGGATGTCGGTGTCGAGGATGTGCTCCTCGAAGTCGTCCGGGGGTGGAGTCCTCGTCTTGCTGCCTGCCATGCCCCCCATTCTTCCCCGCCGCCCTCCCCGCCCCGCCGGGGGCACGCCGCCGGAGCGCCGCTGGTCTCGTCCTGGCCCCGTCCCTGGTCTCGTCCCTGGTCCCGTCCCGTGTGCCTCAGCGTGCGCTGGAGCGCACTCTCGGGCACACGGCGCCACGGTGGCACGCACGGACCGATAGGTTTCTGCCATGGCGCAGGCCCCCCACCAGCCGCAGGATCCGCCCAGGCACTGGGAGGCCGACGTGCTGCTCCGGGACGGGCGGACGGCGCACCTGCGGCCGATCCGGCCCGACGACGCCGAGCTGATGGTGGACTTCTACGGCCGGGTGTCGGAGGAGTCGAAGTACTTCCGGTTCTTCACCCCGATGCCGCACCTCTCCGACCGCGACGTCAGGCGGTTCACGCAGGTCGACCACATCGACCGGGTGGCGATGATCATGGAGCTCGGCGGGCAGATGATCGCCGTCGGCCGCTACGACCTGGTCAAGCCGGGGGAGGCGGAGGTCGCGTTCCTCGTGGAGGACCGGCACCAGGGCCGCGGCATCGCGCAGCTGCTGCTCGAGCACCTCGCCCAGGCCGGCCGCGAGCGCGGGATCGAGCGATTCACCGCCGAGATCCTCCCCGACAACCAGAAGATGATCAGCACCTTCCGCGACGCCGGCTACCGCGTGGCCAGCGGCTACGAGGACGGCGTGATGGTGCTGGAGTTCCCCATCGACCCGACCGACACCTCGGTCGGGGTGATGGTGTCGCGCGAGCACCGCGCCGAGGCCGCGTCGATCGAGCGCTTCTTCCAGCCGCGGTCGGTCGCGGTGGTCGGTGCCAGCCGCCGGCAGGACACGATCGGCCAGGCGCTGGTGCGCAACCTGGTCACCGGCAACTACACCGGCCGGGTGTACGCCGTGAACCCGTCCTCGGCCGCGGTCTCCGGCCTCCCGGCCTACGCCTCGGTCAACGACATCCCCGACGACGTCGACGTGGCGATCGTGGCGGTGCCGGCGGACGTCGTGCAGGACGTCGTCCTGGACTGCGCCGCCAAGGGCGTGCACGGCCTGGTCGTCATCTCCTCCGGCTTCGCCGAGACCGGCGAGGAGGGCCGTCAGCGGCAGCGCCGCCTGGTCGGGCTCGCCCGCTCCTACGGCCTGCGCCTGATCGGACCCAACTGCCTCGGCGTCATCAACACCGACCCGGCGACCTCGCTCAACGCGAGCCTGTCGCCGCTGATGCCGCCCGCCGGCCGGGCCGGCTTCTTCTGCCAGTCCGGGGCGCTCGGCTCGGCGATCCTGGAGAAGGTGAACAACCGGGGCCTGGGCCTCTCCACGTTCGTGAGCGCCGGCAACCGGGCCGACGTGTCCGGCAACGACCTCCTCCAGTACTGGGAGGAGGACGACGCCACCGAGGTCGTCCTGCTCTACCTCGAGTCGATCGGCAACCCGCGCAAGTTCTCCCGCGTCGCCCGCCGGGTGTCGTTGCGCAAGCCGATCATCGCCGTCCGCTCGGGCCGGACCACGCAGGGCGTCCCGATGGGCCACTCGGTCCGCAAGATCGCCGCCCCCCAGCAGGCCGTCGACGCGATGTTCCGCCAGGCCGGCGTGATCCAGGTCGACACCCTCGACGAGATGTTCGACGTCGCCCAGCTGCTCGCCCACCAGCCGCTCCCGCGCGGGCGCCGGGTCGCGATCGTGGGCAACTCGGACGCGCTCGGCCTGCTCGCCGCCGATGCCGCGGCCGCGGTCGGGCTGGTCGTCAACAAGTCGGTCGCGCTGGGGGCCGAGGCGACCGCCGACGACTTCGAGGACGCGCTCGACGCCGCCATCGACGACCCGGACGTCGACGCGGTCGTGGCCGTCTACATCCCGCCGCTCAACGTCACCGGCGAGGACGTCGCCAACGTGCTCGCGGCGGTGGGGGAGCAGTCGGACAAGCCGCTGGTCTCCTCCTTCCTCGGCGCCGAGGGCGTGCCCGAGCTGCTGCGCGTCCCCGACGTCGCCGGCCAGGTCGCCGGTCGCGGCTCGGTCCCGTCCTACCCCGCGGTCGAGGCCGCCGTCCGGGCCCTCGCCCGCGTCGTCGGGTACGCCGTGTGGCTGCGGACCCCCGACGGGGCCGCCCTCGACGCGACCGAGCTCGACTCGACGGGCGCCCGACGGATCGTCAACGAGGCGCTGCGCGCCCACCCCGACGGCGTCGACCTCGAGCAGCCGCAGGTCGAGGAGCTGCTCGCGGCGTACGGCATCACGACCTGGGGGGAGCGCAGGGTCGACAACCTGCGGGCCGCCCAGAAGGCCGGCCGCGACCTCGGCTGGGACGTCGTCCTCAAGGCCACGGCCGGCCACCTGCGGGAGCGGCCCGACCTCGCCCACGTGTGGCGCAACATCGACTCCAGCGCTGAGATGCGCGCGGCCTGGGAGTCGCTCACCGAGCTGATCACGAGCACCGACAACGCCGGCTTCGTGGTCCAGAAGAACGCCCCGCCGGGCGTTCCGGTGGCGATCAGCAGCATGGAGGACCCGCTCTTCGGACCGGTCGTCTCCTTCGGCATCGCCGGCCCGCTCACCGAGCTGCTCTCCGACCGCTCCTACCGGATCCCGCCGATCGGGGAGCACGACGCCGCCGCGATGGTGCGCGAGATCAAGTCGGCACCGATGTTGTTCGGCTACCGCGGCTCGGAGGTCGTCGACGTCGCCGAGGTCGAGCGGCTGGTGCTGCGGGTGGCCCAGCTCCAGCACGACCTGCCGCAGGTCAGCGCGCTCGACCTGCCCCTGGTGCTGGCCGGCGCGGACCGGGCGTCGGTGCTCCGGGCCACGATCCGGGTCGACCCGGTCTCGCAGTCGCGCACCGACTGGTTCGCCCGCCGGCTGCCTTCCCAGGCCGGGGACACGTCTCCCGGCTGAGCGCGCGCACCTGCGTGACAGACTGCGCAGCATGCGCACCCGCACGACCGAGGACCATGACCGCGACGCGGAGCTCCGCGACGCCATCGACCGCACCGGCTACTACCCCGAGGTCGTCGCGACGGCGTGCAGTCCGCGATCGCCGGCGAGCAGGTCGTCTCGTTCTTCGTGCACCACGAGCCGACCTTCGACCGCGAGGAGGTACGCCGCCACCTGACCGTCGTGGTCCTCACCCCGACCCGGCTGGTGCTGGCGCACACCGACGAGCACGCGGGCGACGACCTGCTGCCCGAGCCGTACACCTCGACCTCCACCGAGGCGATCTCGCTCTCCTCGGTGACCTCGGTCGTGGTCACCCGGATGATCACCAACCCGGCCGCCGGTCCGGG
This sequence comes from uncultured Actinomycetota bacterium, assembly GCA_963826015.1. Taxonomy (GTDB): domain Bacteria; phylum Actinomycetota; class Actinomycetes; order Propionibacteriales; family Nocardioidaceae; genus Nocardioides. Next base: position 28,529 of record CAWGVI010000015.1, on the reverse strand, counting down.
CCGGGCCGCCGAGGTCGTCCTGACCATCGGGTGGGGCGGCGCCGGCCGGCTGGACCTGGAGCCCGCCGGCTGCCAGGACCCCGACTGCGACGCCGACCACGGCTACACCGGCTCCTTCTCCTCCGACGACTTCTCGCTGCGGGTCTCGGCCGCTGCCGAGGGGCCCGACGCGGTGGGGCGCCTGCTGTCCTTCGCCGAGTCGCTGTCCGCGCTGACCCGCCAGGCGTGACCGGGTTCGTCGAGCCGGCCTACGGCTCCCGCTCGCTGGCCGACGTCGTGCCCGCCGTGGCCGCCGCGCTCGGCCAGCCGATCCAGGAGCCGCCCGACGGCCTGGTCCTGCCGGACGCGCCGTCGTACGTCCTGTTCCTGGTCGACGGCCTGGGGGCCGAGCTGCTGCGTCGCTACGCGCACGCCGCCCCCTTCCTGTCCGAGCTGCTCGACGACCGAGGGACCGGCACGGCCGGGGTGCCGTCGACGACCGCCACCAGCCTGACCTCGCTGGGCACGGCGCTGCCGCCGGGCAGCCACGGGCTGGTGGGCTACACCTCGCGGGTGCCCGGCACCGACCGCCTCCTCAACGCGCTCCAGTGGGACAAGACCGTCGACCCGCTCGAGTGGCAGCCGCACCCCACGGCGTTCACCCGGCTGGCCGCCCAGGGCGTCACCGTCACCTCGGTCAACAAGCGCGAGTTCCGGGCCAGCGGCCTGACCCTCGCCTCCCAGCGCGGGGCGGAGTACGTCGGCGCCGACCGGGTCGGCGAGCGGATCGCCGCGACCGTCGCGGCCTCCAGTGCCCGGCCGTCGCTCACCTACGTCTACGACGGCGACCTCGACTGGACCGGGCACCGCTTCGGCGTCTCCTCCAGCCAGTGGCTCCAGCAGCTCGCGATGGTCGACGCCGAGGCCGAGCAGCTCCGCGAGGCGCTGCCCGCCGCGACCCGCCTGGTGGTCGTGGCCGACCACGGCATGGTCGACGCCTCGCCCGGGAGCAAGGTCGACCTCGACGAGGATCCCGCGCTGCGCGACGGGCTCGCCCTGGTCGGGGGCGAGGCGCGGTTCCGCCACCTCTACGTCGCGCGCGGGGCCGTCGACGACGTGGTCGCCGCCTGGCGCTCGACGCTCGGCACGCGCGCCGTCGTGCTGACCCGCGACGAGGCGATCGGTCGCGGCTGGTTCGGTCCGGTCGACCCCGGCGTACGTCCCCGGCTCGGCGACGTGGTCGTCGCCTGCACCGGGGACACCGCCGTCCTGTCCACCTCGGCCTTCCCCTACGAGGCCACCCTGGTCGGCCTCCACGGCTCGCTCACGCCCGCGGAGATGCTGATCCCGGTCGTGGTGGCCTGAGGGATCAGTAGAGGGTCATCCGTCGGCTCTCCGTTGACCAGCCCGGTGCCGCTGATCCCGCAGCGTCCACCGCGCGGCGCACCCGCGTTGTAGGCCTGGCGCACGCAGGAGCGGGTCGCGAGCTGGGCCCAGTAGTTCGGGTGCAACGACTCCTGGATGTAGTAGGGGCTGTTGGAGCAGCAGGTCGAGACGGTGCGGATCTGGTTGATCCACTCGGTCTGGTCGACCGCGCCCGGCGACGTCCAGGAGCTGACGCCCTTCTCCTCGTAGAGCCCGACCGTGTTCTCGCACAGCCGGCGGCCGTTGAACGCCGAGGCGAGGTCGAGCACCCGGGTGTTCGGCAGGCCCGAGTCGGTGACCGCGCCCTTGACGGCGTTGTTGATCGTCGGCAGGGCGACGTCGTTGGCCCAGTCGGCGTCGTTGTTCCAGAAGCCGCAACCGCCGGTGGACTGGCGGGAGTAGCCGCTCTGCGAGTACCGGAACCCGGTGCTCCGCGGGATCGGGGAGGGGTAGGTCTGCACGAGAAGCGTCCACGAGGTGTCGGCGTACCCTGCGTTGCGCATCGCGGTCTGCACGTTGCGCAGCGAGCCGGCGATCCGGGCCCGGACGGCCGAGACGTTGGCGGAGGTGAAGTTCTTGGTCACCGAGCTGTCGTCGTTGCAGTAGTCCTTGGCCCAGCTGGGGGAGTAGAGGAAGTCCGCGACGCAGGTGGTGACGACGTCGGCGAAGTTGAAGTCGTTGCCGCCGATGGAGACGACGACCATCGTCACGTGGTGGGAGGCCGCGAAGGTCTGGAGCAGCTTCGCCTGGCCCTGCTTGCCGGCCCCGTTGTCGAAGAAGTCCAGGCCCGGCTTGAAGTTGCTGCCGTCGCTGGTGGCCGTCGTGGCGCCCGAGCAGGCGAGGTTGAGGCCGCTGACGCCGCCGCCGATGTAGGCCTCGCTCGACGTCGAGCGGTGGCAGCGGTTGATCGTCTCGGCGGTGCCCGAGGCGTTGTCGTAGTACGCCGTGGGGCCGAGCGCGTCGGCGCGCGACGAGGACTGGTTGCTCGAGCCGGCCCAGCGGCCGGCCTCGCCGCTGATGTAGCTGTCGCCGAGGGTGACCACCCACGGCGTACCGGAGCCCGGGCCGTCGGCGCCGGCCGGCGCGGTGGGGGTGAGGAGGACGAGCAGGCCCGTGATCAGGGCCAGCAGGGTCAGGACAGGGGTCTTGCTGCGCACGTGGTCTCCCGAGAGTGGATGTGAGGTGGCTCTCGGAACCTACTGACCGGGAGAGCCGGAAGGGAAGGGTCCGCGGCTCACTCGGGCTGGTTGCCGGGGGATCCGCCGACCAGGTACGACGAGGTCACCCCGTCGTACATCAGGTGGGCGACCAGGCCCTCGGCGGCGTGCGGCAGGTTGTGGCAGTGGTCCATCCACAACCCGGGGTTGTCGGCCAGGAACGCGATCTCGTAGGTCTCGCCCTCTCCGACCTCGAGCGAGTCGACCCACCACGGGCTGCCGGTGGCGGCGACTCCGTCGCGGGACAGGACGACGGCATGGTGGCCGTGCAGGTGCATCGGGTGGGTCTCACCGCTCGTGTTCTCGATCCGGAAGACGGCGACGTCGCCCTCGCTGACCATGTACATCGGCACGTCGGGGTACAGGTGGCCGTTCACGGTCCACCACATCCCGGGCCTGCCGTCGAGGAAGCCGGGGCGTCGACCGATCCGGTACTCGAAGGTGCGGTCGGGCGAGGTCGGGTCGAAGCCGATCTCCGTCGGCGTCCCGTAGTCCAGCAGGTCGAGCCGGTCGGAGGGCGGCTGCCCGGCGGTGCCGCCGGTCGGGTCTGTGCCGGCCACGACGGCGGAGCTCCCGCCCAGGTCGACCCGGACGCCGCCGGTGTCGGGGACCGTGAAGCCGAGGTCGACCCGGCCGCCGGCCGGGACCGAGACCGCGGTGTCCTCGCCCAGCGAGCCGGGCTCGTGGACGTCGCGGCCGTCGACCGCCAGCACCTCGTAGTCGGCCCCGGTCACCCAGACCGAGGTCAGCCCGTTCTCGGTGTTGACGATCCGGAGCCGGACCCGGTCGCCGGGCTCCGCGTCGAGGGTGGTGGTGCCGGGCTCGCCGTTGACCGTGTCGGCGCCGTCGTACTGGTGCAGGAGCGCGAGCGCGTCGACGTCCTCGGTCGACGGCTCGGTCGGCGTCACCACGACCGGCCCGAGCAGGCCGCCGCGCACCTGTTCGTGCGAGAGCTGGTGGGAGTGGTACCAGTAGGTACCGGGCTCGTCGGCGACGAAGCGGTAGACGAACTCCTCGCCCGGCAGCACCGCGTCCTGGGTGACCCCGGCGACGCCGTCGGCCGCGTTGGGGACGTCGATGCCGTGCCAGTGGAGGGTGGCGCCCGCGGTCACGTTCTCGTTGACCAGCGTCACCTCGACCAGGTCGCCCTCGCGGGCGCGGACCTCCGGTCCGGGGGAGGTGCCGTTGACGGTGAACCGCTCGCCCTCCTGCCGCACCGCGAGGGTCGCGGTGACGTCCGGGGTGGCGTCGGGATCGGCCACCAGGTCGGCGACCGGGGTGCCCTCCATCCCGACCCATGCCGCTCATGCCGTCCGTGCCGTCCGTGCCGTGGCCCCCGTGTCCACCGCTCGGGCCACCGCCCCAGTCGGCGTACCCCATGGCGGCCATGTCGTAGCTGTCAGGCAGCAGGCTGGACCACCACATCCAGGCCAGGGGCAGGACGACGGCGCCCGTGGCGGCGCAGGCCAACCACAGGCGCAGTCGGCCCGGGACCGTCACCCGTCAGGCGGCGACGGGTGCGGACGTCGTGGTGTCCGCGGATGCTCGACGTGCGGCCATGATCGCCACGCCCAGGAGGATCAGGGCGTTCACGCCGTGGAGCGCACCGAACCCCGAGCCGACCGAGCGCGACAGCCCCGGCAGCACCAGGACCTGGAGCACGATCAGGACGACGATGCCTCCCGCCAGGGCGATGCCTCCGGGCACCTTGGCGAAGAACGAGACGACGAGCAGGATCAGCGCGACGAGCGGGATCAGGATGGTGCCGTTGAAGAACATGTGGATGGCGAAGCCCCACTCGGCGGTGAAGTCGCCTCCGCCCTCGGACTCGAGGTAGGCCTTGTTGACGACGCCACCGTCCTCGATCCAGTTGCTGAGGCCGAAGAAGGCCCAGGCGATGGCGCCGGCCTGGACGACGACGAGTGCGGCGATGGCATTGGCCAGGAATCGATAGGTGGATCTCACGACACGCCCCCTGAGCGATACGGCGTGGGCCCGAGTCACACGCTCACGTGGTGGTGGATGCCCCTGAGCATCCTCGCGAGGCCGGTCCGCCTCAACGACATTCGCACCCCGGTCTAGACCGCGTCGTCTCCGTCCGGTGCTCAGCCGAAGGGGAGCGGCTCGGGCGCCATGCTCACGGCCTTCGCCCGCGCGGCAGTGAGCCGTCGGCGGTGGTGCTGGCGGCAGAGCACCTCGTAGGCGACGTCGGCCGGCGGCTGGTCGGCGACGTCCACGTCGCCCACGACGATGACCTCGCCCTCGGTGACCATGACGCCGTTCTCCGTCCGGGCGTTGTGGGTGGCGCGTTTGCCGCACCAGCACAGCGCCTCGACCTGCAGCGTGTGGACCCGGTCGGAGAGCTCGACGAGCCGGGCGCTGCCCTCGAACAGCTGGCTCCGGAAGTCGGTGAGGATGCCGAACGCGAAGCAGTCGACCTGGAGCTCGTCCACGATCTTGGCGAGCTGGTCGATCTGCGCGCGCGTGTAGAACTGGGCCTCGTCGCAGATCAGGTAGTCGATCCGGCCGCCCGCGGTCAGGCTCTCCACGACGTAGCGCCAGAAGTCGAAGTCGGGCGGGACCTCGAGCGCGTCATGGGTCAGCCCGAGCCTGCTCGAGAGCTTCGCGGCGCCGCCGCGGTCGTGGGAGGTGAAGATCCGGCCCACCCGACCGCGCGCCGCGTGGTTGTGGTTGGTCTGGAGGGCGAGCGTGCTCTTGCCCGAGTCCATGGTTCCGGTGAAGAAGTGCAGTTCCGCCACGGGCGCCGATCCTATGCGCAGGCAGGATGGAGCCATGACGGGCAGGTTCCTGGTGGGTGTCTCGGGCTGGAGCTACCCCCGCTGGCGCGGGGACTTCTACCCTCCCGGTCTCGTGCAGCGACGGGAGCTGGAGTACGTCGCCGCCCGCACCACCTCGGTGGAGCTCAACGGGTCCTTCTACTCGCTGCAGCGCCCGTCGTCGTACCGCAGGTGGGCCGAGCAGGTCCCGGACGACTTCGTCGTGGCGGTCAAGGGCAGCCGCTTCATCACCCACCTCAAGCGACTGGCCGACGTCGAGCAGCCGCTGGCCAACTTCCTCGCCTCCGGCGTGCTGGCGCTGGAGCACAGGCTCGGGCCGGTGCTCTGGCAGCTGCCGGAGCGCCTGGTCTACGAGCCCGACGTCCTCGGGCGTTTCCTCGCCCTCCTTCCGCGCTCGACCGGGGATGCGGCCGAGCTCGCGCGACGCCACGACGACCGGGTGAAGCCCGACCGGGTCCTGACCGAGACCGACGCCGACCGACCGCTCCGGCACGCGATCGAGTTCCGGAGCCCGTCGTTCGACACCCCGGACTTCTATGCCCGGCTCGCGGACGCCGGGGTGGCGTGCGTGGTGGCCGACACCGCCGGGCGGTGGCCCGAGGTCGACCGCGACACCGAGGGTTTCCGCTACGTCCGGCTGCACGGTGACCGCGAGCTGTACACGAGCGGGTACGACGACGCGGCCCTCGACCGGTGGGCAGGCAGGATGAGGAGGTGGGCCGACGCCGGCGAGGACGTCCACTGCTACTTCGACAACGACGCCGCCGGCCACGCGCCGTACGACGCGGTCCGGCTCCTGGAGCGACTGCGAGGATCGGAGTCGTGACGACTCTGCTCCGACCCGCCCGCGACGACGACGCACCCGCGGTGGCGGAGGTCTGGTGGGCCGGGTGGCGCGAGGCACACCTGGGCCAGGTCCCGGACGAGCTGGTGGCGCTCCGTACCCGCGACACCTTCGACACCCGGGCCGCCGAGCGGGTGGCCGACACCGAGGTGCTCGAGGTCGACGGTGAGGTCGTCGGCTTCACGATGCTCTGCGGCGACGAGGTCGAGCAGGTCTTCCTGGCCCCCTCCGCGCGTGGGGCGGGCCACGCCGACCGGTTGCTGCTCGGGGCCGAGCGTCGGCTGGCCGCGGCCGGTCACGAGCGCGGTTGGCTCGCGGTGGTGCCGGGCAACGCGCGGGCCCGGGCCTTCTACGCCCGCCGCGGCTGGGTCGACGAGGGACCGTTCGACCACGAGCCGACGGTCGGGTCGGGGCGGGTGCTGGTGCACTGCCACCGCTACGCCAAGGACGTGTCGCCGCTCGTCTCCGCTGCCGCGCTGGCCGGGCTGCTGGGCTCGGTGACGGTGCTGGACGTGCGCTACCGGACCGGCGGTGCCGCAGGGCCGGCGGAGCACGCCGCGGGCCACGTGCCGGGAGCGCCGTACGTCGACCTCGACGCCTCGCTCGCCGCCCCGCCCGGAGCTGCCGGTCGGCACCCCCTGCCCGACCCGGACGTGTTCCTCGACGCGATGCGTCGCGCCGGAGTCTCCCGGTCACGACCCGTGGTGGTCTACGACGACTGGACCGGTCATGCGGCCGGTCGGGCGTGGTGGCTGCTGAAGCACTACGGTCACCCGGCGGTCCGGGTGCTCGACGGTGGCTGGGCGGCATGGGTGGCCGGCGGGCACCCGGTCGCCCACGGTCCGGTCACGGTGCCGCCCGGCGACGTCACCGGCTCCCCGGGGTCGATGCCGGTGGTGTCGGCGACCGAGGTCCCCGACGTCGGCGTGCTGGTCGACGCGCGGACCGGGGAGCGCCACCGCGGCGAGACCGAGCCGATCGACCCGGTCGCCGGCCGCGTGCCCGGTGCCGTGAACGTGCCGACCGCCGCCAACCTCCGGCCCGACGGCACCTTCCGTCCCGCCGCCGAGCTCCGCGAGCTCTACGCCTCCGTCGGGGCCGTGCCGGGCGCCGACGTGGCGGCGTACTGCGGCAGCGGCGTCACCGCCTGCCACGACCTCCTCGCCCTGGACATCGCCGGCGTCGAGGCCGCCCTGTACCCCGGGTCGTGGTCGGAGTGGGTCGCCGACCCCACCCGCCCGGTCGAGACCGGCTGAGCTCTCGGGCGGGCCGAGGCCGGGGGTCGGGGGGCTCGGGTGGCCGAGGAGCGGCTCCGGGTGGCCTTGGGGTGTGTCGTTCGGTCACCAACGACAGGTTCCGGGCGTCGGACTGTCGTTGGTGACCAAACGGCAGGGCCGAGCGAGGGTCAGGCGCGGAGGACCTTCTCCATCGGCCGGCCCTTCGCGATCTCGTCGACGAGCTTGTCGAGGTAACGGATCCGACGCATGAGGGGGTCCTCGACCTCCTGGACCTTCACCCCGCACACCGACCCGGTGATCAGGGTGGCGCCGGGGTTGAGGTCGGCGGCGGCGAAGAAGCCCTCGAAGGTGGTCTCCTCGTCGAGGTGCTGCTCGAGCGTGGCCTGGTCGAACCCGGTGAGCCAGCGGATCACCTCGTCGACCTCGTCCTTCGTCCGTCCCTTCCGCTCCGCCTTCGTGACGTAGTGGGGGTAGACCGAGGCGACGCTGGTGGTGAAGATCCGGTGCCCGCTCACCAGTGCACGCCCTTGAACACCTTGGCCAGCATGATCTGCTCGGACTCGCGGCCACCGGCGGAGTCACCCTTGGCCGCGGCGGAGTCGGGGAACACGTGGTAGGCCATGTTGAGGATCCGGAAGGCCGTCTTCGGCATCACGGTGTGGGCGACGGCGCCGGCGTTGCCGAGCATCGTGTTGATCTCGTGCGGCCGGTCGACCATGGCCTTCACCACCAGGTCGGCGGCCTGCGCCGGGCTGATGGTGGGGAACTTGTCGTACAGCTTCGTCGGCGCGATCATCGGCGTCCGCACCAGCGGCATGTGGATGCCGGTGAAGGTGATCCCGTCGCCGACCAGCTCGGAGGCGACCACGTTGCTCCACGAGTCGAGCGCCGACTTGGACGCGACGTAGGCCGAGAACCGCGGTGGGTTGGTCTGGACGCCGATCGAGGAGATGTTCACGATGTGTCCGCGGCGCTGCTCGCGCATCGCCGGGACCAGCCCCATCACGAGCCGGATCGCGCCGAAGTAGTTGAGCTGCATCGTGCGCTCGAAGTCGTGGAAGCGGTCGTGCGAGAGCTTGAGCGAGCGCCGGATCGAGCGGCCCGCGTTGTTGACCACGAAGTCGATGGTCGGCAGCTCGGTCGTGAGCTCCTTGCAGAGCTTGTCGATCGCGTCGAGGTCGGAGAGGTCGCACGGGAAGACGTACGCCGTGCCCCCGCGGTCCTCGATCGCCGCCTTGGTCGCCTCGAGCTTCTCGCGACCACGGGCGACCAGCACGGGGACGCCGCCGGCCTGGGCGACCTTGAGCGCGGTGACCTGCCCGATGCCGGAGGAGGCGCCGGTGATGACGACGTACTTGCCCTGGAGCGCCTCGCGGGCGGCGCGGTCGCGGCCGGTGGAGGTGTCGAGGTGGTCCTCCCAGTAGCTCCACAGCGTGCGGGCGTAGGACTCGAGGTCGGGCACGCCGATGCCGGAGCCGGCCAGCGCCTGCTCGGTGCGGCGGGAGTCGAAGGTCGCGCTGAAGCGGGTGTGCGCGAGGACCTCGGCCGGGATGCCGAGCCGGCCGAGGGTCTGGCCGAGCACGGCCCTGGCCGGTCCGGTCTTCACCAGGGAGGTCGCGAGCTCGAGGGGGCGGAGCCGGCGCGGGATGAGGGCGAGCGGCCCGGCGTGGGTCACCGAGCGGTCCAGGGGGGTCGCGAACGTCGGGGCGCCGGCGGCCGCGCAGAAGAGGTTGATCATCTCCACGACCGGCTGCGGCTCCGGGTTCACGAGGTGGAACGCCTCGCCGTCGCGCCCGGGAACGTGGGCGAGATGGTCCATCGCCTGGACGACGTAGTCGACCGGGACCACGTTGGTGTCGCCGAGGTCGACGCCGAGCATCGGCAGCCACGCGGGCAGCAGGTCGCGCAGCTGCTTCATCGCGGGGAAGAAGTAGTAGGGACCGTCGATCTTGTCCATCGCCCCGGTCTGGCTGTCGCCGACGACGATCGCGGGCCGGTACACGCGCCACGGGACCGTGGCCTCCTCGCGCACGATCCGCTCCGACTCGTACTTCGTGCGGTGGTACGGCGAGGGGAGCGGCTGTCCCTCGGCGAACATCGCCTCGTCGAAGTGGCCGTGGAACTCGCCGGCCGCGGCGACCGAGGAGACCTGGTGGAAGCAGCCGACGTGCAGGGCGTCGGCGAGCTCGAGGGCGTGCCGGGTGCCGCCGACGTTGAGCCGCTCGTTGGTGGCGTCGTCCGCGGTCATGTCGTAGATCGCGGCGAGGTGGAAGAAGTGGTCGACCGAGCCGGCGTGCTCGGCGATCCAGTCGGCGTCGAGACCGAGTCGGTCGGCCCCGAGGTCACCGACGACCGGGACGACCCGGTCGGTGTCCCAGCGGTCGATCAACCGCTGCATCCGGGGGAGGGAGCCCTCCCGGACGAGGACGAAGACCTCGCCCTCGCGGTGGTCGAGCAGCTCCTCGACGAGGAAGCGGCCGATGAAGCCGGTGGCGCCGGTGACGAAGTACGACATGGCCGGAGGGTACTCGCTGGTAACCGGGCGTGGGGAGGGCTGCGTCAGAGCCGCCGTCGCGGGGGCGAGCTCGACCCTCTCGCAGACGGAGCAGGCGCTCCGCACCTACTCCTGGCTCGAGCCCCCGAACATGATCTCGTCCCAGCTGGGGACCGAGGACCGGCCGCGCTTCTTGGCCGGCTTGCGGCCCGGGGGCTCGTCGGCGCCCGGCTCGGCCGCGGTCGGCTCGGGCTCCTCGTCCGGCTCCTGGTCCGGCTCCTCGACGGGAGCCTCCGACGCGGGCTCGTCCGAGTCGTCCGTGTCGGGGTCGACGTCGGTGTCGTCGGTGTCGTCCACGGCGTCGGGAAGGAAGGCCTCCACCGGCTGCTCGGCGCCGAGCGAGGCGTCCTCGTCGCGGACCAGCGAGATCGCGTCGTCGCCGAGCGCGAGCTGGTCGTCGTCGACCGCGGCCAGTCGGCGGGCGCGGGCCCGGGCGATGTCGTCGGAGACCGGAGCGCCGGTGTCGGCCGCCGGGGCGTCGCCGATCAGCCAGGTGGCCTCGTCGTTGTCGACCGTGGAGTAGTTGCCGGGGGCGTCGAAGACGAAGCGGGCCAGCCCGCTGCGACCGGGCGCGGAGAAGGAGGCGGTGAGGGTCCACTTCCCGTCCTCGCGACGGGCGGAGTCCCAGGTGACGGTGCCGGGGTCGACGTTCAGGCCGCGCAGGTGGCCGCCGACGGCGTCGCCGAGGGTGCGGGCGCCGCCGGACTGCGCGCTGCGGCGTACGGACGAGCGCTGCGCGCGGTCGGCGACGTGCTGCCGCTCGGCCATCACGGGCGCGGCGAACGGCATGATCGCCTCGACGGTGGTCTGCGCGGCCTGGGCCACGGCCTCGGGGGTCTCGCCGGCCCGGATCCGGGCCTGGATGTCGCGAGGGCGGAGGGCTGAGTCCATCTTGATCTCCAACTGGCCGAGCCGTGCATGGTCGCCGCGGAGCGCGGCCCGGAGGCGTGCGTCGACGTCGAGGGTGAACTCCACGCCCTTGTCGCTGACCAGGAGGAGACGCTTGCCGTCACCGCTCAGTCCGGCGAGCGAGAGGTGGGCCATGGCGCCTTGTCGATTCTTCCTGGTCGGGGTCCGATTTCCGGTGGGGCGAGCCTACGCCAGCGGGGGACGCCGTCGGCTCCACCGCGCACGGCGCGCCCCGGTAACCTCCGCAGGTGCCACCGATGGACCAGGAACCCGTGCTCGTCGTGCTCGACCTGACCGGGATCTTCGTGTTCGCACTGTCCGGTGCGCTGGTGGCGGTGCGCAAGCGGCTCGACGTCTTCGGGGTCCTCGTGCTGGCCGGTACGACCGGTCTGGGCGGCGGGTTCCTGCGCGACGTGCTGATCGACGCGACGCCGCCCGCGGCCCTCGCCGACTGGCGCTACCTCCTCGTCCCGGTCGTGGCGGGCCTCCTGACCTTCTGGTTCCACCCCGCCGTGGGCCGGATGGAGCGGCAGGTCGTGGTGCTCGACGCGTTCGGACTCTCCCTGTTCTGCGTGGCCGGCGCCCTGAAGTCGCTGGACTACGGGCTCGGGCCGCTGCCGGCCGCCCTGATGGGGATGGTCACCGGCATCGGCGGCGGACTGATCCGCGACGTCCTCGCCGGCCGGGTCCCCGCGGTGTTCCGCGGCGAGCTCTACGCGACCCCGGCCCTGGCCGGGGCCGCGATCGCCGTGGGGCTGGACCGGCTCGACCAGCCCTTCGCCGTCTGCGCGCTCGCCGGGGCGCTGGTGTGCCTGGTCTGGCGGCTGCTCGCGGTCTGGCGCGACTGGCAGGCGCCCCTGCCGTCCGGCCCCGCCAGCGTCTGAGCCGGGCCGGCGGGCGTCAGCCGCCGAGGACCTGGCGCAGGTAGGCGTTGTCGAAGACCCGGTCGGGGTCGAGCCGGTCGCGCAGGGCGAGGAACTCCTCGAACCGGTCGTACGCCGGGGCGAGGTCGGCCGCGGTCCGGGTGTGGAGCTTGCCCCAGTGGGGGACCCCGCCGTGGTCGCGCAGGATCCGCTCGACCTCGTGGAAGTACGCCGTGTGGTCGGCGCCCTCCCACACGTGGAAGGCGAGGTAGACGCTGTCGTGGCCGTGGCTGGTCGACAGGGGGATGTCGTCGGCGGGCACGACCCGGACCTCGACCGGGAAGGTGATCCTCCAGTCCGAGGCGTCGATCGCGCGGCGCGCCTCGGTCAGCGCGGCGACACCGGCCTCGCGCGGCACGGCGTACTCCATCTCCTTGAAGACGACCCGGCGCTGGGCCGTGAAGACCCGGTGGGCGACGTCGGAGTAGCTGCGCTCGGTGAGGAGCCGGCCGGACACCTCGTTGATCGTGCGCACCGCCGCAGGCAGCCGGTGGCCCAGCCGGTTGGTCACCCCGAACAGGGAGTTGGAGAGCAGCTCGTCGTCCAGCCACGCGCGCCAGCGGGGCAGGGGCTGGGTCGCCGCACCGGGAGGCAGCCGGTCGTTGGTCTTCACCAGCATCCGGTCGGTGTGCGGGAACCAGTAGGCGTCGAGGTGGTCGTGCTCGTCGGCGAGGTGCAGCAGCGACGCGGTGCCCTCCTGCCACGACATCGGGCGCTCGTGGGCGTGCAGCGCGAACAGCGGCTCGACGTGGAAGGTGACGGTGGTGAGGACGCCGAGGGCGCCGAGACCGACCCGGGCGGCGGCGAACACCTCGGGGTGCTGCTCGGTCGAGGTGGTGAGCACCTCGCCGGTCCCGGTGACGAGCTCGAGGCCGGCCAGCTGCGCGGACAGCGAGGCCACCCGGCCGCCGGAGCCGTGGGTGCCCGTCGAGACCGCGCCCGCGAGGGTCTGCTCGGCGATGTCGCCCATGTTGTGCAGGGAGAGCCCGAGGAGCTCGAGCTCGTGGTTGAGGACGTGGAGAGGAGTCCCCGACCACGCCGTCACGGTCATCGCGTCGCGGTCGACGTCGAGGATCCCGGTCAGGTGGGTCGGCAGCAGCAGGGCGTGCTCGGGGGCCGCGATGGAGGTGAAGCTGTGCCCGGTGCCGACGGCCTTCACGGTCGTGCCGTTCGCCCGCGCCGCGAGCACCGCGGCGACGACGTCCTGCGTCGAACGCGGCGCGTAGACCTCCGCGGGCCGCGCCGAGGCCAGCCCCGACCAGTTCACCCACTCCACGGCCCCGACCCTACTGTCGGGAGCCGCGGGCGGGCCGGGGAACGGCCTGCGCCACGACGGCCGCGAGGAGCCCCGCCGCGAGCGAGACGACGTACGCCGAGGACGCACCCGACCGGTCGATCACCAGGCCGGCGATCGCTGCCCCCGGGGCGACGCCGGCGACGATGCCGCTGTGCAGCACCGCCATCCCCTCGGTCAGCCGGCCGGCCGGGACGGACTGCTCGACGAGCGAGGTCGCCGCGATCAGCGTGGGGGCGATCGCGAAGCCGCCGAGCAGCAGCGCCCCACCCATCAGCACCACCGAGTCGATGAAGGCGAGCGGCGCCATCGCGACGCACAGGGCGACCGCGCCGATCCGGAACCGGTCGACCGGCGGCCGGGCCCAGGACACGGCGCCGGTGAGGAGGCCGGCGAGCAGGCTGCCGAGCGCCCAGACGGCGAGCAGCGGCCCGGCGTACGCCTGGTTGCCCTGCTCCTCGGCGAACGCCACCGTCACCACCTCGGCGCCGCCGAACAGCGAGCCGAGGGCGAGCATCGCGACGAGGAGGGGGATGAGGGTCCGCCACGGGAGCGGGGTCCGCTCGCCGGTCTCGCGCTGGCCGGGGAGCACCGGCGGCTCCGTGGACCGCTGCGCCGCGAGCACCAGAGTGCCGAGCAGCCCACTGACCACGGCGGTCGCGATCCCGGCCACGGGGTCCCAGGCGGTCGCGAGCAGCGTCACCAGGATCGGCCCGAGCATGAACACCGCCTCGTCGACCACGGCCTCGAGGGCGAAGGCGGTCTGCACGTCGGCCGGGCGGCCCCGCAGCGCGTGCGACCAGCGCGCCCGCACGCACGAGCCCGCGGCCGGGAGGGAGGCGCCGCCGACGGCGGCCAGCACGTACGTCGCCACCGACGGCCAGTCCGCCTGGACCGAGACGACCAGCAGCACCAGCGACACCGAGAAGAGCAGCACCACCGGCACGAGCACCTGCGCCTGGCCCCTCCGGTCCAGCAACCGGCCCTGCACCACCGAGAAGACGGCACCGGCGGCGACGTAGGTCGCGGACACGGCGCCGGCGAGCCCGTAGGAGCCGGTGGCGTCCTGGACGAGCAGGACGATCCCGAGCCCGACCATCGAGATCGGGAGCCGCGCGACGAACGCCGACGCGGAGAACCGGACGCTGCCGGGGACGGTCAGGATCCGGCGATAGGTGTCGAGCATGGCCCGCGAAGCCTACGGCGGCGTCGGTCGCCGGAGACAGTCGAAATACGATGGGGGCATGACCACCGACGTGACGCCGTACGACGCCCTCCTGCTGGTGTCCTTCGGCGGCCCCGAGAAGCCTGACGACGTCGTCCCGTTCCTGGAGAACGTGACCCGCGGCAAGAACATCCCGCGGGAGCGGCTGGTGGAGGTGGGGGCGCACTACGACGGCTTCGGCGGACGGTCGCCGATCAACGACCAGAACCGGGCGTTCCTGGCCGCGCTGCGCGAGGACCTCGCGGGAGCCGGGATCGACCTGCCGGTGTACTGGGGCAACCGCAACTGGGACCCCTACCTCACCGACGCCCTGCGGGAGATGGCCGCGGACGGCGTGCAGCGGGCCGCGTGCTTCGTGACCAGCGCCTACTCGTCGTACTCCGGCTGTCGGCAGTACCGCGAGAACCTCGCGGCCGCCCGCGCAGAGGTGCCGGGGGCGCCCGCGCTGGACCGGCTGCGCCACTACTTCAACCACCCCGGCTTCGTGGAACCGGTGGTCGACGCCACCCTGTCGGCGCTCGCCGAGCTGCCCGGGGGGAGCCGGGACGAGACGCACCTGGTCTTCGTGACCCACTCGATCCCGGTCGCGATGGACGAGGCCAGCGGTCCCGACGGTGGCTGGTACGTCCGGCAGCACCGCAGCGCGATGGCCGAGGTGGTGGAGCGGGTGCGGCAGGAGACGGGGCACCGGTTCTCGGCCGAGCTCGCCTTCTGCTCGCGATCCGGGCCGCCGCAGGTGCCCTGGCTCGAGCCGGACGTCAACGACCACCTCGCCGACCTGGCCGGGAAGCGGGGTGCGACCGGCGTCGTGATCGTCCCGCTCGGCTTCGTCTCCGATCACATGGAGGTCATCCACGACCTCGACACCGAGGCGCTGGCGACCGCCCGCGAGCTCGGGCTGCCCGCCGCGCGGGCCGCGACCCCCGGCGTCGACCCGCGCTTCGTCGCCGCCGTCCGTGACCTCCTCGCGGAGCGGGCCGCCGCCGAACGGGGAGCCGAACCACCGCGGGAGGCGGTCGGCGTCCCTCCCGGCGTCGTGGGACCGCTGCGCCGTCGGCTGCTGCCCCAACCCGCGGGCGGACCTGCCCACCGTGGCCGGAGCGGACGCATGAGCGCGGCCGCGCCGTCTGCCCCCGCGCCGTCCGACCTGCGTGACCTCGCGCTCGAGGTCGCCCGCAGCGCCGCCGTCCTGGTGCGTGAGCGCCGGGCCGCCGGGGTGTCGGTGGCCGACACCAAGACCAGCGCCACCGACGTCGTGACCGAGGTCGACCGGGCCAGCGAGGAGCACATCCGCGCGCTGCTGCTCGCCGCGCGGCCCGACGACTCGATCCTGGGGGAGGAGGGGGACGACCACGTCGGCAGCAGCGGCGTGCTGTGGATCGTCGACCCGATCGACGGCACCGTGAACTTCCTCTACGGGCTCCCGCAGTACGCCATCTCGATCGCCGCCGAGGTCGACGGCAGGGTCGTCGCCGGCGCGGTCCTCGACGTCGTCACGGGGGTGGAGTACGCCGCCGCGCTCGGCAGGGGCGCGACCAAGGACGGCGTACGGCTCCGCGTGCGGCCGGACGCCGACCTGTCCCACCGGCTCGTCCTCACCGGCTTCAGCTACCGGCCCGACCTGCGGGCAGCCCAGGCCGAGCAGGTCTCGCGGCTGCTGCCGCGGGTGCGCGACATCCGTCGGATGGGCAGCAGCGCGCTCGACATCTGCCACGTCGCCGAGGGCGCCGCCGACGCCTACGTCGAGGAGGGCTCGCAGCGCTGGGACTGGAGCGCGGCCGGCCTGGTCGCGACCGAGTCCGGTGCCCGGTTCGGGCTGCTGCGGAGCACCGTGGCGGCCTCGCTCGGCGGACCTGGGTCCGACGGCCGACCGACCGTCGTGGTCTGCGCGCCGGAGGCGGGCTGGGACGACTTCGTGACCCTGCTCACCGAGTGCGGATTCGTCGGCCCCGACGCGGAATAGGACGCGGTCCCCCACTGTTCACGCGACACGGTGTGGACCAGTGTGCGCGGGGCTTGACCCATGCGGCACACTGCTCGCCGGACGACGAGATGTTCGTTCAAGTCGCCTGAGTTCCGGGCGCTGCATGGGGAGAGGGAGACGATGGCGACCGATTACGACGCACCTCGCAAGACGGAGGAAGACCAGTCCGAGGAGAGCATCGAAGAGCTCAAGGCGCGTCGCCACGACAAGAACTCCGGCAAGGTCGACGAGGACGAGGCCGAGGCGGCCGAATCCTTCGAGCTGCCCGGCGCTGACCTCTCCCACGAGGAGCTGGCCGTCGAGGTGAAGCCCAAGCAGGAGGACGAGTTCACCTGCATGTCCTGTTTCCTGGTGCACCACCGCAGCCAGCTGGCGGACGAGAAGAAGATGATCTGCAAGGACTGCGCCTGAGTCTGGGCTGATTCCGGCCCCTCAGCCAGGTCAGGTCAGGTCGTGGGGGTGTCCGCGTCCGGGTCCTGACGGTCCTTGCGCAGCTCCGGCGGCAGCTGGCCGGTCGACTTCGCGTAGTAGCCCGCGGCCCGTCGGGCCGCCGCCATCCTGGCCAGCCCGATCAGGGCGCCGCTGACCGCCGCCCAGACCACGGCCTCGCGCACGTCGACGTCGGGGTCGGCGGGGTTGGCCGGAGGCGTCTTGCCGGTCGCGGCCTTCCACGAGGTGTTGAGGCCCTTCTTGGTCACCGCGGCGGCGCCGAGCACGGCTGCCAGCGAGAACGCGGACCAGACCTTGGAACTGTCGGACGAGCTCTTCTTGGCCATACGACGACCCTAGCCGTCCGTGCCCGCCTCCGAGCCGCCCGTCCGGGTGAGGTCGCCCAGCACCCCGGCCAGCTCGCTCGGCCGGCGCGTGGAGAGCAGCCAGTACGGCGCCGGGTCGTCGGGGTCCAGCACGGCGACCCGCACCCCGCGCTTGAGGTAGGGCCGCAGCAGCAGGAACGCGCGCGCGTCCGCGTCGCGACCGGCGAGGTTCCGGGTCTCGTCGGCGTCGAGGGCGCTCGCCGCGCCGAGGTGGTGCAGCTCGATGCGTGCCCGCCCCGCCCGCAGCTCCCCGTCGACGACCTCGATCCGGGCCGCGCCGTACGCGAGCAGCAGGCTGCCGAGCAGCACCATCGCCAGGCCGGTCACCGTCCACGCCGCCACGCCGGGCAGCGCGACGACCACGGCCAACCACAGGCTCGCCACGAGCATCGTCCCCTGGACCCACCACCTCAGCGGCACGGTCAGCCGCTCGGCGTACTGCTTCTCCACGGCTGAATCGTAGGGAGTCCACCGGCCGGGGGCGTCGGGCGGGGGGCGGCGAGGGCCGCGCCCGCGCCCACCACCCCGCTAGCATCCCCGCCGTGACCGACCTCGACGTCCAGATCGTCCGGCTCGACCCCGACCTGCCGCCGCCGGCGTACGCCCACCCGGGTGACGCGGGGGCCGACCTGGTGACGACGGTGGACGTGACACTGCTGCCGGGGGAGCGGGCGATGGTGCCGACGGGGATCGCGATGGCGCTCCCGGAGGGGTACGTCGCGCTGGTGCACCCGCGGTCGGGGCTGGCGGCGCGGCACGGGCTGTCGATCGTGAACACCCCGGGCACCATCGACGCCGGCTACCGCGGCGAGGTGAAGGTGATGCTGATCAACCACGACCCGAGCACGCCCGTGGAGCTGAAGCGGGGCGACCGGATCGCGCAGCTGGTGGTGCAGCGCTTCGAGCGCGCGCGGTTCGTGGAGGTCGGGGAACTCCCCGACTCGGTCCGAGGGGACGGGGGTTACGGTTCTACCGGAGGATTCGGTCCCGCCTGACCGGTCCAGAGGAGACACCGTGAAGTTCCGCCGCAAGAGCAGCACCACCGAGCCCGAGGCGGGTGAGGCGACCCCGGCCGAGGGCGGCCGGGAGACCCCCGCGCAGCCCGGCCCGTACGACGTCGACGACCTCGTCGACGACGGCGTGACCCGGGTCGACCTGGGCTCGATGCTGATCGCTCCGGTGCCCGGCAGCGAGCTGCGGATCCAGGTCGACGAGAAGAGCCAGCAGGTGCAGTCGGTGCTGATGGCGGGCGCCGAGGGCGCCTTGGAGCTCCGCGCCTTCTCCGCGCCCCGCAACGGCGACCTCTGGAGCGAGATCCGGCCGCAGCTGGCCGCCGACATGGCCCGCCGCGGCGGCACCGCCACCGAGCGTGAGGGCCGGTTCGGGACCGAGCTGGTCTGCCAGCTCAGCGTCCAGACCCCCGACGGCCGCACCGGCCAGCAGGCCTCCCGGATCGTCGGCATCAACGGCTCGCGCTGGATGGTGCGCGCCACCTTCCTCGGCACGCCCGCTGTCGAGCCCGACGCCGCCGGTCCCTGGGAGGACGCGCTGGAGCAGATGGCCGTGCGCCGGGGCGAGCAGGCGATGCCCGTGGGCGACCCGCTCCCGGTCGTGCTGCCCGACCAGGCCCGCCGGCTGACCCCGCCGGACCAGGCGCCCGGACCAGGCACCGGGTCAGGCACCGGGTCAGGCACCGCCGTCGCAGGACGGCTGAGGTGTCGGACAAGAGCCGCATCCGGCGCAGCCTGAGCCGGTGGGCGAACGTCTCCGAGGCGCACGCCCGCGACCTGCGCCGCGACCTCGGCGAGACCGCCGCCGTCACGATCGCCGAGGCGCCCGACCGGCAGCCGGTCACCGTGCAGGGCTCCCTGCGCACCATCACCCTGCGTCCGCGCGGCGGCGTCCCGGCGCTGGAGGCCGAGCTCGACGACGGCTCGGACGTGCTCACCGTGATCTGGCTCGGACGACGCCAGATCTCCGGCATCTCGCCGGGCCGCTCGATGCGGGTCTCCGGCCGGATCGGCGTGCTCGAGGGCACCCGCACGATGTACAACCCGCGCTACGAGCTGCTGCCGTGACCGAGCCTCAGGAGCCGGTGGAGACCCCGCGCGAGGCCGACACGGACACCGTCGAGGAGGTCGTCCGCGCCCAGCTGTCCAAGGCGCTCGGCGGTCGGCGCGGCATGGTCGAGGCGGCCGTGCCCACCATCTTGTTCACCGCCACCTGGCTCACCGTCCGCGATCTCCGGACGGCGCTGGTCGTCAGCGTCGCCGCCGCCCTGGTGCTGCTCGCCGTCCGCCTGGTGCAGCGCTCGACGGTGCAGTTCGTGGTCAACGCGCTCTTCGGCATCGGCATCGGCTGGCTCTTCGTCGCGATGTCCGCGCGCGGCGGGGCGAGCGAGGACGAGCAGGCGCTCGCCTACTTCTTGCCCGGCATCCTCTACAACGGCGGCTACTCCGTGGTCATGGCGTTCACCTGCCTGATCGGGTGGCCGCTGGTCGGCTTCATGGTCGGCAGCGTCACCGGTGACCCCACCGCCTGGCACTCCGACCGGCAGATCGTCCGGCTCTGCAGCCGACTGACGTGGCTGCTGGTGCTGCCCTGCGTCGTCCGGGCGGCGATCCAGGCGCCCATCTACCTGAGCGGCCGCTCCGGCGCGATCGACACCGACACCGCCGTCGCGCTGCTCGGCGTGCTCAAGATCGGCCTGGGCTGGCCGCTCCAGCTGGCCGCCCTCGGGGCGATGGTCTGGCTGCTGGCCAGGAACTCGACCCCGATCCGGGAGCCGTCAGCCGCCGTGGAGTGACGGCGCGAGCAGGCGCTCGAGGGCGTTCTCGACGTCCGCGCTGACCACGAAGAGCAGCTCGTCGCCGGCCTCGACCGGCTGATCGGCGTCGGGGGTGTAGACCTGACCGTCGCGCAGGATCGTCACCAGCGCGCAGTTCTCCGGCAGGGGGATCAGGCCCGCGGGCTTGCCGACGTACGGCGAGTCCTCGGGGAGCGTGAGCTCGACGAGGTTGGCGTTGCCCTGGCGGAACGTGAAGAGTCGCACCAGGTCGCCGATGGTGACGGCCTCCTCCACCAGCGCGGACATGATCCGCGGGGTCGAGACGTTGACGTCGACGCCCCAGGCCTCGGTGAAGAGCCACTCGTTGTTGGGGTGGTTGACCCGACCGACCGTGCGCGGCACGCCGAACTCCGTCTTCGCCAGCAGGCTGGTGACCAGGTTGGCCTTGTCGTCGCCGGTGGCGGCGATGACGACGTCGCACTGGTCGAGCCGGGCCTCCTCGAGCGAGGAGAGCTCGCAGGAGTCGGCCAGCAGCCACTCGGCGTCCGGCACCCGCTCGGGCTTGATCGAGCCGGGGCTCTTGTCGATGAGCAGCACCTGGTGACCGTTGCCGATCAGCTCGCGGGCGATCGAGCGGCCGACGGCCCCGGCTCCGGCGATGGCGACCTTCATGTCACTGCTCCTCGGGGCCGCGGTCGAAGACGGCGTACGCGTTGGCGGCGTTCTCCTCGCGCATCACCAGGTGGAGCAGGTCGCCCTCCTGGATGACGGTCTCGCGGGTGGGCAGCATGCCCTCGCCGAGCCGGTCGATCCACGCGATGCGGACCTTGGTCTGCTCCTGCAGGGCGATCGTGCGCTGGCCGACCCACGCGGTCGGCACCGGGACCTGGTCGACCCGGATCGTGCCGGACGGGTCGCGGAAGTCGGGCTCGCCGCCGACCGGCAGCAGCCGGCGCAGCACCTGGTCCGCGGTCCACTTCACGGTGGCGACGGTCGTGATGCCGAGTCGCTGGTAGACCTCGGCGCGGCCGGGGTCGTAGATCCGGGCCACGACCTGCTCGATCCCGAAGGTCTCGCGGGCCACGCGCGCGGCGATGATGTTGGAGTTGTCACCGCTGGAGACGGCGGCGAAGGCGTCGGCCCGACGGATGCCCGCCTTCTCGAGGACCTCCTGGTCGAACCCGAAGCCGGTGACCTTGTCGCCGTTGAAGGAGGGCCCGAGCCGGCGGAAGGCGTCGGGCTCGCTGTCGATGACCGAGACGGTGTGGTTCCGGTCCTCGAGACTCCGGGCGAGCGTGGAGCCGACGCGGCCGCAGCCCATGATCACGACGTGCACGACACGAACCGTATCCCAGCGAGTTGGTCCGTCGGTGCACGTCCGGGGGCAGGCAGGGTCTAACGTTTCCAGACGTGGGTGTCGGCGACGTCTCTAAGCGGATCCTGCTGGGTCGCAAGCTCCGGAGCTCGCAGCTCGGCGAGACGCTGCTTCCCAAGAAGATCGCGCTCCCGGTGTTCGCCAGCGACGCGCTCTCCTCGGTCGCCTACGCCCCCGACGAGATCTTCATCATGCTCGCGGTCGCCGGCGCGTCCTCCTACGTCTGGTCCTGGAAGATCGGCATCGTTGTCGCGCTGGTGATGCTCACGGTCGTGACGTCGTACCGCCAGACCGTCCACGCCTATCCCTCCGGCGGCGGCGACTACGAGGTGGCCACGGTCAACCTCGGCCGCAACGCCGGCATCACGGTCGCGAGCGCGCTCCTGGTCGACTACGTCCTGACCGTCGCCGTGTCGATCTCCTCCGCCGCGCAGTACGCCGCGGGGGCGATCCCGTCCCTGATCGGGCACGAGGCCTCGGTGGCGCTGGTCGCGGTGGTGGTCCTGACCGCGCTCAACCTGCGCGGGGTGCGCGAGTCCGGCACGTTCTTCGCGGTCCCGACGTACCTCTTCATGGTCGCGATCCTCGGCATGTGCGCGTACGGCCTGGTCCAGCTGATCACCGGCACGCTGCCCGATGCCGAGAGCGCGCGTCTCCAGATCCAGCCGGAGCCCGGGTGGGAGGGGCCGCTGACCAACGTCGCGCTGGTCTTCCTGCTCGCCCGGGCGTTCTCCTCCGGCTGTGCGGCCCTGACCGGTGTCGAGGCGATCTCCAACGGAGTGCCGGCGTTCCGCCGCCCCAAGAGCCGCAACGCCGCGACCACGCTGCTGCTGCTCGCGCTGATCGCGATCTCGATGATGATGAGCGTCATCGTGCTCGCCAACCAGATGAGCATCCGGTACGTCGATCCCCATGCGCTCGACCGGCTCCGGGCGGCAGGCGGTGGCGCGCTGCCCGGCGGCTACGAGCAGCACCCGGTGATCTCGCAGATCGCCTCGGGCGTCTTCGACCACTTCCCGCCGGGCTTCTACTTCGTCGTCAGCGTCACCGGGATCATCCTGGTGCTCGCCGCGAACACGGCGTTCAACGGCTTCCCCGTGCTCGGCTCGATCCTGGCCCAGGACGGCCTGCTCCCGCGGGCGCTCGGCGTCCGGGGCGACCGGCTGGCCTACAGCAACGGCATCGTGTTCCTCGCGTTCATGGCCGGACTGCTGATCTGGGTGTTCGACGCGGAGACGACCAAGCTGATCCAGCTCTACATCGTCGGCGTCTTCGTCTCCTTCAACCTCAGCCAGCTCGGCATGATCCGGCACTGGACGCGTCACCTCCAGACCGAGCGGGACCCGGCCGCCCGGCGTCGGATGCTGCGCTCGCGGGCGATCAACACCTTCGGCCTCGGCATGACCGCGGTGGTGCTGGTGATCGTGCTGGTCACCAAGTTCCTCAACGGCGCGTGGATCACGATCCTGGCGATGATCGTCTTCTTCGCGATCATGAAGGCGATCAACCGGCACTACAGCAACGTCGCGCTCGAGCTCGCCGCCGACGAGGAGGACAAGATCCTCCCGACCCGCGTGCACGCGATCGTGCTGGTCGGCAAGCTGCACAAGCCGACCCTGCGGGCGCTGGCCTTCGCCAAGGCGTCGCGGCCCAACGTGCTCGAGGGCGTGTACGTCGGGACCGACACGAGCGACACCAACCGGCTGCTCGCCGAGTGGGACCAGCGCAACCTCGGCGTCCCGCTGAAGATCCTGCACTCGCCGTACCGCGAGATCGTGCGGCCGATCTCGGAGTACGCCCAGGAGATCCGCAGTGCCAACCCGCGCGGCGTCGTGGCGGTCTACATCCCGGAGTACGTCGTCGGGCGCTGGTGGGAGCAGCTCCTCCACAACCAGACGGCGCTGCGCCTCAAGGGCCGGCTGCTGTTCTCCCCGGGCGTCATGGTCATCTCCGTGCCCTACCAGCTGCGCTCCTCGCAGATCGCCCGCGAGCGCGCGCTGCGCGAGGACACCTTCGTGCGCTCCGGCGACATCCGGCGCGGCAACGTCGGCGGCGGCTCCCGCGGCCGCCAGGTCGACCGGTGAGCCGACGCCGCTCCCGGCAGCCCCGCCAGCGCCGGCAACGCGGGCACTCACGGGTGGGGGAGCGCTTCACCGCGGAGGTCGGTCCGGTGGCGCACGGCGGCCACTGCGTCGCCCGGGTGCCCGACGGCGACGGCCTGCGCGTCGTCTTCGTCCGGCACGCGCTGCCCGGTGAGACCGTCGAGCTCGTCCTCACCGAGGGCGCGGACGGCGACCGGTTCTGGCGCGGCGACGCCGTGGCGGTGATCGAGCCGTCGGCCGACCGCGTGACGCCCCCGTGCCCGTACGCCGGCCCCGACGCCTGCGGCGGCTGCGACTTCCAGCACGTCGCGCTCCCCGCGCAGCGCGACCTCAAGGCCGCCGTCGTGCGCGAGCAGCTGAGCCGGCTCGCAGGCCTCGACCTCGACGTCACCGTGGAGGCGGTCCCGGGTGACGAGGAGGGCCTGCGCTGGCGCACCCGTCAGCGCTACGTCGGTCTCCCCGACGGTGGCCGCGGCATGCGCAAGCACCGCTCCCACGACGTCGTCCCCGTCGCTGAGTGCCTGCTCGAGGCGTCCACCCCGGCCGACCACGAGGTGCTCGGCAGGTCGTTCTCGGTCGCGCCCGGTGGCTTCTGGCAGGTCCACCCCGGTGCGCCGGCCACGCTGGTGACGACCGTGCTCGAGATGCTCGACCCGCAGCCGGGGGAGTCGGTGCTCGACCTGTACGCCGGCGTCGGGCTGTTCGCCGCGTTCCTGGCCGACCGGGTCGGCGACGGCACCCGGGTCGTCGCGGTCGAGGGTGACGCCGAGGCCTGCCGTCACGCCCGGCGCAACCTCCCCGACCACGCCGAGGTCGCCGCCGGGGCGCGTCGACGGAGTGCTCGCCTCGGCGTACGACGAGCCGTTCGACCTCGTCGTGCTGGATCCCCCGCGGGAGGGCGCCCGCCGCACGGTGGTCCAGCAGATCGTCGACCGCGCTCCGCGCGCGGTGGCCTACGTCGCGTGCGACCCGGCCGCCCTGGCCCGCGACGTTGCCGTCTTCGCCGAGCACGGCTACGCCGTCACCGCCCTCCGCTCCTTCGACCTGTTCCCGATGACTTCCCACGTGGAGTGCGTTGCGCACCTTGTGAAGAGCGACCCTGGCCTGCGGTGATGTGATCGGGCTCGTCAGCACGAGCCTCGAGAGCGGGCCGTCGGGCTCACTTTGGGCTCACTTTGGCAATCCTGGAGCAGTCTTCCACAATCCTTTAAACTCTTATAGTATTGTGCGCATGAGAGCAGTCAGCGTCGCACAGGCCGCGGAGCGGCTGGGCGTCAGCGTGCCCCGGATCCACCAGCGCATCGCGGACGGCTCGCTGGTTGCCGAGCGGATCGGGTCCCAGTGGGTGGTCGACGAGCGTTCCCTCCTGCATGTCCAGGAGCGCAGCAAAGCGGGCCGCCCGTATTCGGCGCGTTCCGCATGGGCGGTCATCGCGGCGTCCGAGGACGACCGTGACCGGGTGGGTGTCAGCGGGCCTGCGGTGTCGGCGCGGGCGCGGATGCAGTTGAAGCGTGTGCTCGAGCCGGCTGCGGAGCCCGTCGCCGATGAGGAAGTAGTCAGGCAACTTGTGGTGTCGCTCCGGTCGGTGTTCCGAAACCGGGCC
Source organism: uncultured Actinomycetota bacterium (assembly GCA_963826015.1). Taxonomy (GTDB): domain Bacteria; phylum Actinomycetota; class Actinomycetes; order Propionibacteriales; family Nocardioidaceae; genus Nocardioides. The sequence continues at coordinate 3,456 of CAWGVI010000015.1, read as the reverse complement.
CAGCGTCGACTGCTTCGTGCGGCGTCGGCCGATCTCGTCGATCTCAGGGCGGATGACCGCTGGGCCATGCTCGTCGACCTGGGGGCGAGCGGCATCGCCTCGCCCGACGTTGAGGGATACCTCGGCGAATCGAATGTGGAGGGGGTCGTGAGGGATTACCTGTTGGTCGAGGCTGACAGGGATGCGAACGTCGTACTGCACGTCCTCCCAGATGCGCAGTACCCGTATCCGGACTCACGTCTTCGGCTCGCGGCGGACCTCGCCGAACATCGCGGGCCGAGGGAGGAGGCCAGGGCAGCCGAGCTGCTGCACGAGCTGGCCATCGAGTGGAAGGCAGGCGAGCGATGATCGTCCTGCCACCCATGCCGGCCGAGCAGACCGCATCGTGGATCGGGCTCCTCGACCTCCACGAGCGGCTCGCCGAGGGCTGGGCGCTGATCGGCGGCCAGCTCGTCCACTTGCACTGCGCTGAGCGGGGGCAGTTCCCGGTGCGACCGACGAACGACGCCGACACAGTCATCGACGTACGGGCCGACCCAACGATGCTGGCCACCTTTACCGAGACGCTGACCGACCTCGGGTTCAGATCAGCAGGCATCTCGGCGGAGGGTCTCCAGCATCGCTGGGTTCGTGGCGACGCCTCGATCGACGTACTCCTGCCGGACGGGATCGGCGAGCGCGCGAGCACGCGTTCCGGTGTCACCGGCAGCCCGACACTGCCGACGGCAGGTGGGACTCAAGCGCTGCAGCGCAGCGAGACCGTCCGGGTGTCGGTCGCGGGTCGCGAAGGATCCGTACGCCGGCCCAACCTCGTCGGCGCACTGGTCGGTAAGGCGGCAGCGCTCAGCAACGCGGGCGACCCTGGCCTCGGTCGGCACAGGCGCGACTTCGTCGTCCTTGCTGGGTTGCTCACAGCCCGCGACTTCTGGAACCAAGAGCTCACGAACAAGGACCGCAAGCGGCTGCGCGCCATGGTCACCGCGGTCGGGAAGGACCGGGCGCTGCTGATCGAGATCCCGGACGCCCAGATCTCGCTCGATCGGCTCATCACGGCGGGGGAGTTGTAGTCATGCCGGAGGACTTCGTTGTCGAGTTGCAGCGAAGATTGATGAGCCGCCAGCGGGGCAAGTTGGCGAGATCGGTCGACCGGTGACTGGTCGTCAAAGTAGGGGCCCTCACCCTTACGCCACCCGACAGCCGGCGGCAGATCGTCCGGATAGGGCTCCGTCACCGGTGCACGTCACCGGGCGGGTCTTGTGGGACGCCCGGATGCCGGCAGGCGGGCTGGCCAGCGGCTGTCCCGCTGGAGGTTCGCAATACGGGGCGTCCGGACATGGCGGAGTCGGCGATGTCCTTGGCGCTGCGTCTGCTTGGTGCGGCACTGCTCCTAGGGTCTCGACAGCGGTTGAGCGTGGCGTGCGTTATGCCGCCGATTGCCCGCTTGGGTCCGTGGGGGTCTCGCGAAGCCCTGCGCTGAGCGTCGCGGCCACGGCAGATCCCGTGATTGCCATTGCGCACAGCAACACTGCGGACCGGCCGTCGAGGTACTCGACAACGCTTCCAGTCGATAGCGGCGCCAATGCGGCGGCCGAGGTGGCGGCAAAGATGATCACGCTGGTGACTCGGCCCAGGAGGTGGTCTGGGGTGGTTGCGGCAAGATGCCCAAAGAGGGCGGCGTTTGCTGCGGGGGCGAAGAACAGGCCAAGGGCCAGCGGCAGCACCATGGCAAGCCGCCCGGTAAGTATGGCGGTGGCGACCATGCAGACCACCAGGATCCAGGCGACGACTATGACGATCTGGCGCAGTGACAGCCGCTTGATCAGAGCGGGTGCCGCGAACGCGCCAAGGAGACCACCTAACGCCGCGACGCCCTGGGCCAGTCCGATGGTGCTTGCGGCGAGGCCCTCTTGGCGCAGCACGACGGTCGCGGCGAACAATGCGCCCAGCAGTCCGAAGTTGAGCGGCGCGGCCACCATCACGACCGCACGGAGGAATCGACTCTGCCACACGTGGGCCAGTCCTTCTCTTACCTGCGCGGCGACAGACGACGCTGCTGGCGCCTCGGGTTGCGCATCGATCGGTCCGCGGATCGCCGCGATTGCGCAGAACGAGACCGCGTAGGTGATCAGGTCGAAAAGGAACGGCACCGCGCGACCTACGCCGTAGAGCAGTCCCCCCAATGGTGGGCCGGCCAAGGAGGCAGCGTATTGCCGGGCCTCATTCTGCGCGAAAGCTTGGCTCAGCTGGGGCTTCGGCACGAGTCGGGGGATCGATGCGGCCTCGGCGGGTTGGAAGATGATGTCGAAGGCGCCAAGGCCGATCACCAGGATCAGGATCAGGGGGAACGAAACGAATTTGAGCGCGATAGCGGCGATGAGGATGGTGAGGAGGGTCACCCGCGCCGCGTCGCTGATCAACATCACTCGTCGCCGGTTCCAGCGATCGGCCAGGGCCCCACCCGGCAACCGGAGAACCAGCCGCGAGACTGCGGCCGCAGTGCCTGCGACGCCCGCATCGGCGGCTGAGCCGGTCACTGACAAGACCAGCAGCGGAATCGCGAGCCACGTGGCGCTGCCGCCGAGGTCGGACAGCGTCTGACTGGACCACAGGAGCGTGAAGTCACGGTTGCGCCAGAGGCTGCGGGGCTCGTCGTCGACGTCAATATTGGTGCCGCTCCCAACCGATGGGTTCTCGAAAGTCCGTCGGAGGTTCGAAAGGGGTGCAGCAGTGTCAGCAGTTCGACCGGGTGCGCATCCGCCGGCCGGCGGGCGGGATCGAGCCTGTCATTAAAACGCATGACCAGTTCGAAGAGTGCGTCGCGCAGTTCGGCCGCCTCCGATTGGTTTACCCAGCACACGGAGTCGTTTTGGGACAGAACCGCCCGCCAAGGCTAGGGATATGCCGCGCGGTTGCGCCGGGCCACGGCGTGGCGCTCAACCTGGCGGCTCAGCGCCGCGGCGAGCAGTGCCTGACCGGCGAGATCCTCCTCGAGGTCTGCGGGTTCATGGCTGATCGAGAAGCCGAGCTGGCGCATACGCCATGGACGCGACCTACCGCGGCCGCCGCCCGCTTCCTCCACCAGGCCGTACTTCGCGAGCTGGCGAAGGTGGAAGGAGCACGTTGTCGGACTCTCGTCGATGCGCTCCCCAGCCTCGGTGGCCGTGAGCGGTCCGTAGAACGTGAGCACCTCAATCAGCGCGAGCCGAACAGGATGGGAGAGTGCGCGCATCACCTGGGGATCACTTAGCTGCGTCGGCGCGACGCCTCTGTGCTCTTCGGGGTCCGGTTCAGCTGGAGTGGAGTTCGCTACCTTCCCGTCGCCATTCATCTCTCGATAGTAATCTCTCGAGAGATACCTTGCAAATAGAGCCGGAGCGCTGTTCCGGCCCGGGCGGTTGGCGATGCCAATAGGTTTGACGGCACGGCCGGGCAGGATGGTCGCGCGGGTCGCAGCCG